>JAPPFJ010000016.1 GCA_028877215.1 Gemmatimonadota bacterium | reverse complement strand
GAACCAAAAGTCGCCGCTGGGCGCGGGGCCTGCCATATGCATGGCGCGAATACCCTTACAGGACTAACCTGATACGCTGGCCTGCCAACGACGGAGGATAACGTAAATCGGTGCGGGACGGAATGACGCGCCCTGCTCTGGAAGCTCTCGCGAGAGACTTCGCACTCGGTACCCGATTGCCTTTCTGATAGCGAGATCTTTCCCCGCCCAAGGAAGCAGGTCCGTCCCCACGCGCTCTTTACGCCCGAAAGATTTCGCTTTACAATGACTTCCTTTTAGGTTAATCTTTAATGCAGAATTGGTCTGACCATCATCATAACAGTAAAAGAACAGACGGGGTTCCCCGCTGTCAAGGGAAAACTTGCCGGAGGATGGCACAATGGGCCAAACCGTCGATATCGGAACGCGCATCGAACTGGTGCCCATGGATCCGCATTTTCATGAAATCACGATCGGCCTCTACCGGCAGGAGTACGACGGGGCTCCTGTGTATCGCGTACATACGTACAGCGGAAGAGCGGGGGCCGACCAGCGGATCGCATTCGTCTCCAACGCGATGGTGGTACTGGGCGGAATGGCGCAGACACCCGACGGGCTGCTTCGATTTCCGTGCGGAGAAGCCCACGAACTGGCCTGCCGGCGGGTCTTTCTCGAGGCGTGCAAGCTGGCTTCCGGCGGCGAGCTGAAAACCCGTCCGCTGACGATTGTCGACAGGAAGTCCGGATTGAACATCACGGTGTCCCGCGCGGGCAGCGGCGAGTACCGCGTCGAAGCCGCAGGTGAGGGAAAGGACGCCGCGCGGAGGATTTCGGCAATCGCGGGCGGGCTGGTCAAGCTCGGAGAAATGCAGTCTCGAAGCCCGGATACGGTCGCATTTTCGTGCGGACACGACCACGACGCTGTTGTGGGACTGCTTCTGGTTAGGGCCCCGAACGTCCGGGCGGCGGTTCGCGAACAGGAGACGTCGGGCGCCCGCGGCGTCCTGGCTGCGCCCAGCCAGCAGCGGTAGCGCCGGCGCGCCGCGTAAACGGACTGTTACACAGGAGAAACGCAATATGGGGACTCAATCGGTGGGTCCGATGACCGGCCGCGAGCGTGTTCTGTCGGCGCTGAACAGGGAGCCGGTGGACCGGACGCCCGTGTGCAATCCGACGTCGGTGGCGACGGTAGAGTTGATGGATCTGGTGGACGCGCCTTTTCCGCAGGCGAACCGCGACCCGGAACTAATGGCCCGCCTTGCCGCCACGGGGCATACGGAGCTGGGGTTCGATTCGATCATGCCGGTGTTCACGATTATCCAGGAGTCGTCCGCGTTGGGCTGCAAGATCCAGTGGGAGCAGAAAGACAACTGGCCCACCGTAAGGATGCGCGAGCCCATCTGGGAAGACGTGGACGACATTCAGATCCCACCCGACCTGCTCACGCACCAGGATACGAAGTGCGTGCTGGATGCGATTCGGATTCTGAAGAAGGAATTCGGGGATGACGTGGCCGTCATCGGCAAGACAATGGGCCCATGGTCCCTGGGATACCACTGCTTCGGCGTGGAGCCCTTTCTGCTCATGTCTCTGGACGACCCGGACAAGACCAAGGCATGTCTGGACAGGATGAAGGAAGTGACGGTGGACTTCGGGGTGGCACAGATCGAAGCGGGCGCGGATGCGCTCACGCTGCCCGATCACGCGACGGGAGACCTGGTGAGCGGGGAATACTACAAGCGGTATCTGCGTGACCTGCATATCGAGTTCGTGGAGAGGATCCCGATTCCGCTGATTCTGCACATCTGCGGGCGGACCGTCGATCGTATGGAGTACATCGCGCAGACCGGGATGTCCGCGTTCCACTACGACTCCAAGAACGAACCGGGAGAGTCCATGGAGGCGGTGAAGGAGCGGATTTCGCTGGTGGGCAACATCAACAATCCGGAGACGCTGTTTTCAAAAGGGCCGGAGGCGGTCCGCCAGGAGGTCTTCAGGAACCTGGACGCGGGCGTGCATCTCGTCGGCCCGGAGTGCGCGATACCGCTGCAGACGTCCATCGAAAACCTGAAGGAGATTCCCGGAGCGGTCCGGGACTGGCACATGGAGATGTCGGCGGGATAGGGAGAATGGCACGCTATGGCGGAAATTACCGATATCGTAAACGAATTCATCCGTGACGAAATCGAGGAGTTCCTCGAGCGGGAAGACGAACGGGAGCGGGCGATCGCCACGTTCGCCGAGGTTACTCCCAATATGCAGGCAATTGCCGCGGCCCTGATCGACGGCGACCATCACGAAGTGGACGCGTTGACCAAAGCCGCTCTGGATGCCGGCACCGGTGCGCTGGAGGTGATGGACGACGGGTTGATCGCGGGAATGGGCATTGTGGGGATCAAATTCCGCGAGAACTTCATCTTCGTTCCGGAAGTGCTGGCCTGCGCCCGTGCGATGAAGGCCGGCATGGCCTATATCGAACCCATTCTGTCCGCGTCGGGCATCGAGCCGATCGGAACGGTAATCATGGGAACCGTAAAAGGCGACCTGCACGATATCGGAAAGAACCTCTGCATCATGATGCTTCGCGGCGCGGGGTTTGTCGTTCACGATCTGGGGGTGGACACGTCGGAGGACGAATTCATGGATGCCGTGGAGGAGCACGGCGCACCGCTGCTGGGGATGTCGGCGCTGCTGACGACCACGATGCCCAATATGGGCAAGACGATTGAAGCCTTCATCGATGCGGACTTGCGTGAAGACGTGAAGATCATGGTGGGAGGCGCGCCCGTCACGCAGGAATTCGCCGACGATATGGGCGCGGACGGGTACGGAAAAGACGCGATGGCGTGCGTTTCCCTGGCCAAAGACCTGCTCGACGAGATGAAGGCAGAGACCAACCTGAATGTGTGAGCCTGACCATGCAGAAGATTGACAAAGAGGAATATCAGAAGCGTCTGGACAGGATCACGGAACTGTTCGCCGGAATGATTGCCCATGCCGATGAACTCTCAACCGTCCGGTGCCCCTATAAGAACCGATTCGACGAGTGTACCGCCAGGTTCGGCTGCAGGAATCAGCGGAGGCCGCGTCCGGGCGGAACGCTGCTGATGTGCGGTGGAGACGACAAGCTGGACTACCGCGGTGCGTGGGAAACGGAGACAGAACTTGGCGCATTCGTCGGGAGCGACGAATAGTACGCATGGGTACCATATCTCACGACGGAAAGCGGAGGGCCCTGACAGCTGGAAAGACGGTTTTCGACTATGCGGATGAACTGGCGGTCCAGGTGCCCACTTCCTGCGGACGCACCGGACACTGTCACGAGTGCGTGGTTGAAATCGGATGCGGGATGGACGCATTGCGGCCGCGGAACGACGTGGAGTCGTTTCTGCGGGAGAATTACCGTCTGGCTTGCCAGGCGGTGGTTGAAAACGACGAAGCCGACATCGAGTTCTCGCCGTTGAGGCGCAAGCCCAAGATTCTTTCACATTCCCTGGAAAAATCGCTGGATCCGGACCCCCTGGTCACGCGCCTGGGGGACGTTGTTTATTATGACGGCGTCGCCGTCGACCGGTATCGCGGTCACCTTTACGGAATCGCGATCGATCTGGGCACGACAACGGTCGTCATGGACCTGGTGGATCTGGCCACGGGCAAGAGCGTCCACGTGAGTTCGTTCGAGAACCCGCAGCGTTTCGGCGGCAGCGACGTGATGAATCGCATCTCCTACGACGGGGAGTTTCACGGCGAACTTCAAAAGGCGGCCGTCAACGCGATCAATCACGAAATCCTGGAGCTGGGAAGACGTTTCGGGTTTGTTCGCCAGGAGATCTACGAGATCGTCGTGGCGGGAAACTCCACGATGCGGGACATCTTCTTCAAGCTGGACGTTCAGAGCATCGGCCAGAGACCGTACAAGTCCCGTGTGGAGCACGCGTGCCTCGAGGGCGAACTGGAGACGACTTCCCTGCTGGAGGGTTCCAGACGGCTGGGGCTGCGCGTCAATCCCAGGGCAAAGGTCTACGGGATGCCGTTGATCGCCAGCCACGTGGGGGCCGATACCGCGGCGGACCTCGTGGCGACGGACCTGACGTCTCAGGATGGCGTGGTGATGCTGGTGGACGTGGGGACCAATACCGAGGTCGTAGTGCGAAGCCCCGACCGGCTGCTTACCGCCTCCTGCCCGGCGGGGCCCGCGTTCGAGGGCGGGCTGGTCCGGTACGGGATGCCCGGACATGAAGGCGCTATCGAGTCGATCCGTCTGGAAGACGACGGGTTCCAATACCGGATCATCGGTAACGTCGAGCCGGAGGGAATATGCGGGTCCGGGTTGATCGATCTGCTGGCGGAACTCCGGCGGCACGATCTCATGGCGCCCAAAGGGATGTTTGCCGACCGGTCCTTCGAGATCCCGGTTGTCCCGGATTACGGGATCACGCTGTCCCGCGAGGACGCCAGCAACCTGGCGCAGGCCAAGGCCGCGAATTTCTGCGGGCAGTTCATCCTGATGCGACACCTCGGGGTTGGGCCGGAAGATATCGACACGCTGTACCTGGCGGGGGGTTTCGCGAACTACGTGAACGTCCGGAACGCGGTCGAGATCGGATTTCTGGCGCCGGTCGAAGAAGAACGCGTGGTGAAGACGGGAAATGCGGCAGTCCAGGGGGCGCGGGAGGTCCTGCTGTCGCGGGAAAAACGGGCGTACGTCGAGGCACTGGTGAAGGAGATCGAGCATATCGAGCTCGAGACGACGCCGGATTTCTTCGAGGTGTTCGTGGAAGGCTGCCAGTTCAAGCCGATGCCCTTTTCAAAAGCCGGGTAGACGCAAGACGTAAGACGGGAGAAGAAATCCTCGCCGGGTATGTTATACCTTCTTGCCTCCGGCATGAGAGGAAGCCTTTCAAGGCAGGTCATCTCTACCGTCTACCGGCTCACGTCTTCCCGCCTTTGAGGGGCCGTGTAAAAAGGTCCCCCGCAAAGACACGAGTAAATTCGCATGGCGGCAACTTTAGGAAAATCAGATCCAGCCGGCGTCGATGGGCAGAGACAATCCCTGCGCCATTTGCTCGATGAAACGGACGCGTTCGTCGTCTGCGTGGAACTGGTCAATTCCCGGGGCGTGATCACCGAACGCCGCGGGCGACGCGTCCTGGACCTCGCGCGGGCGCTGGCCGACCACCCCGGCATACACGCCCTGAGCATCACGGACAATCCCGGCGGGAACGCCACAAACAGCCCGGATGCGATGGGAATGGACCTGCTGGGCCGCGGCAAGGAAGTCATCATTCACCTGTCGTGCAAGGATTGGAACCGGAATGCGCTGCTCAGCCGGGGCTGGGAGCTGGCAAGCGAAGGATTCGAAAACGTGCTTGCGCTCTCCGGCGACTACCCCGCGACCGGATATCACGGGCAGGCGGGCGCCGTGTTCGATACGGATTCGGTGGGCCTCCTGAAGATGCTCTCGGAGATGAATTCAGGCATGCGGCTCGAAGGCGTCAGAGGCGATCAGGTCCTGAAGCCCACACGTTTCTTCCTGGGCGCGGTGGTAAACAACCACAAGCGATACGAACGCGAGGTGATGCCGCAGTACTTCAAGCTGGAAAAAAAGATCCGGAACGGCGCGGGGTTCATCATCAACCAGATCGGGTACGACACCCGCAAGCAGCACGAACTGTTGAAGTACATGGCCCTTTACGGTCTGCACACACCCTTAATTGCCAATGTGTACGTACTCAGCCCCGCCTCGGCCAGATTTTTCCATGCGGGCAACATCCCCGGCGTGATCGTAACCGAGGAGTTGCTCGAACTCACGCGGAAGCACGCCCGTTCCCGCGACAAGGGCAAGGCTTTCTTTCTGGAGTTCGCCGCGAAGCAGTGCGCAATCGCCCGGGGGCTGGGGTACCGCGGGGTGTACCTTGGCGGGCACCTGAAGTTCGAGGACTATGCTCGGATTCTGGACATCTGCGGCGGCTACGGAGATACGGACTGGAAAGACTTCGCTTCCGAAATTTGCTTCCAGCAGCCGGAAGAATTCTTCTTCTTTGAACCAGACAGGGAAACGGGGCTGAGTTCGGACGAGGTCAACCGCGCGTATCGTCATTCGAAGCAACCCGAGGCGCTGCGGGCAGCCAGAAGCCGCGTATCCACGGCCTACAAGATCAACCGCTTCGTGCACGAACAGGTCTTCGAGAAGGATCGTCCGGCCTTTCGCATCGGCAGAAGGTTCTTCGAGGCCGTCGACCGCGCCGGAAGCAGGGTGCGCAGGGCTTTGCACGGCGCCGAGCAGGCGGTGAAGATTCCGTGCTTCGATTGCCGGGACTGCGGCGATTGTTCGCTTCCGGATATCGCGTTCCTCTGTCCCGAGTCGCAGTGCGTCAAGAATCAGCGAAACGGCCCCTGCGGCGGGACCCGCCGGGGACTTTGCGAAGTGGGGGAGAAGGAATGCATCTGGTCGCTGGCCTACGAACGCCTCAAGGCGTACGGCGAGGAAGAGACGATGCTGGACGGGCCGGTGGTCTTCAGAAACGGCGCCCTCAAAGGCACCAGCGCCTGGGCGAACGCGTTTCTGGACCGGGACCACCACGCGCGCAAGGAGTGAGGGGAACACAATGAAACTGGATGGACGGGACGGCGAGTTTATCGTCATCGGTGAAAACATCCACACGACACGGGTTGTCCTGAGAAAGGGACGACTCGTCGTGAAGAACCCCGATGGGGTGGAGGCGGTCCGCTATTACGACACCCGCAAGAAGCGGCGCTTCCTGACGATTCCCGATGATTTCAAGCGGACGCAGGACTACGAAGAAGGGCGCGTCAAGTTCGTCAAGATCGCGGTGCAGGCGGCGATGTCCGGCCTCGCGCCACAGGCGGAAGACGGGCAGGCGTACCTGCACCGGATGATTCAGCGCCAGGTGGAAGCGGGAGCGGACTACCTGGACCTGAACGTAGACGAGGTCTCACTGCGACTGGACGAACAGAAGAAGGCCATGCGATGGCTGGTGGGCGCCGTTCAGGAGGTAAGCCCCGTTCCGATATCCGTTGACTCCTCCAATGTGGAGACCATTGGAGAAGGACTCGGGGCCTGCAACGGCGGGGCTGGACGGCCGCTGCTGAACTCGGCCTCGCTGGAACGCCTGGAGGCGCTGGACCTGGCCTTGAGGTTCAACGCCAGGGTTGTCGTGACGGCCGCAGGCGAGAGCGGAATGCCCCAGGACGCGGAGGAGCGGGTCGAGAACGCGTCCCGGATGGTGGACGCGGCGCTGTCGAGAGGGATCGCGATCGAGGATATTTTCGTGGATGCCCTGGTCTTTCCGATATCGGTGGACGGCGGTTTCGGCAACCACTGCTTCGAGGCCATTCGCAGGCTTCGAGCGGGATTCGGCCCAGGGATTCACGTCACGGGCGGATTCAGCAACGTTTCGTTCGGGCTGCCGTGCCGGCGCCTGATCAACGACGTGTTCACGATTCTGGCCGTCGAGGCCGGAGCCGATAGCGGGATCGTCGACCCGGTCACCAGCAGCCCGCAGCGTATATTCACCCTGGACCGGGATACGGAACCGTACCGGCTCGCGGAAGACATGCTTCTGGGCAGGGATCGCATGTGCAAGGCCTTTCTGCGTGGGTATCGAAAGGGTGCGCTGGACGCTTACCGTTAACCTTGATTCGTAAGTTTTCGCGGACGTTGATTCGAATAAGTGCAAGTTAATAAAGGCGATTAGAAGGCTGATTACCGGGATAAACCAGGTCACTGGACGTGAACGGAAGAAATGCCCTTCCGGACGACGTTTGCTCCCCGTTTCGGAGGGTTTTATCACGACGCCCGGTCGCTGTTTTTTTCGAATTGGGGTTAATTCATTGAGGAGGAATCGGGGAGGAGATGAAGACATTTCTCGATCGGATGGAAGACACCCGGCCAATGGTCTACGACGGGGGATTTGGATCGGAGCTGTTCAAGGGGCGCATCGAACTGACGAACAGCGCGCTCGCGAATGAACTGCATCCCACTGCGGTGGTCGATATTCATGCCGCCTATATTGAAGCGGGGACCGACGTCATCGGCACGAACACATTCGTGGCTTCGCCGCTTCATCTGGAAATGGCCGGGAAATCCGCGAACGAAGCCGGAAAGATTGCCAGGCTGGCCGTGGAACACGCGAAAACGGCGGTCGAAAAGAGCGAAAGGGAGGTCTATATCGCAGGATCCGTTGGACCGTCTCCCGGGGCTATCGAGTCGGATGCGGGGGATACCGACTTCGGCATCGCGGACGTGAAGGTAAGGGATGCGCACGAGCAGGTCATCCATGCGCTCGCGCAGGCCGGGTTGGACCTGATCTGCATCGAGACCATGTTTTCCGCAAAGGAGGCCGCCATTGCGGCGGACGTGGCCCGGAAGACCGGTTTGCCCGTCGCGATCAATCTCACGTGCAAGTACACGAAGGACCGGAAAACAGGCGAGGTGATCTACCGGACGGACTGGGGACATTCGCCGGGCGATCTCCTGGATTTCCTGGGTTCCGGCGAGTTCTCGGGCGGTGACAATCTGCTTGAGCACGTAGGAATCGTCGGGATGAACTGCGGAGCGGAGACCCGGCGGATGGAACATACGGGGATGGCTTACGCGATCAACGGAATCCGACAGTTCAGAGACGCAATGGTGTCGCGGGGAGTCGAGGGGATCGGGCTGATGGCCTATCCCAATGCGGGACTTCCGCAACTGGAGCGAAAGACTGGACGGACGACGTATTCTCAGACCGCGGCGGACATGGCGCAGTCCGTGCCCGAGTTGATTGACATTGGCGCCGCCATCATCGGAGGCTGTTGCGGGACCGGACCGTCGCACATTCGGGCGTTCCACGGCGTGATGAACGGGAGACAACGGAAAGGGTGAACGGTGGCCGAATACCAGGTGTTGTACTGGAAGGACATCCCCGCGCAGGTGCGGGTCTTCGACGGAAAGCGTCGCGTCGCCCGGCAGATGCCCCCGGAATTCCAGGAGGCGATCGACCGGCGTGCGATGGTGGAGGGCTTGGCCGGAACCGACGCGTACCTGGCTCACTGGCACTGGAGTGAGCGTCAGGATCGTCCAGGCGACCCGCAGACGGTCCTGCTGGCCGTGGCAGATGAGCTCGAGCGGACTTACAACGATCTGAGCGGCGACGAGTAGAGGGTCAACACACGTACAAAGAAAAAAGGAGCCGGAACTTCCGGCTCCTTTTTTACGTGGCAGTGCGCGATAACGCCCTACAACACTCCCGCCCCCTGAACCGGAGACGCGACCGTCAGTCTTTCCGGGACCCCGCGGGGTTGATAATACCGCGCCCGCATGGCCTCGACGATACCTTCGACGCCTCCTGACTCGACGAGGACCATCATGCTGCCTCCAAGACCGGCGCCGGAAATCTGCGCACCGACCGCTCCCGCATCAATTGCAAGGTCGACCATCTCGTCGATTTCGGGGATGCTGCAGTTGTAGTCGCCCGGTTGGAGGTGCAGGTCTTTCTCCGGGTCGAATCGGGGCGCGTCCAGGTCGATGCGGTCGCCGTCATGGGAGACGTTCATCAGTTGCCCGTACAGATCCACGCGGTTCCTGTTCAGGACGTCCTTGAGATTCCTGCTTCGCGCGGATTCGGCGATGCCGTACGCGATGACCATGCGAATCCGGTAGCCGCCGGCCGGTTCATCGTGGGTGGCGAACTGCTGTTTGAGAAATGCTTCCTGGTCCGGTAGCTGGCGCAGGAGCTCACGCCGGTCGATCCGTTCCGGCAGGGATTGTATCAGCGCGTAGATCTCGGGTTGGTCGAGACATTCGATAACGTCGCCGAGGTGGAACTTTTTCTCGATATCCAGATCCTTCCTGGCCGCCACTACGCCCCGGATCGCATCAGAGTGGTGCGTTTCGAGATAGCTTCGGAGATAGACCTCTCCGATTTCATACGTCGCCGTCTTTTCGTTGAATTTCTGCCCCGCGCCGCCGGTCTTGTTCGCCTGTATGCCGGAGTCGAAGATGATGATCTGATAACCGTCCGGAAACGGCAGATAGGAGTCGATCATCAATTCCGGGAGGGTTTTCATGTGGGTGATTCTTCCAAGTTGCCCGCACTTGATCGCAGCGTGGTCGCCAAAGCCGCCGCGCGTGCCCACGTACCATTCCGAGGTGCCCGCGTACCTCACGAACTGCCCGTCGTCCAGGTCGATATCGTTGATGCAAGTCATGATTTCGGTGGTCGCGACGATGACCGCGGACGAAGAGCTCAGCCCGCCCATGTCGGGAAGGCTGCTGCCCATCACCCCGTCGAAACCCCTGAGCTGTCTTTCGGGATAGCGGGTGTGGAGATAGGCCGGCGGCGCCTGAAGCTTGGTCACCCAGTCTTCGTTCACGCCCGCCGCCTTGCGTTCGTCGGTCTTTTCCTGCGTCCATTCCAGCCACTCGGCTTCAGAACGGATTGGCGCGTCCGGAAAAATATCGCACATGTGGAAGCGACGGGTTCCGTAGGAGGGATCCAGATTGCGGACCTCCACGCGGTCGTCGTCTCTTCGGGAGAAACAGATGAGAATCTCCTTGTCGAGGGAGATGGGGTTGATAAAGGCGCCCCGGTGGTCGGCGTGCATGCCCACCGTGTTCAGCCTGCCCGGCGCCCTGACAAAGCTGACGTCCCTCTCGCCGAAGGTCTTTCGGAATCCAGTCACGGTCTCCAGGAGGGCGCTGAGGCGTTCTTCAATCAGATCTGCGTTGTTGCCGTAGATGGATTTCAGCCGTGAGACCAGATCGCTGTCCCTGTTGCGAATCGCCTGGATCCATCGATGCGTGTTCTTCTGGCCAATCATCCAGTCAGCCTCCGGGAATCGGGCTTGTTCGGCCGGCCTGTTTTAAGCTGGCTACGTAGGTTCATTCCGAGGAAGTTGGAGGATAAACAAAGACAACGCCTCCGATGGATTCAGGAAGCGTTGTCGGTCGTTTTCGTGGTCGAGAGGCGAATTACAACTTGTCCGGATCGAAGATGCCCTTCTGCGTGTCCACGACCCGCTCGGATCTGGTTTTGAACATCGTGCCGGCCGGATAGTAGCCGGCCTTGACGTAGGCGAGGCCGTAGGAGATGCACATCGGCCCCAGCAATGTTCCGGGATCCGTCAGGGAATCACAGGCCAGCTGCGTCCTGTCGCCGAGAACGACGCCCATTTTGGATCCGCCCAGGTCGTACCATTTGTCATTGATCTCGACCTTCAGGTTGACGCGCTTGTCGCGTTCACGGACGCCCTGGATAATACCCAGGTTCGCGGCCGTGGCCTGATTGCCGAAGTGGGTGGCGTACCCACAGAGGCTGTCGCCAAGATACGAGGGATGGGGGAAGTTGGCCTCGTCGAGCATGAGGACGTTCTTGAGTTCTCCCCGGATGGCATTGTCACCGTGTTTCTTGTGGCCGCCCAGAACGATATTGCCCCGGAGATAGGCGCCCTGCCGGATATCGTTATTCGGGCCGATAATTGTGGGACCCTTGACGCCCGCTGTCGGCTCGATTACGGCGCCTGAGCCGACGTAGATGTCCCCGCCGTCGAGGTAAATCACGGCGCCGACCACCTTTGCGCCATTCGCGACGTAGAGCGTATGGCCCTCGCCGTCGAGCGAACCGTGTACGAAGAGCGGTTCGCAGACACTCCCCGGCTCGACCAGCACCGTGTAGTTCCCGACGCCGGTCAGACCGGTGCGTTCTTCCACGCCCTCAGCCGACCCGATCCTGTCCGCCAGCCACTCCCTGGCGTATTTTTCGATGCCGTCTTTGCCGATGAGATCCACGACCGACCGGGCGCCGTCGACCAGCGCGCGGTGCTCGAATGGGTACTTGTCGAGGTCGAAAAAGTTGGAAGGTCTCAACTCGGCCGGGACTTCGTCAGCCGCCAGCTCCGTAACGATGACCGGATTGTCCTTCGCGCCGGTTCCGTTAATGGCCATTGCCTATTCCTTTCTGCATTCCGCGATTTTTTCGAGTGTTTGATCGTGCAGGTCCTGCGTCCGGCTGACCAGAACGTCGAAGACGGTCTCGTAATCTTCCGTGGGCTTCGCCACGTCGTTTCCGTGAAAATCGGAGACGATCAGGCCGGCCTGTTCCGCGATCGCGATCCCTGAGAAGACGTCGACGTAGGGCTGCTGCCTGGCAAAGTAGACGTCGATCTGCCCCGCCGCGGCCTCTGCAAAGGCGTACGGGCCGCCGTTGGGATGGAGCATTTTGAATGCATCGATGACGGGTCTGTATTCATCGATGAGCGGCATGAGAAATTTGGCGGGTTTAAGCATGTACGATTCGATACAGGCGTCATCCAGGCCGGATGCGGGCTCTCCGTGCCGTTCCCTGCGATAGCTTTCATTGAGCCGCTCCACGCCGGACAACGCGTTTCCGTCCAGCCTGGCCATGAACGCGCCGTTGCCGTTGGCGAAGGCAAGATCTCTATTGAAGACGTCGCCGGTGATGGACGTCAGGTGATTGAAGTTGGCATCGAAAAGCGCCAATGAACTGTACTGCATGAACGGCAGCCCTCTCTTGTACAACCAGCTGCCGTCGAAGGGATCTGAAACGCCATAAATCTTGCTGCCTTCCTTGCCGCCGGTGAGATCCACCATGCCGGCTTCCTCGGAAAGCAGCACGACCGGATGCGTACTCTCTTTGAGTCTCCCGATATAGGCCCCTTCCGCGGCCTCATCCACACCGAAAATCTCGGCGTCCCAATCCTTGTAGTCGCCCTCCCGGGTCCGGATGACCATGGAACCGCTGGCATCGCCCTGCAGATCGTGCAGAATATCCAGGGTCTCCGCCACGATGGCCAGGCCCAGCGCCGTGAGATCGTCTACATTATCGGATCTACTGAAGTTGTTGATTCTATTTTCGAAAACCTGATTGTCACCCATTCATGAACCCTTCGGCGTAAAGTGTTTAAATTTATGTTTTTACGAGACTAATCGGACCCGTATTAGTACTGGATCGAACAGTCAATGAGTATACCATATTCCACCGGGGATGTCAAGCCAAAACATATTGCGGAACAGGTACGCGGGTGTTATCGTTAGTCGAAAGCAAAGCCTGAAAGTCGGGGAGACGTTAGACGGGAGACGTTAGAGATTTCCTGCCTTGTGAGGTTTCTTTTCGTGCCGGAGGCAAGGAGGAATAGCATACGGGGCAAGGATTTCTTCTACCGTCTACCCTCTACCGTCTCCCCACCTCGCGAAAAGGACACGGGAATGTTAGACTTTATGGTTGTGGAGAGAATCTAAACGGAAAAGGAGAAACAATGGTTCTTCGCGGGAAGATTGTCGGCACGGAAACACCCGTGTCGGTATCTATTGAAGACGGACTGATCGCGGGCATCGAAGACGAGGGACCCGCGGCATTCGGAGGCGACGACGTGTGGATTTCGCCCGGGATATTCGACGTCCAGGTCAATGGCGCCGGCGGGATCAACTACAGTTCCGGGGACCTGACGGTGGAGCGCGTGCTCCAGGCAAGCGAGTGGCCGTACCGGGCGGGAACCGCGCTGTTCTGTCCCACGGTCACGACCTCTCCGGCGGAGCAGGCGATTGCGGGATTGCGGACGCTCGCCCGGGCGTGCGAGCAGTCGGCTGCCGCGAAAGCGTCATTCGTCGGTTTCCACGTGGAGGGGCCGTACATTGCGTCCGAAGACGGGCCGAGGGGGGCGCATCCCCTCGAACATACCCGGGACCCGGACTGGGACGAGTTTCGCCGTTACCAGGACGCCGCGGGCGGCCGGATCAGGATTCTGACCCTCGCGCCCGAACGGGAGGGATCGCTGGCCTTTATCGAGAAGGCCGCGGAGGCCGGTGTCATCGTGGCCTTGGGACATACGGGCGCCAGCCGGGCGCGGATACGGGAGGCAGTGGCGGCCGGAGCGCGAATGTCCACCCACCTGGGCAACGGGGCGCACGCGGAGATTCCGCGCCACGACAATTATATCTGGGAACAGCTTGCCGCGGACGAACTCTGGGCGGGGATCATCCCGGACGGGCACCATCTTCCGCCGCCCGTGCTGAAGAGCTTCTGCAGGGCCAAGCAGCAAGAGCGCATCTGCCTGGTCAGCGACGTGTCGTCCATCGCGGGGCTGCCGCCGGGCATTTACGGCCGGAGCTACGGAACCGACGCGGTGGAGATCCACGAGAACGGGAAGATTTCCCTGGCAGGCACGCCGTATCTGGCCGGGGCATCCCTCTTTCTCGATTACGGGATTCCCAATACGGTGACGTATACGGATGCCACGCTTGCCGACGCGGTGGACATGGCATCAATCAACCCCACGCGGCTGCTGGGCGTGGATGACCGGCTGGGACGCGTGGAACCCGGGATGGAGGCCAGCCTCACGCTGTTCCGATGGGCAGAGGGACAGCGCGCGCTATCCGTCGAGGCGACGATTGTCCGGGGCGAGGTCGTCTACAAGGCGTGAAATCGCCAATTGAGGATTCGGGGGTTCGAACAATGGAACGGATCCAGGGTGTCGTGGAGCGGATCACGTTTCAGAATGAGGAGAGCGGCTACACGGTTGCCAGGTTTCAGCCCGAAGGCCGGGGGCAGCCGGTGACCGTGGTCGGCAATACGCTCTCGCTGACAGCGGGCGAGTGTGTGGCCGTGAAAGGCGAATGGACAACCCACGCGAAGTTCGGCCGTCAGTTCAAGATCGAGTCCTACGAAAAAGTACATCCGTCCACGGTTGAAGGGATGCGAAAGTACCTGGGCTCCGGGCTGATCAAGGGAATCGGACCGGTCATGGCCGGCCGGATCGTGGACCACTTCGGCGCGAAAACCCTGGAGGTGATCGAGAAGGCCTCGAAACGGCTGATCGAGGTGGAGGGGCTGGGCAGAAAGCGTGCGGGGATGATCGAGGATGCCTGGAAGGAACAGCGCGAAATTCACAATGTGATGGTGTTCCTTCAGTCGCACGACGTCGGCACGGGACATGCCGTAAAGATCTGGAAGCAATACGGTCAGGATGCGATTTCACTGATCCAGGAGAATCCGTACAGGTTGTCCGCCGATGTATGGGGAATCGGGTTCACAAGCGCCGACCGGATCGCGCAGAAAATGGGCGTTGAGACCCATTCCGATCAACGGATCATGGCGGGAATCAGATACGTGCTGGATACGGCCGCGGAAAAAGAAGGGCACGTGTACCTGCCACGGGAGGAACTGTCGACGGTCTGCGCCGAGACACTGGACGTATCGCCGGATTTAATCGCCCCGTGCATCGACCGGTTACATGTAACCGAGGAAGTCGTCGTGGAGGAGGACCGCATTTATATTCCTCCGCTCTTCTATGCCGAAAAGGGCGTTGCCACGCGCGTACATCAGTTTTCCAGCATAGAGCGAATTGAAACAGGCGATATCGGCAGGGAGATCGCGGCCATCGAAAAACGGAACGGTGTCCGCTTCGCGGCGCGGCAGAAGGTCGCCCTTGAGAAGGCCCTCGCCAACAGCCTGCTGGTGCTTACCGGCGGACCGGGCACGGGCAAGACAACGACCATCAGGGGATTGATTGCTCTCTTCGAGGCGCGGGGCAAGGAGGTTGCGCTGGCGGCGCCAACGGGAAGGGCGGCGAAACGCATGGCCGAAGCCACGGCGCGGGAAGCCAGTACCATCCACAGGCTGCTGAAATACAGCCCTGGAGAGAATCGATTCGAGCAGAACTTCGAAAATCAGCTTTCCACGGGCGCAGTCATCGTGGACGAGGTCTCGATGATGGACGTGAGGCTGATGAACAGCCTGCTGCAGGCGGTGCCGCTGAGCGCGTCTCTGGTGCTGGTAGGCGACGTGGACCAGTTGCCTTCGGTAGGGCCGGGGAACATCCTGAAAGATGTCATCGGATCCGGAAAGGCCGAGACGGTCGCGCTCAACGAAATATTCCGGCAGGCGAAGGAGAGCCGGATCGTGACGAACGCGCACAGCATCCTGGCCGGTGAAATTCCGGAGGTGGACAACAGCCGGAAATCGGATTTCTTCTTTTCGGAGGTGGACGACCCGGAAGAGGTGGTGGACACGGTCTGCGGTCTCTGCCGGAACAGGTTGCCCCGCGCCTACCGGGTCGACGCGATTGACGATATCCAGGTCCTGGCGCCCATGTACCGGGGCGAGACAGGCGCGATCAATCTGAATCAGGTGCTACAGGAGCGGCTCAATCCGGGCGGCCGGGAACTCCTGCGCGGCGGCGTACGCTTCCGGGTGGGAGACAAGGTGATGCAGGTGCGCAACAACTACGACAAGGACGTGTTCAACGGGGATATCGGGCGCGTGGCGACGATCGATATGACGAATCACGCGCTGGCGGTGAGGTATCCCGAGCGCACCGTGGGATACGACTTCACCGAGCTGGACGAGATCGTGCTGGCCTACGCCACAAGCGTCCACAAGAGCCAGGGATCGGAGTACCCGGTAGTGGTGCTGCCCCTGACCACCCAGCACTACATGATGCTGCAGAGGAACCTGCTCTACACCGCCGTCACCAGGGCGAAGAACCTGGTTGTCATCGTCGGCACACGCAAAGCCATGGCCATCGCAATCAAGAACAACCGGGTTGCAGACCGGTACACCTCGCTGCCCCAGCGCATCCGGGCGGGTACAGACGGCGAGTCACACGAAAGGAACTGATCTAGAAGTTGTCTCATTCTTATTAACATGCTCCGCACGATATGCAGTATTAGACTCGGAATGATAGATGTCGCACGCTAATCTTCCACATTGGGATATAAAGACCCTGGTTACTGATTTTCTTGTCTCTCTAGCACTGCTGCATTTTCCGTTTGCGGTCGTCCATATTTCCGCATCACAGGTCGATAGCGTGTATATGTGTCGATTGTTCGATTTTCAGGATCGTGACGGTCACAGCGGTGGACGCCCGATGGCGAAGCGGACGACAGACTTGCATCCGTTAATCCGAGATGTATCAATGATATCGGAATCTTCCGACGATTTTCCTGTCACTGAGCCACCAAGTAGAGTCCGAAGGATCTTTGGGCATTCGGCATTTTATCGGCAATGGATTGACGTGGACGGATACCCTGTTGTTGCCTCTGAGAATGTGAACCCATACGCTTTAAAAGAGGCAGCGTGGTTGATATGGCACCTGACTAGACATCGTCCTGATGTGCTGCAGGCGATGGTAAGAGAAGAGGCCGGTTTTATTGTGATTGCATATCAAGAAATGTTGACTCAGATTCCTGAATACAGCGAATTTGTACCCGGCTTCTATTGGGATGTGCGCGCACGAGGTTTGGGAACTCTGAAATCCAGTTGTGGCGAGGAGAACCTGCTGAACTATCCTGATGATCCTTATAATGGAGAGAGCATTGCAATTCACGAGTTCAGCCACAGCATGCACTTGGACGGATTGAATGCCCTGAATCCGGATTTTGACGTTAGACTCGAATCAGCCTACAGGGCAGCTATGGCTAACGGGCTTTGGAGAGGTACGTATGCTTCTGTGAACCGGCTTGAATACTGGGCTGAGGGTGTGCAATCATGGTTTAATGCAGAACATGAAGGTCCATCCTTTCCGGCTAGCACTCGGGCGGAGTTGAAAGATTATGATCCTGAACTGGCAAAATTGCTTGTCGAGGTGTTTGGCGATGCGGACTGGCGATACACAGTTCCGGAAGTGCGCACCCATCTGCCGCATCTGAAGGGTTTTGATCCGTCGGAATCTCCAATGTTTGAATGGCCACAGGAATTATTAGCTTGTTATTGGGAGTTGTTTGAATGGAACGGATTCGGTGGCGACAAGTGGGTTAATCTCGCACCGATTAGGCCGAGTCAGCTTTCGAGTCTGAGAAGCCCACACGGCGAGAAAGACGCCACGGAGATCATCTTTATAAATCAAGGTGGAGTTGGAATCACCAGCTATTGGGTGGATCCCAACGGTACGAAAACGCGTTACGGCCACCTTGCCTCTCCGCATGTTTTGTATACCAGTGTCGACCATATCTGGCTTGTCGAAGACATAGACGGCAATGGATTAGCCGTGTTTCAAGCGACGGAAGAAACCGGACGTGCGTACATTGGGCCAAGTAGCATGGAGAAGGTTTCTGGCGACGATCAGCGGGCCCCCGCGGGTGCCCAACTGCCACGTCCGTTTGAAGTTTCGGTATTGGATCAGATCGGAATCACCGCTGTCGGAGTCACCGTTTCGTTCAATGTCACCGAGGGAGAGGGGACGCTATCCATAGTCGACATCGCAACCGATGGCGACGGC
Source organism: Gemmatimonadota bacterium (assembly GCA_028877215.1). GTDB lineage: Bacteria > Latescibacterota > UBA2968 > UBA2968 > JAAXHE01. Next base: position 63,656 of record JAPPFJ010000016.1, on the reverse strand, counting down.
CAGGCAGCGACTACGTTGACACTGGGTAGTCAGCCAGGGGCGAACACCGTCGATGTTATAACGGCAGGACTGCAGCCGGTAACCTTTAGCGCGGTCGGATTTGTAGTTGCCCGGTCGCTTCAAGGAGTTTCAGGATTTGAACAGGAAGGGCCACCCGGTACTACGCTGGCAGAGCCGTTTGTTGTCTCCGTGCGAGACCAGAATGGAAACCCGTTTAACGGGATGGCCGTCACATTCTCGTTCACGACCGGCGAGGGAACGCTGTCAGAATACTCAGATACAACCGGTGTCGATGGCCACGCTTCCACCACCTTGACCTTTGGGAACGAACTCGGAATGGTTGTCGTTGTCGCGACAGTGAAAGATCTTGATCCCGTCACCTTTACAGCCGTTGCCAAAGCCACATCCGACTTCGACTCCGACGGTATCGTTGGCTTTGCTGACTTCCTGCTATTTGCTGGCGCGTACGGTTTAAGTAACGACGACGCGGAATTTGAAGCGCGATTCGACCTGGACGGGAATGGCAATATCGGGTTTGGTGACTTTCTCATCTTTGCCGGGCGCTTCGGCAATGAAGTCTAGGGATGTTGATATCTCTGTCGACCACGAAGTCGATTGTCAATCTGGTTTTGTGGACCGCTATGGATGCAGTCTAAACAGTCGATTGAAGAAGCGGGTTTATAGCGAAGAATCACGGATGTGTGGGGAAGGTAAGGTGGATGTGCGGGACAGGAGCAATCTGCCCTGAATGTCCGAATGCGTGTGTACTCTACAAATCGCGATCATAGAAATCGTATTGTTCGTTCTATTGACATCGCCGTACTGCCAGGTCGTCCCGCGCCGTTCACAGATCGACCCGGACTTCCCCCTTGAAGGCGGGGACGGACTCCCACCGCTGGACCACGCCGTCCCCGTCGTTATCGAACACGGCCAATTCCTGGTCCACGCTCGCTTTGCCATCCAGGCTGACGCATACCGACGTACCGTCGGGCGTGGACGCGGCCGCAATCCACGACTCGTCCCTGGCGCGGGTATATTCGGCGGCCTCGTCGTGGCTCACGCCCCGGATATCGAATCGTTCCGTCCGCTGCGCCACCAGCGACAACCACCGGTCGATCTCCTCCAGAGTCAGCACGCCGAACTTCTGCTCGTGGGTCGTGATCTCCGAGAAGAACCCGCTGTCCAGCGCAAGCCGGACCGAGCCGGCCGCCCGATCCGCGGCCTTGTCCATGTCGTTGGTCGGATTGTCCCCTGCCCAGGTGGTACAGCCCGTCAGCACGTCGGGCTCCACCAGGTGGCGCGGGAGCATGGCGCCGATGTTGTACATCTCCGGGTCCTCGGGGATATAGTCATAGAACAGGCTGTTGAGACCGTAGGGCCACCAGTTGGGGAACAGCCGCTCCCACTTAACCTGCCCAAGGTGGTAGGTCGAATAGACGATCGTCCGCCCGCGGGCTTTCAGGTAGGGCAGGACGCGCACGCCCACCTCGCCCCAGTGAAATGCGGCCCTGCGCGGCGGCTTCAGGCCCCTTTCCTCGTACCAGCGGTCCACCCGTTCGAAGATTTCCATCAACTCCGCTTCGCTGTACTCTCCGATGCCGAAATCGAACGGGATCAGCCGGTAATAATCGAAGGCATGCGCGTCCCAGTCCACCTGACCGGCCTTGTATCGGCCGCGCATGAACGGCACCACTTCGTCCGGAACGAGGTTCAGGAAGCAGGAGATCATCGGCCGGTAACCGTGCCGGTTCATCACCTCCGTATAGCGGAAATCGTGGCGTCCCCTGCCGTCGTCCACCCGGATGGTCACAAAGTGGGGCATCATCTGCGCGACGAATGGCTTGCGCGCCACCCAGACGATGGCGCGCCAGAAGAAGGCGTCCAGCCCCATCGCGTGGCCCAGGAATTCCTGGTGCCAGATGCGGGGCGAACAGGCAAACTGAACCGCCCGGCCGCTGCCGCAGACCCCGGCGAGGACGACAGGATACTGGTCCGGCTCGTAGGCCGTGCCCGGCACGTTGTGACGTGAAAAGATGAGCTGGTCCTTGCCCATCGCAGCCTGCGCCAGCTCCACGACGTGCCGCCCCACGCGCGTGATCTGCGCAATGGTCACGGGTCGCTTCAGCCGGACCATACTGCCGGCCTGCTGCGTCCAATTGATGAAGTGGTCGTCGCCCCCGATACGCAGCAGGTCCGAAGCCATCGGGATCCGGTCAACCTCCAGCCCGAACAGCCGAAGCAGCGGCGGTTTGTACAGCCGCAGTTCGCCGTCGAAATTGACGAGGCCCATACCGGCTTCTTCCACGCCCGCGGCGAGCAGTTCCGTTTCCTCGTACGATAGGGATTCACCCAGGCGCGCCTGCGCAATAACGACTGCGGTGCAATGTTCGAGCAGTTCGGCAGTCAGGGGCCCCGCGGCCAGATCGTGAATCTTGAATGGAAACCCGAAATGCTGCAAGGCCACCAGTACGGTCTGGTCCACGATGTTCGTATCGGTATAGCTGCCCCGGCTGTCCACCAGTATCAACAGGACCCTGTTGCCCTTGCTCTCACGCCGGGGGCGATGCACCATTTTTCGCGGTCTGAATTCCATCGGAGATTCCCCTGGTTGAAATGTGCCATTCGGCTTGCCCGGATCGGCCTACCGGCTACTTTGAGCCTTGTAAAGGAAACGTCGACGTGCTGCCTCTTGGGTTTCGCCAGGTGCAAATCGCTCGCGGTCGATCCTATGCTGCAGTAGATCCTTCGTCGGCCTGGGGGGCACGCTTCGACAAGCTCAGCGCAAGTCCTCAGGATGACAGTGGGTAGCGCGTGTAGCGGACGTGTTTCGCCGGCGTCGATGCTGGCAGACAGGAATGTCCGCCCCACCCTCACACCGGCTTCTTCCGCGTCCGGAAGAAGCCGGGACGCCTCTATCGGGACGGGATGCCGGGGTCCCCGTGACACGATCTGATTGGCAACGGCAAGTAACAGAGGAAGGATTGAGGCGGGTGACTCTTGCGGATTTACAGACGGCCGGAAGCGTGAAATCGTCCGACTGATGTTACAGGCCTGGGAAACGCCAGAACAGTCCCTGTAACACGCTAACGCGATCAGACCGTCTCGAACTGCAATGTGGAAAGATTCAGGTCGGTCGAACGTTTCGAGAGACGGAGCATCTCCACGCCCACGACTTCAATAGATGCGTTGTAGTCGAGTACCACTCCCGGGGAAACCTCCTTGGACTCGACTATTGGAGAATCGTCGAGGCGCAGATATAGAGCGTCGGCTTCTCTATCGACCCGCAGTTTCATGTATCTCCTCCCATCCCGCGGTCAAAGAATACGCTCGCAACACGCGTCAGTCAATCTGATTCTAACGTCAGAATCCGGTTGATATCCGTTTCCGCGATTCGGCCGGGGCGGAGGATTCGTGGATGCCGGACGGAGACGTCGACGAGGGTGGAGGGACGCGGATCAGGCGCCGTGCCGCCGTCCAGGATAAGGTCGACGCGGTCGCCAAGGACATCGGCGGCATCCTGCGCGCTTCGGGCGGGAGACCTGCCCGAAAGGTTGGCGCTGGTGCTGGTTATAGGGCCGCCGACGTGGCGCACCAATGCGTTGGCGATCGTCGCGTCGGACATGCGGAGGGCTATTGTGGGGGTGGGTCCGAGCAGGTGCTCAGGAAGGCCGGGCGAGGCGGCGAATACGAGCGTGAGGGGTCCGGGCCAGAAGGCTTCCATAAGGGTTTCCGCCGCGACAGGGACCTCTGCAGCAAGTGCTTCAAGGTCCTGCCTTTTCTGGATGAGCAGAATAAGCCCCTTTTCCGCCTCACGGCCCTTCAGCGCGAAGATACGGTTGAAGGCGGAAGGGTTGAAGGGATCGGCACCCAGACCGTACACGGTCTCTGTGGGGTAGACAATGACGCCGCCCGATTGTATCCGGTCAGCCGCCTGAGCGATTCCGGACTCATCGGCCGCAATGAAGGATGCCGGTTTCACCGCCCGCCGCCGCTTCCCGGCCAGAATCGGACCGACGGCGGTCTCTTTTCGTACGCCGCGACAAAGGCGAGGAAATCCCCGAATCCAACCGTTCCGTTGCCGTCGAGGTCAAAGCGCATATCTGCGGAACCAAAGGCCTGTGCGAAGAGGATGAAGTCGGCAAAGTCGACGGCGCCGTCACCATTGAAGTCGGCTGCGCTGTCGGATGGGACTTCGGGAGGAGGCGGATCCGTCTCAGGCTCTTGCTGGTATTCGGCGGGATATTCGACGGTGAGTTCCAGGATGCGATGATTGTTCGTATCGGCAATATAGACCCTGCCGTCCGGACCGATTGCGACGCCTGACGGGCCATTGAGCGAAGTCTCGGTTGCGGCGCCCCCGGGTTGATCGAATCCGGCGACACCCGTGCCGGCCACCGTCTGGATAATGCCCAGGTTCAGGTCGATAACACGTACCCGATGGTTTCCGGTATCCGCAACATACAGATGCCCTTTGTTATCAACCGCAACATCGTCCGGGCTGTTCAGCACGGTTCCGGCGGCGGGTCCCCCGTCACGTGCATAACCCGACTCACCGGTTCCCGCGACGGTGGAAATCGTCCCGTCGGTATCCACCATGCGGATGCGATGGTTACCGGTGTCGGCGATGTACACTCGGCCATGTTCGTCTGCAGCCACGCCCCTGGGTCCGTTCAGCGCTGCCAGAGTGGCCGGGCCTCCGTCGCCTGAGAATCCCTCTTCAAAGCTTCCCGCAACGGTGGTGATTATGCCGGTGCTATCCAGCATTCTGACCCGATGATTGAAGCGCTCGGCGATCCAGACGTTGCCCATCGAATCCGCGGCTACCCCCATGGGACCGGAGAGATTCGCGTTGACGCCAGGGCGCCCGTCGCCGCCATAGCCGGGGATGTCCTTGCCGGCAAAGGCGAGAATATTACCGGTTTGGACATTGATCCGGCGCACGACATGTGCGCTTTGTTCGGCGATGATGAGATCTCCATCGGGCGTCAGTGCGAGCCCGCGGGGACCACCGAGGCTGGCGTCAGCGGCAGGCCCGCCGGTGCCGGTTGCAAATCCGATACCATTTCCGGCGATCGTTTGAATGGCGCCATCACTTCCAACCCTTCTGACCCTGTTGTTTCCTGTATCGGAGATGTAAAACATGCCCGACGCGTCGACAGCGACGCTTCTCGGCGCGTTCAAAAATGCATCGGTCGCGGGGCCGCCGTCGCCCCCAAAACTCCCCTGTTCCCCGCCCGTGCCGGCAACAGTGCGGAGATCCGTGTTGCGGGCACCGATTGGCGGCAGCAGGTTGATAGTGATCCTTTCGGGAGGAAGTCCTTCCAATCGCGCAAATGCGACGACGTCACCTGGTGTTGTCCCTGCCTGAAAGCGGATCGTCGCAAGTCCGTCCCGTACGGCAACCGAATTGCCGCCGACGAAAACACCGTCGCCGGACTCGACGCCGAATATCAGGAGCCGGTTGTTGATGAGCAGCGCTTCGCCCCGGGCATCCAGGAACCGGGCGTTAATTTCGATCTGGGCCTCCCCGTTGGCCGCCAGTGCGCCTACCGCCGCTTCCAGCGCAATCCGCTCGGGTGGGGGCGGCGTGGCTTCGGTCAGGTCCAGCACTGTGTTCGCAGCGATGTTGTACATTCGCTGAGCGATGCCCGAAGGCCATCGAACCGTGAGCGTGTCGACTCTTTCGGCGTCGCCAAGGCCGAATACCGCGGTAAGGGCGTCTTGCGACAGATAGGATGCGCCGCCCGTGATTTCACGAATCGCCCGGCGTCCTTCGAAGGCAATTTCCAATCGGGTGCCGATGGCGTCGGAACTGCTTTTCGTGCCGCGCGGGCGAATGGCCAGCCAGTTACCGTTGGACTCCTGATTCTGGAAAAGATAGTCACCGCTGTTTTGCACGGCCACGAAGATGTCCAGTCCGCCGTCGCCGTTGAAGTCCGCCAGCGCCACACCCCGGCTGTTGGCACCGCCGGACACGCGGAAAGAATCGGCAACGTCGATAAACGTCTCGCCGTCGTTACGGAAGAGGTTGTTCTTCTGTCCTGCGTTGGACACGTAGAGATCCAGGTCGCTGTCGTTGTCGAAATCGCCCCAGACGGCGCCCCTGCTGCGTGCCGTGTCCGGGCCCGTCACATTGAAGCTCGCGCTGGATTCCAGGAACTGACCGCTGGAATTGACATAAAGGCGGTTGCCTTCTTCGTAGTATGAAACGTAGAGATCCAGGTCTCCGTCGTTATCGAAGTCTCCCCAACTCGCACCGAAACTGGGGCCGCCCAACCCCGCTTCCGCCACGCCGGCCTCGGACGTGACATCCACAAAACTGCCCCCATCGTTCCGGAATAGCCTGTTGGGCCCGCTGTTGGCGAGAAAGAGGTCCGGATCGCCGTCGCCGTCATAGTCCGCCCAGGCGGGCTGTAGACTGCTGTTGCCGTCGGCGAGACCGGCCTCCGCGGCGGCTTCCACAAAGCCGGCGCCTTCATTGCGATAGAAACGGTTCTCGCCGAAGTTGACCACGTAAAGGTCGGGGTCGCCGTCCCGGTCTACGTCCGCCCACGCAGCCCCGTATCCGTCTCCGCCGTCGTCCACCCCGGCTTCAGCAGCGACGTCGGTGAAGTGGCTGCCGTCGTTTCGGTACAGCCGGTTCGGCTGTCCGTAGTTGGTGACGTAGAGGTCCAGGTCACCGTCGCCGTCGTAGTCTGCCCAGGCAGCTGCGCTCCCGTCGCCGTCGTCCGCGCCGGCCACGCCGGCAGGAGCGGAAAGCTCGGTAAACCGGCGACCCTCGTTCCGGTAGAGCAGATTGGACTGCAGGCTGCGTACCAAATAGAGATCGGGGTCGCCGTCGCTGTCGTAATCCGCCCACGCGGCGCCGAACCCCGTACCCAGGTCCGCCATGCCCAGATCCTCCGCCGCATCGACGAATCCGCCGGGTTTGGAGGGCCGGCCCACGCCCTGGACGCGGATGGCTTTCTCAGGATCATCGGGATCGTTGCTGAAGAGGGTGAGTACCGCACGCTGGATCCCCTCCTGCGCAGGTCGGAAGACGACGTCCACGGTCCGTCTCTGACTCGACGGAATGCGCAGGGTGTCGCCGAGACCAATGGAGAACTGCTCGGTGTCCGACAGCTCGGAACGGTAAACGGTGAGTACGCCGGCGCCCAGATTCGCCACGCGTAACACGAATACCCGATCGTGACCGATGAACGTCCGATCGAATTCGATGCTTTCGGGAAACACGCCAATGTCGGGTGCCGCGCCGGTCCCCGAGAGTGTGACGGTGAGGGTTGGATGCCAGGGGTCATTGGCACTGATCGTAAGCCGTCCTGCAACGACGCCTTCTGACCGGGGGCTGAACCTGACTCGGATTTCAGACTGTTCGTACGGATCGATTTCGACCGGGAAATCGTCGAGCAGGATGAACGCGGCCTGGTCGGTCGTGGCGTCGGCCAGCGTGAGTGTTCTCGCGCCGAGATTCTCAATGGTAATCGTACGGGTTTCCTGGTCGCCGACAACGACCGGCTGAAACTCGATACTGGTCGTCGTCGTACGGAGGACGGGCGAGCGGAAGGCGGGGTCGATCAGTTTTCGGATGAGACTGTTGCCCGTATCGGCGATGATGAGATCGCCGTCCGGGGAAAGCGCCACGCGAGTGGGCTCCCGGAGTTCGGCGAGCGGAGCGGGCCCCCCCTCACCGGCGTTTCCGGCGATGCCCGTCCCCGCGACGGTGACGATGACTCCTGAATGGGGGTCCACGGCACGAACACGGTTGTTGCCGGTATCTGAAATATACAGGGTTCCGTCGTCGCCGACGGCCACGCCGCCTGGCAGATCGAGCCGCGCTTCGGTGGCCGGGCCGCCGTCGCCCGAGAATCCGCCGCCACCGCCGAAAACGGGACCGCGGCCGGCCACGGTGGTGATGATGCCCGTTTCCGCGTCCACGAGGCGGACGCGATAATTGTTGAAGTCCGCGATAAAGACGTTGCCTTCCCGGTCCACGGCGACGTCTTCAACGGTCATACCTGCCGCAGCCGCGGGTCCGTCATCGCCGCCGAAAGAGAAATCTCCACTACCCGCAAGCGTGATGATGACGCCGGTGGCGGCGTCGATTCTGCGCACGCGATTGTTTCCATTCCCCTGTCCATCCAGCCCGTCCGCGATATATAGCCCACCACGGGGGCCCACTGCCAGGGCGACGATTTCACCGAGTACCGCAGAGAGCGCCGGGCCTCCATCACCGTCGAAACCGAACTCTCCATTGCCGGCAATGGTGGTGATTATCCCCGTGGCGGCGTCGATGCGCCGGATGCGCCGGTTGCCCGTATCGCCGACATATACGTTGCCGGCCTCGTCGACTGCAACGCCCTGGGGCCTGTCCAGACGGGCTTCGTTGGCGGGTCCGCCGTCGCCCGCGAAACCGGATTCTCCGGTTCCGGCTACGGTCGTGACCAGTCCCGTGACCGCATCCACTCTGCGGATGCGGTGGGTCCCCGTATCGGCGATATAGACGTGGCCATCGGCGTCTGTGGCGGCGCCCAGGGGGAGACTGAGGGCCAGATCGGTTGCGGGGATATTCTCGCCTTCCCGGTCCCCGCCACCTGCGATGGTGACCAGCGTGCCCCGACTCTGGGCGAATGTCGCGTCGGCCAGCGCGAGCAGGACACCAAGGATGAACACCGTGACGTGGATTTTTCGAATGAGGTGCATAGACTGGAATCGGGCGACAGCCTATTCGGATTCGCCCGGATGGTCTGTGGGTTCAACGCCCTTCGAAAAGGTCCCGGCCCCGTACGAGAGATTCGATCTTTCGGTCGGCAACGATGCGTTGCAGCATCCAGAAGCCGCAATCGGGATGGACGCAGGAGATTCGATCCGGCCCGAGGTGGCGGGCCGCAGCTTCGATGTCGGAGGCGACTTCGTCAGCGGTCTCCACGATGTTGTTTTTGACGTCGATCACACCGATTCCGATTTTTGCGGATTCGGGAACATCCTTCAGGCATGCGGCCTGTTCGATGCCCCAGCGTTTGAATTCGAGGACGAGATGGTCCGCCCTCAATGCTGCGAGATACGGAACCAGTTCCTGCCACGTACCGTGCTGGACGGTCTGACCGCCGTAGTTCCCGAAGCAGACGTGTACGGCTTTTTCGCCCTTAACCGCATCGAGTACAGCGTTCAGCGTCCGGGCGGCCCAGGCGGCTTCTTCAGGGTGCCCGGGAATATTGGCTTCGTCAATCTGTATCACGTCCGCGTCAATGTCGGCAACCTGTCTGGCCAAGAGTTCTCCCAGTGCCGCGGCCGCGCCCTCGGGTTCTCCATAGTAGCGATCCACAAGGACTTTGCTGAGCATGTGTGGCCCGGTGAGGGTGAATTTGAGCTTCGACCGGGTAAGAGGCCTGACCATCCGGCAGTCTCCGGGCAGATTGAGCGTGCCTTCGTCCAGTTCGCGTTCGATCGTGCCCGCGGGATCCGCGCGATAAGAGAGGCCCGCATCCGCGCGAAATTCATTCAGGTCCTCACGCCCGAATTGGGTCGTGATACCGCCCAATCTTCGTGCAAAGTAGTCGATCATGCCGTTGGTTTCCGGATGATTGACGTCGAACCGGCAGAGTTCGCCGTCCGTGACAACGTCTATTCCCGCGTCTTCCTGAGTCTTTAACACGACCCGTATGGCGTCGATCAGTGTCTGTCGGGAGGGAGAGGCTCGCAGCCAGTCCGGTAAGGGATAGCTGCCGACGAGGGTGGTGAGAATACGGTGGGGCATGGGCGAGGTTTTCGTGGGAAATCCCGGCTTGCCGCGGGTTTGTTCACTGTTCCCCTGGCTTCGGGGGCCTGAACTCCTGGCGGATTGCATTCAGCCTGTTGCGGTTGGCCGGGTCTGGACTTTTCAGGGCTTCCATCAGGAATGCGACCAGGATGCTCAGTAGCAGGCTCAGGCCGGCGGCAGTGCCAACCATCAGCGTACGCCGCGGACGGCTTCGGAAGTCGGGTGGCACTGCCGGGTCCAAAACCACGACCAGGGAGGTTTCCTTTTTTTCTTCAAAGCTGCTTTTTTCGTATTCCTGAAGTACGAACTGGTAGATCAGATTACGAATCTCCATCTCGCGCATCAATCGCAGGGCCTGAAGTCCCAGGTCCGGGATCTTATCGATCGGGAGCATGATGCCGGGCATATCGGGAACTCTGCGGCCGCCGGTGTCGGGCTCGGATCCCGTAAGGATGCCCTCCAGCGCCTCTCTCGCGCCCTCGATTTCGATATCCAGTTGCCTGACCCTGCTGTTGTCCGGGTTCATCTGAAGGGCGGCGATTTCGCGGCGGATCAACATCTCGCCAAGCGTTGAGGTGATGAGGGAGGAGTAGGCGTCTATTTGCGCTTTGGTCTGGCTCTCGATGTCAATGGCCGAATGTTCCTTCTGAAACGCGTTGTAGGCCTGTTCGGCTTCCATCATACCGCGTTCGGCCTGCGCCAGGCGTTTTTCCAGATAGCTCCGCAGGTCGCGCGCCTGTTGTTCACGCCGGTGCCTCAGCGCAGAGTCGAGTTCTTCAACGAATGCATTGGTAATCTTGGCGGCCGCTTCCGGTGTTTCCGCCTCGTAGGATACGGTCAGGAACTGTTCGCGCGAGAGTTCCACTTCCAGCCGGTCGTCGACCATCTGGTGGAGTTCCTCGCGGGTTTCGGCGTCGTACGCTTCCTGAAGATTGAAACGGCGGATGATGGCTTCGGCTACGCGCTGGCTTTTGAGGATGGGCACGAATTCCGTAGCCGAAACGACGCTTTCACCCATGCCCAGCATCCCCACCGGCAGTTTTTCGAGAATGGCGGAGATCCCGAGCGTTCCCTGGCTCTCGCTGGGCGGAAAGAGAACGGCGCTTGCGCGGTAGACCGGCGTAATGATCAGACTGATGCCGGCCGTAACTACGGATACTGTGATACAGGAGACGAGTATCAATCGTCGCCTGCGGACGAGGACGGCCAGATGGTCGAGGAAGTTCTTTTCGGGTTCCATTAACGTTAATTCCGCAAAAACTGCAACGCGGCACCGCGACGAAACTGTCCGAAACGGGCCGAAATGGTCGTCAGGAAGGACATTTCTTCCGTCCACGTCCAGTGACCTGGTGTATCCTGGTAATCCGCAGTTTAATCGTCTTTGTCAACTTGCATATATTCGATTTAACGTAAACGAAAACATACGAATCATGGTCAACGACTGATGCTCCGTACCGCAATGACCAGAGCGGCCACCTGTGAGAGTACCACCAGCGTCTCGCGGAATAGCCGCCATCCGTGCACGGGTTTCCTGCCCATGACAAAAATCGTGTCTCCGGGATTGACGTGCTGGACCCTGGTGGCTTTCGTCCAGTTACCGGTGCTGCCCTGTATCACGTATATTTCGCCTCTTTCGGCCTGTTCGTTCAACCCGCCCGCCCTGCTGATGTAGTCCTGAACGCCGAGATCCGGTTCGTAGGGAACGGCGCCGGGGGTGATGACGTATCCGTTGACCGCAACCGACGGTACGAGCTTCGGGATCCTCACGATATCCCCGTCTCTGAGCAGGATGTTCTGCGAATCGTCCCTTTTCTCGAAGAGGGCGACGAAGTCGACCGGCAGGCGTCCAGACATCTGCTGCTTCTGCATAGCAATATAGGTCCGCTGGGCGTCGGTCAGGCTGATGGGGCCAACGCTCTGGAGCTGCTTCGGGCCGGTCACCCCTTTAGGAAACTCGACTCGGCGGACCACGATGGATTGGGCGAGAGAGGCTTTGGACGTGAATCCGCCGGCCTTTATGATAAGTTTCTTGAGCGTCATCCCGTCACTAATGAAATAGGTTCCGGGGAAGTAGACCTCGCCTTCGATGGTGACCCGCCTTTCCTTTACGGCCACGTGGAGCTTGTCTCCCGCGCGTAGAGGCAGGTTCGCATCGGCGTCGCCGGCCAATGCCTGAGAAAGCCGGATGGCGTTTCGCTCTTCGCGTCCTTCCGCAAAAAAGGTACGGAGCAGTTCAGCGCTGGCGGTCGTTGCATCGCCGTGCAATCCCCCGGCCAGAGCAATCAGATCGGAAACACGGTCGCCGGAGACGAATTCGTAGCTGCCGGGCTTATAGACCGCGCCCGATATGCGCGCGGAGTCGGTTAGCGCGGGCACAAAGATCTGGTCGCCATCGAGCAGGAAGGGGTTGTGGGCGATATCGCCCGATAGCCGCCACAGGGCGAGGTCCGCGCTTCGTTCCGTATCCATCGGCTTGCCGAGTTCGGAGAGCCGCTGAATCCGGATATTCCGGTTCGAAGCCCTGCCGTCTGGAGGTTTGAGCAGCCCGCCGGCCTGGCTGATGAGTTCGGAAACCTGCTCGGTTCCCTCCACCATGTAGGTGCCGGGATGGGCGACCTGCCCCACGACGTTGACGGGGAAACTGCGCAGCCGTGTGAGAGAGATCTGGATGTCGAGCCGGTTCAGGCGGTCGCTGACCGCTTCCTGAATCTTGCTTCGGCTCTCTCCGAGGTTGAGACCGGCCAGTTGGATGGCGCCGACGTACGGAATGACCAGCTTGCCTTCCGCATTGACAAGTACCGGGTAGGTCGCCGGCTCTTCGCCGGCCTCGATATGGATGCTGAAGGTATCGCCGGGACCGACAATGTATCGTTCGGATCGGATAATGGCGTCGTATGCGATTTTCCCGATCCACTTCACGTCCAGCCCCTGCATCTCGTCCGGTTGAAGCGTTGCGCCGACCGGTTTGCGATCTGACCTCCTGCGGCCGAGTTCCCTCTTGGGACCGGATTGCGCGAACAGTATCACGGGTTCAGAAACGAGCCCGCAGGTAAGCACGATCGCAATCAGCCGCACGGCGAGAGACGGCTTGCGATAGGAGAAAACCCCGGTCATTCTGTGGTTACCCCGTCCCCGTCGACACGCAGGACGGCGGTGTCGACCTGTATGTCCTGTCGCTCCCAGGCATTTTTCATGGCGCTTGCTATACTCGCAGCGTCATCGGTCGCAAAGGCCAGCAACGACGGTCCGGCGCCGCTCAGGCATGCGCCCATGGCACCTGCTTCTTCCGCTGCCTCGAGTACGTGGCCGATTCCCGGCACGAGCGACGCCCGGTAGGGCTGGTGGAGGCGGTCCCTCATCGCGGATCTCAGAGCGGGCAGGTCTCCGCTCATCAGCGCTGCCGTAACCAGGCATGCGCGGCCCACGTTGAACACCGCGTCCCGGTGCGGCACCTGTTCCGGAAGGACCGCTCGCGCGGCTTCCGTTTTGAGTTCAAAGCGGGGTACCGCGACGACCGCGCGAAGTTCCCGCGGCGGCAGGGCACGGATTGTTTCGACCCGACCGTTTTCGCAGGAGCAAATGACGAGGCCGCCCAGAAGACAGGGCGCGACGTTATCGGGATGACCCTCCAGTTCCGTGGCGAGATCGAGCAGGGCGCGTTCCGACATGAACTCGCCCAACAGCACGTTGGCCGCATAAACGCCGGCAGCGATGGCGGTGGAACTGCTGCCCAGCCCGCGGGAGAGCGGCACGCCATTGTGCATCTCCACGTCCAGCCCGGGCAGGGTTCGGCCCGCGCGCCGCGCAGCCGCTTCTGCCGATCGGAAGAACAGGTTGGATTCGTCCAACGGGAGTTTTCCGACGCCTTTCCCTGTAATGCACATCCGCCGGCGCCGGTCATTGGATACGGTTCGAATGACGACCCGGTTGTAGATGGTCAGAGCAAGGCCGAGCGCGTCGAATCCGGGACCCAGGTTGGACGTGGAGCCGGGCGCTCTCAGGCGGATTTCCATTCCATCTCCCTGAGAAGCTCCGCACAGACCAGATCCGCCAGCAGGAGTCCGCGGCGGGTGAGCCGGACACGCCCGTCGCCGCGTTCCAGAAGGTGATCGGGAATGAAGGTGTTCCGTCCGCCTCCTGGGCCTAACAGCCTCTCGGGTATGCCGCTGGTGCGGCGGAGACCGAGCATTACCTGTTCCATGCGCCTTTCGCGTGAGGAGATTGCCTCTTCCTCTTCAACGGCGGTACCCGAAGATTCCACACTCCTTATATACGCCATGAGCGGGCGGATGTTCCAGGTCCGGCGGTCATTGACGAAGGAATGGGCGGAAAGCCCTATGCCAAGATACGCGCGCCTTTCCCAGCAGGCGATATTGTGACGGCAGGCAAAACCGGGTTGTGCGAAGTTCGAGACCTCGTACTGTACGTAGCCGGCCTCGCTCAGCTTTTCCTGTGCGTTTTCGTACATTTCCGCCTGAGCTTCTTCGGGAGGAAGCGGCAAGCGGCCGTTCTTCATTCTGCGGCCGAATGCGGTGACCGGCTCGATGGTCAGCCCGTAAACGGAGACGTGTTCGGGAGAAAGGTCTATGGCCCGGTCCAAAGTTTCGCGCCACACGGATACCGTTTGTCGAGGCGCGGAGAACATCAGGTCGATATTGAGGTTGCTGAAGCCGGCCCGGCGCGCGGCGCCGACCGCCGCCTCGGCTTCGGCGGGCGAGTGCCGCCTGCCCAGCGCCCTGAGCGTGGAACTGTCCAGCGCCTGTACGCCCAGGCTGAGGCGGTTGATGCCCATAGCAGCCATCTCTGCAAACCGCGATCGGTCCTCGGGATTGGCTTCGGCGGAGATCTCTGCATCCTGCGCGAACGTGGAAAGCGTCCGTGCCGTATCCAGAATCCGGTTCAGCGAGTCCGGCGGAATCTCGGAAGGCGTGCCGCCGCCGAAATAGACCGTGTCGAACACGGCCCCAGCGCCGATCTGTGGAAGCCTGGTCCTGAACTCGCTGATGACCGCCGCGGTGTACCGGTCCGCCAGGTGCGTCTTGCCGACGTCGAAAGCGAAGTCGCAGTAGGGACACCTGGATTTGCAGAACGGAATGTGGACGTAGAGACTGGACATGGGCGCTGGTACGTCAGGCCCTCCTTATTTGACTATCCGTCCTAGCCGGCTCCATCGTGCGCGGCCGAATCCATGAATCAGGTTATAGACGGCGATTTTGGGAATCGAAAGGACGTTTTCGAACGCCGGAGCCCCGGAGTCCGGTGCCCACGACCAGTAGATGATGTTCGCCTGCGCCCGGACACGCCTTTTCTCCAGAAAGCCCCAACTGCGGCTGTCTTCACTGTTGTCACGGTTGTCTCCCATGACGAAATAGTGGCCTTCGGGAACCCTCGAGAGTTGCATGTTGTCGCGAGCCCCGCCGGGGGTCGAAACCGGCAGGATGACCGGGTCCACGTATTTGGAAAGCGGTGGATCCACGGTGCGTTTTCCATCGACGTAGAGGATCTTGTCCCGGATTTCGACCTTCTGTCCGGGCCCCGCCACAACGCGCTTTATAAAGTCCCTCTCCGGATTCTTGGGATACTCGAAAATGACGATATCCCCGGGTTCGGGATTCCTGAAACCCGGGAGCCGCACGTCTGTGAAGGGAATCCTGGCGCCGTAGACGATCTTGTTTGCCAGCAGAAAGTCGCCTATCAGCAGCGTGTTTTCCATGGAGCCCGTGGGAATGCTGAAGGCCTGGACGACAAAGGTTCGCAGAAAAAGCGCCAGGGCGACGGCCACCAGAATGGCTTCGAGATATTCTCTGGCCACGGACTTCTTCCCCTTTCGGGTCCTTCCCTTCCGGGCCTTCCTGACAGGGGCCTTTTTCCGGGTTCTCGTGCGTCGTGCAGGTTTGACCATTTGTCTGGTCTTTCGGCTCGGTGGCCGTGGGTTTCTTCTACATTTCCATACGCAGGACGGCGAGGAATGCCTCCTGTGGAATCTCGATGTTTCCCACCTGCTTCATCCGTCGTTTCCCTTCCCTCTGTCTTTCCAAAAGCTTGCGCTTTCTGGTCACGTCTCCGCCGTAACACTTTGCCGTGACGTTTTTCCGGAAGGGGCGCACGGATGTTCTCGAGATGATCTTTCTGCCGATGGCGGCCTGGATGACAACCTCGAACATCTGTCGCGGAATGAGTTCCTTGAGTTTGGAACAGATTGCCCGTCCCCACTCGTATGCTTTGTCGCGATGCACAACGGCGGACAGAGCGTCGACGGGGTCTTCATTGATGAGCAGGTCGAGCTTCACCAGGTCGGCGGCCCGGTGTTCCTTGTATTCGTAGTCGAAAGAGGCGTACCCTCGACTGACGGATTTCAGGCGGTCGTAAAAATCGAGCACGATTTCGGAAAGGGGGAGTTCGTAACGCAGCAGGGCGCGTGTCGGATCCACGAACTCCGTGGTAATATAGACTCCACGGCGGTCCTGGGCAACCTGCATGGCCGCGCCGATGTATTCCGCCGGAACCAGAATCTGTGCGTTAAGCAAGGGTTCCGCTACTTCATCGATCTGAACCGCCGGCGGCATTTCAGCGGGATTGTGCACGACTTCGACGTCCCCGTTGGTGAGAAGCACTTCGTACTCCACGTTGGGTACGGTGGTAATGATGTCCATGTCGAATTCCCGTGCAAGGCGCTCCTGGACGATCTCCATGTGAAGCAGGCCCAGGAAGCCGCAGCGGAAGCCGAACCCAAGGGCCGTGGACGTCTCAGGCTCGAAACGGAGCGACGCATCGTTCAGGCGCAGTTTCTCCAGGGCGGTTCGGAGGTCGGTATAGTCTTCCGCGTCGACCGGATAGACGCCGGAAAAGACCATGGGCTTGACTTCCTGGTACCCTGGCAGCGGTTCCCCGGCGGGTCGGCTACACCCCGTAACGGTGTCTCCCATGTGGAGTTCTTCCAGGTCCTTCACGCCGGCAATGAGATATCCGA
The DNA here is from genome assembly GCA_028877215.1 of Gemmatimonadota bacterium. Classification (GTDB taxonomy): domain Bacteria; phylum Latescibacterota; class UBA2968; order UBA2968; genus JAAXHE01. Next base: position 46,929 of record JAPPFJ010000016.1, on the reverse strand, counting down.
CTTCTCCGGCCTGCAGCGTGCGCGTCTTGACGCGCCTGAGTCGGAGTACGCCGATTTCCTCGGCTTCGAATTCTCGCGCCGTTGAGAAAAACCGAATGGGCATTCCGGTCTGCAGACTGCCCTGGAATACGCGGACCGAGGCGACAGCCCCGCGGTACCGGTCGAAGATCGAGTCGAAGATCAGGGCCTGGAGTTCCGCATCCGGATCGCCCGTCGGCGGTGGAATCAGGTCGATGATCGCCTGCAGCACGCCCTCGACGCCAACGCCCTCTTTTGCGCTTATCTTGTGGATTTCGGACTCTTCGACACCCAGGAGGTCGTGGATTTGCAGGACCACCCTGTCCACGTCCACGTTGGGCAGATCGATCTTGTTGATAACCGGGATGATCTCGAGGTCCTGATCCAGCGCGAGCAGCACGTTGCTGATCGTCTGCGCCTCCACGCCCTGCGCGGCGTCGACCAGGAGGAGCGCGCCTTCGCAGGCAGCCAGGCTTCGGGAAACCTCGTAAGAAAAATCGACGTGTCCGGGTGTGTCGATGAGGTTGAGGGTGTATCTCCGACCGTCGGGACGCACGTACTCCATCCGGACGGCGTGCGACTTGATGGTAATGCCGCGTTCTCGTTCCAGGTCCATATCGTCCAGAACCTGGTCCACCATCTCATTTTGAGAAAGGGTCGAGGTCGTTTCCAGGAGGCGGTCCGCCAGGGTCGACTTGCCGTGGTCGATGTGGGCGATGATGCAGAAGTTTCTGATATTCCGGGTATTCATCTTCGGGACACGCTCATGCTTCTGTTCCATCCAGGGAAAAGGCGGCTTTACGCCATCGTGTTTTCAGGCCGCGACATTATTTACAACTTCAAAAAATTCAACCGTCTACACACGCATTGTATAGAAGGTTAGAATATACTCTGTTAGGCGTTTGAAGTCAACCGCTGACGGGGAAATGCCAAGGTCCCTACAGCCCGGATGACAGTATTTCGACGATGGGACGGAAGATCGGACCGGGGCCGGGGAGGATTGAGGGACATTGTCAGGTACCGGCCTTTGGGCGCAAAGGGGTTGACACCGCTGGAAACCCTACGGTATATTTCGGAAAATTGAGAAAGACGGCAACTGACAAAGGGAGGTAGGAGCATCTATGCAAAGGCTTCGGATTGCGGTGATCGGCGTGGGGGTGGATCCGGGCTCCCGGGCGCGCCAGTATCTCGGTACAATCGTCCGGTTGTCGGACCATTACGAACTGGTCGGGATCTGCGACCGTGACGAACGCGCACTGGCCGAAGCTTCAGCCGGCGCTTCAACGGCCTGTTTCCGGGACATCGGGTCTCTCTTCGCTTCGGCCAGACCCGAAGTGGTGCTGAGTATGACGCCCAAGGACTCGCACGGCGTGATCGCGATGACGTCCGCGAGGCGAGGCGCGCATGTCATTACCGAGATTCCGGTTGGACTCACCCGAAGGTACGCAAAGGCCGTTGCACGGAGATGCGAAGAACACGGCGTGTTATGGGAGGTGGCCGAGCAGGTGTGGCTGTGGCCGCGGGAGCGATTGAAGAAGATGATTATCGAAGCCGGCCTGCTGGGCGATCTGACGCATTCGCGCTTGTGGTACCTGACGGGTCAGTATCACGGGTTCAACGGCGTCCGCACGTTGCTGGGCAGAGAGGCGAAGCGGGTGCTGGGTTTTTGTGGTGAAGTGCCGGCGCTTCCGTACGAGGCCTACGGCGGAGAGCGCGAGACCACGGTAATGTGGGACCATGCGGTGGTGGAGTTCGAGGGCGGTATCGTCTGCCTCTTCGAAAAGCCGCCGCGCGCCTTCCCTTCCCCGGCGCAGGGTTTCCCCACCGGGTGGCACGTGGAAGGGACCCGTGGATACCTGGACCAGAATCAGCTCGTGTTGTACGGCGAGGAAACTTCGCAGGCATACGCTCTGCGGGAGAGTTACGTGGAAGTCGACGGGTGCGACGTTCTGGATGTCGCGCACGTGGATACGGATGCGCCGGTCGTGTGGGAGAATCCGTACAGGAAGTGGCGAGTCGGCTCGGCTGACGACGTCGCCAAGGCGAGCATTCTCGTCAGCTTTCACAATGCGATTACCACCGGCGGCCGGCCGCAGTACGGGCATGAAAACGCGCTGAAAGACTGGGAAATCTGCCTTGCCGTGCGGGAAAGCGCCAGGAGGGGAAGTACGTGGGTCGACCTGCCCCTGGGCGAACCCACGGAGCTCGAGAGTAAAATCGAGAAGGAATTCGTGCGCCGTTACGGCCACGACCCCATCGAAGAGCCTGAAAAACTGCTGGACGCGAACTTCACCCGGTCGGCAACCCTGTGGCCCTACGCGCACTGGCTGTGAGAGAGGAAATCCACGTGAAAGTCAATTCCGCGGAAATACGATATGTCGAATTGCCGCTGATTTCGCCGTGGCGGACTGCATACGGCGAGGATGCGTCGATACACTCCGTGATGGTCAAACTGTCGGGCGACGGGGCGGAAGCGTGGGGCGAGGCGGCACCGTTTTATGCCCCGACCTATTCGCCCGAATCGGCGCGGTCCGTCTATGAGACTGCCCGCGAGTTTTTCCTGCCAAGGATCGTGGGCAGGACCCTGGATACCGCAGAGGAAGTCGCCGAACGGATATCGATCTTCAAGGGGAATCCGTTCTCCAAAGCCGCGGTGGAAACGGCCTGGTGGGCGCTCGACAGCAAGTTGAAAGGGGTCCCGCTCTGGCGCGCGCTGGGGGCGGATGAGCCGGTGGTGCGGTGCGGCGCCGACTTCGGGGTCCAGGATACGATAGACGAGCTTCTCGCGCTGATCCAGGGCGCCGTGGAAGCGGGCTTTCCGCGGATCAAGCTGAAGGTGAAACACGGATGGGATATCGAGATGCTGGATGCCGTGAGGTCCGCATTTCCCGATCCCGTGATTCACGTGGACTGCAACTCCGGCTACGACCTGAAGGCGGATTTTGATACGCTGACGGCTTTCGACCGGTTCAACCTGGCGATGATCGAACAGCCCCTGGACCATACGGATCTCATCGACCACGCCGAGTTGCAGCGTCGCATCGAGACGCCGGTGTGCCTGGATGAATCGGTTACGCGCCCCCGCGACTTCGAGCTGGCGTTGAAAATCGACGCGTGCCGCGTGATCAACGTAAAGCCTGGACGCGTGGGCGGGCTGCACAACGCGGTGCGGATTCACAATATGGCGCGAGACGCGGGGATGCCGGCGTGGGTTGGCGGGATGCTGGAAAGCGGAGTGGGTGCGGGTATCTGCGCCGCGCTGGGAACGCTGCCCGGATTCACCTATCCGGCGGACGTGTTTCCTTCTTCCAAATTCTACGCTGAGGATATTACGGATCGATGGGTCGAACAGGACGAAAACTGCAATGTTGTACTGGACGAAACGCCCGGAGTGGGATTCGATCCGGTACAGGAACGCCTGGATGCGGTGACAGCGATGCGGGAGGTGATTGAATAACGGGACGTCTCGACCGCGCTCATAAGTACAGGATAACCGAAAACAAACCCCGTCGCAGACAGAAGTCGCGACGGGGGTTTTGTTGTGAGGGTGGGGCGGACATTCCTGTCTGCCCGCGTCGCAGCCGATCGTCAGATTCGCCAGACGTGCCTGCTCCGGTCGCTGACAGACCAACGCGGCGGGGATTCTCATTTCTCAAACAGCTGCTCCAGCAGGTCGTCTGCGAGGGTCTCCATGGCCGGAGCCGTGCCCACGCCGCCCAGAGAGGAGTTGGCCGCCCAGGTTTCGTATCCGCCCTCCTCGGTAAGGGCTCTGTCGGTACATATATAGCCGATGTAACCGTTGGCGAGACTTACGACAAACACCGGACTGGCGGACGCCCGGGTCTTGATTCCCAGGCCGGACTCGACGAAGACCTCGCCCGGAAGCGCAACGATGGCGGCGTCGCCGAGTCTGAATGCCTGCACCTGGGCGCTCATTCTGGATGGGAGCTTCGCCAGGCGTTGACATTCCACCGCGTAGATGTCCACGATGGACCGCGGGATGGGTTGGCCCACAACCCAGCTGAAGGGGCCTTTTTCGTATTCCGGTGGATCGTCGGGCGACGCAAGGATAATTTCGGCCATTTCCAGGTCTTCGGGCGTGATCGTTCTGGGCGAGAAATCGAATGAACCGGTAGTGGCCGCGAGATCCAGACTATCCTGCATATCCATCAGCTGGATTTCGGTGAGCATGTGGCCGGCCAGGACGTTGGCCATTTTCTTCGCGTGCGCATGACCGCTGTCCTTCCACCTGCGGCGCCCGCTGAAGTCGATATTGTTGATCTGGCCGGACGCGGCATTCCACAGCAGGGGGACGCATTCACCGCCCAGATAACGGCGCATCAGTCTGAAGAAGTGTCCGAAGTAATCCGCAGAGATGCCACCTCCGGCGCCGACGTAGTGCAGGGAGTAGCTGGCAATGGCCGACAGCGGATCGCCGTTCAGGTCCTCGACGTAGGCCATTGCGAGTTCCGGGTCAGCGGGGCCCGAGGGTTCGATCAGGTTCGGGTCGGCCACCCCAGGGTTCATCCGCACGGTCCCGTCCTTCATCCGCCAGCGGCGATTGAACGCGATACGGTCTTCCTCCACGCTTGCGAAGCCGATTCGAGCGGGTCGCAGGCGGCGGCACGCGAGTTCTGCGGCGTCCGCGATCTTGAGGTGGAGCCATGCGATATAGTCCGAATCGCCGTCCGTACCCAGCAAGTCGGCGATGCCGCCCCCACTGTGTGTGTGGGTCGCATTGATCATCGTGTTTTCGATCGGGATGCCGCACCGCTGCGCCACGCGCTGCCTCGCGCGGTCCGCGATATTCCGCGGCATGGCGATGAGATCGCAGGTGATGAAGGCGACGCGGGTATGGCCGTTGTCCAGGACGAGGGCTTTGGCCAGGAGTTCGTCGTGGACGTCATCGGCGTATCCCGGCCGATGCCCCCCGGGAATGGTCACGCCCAGCCAGGGGGTGATGTTGGCCGTGGCGGCGCCTGCCTGTAAAGCGCCCATTGGAGTTCTCCTGTTGTGGCGGGTTTACTCGATACTCAGAAACTCGCCGCCCCGGCGCGCGGATTCTTCCGCCATGATGCATGCTCTGGCAACGGCCAGCACGTCGGAGGTGGAGATGAAGTTCTCCTCGCCGCCGGAGAACGCGTTGACCATCGTTTCCACAAAGCTGCTGTTGCGCTCAGGTGGGAACTCGGGCTCGTACGCGCCCTTGCCGTCGGCAACGATGAGCAGGCTGTCCGACGCATACGCCCGGAGGTGGGCCGATCCCTTCGTGCCCATGATGATGAAGCGCGTGTCGCCGAATGACGGAGAATCTTCGGGAGTCAGCCAATCCGCGGTGAGCAGCGCGCAGGCTCCGGTACTCAACTGAAACGACGCCTGAATGTGGTCCATCTCGAGCTCTTGCGGGCCGTGCGTATGCCTCTTGCACGTGCCGAGGGCATGCACGCCTACGCATTCGGCGCCCGTGAGCCAGCGGACCTGGTCCACGCCGTGGCACGCGACGTCGCTGAAGGTGCCCGTATAGATCTGCGGATCGAAATACCAGTCGGGAGCCCATGGGCCGAGCTTGTGGGGATGGGTGGAGATCAGGCTGACGATCTCGCCGAGTTCTCCCGCGAGTACGGCTTCCCTCAGCGCGATGAAGGGCGGATAGCTGCGCGACGTGTAGAACATGGTCAGGCGAATGTCGTGGGTGCGGACCGCGGTTCGGATGCGATCCCAATCGTCCAGAGAACGGCAGAGCGGTTTGTCCAGGAACACATGGGCGCCCGCCGCGGCGCAGGTTTCGACCATGTCCACCTTCTCGTGGTGGCCCACGCCTTCCATGACCACGTCGGCGCGGGTCCCGTCCAGCATGTCCGTCAACGTGGGATAGCGGGGGACGTCGACGTCGCGCGTGTACTGATCGTACAGGGCGTCGTCCGGTTCCACGATGCCAACCAGTTCCGCGTTGGGGGCGTTGACGGCGGACCGGAACATGCTGCCGATGTGTCCGTAGTGGACGCCCATGACTCCAATTCTCATCGTATCACTCCTGTCCGGAATAGCGTCTCACCCTTTCCCGATCCAGCTCGATGCCCAGTCCCGGCGTGGTGGGTATGGTAAGCAGGCCGTCGTCGTCGAGCTGGAAAGGTTCGGTGAGGATGTCTTCTATGTACGGCGACGGGGTGATGTATTCTACCCAGCGGGCCGTAGGATGGGCGGCGGCAAGATGGAGGTCGGCCGCCAGGCCTACCGCGGTGTTCCATCCGTGGGTGACCAGCAACACGTTGTGATTGCATGCGTGCCAGAGGATGCGGCGGGTCTCCGAAAGGCCGCCGACTTTCGTGGCGTCCGGCTGAACGATATCGAAGGCGCCGCGCGCAATCCAGGCAATGAAGCTCTGTCGACGGGTCAGGACCTCGCCCCCGGCAATGGGGACAGGGGCGTTTTGACGCAGGGCGATGAATCCCTCCAGATCGTCCGGCGGCAGGGCTTCCTCGAACCAGACCACGTCGTAATCGGCCAGCATCCGCGCGGTTTCGAGGGCCCACTTGTAGCCGTGCGGCCAGAACTGATCGCTGCCGCCCGCGTCGACCATCAGTTCGACGTCCGGCCCCACCGTGTCTCGAGCGAGCTTGACGAGACGTTCGTCGGTGCGTCTGTCCTCGCGGCCGAAGGGTCCCCAACCGAGCTTGAGCGCGCGAAAACCCCGGGAAACGGCCGACTCCAGAGTCTGTTTGAAAGCAGCGTCATCTGCCTCGAAGAGGAGGGAGCCATAGGGCTTGATCCTGTGCCGATAATATCCGCCCAGGAGGCGACCCACGGGTTGTCCGCTGGCTTTGCCCAGGAGGTCCCACAGCGCGATGTCGATGCCCGAAATGGCGTGCGTGACCGAGCCGCCCCGGCCCTGCCAGAAGGTCGACTGGTGGAGTTTTTCGGTGACGCGCTCCGGTTCGATGGCCGATTCGCCGATAAAGTGGGGTTTCAGAAGATCCAGCGCGGCGTCCACCAGGGCCCTGCTGGTGGCCACGCTTCCCAGCCCGGTCAGGCCGCTGTCCGTATGCACTTCCAACAGCGTGTGCAGGTTTTCCGACGGCGGCGTTTCGGCCGTCCAGCCGGATTTCGGCGTTGCGCCCATGAGGGCGATTGTCTGTATGCCTGTAATCTTCATTCGGTGGAAACCAATCGGTAAAGGAACCAAGCAGGACGGTCCGGACGCTCGGGTTTTGAGAAAATGAACCGGAAAGACATTGGCATCAAGATGATTCCGCCGCGTGTACCGATACGAGCTGGTATTCAAGTGTCCTGTCCCGAAAATTCCTCACCATTCGACCGACGATTCATCCCGTCTCGCTACGTTCCCCTCGCTCGCCGACCATACGCAGGTCGGCTGCGCTCAGGCGCCTTGCGAGCCGGGCGACTCGGAGGTCGAATATTGGCAACTTATTTCCGGGACAGAACACTGGCGGCAATATATGGATTCGGCGTCCTGGCTTCAACAGGAAATCGAAGCTGACTGGCGTAAAATGATCTGCCAAAATGGCAGTTCCCTGGTATTCGCGTTGTCCACTTGAAATCGAAACCGTTTTGTCGACCGGCTTGATATATCGTAACATGTTAATTTCCAATATGATAGACTCGTTACACTCCTTACGGTACGAATGTTGCATGCTCTATGGGCCTATAACAGATTCACGATCATTCCTACGGCGAGCTATCCCCCCAACCCCCTCACCTGAAGGAAAGGGGGAGGAAAATCAACAAGGCGGGCGACCACGAGGGTCGCCCCTACAAATACAAGACGCCGGTGGACATGGATACGCTCTCTATCGTTAACATTACAAATCGAATTGAGGCTCGCGCGGACCAACCGCGCGCCCGGCGGTGCGGATGGGGCTTTTCCGCGCTGGTCCGTCCAGCACCATCGCCCACGGGTGCCTGCACAGGTCGCAGGACAGCGGCTCACATTCTTGCCGCCGAGGTGGTTCGCGGAAAAGCAGCCCCGCGGCGTTTGAGCGGCGCCATTCTTTTTCGCCCTTTTTCTTGGGGCGCAGCAAGAAAAAGGGCAAGGGAATAGGGGAATTCAAGGGGTGGGGCAGATTCTCACTCACGAGTAGCGAAATCAGGACGATTTAGACGCATCGAGATGGTTGACACGATGAAGGAGTGTAACGGATGTCGGACGAGAATACGTCGGAAAGCATCGAAGTCATCGACAGAACCCACGTCCCGGGCGAAGTGCCTGTATTGAGAAGCAAAGAAGTCGTCATCTTTCCCTATATGTTGTCACCTTTGCTGATTGAAAGCGAACAGGCGATCCGTGCCGTGGACATCGCTGTGAACGGGGGCCATCGGGTCGTTGCGTTGTTCGGTCAGAAGCCGGGTGAAAAACAGGGGAAAGCCGAACCTGACGACGAGGCCGGCGACGCGGAAAGTGAAATTCAGGCCGAGGACCTGTATCAGGTTGGCACGGCGGTGCAGGTGGTCCGGATGCAGCGAACGCCGGACAACAAGCTGCAGGTTCTTGTGAACGGGATTGCCCGCGTGGGTCTTGAGGAACTGGTTCAGACCACGCCCTATCCACTGGCGCGGGTCAGGGTGCTGGAGGGTTGGGCGGAAAAAACCAATGAGCTGGAAGCGCTCTCCCGAAACGTGCTGGGTCTGTTCAAGAAGGCGATGGATCTGGTGCCCAACGTGCCCAAAGAGCTGATGGCGGCGCTGGATTCTCTGAGCGAACAGGAACAGAAGGCGGATTTTATCGCTTCCCAGTTCAACATCAGGTTCGAGGAACGCCAGGAGGTCTTGTCCGAGCTCAACCTTCGCCTGAGGTTCGAGTTGATTCACAAGTTTCTTACGCGGGAAGTCGAAATTCTGGAGCTGCGGCAGAAGATCGAGAGCGATGCGGCCGGGTCCATGGACGAGGCGCAACGCGAATACTTCCTCCGTCAGCAACTCAGAGCCATTCGCGAGGAACTGGGGGAAGGCGGAGACGAAGTCGAAGAAGTGGAGGAGCTGTCCTCGAAAATCGAGGCCGCGGGCATGCCGGACGAGGCGCGAAAGGCGGCCGATCGAGAGCTTTCGCGGATGGAGAAGATGCCCGGCGAGTCCGCAGAATATACCGTATCTCGAACGTATCTGGACTGGTTGGTTGAACTGCCGTGGAGCAAAGCGAGCGAAGACCGTATCGACGTGGACCGGGCGCAGAAGATTCTGGACAATGACCACTACGGGATCGAAAAGCCGAAGGATCGGATCCTGGAATATCTGGCGGTGCGCGGGCTGAAAAACGACATGCGGGGGCCGATTCTGTGCCTGGTGGGTCCTCCGGGCACGGGAAAGACGTCGCTGGGTCGTTCCGTGGCGCGTGCGCTGGACCGTACATTTGTCCGGATATCGCTGGGCGGCGTACGGGACGAATCGGAAGTCAGGGGCCACAGGCGGACCTACGTGGGCGCGCTTCCCGGCCGGATCATTCAGGGATTGCGCCGGGCGGGCACGAACAACCCGGTGTTCATGCTGGACGAGATCGACAAGCTGGGCGCCGACTTCCGCGGCGACCCGTCCGCGGCTCTGCTGGAGGTACTGGATCCCGAGCAGAATTGCCGATTCGAAGACCACTATCTGGATGTGCCGTTCGATCTTTCACAGGTGATGTTCATTGCCACGGCGAATACGCTTCATACGATACCGCCCGCACTGCTGGACCGGATGGAAGTCCTCGAACTGCCTGGTTATACGGAGCAGGAGAAGCTGCAGATCGCCCGCAACTATCTGGTGCCCAGGCAGCTTGAGGAGCACGGTCTGACGGCCAGGCGGCTGGAGATCGACACCGGGGCGCTGACGGGCCTGATCCGGTACTATACCTCCGAGGCGGGGTTGCGCAACCTGGAGCGGGCGGTCGGGACGTTGTGCCGCAAGGTGGCGCGCCGGTTCGCCCAGGGTCGTAAACGAAAGATGATGGTGAAGCCCGGCCATTTGCAGGAGTACCTGGGGCCCCGCCAGTTTCAGCACGAAATCGCCGAGGACAATGATGAAGTGGGCGTTGCGGCGGGCCTGGCGGTGACGTCCGCGGGTGGGGACGTTATGTTTGTCGAGGCAACATTGATGCCCGGCGGCGGGAATCTGAATCTGACCGGACAGGTTGGGGACGTGATGCAGGAATCCGTCCAGGCCGCGATGACGTACGTGCGCACGCGGTGGGAGAGTCTGGGGTTGGAAGAAAAGTTCAACGAGGGAAAGGACGTACACGTTCACGCGCCTGCGGGAGCCGTGCCCAAGGACGGCCCGTCCGCGGGAATCACGATGGCGGCCGTGCTGGCGTCGGTCTTCACGGGACGGCCGGTACGAAAAGAAGTGGCGATGACCGGAGAGATCACCCTTCGTGGCAAGGTGCTTCCGGTTGGCGGCATACGCGACAAGGTGCTGGCGGCCCACCGGGCGGGCATCGGGACCGTGATCCTGCCCGAAAAGAACCGGAAGGACCTTGAGGAAGTGCCGGATACCGTTCGCAAGGACGTGAAGCTGGTGTTCGCCGACCACATGGACAAGGTACTGGACACGGCGCTGACAAGAAAGCGGAGGACGCCGTCCAAGCGCCGCTCGGGAACCGCGGGGAGCAGGCCGTCCCCCCGCGCCGGCAACCGCCGCCGCCCCGCCGTAACGGCGGAACCGGGAGAGTGAGATTTCACCGGGAAAACTGAAAACCAAGATCTAAAGACAGATAAGGGTCGAAGCGCAAAACAGCGGCTTCGACCCTTGAATCTGCTGCGTACATCGGATACATCCGGAAACGTGGAGAAGACTAAGTCCACGCCGCATCCGATATCGGCCATTGACTGCACCGTGATCACGCTGAGCAATTCGGACTCGCTGCCAATGGGGTGCTGAGTTCGTCTCCGAGCACGGACTCCCGGCAGTGACCTCTCCAGTCAAGCCAATCTACCCACATCTTCCACCGGCATTTGTCCTTTATCAGACCGCCTGGATTGGGCCGGGATAACGGACCACTTTGTTGTCCATGGTAAGCAGTGTGACATTTTCTACCTGCGCTTGCGCTATAAGTATGCGGTCGAAGGGGTCCTTGTGAATCGGCGGCAGAAGATCGACGGCGAGCGCGTGTTCAGATCGAATCACAAGCTCGCTGTAGCCATTCTGCATCAGGCCATCCCGCAACTCCCGTGGATCAACGCGAAAGTCGCATCTGCCGAGGGTGTTCTTGACGACGACCTCCCAAATGCTTGCGGTGCTGAACATCAGCTCCACTGTGGGGTCGCAGAGAAGCTCCCGGGATTTTGATGACAGACGTCCCGGGTCGCCTGCCGCCCACAGCAACAGATGGGTATCCAGCAAAAACGTCACGCATCCCCTCCGAACATCTTTTCTATCGCAGGACCGCCCATGCTGTCGTAGTCGTCGGGGACTTTGATCTGTCCGGCCATGAAACCCAACCGGCGGGACGATGTCTTTCCTTCGGAAATAGGCGCACACTCGAGTTCCAAGCCAAACTCACGCCGCAGCTTGCCATACGCCTCCCGCGCCTCGTAACACGCCCTTTCAATTGACTCCTGTAGCTGCTCTAGGTTCGCCCCACCGTAAAGTAGATCCACCGTATCGGCAATAAAGTCCTCAACGCAGGGATCGCCGACGTCCTGCTGCACGGCCCACCGCCAGAACTTCGCCATGCGCTCATCTTCGGGATGGCCATAATCCTCCGGCTGCAACCCTGCAACCGCCCAAGGTTTACCCAAACGGAGATCGGGGTTTATCGAATCTTGATAAGACCATATTCGCAATCCCGCCATGAGGGCCGCACAAACAAACGCCCCATTGGACGTGTATCGATCACGCTCTGATGGACCTCCGCTTTCCTCTCGACGCTTGTCCCGCTCACGCAAATAGGCCTCTACTTCATGCTTAAGTCTATAACTTGAACGTTTCGGTGGGGCCGGTCCATTGAAGCGACGCGCCCAGCCACACGCCCTTAATCGATAGCTAAGAGAGACCCGTCCCGCTACAAAGTACTCCAACGTGTTGCGAATGCCTCCCTCGGCCCGACCGCCTGCCCGCAACTCATCCCGGGCTGCCTCGAGTTCTGCGGGAATACGCGCTGTCTCCCAACTCCGCGGAAATGCTCCGTCCTCCGAGTCAATGCGGCGGCGGCGGCGCAACTGCCCCAGGCCATGCGAATTGAGCAAGGGATAGTCCGCCAAAACACGTTCGCGCTCGGAATCAAAAAATCCTGGGTCCGACAGCAACCTGGCCGCTTTTGACCACAAATGCTGGCTCTTGGTAATACAAAACCCCCTGTACTTTGGTATAAATATCTAACGGATTAATTAAATTATAGGGGTTTATATTTCAACTGTCAAGGGTTATTACTCTCCCTTCGCTAAAGTTACGGTGCCAGGTCCTGACGCTGGTGGGGCAGTCGTGGGCATCAAGTGCCATGGTTGATGATTTCTCAACAGCATCCGAATTCCGGGGCAAAAGTACATCCCCCATCGCAAAGTCGCAACACAATCCGTCAAGATGCAAAAGACCCCTCGTCACGCAAAATACGCGGACGCGCCCAGCGGACTTCGGCTCACATCCAGTTCGAAAACGGGGCCTGCAACGGAACGGGTGTCTGACGATCCTCCGGTGTGAATTTCAACGTCAGGGCGCTGATGTCGTCTACTCGCTCCTGGATGGCCGGATCCCGACGCCGTATCTCAACCTGATCAGTCTGAATTCTGCTGGTAGGACAATGAGACGGGCAGACGGGAATGTATGCCCCACCTTTAAAAAAGCTTCCTCAGCGAGTGGGCGCAAATGTGAGGGCGACCATTTCGCGGATGATACTGCGGCCAAATGTAACGAAGCCGCGATTTCGCAGTAGCTGTAAACGGCGTTTGGACATAGAAAAAGGGCCGAAGCGCACGATAGCGGCTTCGACCCTGCGAGTCAACTACGTACATCAGATTCGTCTGGTGACGTGGAGAAGACCTGACGTTGCTATTCGGTCCCGGGCGCCTCTGCCGCTGTTTCATTCAGCGCACGTATGCGGGCAATGACTGCCTCGACGGTTTCGGTCACCGCCGAAAGTAGCGCATCGCGGTCTTCGATGACCACCTGTGGGTCTGAGTATCGGTACCGCACGGCATACGCGGTCAGCCACGCCAGCTTTTCACCGGCCGGGATGTGGCATTCGCCGGGATGCCGCCGAACGATAGCGGCAAGCGTCGCCAGATCGTGGGTGTTGCCGTAGTCTACGTCAAGCGCAGAAATCCACCCTTTCAGCGCGTTTTCCATTGCCTGCTGTGCGTGAAACCCGATGGCTTCCTGAGCGGAATTGGCCTCTACGAGAACCTTTAGAGCGCCGAGTTCGCGCTCAGCATTGGCGATACGCCGCCGGATGTCAGGCCAGTTGGACGGTTCCGGGTTGTCGTATTCTACTTTGTCACCGTTTCCGTCGAATCCATCACGAACGGCTTGGCCTGCCACATGGTTTCGCGCCCGGCGACCGTCGTGGAAGGCCCGCTCGCTCAGGTGGACCAGATCGACGCCGATCGGACTGCCGTACAATTCTTCGACTCTGCGGTGGGCCGCCGCGCTCATGTCCTGGTACTCCTGCCGGTCCGTGGAATCGGAGTCGGTGATGACGAGCAGGTCGATGTCCGAATGCGTGCTGTAGTCGCCCCGTGCGCGCGGTCCGAACAGAATGACCCGGTCAGGGCGGACCGCCTCGCCAACCGCCGTGGCTACGGCGCAGGCTTTCGGGTCGGGCGCCTTGGGTGTCGGTAGCTTTGGCATGGTCAACGTAGACCTTCCGAGTTGCGCAGTCTTATTCCGGTCGTCCGGCCATAACGGCGGACCCGGGAGAGTGAGGGCACGGATGGCGACTCCTCATCGATAGGATTTTCGATGCGGAAACGCGAACGATCAGCGGCCTATAGTGCGGACGACGACACAACAACATCGTCCTGGATAGACGCCACGCTGTTATCGAGCGCGGCAGAGCACCGGTTGGTGGTCTCGACGAACCTCTGCACCTCTGCTGCAAACTGTGTGAACATTTCAGAAAATTCAATCAGTTCCTACGTCAATGACCGGCCACGCAGGGCATCGGCCCATTCAGGTTTGTCGTCCAGGATGCGAATGAGGTCGTCTATCGTTTGAATCGTGTTGACCGGGTTTCCTCAATGGAGGTTCTTTCCATCGCCCAATCAGAGGGACGGAAGAATAACCCACTTGCATTCGATGTCAGTCAAATCAATATACGGAATTCGAGCACACAGGGCATTATTGCGGCTGAAATACAGGGTCCTTCAAAAAGGCAGACACAGATGGAAAAAATCCTTCGTCCCGCAAAATACGCAGACGCGCCTGGCGGACATCGGCTAACCGCCGGTTCGAAGACGGGGCCTGCGGACAAAACGGGGCGTCCTTTATTAACGCCGCAAGCTGTTTTATGACTGAATTGGCGCGGAAAAACAGGTAGACGGGCAGACGGGAATGCCCAACCCGGCTTCAGAAAAGTTCCCTGAGAGGGCGGGCACAGATGTGAGGAGAACATTTCGCGGATAATTCCGCGGCCTATTGTGGAAACACACAGTTGCGGCCAAATGTAGCGAAGCCGCGATGGCGCAGTCGCTGGAAAACATGATTGGGAAACAATGAAGGATCGAGGCATTTATACATAGCCTCGGCCCTCGTTCTCGTAGTGCGGTTTATCAGATGCTCCTTGTCGATATGGCCTATGCGGCCCTGGCGACCTCTCGTTATTGACAGGGGCTCGATTCAGGGTGCAACACGTAGGTATCCACCGCGTGGCCAGGCGCCGACATGACGATCTTGATGAGGTCGCCAGGCGCCAGATCCACCGGTATCGTCGGTCCTAATTCAATGACCCGGTTGCCGGCGCTCGCGTGGATCTCGGTCCGCGACTGGCAGATGGTCAGGCCGGTGGGATTTTCCACGGTTCCCCGGAACGCGCGGGTTGTGGCGTCGTAGACGAACTCGAAGTTCTGGTTCTGAAACGTACCGGAGTAGGGTTCCGTAATCGGTATGGGCGGCGAACCCTCGGAGCCTTCACCGGAGCCGCCCTCTCCTGAGCCTTCGCCCGAACCGCCGTGCTCGCCAGGGCCTTCGCCGGAACCGCCCTCTCCCGAACCGCCGTGCTCGCCCGAACCTTCGCCTGAACCGCTTTCCGTCCCCGAGGGCGCGCTGCTGCATCCGAAGGTCTCGACCTGGAAGCTCCACGCATTAAAGGAGGCGTCGGAAACCTGGAACTCGAAGCTCGCGCGGCCATCGCGGGTTAGTCCTGCCAAATTGTACGGTATGCCTGACGTCGTGGTGTTGACGGTCAAGGCGCCGTCCAGCAGAACCGAGGCTCTGACGTCACAGACGGCGGCGGTGGCTTCATTGCGCAGCCGTCCGACGAACTTGCGGTTCACCGGGTCGAAGAGGACCGCAACTTCGGTGTCTTTCAGAAGACCCGAAAAGCTCTCGTCCTTCGCCAACTGAATGGACTTGAATACACCGCGGCTATTGCCGTCGCTCACGAAGGAACCGCTTTCGGAACCCAGGCCCTTGCCGCCGCATGCGGTAAGGCCGACGTTGAGCGAAAACATCGAAATGGATGCGATCAGCAGCCGCACAGTCTTGCGGTTTGAGTTGCGCATGAAATCGATCTCCTGTGTTCTTTTAGGTGGCTGGCCGGAATGTGCATTACAAAGCTGTCACACCCTCCCCGGCGGGCACCAACTGGACGGAACGGACAGTAGCGGCAACGATCCCAACCCGGCCCCCAGGGCCGAAGCCGGACATCGGCTCCGACCTGTGCCGCCGCCATCCCTGGTCGACGTCGTTGCGCACTTTGCCGTCAATGCAATGGTGTAGTGCCCGCTATCCCACTCGGTGAAACGCCTCCATCCGTTCAGTGCGAGGCCGCACGCGTCGTTGGTTTAGAAGCTGTTCTAAAATCCCCGGCGGTCGTCGCGCGGCTGCAAAGGCGTCGGTCTGCGTTGGTCAAATCCACCCGTATTGAGAGGTCGTGGCTGCGCTTGCTCGCCTCTCTTAGGCGAATTCGCCCGCCTTGACCGACACCCTTTCGCTCGCGCTTGGGAACGCACCGCGAATTTTAGAACAGCTTCTTAGATTGAACACCTGTTCAAGCGGGAAGTTCCCGACGTCGATTTGTAGTATTGTTGTTAAATTAGTTGTGATTTTTGACACATTTTTTGTTGAAGTATTGCTGACATTCCAGCCACTGGCATATTCAGCCGTTTCGCCACGCGAACCCACCCATACATTGGATTCTGCAGAGGTACGAGATGCGGAAATCCGTCCGGACCGGACTCGCAATTCAGACGGGGGACCAAGTAAACTTGCTCGAGACGATATGCGTGGTATGCCCATCATTCGCAGGGAGCGCACGGGTCAGTCCGGCTGTTCGCAGGAGTCATTGACGAGGAGGCGCGACGCCAGCCGATTGGTGGCGTTTCGACTTGGGTGATGAGGCTCTGTGGGGGCGATAGCCGATGTGAGGGAAGGCGTAAGAACCAGGCCGGCGGCACCGGTAGGCATTCTTAAGCAAAATGAGGGTCGGAGCTTGAGCAGCTCCGACCCTCATTCTTGATGCACGAACGCAAAAAAGCGTTGGACGCTTGACCTACGGTCGTCCCTATTCGGTTCCAGGCTCCCCTGCCGGTGCTGCATTCAGCGCACGTATGCGGGCGATAATTGCCTCAACGGTTTCGGTCACCGCCGAAAGCAGCGCATCGCGATCATCGATGACCACCTGCGCGTCTGCATAGCCGTATCGTACAGCGTACCGGGTAAGCCACGCCAGCTTCTCACCGGCCGGCGCATGGATTTCATCGGGATGCTGTCGCACGATTGCGGCAAGCTTCGCCAGATCGTGCGTGTTACGATAGTCGGCATCAAGCGCTGAAATCCACCCTTTCAGCGCGTTTTCCATTGCCTGCTGTGCGGTAAACCCGATCAGTTCCTGAGAAGACCGGGAGTCTTCCACAAGGACTTCCAGATCTCTGAGACTCCGCCTGGCATTGGCGATGCGCTGCCGTACATCGGGCCAGTTGGACGGTTCCGGGTTTTCGTAGTCTACTTTGTCACCGTTCCCGTCAAAACCGTCGCGGGCGGCCTGTCCCGCCACGTGGTTTCGCGCCCGGCGACCGTCGTGGAAGGCCTTCTCGCCCAGATCGACGCAGATTAAGTCGCCATACAGTTCCTCCGCCTTGCGGTGAGCTGTCTCGCTCGTGTCTTGATACTTTTTTTGGCCCTTGGTGTCAGCGTCGGTGATGATGAGCAGGTCGATATCCGAATGCGGGCTGTAGTCGCCGCGGGCTCGAGAGCCGAACAGGATGACCCGGTTCGGGCGGACCGCTTCGCCAACCGCCCGGGCGACGGCGCAGGCTTTGGGGTCGGGCGCCTTGCGTGTAGTTGGCATTGACATGGTGAACGTATACCCTCCACGCCACACCGCCGATTCTCGTTCTTCCGGTCGCGGCGGCGCCAGTGACTTGACCAGGGCCGTGGCTCAGCCCGTCCACGGCCCGGTGATGGCCAGTGTGATCCCGGGCGACTGGATGTTGGCGTAGAGCGTGCGGCCGTCGGGCGAGAACGTGGCGCCGGCGAACTCGGACTCGTTGAAGGCGTTGCGGCCGAGCTTGTAGAGCCGCCCCTCCGGCGTGACCCCTACCAGATGGTTGTCCCCTCCGCCGTCCTCGCAAAGTACGAGGTCGCCCCAGGGCGCCACCGTGAGGTTATCGCAGTTCTCAACCAGGTTGCCGTCGTTGGGCTCGATGAACAGCTCAAGGGTTCCTGGCGCGGCGGTTTCGTCGGGTGTCCCCTCGTTGGGGCTCGGCTCGTAGCGCCACACCTGTCCCTTCTTCTTCGTGCCGCCGCTGGTGCATGCGAAGTAGACGGCTTCCCGGCCGTACCACATGCCCTCGCCGCGGGAGAAGCGGGCGGCGCCCTTGTCGAAGCCCTGGTCGCGCAGGTCATTCTCCGGTGACTCCACGTCCTCCATGTCGACCCAGGCCGCGGCCAGACGGTCCCCGGGAGCGACGGTCTGCGACCCGTGGTTGTCCGTGTCCAGGCTCGGCCGGTCGAGGGCCATGAGCGCCTGCAGCCTGCCACCGGCCGCGAGACGTCCGGGCTCGTCGGGCAGGTAGCGGTAGACGAGACCGTCGCCGGCGTCTTCGGTCTGATAGACGATGCCCGTCGCCGGATGGACGGCCACGGCCTCGTGGTTGAAGCGGCCCATCGCCTTCAAGGCAACCGGTTCCGCCGGCCCCGTATCCGGTCCTGCCGGGACCTCGAAGTTGTACCCGTGGTCCTGTTCGTGGTCGTCGTCGGCGCGCTGGGTCGTTTCTTCGCAGGTGATCCAGCTCCCCCAGGGGGTGAGGCCGCCGGCGCAGTTGCGCACGGTGCCTGCCAGGCTGAGGTAATGTTTCTCCAACTCACCGTCGGGGCCGAGTACGAAGGTCGTCGTTCCTCCCTGGGGCGGGTCGCCGTGGCCCCAGTCGTAGAACCGCTCGCGAGGCACTTTGCGGAGACGCTCGTTCTCATCGCCAAAGGCGCCGACCTTGTGGGCCCCCGCACTGAGTTCGTGGTTGCAGACCAGCAGGGTTCGTCCCTCCGCACCTGGAAAGGCGGCCATGGCGTCGGGCAGGCCCGGCACCCGCAGGCCATCGTCCATCTCGTCGCCGGTGCGGGAGATCACACTGTAGGTAAAGCCCTTGGGCAGGTCGATGATCCCGCCCGGATCCGGCAGCATGGGGCCGTAGCCCACGGCGATCCCCTCCCCAAGGGTCTCCCCCCAGATCACGTAGCTCTGCAGCCCCTGGAATCCAATGCTGACCGCGGCCGCCGACTTCAGAAACTGTCTTCTGGTGACTGGCATCTCTTCAATCCTCCCTCAGCAGTGAACATACTAAGATGGCTGCCTCCCCGCCGACACGGAGGCCGTGAGCCCTTATTGCTTGGTCTCCGTTTTCTTGTTTTCCCCGGTCCCCTGATCGATCGTCGTCTGCTCGTCAAGCCGGCGTTTCTCTTCCTCACGTCTGCCTAATTCCAGGATGGCATTTCTGAATTTCCCACTGGACTTCCGGGCGTAGGCCTCCTGTAGAGCGGCGCGCGCCTGGTCGAACCGGTCCGAATACATGCAGCTCAGTCCAAGATTGTAGTAGGCCTTGTGGATCTCGGGAGAATTGGAGTAAGTCCGTATTGTCTCCTGAAAGATGGCGACCGCGGCGTCCCAGTTACCCATCTGGACCATTTTGAAACCGCTTTCCAATTCAGGCATTCCCTTGTCGGTTTCAAACGATACAAATACGCGTTCGGTATATGGCACGATCATCCGTTCCAGGGCCTGCACGATATCGGCCCGGCATGCGGCGAAGAGCCGCCGCCGATCTGCGTTGTCGATACTGGCCTTCGCCGGAGTCTTCCCGGAGGTTCTTATCGTTTTACGCCCGGAAAAATTACTGCTGGCCAGAATCCTGGACGTCTGCAGATCCACGACGCGCAGCTGAACTTCGACGTGTGCTGTACCCTTGCGTCTGTATTCCAGCCTTTTGGTTTTCCTGTTTGTCTTTTTGTCCTTTGCGTCCTCGCTTGTATCCTCCTCGTCGTAGTCGTAAGCCAGGAGGCCGCCCGAGATGAGCACGACGTTTCCGATATCGTCTTCCCTGCCGCGTCCGGCCATCAGACTCTCATAGTCGAGAATTTCAAATTGATCGGACTGTGCGAGGGCCTGCGACATCTCGGCGGCGAATCGTCGGATCCACGTGTCACTGGATTCCACGCCCTGCAGAAATTTACCCAGATCATCCAGTTTCGATACGAAACCGCTTCCGGAACCCTTGATTTCGCCAATCGCGATCCTGTTATACTCGCTTAGATTGATGTCGGCCGGACGGGTTACGAGAACGGAGACGCTCCTGCCGGCACAACCTGAAATCGACCCCGTGGCGACAAGGGCTGACAGTACGATGAGATTGCGAGTGCACATTCTGTTCATCGTGCTTTACTCCGATAGTCTGGACGATTCGTTGTGCCGGCGATCGGCCGCAGGTATGGGTTCCAAAACAAAAAAGGTCGAAGCGCTTTTCAGCAGCCTCGACCCCCGTTTCCTGCGATGTATCATATACGTTTCGCTATTTCGGGCTGGATTTCTTCATACTCGGGAAAGCGGCCCTCTTTGAGCTTGGAAAAGGCGAGGTCGCCGTCGATGGTAACTTCAAATCGTCCGCCGCCGGAGGGAATGAGCGTGAAGCCTTCGATATCCTGCTTGAATTCTCTCAGAAGCCTGTCCGTCAAACTGACGGTCTCGTCTTCGTAGCCTCAAGCCGCGCAGTATTCGATGTCGATTCTGGGCATGCGGCGCCTCCTTGACGCGTGCGGATAAAACCCGGTTCCGGGTAGGATGGCGAGGTGCTTTCCTGGGGACGTTTTAATATATCTCGTACCGCCATGATTGTCAACGTCGGAAGCTACATTAATATCCCTGGTGTATATGGGGAATCCGCTTGACCGTCGACGTGGAGGGGGTTAGATTGCAGCGGCATTCGAAGCGGTTGTCGGCAAGGCACGAAGGGAGAACTGCAATGTCCACGCAGCAGGCGTACGAGGACCTCATCGGTCATTGGAAGGAACTCCAGTTGCTGGAGTCCTGCGCGGCCGTGCTGGGTTGGGACGAACGCACGTATATGCCCCGCGGCGGCGCGGCGCACCGTGCCGAACAGCACGCCTTGCTGGCCGGGATGGCGCACGAGCGGGCGACGGCGCCCGAGGTGGGAGAATTGCTGTCGCGCATCGAGGAGAATGATGAGCACTTCCAGCCGGACTCAGTATCCGCCGTGAACGTACGGGAAATACGGCGCGAGTACGACCGACGGACGAAGTTGCCGCAGTCTCTGGTGGTGGCGCTCGCGAAGGCAACGACGCTGGCTGAACAGGCCTGGCAGGAAGCGCGGGAGAAATCGGCGTTCGAAGTGTTCCGGCCGCACCTCGAGGAGGTGGTGGGGCTCACCCGGGAGGTGGCGGCGGCGCTGAGAACCGAGGGTTCGGCATACGATGCGCTCCTGGACCGGTTTGAACCCGGAGAGACCTCACGGAATCTCAAGAAGGTGTTCGGGGGGCTCCGTGACGAACTGGCCCCGCTGGTCGCGGCGATTGTGGATTCGGGAAGGGCGCCCGACGCATCGATCCTTACACGCGACTATCCCGTGACGGAACAGGCGTCTTTCGGCGTCGCCGCGGCGACGGCCATGGGTTTCGACTTCGAACGCGGGCGGCTGGATGAGACCGTGCACCCATTCTGTTCGGGGATCGGCCCCGGCGACACGAGAATAACCACCAGGTACGACCGCAACCAGTTTGCGCAGGCTTTCTTCGGGACGCTCCACGAGGCGGGTCACGGCATGTATGACCAGGGACTGGATGACGCGCATTCGGGAACGCCGATGGCAGACGCGGTGTCTCTGGGAATTCACGAGTCCCAGTCCCGGATGTGGGAGAATTTCGTGGGGCGCAGCCGGGCGTTCTGGACGCACTTCTTTCCGAAAGCGCGTGATGTGTTTCCCGCGGCTCTGACGGACGTATCGCCGGATGCTCTCTATTTCGCGGTAAACGATGTGCGGCCCTCGTTCATCCGGGTGGAGGCGGACGAGGCCACGTACAATTTGCACATTCTGCTGCGATTCGCGCTGGAGGAGGCGCTGATGGAGGGCGATCTGACGGTAGCGGACGTCCCCGGCGCGTGGAACGAGCGGTTCGAGAAGGATTTCGGCTTGAATCCGCCGGATGATGCGCACGGGTGTCTTCAGGACGTGCACTGGAGTGCAGGGTTAATCGGATATTTTCCTACCTATACGCTTGGAAATCTCTACGCCGCTCAGTTTTTCGAAGCCGCCCGCAGGGATCTTGGCGATCTCGACGGGCAGTTCGCCGAAGGGATGTTCGGCCCGCTGCTGGGTTGGCTGAGGGACAGGATCCATCGGCACGGAATGCGCTATCGGGCAACGGAACTGGTGGAGGTGGTTTCAGGGGAACCCCTGGGTCACAGGGCGTTGATGACGCATCTGAAGGTCAAATTCGGACCGCTGTATGGGGTTTGATCCTTCGGACAGCCGGCCGGTGATTCTGGATGCGGACCCGGGCGTGGACGACGCCCTGGCCATCATGCTGGCGCTGGGCTCCCCCGAACTGGACGTGCTTGGCATCTGCACCGTGAGCGGCAACGTGCCGCTGGATATCGGAACCGGGAACGCGCTGAAGGTGCTGGCTTTGCTGGGTCGCGACGAAGTCCCTGTTTACCCCGGCGCCGAAGGTCCGCTTCGGAAGGAAGCCGTTTACGCCACCGAGGTGCACGGACCCGGAGGACTGGGGGATTCCGCATTGCCGCTTCCGGGCCGCTCGCCTGCGGGTGACGCGGTCTCGTTTATGATCGAGACCCTTTCGACGCGGCCGCGGGAGGTGACGTTGATCGCCGTCGGGCCGCTGACCAACCTGGCCCTGGCGGAAGCGCAAGCGCCCGGGGTGTTGAAAAAAGCCCGGGAGGTGTGTGTGATGGGCGGCGCCGTCGACGAGCCCGGTAACGTTACGCCGGTGGCGGAGTTCAATTTCTTCGCCGATCCCGACGCCGCGAGACAGGTCCTTCGTTCCGGCGCAAGCGTTACACTGGCGCCTCTGGACGTGACCCATCGGGTGGCATTGGAAGCATCGCATCTTGCACAATTGCCCGCGTCGCCCGCAGGTGTCTTCGTAAGAGAAGCGGTGCGGCCCGCCATGGATCTCATCGGGCGGGTTCAGAATCGACATCGCATTTATCTGCACGATCCGCTGGCGGTGGGGCTGGCGATCGATCCGTCAGTTTTCGGATTCGAGACCGTATTCGCGGACGTGGAGACAGAGGGTATTCTCACCGCGGGACAGGTGGTGGCGGACCGGCGGTCGTTTTCGAAGGACGGGAACCGCAAGGGACTGCCGGTGAACTGCGCGATGGGTGTGGATGCCGGTCGATTTCTGGCGTTATTCCTGTCCCGGATTTTACCTTCAGCCGTATAGCGGAAGGGATTCCTGGGTTGAAAGCAATCATCATCGGTGCGGGGCGAGGAATGCGGCTCATGCCGCACACGAAAGACGCTCCGAAATGTCTTGCGGTGGTGAAGGGCCGGCGCATTCTGGATTGGGGCCTGGACGCATTGCGTTCGGCCGGCCTGCACGATATCGTATTTGTCGGCGGCTACCGCATCGAGCAGGTGCAGATCGGGTATCCCGGCCTTACGTATTGTCACAACGCGGACTGGCCGAATAACAACATCCTGATGTCCCTGATGCACGCGGAATTCCATATGGACGACGGCTTCGTCTGCGCCTATTCGGATATTCTCTACAGACCTGAGATTGTCTCGAATCTGATGCGCAGTACGCACGAGATCACGCTCGTCTGCGATACGGCCTGGCGGACGCGATATCAGAAACGGACCGAGCATCCCGAGGACGACGCCGAGAAAGTGGCCAACGTGGGCAACCGGGTGGTAGCGATCGGAAGGAACCTGCCCGGCGACATCGCCCACGGCGAGTATACGGGCATCGCCCGATTCGGACCGGACGGAACCGTGCAGTTGCGGGATGCCTATCACCGGGCAAAGTCGTTGTACAACGGCCGGCCTTTTCAATCGGCCGCCACCTTTCAGAAAGCGTATCTGATCGACTTGTATCAGGATATGCTTGACGGCGAGGTCCCGATCCATCTGATGGAGACCGACGGAGGGTACATGGAAATCGATACGAATCAGGATTTCCGGATTGCCCGGGAGGAATGGTAGTATGGCAGGCAGCCGGGTCCTGTTTCCCGCCGGCGTCGTCGGGAGCATGCCGCGGTCGCAGTTTGTGCGCGACCTGCTGGACCCCGGTAAGGCGCCCGACGATCCCGACGAGTATTCCGTCCGGATGGATGCCGCCGTGGACTACGTTCTGGCGCTGCAGGAAGCAGCCGGGCTGGACGTCGTCTCCGACGGGGAGTACCGCCGCCGGTCCTATATCGGCATTATCGCCGACGTCGCGGACGGGTTCGCGCGCGAACGGAAGGGTGGGCTCTGGTGGCACACGGTGGTGGAACCCGTCGAAGCGAAACGGGCGGGACTTGCCGCGGCCGAAGCGAAATATCTGAAGGCGCGGACCGGAAAGGCGATCAAGGTATGCCTGCCTTCTCCATATCTGCTGGGCCAGCGGATGTGGCATCCGCAACGTTCGATCGACGCGTATCCCACGCGCGAGGCGTTTATGCGCGCACTGGTGCCCATTCTGCGGGGCGAACTGCTGTTGCTGCGGGACGCGGGCGCCGACGTGGTCCAGTTCGACGACCCGCACCTCTGTCTGTTTGTGGATCCCGATGTTCGCGGGAGGTACGAGAACCCGGACCGGGAGGTGGACCTCTGCGTGGATCTCCTGAACGAGATTGTGGACGGCGTTGACGGATTGGCCGTGGCCGTGCACCTGTGCCGGAGAAACAAGGGCCGCGCCGGCTGGGTCGGTCAGGGGGGATACGGACCGATTCTGTCCGCTCTGCTGCGTTTGAACGTGGATCAGTACGTGATGGAATTCGCCGTCCCCGCCGCGGGTGATATGGACGTATTGGAGCAGATCCCGCAAGACCGGCAGGTGGGACTTGGGTGCGTGGACTGCAGGTCTCCCAGGATCGATGCCGTGGGTGAAATTATGCATCGGGTGGAAAACGCTTTGGAATTCCTGCGCCCTGAACAGATCGTACTGAATCCCGATTGCGGCTTTGCGCCGGGCAACGCGGCGGAAATTCCCGTAGAGGAGGCCTACGCGAAGCTGCGCAACGAGGCGGGCGCCGCGAGACGACTGAGGGAGAAATACGGATAGGGTTTCGCTGTCGCGTCAGGGATTTTTCCTGAGCTGGAGGTACGATTCGTAACGCCGGCGGGAGACTTCGTCGCGGTCCACTGCATCCTTGACGATGCAGCCCGGTTCGCTGCCGTGGGTGCAGTTCCGAAAACGGCAATGTCCTGGCAGGTTCCGGAATTCCGGAAAAAGCCCGGGGATTTCTTCCGTATCTATCTCCCACAGGTGGAATTCTCTTATGCCCGGCAGATCGCCGACCATGCCCCCGGCGTCGAGTTCGACGAGTTCCGTGTGTGTGGTCGTGTGACGGCCTTCCCCGGTGGTTTCGCTGACTTCGCTCGTCCGCAACTCGAGGCCCGGCTGCAGCCAGTTGAGCAGGCTGGATTTACCCACCCCTGACGGCCCCATGAAGAGCGAAATCCGGTTCCTCAGGAGGTTGTGGAACGCTTGCCTGCCTCTATCGGAAATGATGCTCGTGAACACAACCGGGTATCCGATTTGCTCGTAGACCGAAGCCGTTGTCTCGAACGCGGCGGTGCAGGGCAGGTCCAGTTTGTTGAAACAAACGGCGGCCGGGATCTCCCACCATTCCGCAACGGCCAGCATCCGGTCCAGCATATTCCAGTCCGGCGGCGGTTCGGCCACCGAGAAGACCGGCATGAGTTGATCGATGTTGGCTGCCAGGATCTGTTCTTTCCCTGAACTACCCGATGCTCTTCTGGATATCTTGTTGCGCCTGGGCAGAATCTCACGGATAAGACCGGTATTCCCTTCGCCGGTATCGATCCGTACCCGGTCACCAATGGCAACGGGATCCACGACCCGTGTGCGGCGGACGGCCTGTACCCGGTTTCGCCGCGAACCGGGCGCCGCTTCGGGGTATTGAAGCTGTTTTCTCAATCTGCTCGAAACGGCACAGTCGACCACCCGTTTTCCGGCGGCGACGTAGTAGTGCCTGCGGTGTTCCCGGATGACAATGCCTTCGATGTGTTCCATAACGGGTCCGGCAAGCTGAAGGTGTTTCGATCCACATTGTTCCGTCGGGCTTTGCCGACTTTCCAACGTGCTGTAAAAAGAAGGTTTATGGTAGATATCAGCCAACGGGCAACGGGTTTCGGGGCACGGAAAATACGGAGCCGAAATTTCTTTGTCAAGAAAAACGACTACGTAACGCATATTCCGGTTCGCGCCCGTCGGGAGCCCGGTGAATCGGGTTGACTTTGTACGGCCATTTGTATATTCTTCCAGAGGCGGGAAGAGGTGAGACGGAAGCCGGGAGAAGAAATCCTTGCCGATCTGTTCCTCCTCTATGCCTCCGGCGTAATTTGAAACCCAACGAGGCAGGTCGTCGCTAACCTCTTACGTCTCCCGTCTCCCCGCATTTTTTCTCCTCTCTACCCGCATTCAGGTTTTTTGTGGCCAATTTGGCGCTTATCTTTTTTTCCAATTGAGATTTTATTGTGGAACAGGATCTGTCACCGATTTTCAAGCGCTGGATCTTCGATCCACAGAAGACCTGTGCCAGGAAGATCGTGGGAATCGACGGACGGGAGAAGCTTCAGGTCCGTTTCGAGTTGGGCCTTTTGCAGATGGAGATGACCGGTCGACCGGACGGCAAGTCCCCCAAGGGATATGGCTCGGCTCTGGATGCGTACCTCGATCGTCTGGAGGCCCACCGCCGGCAACACGGTTCAGATGAAGGTTTCCGGCTGGATGAACAGGCATGTAAAGTGTTGTGGACGGAGGGTGTACTATTCTATCAGCGGTACGTCTGCCTGATGCACCTGGGCGACTATGAAGGGGTCTTGAGGGACACCACGCACAATCTGGCGTTGCTTGATCTGGTGAGGACATTTTCCGGAGATGAAGAGATCAAGTGTGAGTTTGAGCGTTCACGCACGTGCGTTCTCATGGTGCACACCAGATCCAAGGGCGAAATCTGTCTGCTGAATGGAGATTCCGAGGGTGCGCTGGAGGTTGTGCGGGAGGGTATCGAGGAAATCCGGAGCTTCCTGATCGAGTCAGGAGACCCGGACTCGCTCGAATCCAGCGATGAACTTCGTACGCTGGAAAAATGGGAGGATGAGATTCAGCGGAAATACCCCGCCTGCGCCAGGGAGAACCTTCTGGATCAGATTCAGACTGCGGTCGCAATGGAGCGATACGAACAGGCGGCGATCTTAAGAAACCGCCTTCGCGGATTGAACTGAATTCGCTTCCGACAGCCGAACACGATGTCCACGCGGGGCTGCGGCGCCGTGCGGACGACAAAACAGCATATTCCGAATCTGAGCAGCGATGCGTTTTCAGATCCGGTTTTTTTGTTTGTAGAGGCGGTGCCGTTCCTGATTTTTTCGTGTCGAATGACGGCGGCTGAAGTGAGGGGGCATGGGTCCTGAGTTCATGATCGCACGCAGGCATTTCCGGTCTTTGCGCGCCCGGAGGCGGATCTCGTTTACGATTGGTATCGCCGCGGTCGGCGTGGCATTGGGTGTTTCGTCGCTGGTGATTGTGATGTCCGTCATGAACGGGTACACCAATATGATCCGTGAGCGTCTGCTGGGCGTGAACGCGCATTTGACCGTGCGAAAGTCCTATCGCAAGCCCATTTCGGACTACGGGCCGGTGATCCGCACCCTGGAAGACCATCCTGAAGTGCTTGCGGCGTCTCCCTTTATTCATGCGGAGGGGTTTGTCTTCCGGAAGCCGGCCGCGGCGGGTGTGGTGAAGTCGGGTGTTCTGGTGCGAGGTGTGGACCCGGGGGCCTTTGTCCGCACCAGCGACGTGGGTACTTACATCAGGGACGGGACAATAGATCTCGGTCCACGCGAGAAAAAGGGGTCGCGGGCGGTACACGGCATCCTGTTGGGCCAGGTTCTGGCACAAAGACTGGATGCGGGCCCCGGGGACGATGTGTACCTGGGCCTGGTACCGAAGGACGTCTTCGGCGGCCGCGGACGCCGCTGGCAGCGTTACCGGGTGACCGGGGTCTTCAACACGGGTTATTTCGAGTTCGATTCCCGTCTCGTCTATGTCTCGCTCGCCGCCGCGAGGCGGGACCTGGGCTGGCAGGACGCCGTAACCGGTATCCGAATGCGATTGCGGGACCCGATGGCAGCCGACCGGTTGGGCGCGACGTTCAGACAGCTCCTGCGTGAGACGTATCCCGGTCTATTTGCCTCTTCGTGGACGCGGAACTTCGGGAGCTTCTACGTATTGATCCAGTTGCAGAAATGGACGTTTTTCCTGATTCTGAGCCTTATCGTGGTTGTGGCGGGGTTTAACATCATCAGTATTCTCACGATGAATGTCACCGATCGTCGCCGGGAAATCGGCATCCTCAAGGCAATGGGAATGATCCCGGGGCGAATCGGACGGATCTTTACGCTGGAAGGCCTGGTCGTCGGCGTGACGGGAATCGCAATCGGGAATCTGCTTGGGTTCTCCGTTTGCTGGATTCAGAAGCAATTCGAAGTGATCCGGGTTCCGGGAGAGGTCTACTACGTCAGTGCGTTGCCGGTGGACATGCGCCCGGAGGATTTCGGGCTTGTGTCCCTGTGCGCCATTCTGATCTGTTACCTTTTCAGCCTGTATCCGTCCCGGGACGCGGCAGCCCTGGATCCGGTGGATGCGATCCGCTATGAGTGATCGTCGTCGCGCGCAGGCTCCCGGGTACCGGACGTGGCGGGAGGGCCGCACGGTCCCTGGCAACGGCATCGGTCCCGGGCAGGGGATCGGCGATGTATGAGTTCCTGATTGCACGACGGTATCTTCGCTCGATGCGGCGCCGGAAACGGGTCTCGTTCACGGTGGTGGTGGCGGCTGCGGGGGTGGGTCTGGGCGTCGCGGCGCTGGTGATCGTGTTATCGGTGTCGAACGGGTTCTCAACGCTGGTATGGGACCGGTTGCTGGGAGTAAACGCGCATGCGACGGTGAGGAAGGAGGCCGGGCAGCGGATCGAGGACCCCCGGCGACTCCTGAACGCACTGTCCGCCATTCCGCAGGTTTCTGCCGTTTCTCCGTTTGTGGCTTCGGAAGGCGCCCTGTTGCACCGGTCCTTCGACGACGAGGTATATAGCGCGGGTGTGATGGTGCGGGGAGTAACGCCGGGCGGATTGGTGGCGGTAAGCGATCTGGCGGACTATATCTGGGGAGGCGCGCTGGACCTCGGTCCCCGGGAGACGGAAGGACGCGGACGGGTATACGGCATCGTAATCGGGCGCTATCTCGCCGATCAACTGGGCGTGCGGGTAGGATCGGAAGTGCATCTATGGATCCTGCCGCATGAGATTTTCGCCGCGCAGACCCGGTTCCGGCGTTATGTTGTCACCGGCATCTTCAGTTCGGGCAACCCTGAGTTCGATAGTGGTCTGGCCTATGTCTCGCTTGCGGCAGCCCGACGGGACCTGGGTTGGGAGCGCCAGGTTACGGGCGTCCGCCTCCGTTTCGGCGATGCGTTTCGGGCGCAGGAAATCAGCGCGGTTGTCGAGGAATCGGTCAGGAGGCTGGATCCGGCGCTTGCCGCGCATCCCTGGATGCGGGACCACGGCAATCTGTATTTTTCGATTCACCTGGAGAAGTGGGCGAGTTTTCTGGGTATCGGGCTGATCGTTGTGGTAGCCGGCTTCAATATCGTCAGCGTGCTGACCATGAATGTGGCCGAAAGGCGCCGGGAGATTGGCATTCTGAAGACCCTTGGGGTGCCGCCGCGACGGATTGGACGGATATTTACCTGGCAGGGCCTGGCTGTGGGGCTGTCCGGCGTGTTGTCTGGAAATCTGCTGGGTTTCGCCCTGTGCTGGGCGCAGCAGCGATACGAACTTCTGAAGATTCCGGGGGATGTCCTGATCACGCAGGCGTTGCCCGTGGAGATGCAGGCGTCTGATTTTCTGGCGATCTCGGCTTCCGCCGCCCTGATCTGCTATCTGTTCACGCTGTTCCCGGCCAGAGACGCCGCTGCGCTGGACCCCGTTGAAGCAATCAGAACGTAGTCCAGGCAAACGTTTGAGACCGACGCTGCCGGTAGAACGAAAACGGAGCCCGAAAGGGTATAATGGACCCCGATCCCTTCAAATCGTATCCTCCGGGCGACCCCAGGCGTCCACCTTCGAGGGTGTTCCTGGTGCTGCTGGCCGTTGCCATTGCGACTGCAGTCACGTTGTTCGCCGCCCTCATTGTCTACCTGCGCGAGGTCTGGACCGCCCGGCCGCTGGGCTAGCAGTCCGTTGATAAAGTCGCTGCTTGAAGTTAAATGCGAAAAGGCCCGGACAGCCGTCCGGGCCTCTTAATTTCCTCGAAGACGGGAACGCGGTTCAGTACGTGGCGCGTCCGCCGCTGACGTCGTAGCACTGACCCGTTGTAAAGGTGGCTTCGTCGGAGGCCAGAAAGTGTACCAATGCGGCGACCTCGCCGGGTTTGCCGAGGCGGCCCATCGGAATTTTGGACGTGAGAACGGCGGCCCTTTCCGGATCCAGGCTCAGGGTCATTTCGGTTTCGATGAGTGCGGGCGCGACGCAATTGACCCGTATATTGTCGTCGAGTACCTCCTTTGCCAGCGCCTTTGTGAAACAGATGACACCGGCTTTGGAGACCGAGTAGGCGGCCATGTTCGCGTTTCCCTCCTTGCCCGAGATCGAGGCGATGGATACGATCGCACCCCGCTTGCGCTTCGCCATGTGAGGGACGACGGCGCGTGAACAGAGGAAGACTCCCGTGAGGTTGGTACTTATCACCCGGTCCCAGTCTGCTTCGCTCAGGTCCCGCACCGGCGCCTCCGGACCCACAACGCCGGCATTGTTGACCAGGATATCGATCTGACCGAGGCCGTCCAGAACGGTGTTCACCATGCGGGTCACATCCTCGCTTCCGGATACATCCGCTTTCAGGGCGAGGCTTGTGGTGGAAGACGGGACGGTCGGCGGATCCAGGTCAGCGATGGCGACGGTCGCGCCCGCGGTCGCCAGGCGGTCCGCGATGGCGGACCCGATGCCCCTGGCTGCGCCGGTGACGAGCGCAACCCGGCCGGTGAGGTCCATAAACGACTCAGTCATGGTTGTTCTCTCAATCGGTTACGTCTAACTTCGGAAAGAGGTGAGCCGGAAGAGGGAAAGCCTTAAATCGGGAAGACGGGAGCCGTGAGCCGTGAGAAGACGTCCTTGCCCGATTGGTTCTTCGTTTATATCACCGACAGGAAATGAGACCGAGAGGGGCAGGAAGTCTCTCCCGTCTCCCCTCTCCCTTCTCACCTCACATAGATTCAGTTCAGTCCATGTATTCGATGAGTCTCCGGTTCGCCCTCGAGAAAGCATAGTCTTCCAGACTCTCAGGCGAGACCCATCTCACGTCAGAGCAGTTGCGCGCGCGCGCCTCTCCGCCCGTATAGTCGCACTGAAAGGCGTGCATGGTCACGCTGAAATGGGTAAATGCGTGTTTAACGGTTCTGAACCGGTTCCGAACGGCCGCGTCGACGCCGGCTGCCTCGCGTACGGCGCGAATACAGGTATCACTCAACGACTCTTCGTCCGCCTGACGTGCCGACGGGAATTCCCAGAGCCCGCCGAGAAGTCCGTTTTCAGGCCGCCGGGCAATCAGGACGCAGTCTTTCCAGGATACGATTCCAACGCCCAGGATGTGATGAGGACGCGGTTTCTTTCGTGCTTTGACCGGGAGCGACTCCGCGATGCCGGCGCGAAAGGCGGTGCAATGTCCGTTTACGGGGCAGGAACCACAGCGGGGCGCTCGCGGGCGGCAGACCGTCGCGCCAAGTTCCATTATCGCCTGGTTGTGCTCGCCGGCGTCGCCGCGGTGCAGCAGGTTGTCCGCCAGTTTCTGGAGATTCGCTCTGGTGCGGGTTTGGCCCACGTCGTCCTGAATTCCGAAGAGACGGCACAGTACGCGGATGACGTTGCCGTCGAGTACGGCATAGTCCCGGTCGTAGGCAATGCTCAGGACCGCGGCCGTTGTGTAGGGGCCAAATCCGGGCAGTGAGGCGAGTTCGTCATAAACATCCGGCACGGCGCCGTCGTGCCTGTCCACGATGTACTGGGCTGTCCTGTGGAGATTTCGGGCCCGGGTATAGTATCCGAGGCCCTCCCAGGCCTTGAGAACCCGGTCCCGCGGCGTAATTGCGAGAGCGTGAACGGTCGGAAAATCTCTCAGGAAACGCGTGTAGTAGGGTATAACGGTCTCGACCTGTGTCTGCTGCAGCATGAACTCGGAGAGCAGGACGTGGTATGGATCGGTCGTATCTCGCCACGGAAGATCCCGCTTCTCCCGTCGATACCAGGCGAGCAGGCCTCGTTTTATCGCCGCACGTTTGGATGGTTTGATCGCCATGTCGTCTGGTGGTGCACCTCACGTCGCCGCACCGGGACGGTCTTCTTTCCGGCGACGTTTCTCTTCGGCAATATCGCTGGCGTGCCCTTTGACGACGTCCGGCGGGCTGCTTCTGATCAACTGCTGCAGCGCCAGCAGGAACAACAGGATGTCTTCGCCATACCCCAGGTGGGGGAACAACGCTTCCGGCAAAAGGTCCACCGGCGAAATCCCGTAGAGAATGACCAGGCAGACCAGCAGTTTGCTGTACCACGGCACGCGCGGGTCTTTCATCAGACGCCAGGACAGTCTGATATACTGGGGCAGGCGAAAGAGAATGGAGATGAGGCCGCGCATGGCAGTAGCGATCTGGGGCAGACGGACGCGACGCCCGTCCTCGATCCGTCTAACCCCTGCCAAGATAGGATCTGACCCTGGGGTGACTCAGCACGTCCGGATTGATGATGTGCGCGGGTTCCCGACCCTCCAGGGCGTCGGTGACCTGGCCGTAGGTCCTGTGGTCCAGGCGCACAGCCGAGGCGTCGGTCATGCCGGCGTTGTGGTTGGTGCAAATGATACGCGGATGCCCCTTGTGGATGGCGCGGGGGCCGTCCACCGGGTCGTCAACAACGTAGTACCAGAGTCGTTCTTCGACAATGGCGCGGTTGACGGCAACGTCGTCCACCAGAGTTCCCCTCGAGGGGTTGATCAGGGAAGCGTGGGGCTGCATGGCGCAGAGCAGATCGAAGGTGACAATGGTGTCCGCACCGGATACGTGCAGGGAGACGGTGTCGCACTCTCTGAACAGGTCGATTGGATCGCCGACCGGCTCCGCCCCGTACTGCGACGCGAGTTCGGCGACGTCAGGGCGGACGTCGTAGACGAGCAGACGCCCCCTGTCGCCCAGAAGCGGTTTCGCGCGTTCGGCGACAGCCTGGCCGATGCGCCCGAATCCGTAAAGGCCAAGCGTGGTTTCCGCGGCTTCGTAGGTTCTGATGAGACGGAAGTCGCCGCTGTGGGAGAGCTGGTTCAGGGTGTAGACGCGCTTCAACGTCGCCATCCACTGGGCAATGGTGTATTCGGCCACCGTGACCATGTGTTCCGGGGCGATGGTAACGATCACGCCGTGCCGTGTGGCCGCATCGAGGTTGACTTTCTCGTAACCGACGCCCCATCGGGAGATGATTCGCAGGCCCGCTGCGGCTTCGTAGAAACTTTCGTGAATATGCGAGGAACTCGCGATAACGCCAACCACGCCGTCGGCTTCGTCTTCAGTCAGTTCGCCCGAATAGTAATCCACGCTTGCAAACCTGGCAAGTTCATCCAGCCCCTTCCGGCGGCTGTCGGAGTCGAATTCGGGGTTCCGCATGTTGGCGGACAACAGGATTCTCTTTTGCATGCATTCCCTCGTTTTTAAACAGCGCCTTAATGGTGTTACTCGTTCTGCCGGTTCACCAGTTCCTGTACGATTTTCCGCAGAACGCTGCGCTGGACCTTTCCCGTGGAAGTCATCGGCAGGCGGTCCGGATCGAATGGTATGGTCTTGAAGGGTGCTTCGAAGGGACTCAGGTTCGCCACGGCCCCCGCTCGTCCCGCGTCGAGTATACGCCTGGCTGCTTCCTCCTGCTTTTCGGGCGCCATCCCGTTGCGGAAGACCAGCGCGGCGCAAACGTCCTGTCCCCAGCGTTCGTCTTCCAGGCCTGTGACGTAGGCCGCGGCGAGATCGGGAAAGGCTTCCACAATGGCGTTTTCAACCGCTATGGGCGAGATGTTCACGCCGCCTTTGATAACGATTTCCTTCTTTCGGCTGTGTACGACGTAGTAATCCCGGTCGCCGATAGTGCGCCGGAGGCCGATATCGCCGGTGTGAAACCAGCCGTTCCGGAAGACTTCCTCCGTGGCTCCGGGCCGGTTGAGGTAGCCGCCGGATACGACCGGCCCGCGAACCAGAATCTCACCCGCCTCGCCGGGCGGCGGATCGCCATCGAGGCGGATATTATTGTTGTCCAGTTCGACGCCCGCCGCGTTCTGCTCCAGAGCCGCCCTGTATTCGTCATCAGGCAGGTCGGGCGGAACGCCGGTCACCCGCAGGCTGACTTCGGTGGTGCCGTAGCCCTGGATCAGGCGTACCCCGAATCGGTTGTGAAATCGGACGGCGGGGCCCGCGGGAACGGGCGCGCTGCCGATCATGATCTTTTGCATTGCGGAAATGTCGTGTCCGGCCGCGTCGAACGCGTCGGCGTCGGCAAGAAGGTCTCGCATGATCGTCGGAACAATGCTGCTCGAAGTGGCTTTCTCTTCTGAAATCACAGGCCAGAAATTCGAGGCGCTGTAGCGGGAGTTGAGAATGAGCGTTCCACCGGCCATGAACAGCGATATCGAGAACACGGTTGAATTCACGTGATGCAGCGGCAGGACCAGGCTAAGGCGTTCGTCTTCGTTGAAATGCAGCCACCGGCCGATGCCATCCGCATTGCTTGCGATGCTCTGCCTTGTGAGCAGGACGCCCTTGGGCTTGCCGGTTGTTCCGGATGTGTAGAGGATGATCCCCGTGGCCTGTTCCCCGATGGCGTCGCCGCTCCATTCCGGTTCGAGGTCGGTGGACCGATCAACGTCGCCCGACAGCAGGCTGTCCGTGGCCGCAATCGGGATCTCCCGCGCGACCTTCCGTTCTGAATCCAGGTCGTCAGGGAGGACGCACAGCAATTTGACGTTCGAGTCTTCGAGCTTGTATCGCTTGCGTTCCGGTGCGTCGCGCCGGAGATCCAGCGGGACCGCGGTCGCGCCAAGGCGGAAGAGTGCCTGGGTGATCAGGAGTACTTCGGGACAATTGGGCATGGCCAGAGATACCCGGTCTCCCGGGCCGATGCCGTAGTCAACGTGAAGCCGGTACGCCAGCGCGGCCGTCCGCCGGTTCAGGTCTCCGTACGTGACAACCGACCGTTCTTTCCGGTCCAGGTCGCGGAAGATGATGGCCGCGCGATTTTTGCCACTCGATGCCCTATGCCGAAGAAGGTGCGTGAAGTTCTTCCAGGGAAAGCGATAGACGTGAGGGCGGCCATTCTTAATACATGTGAAGATCCGTGGATCCATAGAGATTAAACTGTCAGTCATCGCAACCGTATGAGGCGTCGGGAAGCCTGATCAGGTCCCGCGGGTTTCGCATCGTGCCCGGTGGAGAAGATGGTGGTCGGCCAGGACGAGCGCGATCATGGATTCGACCATCGGCACTGCGCGGGGCAGGACGCAGGGATCGTGGCGGCCTCGTCCCGATAACGTGGCGGGTTTACCGTGAATATCCACGGTTTCCTGAGTCCTGAGGATGGTTGCGGTCGGTTTGAATGCGGCACGGACCACGATGTTCTCGCCGTTGGAGATTCCGCCTTGAATACCGCCTGACCGGTTGGTGCGCGTGCGTATCCTTTCTCCGTCATTGTAGAACGGATCATTGTGGCTGGAACCGGTGAGTTTCGTGCCTGCGAAACCGGATCCGATTTCGAATCCCTTGCAGGCCGGCAGAGAAAGAATGGCTTTACCCAGGTCGGCTTCCAGTTTGTCGAATACGGGTTCCCCCAGGCCAGGCGGCACGTTGCGCGCTACGGCTTCCACGACGCCGCCGAGGGAGTCGCCGTCTTTGCGGGCCTGTTCGATCTGTTCGATCATCTGATCGGCGATCCTGGAATCGGGGCAGCGGACGATGTTGGATTCGATCTGGTGCCGCGTAACCACGTCGGGATCGACGTCTGCCTCCAGACCGCGAACGCGTTTGACAAAGGCAAGGACCTCAACTCCCAGCGTCTGATACAGGATTTTTCGCGCGATCGCCCCCGCAGCCACGCGGCCGATTGTCTCTCTCGCGCTGGCCCGCCCGCCGCCTTTCCAGTCGCGAACTCCGTATTTTGCCTGGTAGGTGTAGTCGGCATGGGAGGGGCGGTATTTCACCCGCATTTCCTCGTAGTCTCTGGATCGGGCGTCCCGGTTCCGCACAATCAGTGAGATCGGCGTGCCAAGGGTCCTTCCTTCGAAGACGCCGGACAGGATTTCGACACGGTCTTCTTCCTTTCGCTGGGTGGTAATCCTGCTCTGGCCGGGTCTGCGCCGGTCCAGTTCGGTCTGGATCTCCGCCGACGTTATTTCGAGATTGGGCGGGCAGCCGTCAATTACGACGCCCACGCCGCCGCCGTGGGACTCGCCCCATGTCGTGATGCGGAAGAGGTGACCGAATGTGTTGCCCATGCGACGTTCGCTCCTGGCTGAATTCCTCCGGATTTCCGGCTCGCGCAGCCGTCGTCCCGCCCCGCCGGAAACGGCCTCAATTTACCGAATCCACAAATCAGGGTCAAGCAAAAGTCTGTGTGTGAGAACGATTTTGGCGCGGGGACAGACGTGGCGCAAGCCCCCGACCCGCGACATCTTGACAGGGTCGGGACGCGGGCCTATCTTGTGCTCGCCGGGTGTTCTGTCCGGGAAGCAGGTCGCCTGAATCGCCGGGCGAATGGGGCGTCATTTGTGGACGGTACACCGTTCTTCACCGGAGATCTGTATGGTGGAAAACTGCTCGGGTATTCTGGAAGAAATGACGATCGACCAAGTCCGGGGGCTGAAACCGGACGTTGCCGTGATTCCAATCGGGTCAACGGAACCGCACGGCCCCGCGCTGCCGTACGGTACGGACAGCTATCGCGCGGAGGCGATCGCCTACGGCGCCACGAGGGCGGCGAACGGGCAGGGCGGAAGCGTGGTTTGCCTGCCCACCGTCCGGGTCAGCCTGAACAACAACTTTCGCGCCTTTCCTTTCGCCTGCCGCATGCGCGTGTCGACGTTTATGGCCCTGCTGAAGGACCTCGTAAACATGTGCGAGGCGGATGGTATCGGGAAGGTCGTATTCGTCAACGCACACGGAGGCAATCCGGACGTGATCCGGGCGGCGATGCGAGATCTGGCCGCCGAAGACGGCGCATTCGTCTGCATGATACAGGCGTCTTCCTGTGCGTCGCGGGAAGCGCGTCAGGTCTGCGAGAAGCCCAGCGACCACGCGGGCGAGGAGGAGACGTCGCAAATGCTCTATCTGCGGCCCGACCTCGTCAATGTGGCGAAGATCGGCGACAATCCGCGGATGCAGCCGTCGCTGGAGGTTCTGACGGAGTTCCAGGTTGACTTCGTCAGGCCCTGGCATCTCTACATGCCGGTGTCCGCCGGCGGAGACGCAACCCGCGCATCCGGGGAAAAGGGCAGGATCGTAATCGATTCAAGCATCGAGGGTACGGGCAGGTTTCTGGTCGAACTGTCCAGGGCAGACAGGAATAGCGATTTCCCGTATGCTTAAGTGGCACAGCTCTTTTTCATCAGAACCAGTGGAGAACATGATGAACTACAGCGACCTTGGTGTAAAACCGTTCATAAACGCCAGCGGAACGATCACGACCCTCGGCGGAAGTCTGATGCCGGCCGAAGTGCTGGATGCCATGCAGGCGGCGGCGGGAGCGTTCGTCGATCTTCCGGAACTGAACGTACGGGCGGGCCGGTACCTGGCGGGAAAAATCGGCGTCGATGCGGCGTTCGTGTCGTGCGGCGCGGCAAGCGGCATGCAGCTGTGCGCGGCAGCCTGCCTGACAGGTACGGACGAGAAGAGGGCACGGACATTGCCGCATACCGAAGGCTGGCGGAATGAGTTCGTGGTCAGTCTCGTCGACTCCCACACCTATATCCATCAGGGGATCGAGGTCTGCGGCGGCAGGCTGGTGCGGGTAGGCAGCAGGACCGAGGTGGCGGTCGGGGACATCCTGGGCGGGATCACGGAGCGGACGGCGGCCGTGGTCCACTTCCTGGGCACGCAGAGTAGGGCGCAGCTCGAAGAGGTGGTTGCCGGGGCCGACCGGATGGGAGTCCCGGTGGTGGTAGACGCCGCGGCGCAGCTTCCGCCCAGGACAAATCTCACGGAGGTTGCGGGCGTCGGCGCGAGCCTGGTTGTGTTCAGCGGCGGCAAGGGTCTTCGGGGCCCTCAATGTACGGGTCTGGTCCTGGGAAAGAGCGATTACGTGGACGCGGTCCGGTTGAATGCGAGTCCGTTCAGCGCCGTGGGCCGCGGCATGAAGGTCGGCAAGGAAGAGATCCTCGGGCTGCTGGCGGCGGTGGACCTGTTTCTGGACGGGAGCGACGAGGAGGACCGGACAACCTGGCATCGACAGGCGAAGCGGGTGGTTGAACTCGTGGCGGAGGTTCCAGGCGCCGCAACGTATGTTTTGGGCGAGGGCCAGCAGGCTTCTCCCGATTTCGCACCCAGGGCGTACGTTGATCTGGATGAGAGTGAAACCCTCCGGGTGATACGGGCGATGCGGGAAGGGGAGCCGCCGGTAGCGGTCCGTTCAAGCGGGACAGGAATCGTGGTGGATCCGATGACGCTGACGCCCGGCGATGAGGAGATCGTCGGCCGTCGATTGAAGGAGGAGCTTGGCCGATGATCGATGCCCATCTGCATATCGGACATCTGGGCAGGAGTATCGAGAATACGATCGGGCATATCGACGGTATCGGGGCGGAGAAGGCCGTATTCCTTCCTATCGAAACGGCCGACAGGGAGTACGAGTGGCTCACCGAAACGGTGGCTCGGGCGCATGAGAGGTACCCGGACAGAGTCATTCCCTTCTGCCACGTGGACGTGACACGGGACGACGCGGTTGCGGAACTCGAACGACGCGCGGCAACGGGCGTGTTCAAGGGATACGGGGAGCAGAAACAGCACCTGCCGTTGAATCATCCCGGTCTGGAGCGCGTGCTGGCCTTCTGCAACGAGATGCGCTGGCCCGTTACGTGGCATTTCCAGGAGGGGAGTCGGGGTTACAACCAGGGTATCGCGCATTTGGAAACGCTCGTGCGCAAGTTCCGTGACATCAGGTTCATCGGGCACGCGCAGTCCTGGTGGTCCAATATCAGCGCTGAGGTGCCGCCGCCGGAGGAGACGCTATACCCGACTGGGCCGGTGGTTCCGGGCGGACTGGCGGACCGGCTGCTGTCCGATTACGAGAATGTATACGCGGACCTTTCGGCGGGGTCGGGACTGGGGGCCATCACCCGGGACGAGGCGTTCGGCA
Source organism: Gemmatimonadota bacterium (assembly GCA_028877215.1). Lineage (GTDB taxonomy): Bacteria > Latescibacterota > UBA2968 > UBA2968 > JAAXHE01. The sequence goes on along the minus strand of JAPPFJ010000016.1, from coordinate 7,645 downwards.
GGGACTTTCTGAAGCGCCACCGGCGGAAACTCCTGTTCGCCACGGATTGCCCGTGTGTGGATGGGCGGGGAACCGACTATCCGCCGGGGTGTTTTGCGGCGAAGAGTCTGCCTTTCCTGAGACGGATGGTGGACGATCCCGAGGCGTTGGAGGACATTCTGCATCGGAACGCGGTGCGCGTGATTGGGCTGGAAGGGAATTGAACGATCATGTCGATCGCGATAAAAGACGTTGTCCTGAACGTCCTGAATATGAGAGCGCGGATGCCCTTCCGATACGGGATCGCGTCTCTCGTCGCCGTGCCCCATCTGTTCGTCCGGGTGACCGCGGAGATCGACGGACGCCTCGCGGTGGGACTCGCCGCGGACGGGCTCCCGCCCAAGTGGTTTACGAAGAACCCCGAGGCGTCATTCGAGGACGACCTCGAGGAAATGCTTGCGGTCATCCGGCAGGCGTGCCGGCTGGCTCTGGCGGCGGGTCCGGCGGAATCCGTCTATGGTTTCTGGCGGGAAATCTACAACGGTCAGAAGGAATGGGCTGCAGGCACACCGTACCCGCCATTGCTGTGGGGTTTCGGCGTGAGCCTGGTCGAGCGCGCTCTAATCGACGCGTTTTGCCGGAACATTGGGGCAAGGTTCGAAAGTGCATTACGTAAAAATGCCTTCGGCATTCGGCTGGGAGAGATCAACCGCGAACTGGGCGGGACGGAACCCCGGGCATTGCTGCCCGAACGCGCGAGCAGGTCGATTGTGGCGCGCCATACCGTGGGGTTGACCGATCCCCTGACAGATGCGGACGTCCCGACGGACGAACGCGTGGACGACGGCCTTCCGCAATCTCTCGAAGCCAGCATAAAGACGTACGGTCTGTCGCATTTGAAAATCAAGCTGTGCGGCGATTCGGATCAGGACGCGGAACGGCTGAAGGACATCGCCACGTTGATGGAACGACATTCCGGAACTGACTACGCGTTTACGCTGGACGGTAACGAGCAATACACCGAAATCGATCCGTTCCGCGCGTTGTGGGAATCGATTGCGTCGGACCCGTCGCTCGACGCGTTCATGGGACGGCTGCTGTTTGTTGAGCAGCCGCTGAAGCGGGACGTCGCCCTGGGCGTGGCAGTGGGGCGGGCGATGCGCGACTGGCCGGGCCGTCCGCCGATGATTATCGACGAGTCCGACGGGACGCTGACCAGCGCGGCGGAAGCGCTGGAACTGGGATACGCGGGAACCAGCCACAAGAATTGCAAGGGGATCTTCAAAGGTATCGCCAGCGCCTGTCTCATCGCGGACAGACGGAAGAAGGACCCCGGCCGGAGATACGTTCTGAGCAGCGAGGACCTGGGGAACGTCGGCCCCGTCGCGCTGCTGCAGGATCTGGCGGTGGCCGCGTGCCTGGGCGTGGGGCATACCGAGCGCAACGGTCATCACTATTTCACGGGGTTGCGCATGTATCCCCGGGACGTACAGGAGCAGGTCCTCCGGAATCACGGCGGCCTCTACCGCCGTCACGACGCCGGGTTTCCGACGCTGGACGTTCGGGGCGGCCGGCTGGATATCGGCAGCGTTGTTGCTGCGCCGTTCGGTTACGGATTCGAGCTGGACACCACGCGCTTTACCCCGCTGGAAGACTGGTCGGCGGAATCTCTGGATCTTTGAGGATCCTCCAATGGATTGTGTCGCCTGTTCCTCCGGCCGCCGCCGGATGGAGCGCGTTCAGCAACCCTGGCTGCAGTGAAGAAGATTCCCCGATTCGCGGGAGGCAGGATTGGGACAGATCGACTGGAATGCGGTCCGGGACGAGGTGACGGGATACCTTCAGGATCTGATCCGCCTGGACACGACCAATCCACCGGGAAACGAGATACTCGCCGCGAAGTACCTCGCAGGCGTGTTGCGTCGCGAAGGGTTCGATCCAAGGGTGACCGAGTCGAAGCCGGGGCGGGGAAACGTGACGGCCCGGCTTTCCGCTGGCGGCGAACCGCTGGTGTTGCTGGGGCATACGGACGTGGTCGCGGTGGAACCCGACCGGTGGCGTCATCCGCCGTTCGGGGGACAGGTGCACGACGGGTACGTCTGGGGCCGCGGCGCGCTGGATATGAAAAACATGGTCGCGGCGGAATTGATGGTGTTTTTGTTGTTGAAGCGGCAACGGATCGATCTGAAGCGTGACGTGATATTCGCGGCCACGGCGGATGAAGAGGCGGGCAAGGGAGACCACGGTGTCGGCTGGCTGCTGGACAACCATCCGGAGCAGGTCGACGCGCCGTTTGTGCTGACGGAGGGCGGCGGCGCGGAATTCCGGGTGGGCGATGCCCGGTTCTATACCTGCCAGACCGGACAGAAGGGTATCTGCAGATTCCGAATGGCGGCCGGCGGTCAGCCCGGACACGGCTCCAGACCGCACCGTGAAAACGCCGTGGTGAGGCTGTCGGAAGCGGTCGCCGCCCTGGGGCGGGCCGAGTTGCCGATGCATCCCTCGGAGACGGTCCGGGCGTATCTCGAGAGGATCGCCGAAACCCAGGATGCCCGCACCGCGGACAGGCTGCGCCGTGTCCTGGAGCCCGCACACAGCGAGGCGGCGCTCGAATCGCTTCCGCTGGGGGCTGAATTCGTGTCGAACCTGCGAGCGTCGCTGCGAAATACCGCTTCCGTGACCATGCTGGATGCCGGACAGAAGATCAACGTCATTCCCGCCGAGGCCACAGCGTGGGTCGACGGCAGACTGGCGCCCGGACAGACGGATGCAAGTTTCTTCGAAGAGATCCGACCGCTCATCGGAGACGACGTCCGAATCGAAATAGACCAGTACAGCCCCCCTCTGGAGGCAGGGATCGACTCGCCGTTGTACCGGACAATCGTGGAGGTGATGGCGGATCACGATCCGGCGGCGCACGTCGTGCCGTCGCAATCCACGGGGGGAACGGATGCCAAACACATCTGTCCGCGAAGGCCGTCGACGCAGGTGTACGGGTTCATGCCCTATCGGGGAGCCCCCGGAGAAGAGGAATGGCAGCTGATTCACGGGCACGACGAACGCACATCCTTAGAGAATCTGGCTTTCGCAACCCGGGTGCTATTTGATATCGTCTGTCGCTTCTGCGCGTAATACTTGTCGAAGCCCGTTTCGGCGGAAACCGATCGGAGGGATTCTGATGCGGGTCCTGGTCACGGACTATGCGTGGGCCGACCTCAGTGTGGAACATGGCGTCCTGGAGGGGATCGGGGTCGAACTTGTGCCCGCGCCGGATGGCAACGAAGAGACGCTGGCGCGGCTGGCCGTCGGCGCAAGCGGCATCATGACCTGCTGGGCCCAGACGACGAGGCGGGTTATCGAGGCCGCGCTGCCGGATCTGAAGGTGGTCACGCGATACGGCGTGGGGTTGGACAATATAGACGTGGCCTGCGCAACCGCCCGGAAGATTCCCGTGGCGTTCGTGCCGGACTATTGTATGTCGGACGTGGCGGAACACGCGATGGCGCTGTTGCTGGCGCTGTCTCGGAAGGTGGCGGGTTTTGACCGTTCGGTTCGGGGGGATGTATGGGATATACAGGCATGCCTGCCCCTGAATCGCCTGACCGGGCAAACGCTGGGACTTATCGGTTTCGGCCGCATCGCACGGGAGGTCGCGCTCCGCGCGGCGCCGTTCGGGCTTCGTGTTTTGACAACGGCGCCGTCGCTGGCGCCCGGGACCACCGCGGCCCGCGGCGTCGAGGCCGTATCGCTGGATGTGTTGCTGGACACGTCGGACTACGTTTCGGTCCACTGTCCCTCCACGGATGCGACGCGGGGACTTATCGACACGAATGCCCTTCGCAGGATGAAACCCACGGCCTGCCTGGTCAATACGTCGCGAGGCGATATCGTGGACGAGACCGCGCTGGCCGATGCGCTGGATGCGGGCGAGATCGCGGGGGCCGCCCTGGATGTCCGTGTCGCGGAGCCGCCGGGCGAGGGCGACCGGCTTATCGGGATGCCCCAGGTGATTCATACGCCCCATGCGGCGTTTTATTCGGCGGAGTCCCTGATCGAACTCCGGGAACGCGCCGCGATGGAGACCCGCAGGGTGCTGCTGGGAGAAGAACCCGAAAACCTGGTGAATCCGGAATACCGGCAGGAGGACGGGTAACGTGATGTCCGAAAGACCCAACATACTGGTACTGATGTGCGATCAGCTGCGTCGTGACGCCCTGTCGATTCACGGCGACGTGAACCTGAAGACGCCGCATATCGACGGACTTGCGACGAGGGGCGTCAGATTCTCGAACGCCTGTTCGACCTATCCGATCTGCGTGCCGTTCCGGTTCACGTTCATGACGGGAGAGTACGCCCACAGCCGGAAGGTCCCCGGTATCGAGTACCGGATGTCACCCACGGAATACACCTTAGCCGATGCGTTCAATGAGGCTGGGTACGAAACGGTCTACGTGGGAAAGTGGCATCTGGACGGCGGTCACGGAAGAATGGGTTCCGCGCTCGAGTGCGGGCGTACGCCGGTGCCCCGGGCATACCAGGGCCGCTGGGAGAAGTGGTTCGGATTCGAACTCAGAAACGCGCCCTTCGACACGTACTATTTCGAGGACGACGACCCGACGCCGCGGCCCGTCGAAGGCTATCAAACCGACGGATTGTACGATATCGGAATGAACTACCTTGCATCGGAGCGGGATTCGATCAGGCCCTTCTGTATGGTCATTTCGGTCGAGCCGCCGCACGACCCGTTCGAAGCGCCGCCCGACATTCAGGCGGCTTGGGAAGCCAGGGAGATTGAACTGCCGCCCAATTTCGAGGCGCCCGACGCGGCGCGGTCCGGTGCATTCGTGCTGGATCGCAAGCGCTATTACGCGATGGTGGAGAATCTGGATGCCAACGTCAAGCGGATGATGGACTTTCTGGAGGCGCAGGGCCTGGCGGAAAATACCGTTGTGATGTTTGTGTCGGACCACGGCGAACTGGGCGGCAGCCACGGACTGAAGGGGAAGCAGTGGCCGTACGAGGAATCCGTGGGTATTCCAGCGATAATCTTCGACCCCCGTTTTTCAGGTCGTGCGGGTGCCGCCATCGAGGATCCGATCTGCACGGAGGATTTTTTCCCGACGCTGCTGGGTCTGGCGGGTTTGACCCCCGGCGAACACCTGCCGGGTACGGACCTGTCTCCTCTGATTCGCGGAGAGATTGACTCGCTGGATCGGGAAGGCGTACTGCTGGAGTTTGTGGCGGAACTCCGAAAGGGAATGGCGTTCAACAGGTGGGTGTGGCGCGGTTTTCGCAGCAGGCGGTACAAGTATACCGTCCGGGGAGACAAAATGGGCGCGGGCGCGTGGCAGTTCTTCGATCTTGAAGCCGATCCGTGCGAGCGGAGGAACCTGATCGATCACCCCGACTTCCAGGATGAAATCGCCCGGCACCACAGGCTACTCAGGGAACGGCTGATCGAGACCGGCGACCACATTGTATTGCTGCCGGCATTCGGTTGCGAGGGCGTAAACATGTGGCAATAGCGATTGGAACCGGAACGCCGGTTTATGTTGTTGTATGAATTACCCGTCCTGGAACCAGGCGCGAAAGGTGGGCTCGTATGGAGGATGCGCGACGCCCTTCTCGGTGACGATCGCAGTGACCAGCCGTGCGGGCGTGACGTCGAATGCCGGATTGTAGACGTTGACCCCACCCGGCGCGGTCTGTCTGCCCAACCCGCGGGTGACTTCTTCCGGTTTGCGTTCTTCGATGGGAATTTCCTCGCCGCGGGGCAGGGACATGTCGATGGTGGAGAGCGGGGCGGCGACGTAGAAGGGCACGTCGTGTTCCCGTGCCAGAATGGCCAGTCCGTAGGTGCCGATCTTGTTGGCCACGTCGCCGTTGGCGGCAATGCGGTCGGCGCCTACGATGACGCTGTCGATGTTCTTCTGACGCAGGACCGACGCCGCCATACTGTCGCAGATCACCGTGACGTCGACGCCGCTCTGACGGAGTTCCCATGCCGTAAGCCGCGACCCCTGCAGCAGGGGGCGGGTTTCATCGGCAAAAACCGCGACCTGTTTTCCGGTTTCAACCGCCGCGTAGATCACGGCCAGCGCCGTGCCGTAATCCGCGGTGGCCAGGGCGCCCGCGTTGCAGTGGGTGAGTACGGTGGCGTTGTGGTTGAGCAGTTCGGCGCCGTTCTTACCTATCTGCCTGCAGACCTTCCTGTCTTCCTCGAAAATCTCCTGCGCTTCCTCCAACAGCCGGTCCCGGATCTGAATGGGATGCCGATCGGCGACTTCGCTGAGCCGTCTGCTCATCCGGTCCAGCGCCCAGAAGAGGTTCACTGCAGTGGGCCGGGTCCGAGCCAGTCTCTCAATTGCCTTCCTAGTCCCTGATACGACATCAGACCCGGCGTTCAGGGCTTCCCGCGCGCCGATGACAACACCGTACGCCGCGGCCACGCCGATCGCGGGAGCGCCCCGGACCCTGAGGCTCTCGATGGCTTCGGCAACGGTTTCCACGTCTCCGCAGTCGATCCGGACGTATCGTTCGGGCAGAACGGTCTGATCGATCAGCCGGAGGGTATCATCTTCCCAGGCGATGGTTGGAACAGGCATCGGTCGGATCCGTTTATTCTAGGAAAGTTCCGCGGGACGTTCAACGGAGGATGCTTCGGCGAGTGAGGGGTCTTCTTCGATCCGTTCCGATGGGGCGTCGCCCCACAGGCGTTCGAGGCGATAGAACGCCCGCGCCCTGGGCTGGAAGATGTGCACGACCACGTCGATGTAGTCAAACAGAACCCAGGTACGCGATTCCTGTCCCTCGATATGCCACGGACGGTAGCCCGCCGCTTTCGTGTCTTCCTGAAGCGCGTCCGCCAGGGCTTTGACGTGCACGCCCGAATTGCCGGTACAGATAATAAAGTAGTCGGCGACGTCGGAGACCGCGCGCAAATCGATCAGAAGAAGGTCTTCGCCCTTTCGGGACTGAAGGCATTCGATGCAGAGGTCCAGTATTTCACGTATCTGATTGGACAATTCGGTTCCGTTCCGTGGCAGGACGCCTGCTGTCGCGTTCGCGGCTATCGTTGCGGCCGGTCCGGAGACAAGATACCCAGGCGTTCGTAATCCCTGCCGATAATTACCGCAACCTGCTCGATGCGATACGGGTCATGTACGATCTGTTGAATGTGCGTCCGAAGTCCCATCGCACCGGCCACCGTGCGGGCGTTTTCAAGTTTGCCGGCCCGGTCGATCACGATGGTTTCGGGATAGTTGAAGCTATCGGCATTTTTCCACGTCATGACGTCGAAACCCGCTTCCCGCAGGTAACGCCCAACCCTTTCGGCGACCCCGGCAACGCCGCATCCGTTGAGTACTTCGATTCGGATCGCCTGAATCGTATCCGGCATGGTATTCGATGAAAGTTCCCGTTTCGGCACGGGGAGAGAATCCGGAATCGGTACGGCGAGAGATTCCGGCTTCGGCGCGGCGAAGGGTTCAGGATCTGATACGGCTGAAGGGGGTCCCGACGGCAGCCGTCGCTGGATGTCGAAGACGGCAAACCCTGCAAAGGTCAACGCCCCCAAAGCAAGCAGGATGATCTTCCGTGACATCTGCTATCAGTCCGTTGATAAAGTCGCTCTGCAGGCGAGGCATGGTGTCCCGTCCCGGAAATA
>JAPPFJ010000028.1:12093-12450 GCA_028877215.1 Gemmatimonadota bacterium | reverse complement strand
GGCATCTGGTCTGACGGAACGACGATGTGGGTGGCGGACAACGACTGGCCGGACGCCAAGCTCTACGCCTACGACGTGTCGACGAAGGCGCGCGCCCCTTCTAAAGATTTCGTTACTCTGGGTTCTGCTGGTAATCGGTCTCCTGAAGGGATCTGGTCGAACGGAACGACCATGTGGGTGGCAGATGGGTCTGACGCCAAGATCTACGCGTACGACTTGGCAACCAAAGCGCGGGACCCGAGGAGAGATTTCAACACGCTGGAGGCCGCCGGCAACGAGGGTCCGAGAGGCATCTGGTCTGACGGGAAGACCATGTGGGTGGCGGACGACGACCGGCAGGACGCCAAACTCTACGCC
>JAPPFJ010000028.1:0-11993 GCA_028877215.1 Gemmatimonadota bacterium | reverse complement strand
TACGACGTGTCAACGAAGGCGCGTGCCCCTGCCAGAGATTTCAACACGCTGGAAGCGGCCGGCAACGGGTCACCTGGTGGCATCTGGTCTGACGGGAAGACCATGTGGGTGGCGAACGACGACTGGCAGGACGCCAAACTCTACGCCTACGACGTGTCAACGAAGGCGCGTGCCCCTGCCAGAGATTTCAACACGCTGGAAGGCGCCGACAACGGGCATCCGAGAGGCATCTGGTCTGACGGAACAACGATGTGGGTGGCGGATTCGCGGGACGAAAAGATCTACGCCTACGACGTGTCTACGAAGTCGTGGGATCCTTCTAGAGATTTCAACACGCTGGATTTCGTTGGCCACGGGACTCCGAGAGGCATCTGGTCTGACGGAACGACGATGTGGGTGGTGGATTCTGGGCTTAAAAAGCTCTACGCCTACGACGTGTCGACGAAGGCGCGTGCCCCTTCTAATGACTTTAACACGCTGAAGGCCGCCGGCAACGAGCATCCGAGAGGCATCTGGTCTGACGGAACGACGATGTGGGTGGCGGACGACGGCTGGCCGGACGCCAAGATCTACGCCTACGACGTGTCGACGAAGGCGCGTGCACCCTCTAGAGATTTCAACACGCTGGAGGCCGCCGGCAACGAGCATCCGAGAGGCATCTGGTCTGACGGAACGACGATGTGGGTGGCGGACGACGGCTGGCCGGACGCCAAGATCTACGCCTACGTCTTGCCGTCTGACGGCGCCAAGACAGGGTCCGGGGCGACGGACGTCCCAAACATCATTTCGGTGACTTCCGCCGGGGGCGGACTGCAAGTAACCTGGACCGCGCCGAGCACAGGCGGCTCCGCGGTTACCGCGTACGACCTGCGATACATCCGCAGCGACGCCCCTGACAGGGCCGATGCCAACTGGACGGTCCTGGAGCGTGTCTGGACTACGGGTTCCGGTACGCTCAGCTTCGCGTTGGCCGGCCTTGGAGGCGGCGTTCGGTATGACGTTCAGCTTCGGGCGGTGGCGGGCGCGATTAAGGGTCCCTGGTCGGCAACGGTCACGGGAATGCCGTTGGCACAGACATCAGCGACGGCCGATTTCAACGGCGACGGCATCGTGAATTTCGCGGACTTCTTCGACTTTGTGGACGCCTTCGGCTCCACGGATGCCAGATACGACCTCGACGGCAACGGCATCGTGAACTTCGCGGACCTGTTCGAGTTTGTGGACGCTTTCGGGACGTCAGGATAGGCTGAAACGTGGGTTAGCGATGAACTGTCATTTGTGTTGGCTGGAGGTCTCGCTGCGGTTTCGGAGGATTGAATGTCAATAAAGGCGTGTTCGGCGCGCACCCTCCCAATTGTCCTGCTGTTGCTCGCAGCGTGCGGAGACGGCGACAAGGGTACCGGTCCCGCTGACGCTGACGAGCCGAACCAGGCGCCGAGGGCGGTGGAAGACATCGCCGACCTGGACCTGATCATTGGCGAGGGTGACGCGAAGGTGGACGTGTCCGAATACTTTCGAGATGGAGACGGTGACGCGTTGACTTTCACCGCAGTGTCGAGCGACGAATCGGTGGCGGCGGTCTCCATGTCCGGTTCCACGTTGACCGTCAGGTCCGTATCGCCGGGCGACGCTACCATCACGGTGACGGCCACGGACCCGGGCGGATTGAGCGCCACCCGGCGTTTCCGGGTGTACGTTGAAACCCTCGATCCGAATCTGACCGGACCGTATGAACCGCTTGATTGGGTCAGCGTGACTCCCGGGCGGATCGTGTGGCGGCCCCTCTCCTCCCTGCCCTTAAGTTGCCTTAGCTGGACGGAGGCAACAGTAAACGGTGTCACGTACAGGATTCACGTTTCTCACTGGCAGAAGAGAGGCAGTTCCACCAGTTCCTGGACCGATATTCCAGGTACCAGAAGGGTCCAAAGAATGTGCGGATACACCCCAACCGGCACAGGGGAATACAGGCTGGTCATGGAGCTTTCCATCAACCGAGTCCGGGGACGATACGCCAGCTCCAACGTCATTATCGCGTTTTGCGATCGCGGTGAGTGTAGATTTTTTTAGTGATAGGCGTCTGCACTCTATCAATCATTGCAAAGGAGTAGGATATGTTACGTTTCATCCTTGCGTTATGTATGTCGGTATGTCTGGCGGCCATTTCGGTCTCGGCGCAGCAGAAGGAGTCGGCTTCCGGCGCTGAGATCGGCACGCTTTTCGGGTTGTCCCATCTAAGTGATAACGGCGAGGACGTCACCTTGATCGGATTGCCGTCTGCTTCTCTGTTGTATATCTACCAGAATCCTTCGATTTACGTCTCCTGGTTTTCGAATGAACGGCTTGCCTTTGGTCCGGAGTTCAGTTTAGGGCGCTTTTCAGTAGAGGGTCATTCAATTACGTCTCTGTTTCTATCAGGGCGAACTGCATTCCACTCGGGCAGCGTATCGACGTCTGGTGCTTACGTATTTTGTCGTGGTGCTTTACTGCTCAGTATCGACAATCGATCTGGCGAATCCGAATCGGATACTGATGTCAGTGTGGGCGCGGGACTGGGCTATTGCTGGCCCTTGGCAAGTGGTCTTGTCGTGCGCGCCGAAGGTGGGTATCGGCGATGGTTCGAAGATCCAGGAGTGAACGAGTTCTCGCTCCTGCTCGGACTCGGCGCCAGAGCCGGACATGCCTCAGCAGTAGAGGATTCTCGATCCACCCGGGCTGAGATTGGTACCCTCTTCGGCCTTTCCCAATTAAGTATCGATGGCGACGGACTAACATTGATCGGAATTCCTCTCGCCCCGTTACCGGGAATAACTCAAAATCTGTATCCTTCGATTTACGTTTCATGGTTTCCGGATGATCGATTCTCGATTCGCCCAGAATTCGGTTTGGGGCGCGCGTCAGTTGACGGAGAATCCATCACATCTCTCTATCTCGCCGGTCAAACTGGATTCCATTCTGGCGACGTTGCGGCGTCAGGTGCGTACGTATTTGGTCACGGCGCTATACGAGTGATCAGCGCTGGCGAATCCGAATCGGATACTGACGTAGGCGCGGGCGCGGGATTGGGCTATCGCTGGCGCGCGAGAAGTGGTCTTGTCGTTCGGGCTGAATGCCGGTATCGGCGGTGGTTCGATGACCCCGGTACCAACGAGTTCTCGCTCCTGCTGGGACTTGGCGCCAGCATTGGCGGAAGCTGAACAGGGCCGGAAAGTTTCGCCGAATGTCGTTCATTTTGCCGAAACTGTCGCAATTTGCAACAGTCCCACGGATTGTAGTGATATGCCATAGACGTCGGGGTTTTTCGCATTACAGGAGACTGAGGTCAATCTACGCACCATGGTTACAATGTCTGCTGCCTGGAGCTTCGGCAGATCAGGAGGTGCACATGTACCGTAAATCCAACGTCGTTCACTTTGCATTTACCGTATTGCTTGCGTCGTTTTTCGCGATTCCTACTGCGGGTCATTCGTCTTCTCCGGAATTCGATTGGGCGCATTCCTGCCAGGCGCCGGATCATGAGCAGTTAGGGCATGAACTGGCCCTCGGTCCGGCGGCCAAGCGGCCGGCGGTGTCGGACTCGGGCGAGACGCGCACGTTGCGCCTCATCTATTTCCTGCCGAACGACAGGACGTTCAACCAGGACGTGGTCGATTCGATGAAGGCCAGGATTCCCAGGATCAGGACCTTCTTTCGCGACCAGATGCAGTCGAACGGCAAAGGGGCCATGACCTTCGAGTATGTGGCCGACGCCCAGGGCGATCCGATTGTACACCGTTTCGACGCGCCGTCCTCCGATGCGAGCTATCTCCGCTCGTACCAGATGGTCGGCGTTGGAAACGTATTCAGGGACCTGAGACCGACGTTTGATACGAGCGAAAACATCTTCTTCATCGTCGTTGACCACAGCACGTACAACAACCTGGGCTGGGGCAACGTGGCGGGATTTGGCGGAAAGTGGGCGGATAATCGCGGCTATGCGCTGCTTCCCGCCAGCTTCGCCGTTGAAACGGCGGCGCATGAACTTGGCCACGCTTTCGGCCTGCAGCACGATTTCAATAGCGGCGCCAACATCATGTCGTATGGCCCGGGATGGAACCGGCTATCGGCGTGCAGCGCCGGCCTGCTGTCGGTACATCCCTATTTCAATCCTGCAATCGCAATCAAGGGATATCTGCATGGATACGACCTGCGGGAATTCAACTCGCCGCGCGTCGAGTTGATCTCTTCGCTTCGATATCCGGCCGACGCAACGAGCTTCTCCGTTCGGTTCAGGGTTACAGCATCCGAGAGCGGGGGCCTTCACCAGGTGATTTTTTTCCTCAAAACGAAGTCACCCCACGCGGCCGCGGGTTCGCAGGAAGTGAAATCGTGTCAGGTCTTTACCGGCCAGAATCAGGCTGTCGCCACGTTCAATTACGACGGTGTCATTCCCTCGGAAGGCGTTTCGAGTCTCTCCGTCTCCCCCGCGCAGTACGTGGCAGTCCTGGCAGTCGACACCGAAGGGAATGCGAATTTCGGACCCGTTCGCGACACGCACTTCGTCTTTGCCGAATCGTCCGAACACCACCTCGCCACGTTAATCAGACATACGCGGGATACGTCCCCGGAGATCTATGGCGCGAAGTTCTCACCGGACGGGACGATCCTCGCCGCGAATTCGTCCGCCGGGATCCAGCTGTGGAATATGACGGCTCGAACCCATATTTCCACGCTCAGCGGGGGCGGTACTTCCCTGGCGTATTCGCCCGACGGGGCTACTCTCGCATCCGGATCCACCAGAACCAACCAAGCCAACATCAAGCTGTGGAACGTGGCGAACCAGACGCTGATCGCCTCTCTCACGGGGCATCAGGGAGGCCCCACGGGGGTCAATTCCGTGGCGTTTTCGCCCAGCGGGGACACCCTCGCTTCAGGCTCGGGCGACAGGACGGTCAAGCTGTGGGACGTATCCAGCCGGACGCTGATCGCCACCCTCACCGGACATACGAGCCACGTCTTCTCTGTAGCATTTTCGCCCGATGGCACCCTTGCATCCGGTTCTCGCGACGGCACGGTCAAGCTCTGGAATACGGCGACACGCACCAATACGGCGACGCTGGACGGGGGGACAGGCCGCGTGCTCGACGTGGCGTTTTCGCCCGACGGTAGCATTCTCGCCTCGAACACCGACAAATCGATCGTGCTTTGGAACGTAGCGGCGCGGGATACGATCGCAACCCTTAATGGGCGCGGAGAGCCGTCGTTTTCCTCCGACGGGTCGGTGCTTGCCACCGGCGCGGGTTTGGGGGAGGTTCTCCTCTGGGACGCGGCGACGACGGAGAATGTCGCCAGGATCGGCCATCCGGGCCACCTCGAGGATGACAGAAGTTTCGGGATCAACGGGGTGTTTTCTCCCGACGGATCTCTGCTTGCTTCGGTTGGGCTGAAAGGGATCGAACTGTGGGACGCGTCTGAGTGGACGGGGACGTCTGCTCCCGCGCAGGCGTCGACCGATTTCAATGGCGACGGCAGGACCGATTTCGTCGATTTCTTCCTGTTTGCAGACGCGTACGGCAGCACCAACGCCACGTTCGATCTTGATGGAAACGGGACCGTGGATTTCGCCGATTTCTTCAAGTTTGTGGATGCGTTTGGATCGTAGGCGCTGAATTACTGGCCTATTGCTCGATCACGAGCGGCATCTTGAGGTTAGCACGCAGACTAACCCGCTAAAGGTTTTGGACTGATGCACCGGGAAACGGGCACTGGTGGTCAGGCAGGCGCGCAAACACAAGACACCGGAGGACAACCGAATGAAGACCTCCATCCCGTACGCCGTGGCTCTTGGGTTGCTGAGTCTCTTACTCTCCCGGTTTGTGGTCGCTTCTGTTGCGTCCTCGCAGACCGATAGCGTGCATTTCTGCCAGATTATCGATCCCGATGAGTGGGAGCGCGAGCGCGCCCTCCTCCCTGCGGCCAAAACTACGGTTCTGAGTGCCGGCCATTCACGCATTGTGCGGCTATTTTACTTCCTGCCCGAGGACCGGACGTATCGGCCCGCCGTCGTTGCGGCGATGAAGACGGGGATGCTTGAGGTCCAGACATTCTATCGCGACCAGATGGCGGCGCACGGATTCGGGAACAAGACGTTTCAGATTGAAACCGATGCGCAGGGTGTGCCGATCGTACATCGCGTCAACGGGAACCACTCCGACGACTACTACAAAACCCGGGGTCGCCCTGAGGACGAGATTAACCGGGCTTTTGATACCTCCTCAATCGTCCAATTGATCGTTATGGATATAAGCAGATCATCCGGTGGAACTGGTGTCGGGATCAAACAGCGAGGGATGGGGATAGTTTACGGAGGCTGGAGTTGGTCAACTGCAGCCCATGAACTGGGACACGCTTTCGGCTTGCAACACGATTTCCGCGGTGATTCGTACATCATGTCCTATGGAGCCAACCCAAATGCCTTGTCTGCCTGCGCTGCGCGTTTTTTGGCCGTGAGCCCATATTTCAATCCGTCTGTCTCGTTTTCGGCGGGGTCTCCGCCTGGTTTTGAACTGACTTCCTCGCCTGACTATACCCATGGAAAGACGAGCGTGCCGGTCCGGTTCAGGGCCCGCGATCCCGATGGGCTTCACGAGATGATTTTATTCGTGAAGACACCAGAAGGATTAGGTCCTTTCAGCCCTGCGGGATTTATGGAAGTGAAAGCGTGTCGTGAACTGGACGGGCAGACTGACATTACGGTTCAGTTCGATTATGACGGTAATACACCTTCCGATGAGGGTTCAAGCCTTCTTCTTCCGCTTGAGCATACAGTCTACGTCTCGACTGTCGATACGGATGGAAATAGAGTCGACAGTCCTATACCGGTTACCCTCCGGGCAACGAATATCAGGCAAGCGAGTGTCCCCGTCGGCGAGCGCTCGCCACGGGTGCGTGAATCCATTTATAACGTAGTCCGTACGTTCTACGATCGGACCGTCTCCAGCTATGAAGAGGTTACTGATGCCCATTTAGCTAATATAACAAACATGAACGTACTAGATATCCATGCGTCAGATTCTCCCCTGCAATCCAACGATTTTGACGGACTTACAAATTTGGACAGGCTTGAGCTAAGGCTGGATTTCGATTCAGGATTTTCTGAGGAGAGCCTGCTTCCAGCACGGATTTTCAATGGACTCACTTCGCTGAGATCGTTCCGGATACGATACTATACTCACATACACGGAGAAGGTACTCAGGTTGTTCCGCATCTTCCCTTTCCCGTAGGCCTGAAAAAAGTCGGGGCAGCTCAGTTCAAAGCGGTTGTACACACTGGCGCCCCGTTTGACATGGTCCTGCCGCTTCACCTTGTGAATGGGCGTATCAGCAGCGGCGCGACTACTATCTCTATACCTGCCGGATACGTCGAAAGCGCGCCGGTCTCCGTGACCCGAACCCCAGGCACAACGGCTGCGGTCATCGTGGACATTGACACGCTTCCGGGTCCCCCTGAGTCTCATTATTTTTCGTATTACGGGAGTGAGACCAAGGTACATCCTAACTACACCTTCTACAGATCATCCCTCCCGCTGGAAATCTTCAGTCCATTGTCGGGAGCGCCTGCCCCTGTCGCCCAACGCACGTCGCAGGTACTCGACGCTATCCTGGCCGCAGTTCCAGAGATCAACCACATTCACCATGACTGGGAGCTACGCTACATTATCGACGGGAGATTCATAGACAAGAAAAATAACATGGGCAACTATGTGTCCGAAGCACACCTTGCGGCCATTACAAGACTGGATGTGTCTGGTGGCGGCAATTTGGACCTCGGAGGCAACTGGTTTGGTCGGCACGGGGACGTTACAGTGCTGAAATCCGGCGATTTTGACGGCCTGACCAGTCTGACGGAACTCCGTCTGGACGACAATCGGATAAGTGCGCTGTCATCCGGGGTCTTTGACCAACTCACCAATTTGACCGAGCTCAAGCTGGACGGCAACAACTTGAATTCGCTGCCATCTGGAATGTTCGACCAACTCGCCAAGCTGACCGAGCTCTTCCTGAGTGACAATCAGTTGAATACACTGCCATCCGGGGTCTTTGACGAACTCACGAAACTGACAATACTCGCCATAAACAACAACAAGCTAAGTTCATTGCCATCCGGGGTCTTTGACGAACTCACAAAACTGACAATACTCGCCATAAACAACAACAAGCTAAGTTCATTGCCATCCGGCGTTTTTGACCAACTCACCAGTCTGACAAGGCTCTACCTGAACAGCAACAAGCTGAGTTCATTGCCATCCGGCGTTTTTGACCAACTCACCAGTCTGACACTGCTGAACCTGTTCGACAACCCTTTGAGTTCACTCAGGGAGAGCGATTTTGACCATCTCTCAAATCTGGAGGTTCTCATTCTACCTGGCGGCAGCACGTCGAATCCGCTGCCCGAATTCAGCGGAGACACCCGGGTTATCGACCGGACCTCACAGGTGCGCGACGCTATCCTGGCTGCAGCCGGTGTGGAATCTGCCAGTGACGTAACCGATGCGCACCTCGCCGCGATAAAGCAACTGGATCTGTCCGGTCAGAACATTACAGAATTGAAAGTCGGCGATTTTGACAATCTCACCGGCCTGGTGGGGCTCGACCTGGCCGACAACCGGTTGAGTTCATTGCCCGCGGACATCTTTGAATTTCTAATCAACCTGAAAGTGATTGGCCTGAGTGACAATCAGTTGAATTCATTGCCGGAGGGTCTCTTCGACAATCTCACCAGCGTGAAAATGATCTTCTTGGACGGCAATCAGTTGAGTTCATTGGCGGAGGGCCTCTTTGACGGTCCGGCCAACCTGCTCCTCATCGACCTGAGCGGTAACCGGCTGAGTTCGTTGCCAATGGGACTGTTTCACAGGGTTACACTTGGGCTATTACTGGGCAAGAACGAGTTGAGGTCATTGCCGGCGGGACTGTTCATGGGGATTTTCGCCGAAAGACCCGACTTTACAGGTTTCTCCTTGTTTGGCAACGCGCTGGGACCATTACCGGTGGATATCTATGACGAACTTCCTAACCCGACAATTCTGGACCTTCGCGATAACCCGGGCGCGCCCCTATCGATTGTGGTGTCACTCGAAAGGGTTGACCACGGTCGGTTCAAGATAATTGCACCCACCGGCGTCCCCTTTGATATCGCCCTGCCGCTCACACTTGCGAACGGCAGCATCAGCGGTGGCGCAACGACACTTTCAATGTCTACCGGTAGCGTCGAGAGTGACACCCTCACCGTAACCCGCACCCATGGAACGACGTTTGCCGTTACAGTGAACATCGGCGACTTGCCGGGATTGCCCGCGAAACACAGGGGATATAACCTCGTCAAGTCCGCTGATCTGCCGCTGATCTTTTCGGAATTCGGGGGCAGGATCTCGGTCTGTGAGCGAACGCCGCGGGTACGTGACGCGATTGTAGCGATGGCGCCCGTGAGCGCCTGTGGCGCCGTGACTGAGGGACACCTCGCCGCCATTACGAGCCTCAGTCTCTACGAACGCGGGATATGGACGCTGAAACGGGGTGACTTTTCGGGCCTTACCAACCTGAAGAGCCTCAACATATACGGCAACCAGTTGAGTTCGTTACCGGCGGACCTATTTGACAATCTCACAAATCTGACGTCGCTCGACCTTAGACGCAACCAACTGGGTTCGCTGTCGGCGGGTCTCTTCGACAATCTCACCGACCTGGAATTTCTCTATTTGGCCGTCAATCAACTGCGTTTATTGCCAACGGGTCTTTTCGACAAGCTCACCAACCTTGAGGGACTCTATCTGGGCGCCAATCAACTGCGTTCATTGCCGACGGGTCTCTTGGACAATCTCGCCAAACTTGTGGAACTCGACCTGCGTCAAAACGAACTGACTTCACTTCCTACGGGAATCTTCGACAATCTCACCAATCCTCATTTGGCGATCCAACTAAATCGAAACCGTTTGAATACTCTTCCCCATGCCCTCTTTGACAATCTTACGCTTAGTGTTGATCTAAGCCGCAATCAGCTGAGTTCATTGCCGGTGGGTCTCTTTGACAATCTCACCGGCCTTGCATACCTCAACCTGGACGACAACCTTGTTGATCCTCTACTCCTAAATGTCTCATTGCAGCATGGGCCAGGTGGCGATCAGTTCAAGGCCGTGACGCCTACGGCGGCGCCGTTCGAGCTCGTGCTACCGGTGGGCGTTTCGGGCCCCGGCGCGATTGCGGGGCGCGCAACGACGGTCACCATTCCCGCCGGCGGCCGGGAAAGCGCGCCGCTCGCCATTGTCCGTACGCCAGGCACGACGGGCGGGATCAACGTGGATATCGGTACGATGCCGGAGCTACCCAGACACCACACCGGCTATGCCCTCGTCAAATTCGGTGATCTGCCGTTGGCCTACTATTTAGCGGCCGAGGGGAGGCGGGGAACGCCTGAAGCAGCCACCGATTTCAACGGCGATGGCAAGACGGATTTCATCGATTTCTTTCTGTTTGCAGACGCGTACGGCAGCACAAACGCCAAATTCGACCTGGATGGCAATGGCACGGTGGATTTCGCTGACTTTTTCAAATTCGTCGATGCGTTTGGCTCGTAGGCCGCCACGCCGGCGACCGGACCGCAAATTCCCAGTTCGCGGTACTGGATCAAGCAACTTCAGCATTGATTCACTGTGTGTCGTCCTGTAGGGGCGTCCCTTATGGGTGCCCGGCCTATGGGCGCGGTAATGATCCTATGCGGCCTCTTCCGGTACCGGGTCATCTGATCTCTTTGTCAATTCTAACCGGGCGACGATCGAGCTGGATAGGAGTAACGTTTATGTCTTCAAGCCGGGCTCTGTTTGCTATCGTGGCGATTGTGTCGCTGGCAACAGCTGGTCACGCTATTGCCGGACCCAATGTGAATGCGGTACTCTCCGTAGATCTGATTACCGATGGCGGCGCGGGCAAATCGATATGGTCACACTTGCCGAGAGCACCACGGCCAGCGATGTATTCACGACGAACAGGGTGATCATCTTTAATTCCACGCCTTCTCCCGACTTTGACGGCGACGGGACGGTAGGCTCTTCCGATTTTCTGCAGTTTGCTTCAAGATTCGGGGTGCAGCAGGGCGACACCGGTTTTGACGCCCGTTGTACACTCCAGCTGTGTAAAAGGAGATCTGCACTTGAATGGTCCCCGATCCTCTGGAATCATCCTCGCGTCGGTGGCATTACTGTTCGGTACGAACACCAGCGGTCGGCAACAGTTGCACGCGGTCACTCCGGGCCGGGTGGACCAATTAAACACCGCGGTCAACGTGCAGGTGAAAGCCACTCTCAAGGGTCACGGACGGGCAATCAATTCGGTGTCGTATACGCCGGGTGGAACCACGCTGGTAAGTGGCGGTGGGGACAGAACCGTTCGCCTGTGGGATCTCTCGAGCGTTTCATCACCTACGCCTCCGGGTGAGAGGGAGGGTCAGTCGCAGGACTACCTTCAACGGGGCCTGCCTGAAGGCGCCTTGTTCCGTCTGGGCAAAGGCCGTCTGGGTCAGAGCGACAGAGCCTTGGCCTATTCGCCCGATGGCAAGCGGCTGGCGGTAGCCGGTAGTACCGGTATCTGGCTTTACGATACCCACAGCGGTGACGAGGTTGCCCTGCATTCGGGTCACAAGGCTTGGGTCAGTGCCGTGGCGTATTCGAACGATGGAGTCTCGCTGGCAAGTGGAGGTGTGGACGGGACGATACGGATATGGGATAGTGCCAGCGGGCAATTGAAAACTACGCTCGGAGGCCACGAGGCATCAGTCACTTCGGTGGCGTTTTCGCCGGATGGAACTACGCTGGCCAGTGGCAGCACGGACGAAACGGTTCGCCTTTGGCATGCCGCCAGTGGAGAGCTTAAAGTCATCCTGGAAGGCCATACGGGCGCCGTCCATTCAGTGGCGTTTTCGCCGGATGGAACTACGCTGGCCAGTGGCAGCACGGACGAAACGG
>JAPPFJ010000027.1 GCA_028877215.1 Gemmatimonadota bacterium | reverse complement strand
TGCCCGTTGAAGACGAACCTGTGCGCGGACGCCTGGCCAGCCTTTCGGCCTCCTCTGCATATCATTCGGGCCAAAGTGTGAAGGATACAATTCGCGCATTTTCGCGACTTTCGTAGTGAATCAAACCCTTTTTTGGACAGGTGTGACCATGCACGATCTATTCGCTGACAGATATCCTGGCCCTTATGGACATTTTGACCGCGTCGCTATCCACGATGCGAACCTTCCGGTCGTTAGTTGCTTCTGTAGTGATCACCATAAGGGATTTGAGACGCGACCTGGAAAACACGGCCGCCTCGGCCGACGTGAGCGTCACCTGTTCCCGGTGGGTTACGGGTTGCCTTACCAATCCTGTCGAAGCGTCGACCGGCGCCGCACCAACGGCAATGTCGCCTTGCCGGGGAATCTTCAAGGCAGGCGATTCCAGAAGCCGTTCGGCGTCCGTTCCGAGAAGAAGCCGAATCCCAACGCCCACGGGCAAGCCATTGGCAAAATCCAGTGTGAGAGTTCCACCTGTGGCTCGTGCAAGTCTGGCACGGGTGGACGTATCGCTACTGATATTCTTCGATTCCGAGACTGCCGTATTGTCCGCGAAGGCAGCCTCGAGAGGCGAACGGATGGCTACCTGGATATCGATACCGTCGGTCCGTCTGACCGTCGACTGGGTGACGCCGCCAAGGAGGATGTGGCCGCTGATTTCGATGAATGCCGGTTTGAGGTTCAGCAGGTCGACGATGTTGCTGTTCGTTTCGTCGAGACGCAGCGTCGTAAGCTCGGGATCGTCCGGATTGCCTTCGCCAAGAGGACGCATTTCCGCCGGCAGGTCCAGGGATATCGACCTTCCGCCAGAGGTGTCCTCACGAGCAATGACTTTCAAACTCAATTCCTTTGAAAATACAATCCCGTTGGCAAGGTTGATTTCAAGTGTCGCAGCCTGTACGCCCTCGAAGTCCGCCGCTAGGGAGACGTCCAAAGGAACGGTTCCAAACGGAATTCTCATATCGACGATACGGCCGGTTAGCGAATTGAAAGCAATAGGGGACGGGACGTAGCGCCAATCCACCATCCGTTCGCTGATGAGACGAAGGCCGAAAGTTTCTACATCCATGTTTCCCGAGATATTGTTTATGAAGTCGCTTCCACTCGAACTCATCTGAGGTCTGAAAACTGTACCTCCCAGGGGTAACCGAACCGTCTTAACGGCGTTCGCGGGAATGACGTCTGCCAGGTTAATGACCTCGTTTTTCTTGATGTCGTTGAAATACAATTTTATCCGTACGTCTTCAGGCATATTGTTCTGCATATCGAATCGCATTTCACCGGACAAGATCTCCGTCTGCACAACTTCCAGGCGGGTAGGCTTCAACTTGACCGTCACAAACGACGTCGTCCACCCCATACTTGGATGCCTGCCCCCCCAGCCGGAATCCGGTAGTGGGAAGATCATCAGGCTGTCTTCAAGGGTCACCCGGATATCCTGCGCGAAATCGACTACCGGTCGAAGCTTCGCCATATCCTCCTGCTGGGATACGACTTCCCGCATCGTAAGTATAAGATCGCTGAAAGACAGGTTGATTGAAGAGCCGGTCTGAGCGGGCCCTTGCGATGGCGCCGGTCCCTGCGGCGAACTCTTCTGACCGCAACCGATACACGCCACGGCGAAAACGACCATCCACGTTTGACAAACTATGGTCCTGCATCCTGGTAGAATACCTGATTTCAGCCTTTTAGAATTCATCGTTCACCACACCTGTCCAAAAACGTCTTTAGCAACAGCTATCACGACTTGATCCACCTGCAACCGGAGCGAGGGCATCCTGCCCTCGAACGTCGCGTCACCTACCCCTACTCGCGTCGAGAGACTGACGGGTCCATTCAATCCGACACCGGTTCACGTAAAACACTGTGTGTGACGAGTTATCCGATGTCGAGGGCAGGATGCCCTCGCTCCCGGGAACGCCAACCATACCGGTCCCAATTCGGTTTCTGCCCTGGACAGCCGTGCACAAATGAGGGAGACCTGCACTGGCACTTCGAAAGGACTTTCAAGAAAACCAGGTACTTACGCATCCAAGATCGTCTTTTAAAAACAATCTTGCACGGCAGTGAGCGTTCACTGATCCTGAAATGGGGATTGAAAGCCCCGGTTTCCATAGCATGATCGATTGAAGGCGAAGTTCTTGTCAACCGACGACAATAGGTGCATCTTTTTGGGGGCGATCGGGCGAATATTCGATATTGATACCCACAGTGAATTTCTGACGCGGGTCTGCGCGCCGGGCGCCGCGACGACGTCTAAGAAGCTGTCTTAAAATTACCGGTGAGTTCCCGAGCGCGAGCGAAAAAGTGGCGGTCAAGGCGGGAAAATCCGCCCATATACTAATGTATCGTGGCTGCGCGCCCCTCGCCACTCTTGGGTGGGTTTGACCAACGCCGACCGGCGCTTTTGCAGCCGTGCGAAGACCGCTGGGAATTTTAAGACAGCTTCTAAGGTCTGTACACAAGGACTTGATCTGTGGATACGCCGTTGATCATGCCTCCAAAAACGAGCACACGGCCATCACGAAGGACCGTCACCGAATACCGTACGCGTTCATATCCAACATTATCTCCATTGCGACGATAGTCGTTGGTACTCGAATCGTAGAGAACCACACTGCCATTGATACCGCCCATCAGAAACACAGTGCCGTTCGGCAACAGGGCAACTGCATGCAGTGGGGCGATGCGTGGATCTCCCGCTGGCATGAACGACCCGGTGGCCGGTTCATATCGTTCCGCGGCCGATACATCCTCTGGATCACTTGCGGCGCCTGTCATTCCGCCAAGAATCAACACCGTGCCATCCTCAAGGAGGACAGCCTGGTGTCCCCAACGTTCGTGCCGTAGATCGCCAACCTGAGCAAGGGTATTTGACGAGGGGTCGTAAACGTCAGTTCTCTTGAGGGCGCCAGCGCCATTGGCGCCACCGACGATCAAGAGTCGGCCGTCCTGCAACAAAGACGCGGAATGACCAGAGCGGGGTACGTCCATTCTGGTCAGAAATTGGAACTCCCAGGAATCGGGATCGAAGCGGCTCACGTTTCCTTTTGCGTCAATCGTTAGCAGATCACCGGTTGGAAGCGCCGCAATCGATGCATCCGTTGTCAGTTCGGGCCTGTCCTCCATCGCCACGAAACTGCCCGACCGCGGATCGTAGACTTCGGGTGGATCAAATGGTGTGCCTTTGACGATTACTCGACCGTCTGGAAGCAACATCGCACGATCTCTGTAACGACTGACCGACATGCTACCCGTTACAGTCGAGGTCCCGGTATCAGGATCAAACAGCTCCGCTGTGGCATGGCGGAATGCGCGAGACGAATGATAGGGTCGATCCGTCCGGGAACCACCGGTGATCAGAACCCGTCCATCCTGAAGCAGTACCGACGCCGGCCAGAAACGCTGAAAGTTCATACGTCCCGCCAGTTTAAAACCCTTCAGTTCGGTACCAATCTCCGTAGCGGTCGGTACGCTTCTACCGCAGCCTATCATATGCGAAGCAATGATTAGCGCGGATGCAATTCTACGGGTCATTTGGTGTCCTTACCCGGTCTACGGTACAGGGCAGCCGGCCGCCCAACGTCCACCGGTCACGCTCTCGCCGTCCCATCGCAACAATCCTACTTCGCGATAACAAACACAACGTGTTTCTCTGCCGTTTCCCCACTGTTCCTGTCGTGGATCGCCACCTTCAGCGAGTATCTGCCCTGAGCCTGTTCGGCGAGATCCAATTCAACATATTCCACTTCCTGCGCCGCCTCACCCTGCTGTTCGTACGTGACCGCCAGTTCCTCGCGTATACCGGTTCGCCAGCGGAAGAGGCGGGAGATGTTGCTGGTTGCGCCCGGTATGTCTCTGGATGTGATCGTATGGGAAACATTGTAATTGGTCTGCCCGAACGCGTCTTTCGCCAGGTTGTATATTTCGTAGTAGACGAAGACGCCCTGGCCTTTCTTGAACGTCCGCGACGGCATTGGAACGACGTTCAGGTCTCCCTTGTTGAACGGGCTGTCCGCTCTTTCCTCTGCTACCTTCCAGGCCAGTTCCAGGTCGCTGATTTGCAGCCGGTCCTCTCCATACGGCTCCACAACAACCTGCTGGCTGTAGGCGCCCATGCGTCCTCTGAGCCGGTCCTGCGACCTCACCTCCAGACGGTAGGCGCCGGGCGGCAGGTTCAGCTTCAGCACGCCGGGAACCTGGATGCCCTCTCCGGCCTGGTTTCCTTTCGCCTCGTACGTCAATCCATCCGATTGCCGGTAGACCGTGTCCAGCGTGGATGAAATCAGCGCCGCATGGTGCGTGAGCACCTGACGCGTGACGTTCTCTTCCGAATCGTAGTGGGCAGGCAGGATGGGGACCCCGTAGTAGATTTCCAGGAGGCTGCGGTCATCCTCGCCCCTGAAGTCAGCCAGTGAATAGTGGAAATCGAGAGGCGCCGACTCCTCTTCCGGCGCATAGTAATTGGGTGTTACACGTGCCGCTCGCTTGTAGATCTCTCTTGGAGAGTGGGTTCTTAACTTTTCGGTCTGGCCGAGGTCAATGTCACCCCGGTTGGGCGGCATCGGGGCGTATTCGTACGTTCCGGCGCCGAATTCGTCCGTAAACGTGATTTCAAGGCCGCCGCCCACGTTTGTATAGATCCACGTTTCCCACGGGATGGTGCTCATGTCTTCGCCGGAAGTAACCGGTTGATAGTTGCCAAACCCCAGTCGCTTGTCCATATCCATGAGCCCCAGCTTGACGGTATCCATAACGTCCTCCACCGGTACGGGTCCCTCAAACCCTCCACCCCCACCGGAGAATTCATCCCCACCTCCGGAACTACCGCCTTCGCCGGGCGGTCCCGCATTACCCCGACGCAGGCTCGGAGTCTCCACTTCTCGAAATTCGTACCATTCGCCCTCCAGTCGTCGCTTGCCGCGTATGGGAAAGACCGGCCCCGTAAACGTCTCTCCCATTCCATCGCCGCCGTAGATGCCCGCGGCGAGGCGTTCCTTGACCCGCTGAACGGCCAGGCTTTGTTTGTAGTTGGGCCGATCGGACCTGGAACGGTGGTCCGGTTCTCCAAACCGGATGTAGACCTCGCCTCTGACGTCCCACGGCTGTTTGTTTTCCGAGAATTCCGTGAGCGCCTGCCAGACACGACGGTAGTGTTCCAGCAGGCGTTCGTTTACCGGCGTGGACAGGTCCGGATCGCGGTCGTTCCAGAACCGTTTCAGGAATGCGGCCCGTTCACGCTCGGGAGTATCGTTGAATTCGGCCAATTCTTCCGATGACGAGACCAGGCGGATATCTTCGTACAAACCACGCTCATCCGGCGCGAGTTTTTTTACGTAGTCCTGAAAGAACTCCATTGCCATGTCGGCCTTTCCCTGCTTCATGGACGCCTGCGCGACAATGGGCATCAGTTCAATGGCATCGGGATTCTTCGCGACGAAACCCAGCAGTTTCGCCATGATTTTCTCGTAGTCTTCGATCATCAGATACGCGACGCCCAGCCGGCTGCGCAGGCTGGAATCGCCGGGTCTCAGCGCCATATATCGGGTGTACCAGACAATGGCCTGTTCGTAGTCCTTCCAGAAATCGGCGTACCACTCGCCCATCAGGCGATAGGCGTCAGCGTAGTTCGGGTCGAGCTCCAGTACGCGGTCGACCGCACGGCCCACGTCGTACTCATTCATCAGGTATCGCAGCCTTGCGATCTGATATCGGGCGTCCACGTACCCGTGGTCACGGGCAAGGGCCTCCTGGAAATAGTGGATGGCCAGGTTGCGTTCTTTCGGAATCTCCGCGTAGACCAGACCCACACCGTAATAGGCCCTGGCGCCTCCCTGTAGAGAGATCGCTTTCTTGAAAGCCCACATCGCGCGCTTGTAGTCTTCCGCCTTGTAGTACGCGTGGCCGAGTTCGATATGGAGAGGCGCGTCCTTGGGGCGCTGGACGGCAACGAGCCGGAACAGGGCGGCCGCTTCCCGCAGCCGGTCCTCTCTGGTGCGCTGCACCACAACCGCGAAGAGAGAATCGACCGTCTCAGAACGCATCTCCACCGCCTCGAGGCTTCGTGCATCCGGCGTTTCCGTCAGGTGGAGATACCGGTCCGGGTGCCGGAAACACGCGAGGACGGGCATGCCGGGAGCGGCGTCCGGCCGATATAGATATTCGATCAACGGCTCCGAATCGGAAGTCGTCGGACAGCTGAAGACAATGTCGAGGACTTCCTTGTCTCGCCTGAGTTCCGGTTCGCTGGACGCCTGCATATCGACATTCTGTTTCACCCACCCATGCAGAACGCTGTGTTCATTCGGAAGGGCGCCGTGCTTTTCGGCGTAGCGGTGCGCAAGGTCGTTCAATACGAGCATGTGTTCCAGGCAGGCATGTTCCCCTGCGGCGGCGGCTGTTCTCAGCTGTTGTTCGCGCAGCGTCGCCACGTACGCGAGGCAGCTTGCTTTCGACATCCGGAGGTCCTTGTGATGTCTATGGAACCCCGCGAACATCCGTTCAACGGCCTTTCGCGCGTCCTTCTCCCGGTGGCGGTCCCCTCGGTGCACGGCAGAGTTCATCCGGCTAAGCCGGATCATTCCTCTTTGAAGTTCGGCCAGTGCCCGTTGCAACGAGACCTGGTCACGAGCGTCCGGTGTGGATTCGAATTCGGCACGAGGGGTCTCAGCAGTGGCGAGAACGCCGGCAGCTTCAGAAGCGGTTTCGGTACCCACTTCTCCGGTTTCCACGTGAACGAACTTAACTTCCTTCGATGTCGTATCGCCGTCGACGAAATAGACTTTGGCGCCGTCTCCGGACCAGCGCGGGAGGCCGGCTGTCCTGCCGATCCGGAGTTGTGTTGCCTGTCCCGAGCGGTCGACCCTCCAGAGCCCCGGATGACCCGAGTCCACCAATGCGCCCCACTCGCCCCGCGCCGCGAGCGATTTCCCGTCAGGCGAGACGGCAAGGTCCAATGGATTGAGCTCAGGTGGAAGCGGCCAGCGGGACTCATTAGATCCGTCAACTGCGAGCACCCAGATCCGATTATTCACGATCGGCAGGCTGCGGCCGCCGGAGAGGTACGATCCGAAGGCGGGATATCTGAGGCCGCGTTCGAGATAGACCAGTGCGCTGCCGTCAGGCAGGAATCCGAGGGAGCCCGCCGCGCCCGGATAGGTCCTGATCCTTTCATGACCGGCGCCGCCATCTCGGGAAAGCCATATCTCCGTCAGCAACGCCCGCTGCTCGCCGCGTTGGACGGCGTAGGCGAGCGTGCTCCCGTCCGCAGAACGCACTGGGTGGATATCTCCTGACAATGCGGTCCGGGGGCAAAAGAGCGCTACGGAAATCAGCGCCATCGTGATCGCAATGCAGGAACAGCGCGAATTCCGGAAAGGCGTTCGACTGATGGTGGTTTTCGAATAGGACATGCGACCAACCTGGGTTGCTGTTTGAAAATAAAAGACCCTGAAGAATTCACCTCCAGGACACCGACACTTGCAGAAACTGGCTAAGAATGACTACCTATTCAGCGTGGCGGAACTATCTTCGCACCATGAGCACGCGGACCCCGGCGCGTCCTCGCCATGCGCGTCCGCGCATGCGTACCGCCGAACGCACTTCCTGGACGGTGTCCAAAAACCCGCCACCCCTGACTACGATAAACTCGCCCGGATACGCGTAACCGGCCAATTCAGCGGGGGTGGGTTGATCAGGTCCTGTGGGATCAGTCTGCGGCTCTCCCGCATAAGGACCGTAGACGTCCTGCACCCATTCCCAGACATTGCCGTGCATATCGTAGAGACCCCACGGATTCGCAAAAACCCCGCCTGTTTCCTGCGGCTCCGGGTTTCCATATGCAATAATCCCGTTCTCCAGAACAGTTGCGCTGCGCGAATTTTCGTAATAGCGCGCGTAACTGCCGACGCGACTGGAGTCGGAGCCAAATGACCACGCCGTTGTTGTGCCCGCCCTGCACGCGTATTCCCACTCCGCTTCCGTGGGCAATCGGAAAACTTCCGACTCTTGCGCTTCGTTCAACCTGCGGAGGAATGTATTGACTTCCCTCCAAGATAGATTAAACGCCGGAAATTTCGCCTTTCTGGGGTCTCCTTCGACGCCGGGTGTCGACCACGGTCTGGTATTCATCACGGCCTCCCACTGCTCCTGCGTGACTTCATATTTTCCCAGATAGAACCCCTTCGTGATCGTGACCTCATGTTGGGGACCCTCGTCGTCGTCTCTTTTTGATTCTGTAGTGGGCGAGCCCATTATAAACCGGCCCGGTTGTATCCACACCATTTCGAGCTTTATCCCCCTGGGAAGCGTTACCGTAATATCCTCTTCCGGCATGCCCTGACCAAACCGTTGCGCGAAGAGGATGAAATCCGGAAAATCGACATTTCCGCTGCCGTCGAGATCGAAATTGGATTGATTCGATCCGAATGCCTGAGCGAACAGAATGAAGTCCCCGAAGTCCACAATGCCGTTGGCATCGAAATCGGCATCACGGCCGGACTGCGCGATCAAAAGCTGCTTCGCAGTCAGCATCGCTGCAAGGGCAAACAAGCCAACAATTGCATTTCGTCTCATTTCACACAGACCTCCTGCAGGTTCCAAGACGAGTACGCCGTTCGCGGTTCCTGATCGAATCTATCTGTATTCCATCAACACACGAAACCCGGTGAAAGCGTTTGGCACCCACCCGACCGAACGGGAAGCCGACCGTATCCACTCGGGGGGGTCGAAACTGGATCCTCCTCTTTCGACGTGGCTGCCACTCGGAGTGCGACTTCCGGTGGGACCGTCGGGCCCCATGGGATCGACCTGCGCCGGTTCTGAATATGGACCGTAGTAATCCTGCACCAACTCCCGCACATTCCCGTGCATATCGTACAGGCCCCAGCGGTTCGGAAATACGCCGCCGGTTTTCTGAATCTCCGGGCTTCCGTAGGCTATGCTACCGTCACCCATGACGATCGTCCTTCGTGAGTTCTCATAATAGCGCGCAAAGTCGCCGATTCGGGTCGAATCCTCTCCGAACGACCAGCGGCTCGTCGTACCGGCCCTGCATGCATACTCCCACTCCGCCTCCGTCGGCAACCGGAAGATGTGTTGTCCTTCCGCTTCGTTCAGTTTAAGGATGAATGTCTCAACGTGCTGCCAGCGCATTCTGTTAGCCGGAAAGTTCCCCCGATCCTGGGAAGTCGAGCCCGTAACCCACGGGCTCGTATTCATCACGACCTCCCACTGCTCCTGCGTGACTTCATATTTTCCCAGATAGAACCCCTTCGTGATCGTGACCTCATGTTGGGGACCCTCGTCGTCGTCTCTTTTTGATTCTGTAGTGGGCGAGCCCATTATAAACCGGCCCGGTTGTATCCACACCATTTCGAGCTTTATCCCCCTGGGAAGCGTTACCGTAATATCCTCTTCCGGCATGCCCTGACCAAACCGTTGCGCGAAGAGGATGAAATCCGGAAAATCGACATTTCCGCTGCCGTCGAGATCGAAATTGGATTGATTCGATCCGAATGCCTGAGCGAACAGAATGAAGTCCCCGAAGTCCACAATGCCGTTGGCATCGAAATCGGCATCACGTGCGGACTGTGCGATCGAAAACTGGTTCGCAGTCAGCATTGCGCCAAGGGCAACCAATGCGATGATCATACATCTTCTCGACATTTCAAGGACTCCTTCAAACCGCCTGGTGCAGGTAAGTGTGGGTGCCAAAGTTCAGGTTTCCTGTGACCGACAGTCTTAACTATGCACCAGCACAGCGACTCATCATTTCAATAAATTAAACTCATTTGAAATATTAATCAAGATTTAGCGAGATCGACCAGGTTCAATGATTGGAGCCGACGACCCGGAGGTGGGTGGCGTAGGCCGACCGAGATGAAGTTCGCCGCACTGGACGTGGATCTTAATCAACTTAGGCTATGGAAACTGACTGGACCGAAAAAGCTACTGTCTCCCAAAAATGTGGGTTTCAATGGTGGTTTACTCACGTGCCCAGATTCCTTTGACTTCAGCCACGCGTTTGCAAACAGGTCAACTCAACAATCCGACTGGATTGCGGTGCCTGTCATATCACTTTGTGATCTGATTTTACATGAGTCTGCAATTCGCGATCCTAAGGACGTCAAAGACGTTGCCCTTCTGAGCAAAGTCTGCACCGCTCGCGACTGGCTCGTAAGCAAGTCGCAAATCCCCAGAAAAAACGCCTCCGGCGGTCTGACGTTCGCCGGCCGGGAGACCCCTCCCACTCATCATCAACGTCCTTTGTATTTGCCAGGCTTGTCGAGACAAAAGAGAATTGCAGAAACCGGACCATACAATACAACGGGCCGGGTGATTCGTTAGTCGCGATGGACGCGACTGACTTCACCCGGCCCTGGGTTCGTTTGTACGATGGAATACAAGCGGGGTTTTTGGTGGAGGCGGCGGGAATCGAACCCGCGTCCGAAAGCAGATCAACGACAGCGTCTACGTGTGTAGTTTACCTTTTGAATCTCACGCGATGGCGCCCCGGTAAACGGGGTTGCCAGCGCGCCAGTTCAATCAGCTCTCGCTCCCGGACCCTCGAACGGATATCCGCGAGCCAGCCCGCATAAGTCGGCGATCCGGTTCTACAGGACCCGGCCTCGCGTCCTCGAGCTCCCACGTAGGACTTCCACATCCAAAGACTACTTGCGGCGATACTTTCCGAGATCCGATCTTGGCGTCTTGTCCTGCTCTCCTCTCTGCCCAATATACGACATTAAACTCGGAGGGGGAGTTGTCTCACTCTATATTGGCACGTAGGGTCCCCTTCAAATTCCTCAGGCATTAAAGAAAGATCGAATTGCAAGTATGTTTTTTTTAGCTTCACCGAAGCAATAGCCAGGATAGGTCGGTAACAAAATGGTATGTTTTTCGGCATACCGGGCATTGTGGCAATTTCGCCTGAAATCCGAGAAACAGTGTAAGTCGGCGCAATTCCTGTAGTAGCGAGAAGCGCAATCACGGCCCAAGATCATCAGATGTCTAAGGAGTTCGTTTCTGTTTTCTACCTGAATGGGATACGCCATAAAGCCATTTGAGATGTCTTTGGATACAGGTGGCAGGACAACGTCGGGTAGGTCGTTCAAGCCCTGATGATAGAATTCCGCAATTTTAACCCGCTTTTTCAAATCTCTTACTACGTCGTCTATTTGCTTTCGCGCTAAACGTGCTTGAGCGGGTGTCATCCGACATTTGAGGGAAATGGGTAACTTGCATTGCAGAGTCGGACACGGATCGTAGCAGACCCTTTGGTTAATGTAGTCAATGTTGTAAAAAAACGCAAACCGGAAGATCCAGAATGTAAATGCACGAAATACAATGGAACTCGTAGCTATATCTATGCTCAACCCATATAGAGCCCGGCTAACTAGCTTCATTATGGGAACCGGCTCGAAGAGTTCGGTTTCTTCTAACATGCATCGGTAGACCGCCGCATTATCTGTTACAACTATACCACCAAAAAGCGAATTCACATTCTTGAAAAGCCCGAAACTATAGACCCCGATATCACCGTGGGTTCCAACGGAAACGTCTGCAGTACGTGTCCCGAAGGCGAGCGCGGCATCTTCAATACATATTATCCCTTGATCACGGCACAAATTAACGATTCGGTTTACGCCAGAACAAAACATATGCGTGTGGGAGACAATTACCGCGGCGGTGCGATTATCTATCAGTCTGCCTACCTCGTCAGGATCAATCGTGCACGATGGACATTCAATGTCGGCAAACACCGGTACACCGCCCGCACAAATGATCATGTTAACGACGTCAAAGATCGTAAACGGTGAAAGGATTACTTTTTTCCTATTCCTCTTCAGCGATGCTTTGACGGCTAGGTAGAGACCGAGTCTACATTGATTTACTGCCAGTGCATATGGAACATCCACGTACTTCTGAATCTCAGATTGCAGCAGATCCAAATCAGGACCATCATATACTCTTCCGAAAAGAATATCCCGGAAAATCAATGTGTACATTGATGGACTACCATACAGGCGCTGTCGTGCTAAGGACGGTACGAATATCATCTGTTGTCCTCACATAGTTAAGAGTAGAATTATGCCATATTATCCTGCGAATGGGACCAAGAACGAAAGAGGTCAACGTCAATCCGCTAACACGCAACCAAATCTCACGGTGTTAGGCAATCTCGTGTCGCCGGGTATTCTTGGAGGTAACGGTGATTCGTACAAAAGTTATCGGCCCCGTCATAGGAAGCGTCAGGCTGATTGCTGGATTTTTACCCTATTGTTCGAAATTATCCGAATTATTCGTGTCAGAGCTGTTTGGAACACGATAGCACGACACTTCTGGGCATCGGTCCGTATTTTCGGACGCAGTACCGAAGGGGGTATTGTAACGGATTCAAGGATCGTACGCAAAATACACGGGGCGGGTAAATTGAGTTGCTTGACCCGCAGGACCGGGAGAGAGACTTTCACAAAACTCCATTTGATCGCAATCAGCGAACGAGAAAAACTAAGAGTGTCCTTCAAATACTCCCACATCCAAGGGTGTCTGTTAGTGATCGGCCAAATGGAGCCATTTGAGGATCGCCATAATGGCGCCACGTGATGTATGCGAAAAGGGGTCTCGAGCATTCCGTTCATCGTTTTGCACCTTCTGACGGCACGGTGGATGACGATTCGCACAAGTCAGGAGGGATACAAGATGGCAAACCGGAGGTTCGAGATGCACGAATACCGACACGTGATCGTCCGCATGCGTTTGGGACAGTCCGACCTCGCGATTGCCCAAACCGGATTGATGGGTCGCAAGAGAGTGGGTCAACTGCGCTGCCTTGCCGACTGTCACCGTTTTTGGGACCTGTCTAATCCCGTGCCGGATGTAGCTTCAACCAAAGCGGCTGTTTCTCTGGTGCTCACGTATAGGAAGGCAGTGACCCGGTGGTGGCGACAGGGCATCCAGGGTAAGACCATCAACCAAGCGTTGGTTCGTCAGAACGGGTTTTCCGGCAGTTACTCGTCCCTCTGCCGTTTTCTGCAGGGATTGAAACAGGCCCATCCGCGGGTCACAAGAGTTATATTCAAAAGTTGTGGCTGAGTCAAAAAAGAGCGTATCCTTAGGTGTCACCAATAACCGCGAGGCCCCTCGGGCCCGGGAGAAAGGATACGCTCGATGAGACAATATACAACCTCCGAAGTTGAGACGATAGTCAAAGGTGAAGCGAAGTTGAACCTGAAAGCGCTGATACGTGTTGGGACCAGGCAGATGCTGCAAGCCGCGTTAGAGTTTGAAGTGGACGCTTACGTCGAGACCTTGCAGGACGAACGAGATGAACAAGGTCACCGGCACAAGGAGCGGGATCTGATCACGGCCGTGGGCCCCATACCGATCCGTCAGCCGCGTGTAAACGACAGGCGTGAGGGCACTTCATCCACGAGAAGGGCGCTGTCCTCATCGCCGGTCCATGCGGCACCGGCAAAAGGCACATCGCGCAGGCCTTAGGCCACTGCGCCGTCCGCAACGGCCACGATGTGCTCATCTACACACAAAACAAACTGCTTGGACACCTGCACGCCGCACGAGGACGACTTCCATAACGTTGTCGCCAAACGCTATGAACAAGCTGGCACGATCGCTGCCTCCAACCTCGACTTCAACGAGTGGGGCAACCCCTTCTCCAATCGACTCCTCGGCGGTCAAAGCTATCGGTCTCCACGTGGCCTACAGTCACCACACAAAATCACCCTTGCAAAGGACGTCTCCAAACCCAAATTAACCATCCAGTCTGAGACTCCCTTTTAGCCCTCGCTCACTGGCGCCATCAGGCCGATCATGGGTGGCGCCTTTGCACCGACAATTTACAGTATGCTTATCAAGACGTTCGCAATCGACACCGGTGCTCATCCAAGCGACGGAATGACGGATGGCTTACCTGGAATTGGAGATTATCCAGAAAATCCAAGGGAACTGACCACGTAATCCTGCTAATTCAGCTCTTTTTCATACAATAGAACCCGGTTTTTTCTTTTTTGTGTATTGTCGACAATACGTCCGCCGATTTTCGCATAAAATTTCTGCGCGCGGAGATTACCACGCAATACCTCCCAGCGAACCCTTTGGCATCCTTCTCTTTTTAGCCTTTCGAAGAGTAAGTTTACAATCGCTTGACTAGCGTTACTGCCTCTACACCCTCTCTTTACTACCACTGACACCAACTCACCAATTTTAGTGGTGCTGGTTTCATGTCCTAACCATTGTAATCTTTCATCTCTTCTGTGCAATCGCTTGTAGTTTCGCAAATAAAGCCTAATAAACGGGAATAAAGCTGAACTACACGATCCCAATACGAGGCTCATACACCGATGCGACTGCTTAAACCTACCAAAGGTGAAGCCCACCACGTGACCTTCTTTCAACAAGACGTACCCCACGCCAATGTGTCTGTACAACAAATACTCGTAGAGCATGCCGAGATATTCGGAACCAAGTCTCCCAATTTGGGAATTCTCCATGTATTCGGCATGTAAGTGACCGACGGTTTGCGTATGAAACGCTTTCATTTCCCTAATCGAAAATTGGATATTCTGAGCCTCGTTTAGTTTCGACGGTATTCCCAGCAACGATGCAAAACTAATTTTATATTAAACAACATTATACACAAGTCGTTATATAATGTTGTATCGCCACACCACACTCTGGGTCCGTACGAGCAAAGTCGATAAAGGCCTTGTAATAGCTCTCGTGGCTGTCGATAACAAAACGTGCTTCATCTGGGTGCATTCTTACCCCGTGGACCACATGTCTGGAGTGGATTAGGCCCCGTATTGCGTCGTTAATGCCAAATTCCGAGCCGTTGTTTAGGGCAAGTTTTCTGATCTCATGGAAGATTTCCGGTGCGAAAACATACCGTCCGCTCACAGCCAATCGACTTGGGGCACGATCTAGATAGGGTTGCTGCACGATGTCATCAAGAAGGAAACCTTCTGCATTCAAATCTTCGCCAGAAGCGGGATAGACAATACCATGCTTGCTGTATATCTCGGACGGAACCAATAGTATCCCCACGGTGCAGGCGGCTTTGTATTTGAGGTGGACGTCGATCATCCGGTGAGTTAAGTTAGGTCTACGTTCAGATTTAATTAAGGTATCACTACAGGCGACCACAAAGTGTTCGTTGTTAACGAAGCTCTCGGCGGAGCATACAGCGGTGCAGATGCCTGCGGGGATGCTGATGTCAGAGCTTAAATGATGGCGTGATTGGAAGAAGCTTATACTACATCCCGCATAGTCAAGGTTTCCAGAATCCTGTCGGCCGCCGGTCTTCTCTGCGTGGCAGACCAAGTCTAAGTTGCTATCGAAATGGTTGGCAATGATGTTCGTGTTACGTGAGGAAATAAAGAGGAATTCCTCAAGATTGGATATGACCATTTCGTCGAAGATGTGTTGAATTATTGGGTGCTTGCCTAACGGCAACATTTCCTTGGGTAGAGTCTTAGTAGTAGGCAATAGCCTGCAGCTAGATCCAGAGATCGGAAGCACGATTTTTCGTACTGAACTGTATCGTGGTCCAAGCCCAACCATATTTACAGAATGATTCCTTTCTTCAATTGTGGACTAACGTATAGGATTACAGTCCTAAGGAAAGAATCGACGGTCCTCGGAAGACGATACATGAAACGGTGGCTACTTGAGAATCACCATTGCCTGCCTGAGAAAAAACGCAGTTGTTTTGAAAATCTCTCTAGGTCTACTTATCATTTCAAAAAGGCACTGAAAAAGAAAAGCAGGACGGAAATAATATGACACATACGCGAATATTAAATACCTACGCAAGACCTTCGGGGGTAATTCACAGAATGAAAAGTCAGTCGATAGGGTATCAAATGTCTTAATTTGGTCTTTACCTATTTTCTCCTTGTAGAGGTCGAACAGGGGTGAACCAGGAAGCGGAGTTGATATGTTAAAGGATACAATACTTGCATTCAATTTCTTGGAAAATCGTATGGTTCTTCTTATGCTATTTCGAGTTTCACCAGGATTACCGATCATGAAAAAGAGCGAGTAACGCATTTTGTGCTTTCTCATTAATTGGATACCCAGTTCCACCTGCGAAACTGTTAGATTTTTCCTTATGTTCATTAAGATCTGATCGTCACCTGATTCAATACCGAAGCGAATTTCGATGCAGCCCGCTCTTTTCATCTTCATCAACATATCGTCGTTAATTAGGTCAATTCGACCAAGACACGCCCACTGAATGCCTAGGTTTCGTTGAACGATTAAATCACATATCCGCTCAACTCGACGGGGTAAGAGAGTGAATGTATCATCAATAAAGAAAAAGGATGTGATTCCGTACTTATGGATTACTTCCTCTATCTCGTTTACCACATTTTCTGGGCTTCGATAATAGGCTTTATAGTCATACATTTGGTGTGTTGAACAGAAAGTACATTTGTACACACAACCTCGAGCAGTTAAGACAAACGCCGTTGGTGATCCTCTAAACGCTATATCGGTATAGACATTAAGGTTTAATCCTTGACGGTCTGGAAAGGGAATCCTATCAAGATTCTTAGGAAGGGGCCGTTCAACTGTATTGAAGACGATTCCATTTTTCAAAAATGAAATACCTGCGATCTTCGAGAGATCAGGTGAAGTAGACACCTTGAATGCCTTCGCTAATTCTAGGCACGTATATTCATTCTCGCCTTGGATAACAATATCGCAAGAACCAGATTTCAAAAGCTCGTCGGAGCAGATTGAAGCGAAGTTTGAAACGCCGATTCGGATCTTGTCTTTGTATAGCCTTAGCCACGAGGTGATATCGTCGTAACGTGTATGTGAAATTGGGATCAAAATGACATCAGCTAGATTGGCATAGCGTTCGATTTCAGATAGGCTGTAATTCTGCGGCTGAGGGTCTATCAGATAGGTTTCAAATCCATTCTGTTTCAATATTGATGATATGTATGCCAACCCCGTCGGATAACAGACGCCATGTTTTGCCTTGGAACCAGAGTGTCTTGATATTATACCGTCAATATTCGTGACATAATCGTTCCTGCTCTTGAAGGGGAAAGGCGTGACTAGTAGGAACGACATGTTGGTCGATTGCACTGCCTCCGTTCGTGTGGCTGGCAATTCAGTTACCATCGACACCTCCGTGAGACAAGATCTACACATTTGGATAGATCGAATAAGCTCCACTTAAATCGGTCAATTGACCTTGCAAATGAATCGCTTTGGTGGACCCTGTTTTGTTCCTCAATGAGAATAGTAGAGGTCCATCTACGGAACCAGTCTGCTTAGTTTTATGCCACCGGATTTAGAGAATTGCAAACTACTATTCTTCGCCTAGTTCTAGGCAAGTAAGCCCCTTTTTGAATCCTTCGATTTTATAGTCTTTATTGAAGGCTAACTTTTCCACTTTTATCGCTTTTTCAAAGTCACCCACAGCTGCACAAGCACATGAATATGTATCCTTATTTGTCTTATTAGAGGGTGAAATTCTGTCGACTCTTTCTGAGAGTTGGAGGGCTTTGTGGTGATTTTCTTCACACTCTAATTCGGCTACAGTCAAATACATCCAAGATAAGTTATTCATTGCGAATGTTGAATTAGGGCGTATTTCGATTGCTTTTTCATAGTGGACAATTGCTTCCCTATACCGTCCTTGTTTCCTAAGCATATCCGCGATAATGGTGCAATAGTAACCGACTACTTCCTGTTCGTCCATCTTTAACGGAAAACGGCTTGATCGTTCCGCTCGTGTCGTCAATGTGACTCCATCTGTGGAGCTTAGCCCTAGTTGCAACTCGTCATCATTGAAGATCAATGCCGAGTTATTGTCCCAATTAATGTGTTGGATCTGATTAAGTTGCCATCTTATAAAGTTGTGGTTGGGTAGTTCCATCATGCTCAATGGGAGCTGGAGAACTTCGCCAATTGACAGATAGAGAAAGGCACCAATATCACAATCAACTCCGTAGAAAGAGCGAAGTTGTCCGTTTCGTGCATATCTATATTTCTTACAGTTAAACTCACTTAACCTTTTGGTTGTCAAGCCCTCTGACATGGTTACGGTAGGAATACAGATCAAGACACCGCTCTCCTTGAGTGCTAAATCGATAGTTTCTAATGTTACAATTGCTTCTTTTCTTGCTTTGTAATCTGCATCCAATTGCAGTGACTCGATCTTTGCAACTCCATTTGAGATAATCCAATCTAATAGTTCGTATCTGCGGTCAAAAAACCGTATTTTCGATGTATCTGCGAGTGCAGATATGTGTTCTTCCATTCTAAGCAATCTATGACCTAAAGTCTCATATTTCCATTTATATCTCTCAATCCCTGCGTTTTCTACTACCTCACTTACGTCTCGACCCGCTGAAGATGCTAGCGAGGATAGGAATAAAACCAGCGATGACACTAAAAAACCAAAGGATCTAGTATTCCATGATGCATACATAGTGCGTCTCTAGGTTTTCAGCCAATGCTTGGTCGAGATGGGTAAAAAGCCGTTGTTGGTGAGTTATATTCAAAAGTTGTGGATGAGATAAAAAAAGAGCGTATCCTTACGTGTCACCAAAAACCCGCGAGGCCCCTCGGACGAGGGAGAAAGGATACGCTCGATGAGACAATATACATCCTCCGAAGTAGAGACGATAGTCAAAGATGAAGTGACGTTAAGCCTGGAAGGCCTGATCCGTGTTGGGGCCAGGCGGATGTTGCAAGCCGCGTTAGAGTTCGAGGTGGAAGCCTACGTCGAGAACTTGCAATACGAGAAAGACGAACAGGGTCACCGGCAGGTGGTCAGGAATGGCGCTCACAGGCCGCGGAACCTGATCACGGGCGTGGCCCCATACCGATCCGGCAGCCGCGTGTGCACGACAAACGTGAGGGCAAAGCGTTTCGTTCAGCCATCTTGCCGCGATATATGCGTCGTGCGCCTTCGATCGATGCGTTGATTCCGGCGCTGTATCTCAGGGGCGTCTCCACGTCGTCGTTCCCGGAGGCCCTTGCCGCCATTCTGGGCGAGCAGGCCCCTGGATTGTCACCCGCCAACGTGGTTCGTCTCAAACAGATTTGGGAACAGGAATATGAGGCGT
Organism: Gemmatimonadota bacterium; assembly: GCA_028877215.1. Taxonomy (GTDB): domain Bacteria; phylum Latescibacterota; class UBA2968; order UBA2968; genus JAAXHE01. The sequence goes on along the minus strand of JAPPFJ010000027.1, from coordinate 220,059 downwards.
GGCGTCATCGGGATCTTTCGGATAAACACTACGTATATGTGTGGGCTGATGGCATCTATTTCCAGGTGCGGCTGGAACCGGACCGGCCCTGTGTCTTAGTCCTCGTGTCTTAGTCCTCATCGGCGCCACCAGGGACGGCCGCAAGGAACTTTTGGCCATAGAAGACGGGCATCGAGAAAGCAAGCTGTCCTGGCAGGGCGTGCTGACGGATGTGAAAAGACGAGGGTTGAAAGAACCGCCCGCCCTGGCAATTGGCGATGGAGGTCTGGGGTTCTGGGCGGCACTGGAGGAAGTCTTCCCTCGAACCCATCATCAGCGTTGCTGGGTGCATAAGTGTGCCAACGTGCTGGACAACCTCCCCAAGTCGATCCAGGCGCAGGCCAAAGCGCGCCTCCACTAGATGTATCTGTCATCCACCCGGCAGGATGCCCTGAACGCCTACGAAGACTTCCTGTCGCTGTATGAACCCAAATACCCCAAAGCGTGTGCGTGCCTGGTAAAAGACAAGGACGTGCTGTTCACGTTTTACGACTTCCCAGCTGTCCACTGGCGACACCTCCGGTCCACGAATCCCATTGAATCCACGTTTAGCACCGTTCGCCACCGCACACGCCAGACCAAAGGATGCGGCTCCCGAAACGCCACGATGATGATGGTCTACAAACTGGCAGACTAAGCCCAAAAACACTGGCAGAAACTACACGGTCACAAACTCATTGAACTCGTCGTCCAGGGCGTCGAATTTCAGGACGGAGACGTTAAAGCCGCCGCTTAATCCATCAGGATGCGCTCGCCGCCATCCACAACATTTGACAATATCTCGTTGTTGGTTAGTAGACTCTTATGTGCTGCCTGACGGTTTCAGTATCCGCCTTTTGATCAAATCTCAAGGTTCCCAATCATGTATCCATCGACCTAATCAACCAAATGGGACAGGAATTACATGAACTGTCGCCACCAAATCACAAATGTCAATAGGCACCATATTTGATGGCTGTTATCGGATTTACCTTCGAAATGTTCGGCCAAGAGTTGCTCCACCGTCGCATCATTGAATAATCCAATCTTTCGAATGCTCGAACAGGACAGATGATCTGTAACAAACGGCTTAAGTTCCTTTCTGATCCAGCGGGCGTTAGGTATGTTTAATCCCTGCTTAGTTCGCGACAGAATAGTGTCCGGTATTTTGCCCTTAAGTGATTCCTTTAGTAAGTATTTTTTACAATAAAACCACTTGAGCTTCATGTTCGCGGGTACAGAGGCCAAAAACTCAACCAAGCGGTGGTCTAGATATGGTACACGTGCTTCAAGTCCATGGCTCATAGTCATTCGGTCCATCTTTACCAGCATATCATTCGGCAGATAAAAACGAGTGTCAACATAAAGCATTCGGTTCAGGGGATGCGACGCGTTTGTTCGAGCAAACAGACCACGATATAGGTCAACTACATCCGCATAGATCTCTGGATTATCGCTCATTTGTGACAGCAAATTATGCCTCGCATCTGCGTTTAGGATCATACGCCTTGTAGCATGTGCGTCTTCGGAACTGAATTCGGCCCCATCAATAAACCGTCTAGCTCTTGTAACCCAGCCAAATTTGGTATCCGACATCGGCAGGCTGTAGACGAATGGTCTAAGGACTCTTTGTTGCAACCATTTAGGTATGATTCTGAAAAGGCGGTGGAGAAAATAAGCTTGGTACGTTTCGTAACCAGCCAAGAGTTCGTCTGCTCCATCACCACACAGCACCATCTTCACGAATTCTCGCGCTTTCTCGGCGAGAAAATACACGGGTACCATGGACGAGTCGGCGGTTGGCTCTTCAGAATGCCAAACCATCTGTGGTAGCCGGTAGGCACTATCTGCTGTCAAGACATACTCACGATGATGGGCTTTAATTGAATTTGCGACTAACTGCGCGTATGGGAGCTCATTAAACGACTCCTCCTCAAAGCCAATTGAGAAAGTTCTAATCCGATCCCTCGTATTGCGCGACATCCAATATACGATACCGCTCGAGTCCAAGCCTCCACTGAGAAACGCCCCGTACGGTACATCGCTTGCTAAACGCAAACGCACAGCATCTTCTAGTAACTCGTTTAACTGCCTAACGTATTCTTCCTCTCCAAGATTTTCACTCTCATCATAGACAAGGTCCCAGTACTCGACGTCCTGAATACGACCCGATTCATCGACCGTTATATAGTGTCCTGGCAGCAATTGGAATATGTTTAAAAAGAGTGTGTGTGGCGCTGGCGTGTAATTTAACGCCAAGTAATACGCCAAGGCTTCTAAGCTTATCGTACGTCGTACCCGCTCGACGGCAAGAATGGCCTTGATTTCTGAACCGAATATGATGCAGTTTGGCATATGGCAATAGAAGAGAGGCTTTATGCCCAACCGGTCACGCACCAACCAAAGACGCTGAAGCCTTTCGTCCCACAGACCAAACGCAAACATACCGTTGAGGTATTTCAGGCTGTCGATTCCCCATTCTTCATATGCATGAACGATCACTTCCGTATCCGAATTGGACCTAAAGCTATGTCCACGATGCTGTAAATTCGTGCGGATTTCAAGGTAGTTGTAAATCTCCCCGTTGAAGGTGATCCAGACTGTTTCATCTTCGTTGGCCATTGGCTGCGCACCGTGATCTGAAAGATCGATAATGGCCAACCTGCGATGCCCTAAACCGATTTTACCTGCGACGTAAATTCCTTCATCGTCGGGACCGCGATGCGCGATGGCGTCCGTCATACGTTTAATTCGGTCACGCCGCATTTTCGGGTCGTCAAAATCAAGTATTCCTGCAATACCACACATTACCTATATCGCTCCATTCGCAACTGGGAAACCTGATCACACAATAATCCTATGCCAAAAAGCAATATTGACGTAGAGATGGCTAGCATTGTACCTACGCTGACGCCTCGCCCATTCAATACAATCGGGACCCCCCAAAGAATGCCTGCCAATCCTACAAATAAACTTATGGGAACGAAGATCCTTAATGGATTGATTAAAGATGCTATGCGCAGGATTAAGATGATCGTATCGAAACTCGTAACAATCGATACCGTACTTTTCCCCGTACGTTTTTCAACTTGAATCGGAATGTAGGCCACGTTGTGGTCTTGGCTGTGTAAGACCATTGTGAGTGTCGTAGAGGCTGAAAATCCAGAAGGTAATAGGTGTAAGTATCGTAATGCTACATCCCTTCGGACGATTCGAAAGCCTGAATTTAGGTCTGGTATTTTCCGTCGAATCAGATAATCCGCTATTCTACCCAATATCCACTTACCGGGAACACGCCACAACGGGCCGTGAATTCGACTCTCCCTAGCGCCGACAACCATGTCGTTTCTGTCGACCGAGTGCCAAAGTTTCGATATGTCGCGGGCCCTGTGTTGGCCGTCTCCATCCATTGTCAATATGTATCCAGTGTGGGCATTGCGTATTCCACTCCTAATCGCATTGCCATAACCAAGGTTCTCTGAATGGCAGATAACTCGGACACCTGCTTCCTCTGAAATCTGTCGAGTGTTGTCGGTGGATCCATCGTCAATAACCACTATTTCCTGAACAAAGTCGAATTTCAGATCTTTAATGCATCTTAGCACCTGTCCGATTATCCTTTCTTCGTTATACGCCGGAATGACAATCGTAAGTCTTTTTATTTCTTCAGAACCAGATTTGTTTATTTCGTAACGGACAGTCTCTTCGACCGGATTTGATTCTTCACGTCTTTCCGATACTCTATCGTTGTCCGCTGGTTGAATAGTTGCAGGCATGAGATTCTAGCCTTCCGAAGAAGTGCAAAAACTGCGTTAATCAGCGATATAGCTCTGGTTTTAAGTTCTCCTATCTGTAATCTTTACAATAAGATAACCATGATCTGCATAAAGCACATCTTTACGTAAAGTCGCTGGCGAACTTAGGTCAATATCAAGCCTAATCAATAGAAACTGGGCGTTCCACTTCTTAGCCAATTCCACGAATAGATTAAGCATTGAATCATAGTCTTTCTCGCTTATTTTTCTCTGGGCAAGAACATAAACATCGAAAAATGTGCTTACTTTTTCGTACCATTCGATCAACTGGTCGTGATTGGAATATGCAAAGGTTCCTCCATCCTTAAACGAGTAGACTATAGGCCTTAGGCAAAAATACCGGACAGCGAGCATAGAAAACGTATAGGGAGGTTCCAAGGGAGCTAGTGGCAGGATTCTGGAACCTATTGGGGCTAATCGGGATAGATTCTCCAGCGTCGTGCGTAACGCCATGTGCTCTTCTGGCTCCCGAACGAAATATCCCCCAAACCAGTTCTCAAGTGCTTGAAGTGCTGTATTAGGACTAGGTAATTCATCCCACCCTCGTTTGTTGTGGGCCCACGAAAACGTTAAAATTAGTCCCACGGTGCATACTAGAATTGGATTACGTGTTCTGCCCTCTGTTCTCACAAGGGGCAATAGCCAAAACAGCATCAGAAGTGGAATTGTATATCTCATACCCCTTATTAAATCCTTCTCAAATGGAATTCTGCCTAGAGAAAGGGAAATCCTCTGTTCTACCAGCGGCACAAATACGGATATCAACAACAAACCCATTATCCAAATCAACAACAGGTTGGTTTTTCTTCGATCGCTTTGGCGGAATCTAAACGTTATCACCGCACCGACAATCGCTAAGAAGATTACGTATCTTATTTCCCAAATGAAATCCATGAACGCTTCAGGAATGTCAAAGGAACCCCTACTAAAACGCATTTTCATAATATCATAAACTAACTCATAGTTGGAGGTTTGTCCGTGTGCATGAAAAGAAAGATAATGAACGAGAAAGGGTGATATAGATGCTAGAAACAACGCTCCCAAGAGCATCATATATGAGAATCGCTTCGCATAGGACCAAGAATTCGGCATGAACAACCACATTCCTAACCAGATGGCAAAACCCCAGCCCGGGGTGCTGACAGGATGCACATACATTAAAGCACCTGCAGCAACGGTAAGCCATGGCCACACCTTTGGCGTCGTTCTCCAATAATAAACGGCAGCGAGCAGAAAAGGAAGTAGCGATTGGAAGAATGACCTTGGAAGAGGGTCCAAAAAAATCCCCCAATAAGTTCCCAGGTTTAATTTCATTGGCATGAGCGTAATGATCGCAAATAGGATCGCCAAATACCTGGCTGTTAGTACCACGCGCCCAAAGATATAAAATCCCACTGCTTGTAGAAAAATGACAGGTCCGAGAAGCGTTACAATTGCATTACCATAGTCCCCAGTCATTCTCGCAAGAAATCGAACAATAGGTATTTGGACTGTCCAGTAAAACCGAAAGTTTTCCGGATCTCCTAGAGTTGGATCCGAACCGAAAAATTGCGGATTATCTCTCGCCGCGACAAAGCTGGCGATGTTTGCAGCGTCACTTGAGAGAAAGACAAACCCGTTTACTCCATTCCAACGACCTAGATGACATAGAAGAGCAAAGACGGCAAAACTACAGATGACCAAAATATCGACCAAATTGACCTGAAAATGGGTTCGGAGTCTTCTCATGGGATCAAATGAGACAACCTAGTACCCTTTGACGTCTAAGACACAGCGTAGGCTGGATGGAGCTTTCTCAGTTTGATGCGAGCATCGTCGGTCGTGAACTGCCAATTGACAACCTTGCTGTTGTTGTGGTCGTTCGTCCAGGCGGAGACCTGCTCTTTGAGGGATTCGATATCGGGGATGCGTTCCTTCAAGCATTGGTTGCTCAAGACGCTCATCTCGATCTCGGCGATGTTGAGCCAACTCCCGTGTTTGGGCGTGTAGTGGATTTCGAGAGCCTGGCTAGACGGCGCGCCTCTTCGGGTGAGAACGTCTTGTAAAGTGCCGCGGGCGTGTGCGTGTTGAGGTTATCGCACACCAGGACGACGGTTTCCGCTTTTGGGTAGTCCGTATCCAGGAGATCCTTGATCTCTTGAGCCTAGTCCACAGCCGTCCTGCGTGGTCTGACACGGACCTTGCGCCAGCCCGAAAGCGGTTCGGTGAACATGAAGTTCACGGCGGTTCCGTTCCGCTCATACTCGTAGTCGTAGCGTTCGGGTTGACACCGGACGGGTTGCGACCACATCACGCGTCATCCTTGACCAACTGCACTGGGTGTTCGTCCATATTGACAACCGGCTTCTTGTCGTCGTAGGGCCGCTGATAGACGTCTAAGATGTCCTCCATCGCGGCGACAAACGCGGGGTTCTGCTCGGGCGGAATCACCCAGCACCTTCTCAGATGAGGCTTAAGTTTGTTTTTTTAAGCGTCCGTTGCACCGTTCGGTATGAGATGCTATCGACGATCTCCAACGCCACGAGCTCATCGGCCAACAGCTTCGGCATCCACCGCTTACGTCCCCTTGGAGGTTTACTGCAAGCCAACGCGATCAATCGGGCTTCCTTCGCACCATCCAGCTTTCTGGGTGTGGGCGGATGCGCGCGCTTCTTTCGCTCGAGGGCCGAATCCAGGCCCTCCATCACAAATCGCTTCCGGATGCCCTCTACCATTGACCGACTGCACGAAAAAGCCTCCGTGAACTGTCGATCCAGCCAAGCTGGTCCCTCTGCATCGGCCTTGAGAAGCACGTGAGCGTGCCTGATGCGGAAGGCTTGCGTCTTGCCTTTGCTTACCAGATCCTGAAGCCGTTCCCGCTCTTCGGGACTCAGACGTACAACGTAATTCTTCGGCATGCACATGGCTCCTTCCTCTTCAGGGGAGACATCATTCTATAGGCATGCCCAGCTTAAGAAGTCAATAGGTACTAGATGCCACGTTCACTTTACCCCACCTACGCATCCTACCTCAACCAGGTCGAGACTTGGTTCAATATCATCACTCAGAAGGCCATCAGGCGCGGCTCCTTCAGATCCGTCAAAGAACTCATCCACAGAATTCAAACCTTCACCGACAACTACAACGAGACCTCGAAACCTTTCGTCTTGACCGCCTCCGCACAATCCATCATCGAAAAAGTCGAACGATTTTGTAAAGCTATTTCCGGGACGGGACACTAATGGGGTATAACGAAAAAAGTGTGTTGTAGTCTTGGCGTAAGAATTCTGAAAGTACCTCCAATATGGCTATCATGGGTTGCCTGTTTAGGGCGACCCGTGAACGCGGCACACAATGCGCTACGCCCGATTTTTTTTACCATTCGGGTTTTAGTTCCGACGGCGCTCTTCATGGCAACATTGGCGCGTCTCACGAGACTTGTCGACAATCTGCGAGACCTTGTGCGGGTCATCAACCTACGGTGACACATTGGGCTTTTGCGGACGACGACGCGTGCTGAATAAGTGAAATTGAGATCAATTTGGGAGGTTTTTGGAAGTGCTGATTTGCGCATCCACACATTTACCGAAGGGAGTACCTTATGGACAAGGAGGTGCGGTCCTACGACGAAGAAGCATCACCAGCCTTGGAGCGCCAAAGGCAAGTTGCGCATCTTTCACTGAGCCGAACAGGCCGATGAATTGGTATACGAAGTCTGTCGCCGGTATCAGATCGCTTTTGGCCAGTCCTATGAGTGGGAGACGCGGCCAAGAGGGTGCTCTGGGCGGGTTGGTGGCAAAGCCCCGCGAGCCGAAGGCGGCTCAGCTTATTGCGCTTGTTGCCGAACTGAAGGAGATCCGCCGCGCGTTAGCTGAGTCGACGATGGAGAACTTGAAGCTGAATGAGGAGTTCTGGACATAACGTCGCATTGGGGATATACTCCCACCTCAAAGGATCAGATTTTAAAGGTGGTGTGTGACGCACGTCGGCTAACGGGCTTGTCCGATAGCCAAAATCCCCAGGCTAGATGGGAATATCAAGACACCAACAAATGTTGTTGAAGTCCAGTGTGCGACAAGGATGCCTAAAGGATCAAACGGGTAGCTCCAGCCGTCGCACCTTTCCGCCGACGCCCGATGTGGTCGAGACCCAGTGTCGGTATACCTGACCTACATCGCAGTGCGTTACTCTCGGTACGCGGTGGTGTTTCGGATACCGTCAGACGACCCCCGGAACTCGACCAGCGAGACCACGTCTACCGTATCGACCGGATGTATGTTTACGTTGCGCCGTCGAGGTATTGCCGAGTGGACATCCTGGATGCCTACAGCCGGTATCTGGTTACTGGTCACTTTATTTAACGCGGAAGCTTACACTGTTAAGATGTCGGTTCAGGAAGCCCTTGAGGGACTCCACGAGTACCCCTGCGAAGCCAAGCTGGCACACGACCACGGCGGAAAACTCCACTCGCACGAATGGGGGGTACCTTTGTCGATGCCGCCGACCCTACCTATTTCCCAATCCCGGATTGCACACACGCATTCCGACTGACATTTGCAGTGCCTGTATCGCACGATTCAGTATCTGTATCCGGTTGACTATTTCTGCGGAAATCCGGCTTCTCATGGCGCCTGCCGCAGAGGCAAACTCGTTGATGGCGCACAAAGACGCAGGCAATATCGGCAATCAACTACGTCGCGAACCTCTCACTTCCATGAGCTCGTGCGACAATTAACGTTGGCATCACTATGCAATCAACGATGCACCCCGGAAAGTTACAGGGCACGATCAAAACATGCTTCAAACCCTAATCGACAAGAGAAGAACGTACGTCAACGACAATTGGTGGTTTATCGTGATCCAATTTCAAGGTACGTCGCAGAGGATGCTTAAGTCATGCACGTCTGCGCATAAGGGTTGAAATCTACGCAGCTTAGGACGAATACCCTGTCCCCATTCAGCTCATTACTCAATCGTGCGGATCGAAATCTACAACTAAGGCCAATGATGTGTACTCATCGAGATTCCTCCTGTTCAGCCTTTTCCAATTTATCCATCAGGCTATACTTCACCCAACCGAACTCGGGATCAATATCAAGCGCCTTCTCGAACGCTCTTCGTGCCAGTGCATGTCTACCTTTTTTCAAGTGGGCGATTCCAATCCACGCGTATACGTCACAGTGTCCCCACGTAGGCAGCATTGGATCGGTTGGACTTTCCCGAGCAAAGAGCGCCGCAGCTCGTTTATACCCATCCATGGCTCTTTCTTTATCTCCTCCCCACATCTCTGGAGTGTGGAAATCCTCTATCGCCGCAGCGAGCACCACACGCGGATTGTCGGGGCCAAGCTGTTTGGCCTTACTGAGCGCACGGCTCGACCTAGGGCCCAAAAGCATACCTTTAATGGGGCTCAGTCCGATCTGGCGTCCATACACACTGGATAGTAAGGCGTAAGCCTCTTCGCCTCCTGGATCGAGCCGAGTTACCGTAATCAGTTGCTCGACCGCACTTTTGAGGTGTGTCGAAGCCAAGTCCTCGTGCTCCTCGCCTTGACCTAACAGATAGTTGGCGATCCGGTAGTCACTCAGTGCCAAGTAATAGTGTGCCCACGCAGATCGAACGGTATCTGCCGTAGATCGTTCGAAAAGTGCACGTGCCACGTACATTCGGTCGAGATCACCGGTATTGTCTGCCACACGTAGTACTTCTTTTCCATCGATGATCAGGCTGTCGGCGGATTGTGCCTCCAATTTAGCGAGAACGAGGGTGAAGCTGAAAGCGAGAAGGAGTAGAAGACGTATCATGGGGCGTTGCTCCTCCTTGATTGAAGAAACGTGAACTGTTTGATTTATCAACGGTAGATGTTAAAAGTAGCACCAAAGTAAATGGAACGCCGGAAGTTCGGCGAGCGTGGACGTCGCTCGGCATAGTCAATAGAATATTCGTACTCGAGTACATTAGCGCGATCTAGGAGGTTGTTTACAGTCGTGTAGAACACAGCATAGCTTTGCTGCCCAAAGGGAAGCACATAGCTAAGACTCGCATCGATCCGACGGAACGTCGGATATCGCTCCGAGCCGATCCGCCCTTCGATAGGCAAATGATAGCTTTCGCCCTCTACGGGAATAGCACCCGTAATGGGTGTAGCGGGACGTCCTGTTGCGTGTTTCAGAGTAATCCCACCGCTGAGTGCGCCCACCAGCCGCATCTTACCTACGACGTTCAGGTTGTGAGTAACATCGAACGGCGAGGGGGCTTCTTCGTATCGCACGTCATACCCCAGATGCCGAACCTGAAGCCGACGCGACCGAAGTAAACTGTAGGCCAACCAGCCACTGAAGCGGGTTTGAAGAAAACCGCCGTACTTCACGAATAGGTCGACGCCAGATGCCCTACCAGCGCCACCATTCGAGAATTTCAGGTCAGGGTGTTCGAGAATCAGTTTTCGGTACCGTTTATTATATGCCTCTAGTCGCATCATCATATTTCCGCGGCTATGGCTCAAACCCGCAACCAAATGTTGCGCGAATTGGGGCCCAAGGTCTGGATTGCCGCTGGTTGGGTTATATTTGTATGGAGCGGGGAATTGGTGATAGATGCCCCAGGCAACTCGTAACTCCGTGCCTTTGGAGATCTGAAAACGACCTGCAAAACGAGGGTCGACGACGAATCTGCCCGCCAAGGTGTGATGGTCAAACCGAAAACCGGCATTTACGGCGATGCGTTGTCTAAGTCTAGAATCGACCTCAAAGTAAGTTCCGCTTAGGATTCCATCGTAGGATGTATTTAGCACAAGCACCTCCGCTTGCGGATCGAATATACCTCCCCTAAAAGGAACTGTACCGATGAAGCGGTTACCAATGCGTTGAAACTCAGTGCCAAAGCGGAGGGTTGCACGTGCATTGAGTTCGCTTTCCGAATCTACGCGGAATTTTGCGGTCAATTCGCCGGGCTTCAAGTCTAGGTTTCCCAATTGCCGCCGCGTAGTGTAATGGTTCAGCGAGGCACTGGTCTGGATGAACCACCCGTTGAAAATCTCGGTCCATTGAAAATTGTAAAGCCAACTGTTCGTGCGGTTCTGGTATTGACCTCTGAATGACGGTTCGACCACTCGCACTCCCAATTGATCGAAGGAGTTGTAGGTGAACAGCTTAAGTTTCCCGGTCTGAGAATATTGGTAAACCAGATTAAGGTTGCCATCGTGACTTCGTGGAGGCGTACTAAAGTCATGCTGGCGGCGGTTGACCCGAAAAAGCAGATCGGTGAAGCTCAGGTTACCCGTTAACCTAAGGCCGATCTTTTCGGGGACAACAACCTGGTGCAGACCCAAAGAGCCAGCAGCAAGCCCGAGGTTGAGCGTATAGCGAGTCTGATGGATAAGATCCTGACTATCCATCGCCAGCACAGCTGAGAGCGCATTCCCATACCGTGCAGGAAATCCGCCCGTAGAGAAGACTGTCCCCTTGATCACAAAAGGAGAGATGGTACCGAATACGCCTCCAGTAGGCGATTCGTACTTGTAAGGATGAGTGATCGTAGCTTGGTCGAGTAGGATAACGGTCTCACTCACGTCACCGCCTCGTACGAACAACCCGGCACCTTCGTCGACCATCATTACGCCAGGTAAAGTCTTGATAGCCCGAAGGATATCTGCGGCAGCTCCGGGGGTCGTTACGACATCGTTGGATGAAAGAGCGGTGCTCCCGTTCTCCCCAGTGGTATAGGAACTCGCTGTGACGACCTTCTCACCTAGTTCAATAAGCGTTTTACGCAACACAAGGCGAATGATCACGGTATCGCCTGCCGACAAGTGTAGGCTGCACCCCGTAGGTTCAAATCCAACGTACGTAGCACGAAGCGTACATTTTTCGAAATGTCGTGTGGTGAACCGGAAGCTGCCATCGCTCTCGGTAATTGCGCCATTTGTTGTGCCGACGATCTGCACGTTTGCATAACCAAGAGGCATTCCTTTAATGTCAACAACATCTCCCTGTATAATCGCCAAATCCTGAGCCTGGACCGCATAAGGAGCATAGGTACCGATTGAAAGTAGGACCAACACTTCAGATAAATATGTAAATCGCCAAGGAACCATCATATCGCCTTCCTGTTTACAATCAAACTAACCTTTCAAGCCCGGCAAAAGCACGTACCTTACCCAGCCATTGTCGGGGTTAACCTCTAGCGCTTTGGCAAAGGCTTTTCTTGCTCCGCCAATGTCGCCCTCCCACTGGCGAATAATTCCGAGCCAAGCGTACACTTCGTCGTGGCCCCACGAGGGTAGAATGGGATTCCCGATCTCCTGTTCGGAGAATAACTCAGCAACACGTTTAAACTTTTCAACTGCTCTTTGTTTGTCTCCTCCCCAAGTTGTGGGTGTGAAATAATCGCTCAGGGCATCCAAGAACAAAACCCGAGGATTATCACCTTCTAGCTGTTTGGCCTTCTCAATTAGCCGTTTTGACTTAGATCCCAAAAACATGCCCAGGTAATGCTTCATTCCTATCTTTTGTTGGTAAGCACCGGCCAAGAGGGCGTAGGCATCACTGAATCTATCATTCAATTCAATTGCCTTCTTAATATGGCTGATCGCTTGGTTAATGCATGCCAAGCGTGTGGAATTGTCGTCGGTCTGAGCGACAAATTGTGTGGCCAATCGGTAATCGGTTAACCCGATATAATACCAAGCAAGCGCTATGTACTCTTCATACTGAATAACACGTTCAAAGAGCTTCCGGGCTGCGTATATCTTATCAACGTCAGATTCGTTTAGCGCGGCTTGTAGCACGTCTTTCCCCTGAATAATCAGAGACTCACATTCTTGGTTCCGTTTACCGTACGTGTGGGCGCAGCGCATGTATCGTCTTCCGGTGACAAAGAAAAATACATCCTTAAGATCAGAGGGGCGTACTGCAAACTCTGTAACTCCAACACCTTGTAGTCGTGTTACAACCGACTCTTCGAAGCCATCACCCGTCCCATACACGCAGATCCCATGTGAGTCTCTATCGATATGTGTCACTCCGCTACAATCATGGAAGTCTTCGGCACTAACCTCGGCCTCTATCTCAACTTTCTGGTCCAGGTGAAACTTCCCCAATAGGTACTGGACTGTTCCAGAGGCGATAATTCGCCCCCTATTGACAAGGCAGACCTCATCGCTTTCGCGCTGTGCTTCGTCCATGTCGTGGGTAGTCATAACAATGGTCAGCCCACGAGATCTAAATAGATTCAGAGCGGTCCACATTTTGCGACGGAAATCAGGATCCAAGTTGCTTGCGGGCTCATCGAGGAACAAGAGCTCAGGATCTCCCACGAGCGCAATAGCAATCTGAAGCCTTCGCCTTTCCCCTCCTGAAAGGTCCTTATAGGCTCTCTTATGCTGAGTTTCCAATTCGAATACTTTGAGTAACTCATCGGGATCAACAGGCGTTTCGTACATGTTCGCATAGAGACTCAAAGCTTCACTGACGCGAATATCCGAATACAGAGAATCCTCCTGAAACTGAATCCCGATCCGACTCAGCAGGTCCTTTCGCCTTAACAGATTTCTACAGCGTTCACCAAATATAAACACGTCTCCGAGGTCAGGTTTTTTCAATCCAAGGATACAATCTATGATTGACGTTTTACCGGAACCGTTGGGTCCAACCAAGCAGAAAACCTGCTTCGGGAAAACGGAAAAACTTACTTCGCTTACTGCGACGAGTTTGCCGTAGGTCTTCCGGAGGTTTTTCACCTCCAAAACGGGCGCTATCTGATTTCTACAGACGTCAATGGATGCCGAAGAGCTGAGGCTGTAGGGAGTTTGGGTCATCTGTGCCACTCAATCCGAAATCTAAACACCATGAAGTTAAATGCTTGGTGACACAGAATAGCTGGGATAAGGCTACTCGCCATAGAGTATACCATACAAAGAATTCCACCGAATAAAGTTTTCGACAATATGTTCGCGATACCGTAGCTAAAGTGGCTGATACCAAATGCAACTGACGAGATCGCTATCGCATGTGGTTGTGGAAGATCGAGTACATCTACTGCAAAAATGAACACAAAACCTCTCCAGAGGACTTCCTCCAACGTCGCCTTACTAGCGATGAGGAATAGCAAAAAAAGCGTCGGCAATTGTTGTGCACCCTTGACGATCCGCCGTGTCTGTCCAAATGTCCAGAAAGTTTCAGACGTTGAATCACTCCTATAGAACTTAACCGACCAAGATGCGACGGAAGCCTCAACGAAGTAGTAGGATATACCTAAAAAAACGCCTGCAAGAAGATCAACAGGTAGCGATAGAGGTTCCGGTACGTTGAACCATTGCGGCCATGTAAAACCCGCTGTCAAAATGCAGCTATCTACAGGACACACACTGAAGACGAAAACAAGCGCGAAAGTCAGAAAAGCGAAAGAAGCGATGAAATCGTACTTTGATAGACTTGCTTCTAGCGTTGCCTTTGGAATTATCCAATTGCAAATCAGGCGCATAAGTGTATATGCAGCGTGGACGAAGCCAGGATAAGCCAAGATGATAACAAAACACAACATTTGCATGAAATCCGCGCCATGCACTCTCATGGAAAAGGAACCGGTCCAGGTTTCAATTCCTCAAAACTGAGAGGCTGATCTCTTAAGCCAAGTTTCATTGGCATTTCGTAAAGGCGCGGATGACCTAGGTACGGGTATGCCGCAATATGAGGTTGCAACAATTCGGGGATGAAGACCTTTATTACCCTTAACTGTGACATCCGCTCAGGCGTACAGTCAAAGATGATAGGATCTATTCGGTATTGCTGTAAGATATCCTTAAGTCGCCCTAGTTGATGGTCCGAACTATTAGACTTCAATTTTGGTAACTCGGACAATGCGACTTCCTCATTGCTGCGGTAATAACTCTGCAATTTCCCTGAATTTACAGGGTACCCGTAGTATCCAACTGTCTCGAGAAATGTAGTTATTTCAGACACGGGTTTGTCCGGGGGTACATCAAATATAAGTTCAATCGCTTTCACCCAATGCCTTTGTGGGGCGAACATTGCCAACTTCATCTGAATTTCTGACTGACAGTATTCAACCATCGCACTTAGGACTGCTTCTTCTCCTTCCAACGCAGAAGCCGCTCCGGCCTGGTACGCGAATTTCTTGCAATTGGGAAGGACCAGAGCCGCCGAAACGGTGGGCAATTCAGACATTCCTACGTCGTGCAACCACAATGCAGCTTTTCCAGGAAGGGATTTTAATTGTTCGTAGACTGTGTTGGCTTTCCGTGACGAGAACGGTCGATCAATTCTAAGACGACGTAGCGGTATGCCTGAATACCAGCATAGATTGATTGCATCCCGCTCTAGAAGTTCTGTCACACAGGCAATTATCGCCAAAGCCTCGTCTATATGGGAGGCCATGCCAGACGAACTTGAGTAACCAATCTGTGTTTCTTTTTTCGATAGAATATAGAAAAAAAGTACTATTTGCAGTGGTACCCAGATAGATTCTCCGCTTATGAGTCGCCGTCCTTTAATCCAATTGAACTCGGTGTTCCGTGTAAACCGCTCAAAGAGAAAATCGGGCGATTCATATTGCTCGTTCGCGAACAGTGGGCATTCCTCTGGGGCTATCGCATTTAGGCCAGTTTTCTGCAAATGACAATACGACCCAAAGATCACATCAATATCCTTCTTCAAGAAAGCGAGTGTCCCAGCCATTCGTTCAACACTTTCGCCTAGACAAGATAGAAGTGCAGAGGAAAGCTGAAGGCCCTTACCGCCACCCAAGATCGAGAAATTGATGCCGGGATCTAACGAAGGTATCCCCATTATCTGACGCAATACATGATCCATATTCCAGTGATGGCTGTTGACGGTTGCAGTCTGTGAAGTTCCCGAACCGCCAAAAGTGGCTGTTGCGTGTCGAATCGGGCCACTAGGGAAATACCACGAAAACAAGTCCTCAATTGCCTTGCCTTCTTTCTCGCTCATCACATTGGGCAGTAATCCCGAATGAGGGTTGATATAAGTGGAATGTAAATCTAAGGATGCCATATCAAATATCTAAACCTCCCATTTGAATGTCGTTGATGAAATCACGTATGCCAATGCAGTAATGAAAGCTAGCAATATCAATGAGTTTATATGTTGCGAAATCGGATCTCCAAGCCATATACCAGTGAAGGTCTCTACGACATGCGTCAGTGGCGAAACCTTGCTGAGAGTGAGTAGCCATTCGGGGAACAATTGTCGAGGAAACGTTGCCCCCGAAACAAAAAACATAGCAAGGAACAGAAATTGGCCCGTGGCTTGTATGCCACGTGGGGACTTGAATAGCCCACTTACCAAAAAACCCAGCGCGAAGAAGCATGCGGTACTGATTACTGCTACGATCAGAACAGAAGCCCAATGTCCTCGGAAATCTACATCAAAGACACACTCTGCTACGACAGCGAGAATCAATGAGGAGGTTAATAAAGCAGTAAACTGCACGGCAATATGGGCACAGAGATAGGCACATAATGTAACTGGACTTGCAACGTAACGCTTAAGAACGCCAACTTGACGGTATAATGCGAGAAAGCTTGTTACATTGACAAGCCCGGCTTGTCCCACATATGCAGAAATTAGCGCAGGAGCATAGAAATCAATATACCGTAAGTCAGGGCGATCCCATAAGTACGAGTCCCCGAAAATAGATCCAAATAAGAGAAAAAGCGTTACAGGAAAAACGAAGGTAAAGAAGGCTGCTATCGGTTGACGGAGGAACAGTTTACTTTCGGTAACCCACAGAAAAAATAAACTACGAAACCATAATCTAACGGAAGATGTCGTCAAAACCATAATCGGTAGTCCTTCTCGCACTTTGAGAGTCGCATCCTGAAATCTTTGTGCGGGGCGGCACCCACTGCCCCACCTTGCCCGTCGCGGTCTAGATTAACAAACCCCTGAATCTGAACGCAATACACGAACAACCTCATTAGTTCTCGGGGATATCTGTCTCATTATTCTTGACACAATCCGTGACGCACCTATCGTTCGATACCTTTATTGATAAACGACTCTGTATCCAATTTCCTACCTACAGGAATAAGCAGTGTAGTAAATTCGTGACGTCCGTCAATGCCTAATAGGATGTCCGCGTCTTGATCACTAAAACCAAAAACCATACATGAACCTAACCCAAGAGCCGAGGCGACAAGATGCAAATTTTGAGACACAATACCTACATCAAGGTGTGCTAACCTGTATGATTGGTATCCACCATATTTCCAGGCAAGCCTTGGCAAATTAGATACGATGAAAAACACTGCTCCTGCTGTCGCCATCCACTTGCACATAAAACAACAATCGACGACTCGCTGACGGAAATTTCCTCTTTCCATTTGCTCAAGACAATTCAGTATGGGGTTGTAACGGTACAATCCTTGGGGGATCTTCTCGACGTCGTTAACCGCGAGGTACACATCAACACATTGCAGTCCTCCGCCCGATGGAAAGTAGCGTAGTGGAACCCTGGGTCGATTGTATGCGCGGAATGTCCCACGTACACCGCAGGATTGATAAAGCAAGGAACTTAACGTCTCAAATGGCAAGTCCGATTTGTCAAAATCCCTGCATGACGCTCGGTTGCGTATTACTTCGGATAAAGGTTTATTTAAGTGTCCAGACTCGAAAGAAAGAGGTATCTTCTCGATTCCTACGTGTTCTTTGTGTAGCTCCGGTGCTATCCTTCCCCTTAGCTTTATGCGATTTAGCCACTCATCTTTGGTAGGGAAATCCTTTAATCCATTAACCACAAATGCAAGTTCATCCATTTGACCATTGACAGATCTGTCACGCTGAGCACGCTTAAGGAACTCAGTTAGGATATTCTGCTCTGTTGATTCTAGTTTTTCCAACTCCGAAAGTAACGACGGATCCAAAGCGGTACGTGATGGTGAAGAATCGCAGGTATGTCCAATGCTGGTTAAAGCGTTTTCTTCTTCTTTGATTGCCATGGTTGTTCAGTCCAAGTTATTGGGTAAGAGGGTAAGTATGGCGTAAACGGATCGCTCTACACCGTCGGCCTGGACGAATTCATCTGCTTTTGTGTCAAGGAAGTCCTGATGTACTGCCATTATATGCCCATCAAAATTAGACCTGTGCTCTAGGTGTCCAAGCAATCGGCCGATGTCCAATAACGTATGGCGATAGCCTCGGGGACCGTAGATAAGCATATATCGCCAAGGGCAAGCAACAACGAACAACATTGTGAAATCGTCATCTAATTTAGGGGGTGGCTTAATCCAGAAGATTTCGCACAATTCCGATCTCACGTCTCTATTTACCAATTCGCGTTCAATCCACAGATTCTCTGACTGCGGAACCACTCGGACTAGCAATCGATCATGCACCAAGACCAAATCTACAGCAAAAAGAAGGTTAGTTAGAGAGCCCGGTTTCGTAAACGGCTGTAATGGACTTTGCAGCCACAGCGGAAGGTTTTTGTATGAGATGCTAAATCCAGCGTCTCCATTGACCTCCGACTCTTCGTCAAAGCTATACGCAGTCGTGAAAAACCATCTGCGAACATCCTCCAACAAGATCTTGTCGGTAGGAACCTGAAGCGTCGAATGTGGATTAATCTTCGAGTTTTCATGGTATAATTCCGCGAGATGAGGATTCTTTCGCATGTCTCTGTACATATAATCCGATAGAGCCGAATGACTCAGATCAATACTATGGGGAGATGGTACAATCGAACCATCCAATAATAAACCTAAACGCTGAGAAATAGATGCACCAAAGATGAAATCCTGATCTTGATCGGACATCGTAAGCCCCATTGCTCAAAGTTAGCCTGAATAATTCATGAATTGTGGGAATTGGAGCGGGTGTCGTTTCTGGGCACAGTGATGCCTTTTTATTGCTGGTGTCTGGATTGTGCTGAGTGTTTATCACGTGGTGTCAAGAATGTAAACGATGGCGCGTATCAGGACTACATGAAAGTCTGCCTATACCCATTACGCAGATCGGCAGATGCCGGCGACCGTGGTAGCTTAATCACTTCCTCGTAGTCAACATATGGCTTTTCGAAATTTATACGGAGACAGCGACCTATTAGGTATGAAATACCCGACAACATGAAAGACGATACACCTCCCACAACGAAGCCGGCCGCAATGTTGAGGTATGGAGGAAAGACATAGTGATTGCTATAAAGTCCGATTTTGTTCATCTCTTCTTTATATGTATAATACTCCCGCTGTTGAACTGAAAGTGTCGCCTCCATTTGTATTTCGAACTCATTGTAGCAGCAAGTTTCACCAGACACATAAATCGGACCCACACAGGCTTCGCTTCCGTCGATAAATACAGAGAGCCACGGTTTCTCGATGGAAATTGCTGTTATGTCTACGGTATGGAAGAAATGCGAAGAGAAGACCTCAGCAGCCGCTATAACGAAATCCGAACAGTGAAAGAAGTCCTCCAATGCGTCTTTGTTGTTGTATGACTCGTCGAAAGTTTCGACGTTATCATAGCCCGAATTAGACAGGCATGCACTTAGACATCCAACGTAGGGCCGCCCCTTTTCGATTTGTGCCGACGGAAAGTTAAACTGGGACCGGTCAATATCTTCATTGTCAACACGCCGATCGTCCATTATCCTAACAAAACCCACACCCAATCTTGCGAACTCCTCCGCTACACGTGAGCCAAGGTAGCCAGCTCCGATGATGCCAACTGACGCTTCACTCAGATGTTCTCCATCCCCAAAGGCAGCATTCAGATAGCTTACCGCAGGACATTCAGCAGGATGCGTCAAGATTCCTTGAGCAACAAGGGCGCTTACTAGATCTTCGGCATCTTTCAACTCATCTTCGTCAATGACGCCCTCTTCACACAGCCCTGCCAATGAGGTTGGTGACGTCATGCGCCGAAGAACACGGCCCAACAGGTGTGTCCTACCCTCATCACTAATGGTTTGGTTAAAACTTGACCGTAGTCCGTGCATCACGAGTATCTCATCTTCACCACAAAAGATAACTTTGAGGGATGGGTTTAACGCAAAGCTTTTATCTGCGATAGTTTGTTGAGTTTTTCTTTTCATAAGTCTTGACCTTCATTCCTTAATCGTCAACAGCCGACAAAGTCTGTATTGGGCACTGAAACGTCGCGAGATACTGTTGGGGTCGGGGTTGCCTCAGCCCCGATTTTTTGTCATTGATACAGTGCGTAACAATGACCTAACGTCCCCCGACCCCGCCAGTGTTCCCTCGCTAAAACACAAAGGATGTGCAATTACTACAGTGACTACAATGACTACAACACAGACCCCAGGACCCGTTAGCAGACATCTCCGCACCCGGGGCCATATACCCTTCAAACGGTTTTGATACGATCTTGAGTTTCACCAGATTCCCTCCTCTCGATAAACTGCAACCTTGGATTTTAGAGCATGGCTGAGGCAAAAACCCATCAATTACTTTATACGTCACCATATCTACAGTGTCGTCGATTTCCGGGATTGTGGACTGAAATACTTGCGAATGAGATTCCGGAAAAATCCGCGTTTTACGAAAAAGGCCTTTACGTTATATTGATACCACATTATTAATCAAAAACGTCTCCTGGTTAATCGAAACGAGATTTTGGCCCATTTTTATAGACGTTGTGCAATTAAGGGAACAACGAGAAACCCAATGCCATCCACTACTATATGCGCAATCATGCACATCACTACGTCTCGATGCCAAACGTATAACAATGTAAAAAGGCTTCCGACTACTAGAACCGTGATAAGATGGCCTGAGCCCCACAACCTCACATGTGCAAGAGTGAAGAAGACGAGTGGGATCAGAGCGCCAACCCACAGACTCCCCGTTAATTCCGAGACACGTTCAATAGCAAAACTCCGATACAACATTTCTTCAATGATACCCGCCTGTAGCACCATTTCCACACGAGACCAAAATGGTTGTGCGAAAATCTGTGCGGGTCCATAACCGTAGTCGGCCAGCCGGAATTTCTCAAGTATCACCTGCATTAAAGGAAAAATAAACGATATCAGTATTCCCGCTACAAGACCAACACCTATCGATTCCGCCGTTAACGGGACAATTCCAACCGAGGACAAAGGCCTCTGTTCCCACCAGAGGACAATCGCGATAATCGACAGGAATAAAAACCAAAATGCGATCCGAGGCCATCGGGCAAATGGATCGGTTCTTGTTGTGTGCTTAATAGCTAGTATTATGAACGGCGCAAGCATCGCCAGAAATAGGCCGACGCCTGTGACAATATCAAATCCCATTGGGTGCGTGTCGTAAACCCTAAATATGACTTACCTGCATTCGACATATTGGACAAATTCTTTATGCGAACGTTATAAATCGCATGTCGAGTATGGCTGGCCGATGTACTCCGACCAGCTCTTAGCATGGAATAGTCAAGACTAGATAACCTACGGATCACCGACGTAGCGCCTGAAATCCCTCTTGGCAATAGAATGCCGAAAGACGCACGCTCGGCCAAAATACCGCTCGGAAAAATCGTAACGCGGAGGAAGATTCCCCGATAGTTTATATTTTACATTTCGAATCCGCTCAGCTTTCTGCATCAACAGGGCTTCAAGTTCATCCAACCTCCGCTTACGGTCAAATGCCATCCGCGCACGCTTCAAACCACCATTTCCCAATACCATTCGCTTGTGTGGATCTCCCAACAGCATGCAGAGCGCCCGGGTGAGACTTTCCTGGTCTTGGGAGGGAACAAGAACACCGCTTTTACCGTCTTCTATGAGTTCGGTTACACCACCCACAGCGGTTGCTACCACAGGTTTTCCCATAGCCATTGCTTCAAGAACTGCATTGGGCAGACCCTCGGACATCGACGGGTGGACGAGGATATCAATACCACTCAGCATGCGGGGGACATTTTCTACAAATCCCGTATAGTAAAAGTGATCCTCCACCTTAGCTTGTCGGGTTGTTTCTACAAGCTCTGATTTGTACTCTCCCTGACCAACGACTAGGAAGCATGTTTTCGGATACCGTTTGAGCACGTTTTTGGATGCTTGAACTAAAAGGGACAGTCCTTTAGGCCCATGAATTCGGCCAAGTGCGCAAATCACCGCGTGATGATTCGGAATCCCAATTGATTTATGTAGCGCCTGACGGTCAATGGAGCCAAATTCCCGAACATTGAATCTTTGAAGGTCTACACCATTGTAACAGACATGAATGAGTTCCGACGGATAATTAGGATGACTCCTAACTAGTATGTTCTTGATATCTTGTGAAACAACCACAACGCCTAAAACCGTCACCAAACCGAGACCTATTGGCCAGCCAACCATGCTCCTCGCAACACCAATCCGTAAAATAAGGCCACACCGTCCGACTTCTCGAATCGCAGAATCCAATAACGCTAAGCGCGGGTACCGTCCTAACACACCTGAAAAGACCAGATCAATGCGGTTTTTTCTAAGGCATTCTAAAAGCCTCCAGTGCAGATGACCATCATCTTCAATGAAGTAATCAAGATAGGGAAGGTTCTGGGCCTCAGCCTGGCGGGCTACCCACGCATCAGAGGGACATAAAAGGAATGTTTCGTGCCCTCGCTCTCTCAGTTTTCGCGCCGCATCCACCATCCAAATCTCGCCACCGCCGACCCCTGAATTCTGTTCAAAAAACAGGATGTTCATTTGATCCACCTTGTGCATATCGGGCATTGAATCGCTCAAGGGCCGTTTCGTGTAGGTCAACACAATAAACGAGTGCCAACTCGTAGGTGCGGCGAATCACATCGCAGATGACAGGATCAGGTGTCCGAACGTCTCCTGTCGATCGAAATGCGTTTAGTCGGCATCCTCCGCCACAAAGATAACGCGCCCAACATTTTTTGCATTCGTCGAATTGTTCGGCATGGGTCGAGCGGATCCATAGTCTCTGTCGTTTCCGATTTATGCCTTCCTGAACCGATCCCAAACAAAAAGCGTCGTGACCAACTAAGCCGGGACAGACGTAAATCTCGCCCTCAGGTGTCACAAAAACAAAGCGAGTACCGGCCCCGCAGTGATAAAGGGAGTTCCAACGATTGAAAACTTGCATGACACAATCCTCGAATTCGCCTATCCAGATAGCGTCGCTTTTTGACAAATTTCTTTTCACGTACTCAACTAACTCTTCTAAAGCCACCAACGCCTTTGGTAGATCGGCAGAAGTAAGGGCATCTGGAACCTGGGGTGGCAGAGCCTGAAAGTTGAACACCACAGTGCGCGCGTCGGGATGTCGTTCAACCGCCCGTCGGATCCGGTCGGTCAAATCTAGGTTACTGCGGTCAACCGTGCATCGAATAGCCGTGCCGAATGTCTCGTGATCAAGAGACGGCTGTCTCTCACACGAATTGTCGCTGCCGATCTCAACAGTCGAGGACAAATCACATTCAGGCGAATCATCTAACGGACAAATTATCCTGACACGAGATCGGTCCAATCCGTCAAATGTAGTACGATCGAATTTGCCAGTACTGTCAATTACCTCAAAAAAAACATCCTTCTCAAAGTGAAGTGCCTGTTTCAATCCATAGTCGACAATTCTACGGGCAAACTCTGGTTTCCGCAATAACTCTGCACCTTGAAGGGTAATGTAACATTGTCTATACAAACCCGACTCTAGCATCAAAAGGTCGATCGCTTGAAAAGGCACCTCGCGCGCCGACCCCGACAAATCCAGACCTAAATGGACTATTTCCAACCTGCTCGGTGGTACGAACGGGCGAAGTTCTCGTGGTTCTGTAGAAAAAAAGCCGGCTTTCTGAAGCTCAAAGCAAGATTCCAACACTTCACTTCTTTGAAACTGTGTCGCAAGTGTTGCTGCGATCTCCTCTGGCGACTTACCGTCGTCATCATCTAGAATCGCCTTGGTCAACTCATCAATCTCACAGAATACACCCTGCCAGATGTCGTATAGAATCCAACCCGTGCGGTACGGAAAGATATGATACTCAGTCCGATAGAATTTGACACTGTCTCGGCGTTCAAGAACATTCGAGCCTAAATTGATATCTAATTCCATATGTCCATCGCTAGCACTGATTTCAGGTACGATTAGTTGGTCGACATTTTTTCTTGCCGTAAGCCGCTTCAGCGTTCACAACCTGAAACTTCACCTTTGAGATTTGTAGTTACCCGTTACAGCTAATGAGCCCTTGATGGAACATTGCGTGTCAACGAAATGAGACAGCTATCGCGCAAATCTAGTGAACCGACTGATGGCATTCGACAGTGTTTTGGGGTCGGTCAATCAATACTTCATTGGGAACCCATTGAACTTGAGGTTCGCCATTGACAAATCATCCAGGGTGGTTGCGTTTGTCTTCGTCAATACTTGCTCTGGCGGCTTGAATGGTACTGTGTCAGCCCATCCTGTGTGAACTGATCCAATCCGTTACGCAGGTGTTGGGTATTGTGCCAAGGAAGGAACGCCTGAAAGTCGGTACGCTCAATATGCGAACCCGTGTAACGCTCGCCGTATGACGGCGGGTGTTTGAGCATATTGAGTTTGATTCTTGCAATAGGGGTTGTCATCCGATTCGCAAGGATGGCCGTAGCCGACCAAGATGTCTAGAACGGTCATCAACTGCGAAAACGTTTTGACCGTCATCGGCACGCCGCCGTCCTACAGCAGGGTTTGCTGCCCGAGTTGAATTTCCTGCCTCGGTACCGGGGTCGACAATCAGTCGCTTAGCCGCCGTGGCACTCCAAACCTGGTTGCGGCCATCCAAGCCACAACATTGCCCAAGAAGAGATCCAATACCATGTTGAGGAAATTCGTCGTTTCAGGTAAACCCATCTGATCTGTGTGTATATTTGCCACGGTGATTTGCCCGATAGTACTTCTGCACAGTGGCGTTTTTGCTTCCACCTCCTCATTTAGTTGTCATGTGCTACGTCAACCCACCTTAGATTGAACCTATCTTCCAACAGTGTCTCGTCCCTGCCCTGGATCTCAAGGCACATTTCCATGGCGAGTTCATAGCTGTAACGAATCTGTTCGCATGAAACCGGATTCGGCTTTGCCGGTTCCCCAGTTGCTGTCCGCGCGTCGTACAAACATCCTCCTCCGCACAGGTTTCTTGCCCAACAACTACGACAATCGGAACGTGAATCCACATGGAACAAATCATCTAATTTCTTTCGGACAACAGAGTCCAGTCCGGAGAATACGTCCCCAATCTTAAACTCCGGCCGGTCGGCCAGGCTTGAGCAGAAATAGATGTCCCCATCGATGTCCACGGCCATAAATGTCTTTCCACCTTGACATCCATGGCAAGCCTTCGCACGCGTCATTAGCCTTTCCATATAACCGTCGAAAAACCCTCGTTCGTGCGAACCCTTGAGAATTCTCTCAGCTTCGTACCGGCTTAGTTCGTAAAGTCTCTGCTTTATTGCAGGAAGGTGTTCCTCACGAAGTGCATAAGGTTGTTGAGGTGCCGCGACAACGGGAGCCACTTCTACATTGCAGGCGCCAACGTGCTTCAGACTGTCTTGGATGGACTTTCGGTCTAAGTTGAAGGACGTCATAGTTGCATGTACAGACACTCGATCAGGCGATCTATCCGTAAATATCTTCAGGTTCTCAGCTACGACATCGTATGTATCACTTCCATCACGAAACTTCCGAATTCGATTTTGATCGGTCCCGTTACCATCAAGGCTAACTTGAACCTGAATTTTCTCATCCGTGAGAAACTCGATGATTTCCGCGGACAACACGGTTCCATTGGTTGCAATCCCGAAGTACACCTCAACCCCAACTAGATCTGCAAACTCACGTGCATAAGGGACTATCTCTCTAATCAGACCGAAATTCAAAAGCGGTTCTCCACCGAAGAAATCGATCTGGCACTTTCGAAGGGGTTTCGCCTCTCGCAACGCCCATCGTACGGCTTGCCGCGCGATATCGGGCGGCATAACCCCTGCCGGCCGCCCATAGTCTCCGCCATGTGCAAAACAATACAAGCAGTTCATGTTACACGTGTGGGCTACGTGAAGAGTAATATGGAAAGAACCCTGGCCCGCAACGGATTCTGGCGGGTTGTTGCCTTTGTCAAGGCTCGTCGGGATTTGCTGCAGAGACGCCTCGGTTATGAGATCTGCCTCGGCAAGTACTTTGATTGCTTCTGCAACCTCCTCACGTTCATATTCGCCCATCAGTTCAAAGACTATGTCTTCGTACAGTCTCCCATCGCACCTTTCAAGAATCGCTTCACATAGCGGATCCAACGAGTAAAAGAGGCCAGTCTGGACATGAAACACTATCGGACGGCTGTAGTGCGAAGTTTTCAACTGGCGCACTTCGGACCTCGTTATACTGTACACTTCGTTTGCCTCCGGGAATCTCAATGTATCTATCGGCTTATGGTTTTCGCATCGTAGATGAGATAGATCTAGACTTCTGCGGATTTTCGCGAATTCTGCTGTCTAGTGTAGATGGAGGCGGTAGCAGAGGGAAGTCAGGCCAGACACAAACCAAACCCTGACTAGGATTCTTCGAAGATAGATAACTGTGAACTGTTCCATTTGTGTCCGAATTCCCATTTATGGCATGTAGATAGAAACACGAACTTTCGCGCTTCATTTTGTTCCTCCGTTTCTAGGCAAGTTCACGTGCCTTTTACCCCAAAAATCCTCAGACTCCCGATACTATCTCGCACTCCCGGTCACACTTCGTCGCCTTTCACTGCAATTTTCGTACCACAGTAGGAAACAAAAAAAATCGCTCGTGCTTTTACACAAGCGAAAAAAAACAGCCATTTATAGTTCAAACGACCAAACCTCGCCGGCGGAGTTTACAGAACAGGCGTAGACAATGTCGACATTGATTTCTGAATTTTTACGAGTTTGTTAGCATATCGTCTCATTAACTATTAATTATATTTAATTTATATGTTAA
Source organism: Gemmatimonadota bacterium (assembly GCA_028877215.1). GTDB lineage: Bacteria > Latescibacterota > UBA2968 > UBA2968 > JAAXHE01. The sequence continues at coordinate 193,329 of JAPPFJ010000027.1, read as the reverse complement.
TGAAACAAAGTTCATACTACCTTGGCCCAGTACTCACACGGTATACACTTATTCTAACTCTTTCTAAGTTCCCTACCTAAGGCCGTGCCGGGTCATCATTTTCTGAAGCCCGTTTCGGCTTAGCCCTAGTGAGTCCGCCGCCCGAGTTATATTCCGGCCAACTTGGTCGAGCGCGTCCACGATCATCCGTTTCTCCAACGCAGCCATTCTGGATTTGAAATAGCCTTGCTTACCAACCTCGGTTTGTTGGCACCGGCTAATCTTCTCGGAAAATAGATCTTCAGTTATTTCTTTGCCGTCGTCTACCAGAGCAACCGCTCGCCTGATTTCGTTGTCCAACTCCCGAACGTTGCCCGGCCACCCGTGGTCCATCAACACCCGAATAGCACCTACTGTAAAGCCTGGCACGGACTTGAGCTGATCCGCACAGACACGCTTCAGGACATGCTGCGATAGCAGTGGAATATCTTCAATATGACCGCGAAGGGTCGGCATCTCTATCTGCAAAACCCTCAGGCGATAAAAGAGGTCCTCCCGAAACGACCCAGCACGCACATCTGCTTCAAGATCGCGATTTGTAGCTGCGATTACTCTTACATCCACATTCCGAGCTTGTGTTTCGCCTACCCTCTGGATCTCACCATCTTGAAGTACACGCAACAGGCTTGACTGTAAATGTGAAGAACCGTCTCCAATCTCGTCAAGTAGTACTGTACCGCCGGCGGCGGATTCAAACAATCCCTTCCTATCGGATACTGCACCTGTGAAAGCACCTTTCTTGTGGCCGAACAACTCGCTCTGAATCAGTTCAGGTGACAGTGCAGCGCAATTTGCAGACAAGAAGGGCTGTTCTCTTCGCATGCTGCGTGTATGGATAGCCCGGGCAGCCAGTTCCTTACCCGTACCGGTCTCACCCTGAATCAATACGTTCATGTCGTTTTCTGCCGCAACATCGACCAGTTTATACACTTCTTGCATTGCCTGACTTTGCCCTACCAGTTCCTCCAGTTGGTGGCGACCCTCAGATTGCCGCTCTAAGTAGAGCACCCGGTCCCTAGTTCTTGAATACATCCGAGCGTTGAATACCGCAATGGACACCAGGTTACCAAACGCCGACAATAGAGCACTGTCACGATCTGTAAAACGACCCTCGAACTCTCTGTGGTCCATGTATAGCGCACCTATTACGCCTGATTCAGCGTGCCGCAGAGGAACACAAAGCACCGAGCGGATCCCAAATTGTGTAACGCTTTGCCTTCCCTTGAAACGATCATCGATCTGGGCGTCAAGACTCGACACTACCTCGTTTCGATCCATCGCCCACTTGATAATGCCACGACTAATTTCTTGTGTTGCCGCATCGTCCATATTATGCTTTCGAGCCACTTCGATGTTCAGAGCAGCCTCATCCCTAAGAGCGATCATAACGCGTTCGGCACGGCTTACGTCCTTCAAACGGTCCAAAATCCGATCCAAAAGCAAGTTGAGGTCCAGAACCGACGTCAGATCTTCTGAAGTCTCATACAGGGTTAAAAGATGTGCCTCGGAAAGCGCCTGATACATCTCTCTTGCTGGCAGATTCACTTCAGCCTCCTTCGACGACTTTTCCAGAAGATCCGCCGCTTTGTGAGCGTAATATTGCAGGCCCATCCGGTCGGCTGCCTCTCGTGCACTCTCCAGGTATAGCCGCGCGTCCGCGAGACCTCCCCTCACAAGAAAGTACGCGCCCGCTACAACCAACAGATTTACCTGTTCCATACCGTCTGGCGAACCCTGAACCTTCAGTGCTTGACCAAACAGAGAGTCGACCTCATCATGCCGACCGGCTGCTGTTAACGCTTTCGCCCTCGCTGTCCAGACCAAGGCACGGACATCTCCGCCGTACTCGATGCCGGGCCAAGCCCGTTGGGACCAAACCACCGCCTCGTCAACACGACCGTTCTCCGCCAGCGTCTCAGCCAATATTGCGCAGGCTTTGTACTCTTCATCAGAGCGGGTGCCTCCAGTCAGAAGCTGCGTCGCCGCGCGCGCATGCGACTCTGCCGTCTCGAGGTCGCCTCGTTCTAATGCAATCCTGCTTAGATGGAGATGCGCACGCGCTTCTGAGCCACTAGCTGAACATCTGTGTCGAAAGGCCTGAATCTCCTTAAAGATCGCCTCTGCCCTATCGAAGTGCCCCAGCCGAAATTCAACGCGTGCCAGTAGATATAGGCAGGCATAGCGATGGACACGGTCTCCTTCCATTTCTAGCAATTCTAAAGACGATTCAAGTAGCGTTTTCGACCTTTCAATCCGATGTCTGTTTTCGGCCGCGAACGCTTGGAATATTAAGGCGCGTGCTTCATTGATGGCCCCTCCCAACTCCCGGCACTTTGCAGCCGCCGAATTACAAAGTCGCACCGCTCCATCGACGTTCTTAAGACCAATGTACACATTCTGCAATAGTCCTAGTAATGTGAGTTCGTTCTCCTCGTCGCCCAGAACGCGAAAGAGTCTCAGCGACTCCCTAAGAGCAGACTTCGCCTTCTGATAATCGCACGAATGTACGTGATTTATCCCCAACATCCTTAAGGCCCACGCCTTCTGCGGCAGCGTCTCTTCAGAGACCCAACCCATTACCTCTTCCAACTTGCGCCGCGCTACTTCGTATCTGTTACATCCAGAAAGCGCCTCGGCATACGCGCAAAGAAGGTCTAGGTGTGCCGCGGATCCACGGGCTATTCTGGCTGGCGCATCGATGGAAAACGGCCCTTTTTTGAGAACCGCCTCGAATAGATGTAAAGCATGTGAGAAATCGTGCATGCGCAATGCGTTCCGCCCTACGATCGTAACGTAATCCACCATTTTTTCGTGGTCGTTCGACCTGGAATAATGATACGCTAAGTCTTCCAAGGTATCCAGCTCATCGCCTTTGAACCGTAACTCCAGGGCTCTACCCGCTTTGAGATGCAATAGTTCGAGTTTCCCTTCTGAGATAACCTGATAAACCTCCCGCTGAATCAAGCCATGCGAAAACTGGTACCGTCCGTCGCGATCCTCTAAGGACTTCAGAAGCCCTAGGCGCACAATCCTCTCCAACGCTTCCAACAACCGCAATTCATCGCCGGGCCACAACTCCGCAATCAGGTCGAACGAAAACGCTCCGGGAAAAATCGATGCATACTCAAGCGCCCGGCGGTAGCCAGATCGCAACCGCCCTAGACGCGACTCGATAGCCTGTGTTATGCCCGCAGGCATAGGCCACTCGGACGACCGTAGCCAGGTCCAACCACCCGTCGAGTTGCGCCGAATTAAACCCTTCTCTATTGACCCGCGGATGAGTTCGACCGCAAACAGTGGATTTCCTCCGGTCTCGACAAAGATCCTGCGGGCTTCGTCATCCGGCACGGGCGGTTCGCCCACCATTGATGCAGCCAGATCCCTAGTTTCCTCAAAGCTAAGAGGCTTCAGCCGCAAGTGGGCGATCCCGGCGGCGTCTCCATCGAACAACACGGCCTCGACCCGGTCGGACAACTGGTCTTCGCCCTCCTTCCTGCAAGTTAGGCAGAAAACTAGATTGGTTGGACACGTATCCCGTCGCATAAAACCCAAGAAACGCAAGCTTTGATCGTCCGCCCATTGAATATCTTCGACGCACACGAGAGTAGGCGTCTCGCGGCTGAGATCAAGTAAGAACTGTGATAAAATCTCCATGAACGGATACGGGTCATGCTTATCGCTTGCCGCGGTCCGTTCAATTTGGGCCAAAACACACTTAACTGCCTTTTCCAAGTCCGAACCCTGAATGCCCGGCCTATCTTCTAGGTCCATCAACGCATCCAAAAATGGACCATACGCCCTTCCGCCACCTTCATAGCAACGTCCGGCAAGCACGCGCATTCCATGAACACGCGCGTCGGCCTGAAATTCCTCCAATACTTGGGTTTTTCCAATCCCTGCCTCGCCACTTATTAGGACTATCCTGCCAACTCGCGCTCCTGGTTCCGCCAAAACCGCCCGAAGAGTCCTCAATTCCTTCTCGCGACCCTGAAACTGAGGCGCGAGAAAAGGAGCCGGCGAAATCAACATAGAAGCGTTTTGCGTCTCGCCTGCCATAGGCCGATTGTCGACTTCTACCAAGTCACGCAGCAGGTTTTCCACCGAACTGTAGCGGTCACTCGGCTCTTTTTCGAGGAGCTTCATGACTACGTTCGGGATGCAGTCGGAAATGCCCTGAATATATGGCGGTCGTGGCCTATCTTTGAGATGCCCAAGGATCACCGTAGCTGGCAGGTCGGCCGCAAACGGCGGATTGCCCGTCAGAATCTCGTACAGTATTATTCCAATCGAATACAGGTCGGATCGCTGGTCGACCGACCGACCGCGGATCTGTTCTGGCGACATGTATTCGACAGTTCCAGTCGTCGTTCCCGGTTGTGTCAAGCGACGTTCCCTCGACTCCTGGAATCGTGCGAGCCCGAGATCCATGATCTTAACGTCAAGATTGCCATCGTCCTCCCGGACCATGATATTTGATGGCTTTATGTCCCTGTGTACTAACCCGCATCCGTGAATGTACGCCAGTCCCTCGCCTATCTGGCTGACGAGCGGAAGGAACAACCTGCTTCTCAGTCTCTCTCGATGTCCCGATTCCGCGATCAAATTGGACAACGGACGGCCCCGGATGAAATCCATACAAAAAAAAGGCATCCCTTCGTGCAGCCCCCACGTGCGGGATCGCACAATTCGGTGATGTCGGATACGGTTCAGGAGATTGAATTCTCTAAGGAAGCGTCGATGCGCCCCGCCTTCAACAAAATTCAACGTCTTCACCGCGACTATGGAGCCATCGCTAGTATCCCTCGCGCGATAGACAGTACCCATGCCTCCTTTGCCGACACTCGCGATAATCTCATAATGCCCGTGGATAATCGTGCCTGGGGCTAGTTCGCCCATATTATACCCGTCGAAGTAATTCAATCCAAAAATGAACCAGAAATACGATAGACATAATTACGCGTTCTTCAACCGCCAGAGATTTTCTGCGATTTTTTTCACCCACTAAACATAATTCGGACCACAATATTGCGACTAATTCTCGATGTTGTGTGCCACTCTACATATTCTCAAACCCGACGACGAAGACAACGTGCGTTTGAAGCTTGTCTTTGCAAAACGAGCTCGGCCAAAGTCGCAAATTCAACCTGTTTCTTTTCAGATGCATAGACTCTCAAAGCTTCAAGGAACACTCGCTGCCGATCATCGAGACGCAATCGTCTGTGTTGTGACATGTGATCCCAAACGAAACATATGTCTCGGGTGGTTTATTCCGCGAGCACTCTATTGGCAACGATCCATGTCCGTTTCAATTACGCATGTAACATTTGGCTCGGATCGTGGTTTCCTCAGCCATTTCGTAAGAGATTACATCCAAAGTGACTCCTCAGTAGACTTTCTGCATTACAATTCGATGATATTCGAAGTATTTATCCCTCAAGTGCGAGATGCAAATTTCGTCCCTTTAAGATCCCCGTAACCCATCGTGCTTACTTACTCTTACCAACGGCTGACGAATTACACCTGCCTTAACTCCTGCTCGTGCGAGCCGGATCCACATATCGAAGTCTTATGCACGAATCAACCGTTCGGCACAACATCCGACTCGGTCGTAACTTGGTTTCCGAACTACAACAGAAACACCGCTGATGAAATTCCCGCTCAGAAGTGCGCCCAACATTTCTCCGTCTGGATGTGCGGCTGCCTCAACTGTTTAAATCTCATTGTTTGAGTCCTCTTCGCTCAAAAAAACGCAAATCCGCTATAAACGAAACCCACCTCGGCCCGCGAATCAGAAACTGACATGTGGGATTCTACCAGTTGGGGCAGCACCATGTCGTCGTCAAAGATCCAGACATAGTCACCCGAAACGTGTCTGAGCCTGGAGTTAATGGCTGAAGACTTGCCGCCGTTCGTCTATTCAAAATACGAAATTCGATACCGGAAAGCCTCCAACAGCGCTTTCGTTTCATCCGTAGAGCCGTCGTTAACGAAAACCACCTCTATTTCTCGGTATGTCTGGGCAAAGACGCTTTCAAGTAACTCCACAACGTAGTTCGCCCTGTTGTAGGTTGGAATGATGACGGAAACCAACTCTTGGCGGATCATGATCGGACTCAACGCGCTGAGGCACTGCTCAAAGCTTAGAATGGAAATACGTTCGGTGCACTTGCCCCACAGCTCTGCAATTCGGCCTTTCAAACTGCCGATGTCCAATGGGTTAACCTTGATTCGTCATTTTTCGGGGATGTTAATTCGAATATGTGCGAGTTAATAAAGGCGGTTAGACTGCTGATTACCAGGATACACCAGGACACTGTACGTGAACAGAAAAAAGTGTCCTTCATGACGACCATTTCGGCCCGTTTCGATAGGTTTCGTCGCGGTGCCGCGTTGCGGCTTTTGCGGAGTTGAGGTTAATATAATACATTAGGCAATGTTCAACTCATACTATTTTTCGGGCGTTGGTTTGTTTCCATTCCGGATCCAACTGGATCGGAGTGCGGGGAGTTCTCGCGGCGCATCAGCTGGCACTCGGTTCGAACTTGCAATCCTCCGAATTAATACTCAACGCCACGAGATTAGCCATTTGACGGGCTCGGAATGCTGTTTTACCAGTGACGTATAATTGGACTCTGGCACTTGATGGGAAGTTTGCAATTCCATTTCAGTCCTTGGATGGCAAAATAGTGGAAATTATGGTATCGGGTCAAACGGCCGATCGGTTTTTTTGATGGAAAGTGACTTGCCGGAATAGTCATGATCAATGGGTTAACTGCAGTGGTGACACGTGGAATGAGAAGTGGATGGAACGTCAAGACGAGTTGCGACATTGTCATGGGATTGGGAAACCAATCGAGCCTATAGAGCTACTATTGGCTGTGGATGATACAGATGACGTTTCACTCTGCGGTTGCTTTTTGAGATTGCCGGAGGTGAAGCGGTCGAAGCGGAGGGTTGCTTGATCTGTTAAGGCAAGGGTTCAAACATGTGCTTTCGCTTTGCATAGGTGCATCGCCCTTTGATGGCACACAGCTTTCAGGACGGTCAGTCCTCGGCGTTGTTTTCTTGGTGATACGGCCTCGTGGGGGCTAAAGGATTGGGTCTGTGCGCGTGTGTTTTTCAGTGACAATGTATGTATTGATGCTTCCGGGGAGACGCTGCATCTCGTGTTGGTTGTAAAATTTCAATGGCGCTGTTAGGCGTTTTTGATTCTGGCCTGCATGCGTGGTGATCCACTTTATCTCGGATACCGTCCGATTCTTGTAATTGGCATCATGTGTGACGACGACTGCAAGAATGATCCGTGTCTTCTCATTCACGGCAGTCTGGCAGTTGTAGGCTTGTAGGAAGGTTCCGCCTGAGACATTAACCGTGAGTTGTGGTCGGTGAAGTTGCGCTGCTTTTGGCGTCAGGTTCTTTGGACGGGGGTTTTGGTTTCATGCGGTGACGTTTGTGGAGTTTGCGCTTTTTCGATTTTTCTTCACGGGTCGCCTTTTTGGCGGTATTCTCAGCTTGTGCCTCGGCTTTCAATTCGGCCATCGCTGCGCGGATGTGCTCCAGACGTCCTTGCACGCACAACCAGCTTTCGGGGGGTTTATCGCCGCACTTGCCATTGCCATTTGGCGCATCTTCGGCCTGCACAATAAGGTGCTTGACCTGAGCCATGAGTTCCGACGCCTTCTTTTTCTCGCGACCGTAGCTCATCGCTTTGTGATTCGAGGCGTTCGCTTTGTCTTTCGTGGCATCCGGTGCTTCGTGTTCCTGTTGTAAACGACCGTGTTTTTTGCAAAGCCCATTCACCTGAGTGAATCTCCCGGATAAGGCCTCAAAATGACTGTCTCAATACACGACGATCGTTTCGTGAACCCGATGCTGATCCAAATCCAACACCTGGAACGCCACAGAGTCATACGTGGTAAGCTCAATCTTCCGAGGATTCGTGATGTCGTCACAATACGCATACACCAGCAGACCCTCCATCACTCTCGGATCGTACGGCGACTGGCCACCCTTCAATCCATCGTACGACACATGGATCGGCGTCAAATCCGGTTGGCCGACTATGTTAAACTACGAAATATGCGCTTTGGTTTTTCGAGAGCCGGTCCCATAAACCCGGAGGCAACAGCATCAATTGCTCTGAATGATATTCGCAAAAAACCGTGGGAGTGTCCATCACAGACTCAAGTTTAGGGTCCTTGCCGACACTCCTATTGTAGGAATCATCCACCCCGTTGAGTACTCCGACAGGCTTGAAGGTACCGTACTGACATCGCCTATGCTTGCACCATTAGAAACGTCTAGGCAGGCGGTGACCGCGTATCACCGAGTGTAATGATGTATTGTATTCATCATTGACGGTAAGCAGTAGAAACTCACCTTCAGCATCGCCAACTCTCAAAAAGGGGTGATGGACCCCGACACGCAAGGATTATCAATTGGACTTGGTCGAACCTAAAAACGGTACCTGCGAATACGCCGCCACCGTGACCAAAATCCACCTCTTGCTGGGCATTCTCTGGCTGATCATTATCGGCCGCGATTTACGCGACGACGCCATTGGCGCAATTTAGACCCAAGTAGGCCCAAATACCATTCTCCTCACGTTACGAAGCCGATAGTGTATAGCAGCAATCCGTCAATTATATAAGACAAGCCTCCCGGACGATTTCTAGATCGAAACCGACTTGACAAGACAATCCGTACTGCTAGGAATACTTCCAAATGGATGCTCAATTCCTTCATATAGCTCACGGTTTGACCTTATCAACCGCACCGAACACATCGCAAATTTGAAAGGCACACGCAACCCGCCACGTTCCAAAAATGGACAGCCCGAAACCAAAACCGAAATATCTGCGTCCGCCCCAAAAAGACTCTGCTACTATTTCGAATTGAGGCCATTACTTGATTTCTACCCGAATGTCGCGTATTTTGTGGGTCTGGATGTCGTTCAGATTACATTGTCGATTGATCGCGAAAACTACCCCAATATTAACGCGTTCTATCTGATCTTCCTAAACGGAAAGAAGGAATTACCAGATTCAAAACCAGTTCCTTAGTATGAATGACGAATTTGCCCAAAGAGGAACGCTGATATGAACTGTCTGATCACTGGTGGAGCAGGATTCATCGGATCAAATCTTGTGAAATCTCTTATTTCTGATGGCAATAATGTCCGAGTCTTGGACAATTTCTCTACGGGAACACGGAAAAACGTCCGTCCATTCTTGAGTGAGATTGACCTCGTTGAAGGTGACCTTAGATGCTACCACGTCGTGCATCGGGCTGCGAAGGATGTAGATTTCATTTTTCATCTAGCCGCATTGGCGTCGGTGCCGCGGTCTATCAAGAATCCGGTTGCAACAAACGAGGTAAATGTCGACGGCACCCTCAATGTTCTGAATGCGGCATTAACTAACGGTGTTCGTCGCGTAATCTTCGCATCATCCTCCTCAACGTACGGAGATCACCCAGCGAGGTCTCTGCGCGAGGATATGCCATCGCGCCCAATATCCCCATACGGCGTATCAAAGTTAGCTGGTGAGAAATACTGCCAAGTTTTCACTAGTATTCACGGTCTTGAGACAGTTTGTCTTCGATACTTCAATGTTTTCGGACCAGCCCAAGATGGCTCATCAGAATATGCGGGCGTCGTTGCGAAATTCATCACCGCAATTCTACAGGGTAGGAAGGTCTCGGTACACGGACGTGGAAACCAAACGAGAGATTTCACATATGTGGACAATGTAGTCCAAGGCAACTTATTGGCCGCAAAAACTAAGAACGTGGCGGGTGAGGTTTTCAATATTGCTTATGGTGCACAAACGAGCATTAACGAGGTCTTAGCACATCTCCAGCAACTTACGGGTAGTCCGGTAGAAGTCGCCCGACAACGAATCAGAGCTGGGGATATAAGACACTCGCAGGCGGATATAGGTAAAGCCCGTGAATTATTGGGATACAGTCCATCTGTCAACGTCGCCGAAGGATTGGAACGAAGTTTGAAATGGTACACGGGCATACTTAAACCGTAGAAAGCGTGTTTAGCCTTGATTCGTCATTATTCGGGGACGTTACATCGAATATACGCGAGTTGATAATGACGATTTGACGTCGGATTGCCAAGATACTTCAGGTCACTGGACGTGAACGGAAAGAATGTCCTTTTGGACGCTCTTTTTGACCCATTTCGGTAGGTCTCATCACGGTACCGCGTCGCAGTTTTTGTCGAATTGAGGTTAGGGTGCAGTCGCCACCCACTTCCAACCAACACCGAATTGGCTGGCGAATGGGTGGACTGACGGCTGATGGCTGACAGCTTTTTCGCAGGAAACTCCATTGAAACCCGTCGAGGGCGCGACGCCCGGTCAGGTTGCCAATCAACAATTACTCCGGGTACCGCCGTTCCGCCGGATCCACCCACCATTCCAGAAAGTCGGTCCATCCCGACGGATACCAATTTACTCCTCGAAACCGCTGGCTGTACGCCGTTACCCCACGGCCCACAAAAAGAAACGTATACGGCTGCTCCTCGTGCAGGATTTCCTGGAGCCTGCGGTAGAGTGAAATCCGTTGTTCCGCGTCGAACGTACGGCGATACCGTTCCATTATCCGGTCCGCCTCGTCATTCTCGAAACACGAATAATTCCCGCCGTCTTTGACCTGCGACGAGTGCCAGCTTGAATAAAGATCGAGCGGAACGGCCGGATGGGTCCCTCCGCCGGAGAATAACGCCTCGAACTCCCGCTTTCGCAGCCGCTGCAAGTAAATGGAACGATCGATTTCACGGACCTGGCAGTCGATCCCCACGTCCGCCAGTTCGTCTTGCATCACCAGGCCGATGTCCTTGCTGAGTTGCGAACCTGCCGGTACCAGGAATTCAAACCTGAATGCGGTCTTGGCACCGTCCACAACCCGATCCAGAACGCCGTCGCCGTCGGTATCGAACCAGCCAGCCGCCTGAAGCAATTCCGCGGCACGATCGCGGTCGTATTCAAGAGGTTCCAGGCCGGCGTAGTATTCCGGCCGGGTCATATGCACCGGCCCGTCGATGGTAACGCCAAGTCCATAGATCAAGTCTCGTATAATGCTTTTGCGCGGCGTCAGATGCGACATCGCCGTGCGGACCCGCTTATCGCGAAAAATCGGATGCGCATTGTTCCATACAATGTAATTGATACCGCTGGCGTACCGGATAGCCTTGAGAAAGCGCGACGTAAATTCGGGCGACCAGCTCTTCTCCTTGAACGGGAGCGGGTACATATTCAGAACGTCCAGGTTTCCATTGGTCAGTTCGATAAACGCGGCATCCGGATTGACGACCACTTTGAAAACAAGCTTGTCCACGTACCCCAAGGGTGGAAGGCCCTTCCTGCCGATACCCCAATAGTTCGGGTCGCGATCCAGAACGGTCTTCCCGGTTGACGCCGCATCTTCTACTGAGGATACCAGCAGGTAGGGACCGGACCCCAGTACGCGGTGGTTGAAATCCCTGTTGAACCGCTCCGCGAAACGGCGCACCAGGTCGGCCTGCGGACCCGCTTCCCATGAACCGTCGATAAGCGTCTCGATGGATACGCCATCCATCAACCCGTCGGGGTCGTAGAAGTGTTTCGGCAGGATCCACCTTCGTCCGATGTTGATCGCATTATAGAAATACGGTTCGCCGTAGACAAACGTAATCCTGTAGGGTCCTTTTAGCCGGACCGCTTTGAGGTCCTTGAACCCGCTTCGCATGTATCCCGATAACTGGACGTCCGGATTCTTGATCACCTTGAAGCTGAACAATACGTCAGCCGCGGTCACCGGCCTGCCGTCCGAAAAGCGGGCGTCTTCCCGAATGTCAAACGTATATGAAAGCTTGTCCGGAGACACCGCCGGATAAGCGACGGCTAATTTGCCCTTGAATTGGTATGGCGGGCTGTTCTCCCTGTACAGCAAAGGCTCGAACATGTTCTCCAGTATTCTGTGAGAGCCATAGTCCACCTTTTTGTACGGGTTCAGCGTTGCGGGCACAGAAAACGCGTGGAGAACCAGCCAGTCCCCATAGACAGGGCGTTCATTCCCGGTGTAACGCGACGAGACCTTCTCAGTCCCGTCGAGCACGATCAACCCCTGATCTGCGGCGAGGATCTCTTCGACCTTTTCCCATACTCCGTCAGCGGCAGCCTCATTGACGTTTTGACTGACGAACCACGCCAGACTGAATATCAGTGAACCTGCAATTGAGCTTCTTCTGCTTGTCATCGAGGAATCCCGCACGCTGTCATTTTCAAGCGCGACGCGTCCAAGTCATGCGCTTTGCACGATTGACTCGCTCAACGACGCGATTCTGGATTGCTTTTGCTTGCGCGCGTAATCGACCAAAGCCAATAGAAACGCCCTTTGACGATCGTCCAGGCGCAATTCTCTGTGTAGCGAAAGGTGGTCCCGAACGAAACACAGGTCTCTGGTTGTCTCCTTCACCAGCATTGTGTTGGCCACGATCCATGTTCGTTTCAACAAAGCCTGCAACATTCGCTCCGGATCGTGCGGGGCCATCGACAATTCTGGCGAAATTGCATCCAGCGGCACTTCCCAGTAAATCTTCTCCATTATGATTCGATGATATTCCAGGTGTTTTTCTCGCAGGATTGAAGTCTCAAAACGATCTTCTTCAGATCCCCGCACGCCCGCGTGATTGCGCACCAATACCAATGCCTGGCTAATTACTTCAGCCCTGAAGCCCGCACGTGCCAGGCGGATCCACATATCGTAGTCCTGAGCGCGAACCAATCGTTCATCGTAACATCCCACACGATCATAGCACTCCTTTCGGACAATGACCGAAACACTGCTGATAAAATTTCCGCTCAATAGACGGCCCAGCATCTCTCCGTCCGGTGGAAGGACCGCCTCGACCGTCTCGGTCACCGCGCAAGGGTCATCTCCATCAAAAAAAGAATATCCGCCATAAACGAAGCCGATTTCAGGCCGCGAATTAAAAATCTCCATATGGGATGCAACCAGTTCAGGCAGCGCGACGTCATCGTCGTCAAAGACCCAGACGTAATCACCGGATATGTGTTTCAGCCCGAGATTCAAGGCGGATGATTTGCCACCGTTCGATTTTTCAAAGTACGAAATTCGTCCGAGAAATGGCTCCAACTTCGTTTTCGTTTCATCCGTTGACCCGTCGTTGACGACGATCACCTCCAGATTTCGATATGTCTGCGCCAGAACGCTTTCGAGCGACTCAACCAGATAGTTGGCCCTGTTGTAAGTTGGAATGATGACGGAAACCAAGTCTTGATTGCTCATGATCAGCACGAAATACGCCCCCGGCATTGCCGGAGGCGCGTATGGGAGATGGACCTTGTGCGAAGTGCAGGCAAACGGTCGGTTCGGCTCACCACCAGTTCGGGAGATGACGATACAACGTCCGTATAGGAAGAATCCCGTGACGCGTCCAGCCTTCGAGCCGCAACGTGGAACCCTTGTGTTTTCGCTTTCTTGTCACAAGCATCGGGAGTCGAACCCGTGCCAGAAAACTGATCAATCATAATGTCTACGTATGGTGCTTACCCTTTACTTCGCAACCGCTGGTGCCCCTCTCAGGGCCATTTCCTTCCAGCCAACTCGATACACATCCGCCAGTCCGTGAGTGAAAGCCTGCGACTCAGTTTGCTTAACTCGTTGGTACCGTGGGAATCAAGTCCGGCAGAATATAGGGCGGAAGGTTCGAACTGTCAAGTACAGGGGGTACTTGCGTTTAAGACTACAAGCACCGAAATATATGACAGCGCCAGACTGTCAAGAGGACCCGCGCGTTCTTGCGATTCCGATCGAAAACGACAACGAACCGCTTACGCCAAAAAGCGCAGCGGTCCGAGCAATTCCGTCATCTTTGGCGAGGAATCACTTGTCCGGATGCTGAAAGGATGGGGGGAGGGATTGCACCGCGTTGTACCGGAAAGATGTTTCACCTTTGGACTTCAATGCGATCAATCACGGGCGTCCGCCCTGACCCAGGCTTCGGGAACCCGGAGTCTCCACCTTGTGATCAGCCGCGGCGATTCGAGCGCCGGATCCAGCCTGGCATGACCTTTGGTGAGACGTTCCCGGCAGGGCGAGACCAACGTGGCGCCATCGGAGTGACGTTCGCAGCCGCAAGGGGTATTGATATATCGCAATTTTAAATATTCCCAATTGTTGTGAAATTAAAGCACTAAAATATACCGCACAGAAACAGTCTCGAAAAGCATCAGGATCTTGCAATATAACTCGGACGCAAAATGCGGGACGATTCCTTTCGCTGGATGGATTCGGTAAGTCATTGAAATCCCCCACCGCATCAGCCGTCGCGTGCCTCTTCGACATTTCGACGAGCACAATGCTGGCAGGCTCTGGGCAGGTTATGAGACTTCCAACAGCGGTTCAATGCCGTCCAATGAACCAAATAACGCGTGGTCATTGAGCTTGTCGAAATGCCCGCTATTCAACGGCCCTTCGACACCCTTCGCCGGGCCCTTCGACAAGCTCAGGGTCCGGCTCGGCTTCTGCGACTCCCCCTCAAGGGGGGAGTGATACGGATGTGCGGCACTGTCAGAGAACGTCCTTTTCTGATCTCCTCGACGGCATTGTATACAATAGTTCGGGCCGGGTGATTCGTGAGTCGCGAGTGGACGCGACTGACTTCACCCGGCCCTGAGTTCGTTTGTACGATGGAATACAAGCGGGGGTTTTTGGTGGAGGCGGCGGGAATCGAACCCGCGTCCGAAAGCAGATCAACGACAGCGTCTACGTGTGTAGTTTACCTTTTGAATCTCACGCGCGGGCGCCCCGGTAAACGGGGTTGCCGGCACGCCAGTTCAATCAGCTCTCGCTCACGGACCCTCGAACGGAGGTCCGCGAGCCAGCCCGCATAAGTCGGCGCTCCGGTCGGGCCCTGCGGGCGAAGCCCGTCGAAACGGACTGCGTTTTAGTTACGCAGCCATTGCGTACGTATCGTCCGCAATTATAGAGTGTTCCCACAGTTTAACGAGGACATGGGACCTCGACACGCAGCCATCGCCTCTCCACCCCCGTCGAATCCAGGTCGCCCCCACACGGTATCGCCTTGCCCCGGGCCGCCTGGCCGCCCGGGCGCTGAAAATATAGCCCGCCGGCCTCTTCCTGTCAAGCGGCGGCCGGGTCATTCCACCCGAAACAGGACGGAATCCGCGGCCATGGATGCGAACAGCCCGATGCCACCCTCGATATGAAATCGAGGTTCGTCGAGCGTGGCCTTGTCCTGCTGGCTCGAGATCAGAAAGTCCCCGTAATTCTCGTCAAGAGCGAAGACCAGAAATGAATAGGTACCATAATAGGAAAACTGAAGGGGATTCAACGTCTGGGATTCTCCTTGCAGGAACCGCCATTGGTCCGCCCTGGCGATGCTGTCCCTCAGCGCGCCGAATCCCGTGGTGTCAATTGCCCCGCCGAAGCCGCCGCCAAACCGCCCGCCTCCGAACTGGCTCTCCGGTGGGATTCGTTCCAGAAGCTCCATGGCCTGCCTTGACGTGACATAGCCGCCATTAGTCTCGCCTTCCCACGTGACGCGGTATGGATCACCGCCAACGTTAACCACGGGCGCCCCCGAAGCTCTAGGCGGGAACGGCACGGTTGTTTGCGCGGTCGCCTTCCCCAAGCCCGTCGTGACTGTCAGATGGTAGGTTTTGCCGGGCTGGACCACCAGGTCGTGATGTTGGTAGGCGCCGGGTTTATCCGGAACGGATGACAGGGAATGCGTTACGCCGTCCACGGTTATCGTGACGCCTGCATCGGAGAGCGCGCTGGCGTCGCGATCGTATTCGCTCGAAAGCGGCATCGTCGTGCCCACGAACAAATCGGAGACATTGCTTCCCGCTTGAAGATAGCCTTCGATAAGAATCGTCTCCTGAAACTCCCCCAACGACTCTGTCGGCGAAGTACTGCACGCGCCGGAACCAAGACCAACAACCGCACACAGAATCAAACGCAAATTGATCATATTAACCTCAATTCCGAAAAAGCCGCAACGCGGCAACTCGACGAAACCCTTCGAAACAGGCCGAAATGGTCGTCATGAAGGACATTTTTTCAGTTCACGTACAGTGTCCTGGTGTATCCTGGTAATCAGCAGTCTAATCGCCTTTTTTAACTGGCACATATTCGAATTAACGTCCTCGAAAAATGAGGAATCAAGGTCAATTCCCTCCGCCGGCCGACCTACATGTTGAAACGTAGACCGACACTCGGCAAAATGGGCTGTAATAACACATCCTGTACCAGAACTTCCGGCTCGGTTGCATCGAACGAGCGATACCACACGTTACGCCGGTTGTAGACATTGAACACGCTGAATACCAGCTCAGCTTCGACGCCGCCCAGGTTTATTTCACGCGTGACGCCAAGATCGAGCCGATGATAGGCCGGCAGCCGGTAGGCGTTCTTTTCCGAAACATGGACGTAGGGTATGGTCTGTCCCGTAGGCTGTTGCACCTCATAACGCGCCTCCGGGATCGTATAGGCCTGTCCCGTGCCATATACCCAGTTCAAGTTGAGGTTCCAGCCTCTGCCCACGTAATAGTCGGTCACCAGGGAAAGGTCATGGCGCCGATCGTACTTTGGCGGAAATGGCTCGCCATGATTCAGGTTTGCAAATGTGTGCTCCGTTTTGCTCAGGGTGTATCCGATCCAACCCTTCAGGCGCCCTTCCGTCTTCCGAAGCAGGATCTCTCCGCCGTAGGATGTGCCCGATCCGGTCACAAACAGGTCGGAGAGCGGGGTTGAATCGTCAAGACGCACCTGAGACTGGAATTCCACGAGGTCCTCGAGGTCCTTGTGATAGAACTCCAGATCGACCTGCCATCCTTCGTTTGGCGTCAACATGAGGCCGAATGCGCTGTGAACGGCTTTGCCCGGCGTCAGGGTCTCGTCCACTGGCAGCCACATATCCGTCGTGTACGTGTTGGCTTCTATCGAAATCAGGTTGACGAACTGGTGGTAAATGCCCCAGCCGCCCTTGAACGCGAACTTCTCATCGAATTGGAACAGACCCGTCGCGCGCGGCGACCATCGGTTATAATCGCCGCTGTTGAAGTGACTCACGCGAATCCCGGGCGTCAGTTCCAGGCGGCCCAGGCGCATCGCATGCTCGAGGTAGCCCGTCTGGTACAGCGACGCCGTATTGATTCCCGTACGGACCGAATCGCCCACACCCTGCCGGTAAAGGGCGTCGTAGGCCGTGAGTTGGGCGCCGAAACGCGTGGTGTGATACGGGCCCGAATAGAGATCGAACGTCGCCTTCGCCGTCAGGTCGTTCAGCTCGTTGTTGCGATTCAGCCCGAATCCACGCCCCTGGCGGCCCTCTCCACCTTGCCCTGCCTGATCGGCGTTCTGGTTCGTCGCGACGTCAAAATTCGAGATGTATCGGCTTGCCGAAATCTGGACGTTGCCGATCAGGTTGTCGGTGTAGATGCGCTGCCATTTGAACCGCGCGATCTGGTTGCCCCAATCCATGAGCTGTTCCCGCGTCTGCTGGCGGAACGACGGCAGGGATAGATCCAACGCGTCACGGCCCGCGTAGCCGCTGATGGAAATGCTGTTATTGTCCGACACGTCCAGGTTCAGCTTGAAATTCGTATCGTAGAATCCGTAGTCCTGATCGAAGTCGCCCGTCTGCTGCTGAAAGCTGAATCGCGTCCCTCCGAACCGCCTGCCGCCAAACCCGCCGCCGCCGAAACCAAACGGCCCGCCGCCAGCGCCAGGGCTCGCTGAAATCGTGCCGATCCGGGTGCTGAACATCTCGTCCACCAGATGACTGAAAAGCGGCGACTCCAGGACCTCCTGATAGGTACGTCGACCCGACAGCATCCAGGATCCGCGATCGCCCACGGGTCCTTCGATCGTCAGACCCGCGCTGATGAGGTCCATGGATCCTCGGGCATCCAGAGATTTCCGGTTGCCGTCGAGGTTCGTAATATCGAGTACGCTCGACAGCCGGTCGCCGTACCGCGCGGGAAATGTCCCCTTGATCAATGTAACGTCCTTCAGCGCATCGGGATTGAACGTGCTGAAGAAGCCGAAGAGGTGATTCGGGTTGTAGACGACCACGTCGTCGAGGAGAATCAGATTCTGTCCGGGCGTGCCCCCTCGGACGTACAACCCGGCGGAATTCTCATTGCCTGCCTGAACTCCGGGAAGAAGCTGAATGCCACGCATCAGATCGGGCTGCCCCACCGTTGGAATGCGCGCCAGTTCGGTGACGCGGGTGCCGAACGCGCTAACCGGCGTCAACTCAGTCGTTGCGACGCGGTCTTCTACGACTTCTATTTCGTCAATCGACAACGCCACGGGATCCAGCTCGATCACCACCCTCGCGGTCTCAACCGACTCAATGACGATATCGACGGATCGACTGGTGTAACCTATGAAGCTTGCGGAAATGACGTGTCCGCCCGGCGGGAGATTCCCGATAACAAAGTAACCGGACTTATCCGTGGACACCCCGATGTTCAGACTGTCGATCACGACGTTGGCATTCGGCAATGTTTCACCGTCTGTAGCGTCGCGCACCGTGCCGCGTACCGACCCGAGCCCGTAGGCATGGGTACTGAAGCTCAACACGGACACACAAAAAATCATCGAAAATATCGGTCTCACACGCGCCTCCATTTTTCCCCCGGCGGCTGTTGATTGAGAGTCAGGCGGCCGTTTTGTTAGATTGAGACCCTGGTCTTTCCGTTCCATCTCCTTATCTGTTGAGAATAGTGTGTATTCAACCTGATGCGCATGACACGGGCGCATGCAATTGCTCATCGCCGCTTGTTTCGTCCCGGTGACAGATCGGCAATGCCAAGTGAGAGGCTGCCGCGTGAAACGAGGCGTCGTAATCGACGGGAGGCGTGTGGAGAAGTAGTGATACGAGAAACGCCTCCCCGAGGGTTTAAACGGAGAGGCGCGAGTTATACTGCACACACGCCGCGTGCGCTATACCTGTCCAGCATCCGCTACGGTCACTTCGCGTGCTCGGGCACAGGACTCCGCCTCATCGGTTGCCGCGCCCGGTAGGTGAGAGACCGCCATGCCCACTCTACAGGCCCGAAGCGATATCGGCGCAGCCACAATGGCGAGGCGATGAGCTGCACCGCCCAGACGCCGGTCATCACACCGGCCTGCCCGATTCGATCCACTGAGCCGAACCAGCCCAGGCCGTGGCCGTAGAAGATCGACGTGCAGATGACCGTCTGCAGCAGATAGTTGGTGAGGGCGGTCTGGCCCACGGCCGCGAACGGACGGGTGAAACGGCGAAGCGCCGGCGTCCGGCACACCAGCATAATCGCACCGACGTAGCCGAGACCGACAGCAATGCTTGTCCAGTAGACCAACTGAAAGCCCACGAAGAACGACCGGAACGACCACCCTGTCGCGAAGTCGAGTGAGATTCCGTACGCCTGGAGGGGAATGCCGACGGCGGCTGCAACAGCGATCAGCGACACGTAGAAGCGTGTCGAACGTCGCGCGTTGAACACGTCTTTCTTGAAAAGCGCCATTCCGATCAGCATTAACCCACCTGCGCGCCATACGGCCCACATGACCAGCACCAGCGTCTCGCTCGCAAGCGCCGTCACTGACCGATCGGGCATCTGTTCAAGCCAGCCGCCGCGGTAGGTGGCAAGTTCCGCGTCGACTTTCTCCTGCGGCGGCTGCCAGGCGTCTGCGACGAACTTGGCGCGCGCCTCCTCCGGCCAGTACGGGAACGACAGTCCAAATACGCCCCAGAACGCGGAAAAAGCGACAAGCAGCACCACCCCAAGGACGAGCAGCCGCCGTGGCGACTGGCGGCGCAGCGGATAGACCAGCATCCCGCAGACAGCGTAATGGAAGAGGATATCGCCCCACCAGAGAAGATGCCCATGGAGCAGCCCGATGACCAGCAGCCACCTCATGCGCCGGTAGTGCACCCGGCGGGCATCGCTACGCGTCCCGGCCCGCGCCGTCATGAGAACGATGCCCGCGCCGTAGAGCAACGAAAAAATCGTCATGAACTTCTGGTCGGCGAGCAACCGGCCCGCAATCCAGACGTATCGGTTCACGCCGGTGAGGTCGCCGTAGGCGGTTGGGTTGAAGTACGCCGCCTGGGGCATGGCAAATGCCTGGATGTTCATGACAAGGATACCGAGCAGGGCGAAACCGCGCAGGACGTCGATCGACTCGATGCGTTCGGTCTGGGAGACGGGTGCGGCGCTCGAATCCTGAGCGGGATTGATTATCGTGGCGTCCTCGTTCATTATCCCATAGGCTCATCAGGAACATCGATGGGTGGAAAGGGGGAATCCGACGGCCACCAGTCGACGGGCAGCGGACAACCCATCGCCCGGTACACCGTCTCGCAGACCTCTTGATTGCGCTCGGTTTCGACGGGAAGAAATCCGAGGCTGAGATACGTCTTGATGGCGGCGAGTTGGAGATTGTCCGGCGTGACCGTGAGCGTTGTCAACGTCGAGGCGGGGTAGCCGCGCCGGCGTTGATATTGAAGCACCGCCGCGCACACGAGGAATCCGAGTCCAGCGCCCCGGTGCCCGGGGCGGACGCAGACATAGTCGAGCTGTCCCCACACCGGATCGACCCCATCCCGCCGCGTGGCGAAGCATAGCGCCGCCAGCACGCCATCGGCCTCGACCACGTGCGACCCGTCCCACCGGTCCGGCGCCTCCAGGTATTCCGTCATCCCCGTCGCGTCGAATGGCGTCCACCCAACCCCGGCGGACACCATCAGTCCTGGCAGATTTACCTCGTCACCCGGCCTAAGCGTACGCAGACAGTAGCCCTTCGGACACGGATTATCGGGCAACCTGCCAATCGCCTCGGCGGAGATATTCATGCGTATCTGGAGATTGAAGTCCATGGCTACCCATCCTCAAAAGCCCACCCCTTGACAGGGTGAGAGGGTAGACGCAAGAGGGGAGAGATTGCCTGCCTTGTGAGGATTCCTTTTGTGCCGGAGGCAAGAAGAATTAAAATATCGGGCAAGGACTTCCTCTACCGGCTCACGTCCCACCTCTACCCGATTTCCCGTTGTTGACCGGTGTCCGTCATTCGATTAAATTAAATCCGGAATGAATGAAAACAAGCCGGAAATAATCCTGGCACGCGCACAAGACGGCTTCAGTTCGATAAATGAGAAAGGAAAACCATGGCGCTGAACAAATACAGTTCGCGGATTACGCAGGTGAAGTCCCAGGGCGCGTCGCAGGCGATGTTGTACGGAACGGGAATGACCGAAGCGGATATGGACAAGGCGCAGGTTGGCATCGCCAGCATGTGGTACGAGGGCAATACCTGCAATATGCACCTGCTGGATCTCGCGGCGAAGGTGAAGCAGGGCGTGGACGCGGCCGGTCTGATGGGCATGAGATTCAACACGATTGGCGTGAGCGACGGGATCTCCATGGGCACGGATGGCATGAGTTTTTCGCTCCAGTCGCGGGACCTTATCGCGGATTCGATCGAAACGGTTATGGGCGCGCAATGGTACGACGCCAATATATCCCTTCCGGGCTGCGACAAGAACATGCCCGGGTGTGTGATGGCCATGGGCCGTCTGAACCGGCCGTCATTGATGATCTACGGAGGTACGATCAAACCCGGAATTCGTGACCACAAGAAACTCGATATCGTGTCGGCCTTTCAGAGTTACGGGGAGTACCTGGCGGGCGAACTGGACGAAGCGGGTCGGAAGGACGTTGTGCAGCATTCCTGTCCGGGCGCCGGAGCCTGCGGGGGGATGTATACCGCGAATACGATGGCATCCGCCATCGAGGCGATGGGGATGTCCCTGCCCTACAGTTCTTCCACGCCAGCAGTTGACAAGGGCAAGCTGGAGGAGTGCTTCCAGTCCGGCGCGGCCATCCGGAACCTGCTCGAGCAGGATATCAAGCCCCGGGACATCATGACCCGCGAGGCATTCGAGAACGCAATGGTCGTGGTGATGGCGCTCGGCGGGTCGACCAACGCGGTGCTGCACCTGATCGCAATCGCAAAGTCTGTTGGCGTGTCGTTGACCATCGACGATTTTCAGGCCGTGAGCGACCGGGTGCCGTTGTTGGCGGACTTCAAGCCCAGCGGGCTGTATGTGATGGAGGACCTGCACAACGTCGGCGGAACGCCTGGCGTGATGAAATATCTGCTGGGGAACGGCTTCCTGAATGGAGACTGCCTGACCGTAACCGGTCGGACGATTGCGGAAAACCTCGCGGAGTTGCCTGGTCTGGACGAGGGACAAGAGGTGGTGCGGCCCGTGGACCGGCCGATCAAGACCACGGGACATCTGCGCATCCTGCGTGGAAACCTGGCGTCGGAGGGCGCGGTGGCCAAGATCACGGGTAAGGAAGGGGTGCGGTTCTCCGGTCCTGCGGCGGTTTTCGACCGGGAGGAGGACCTGCTCGGGGCCGTCGAGCGAAACGAAGTGAAGAAGGGATGCGTGGTGGTCATCCGTTACGAGGGACCCACGGGCGGGCCGGGTATGCCGGAGATGCTCACGCCAACGTCTGTAATCATGGGCGCAGGCCTCGGCAATGACGTCGCGCTGATCACGGACGGACGGTTCTCGGGCGGATCGCACGGGTTCGTCGTGGGACATATCACGCCCGAAGCGCAGGAGGGCGGCACGATCGCCCTCGTCGAGAATGGGGACGTGATTACAATCGACGCGGAGGCCAACGAGATCAGCGTGGACCTGAGCGACGAAGAACTGGCGAAGCGGCGTGCGGTCTGGGCCGCGCCTCCGTACAAAGCCTCGCAGGGGACGCTCTACAAATACATCAAGACCGTGACCACGGCATCCGAGGGATGCGTGACGGACGAGTAGAGGGGGACAAAGGAAGAAGGAAAAAGGAAAAAGGTAGAAGGCAGAAGGAAGAGGAAAAGCTAAAGGCGTGGAGTAGACGGAAGACGGAAGAGGGTTGCTATACCCGCTCCTGGACGGAGGACGTCGGGTCGGTGCAAATCTGTTTGGTCCGACACATTTCTACGAAACGCCTGTATTATTGCTTCACAACTGTGCTTCTGGAGAATGTTGGCGTCAGTCAGGTAATAGACCCATCTTCCTATCCAAGAATCAGATACGGAGTAAAAAAGAGCTGTATATGGAAAATCCTACACCCAGGACCAACGGGCACGAAGTCAAGTACCAAGCCATTTTTGGCGATGTGTCCAAGATCATTAACGATGCCAGAAAATCGGCTGCACGTTCTGTGAATGCAGCAATGACCGCGGCATATTGGCTGATCGGACGGCAGATCGTGGAGTTCGAGCAGTCGGGTGGACGGGGTGGTGATTACGGAGACGGTATTGTAGAACGGCTTGCCGCCGACCTATCCAAGCTCTATGGTCGTGGATTTTCGGTCCGTAATGTCTGGAATATGAGGGCTTTCTACCTTGCATGGCAGATTCTGCAGACACCGTCTGCAGAATCTGGCTCCAGTGGAAATCTGCAGACGGTGTCTGCAGAAATTTCGATAGCCAGAATTGCCTCACGCTTTCCACTGCCTTGGTCTGCCTACATACGGCTGCTGTCAGTCAAAAACAGACGTGCCCGCGAATTCTACGAAAGCGAAGCGCTGCAGGGTGGGTGGTCGGTCCGCCAACTCAACCGGCAGATCAACTCTCAGTTCTACGAACGTACTGCTCTATCCAAAAACAAGCCCGCAATGCTTACTAAGGGTCGGCAGCCATCTCCCGAAGATCGCGCTCACCCAGAAGACGCGATCAAGGATCCGTTCGTCCTGGAATTCCTGGATCTCAAGGACGAGTACTCCGAAAACGACTTTGAAGAAGCACTGATCAACCGCATGGAGACATTCCTCTTGGAATTGGGCAGGGATTTCTGCTTCATTGGCCGACAGAGACGACTGCGCATCGGCGATGAGTGGTACAGGGTGGACTTGCTGTTTTTCCATCGCGGGCTGCGCTGTCTGGTGATCATCGACCTAAAGGTTGGCAAATTCACACCCGCCGACGCAGGACAGATGCATCTATATCTAAACTACGCCCGCGATCAATGGATGCGTGAAAATGAGAATCCGCCCGTCGGGCTGATCCTTTGTTCGCACAGGGACGAGGCGGTTGCTCGGTACGCGCTTGAAGGGTTGCCAAACAAGGTATTGGCTGCGGAATACCTGACTGCCTTACCTGATGAGAAGATCTTGGCGGCAGAAATCGACAGGACCAGGCAAGTGATAAGCCTGCGAGCGTCGACGGCGTCAGGCGTACCGACAGCAGCCGCGGATGCGACGGTAAAGAACCAGGGACAGGGTACGAAGCGCTGAATGAGACGACACGATGGCGAAGCGGGAAAAACCATCAGACATGAGCTTGACAAGCGAGTCAGAAGGCGCCCATGAAACTGGATCGAAGCCACCTGTTGATTGGGAAACCCTTTCCCGGCACGTCAATGAAAGAGGCGCGGTCTTCTACAACGTGTCGTGGAGACACCGGTGTGCGCTGGAGTGGAAGCTGCCCTGGAGTCATCTCATTTTGAATATGTTTGCCCGAAAGCTCGAATGGATCGTGCTGGTGGTGACATGCTACCTGGCGTTCACCGGTTTGTGGCCATACGCCATTGTTGGATTCGGGATCTGGTACCTGGTCCTTTTCCCATTCAAGAGAAAAAGCGTGATTGCAGCCATTACCGTCCACGCTGCGCAAGACCGCGAATTTTTCGATCTGGCCAATCAACGCGGGACTTTTCGATTGGAACCATGAATCGAGCAGGTCCGAGCCGAGAGACGATAACATCCAATCGGTCTCACGCTGCCCTTTGAGAATCACTTCTCGTTTTACACAATGCGCATCCATTCCGATGCGTCCCATACAGTAAAGTTACCGCCGCTTCTTCTTTCTTTCTTCCTTCTTCCTTTTTCTTTCTTCCTTGTCTCTACTTACCGCCTCTTCTCCTTTCTACCTTCTTCCTTTTCTCTACTTACCGGATTCCCGTGGTGGCGGGCGGTTCGAACGGCGTGACGCCAGCGATTCAGCAGGGCGTCGCGCTCTTTCTTTGGCATGGAGGGTTCAAAGGTGCGTTCCGGTAAATTGAGACCTGAAAGTGCGTCAGGGCCAGACCAGAAACCGGTCGCAATCCCCGCGAGCATGGCGGCGCCCAGGGCGGTGGTCTCGGTGTGGCGGGGGCGGATCACCGGCGTATCGAGAATATCGGCCTGGAATTGCATGAGGAAGTCGTTGGCGGAGGCGCCGCCGTCAACTCGCATAACGGCGACGGGACGCCCCGTGTCGGCGGTCATTGCATCCACCAGCGCGGCGCTCTGGTACGCGATGGATTCGAGGGCGGCGCGGGCGACGTGGGCGCGTTCGGTACCCCGGTTGATGCCGACGATCGTCCCGCGGGCGTCCGGATCCCAGTACGGCGCGCCGAGGCCGGTGAAGGCTGGGACGAGATAAACGCCGCCATTGTCCGGAACCGATCGCGCGAGCGCTTCGGTTTCGGACGCATTCGCGATCAGACCGAGACCGTCGCGCAGCCACTGGACGGCCGAGCCGGCGCTGAAGACGGAGCCTTCAAGGGCGAATGCGGTACCGCCGCGGGAATCGCATGCAAGCGTGGTGAGCAGGCCATTCCGCGAGTGAAACGCTTCCGAGCCCGTGTGGAACAGTGCGAAGCAGCCGGTGCCGTACGTGTTCTTTACGTCGCCCTCGGATACGCCGCGCTGCCCGAAGAGCGCCGCCTGCTGGTCTCCCGCGATACCGGCAATGGGGATCCCCTCCGGCAGCGGACCCGCGCCCCGTGTGGTTCCGAACACATGGGCCGAGCGATGAACTTCAGGGAGAATAGCCCGGGGGATGTCGAACGCGTCGAGAAGGTCCGGGTCCCATTCGCGCGAATGGATATTGAAACACATGGTGCGGGAGGCATTGGTCAGGTCCGTCGCGTGAACGGCGCCCCCGGTGAGCCGGTAGAGGAGGTAGGTGTCGATCGTGCCAAAGCAGACGTCGCCGGCCTCCGCACGGCGACGGAGCCCGGATGCGTTTTCCAATAACCAGACGATTTTAGTCGCGGAAAAGTACGCGTCGAGCACAAGGCCGGTCTTTTTACGGACCATCTCTTCCAGGCCCTGCTCCCGGTAGCGCCGGCAGAGATCCGCGGTCCGTCGGCACTGCCACACGATGGCGTCGTGCACGGGTTCTCCGGTGCGACGGTCCCAGATGACCGTGGTTTCCCGCTGGTTGGCGATCCCGATACCTGCAACCTCGCACGGGCGGATGCCCGAGTTCCTGATCGCGTCGGCGATCACCGCGCACGTGGAGCGCCAGATTTCATCCGCATTGTGAGAAACCCACCCGGGTTGAGGATAGATCTGGTTGAACTCCGAGTAGGCGCGGCCGACGATATCGCCTCCGCGATTGATGACGAGCACGGTCGTCCCGGTTGTGCCCTGGTCTATGGAGAGAATCATAGAGACGCCAGGTGCGGATCGCGTAATTGTATCGTGATGGGCCGTTGGCGCATCGCCATCTCACGAATCTCCTTCTTCGATCGGGATCGCCTGCTCTGACAATGCGCCCTCTACCCATTTTTCCAGCCGAATTCCGCCATTTTCCAATACCGCATAAGTGCATTGCTGGATCCAGTCGCCCAGAACGACCAGTTCGCCTGTGCGTTCAGTTCGGTCATCGGTGTGGTCCCCGGGACGCATCTCCGTGACTGCCGGATCGCCTGGGGAACCTCCCACGCGGGCGTGGAGCGTGAAGTGGTAGTGGCCGTGGATGACGATGTCGACTCCCTGAGCGATTTTTTCCCGTGCGGCCCTGTAGAGAATATCCCGGTTACCGGAGCCCCGCCTTCGGATCCGGTACTCTGACAGCCGGGAGGTGTACCTGGCGAGGACGGCCCCGAGGTCCGGGTGAAGCAATCTGAACAGGCCCACGCAGAACCGGTTTTTCAGAATGCCCCGGCTGAGGCGGAACCGCCAGTCGGTCCGGATTTCGTCTCCGTGGGCAATGTGGATCCTGAGGTCCTGGTGGGTAACCGTGATCGGGCCGCCCGGCAGTTCAACGCCAAGTTGGCCGGAAAAGTATTCGCCCGGCCACAGGTCGTGATTCCCCGGCAGGTAGATCACGCGCACGCCGGCCTCCACCAGGTTGTAGAGTTCAAACAGGACCCTTGCGCCGCTCGAAGGGATCGTTGTACGGTACTCGAACCAGAAGTCGAAGAGGTCGCCGACGATGTATAACGCCCGCGCGTCGCGACGGATGGATTTCAGGAAGTCGATCAGGACGTCTTCCCGCTCGCGAGCGCTGCCATCCAGGTCGGGCGCTCCTATATGGACGTCTGAGATGAAATAGATCCGTTCCAATGTCGTCACCGATGTCGGGAAACACAGCTATCAGCGTACACACCACCCTTCCCACCCACAACCGGGTGAGAAGGTAGACGGGAGAGGGTAGAGATTGCCTGCCTTGCAAGGTTTCTTCTCACGCCGCAGGCTAATCGGAGGAACATATTGGCAAGGGTTTCTTCTCCCGTCTTACCTCTCCCGTCTAACGGCTTTTTCCCAGCAACTGCCTGATAACGGGCGCCTGGGGATCGTTTGGATTGAGTTCCAGCACCTTTCGAAGGTTGGCTCTTGCTTCCTCCAATCGATTCAGCGCGCCATAGGCCAGTCCCAGGTTGAAGTAGGCGTTCGTGAGCCGGGGGTTGATCTCAATGGCTTTCTGAAGGTACGGGATCGCCTTTTCAAACTGTCCCATACTGTGGTAGGTCCCGCCTATGTTCAGGTAAGTCTGAGCGTTGGCCAGGGCGGGTTGAAGCTCGAGCGCGGTCTCGAGGTGCTCAACGGCCTCTTCGTACCGTCCCAGGCCATGGAATGACGCGCCTATATTAACGTGCGCGCCCGGGTGTCCGGGTTGTAGTTCAAGCGCTTTCCTGAGCGGATCCAGGGCTTCGCCGTAGCTTCCCGCCTCGTTGTAGGCGGCGCCGAGATTGACAAGCGCGAGCGTCCCTTCCGGCTGGAGTTCAACCGCTTTCCTGAGGTGGTCTATCGCGGCCTCGTGCCGCCCGGCGCCGAGGTATGCAGTACCCAGATTGATATGCGCCTCAGCCAGGTCGGGCTGGATTTCCGTTGCCTTTCTGAGGTGGTCTATCCCACGCTGCGGGCGGCCGAGATCGCAATAAATGATCCCCACGGACAACCAGTGGCGGGGATTCTGCGGATTCGCATCGAGCGCGCGTTTATAGGCGTTCAATGCCGGTACTGTTCTGCCCTGCAGACGATAGTATGTACCCAGCGTCTCCCAACCGTATGAGCTGGCATGACCGCTGAGTCTGCCCATGAGGTGCACATATCTCGCCTCGGCGGCCGCGGGGTTGGCGTTCAGGCCTATCCACAGCAGGGTGTGCAGGGCGGCGGCCGCACAAATGACAGAGACGCTTCGGCGGCTCCGTTCGTCCTGACGACGGCGTTCCAGCAGCGCCGCGGCAGCCCAGAGTGTGAGCGGCAGGGCCGGAAGCGCCAGGATGTCCCAATCTCTGAAGGCGCCGATTTCAGGGTTTGCAATACACGTGAAGAACAGTGGGACCGCGGCGGCCGAAAGCAGGAATGGATGGTGACGAAAGTCCTTTCCACCGAACAGGAACACCGCCATCGCCGCTGCCGGGGCCGAGAGGATCTGCAGATTGACGAAATCGAGCAGATGGGAGACGGAGACGATGCGGTAGGGCACGTGAAAGCCCGAATCGGCAAACAGCGGGAGAATGTGGTGTTTTCCGCCTGTCCGCTCCAGAAAAGCGCTGAAGTCGAAGCCGGCGATCCAGAGGACGAGCACGGCCGCCAGCGGGGCGCTGCAAACCGCGGCCAGTTTGTCCACGACGTTCTTCCATCGCGGCATCGACGTCTCGCGGCGCCGATATCCGCAGTAGCCGAGGATGAGCAGGGAGGGCGCAAAGAGAACAAACAGAAAGTGGAACGGAACGAGCAGTCCCAGCACCAGCGCGGGCACGTAGAGGGGCGCCCGGCCTTCCAGACTCCGAAGACCCGCCAGCAGAAACAGCAGACTGGCCGGCATATAGAAGGCATAGTTCTCCACGTATCCGAAGAAGAGCTGCACGTATCCGGCGGTGAGAAGGAAGGCGAATACCACGGATTTCTCACGGCCGTTCCTTCCGAGGGCGCCGGCCGTGGCGAAAGCCAGCACCAGATAGAGAAGGCCGGAAGCATAGCTGTAGACACGGTACGTGTTTTCGGCGGTTCGCCAGAGCGCGGCGCCTGCGTCATGCAGGAATCGAATCAGAGCGAAGGTGAGCGGCGCCCGGTCGACGCGTTCTGTCATGCCGGCGTCCAGTTCCCGCAAATAGAGATAGCCGTCGCCCAGGAGGTGCCGCGCCGACTGCAACGCAATGAATCCGACAAGAGCCAGGAGAATGAACAGAGTGCGGACGATCCAGGTGCGGACGCCCTTGCCCCAGAGTGCGGCGGGAATCGCCGCAAAAAGGGCGTGAATCCGTACCCGCACGAACGGAACGAGAACGAGTATCGCGAGCAGGATGAAAACAGCCCGCAGTGAATCAGGATAATAGTATAGAAGGTCCGCGCCCCAGAAGGGATTGGGACGCCAGTAGGCGAGAAGGACGTGGAGACCCAGGAACGCGGCTGCGACGGTCGCGGGTTGCCGGACTCCGATCTCGCGTTGCCGCTTTGATTTTCGCGCTTGTCTCCGGCTCAATTTCCGGTCCCTCCTGCTGTGTGCGGGACGGTTTTCTCGCTTGACGCGTGCGCACGATAAAGATATGTTAAAAGGTACCGCGTGTTGAAGTTAGAGTCGCTCTGCGCTTGGGACATTATGTCGGACCCTCAACGAACCACCTATGATCTCATAATCGTCGGCGCGGGCCCTGCGGGCGCCGCCGCCGCGCTGTACGCGTCGCGGCACGGTCTCAAGACCCTTCTCCTGGACAAGTCGACTTTTCCAAGAGACAAGATCTGCGGCGACGCCCTGTCGGGGAAAGCCGTAGCCATTCTGCTCGAACTCGGCCTGCTCGAAAAGATCCGGGATCTGCCCGGAGCGCTCATCAGCAAGATCGTTTTCAGCAGCCCCGATCACGTGGATGCCTGGATCGACCTGGAGCGGCATACCCTTCACGACATCGGTACCGGGCGGAATATCCCCATGGAGGGATTTGTCATCCGTCGGACGGTTTTTGACGCCTTCCTCTTCCAGGAAGCCCGAAACTGTGTCGACGCGTGCATCGAGGGATTTGCGGTTAAAGACCTGGTCCGGGAAAATGGGACCGTCAGTGGCGTAACCGGCAGCGCCAACGGACAGCAGCAGACTTACCGCGCCAACCTGGTCCTGGGATGCGACGGCTTCAATTCCATCGTCGCGCGGCGGACCGGGCAATATCGCCACGACGGCCGGCACTGGGTTGTTGCCCTGCGTTGCTACTACGAAAACGTGACGGGACTGAAGGACCAGATCGAACTTCACTTCGTCAACGAAGTCCTGCCGGGGTACTTCTGGGCCTTCCCCCTTGAGAACGGCTATGCGAACGTCGGCATCGGCATGCTACACAGCAGCCTCAAGCGCCGCAAGGTCAATCTGAAGGACGCGCTGCAGCAGGTGATCAGCCGCCCGCCTTTCGACCGGCGGTTCGCCGATGCACGGGCCATGGAAGAACCCATCGGATGGAATCTGCCCATCGGCAGCATCCGCAGGAAGAGCTATGGCAACGGGTTCATGCTGCTTGGCGACGCCGCCGGGCTGATCGACCCTTTCACGGGGGAGGGCATCGGAAACGCCCTTTACGCCGCGCGTTTCGCAACGCAGGTCGCGGCGGAAGCCAGATCGGCGAATGACTTCAGCGAAGCCTTCCTGAAACGATACGAAGACCGACTCTGGGATGCCATCGGCGACGAACTCAGAACCAGCAAGCGCCTGCAGGACCTGGGCCGCTGGCGTCCCCTGCTCAACCTGGTCATTCAAAAGGCCGCACGGAATCAACAGATCAGCGATCTCATCACCGGCATGATCGCCAACGCGGTTCCCAAGAAAAAACTCTTCAGCCCGTTTTTTTATTTCGGGCTCCTTTTCAAGTAATTGACGGATCGCTCACAAAGGAGGACGCAACATGAAGTCTCCGGGCACCTCTTGGTTCCTGTGTCTTGCCGTTCTTTTGTCCATTGGTACTTCCATCCAGGCCAGGGAGAAAGTCACCCTTCGGGTCACCTATCCGGACGGACGCACCGTCAAGTACAAGCACAAATATTCCGTGGTCTTCAAGAGCGACCGCTCGGAAGTGATCGTTCCGGGACGCACGAGGCGCGGATTTACCTCCGGCGAGATCAGAGGCGAGTGGCGAAGCCGGGAAGTCATCCAGGCCGGCGCGAACGGCGAAACCGACGCACAGACCACGCGCCTTGTCGCAAGGGTCAGCAAGGCCGTCAACGGCTTTTTCTTCGAGAACAAACGTCTCACGCACGACCAGTTTCCCTATACGCTGGAACAGTTGGATGACCGGGAACTCACGTGGTTTCTCTCGCCGGATGGAGCGATTCAGCGCTTTTCAGCCGATTTCTCGGAGCGAGAACTCAACCGGCCGGATATTCTTACGGATCTCAGGCAGGTCTGGACACCTGAACTTCACCCGGTCTTTCCGCAGGAACCGGTCGGGCCCGGAGACACGTGGACCGGCGAAACCAACTTCAAAACGCCGATCCTGGTTCTTGATGACGAAGCCGTGGTGGAATTCAAGAGCACCTACAAGGTGAAAAACGTCACCACGAAGAAAGGCAATAAAGTCGTCACCCTGGAGGAAGACAGAGATGTCCGTTTCAGAGCGTCCCTGAATATTGGCTCCCTTCATCTGGTCGTCGACGGAACCGGAGAAGGCAAGGGTACCTGGGTCATAGACGCCACCCGCGGCATCGTCATTTCACATAGAATTCGGACGAACCTCACGCGCCCCGAGGTAAGACGGGTAGACCACCGGAAACCCGTGGACAACATCCGCGCCGAAATCGACCTTTCCTACGAACGGAAACTGGATAAGGTGGAGAAAGAATAGGCGGGCGCCCACAAGGGGCGCCCCTACAATTTCAATCATTCATTCTTTTTTGTTCCAAATCGAATTCCCTTAACGGGTAGGGGCGTCCCTCGTGGGCGCCCTCGTCTCAGCATCAATGCGCGACCAGAATAAAGCCTACCTCTACGCCATCGCCACGGTTCTTCTCTGGTCGACCGTCGCCTCCGCCTTCAAGATCACCCTCCGATACCTGGACCCCCTGCAGCTTCTCTTCTATGCAAGCCTGGCTTCCGCCTGCACCCTGGCGCTCATTGTCGTCATCCAGGGCAACGGAAGCCTCATCTTCTCGTACTCAAAACGACAATATCTGAAGTCGCTCCTGCTGGGCCTGCTCAACCCGTGCCTCTACTACGTGATCCTGTTCAAGGCCTACGATCTTCTGCCGGCTCAGGAAGCTCAGCCCCTGAACTACACCTGGGCGATCACACTCTCGCTCCTGTCCATTCCTCTCTTGAGACAACGCATCAGACCGCGGGAAATCCTTGCCGGGTTCGTGTGTTATTCCGGCGTCCTGGTCATCTCCACGCGGGGCAACCTCC
This sequence comes from Gemmatimonadota bacterium, assembly GCA_028877215.1. Taxonomy (GTDB): domain Bacteria; phylum Latescibacterota; class UBA2968; order UBA2968; genus JAAXHE01. The sequence goes on along the minus strand of JAPPFJ010000027.1, from coordinate 160,656 downwards.
TGGACTTCCGGCTGTCTGATCCCCTCGGCGTGACACTGGCCCTCGCCAGCACGATCGTCTGGGCCCTGTACTGGATCTACAACACGCATGATGACCGGGACGCGGTCGTCGGCCTCTTCCTGAACTTCACGTTTGCCCTGCCATTCACATTCGTCCTTTGTCTGTTCTTCTCGGAAATCCGTATTTCCAGCCTCAACGGCCTGATGGGCGCCGCGTACGTCGGCATCGTCGAAATGGGCATCGCCTTTGTGTTCTGGCTCATCGCCTTACGCCTCTCGGAGACAACGGCCAGAGTCGCCAACCTGATCTTCATCTCTCCATTCGTCTCCCTGTTCTTCATTCATTTCCTGGTCGGCGAAGCAATCCTGCCGTCCACCCCCATCGGGCTGGTTCTCATCGTCGCCGGACTGCTGATCCAGCGTCTCGTTAAGCGATCAACGGGATAATTCCTGGATTCGTCAATCAACACTGTGAAGGGTATTGAAAATGGGCAAACAACTCGACTTCTCAAGACCTCATGTATTACGAGACGAAGCCGAATACGACGCGGCCGTACGTGAAATCGACGGCCTGCTGGATGCCGATCCCGAACCGGGTTCGGATGAATACGAGCGCCTGGAGTTTCTTTCCGTTTTGGTACAGGCTTACGAAGACGTCCGGTTTCCCCTCGATGGAACAATGGAACCCCGGGATGTCGTCGACTTCATGCTGGAACAGAAAGGACTCTCGCGAACGGATCTCGCTGAGTGGCTCGGCGGAAGAAGCCGTGTTTCCGAATTCTACAACGGCAGGCGAACCCTGTCCATTCGTCAGATCAGCCGCCTCACCGAAAACCTGGGCATCCCTGCGGACTTGCTGATCGCGCGTGACAGAAAGGGTTGAACCGGCGATCCTGAGCCAGGCGGCATATCGAAACCGGCACCCGAAACGAAAAAGCCGTCAGACTGGGCATAAGTCCAACTGACGGCTCTTTCGATTTCCTAACGGATGTACCAGGCGTGTACCGCGCTCCGATTACGATTCACCGGAGCTTATTCCCGGGATCTTAGCATGGAGAAGCCCATTGCGGCCAGGAGCAAGGGCAGGGCGGCGTCGATCACGATCCACACCGCGGAAACCGTTTCCATCGCTATGGCAGTGAATCCGGGACTGTGGAGGTTGAAGAAGTTCCAGAAAAAGAGAATGCCGACAAACAGAAGGCCGTAAAACTGGATGTTGGCTTCGAGATATTCGCGGTTTATGGAAGCACCTCCGCCGGCGCCGCGCTTGCGAATATATCCGAAGATCACGCCCAACACGATCGCCAGCACCATAAGCGCGTTTAGCTTGCTCCAGTGCGGGCTGTACGGACTGGCTTCGGTGGATGTATAATACAGAGGTTCGACGACCGTGTGTATCGCTACCACGGCCGCGACGATGATGAGATAGACGCCAACGATGCGTTTGAACGATTCCATGCGTAGCTTCTCCTTTCCTGTGTGCGACACGTCAATGAGCACGGCCCGGGTGACGAACCGCGATAGACACCGGACAGAAACAGTCGTCGAAATATAGCTCCCGTTACGGACCGGGACAAACAGAACCCCGCGGTCCGGAAAACAAGCGGCGCCGGCGGTTTACCTATCATATTTCGAATCGACGCCGGGCAGGCGCGATTGCGGCCTACAGAAACGGAAACATCTTCTCCGGCTCATACCCCGGCATCACCGACTTGTGTTTACGTCCCACAATCAACCTTTCGCCGTCGGTGAATCCCTCCGGCCGACCCTCGAGAAACCGGATCAATCGCTTCCGCAATGGGGACAGCAGTTCATCCGCGCCTTCCGCCATCGACAGGTCGCGAAGTTCGTGCGGGTCCTCGTCCAGGTCGAACAGGTGTTCCCGGCCCGTCTGGGTGAACCAGACGTATTTGTGGCGACCATCCGTCACATAGTGATTTCCATGCTCGTACGCGTAACACCCCGAGTGTTCGCCGTGCAACAGGTCGCGTACGCCATCCGATTCGCCGCGCACCACCGGCACCAGGCTCCTGCCCGTACACGTTTCCGGCACATTCAGGCCGCACGCGTCCAGAATGGTCGGCATGACGTCCTGCAGACCCACCGGTGAATCGCACGTGACAGATTCAGGCGCCCCCCAACTTTGCGGCGGCCGAATCAGAAACGGCACCCGCGCTGAAGCCTCGAACGGCCACGTTTTCCGGAACAGGTGGTGGTCCCCGAGCATCTCTCCGTGGTCCGACGTGAAGATGATCAGACATTCGTCCAGGGTGCCTCGCGCAACCTGGATCAACCGCCCGATCTGATCGTCGATGAAATTCACCATCCCGTAGTACGCCGCACGCGCGCACTGCATATCGTGGGTACCCAGACAGATCTCCGAAGCGTCTGGATCCAGCCCCTTCGGCGGCGCGTCGAACCGCACAGCCCAATCTCCCACGACCGGTTCCGGCAACGCGCGATGGATATAGCGGTCATAGTAGACCCCTGGCGGCGTCAACGGCGGATGGGGATCGATGAAGGAGAGATTGAGAAAGAACGGTGCTGACGGATCCCGCTTCTGAAGGAAGGTCATCGCCCGGTCCACGCACCAGAACGTATGCATCTGCTCCTCGGCCAGATGGTGCGGTCGTCCCACCCAGCCGTTGGCCGAGATTCCGTGGGCCATCCCCGGATCCACCTCCGTGCGTCCGTGACGTTCCTTCAGCCAGTCCACGTAGTCGTTCTCCCGTCCCCGCGTGGCGTCCGCAAGCTGCATATGGTCGAATCCGTACCGCTTGCGCATCGGCGACAGGTGCAGCTTCCCGATCATTTCCGTCTGATATCCCGCCCTGGACAGTTCTCCGGCCAGGGTATGCCGAGGTTCCCACTCGGTTCCTTGAAACCCCACCACGCCGTTTGCAGCCGGCGCCGTGCCCGTCATCAGGGAACGCCGTGCGGGAATGCAACTCGGACACTCAGAGTAACCGCGCCCGAAAAACGCCCCCGTACCGCCCAGCCAGTCCAGATTGGGCGTCTGCAGGACCTCCGGCGCATTGGGGTCCAGGCCCAAGCAATCCCCCCGCTGCTGATCGGTCATGATCAACACCACGTTTGGCCGCTTTTCCGGCATTTTACACTCCTTTCACACAATACCCAGCGCCGTGTCAATCTCCGCCTGATAGGCGTCAATTTCGCCGCTTTCCACATCAGCCATCTTGACCGCCCGACCTGCCCTGGCTGACTCCAATATGGCGTAGACGGCCGCCACATCCTTCATCCCCTCCGTTCCGTCCACTTCGACTTCCATACCCTCCGCGATGGCCTCGCCAAACTCGTAATACTCCATAGCAAGAAGCTTCCAGTCGACCTCGCGGTCCGCTGCCGTCATCCCGCCGGGAAAGAAATGGGCGGCCAGCGCATCCTGTTCGAAGCCCTCCGCCTGCGCCAGCATTGCTTCCTGTTCCTGGAAGTCGCCACGCCCCCGACGCATCCGAACCCTGCCGCCGCGCGTCCCGAAACCCTCAATGCAACCCTCCGTACCCAGAATCAACTGCTTACTGCATCCCCCGTATCCCCCCAGACCGACCACCCAGCTCACGGCGGCGCCGCTGACCATGCGAAACATCGCTAAAGACGAATCCTCCGCGTCGGCCGGGACTTCAGGCGCCATGTTTTCGTATTGTTTCCGGTAAAACTCGTAAGGCCTCCACATCGAATCGGACTTCCGCCGCACAGGCTCCACGAGCCGCGCGTCGCCGTACACTTCCTGAATATCCCCCAACTGATAGCGGATCAGGTCTGCATAGTGTACCCCCATGTCCACCAGCGGCCCGCCGCGATTCTTGAGGTGGCGCCACGGCGTGATGAAGATCCGGTCGCCTTCGCTCACTTCGTGAAACAGACCCATGTAGGGTGTCCCGATCGCGCCGCTGGACACAACGTGGTGCGCCAGCCTTGCGGAGGGATCCCGCCGGTAGTTTTCCGCCACCGATAACACGCGTCCGTTCCGCTCCGCCGCCTGAATCATCATATGACAGGCCCGAACGGTAATCGCCATCGGTTTTTCCACCATCACGTGCAGGCCCAGATTCAGCGCATCGCAAGCAACCTCATGATGCACGGCGGGATCGGTCACCACGTCGACGGCATCCAGTTCCGGCATTGCGGCGGCCATTGCCTCCAGGTCCGTAAAGATCGCGGGTTTCGTCCCCAGGAGCTTTTCGGCCTCCGCGGCCGCCATCCGGGCATTCATCGGATTGATGTCGCACAACGCCCGCAAGTCGATCCTGTTGAACGGGGTCTGCGCGAGCGTCCGAAGGCCATACAGGTGCCGCGTTCCCATACCGCCGCACCCTACCAGTCCCAGATTGATCCGGTCCATATCGGTCTCACGCTTCGATATTCACTGCCCATCCGCTCCGACGCCGCTTGACACCTGGGCGATGTTCGATTTTCTTCAAAGGACGGGAAGACGTAAGCCGGGAGAAGGGAGACGACCACACCCCGCCCCTCCGCCTGGTGAGACGTAAGCCGGGAGAAGGGAGACGACCACACCCCGCCCCTCCGCCTGGTGAGACGTAAGCCGGAAGAGGGGAGAGATTGTCTGCCTTGTGAGGTTTCTTATCGTGCCGGAGGCCAGGAAGAAGAAATATCGGGCAAGGATGTCTTCTAACGTCTTACGTCTTGCGTCTACCCGATTTTCTCACCTCTACCGTCTTACCGCATTCCTTCTACCTTCTTCATTCTACCTTCTTCCTTAGGTTTTTTATGATCCCGATCGGTTTCAGCACCTACGCCACACAGAAGGTGGACGTCTTCGAGGCCATGCCGAGAATCCGCGCGATCGGCTACGACGCTATCGAAATCGCCATCGGCGACGCATGGCCGACGGCGCCACACAAGCTCAATCGGAACACAAGGCGCAGACTTGCAGAGACCCTGCGGGATCTCGGCTTTCCACCACCGGCCCTTTTCGGCCCGGTTTCCACGTGCGCCCGGGACAGCGACCGGCAGGTTATGCGAGCCGGTTTTGTCCGAAACTGCATCCTCGCCGAAGACTTGAATTTCGGCGGCAATCCCGCCATCATCACGACCACGGTGAGCGGTCCCCTCACGAATTGGAATACCGACAGGGAAGCCGTCGCTGCCGACCTGATGGAACTTGCGGATCTTGCAGCGGAACATCACGTCATCCTGGCCGTGGAACCGCACGTCGGCGCAATCCTGGACACTCCCGAAAAAGCGGCGTGGCTCATGGAGAACACCGGTCATTCCAATCTGAAAATCCACTTCGACCACAGCCACTTTCACGTGCAGGGTATCGACCTCAGGCACGCCGCCGACCTCTGCCTGCCCGACACCGTCCACATCCACATCAAAGACGGGTATATGAACGACGGCGCCGTGACCTTCCTGTTACCGGGCGAAGGAAGCCTCGACCTCAACGAATACTTCAAGACCCTGCTCGATGCCGGAACCGAAGTCCCCGTTGGCGCGGAGGTGAGCGCCATGATCTGGAGCCGGACCGGGTACGACCCTTGGCAGGCCGCGGATTTCTGCTACCGTGCGCTTGCCTCCGCCAGAGAGCAGGCCATCGTCGAATCATCAACGCCGGATTGAACCAGGCAGACAATCCGGTTTTCGAGAATCAGGTTTGCCGGAAACTACAAGCTCCTCACCGTCCCCATCCGGTACGTCGGGTGACGCTCCATCTCCAGGGCCGCGTGACAGTAAAACGGGTATACGCTCCACTCGACACACCCCAGGAGATCGGGTTTCCCGTCGCCGTTGAAATCACCCGGCCACGCGTTCGGGCCGTGAACCGTAAACGCGATCTCCTCGCCGTAACACCTGAATTCTCTCGGCAGGTCGAACACCGGAGCGTTCAACGAACCCACGTTGCGCAGCAGGTAGATCTTTCCCGACCCCGCGACGTTATACACCAGGTCAATCAGTCCATCCCCGTCCCAATCCACGGCGCGGAATGACTCTGTCCAGTGTTTCATCCGACCCACGATGGAATCGTCGATCTCCCGCCCGTCCACGAGCCGCACGTGGCCATCCCGTTTCAGTCTTCGGGAGCCCTGCTCGTCCCGATATTGAGCGAACAGCGTTGCTTTTCGTGTATGGTCGTGCGCAATAAAGTCCATCATCCCGTCGCCGTTCCAGTCCGCGAACGCCGCGCCGGTCCGCCAGAAAAACGGCGCACGCGCATCGTAGGGATAGGGACTGTTGGGCAGGGTCTCGTCAGCGGCCTCCCTGCCCGACTCCGCCCTCAGACCATCGGAATCCGGGAATCCGTCCACTTCCAGAAAACGGCGAGCTCCAAACCTGGGTTCTTCACGCGTGCCGATATTCCGATACCAGACAATCCGGTTCGTTTCGTTCGGGAGCATCAGGTCCGGCAGGCCGTCGCCGTCCCAATCCACGAATACGGGATAGGGATATCCCATATTGTGCCAGTGGTTGCTGTGCAGAATCTCATCGCGCAGCACCCGGATCGGTTGGCCTTCCGAATAAATCAGTTCCGGCTCCTTCCAGGCCGGCCGCTCATTGCTCCCGCTATTGATAACCACGCGCGGCCAACCGTAACCCCCGCCGATGACGAGATCGGAGACGCCGTCGCCATTCCAGTCGCACGAACACGGCCACGCCTGATCGCTCAATGACATCACGGCAGAAATAGAAAGGGCCCTTCCCCGGTGTTCGAATCGAGGTTGGCCGCCGCGCGTTCCAACCCGTTCGTAGGATGAGAGATTCTGAAACGCATTGTGCTGCACCAGAATCCCGCTCCGCCGGCCGTCCGTTACCGTGCTGATCCGGCTGCAGGATCCCTGCTCCAGGTCTCCCAGCTGCTGCTCCGGTCCGAACCGGGGCGGTTCTCCTCCCAGATTCTTCCGCCATCTCAGCGTATGGTCACACCCGCCAGCGGGCGTCGCCATGACGTCCGGCAATCCGTCGCCGTCGAGATCCAGGAACGCGAGCTGTTTCCCGGCCTGAAGATCCACCGCCCCGGCGGGCCTGAACGGCCAGCCGTCCGGATTCAGGTTCCTGACATAGTGTCCGTTGACCACCACGTCCCAGGCGCCATCCCCGTTGAGATCCACGATGCAGATGCCCCCGCTCTGAGCCACCGGCGCCGGAATCTCGATATCCTTCACGAAGACGGGCAGTCCGCCCCCGTCTCGTTCTCCTGAATTGAGGTAGACCGTCACCCCGGTATCGCGCATCCCCGCGTACACGATATCGGGCAGCCCGTTGCCGTTCAGATCCGAGAAATCCGCTTCGGCGTACACGTCCGGGAAGTGCTTGAGTTCGCGGGATCCTCGTTTCTCGACGTAGCGCAACCGGGCAAGATCTCCGAACGTAAAGTCCTCATCCGGACCCACACGGGGATAACAGACAATCCCGCTGACGGGTGACCCCGGTCGATAGTAATAGTTCCAGCACCCCGCCAGATCGGCGCGGCCGTCGCCGGTGATATCAACAAGCCGCATGGAATGCGCGAGCGCAATCGGGCGCGGGACCCCGGCGTTGTATCGCAGGAGATCGCCTACGCCGACCATAGGTGTGTACTTCTGCGGCTGCAGCGGCTGCCTTTCCGGCAGCGTGCGAAATCGGATTTCATAATCCGTATGGTCCGGGTCTTCAATCACCCACTCGATTCTGCCCCTGGCGCCATAGGCGAAGTCCTCGGTCCTGGCGAACGCGACCGGCTTTCCTGAGGTTAGATCCACAACCTCGATGGAATTCGGATCGAACCGGCCGGGGGCTTCGGCCTCCCGTACCATGCGACCGAAATCTATCTCCACCGACATCGGAATACGCCCGAGATCCGCGGGCAGCGCCGACGTCACACCCAGACTGAATCCATATCGAACGCCGGCCATGCAGTTACCCCGTCTTCAACCGTCCCTGAAACGCGTCCCTGAACCACAGCATCTTCGGGTCGATCACAAAGATGCAGTAGGGTTGGGCGCGATTAGAACGATAGTAGTTCTGATGGTAATCCTCGGCCCGGTAGAATTCGGCCAGCGGCGAAATCTCGGTCACGACAGGATCCCTCCAAAGTTCCGACGCGTCCGTCTCCGACATGGATTGGACCGCTTCCGCCCGCTGGGAATCGTCGTGGTAGAATATCACCGACCGGTACTGCGTGCCCACGTCGGCGCCCTGGCGGTTCAACGTTGTGGGGTCGTGGGTGCGCCAGAACACGTCCAGCAGGTCCCGGTAGGAAACCGTCTCCGGTTCGAATCGGATCTGTACCACCTCGGCATGTCCCGTGGCCCCCTGGCACACCTCCTGGTAGGTCGGATTCGGAACCGATCCTCCCGCGTATCCCGAGACCACTTCAAGCACCCCATTCAGGTCCTGATAGAACGCCTCTACGCACCAGAAGCATCCCCCTCCGAACGTCGCGAGTTCTTCGTCCATTGTTGTCTCCTGACAGATGTTACTTTTTGGACATCCCCCGGGTAAACACCTTGCCCTGAATGATCTTGTGGACAACTCGCCCCCTTATCACCCGCTCCCGCGCGAATGCCTGCCCGCATTCGTGACATTTCAGGTCGCCGCGTGTGTGGTCACTCACGATCCGTTCAAGGAAGCATTTGACAAGGCCGCCCCGTCCGCCTTTTTGGTACCTGTAAAGCAGCGTCCGGCAACCGGCGCAATGGATTGAAATGGTCCGTCGATCGACCCGCTCTCTGGGCGCCATTGCGCTACTCCGGACGCAGTTCTCCCAGCGACGGCTCGCCAGGGGAAATGAACTCCACCGCAGGGTTTTCGATGCGACCGTATGCGTGCCACACCTTGAACCCGAGCAGCGCAAGCAATTCGGGAGAGGCGTCCCGCAGCACCTCCGGCGACGTGCCCACGGTGAAATTTTCCTGGGGCCGGAACTGCGGACCGCAGAAGGTGGTGAGCAGCGCGAGCCGTTGACCGCCGGTCGCGTTGGCCCCGGTTCCATGCCATATCCGCGCGTCGATAATCAGAGCCGTACCCGCCGGGCCCTCCGCGGCAACCGCCTCCAAATTGGAGTCCGTGTCCGGCTGCCGCCCGAACAGGTGGCTTCCCGGAACGACGCGCGTTCCCCCGTTTCCGGCGCTGAAATCCACGAGCATCCAGAGCACGTTCACCGCTGCCGCCGGTGCGATCATCGGCGGCGCGTCATCCAGGTCCGTATCGAACCGCTCGCGTGTGATCGAGCCTACGGGCAATCCCTTCCTTCCCGGACGCGCGGGCGAAGGCATCCACCACTGGTCGGTATGCAGGTCCATCTCCACCCCGCCCGGCTTGGCAATATTCGCGGTAAAGCTCGATAGCAGGTACTCCTCGCCCAGAACATGGCCAATCACCTCCCGCACCCGTTCCTGAAACAACACCTCATGAAATACCCGTCCCTTGTTGATCAACATCCACAGCCGCTGGTTGACGCCCCCCTGCGCAGCCGTGAAGGCTTCGGGCCGCACCTGGCCGATTTCGTCCCGGAACGATCCCCAGTTCTGATTCGGGCCGCCGTCTTCGTACGCCGCGCCCAGTTGCCTTTCCGCCTCCGCCTGCTCCACCAGCCTTTTCCGCATGGCCGCAACCTGGCCCTGGCTCAACGCGTCCTTCAGCAGACAATACCCGTACTTCTCAATATTGGACTTCGCCACCTCCAGGTCGCCGGAAACCCGCGGCAATCCATCGACACCCAGGCCCGCCATAACGACACCTCCGTCATACGTCGATATCAGGTCATATTTTCGGAAACATTCCCTAGCAGTCCGTCGATAAAGTCGCTCTGCAGGCGAGGCCGAGCCATTGGGGGCGAAGACAAGGCGCGCGACCGAGTCCCATCCTGCGATTCGGCGAGGGAGCGCAACGCAGTATTTCGACCGCAAGAGCCGGCCGTAGCCCGGATGGGCTTTTTCAACGGGCTGCTATATGCTACACCTGTATACCAGGCAAGTCAACCCCTTCCCTCAACTGCCGGCACCGTGTGATCGAGGCTGCAATCAACAGTTGAAAAACGGTCGCGTTTTTCGGTATTTTGATGTGATTCAAACAAAACGGCGTGCCTGAACTGGCTTCCCTCACCATCCTGGAAGCCCCCTCACCGCGGCGAGGAATGCATGGAACCGGGAAACCTGCGGACATCCGTGGATAGACAGATTGCCGAATACATGGACAACCACCCGCGTTCACGGGAGATGTTCAGGCGCGCCCAGGCGTCTCTTCCGGGCGGCAATACGCGCACCGGCGTACACTTCGACCCGTACCCGGTCTACGCCGACCACGGCGAAGGCGTCCATTTCATCGATCTGGACGGCAATCGCCTTCTTGACTTCGTGAACAACAACACCGCCCTCATCCTGGGCCATGCGCATCCCGAAGTCGTCGCCGCCCTCCAGGAGCGCATAGCCCTCGGCACGGGCTTCTCGCGTCCGCTGGCCCTCGAAGTCGAAATGGCCGAATTTTTGAAGAACCGTGTCGCATCGTTTGAAAAGGTGCGCTTCTGCAGCTCCGGCACCGAAGCCGTCCTGAATGCCATCCGCGCCGCCCGCGCCTTCACCGGCAGGAACAGAATCGCCAAATTCGAAGGGGCGTATCACGGGATGGACGAATACGTCATGGTAAGCCACGTTCCTCCGCTCGACGGGAATCTGGGACCGCCCGACCGGCCCGATTCCGTGCCTTCCTCGCGAGGCCTCACCCCCCAGGCGATCCGGAACGTCATCGTCCTCCCGTTCAACGACGCCGACGCCTGTGATACGATCATTAACGAACACCGGGACGATCTGGCCGCGGTGGTTGTCGATCCGCTTTCCACTGCCGCCGGCTTCACCCTTCCGGCAGATGGTTTTCTTTCGCGCCTCCGCGAAATGACGGAACGCGCCGGCATCCTGCTCCTATTCGACGAAATCGTCAGCTTCCGCATTTCCCGCGGCGGGGCCCAGGAAACGTATCGGGTACGCCCTGACCTCACGTGTCTCGGCAAAGTCGTTGCCGGCGGCACCCCCGGCGCCGTGGTCGGCGGCCGTTCGGACGTACTGGACCTCTACAACCCCACCGGAAGCGCGCCGGAAATCCCTCATTCCGGTACATATAATGCAAACCCCATCGCCATCGTCGCGGGCCTCACGACGCTTCGCCTGCTCACACAGGACGCCTACGGTAAACTGAGTGCGCTGACAGGGCGCCTCGCCGACAAGCTCGGACGTGTCTTCCGGGATACCGGCCTTCAGGCACGGATCACAACGGCCGGCTCCCTGTTCCGGGTCCACTTTCTGGCCGAAAGACCCCGAAATTACCGCGAAGCGGCCCGCGACAACCAGCTTCTGCACCGCTGGCTGTTCTTCGCCCTGCTCAATCGCGGGATCTACTGGAAACTCGGCGGCAATGTCTCACTTCCCATGGAAGACCGGCACGTCGATCAACTGGTCTCGGCCGTCGACGACGCGCTTCGAACGCTAGAATAGGTAGTCATCAAGCGGATTCAAAATATCCGGACAAATCAGTGGTTCAATTCTGACCAATAATCGTCTATCATCTTGTTCCATCTGTACACTTTTCGGCCGGAACTGATGTCGCCTTTTCGCCACCGTCCCGAATGGTGCGTCCCTAAACTCCTTGCATGGCCTTGAAACGGACAGAAATTGGTTGATATGTAATTCCCCCGCAAGATACTTATATCTCGTTATTCCCATTAATCCACATCGAATTCGTTTGACCGGCCACGCAAAATAGCCAATACTAACACAACGAAATCGATACAGGGGCTTGCGGATAATTTCGCGATATACCTAATTGAACAAGGGTTTAACCTGCTGTTAGCCCAAGTGCCGTTCGACCAACAAAACTCGGATTCGAGTTGTTCCCAATCCACTGGAAGTTTTCGGAACTCGTTTGTATTATTCATTTTGCTTGTAGAACCCTAAATGCAGGACATCGAAAAAATACCCCTTGGGCAATGATGAGGAGGGAACGTCCCAATGTCTGAAGAAGTGAACGACATTGAGCTAGAAGAGGAAGTGGACGATCGATCAGAATCGGAAGACGGTGAGCTCGGAATTTCTGTCCGTTACACGATATCTAGTTATGGAGCTGACTACCCAGTAGACGGATTAGTGAAGCGAATCTCAAGGGGAGACATCTACGTTCCGGATTTCCAACGAGGGTTTGTTTGGACTGCCGCACAGGCGTCTAGGTTTATTGAGTCGCTGCTTCTTGGGTTGCCAGTCCCCGGAATATTCCTTTTTAAAGAGCTGGATACGAGTAAGCTTGTGGTAGTGGACGGCCAGCAAAGACTACGTACTCTAGAGGCATTCTTTAGTGGTATTTTGCGGGGGAGTGAATTTTGTCTCCGCGGAGTTTCAGACGAATTCGATGGCGTTACCTGCAAGAATCTTTCGGAGGAGGACAGACGCCGACTCGATGACTGCATTGTTCACGCGACAGTGTTCCAACAGGACGATCCCGACGACGACCGAAGCAGTATTTACCTTATCTTTGAGCGTTTGAATACGGGCGGTACGCCGCTAAATCCCCAAGAAATTCGTTCGTGCGTCTATCGCGGTCGGTTCAATGACCTTCTCAATGAGCTAACAAGCGACAAGAACTGGCGCGATATATACGGCAAGCCAAGCCACAGAGGGAAAGAACAAGAACTCATACTTCGTTTCTTCGCACTTCTTGAGTGGGGTGAAGATTATAGACGTCCCATGAAGGGATTTCTAAACGATTACATGGCGGCAAAACGAAAGCCTCCGGAGGAGTGGATAGAACAGATGCGTTCACTATTCAAGAAAACTATCTCCCTAGCTTCAGCCCATCTCGGACGAAGTGCTTTTCGCCCCGAACGGATTCTAAACGCCGCCGCCACAGACGCCCTGCTTGTAGGAGTTGCATTTCGTTCCGCAAATGGTTCCTTAGAGCAGCCCGAGAATTTGGCGGCTGCAGCCGAGAAGCTGATGCGCAACCAAGAATTTAGGGCTTACATTACTAGCGCGACAACAGACATTGAGAGCGTCTCGACGCGTTTAACCTTAGCCAAGGAGGCGTTTGGTACCGTACGATGACTGGTTTTGGCGACCGCCAACGGATCGAAAACGAGATCCGTAGCGTGTTCAATCAAGCTGCGTCTGTGGACGAGGAACTTCAAGCTAGTCTTGCACGGTACGTCTGCGTACTCGCGAATGGCTACCTTGAGGCAAGTTGTAGGGAGACCCTAGTGGCTTACAGCAACGTACGAGCGGACGCTACAGTCAGGCGTTACGTGCAAAGGAGGCTCAATCTCTTCAGCGTTCCAAATGTTGATAAGATACTGCAATTGGTAGGTGATTTCGATCCTGATTTACGTAAGCGCTTAGAAGACGAACTTGACGACCGTCTTAAGGACGGCATCAATAGCATTCACGCACACCGAAACAACATCGCACACGGCAGGCAGACAACCATTAGCGTGGGCCAGATTCGACAGTATTACAATGTGGCTCAGGAGGTAGTTGGGAAACTTCGACAACTATTCCCTCGCCAAGGGAATTGAGTATGCGTTGGAAATTTCGAGTTCCATGCATGTACTTGCGGGGCTGTAGCACTACTTAAGACGATCTGATTTGGTATCTCGAACGGATTTATCTGCTGTGGTGGAGTAATCCCATTGGATTCAAATTCGGTGGGAAGTTTTTCTATTTTGTCGGTCGAGAACGTGAAACTATCACTCTCTTCTCCGCAGTTTTACTCAAAATCGCCGATTTCTCTAATCCTCTGGGTATAAGGAAATAAGAATCGCCGGTTGGATTCCAAAGATCCAAATGGCACATCAGAAGAACATCCACAAGAAGGACCTGCTTCAGGGCTTCGCCGCCGTCGGCCTTTGTGACGGCGATGCGCTTCTCTTTCACAGTTCCCTCAAGAGTTTCGGATACGTCGAGGGCGGCGCGGATACCGTCATCGACGGCGCACTGGACGCCGTGGGCGAATCGGGTACCGTGGTCGTTCCGACTTTCGTACAAAAGGTCAATGGCGAGTCCGCCACCTACCGGACGCGCCTTGAGGCATGGGACATCGATACATCGCCTTCCGACGTCGGGCACATCACGGAGGTCTTCCGCCAGCGCCCGGAAGCCGTGCGCAGCGACCACTGCTGCGACTCCCTGGCGGCCATCGGGGCCGATGCAGAAGCCGCAATGGGAGGACACAGGCACGCCGGGCCTCGTTTCAGCCCGTGGGACGAGAAAGCGTTCGGCCACGCCTCACCTTGGGATTGGCTGGTGGAGCGCAACGCCCTGTACCTGCTCATGGGCGTTGGCTTCAACGTCTGCTCCATCTTCCACTACAACCAGGCTTTATGGGTCGAGCGGAACTACGCCAACGCCGGCAACCCGCGCATGTGGCCCGTCTTCAACTTCAGCGTTATGGGCGAACGCGTAAAATCCGCCGGCCTCGTCAGTCAGGTTTGCGTGGGGCCTTCCGTCTGGCAGGCTTTCCGCGTCGTTCCCACCCTCGAACACGTCTCCCGCGTCCTCCGGGACGAACCCTCCCTCATCACGCTATCGCCATTGAAGCTCTACGGTGAGTGATTAAAGCTGTCAGCGATCAGCAGTCAGCTTTCAGCATACCAAGAAGGCGGGCGACCACAAGGGTCGCCCCTACAAACACAACGTTGCCGTGGGCTGACCCGCAGCATCAAGTATCCTGCTTTCACGCAAATGAGCCCATACGACAAGGGCGCAAAAGCCGATGGCTCTTGCGCCCTTGTATTTTTTGAACTCTGTCTCGTCCGATCCGTCTCCTACCTCTCTCCCATCGGCGTATAGTCCCGGATATCTTCACCCATATAGATCTGCCGCGGACGCGCGATGCGCTGCTCCGGATCGTGCATCAACTCCTTCCACTGCGCCAGCCAACCCGGCATGCGGCCCACTGCGAACATAACCGTCATCATGTCCGTGGGCAGCCCCATCGCCTGGTAGATGATGCCCGAATAAAAGTCAACGTTCGGATACAGACTGCGAGAAATGAAAAACTCTTCTTCCAGCGCAATGCGTTCCAGTTCTACCGCGATGTCGATGAGTGGATTCTTTCCGGTGACTTCGAATACCTCTTCGGCCGTCTTCTTGATAATCGCCGCTCTGGGATCGTAGTTCTTGTAGACCCGGTGCCCGAAACCCTGGAGCAGCACCTCCCGGTTGTACACCCGCTTGATATAGGCGGGGATATTGTCGACCGACCCGATCTCGTTCAACATCTTCAGTACGGCTTCATTCGCACCCCCGTGCGCCGGCCCGTACAACGCGCCGGCGGCGCCCGCCGCTGCCGAATACGGGTCTGCACCGCTGCTGCCGACGCCGCGCATGGTGCTCGCGCTGCAGTTCTGTTCGTGGTCGGCGTGCAATATCAGAAGGACTTCCAGCGCCCGTTCCAGAGCGGGGTCTGACCTATATACGCTCGTACCCTCAAACAGCATCTTCAAATAATTGGCGCAGAATCCCAATGACGGGTCAGGGTCCACAAAAGGCAGCCCCTGGCTTTGGCGATACACGGCTGCCGCGGCGACCGGGGCGATGCCCATAAGCCGGCGGATGTGTAGTTCCTGAACATCCTCCGTGTCGATGTCTCTGGCATTGTCGTAGAATGTGGACAGAGACCCCAGCACGCCCACCATCATCCCCATCGCGTGGGAGCCTTTTCCGAAGCCGCTTACCAGTTCGGTCAACTTCGGCTCGGCTTTGACGTACGCCATCACCGATTCGTTCCAGGCATCGAGCTGTGCCTGCGCAGGCAGTTCGCCGTACAATAGCAGATACGACGTTTCAAGGTAGGTGCTGTGCTGCGCGAGCTGCTCGATCGGATATCCACGATATCTGAGGATGCCTTTTTCGCCGTCGATGAACGTCACGGAACTCTGACAGGATCCGGTATTCAGATACGACGGATCGTATCCGAGAAGCCCGAAATCGTCCTCCGATACCTTTATCTGCTTCAAGTCAGCGGTTCGAATGGCGGCCCCGTATTCGGGGTACGTACCATAAAGGATGGGTACCTCGTAAGTCTTGCCGGTGCGATTATCCGTAATGGTGAGTGAGTCTTTGTTCATCCACACAAATCCTTTCAAGTCGTCTGCCGCTGCCAGTCAGGCCCGAACCGCATAAATTACACTCTCGAGCGGATTTCCGGCCAGGCTATGGTCACACGTTTGTTGTTGAGTCACCCCGCCGAAAACACGGTCCAGCGCGCGCTCGTAAGAGCGGTTGACGGCATGGCTCCAGATCGCCAAAGTCCCATCCGGACGCAACCGCGTTCTCAGCGTCTGAAGCGCTGAAACGCTGTACGCGCGCCGGTTTTGCGGGCGCACCACCCGGTCGGGACCGTTGTCGATATCCAGCGCAATGCCGTGATAGCTCCGGGGATTTCCCTGTACGTATTCGTAGAAATCGCCGACGACCACCTCCGTGCGCTCATCGTCGAGAACGTCGGCATTGTCCAGGTATTCGCGGTTCCAGTTTACAATTCGGGATTCGAGTTCCACCACGCACACGGAACGCACGTTTGAATAGGCGAGCGCCTGACGAAGGGTGATTCCCAGTCCCAAACCACCGATAAGCAGGTTGATGTGCCTGCCGGATTTCGATGTTTCCATGACCGTGTCGATCAATGCGCGATTGGACGACGCATTGTAGGTGGCCATCAGGAAAACACCGTTGACGATGAGTTCGAAATGGGAGACCGTGCCGGCGTTAACGGACGCAAGCTGTAATTCACCCGTACGGGTGGACGAACGCTGCACAACCCGCCGATCCATAGCCAGACCCTGATACGTCCGTTGAGCCCCCTTCACTATTCATAACAAATCAGATGCAGTATTAAGATAATGCAGAATTGAAATATCACAAGCAGATTTGAACTCGAAGATAGATCCGTGAACAGTCCGGCGAGAAAGTCGCTCTGCAGGCGCGGCATGGTGTCCCGTCCCGGAAACAAGGCGCGCAAGCGCAGCCTCGATCTCGTACGCCGGGCGGGTTTGACCAACGCCGCCCGGCGCTTTTGCAGCCACGCGAAGACCGCTGGGAATTTTAAGGCAGCTTCTAAGGGTGAAATGCCTTGACAATTATGGATGCGCATTTAGATTGCCGATCGCGGCAGCGCGCCGTAGGACAAATGCAAGACGCTTCCTGATAATGAAGGTCATCAATGGCTATGCCGGATCGTTCCGACTCCTTGCGAATGGCTGAGATAGAGTGTGTGAATCCCGGCATTGCGCGCGGTCGATTCCGCTCGGTGCTCTTCGATTTCGACGGTACGCTCTCGCTGATTCGCCAGGGTTGGCGGGAAATCATGGTTCCGATGATGGTCGAAACGCTTGGCGAATGCCGCACAGGCGAAACCGAGGCCCAACTGTCACGGGTTGTGGCTGATTTCGTCGACCGGCTTACCGGCAAACAGACCATTTACCAGATGATCCAGCTCGCCGAGGAAGTGCGAAAACGCGGCGGCGCGCCTCTGGATCCGGTGGCATACAAACATCGATATCACGAACGACTCAACCGTCACATCAAAGGCCGCATTCAGGGTCTCCGGGCCGGCGTGGTAAAGGTGGGGGATCTGATGGTGCCCGGGTCGCTGGACCTTCTTCGCAACCTGGAACGCCGGGGACTCACGCTGTACCTGGCAAGCGGCACCGACGAGGTGTACGTTAGAGAGGAGGCCGACCTTCTGGGGCTGACACCCTTCTTTGAAGACCGTGTCTACGGCGCACTGGACCGGTACCAGGACTTTTCCAAGGAAAGGGTAATCCGGGACCTGATTGCCTCGCAGGGTATCGCGGGAGAGGAACTGCTGGGCTTCGGCGATGGATACGTGGAGATCGAAAACGTCAAATCGGCGGGCGGGACGGCCGTGGGCGTCGCCTCTGATGAGGCTCGACGCCGGGGCGTGAATGCATGGAAGCGCGACCGCCTGATTCAGGCCGGGGCGGATCTCATCATTGCGGACTATCGGAACCACGAGTGCCTCGTGGACTACCTCCTCGACGCGTAGTGTTCAGAAGCTCTGTTAAAATCCCCAGCGGCCGCAGGTAATCCGGAACGGCCCGTTTTTTCTATGACCCATTCCGAATTGAAAGAACTGCTGAGCAGGTTTTCAGACTTCGCTATCCTGGTCGTGGGGGACTTTTTCCTGGATCGCTATCTCATGGTCGATCCTGACCTTGCCGAAATCTCCCTGGAGACGGGGCTGGAAGCACGGCAGGTTGTGGATGTCCGAAACCGGCCGGGAGCGGCCGGAACCGTTACCAGCAATCTCAATGCCCTGGGGGTGGGACGCATCCATGCGCTCGGGGCGATCGGCGATGACGGACAGGGCTACGACTTGAAGGCGGGCCTGCATGGGTCCGGCGTGGATACGCGGGACCTGATGGAGGTCTCCGGCCGCGTGACGCCGACCTATACCAAACCGGTCCTCAGCGCAACCGGGAAGGAGATGGAGCGATTGGACATTAAAAATCGCTCCCCCCTTCCGCGACACGTTGAAGACCGCATTCTTGCCGCCCTGGAGAGTCTGTTAGGCGAGGTTCACGGCGTGATCGTGCTCGACCAGGTTCAGGAACCCAATTGCGGCGTCATTACGGATCGTGTTCGCGACGGAATCGCACGCCTCGCGACTGAGTATCCGCACGTCTTTTTTTTGGCGGACTCCCGATCGCACATCGGCCTTTTCCGGAATGTGACGATCAAGGTCAATCGCGAAGAGGCGTTCGAGGCGGTGTCCCGGTATTCCGGTACGGAAGGGACGGCGTCTCTGAGTCGAGCTATTCGATCAATGGTCAGGCGTACGGGACGACCCGTCTATGTTACGCTTGGACCTGATGGGATCCTCTGCGACGACGGCGAGGCGACTCACCACGTTCCCGGTATCCCGGTGCCCGATCCTATCGATATCGTAGGCGCGGGAGACAGTGTTTCCGCTGGAATCGTCTCGGCGCTTTGCGCCAGCGCCTCGTACGTCGATGCCGCAAGGGTCGGGGTGCTGGTGTCATCCATCACCATCCAGCAGATAGGGACAACCGGTACCGCGTCGCCCGAACAGGTGCTTCAGCGGTTCGAAGAATCCTGGCAGGATTCCTGAACACGGTACCATTCCCCCGGACCGCCATCCATCGATCGCCTTACCCATCTTTCCAATCCCGCCTGGGTCGGTAGTAGGGGCAACCCTTGTGGTTGCCCTGGTTTCGGCGCCCTGCGCGTCAGATATCAAACTCCACACTGAGCCGCTCCGGCGCGTCTGCCTGTCGGGCACTGTAGAAAACCTTGGAGTCCTCAGCTTCAATTAGATCCAGGTCACGTATATGAAGAACTGCAATGCCGATGTTTTCCTGGATCCACGGAACTAGATGGGGTGAGAGATGTGCATCGAGCCAGAGCGTCATGCGGCGAGAACCGGGTGATTAAGGCGATCGATCGCAAAACGCAGACAGGCGCGAATGTCCTCAAGCTCAAGGTCCGGATGCTCAGTCAGAATCTGTTCCCGGGTGAGGTCATGAGCAAGCAGATTCAGCACATCAGTCACGCGGATGCGCATGCCGCGTATACAGGGACGTCCCCCGCACTGTTTTGGATTTACCGTGATACGTTCAATCAGGGTCGCCATAACGTCCTCTCCTGCAAGAAATCGTCATCCATAACGATTGACATACTGAAAATATAGCCCCAGCCTGACTTCTGTCAACAACTCAAGCCCGGAAACGCGTGCCAGGCGTTGCAGATACCCGCCATCTCAAACGCCATCCGGCGCGATGCCGCGCGCTTTCATCCAGTCCATGACGATCTTGTGTCCGCCCGACTTTGCCTGCTGGTACACGGATTCACCGGCCGGGTTGACCCAATCCGGATCGGCGCCGCGTTCGTAGAGAATTCTGGCGATGGTCGCGTGGCCGTTTCGACACGCAAGGCCGAACGCGCTGTCCAGCGCCGTCTTCGGCGGTCTCGGCGGATCCCAGCAGGGCAGGGCGCCTGCGTTTTCCGTTACGTTCCCATCCTCATCGAAATACCGATCCACGAGATCTCTCCGTCCTGCGCCCGCGGCCGTCATGAGATTCGACGCCGCGCCCCGGTCGATCAACAGCCGGGCGACGTTCAGACACCGAAAGATGACGGCGTTCCAGATCGGCGTCCCGTTCGCAATCACCCCGCAGTCAATATCGATATCCGCCCCGTTATCCAGGAGCAGTTCAGCCAGGTCGACGTCGTCATTGCTCGCCGCCCAGTGCAGCGGCGTCTCCTTCACCGCTTCAATCTGCCCGTGCTGGAAACGCGCGTTCACGTCGGCCCCCGCCTCGATGAGCAGCCTGGCCATCGCCACGCCCTTCGGTTTGTGGCCCGGATAGTCCGCGATGGTATGCAGGAGCGTGCGATCGTTTTCTTCCGACCTGAGGTTGGGCAATTCCGGATGCGACTCGATGAGCATCTTCAGCCCTTCCATATCGCTCTGTTCAATGGCTTCGCGCGCCTGTTCGATCGGCGTCATTCTCTTTCCTCCATAACGTGGTTCAGGGGATCCCCAACCGTTTCCGGTAGACTTCGTCGCTCAGCGCCTTTTGACGCCAGTAAGGTTCGCGGAGGGTCACCATCAGTTCCGCGCGGGCGCCCGCCCCGTCCTCCCATTTCAGTATACGGCGGGGGTACGCTGCTTCAACCCAGACCGTCGTGTTCCACCGGTCCGTCTCCCAGCGCCATGGTGTCGCTTTGTGGCGCTCATTCGAAACGGTGATCGTCTCCGGCTTCCCTTTGCTCAACCGTGCGTCCACCAGGACGTGGGGGCGGTGCCGCGTCCGGAACGACCAGAGGCTGCGCAGAAGCCGGACCGGCCTCGATTCGCCCGCCCGCATGATTGGACCCTTGAGCTCCCGGATCCGGATGAGCAGATGGTCTTCGCTCTGAAAGCCTTCGGGCATGTCCAGACTGTATGTACGGAGGCCTTCACGTTCGAAATAGCTGTTCAGGGCGCCGCGCAGTTTGCCGTCATCCACGCGAATTTCATCGAAAATATGACCGCACCACTCCTGCGAACTCAGGTTCACTTTCATCAGTTCGAAAGGACCGGTACCGCTAAGGCCCTCAACGGCGCTGAAGACGGATGTCATGACCGAATAATCATAGATGCCGGTGGTGAACTTCAGGACGTTGTTCAGTTTGAGAACGTAGACTCTCTCTGGGGGCGGCGTCGGCGACTCCACCTTGATGTAGGTCTTTCGGTTCAGGTCTTCCGTGACGAAAATGAGGACGCCGTAGCCCTCGCGTGACTCTCCGTAACGAGGCTGCGCCACGCGATAGCTGGAGATCTCCGCCTTGCCGTCCGCCCAGTGCGCATAGAAGTCCGTCGTCTCCGCGACGACCGGCGGGACGAATCCGAGCGTAGCCAGGACCGCCAGGGCGGTTGCGCAAAATCGGGGCATGTTTCCTTCCTTCCACAGGATGATCGACTGGAATGGAAAAGGCCGCCTCACGTTCGGGCGGCCCGTGTATCCCTCTGCGAGGTCAAGCATGGTCTATTTCAGGAACAACATACGTCTTGACACCGAGGAACCGCCTGCCTGAATCCTGTATAGATAGATGCCGCTGGACACCTGCCGACCCATTTCATCCTTCCCGTCCCAGGTCGCCGTGAAGGAACCTGCCTCCATATAAAGGTCCACCAGAACGCGCACCTCCTGGCCCAGAAGGTTATAGACGGCCAGCCGGACCGGGCCCGCCTCCGGTATCCGGTATCCGATAACGGTGGAAGGGTTGAACGGGTTCGGTACATTCTGGTCCAGTTCGTATTCGCCGGGCAGTGACGACAGACGGTCTAAATCGACGTTCGTCAACCGGTCGATAGCGCCGTCGAGTCCTATGAGCACCCCCTCCGAAACCCTGAAGTCGCCTGACGAGGCCGCGCCTTCTGTCTTGAAGATAAGCTCGACGAGCTTTCCGTCGCCACTGACGCCCTGCCCGTCGACCTTCACCGCGCCGAGATCCAGCCTGCCCGGCGCGTGGTTCGCGGATACGAACAGTGTCTGCCGACCTGCGCCGGATTTGAGCAGATTTTCTTCCAGTTCTCTGGCTTTAACGAACTCGTACTTCGCAGGGTCGTAAAGCAGCGAGAACCCGTACCCCTTCAGGTCCTTCGTACGCGCCAGTGAGACGTGGAGTTTCAGGAGGTCTTCGTCTGCGCTCGAGTCCTCAACCTTTTCCAGCATAAGCGCAGCAAAAGCGTTCCGGCCCCCGGTTATGTTCAAACCACTCGTCAGTTTTCCGCTGGATTTTCCTTCCCCGAAATTCGTTGCCTTCGATGACAGCGATCGTTCCCGGCCCTCGGCGTCCAGCGGGTCCACGCTCAACGCACGACCGTCTACCATCTCGTACTTCGAGGGAACGTGTTCCAGCGAAAGCCCGTATCCCTTCAATGTCCCTTCTTCCGTCGAAGGAGCGGGATTCGGCAGAAAACTCCTGCCCCCATTCAGGACGCTTAACAGCCGCGCCTTCGGATTTGCATTGGCGCGCTTCCCGTCGTCCGTGGTCAGTTCATCGGCAAAGACCGGCCCGAAAAAAACCAGCGCCGCGCAGACGGCCGGGACAAACGTCCGTCTCATATCGTAACTCCTTAAGAACCTGGTTCTCCTGAATCACGATCAATTCCTATCCGAAATCTATTGCATAAATCCGCTACTGTCAACCCCATTGGGCGTTGCTTAAAGGCCGATGACGGGTGGAAGGGGCCGCTTTCGGTGTGAATTCTATCATAGGTCGTCCGGTTGCTGATTGCCACAAAAGGACCCGTTCCGGAAGGTGGATATGAATCGTGTAAATTGAATATACAACAGATCCGTTGTCAACGACTCGGTTGCATTATTTGACGAAACGAATGCTGTGGTCCATCGATACCCGCAAGTTCGGCCGTTTGATAGGGTGAAGGATTTGTGTCCGTCGGTCAAGCGCCGGAAATCCGACCCTTCGCAGAGCGCATTCCCATTCGCAACCGAAATGACAACCTGCAATGCCCTTGTTGAAACCCTTGGAATCCCTTATGTTAAATGTGGGAATTCAGACCGACGCTATTGCATCAGGAGAGTCGAAACCATGCCCGAATCGAGAAGTCATTCCTCTCGTTGGCCCACCCGGTATTTCGGTGTGGCGGCGGTGTTGTCATTTGCAATCGTCGCCCTGGTCCTGTGGATTGACCCACAGCCGATATCTTCGCAGAGTCCGTTTTCGCTTTCTCCCGATCTGGACGGGGCGGAGGGCGACCAGGGCGCGAAGTCTCTTGAAGTCTCCGCAGAGGAAATCGTCACCATTCAGGTTTTCGGCGATGACATCCAGGGGGCAACCTCCGTCTCCATGCTCTTTCAATACGACGCGCGACAGGTCCTCTTCGACGGGTTCGACGTCGGCGGGATCATGACCAATGCCGTGGCGGTGACACGGGAAGAAACGCATCCGACGTCCGTGGAGATCACCGTCTGGCCGTTTGCGAGCCGCACCACGCCTCGAGCCGGCCTTGTGGGTACCGCACGTTTTCGAACGTCTGAGTCTTTTTCGAGCACCACGATCCGGCTGGCCCACGGTGACATTCACCTGGGCCGATACCGCGAGGAAACCGCGTCGTTTGACATCGATATTTCCCTCCAGGACAGTACGGCGGCCCCGTCCCCCGGCCTTGACGTGCACCGTGCCGACTTCGACGGGGACGGTACGGTTGCGCTGTCCGACTTCCTGCTGTTCGCGAGCAATTTCGGGACACAGCAGGAGGACGATTCTTTTGACGGACGGTTCGACCTGGATGACGACGGATCGGTCGCGCTCGGCGATTATCTCGAATTCGCCGCCCAGTTCGGAAAAGAACTCCCGCTGCCCACGCCGCTTGTCGACCCCGCCGAGCGCGACGCCCTGGTGGCGCTCTACAGGTCAACGGGAGGTGATGACTGGACGGAAAAGACGAACTGGCTGACAGACAAACACGTCTCCACGTGGCATGGCGTGATCGCCTTCGACGGTCGCGTTTCGGTCGTGAACCTGAGCGAAAACAACCTGACTGGCGAAATCCCGTCTGAACTGGGCAGTCTGTCCCGTCTCAGGCGCCTATACCTTCAGAGGAATGGCCTTGCCGGTCCCATTCCCCCAGAATTGGGAAATCACACCCGTAATGAAGTGCTCTTTCTGCACCGGAATGCGTTGAGCGGCACGATCCCTGCCGAACTGGGAAACCTGTCCAATCTCAGATGGTTGGCCCTCAACGCCAACCAGTTGAGCGGAACCATACCCGCGCAGCTCGGGGACCTTGCTGAGCTGCGTTGGCTGAATTTCGACGAAAACGAGTTGAGCGGCGAAATCCCCGCAGAACTGGGAGACCTGTCCAATCTCAAGATCCTGTGGATCTGGAAGAACGCGTTGAGCGGCGAAATAC
Organism: Gemmatimonadota bacterium; assembly: GCA_028877215.1. GTDB lineage: Bacteria > Latescibacterota > UBA2968 > UBA2968 > JAAXHE01. The sequence goes on along the minus strand of JAPPFJ010000027.1, from coordinate 136,255 downwards.
CCGCGGAATTAGGCAGGCTGACGAACCTGTTATTCCTGGATTTCGCGGAAAACGAACTGACCGGCACAGTACCCGCCGAACTGGGCAATATGACCAACGTAAATTCGATATGGCTTAGCTCGAATAAACTGTCCGGTGAGATACCCGGGGCGCTTGGTAACCTGCCCCACCTCCAGCGGCTCTACCTTAACGAAAACGAACTCACCGGATCCATTCCCCCAATGCTGGCCAACGTCGCCGTTTTGGAGGTTCTCAGGTTGAACGAAAACGAATTGACGGGCGAGATTCCGTCCGAATTCAGCCAACTGGACGAACTGACGTGGCTGGAACTCGACAAGAATGAGTTGACCGGCGGACTTCCGCCTGAACTGGCAGACATGGCCTCAATCGAGGTGCTCTGGATCGCTGCCAACAAGCTGACCGGCCCCATTCCATCCGAGATGGGAAAATTGTCCACCCTGGTATGGTTGGATCTTTCCGAAAACACGTTGAGCGGCGAGCTGCCTGAGTCCATGGGGAATCTGTCCGACCTCGCGCAGTTGTGGGTCAACGATAATGCGGACCTGACGGGCGCGCTGCCGTTCAGCCTGACCAATTTGAACGGCATGGAAGATCTTCAGTTTCACGCCACCGGACTCTGCGCGCCGCTCGACGAGGGCTTTCAGTTGTGGCTGGAGGACATTGACCGTACCACCGGAGAGAATTGCGAGGAATCCACAACCGTGCCCGTGGAAATCAGGCCGCTGGCAGGGCTTCGCGTATCGGACGGGGGGGTTGAATTCCTGGTACTATCGACAACAGAGCAGTGCATCACCCTGATTGGCATATCGATTGAGGGTTCCGCGTACACCACACACACGTCGAAATGGCAACGCAAAGAGGCGGATTCATGGGTCGATATCGAAAGAACGCTGCGCGTGGGCCTGTGTCCTTACTCGACAACCAGCACCGGGGAATACCGGATGGTCGCCGAGATTACGATCGACGGTAAAAGGGGAAGCTACTCCAGCGAGAACACGTTTACCGTCAATTGACTGCGGTTCTGCAAGGATCTTTCACCGGAGTTCCCGTATACCAAAGAGGGGCCGTGTGATTTACACGGCCCCTCTTTGGTATGGACAGTTTCCTCTCACCCCGATTTACCATCTGGTATCGCTTCGACCGAGGGAGAAATCCACCTGGTGGCTCGCCTTACGCCTCATCTCGAATCGCTTTCTCTACTGCAGTCATTCCGACCCGTGCCACCTCGCTCTCGAGTCCCTCCAGACCGCAGCAACAACCAGTGGGCCGGATGCTGTCAATTCGAACGCACGCGTTTACCGAAGTCCACGGAAAAGAGTACGAAATCGGCAAACGCAATCTCGCCATCGCTGTTCAGGTCGTAAAGACCGTCGAAACCCGCATCATTTCTGCCCAATCCGAAATGCCTGGCAAACAGGATGAAATCGTTGAAACCCACGATACCGTCTTCGTCGAAGTCGGGCCCGCGCCGATAGATGCCGGCCCCGATGACGTATTCTTCGCCAAGATGCGTATGGAGCAGCGCGTAACTCACCTTGAATGAGCCGACCGTGTCGCCCAATAACGCTCCGTCTCCATCCTCGTCCCTCGCGGGATCGTCCCACACATACTCGACGTAGCCCCCGCCGGCCCGAGCCGCCTTCAGGATCTCCTGCACGATTTTTACGCCGTTGGCGTCTTCAAGGTCGAAGTTGATGAGTCGCCCCTCGCGCTCGGGTTCCGCACCGTGAAAAACCAGGAACCCGCCGGTTGTAAAAACGAACGCATAGATCGAGCCGTGTTTCCAGTGTCCGCCGCCGACTCTGAAGACCTCCTGGATGGTTGTAAGTTTCTCCGGCCCGATCCGCTCGAGCGCAATGGAAAAGGCCTTGAGGGCGCTTTCGACAAAGGCCTTCAGGGTCTCCCGGTCCACCACCTCGCCGGCCGTGATGTCCGGGCGGGGTACGGAAACGGGATCGCCGGCTGGCAGATCCGACAGGTCCTGGTAAAAGCCGCCGACCAGAATGTAGTTTTCGTCGGTTACCTCCGAGAAAAACTGTGTGGCATAGGCCACCTTGGGGTGACTGCTGTCGTCACCCTCCATATCCGGATCGTCCCAGTAGTAACCCACAAAACCTCCGCCGGCAGCCGCCTCCATGAGAAGATTCTTTCCAATGCTGTCTCTCCTGGCATCGACGATGCGCCTTAGGGTCTTTCCCTCGGCATCGGGCTGATCGGCGTGGAACAGCACGGAGCCCCGGCTGTTGACGACAATCAGGTATGTATTTCCTGATTTCCAGTCCCCCTCGAGACGCATACTGCTCCATACGACGGCCAGTTCGGCGGCGTCAGCGATGTCATCCAGTTGCGTTTTCGCGTATTCCACGAATGCCCTCAGGGTTGCAGGCTCGTCGATGTCGACGTCGCCGGCCGTTACCGCCGTTTCCTGCGCATTGGCGGGACCCGCGTCGGCAACGATATAGACGATGCCCGGTAAACACACCAACAGGCCGATATATACGATGGATCTCATAAATTCCCCGGATTTCAGGTTGAAATACGCCGTCATCGAAGCAAAACGCGTGGACAGCGTCGGCAGGGCCGTTTCATCACCGCGCGTTTCTCCCTAAAAAAATCTAATTTAAAATCGGTTGCTGTCAACCTGCATCCGTTAGAACCTGGTGCCGCGTGCATCGGTTCGATGGGGTGAGGTAGCGGCATCTTATCGCAGGCGAAATCTATCGCACAAATCCGGTCCTGTCAACTCCCTTACGCGTCGACAAGCCGAAACCAACCGCCGGTCTTGAATCTTCTCACGGGGGCGAAATTGCCGCAGTATCCGGCCAACTCCTCACCCGATCGTCGATTTGTTTTCGCACATCCGCAGCCACCTCTCGTACTTCCGCAGGTGCTCGAACCGTCTCGCCCTGCCGCTCGCGAAGGGCGACGATGAGCGGCGTAAGTGCAGCGGATTTCACGTGATCGCTTGAGAGGATATCCACCAACTCACGCTCAGAAGCTCCTGCCGCAACCAGGTTAGGTACAATCTGTAGCATCTCTTGCATTGAAACTTCGTTGTCGTGCAAGAATGCGGAGTACGCAGAGCGAAATGCTTCCATGGCGGCTTCTTCTTTATCTTGAACCATCTGAGCAAGAGCTCGCACACTCTGCACCTGCCATTCAAGCCGAGTTTCCCGTTTTCGAGGTAAAGCTCGTATTCTTCTGTCTAGTTCCTCGCACACGTACAGAGCTTCAACCCCTCTATTCATCTCCGCTTGCCTCATCCCTTTATTTACTAACGCCACGATGACCCAGCGCTGAACATCTGGCGCGTCCCGCTCACCATACCTCTCGACGACCTCATCCCAAACCGCGATGGCCCCTTCAAGGTCGCCGAGCTCTTTCCTTGCTCTTCCCTTTTCGATCAATGCCAACGCGACCCGTCGCTGCAAAACCGAAGCCTTACTTTCTCCGTAGCGCTCGACCACCTCTTCCCACGCTTCGACACCGCCCTCAAGATCACCCAGTTCCCGTTTTGCGCTTCCAATTTCCGTTAACGCAATGGCTACCCAAGACTGAAAACCCGACTCTTCGCTGTCGCCAAACCTCTGCACCACCTGCTCAAGAACGGAAATGGCTCTCGGCAGGTCGCTGAGCTCTCTGGTGAATGCGCCTATAGAGGTTAATGCCATGGCGGTCCAGATTTGCAATTTTGGTGTGTTGCTGTCGTCATAGCGATCCACCACTTCCTCACATGTCGTAATCGCACCTCGCAGATCGCCAAATTCACTTTTTATTCTTCCGATGCACATTAGTGCTTTAGCGACTCGTCGCTGAAGATCTGAATCATCGCTGTCTCCATACTTGGCCATGACCTCCTCGTACACCGCAATGGCACCATCCAAATCGCCCTGTTCCCTCTTCACGCTCCCTAAATCGATGATTGCCGTGGCGACCTTCCACTGAAGATCCGAGTCATCGGTATCCCCGAACCTCTTCACAGTCTCCGCGTATGCTGCTATCGTACCATCCAGGTCGCCCTGTTCTTTTTTCGCGCCGCCGGCATCGATCAATGCAGTGGCAACATTCCACTGAAGATCTGAATCATCGCTGTCCCCGTACCGCTCGATAACTTCCTCGTATGCCGCAACGGCGCTATCCAAATCGCCCTGTTCTTTTTTTGCGGTCCCTGATTCGATCAGTGCAGTGGCGACCTGCATGCGAAGATCTGAATCATCGTCGTCTCCAAATCTTAACGTGACCTCCTCGTATGCGGCAATGGCGCCATCCAAATTGCTCTGTTCCTTTTTCACGGCCGCTGAATCGATCAGTGCGGCGGCGACTTTCCATTGAAGATCTGAATCATCGCTGTCCCCGTACCTTTCCACCACCTCGCTGTACGCTGCGAAAGCTCTATCTAGATCGCCCTGTTCCTTTTTCACGCTACCTGATTCGATCAGTGCCGTAGCAACATTCCACTGAAGATCTGAATCATCGCTGTCCCCGTACCGCTCGATAACTTCCGTGTATCCCGCAATGGCGCCATCCAGGTCGCCCTGTTCCTTTTTCACGCTACCTGATTCGATAAATGCAGAGGAGACCTGCATGCGAAGATCTGAATCATCGCTGTCCCCGTACCGCTCGATAACCTCCTCGTATCCTGCAATGGCGCCATCCAGGTCGCCCTGTTCCTTTTTCACGCTACCTGATTCGATAAATGCCGCCGAAACCCACCACTGCAGATCCGGCAACTCGGTGTTTCCATACCTATATAACAACTCCCTGTATATCTTTATGGCACCATCCAGATCGCCCATCTCTCTTATCATTTGGCCCTTGTAAATCAAAGACACAACAACCCACCACTGCAGATCCGGCAACTCGGTTTCTCCATACATCTCCAATACTGCCTCGCACATCCCTATGGCTCCATCCAGATCGCGAAGTCCCTTTCTCATTCTTCCTATTTCCATCATCGCCTCGGCAACATGTGGCCAGAGATCAGGGGTGCCTTTATCGCCAAATCGTCTGATAATCTGCTCGCATGTTGCGATCACGGCGTGGAAGTCTCCAAGTTGCTCATGTGCGTTGGCCTTCGATTGCAAGATCCGGGCAATGAAAGAATCAGACAATTGAGCACGATCTGCGCTCCGGCGAGCGACGGTCCGTTCAACGGTCGCTATGACGTCTTGGAACGCCTGTGCTTCAAGCGCGGCATCAATTGTCTCTTCGAGTTCCTTTTCCTCAACGGATTGAGCCTTGGCAAACGCCTGTTCCGAAACATGGTGCATTATGCCCCACTTTGCTGTTGAGATTACATCCTCAGAGCGAGGGCGATCCATAAGTGCACGGACGATTCCAGTCCGAATCACTGTCGATTCAGCTGCCTCCGAGGCCAAGCCGTCGGCCATGTCGAACAGTTCGATACCGCTGTAGAAAACCACCATAAACGTAATCAGATTCTCCACAATGGCGGCCTCATCCCGCTCACGGCGCAGCTTGTAATAGATACTGAAAATACGTTCGGCGGCTGCGTACTGCCGCTTTCTGCCACTTCCCTCCACAATTAATGCGCCCCGATCCACCAACCTTCCCAGCATCGTCGATACTGTGCGGATGTCCATCCGGGCGCGCGTTGCGATTTCGCCGGCGCTGGATGGCTGCCAGAGGTCGATCACCGAGAGGTAAACGCGCCTCTCGGTCTTCGCCAGAACCTCCAAATGTCCGCGAAAATACTCCGTGTGCTCATCGATCAACGTAACGAGTTCTTCCATCAGCAACCGCAGGGACCGGTGCCTCGCAAACTCGGCCACGATGACCAGCAGGCGCGGATTCCCGCCTGTCAGGATCTGAAGCGGCCTGATCTCGCGTGCGCTCACGTCATCTCCGCTCACGACCTGCCACAGGAGGCGACACTCATCTGTGTCCAGCGGTTGCAGATTGATGTTTCGAAACAGTTCGAAGAAGGGCTGATCCGCGTCGTCCAGACCCTCGAATCGACTCGTTGCGGACGCAAGCAGCATGATCTGATGTTCAGACTGAAGCGCCTGTCTAAGCTTCCAGCCGAAGTCGTCGTCCACGTCCTCCGATAGTGATTGCAGGTTCTCAACCATAAGCACAAGCCGTCTGTCAAGCCGGTCTGCCGCCTCCAGAACGGCAGCGCGAGCGCGCGCTTCAAGCGACCCTTCGGCCCAGCGCGTAGACAGGTCGCCGTATGTCTTGCGCAGATCCCCTGATAAACCTGGATCCCGCTCAGCAGTCTCCCGTGCCAGATGATATAGCGCCTCGAGCCAGAAATCGGCCACATTGAAAACCTCCTGGCTCTCTTCCATAAACCGTACCGGAAACAAGCTCTCGGAGAGTCGCCTGTCGGTCCGCAACTCAGCGGCAACGCGAGCAAGAAGCATGGTTTTTCCTCGACCTCGAGGACCCAAAACCAGGACGTGTTGACACGATGGCGAATCCACGTTTCCACCGAGGATCTCCAGCACAGTGCCAAGTTCACGCGTACGGACGACGAATTGCTCGGTTACCTCTTCGTCTGACTGGAAAGTCCCCGGATTGAATTTGCGAATCGGACGACCCGAGGTCTCACTGTTTCCGTTTACACCTGTCATTGCCAAAGCTCCCCTTGATTGTGATCAGGATGGCGTTGCTGAATGGAAATGTGGTGATCACTGTATCGGGCCGACCACCAGTCTTTGAGCAATCGCGACGCAAAACGATGGCCTTCCTCGTCCGTTTCAAGATACCCGTCGTGAACGAGGATTTCGAGAACATCGGTAATGCGAGCCGCAACGTCATCTACCAACTTCGAATACAGCCGAGCGAGGGAACGCCTCGTTGCTGGCGTGAACACATCCTTGACGGCCGCTTCGGCAAGGATAACCATCGCGATGGTGAAGCTCTGATCGTCCAAGCCATCCCTGAGGCGCGTCTCGTAGTGAACGAGGTCGATTTGTCCTGAGGGACCCAGTAGCGAATTGCGATAGACAAATTTAACGTCCTGCAACGTCAGCCGATTCCGCCCGTGCAGGATTGCGTGGTCTCGCAGCCTGGCGAAAAAAGACTGAATATGGTGGGGGATACCGATTCCCAGTGTGTCGTATACCGCGCCAGCTACGCCGTCAGGGACGGACAATGCGTAACGGCTCGCAAGACGGTTAAAGCAATCCATGCTTGTTTCACGATCCCAAGGTCCAAGCCGGTACGGATAGAAATGGTTTATACGGTCGGGTATCCCGAGTCGTCGCACCAGAGGTTCAAGACCGATACTGCCGGATACAATGAGGACAGGGGCATCGTTGTCGAGAACCTGAAGCGCGCCCCGCAGCCAACTCAAGAATTCGTCCACACGTCGCGCATTGTTGTCGTGTTCGAGCATCCGCTTCAGAAATATCGGCAACTCATCGATAACCAAAAGGACCGGCTTATCCTGTTCTGCACAAACGTTAAACATCTGCGCACCGTGATGTCGCCAATTCCCCTCATTCAACCCGGCACGGATCTTCACGCCAAAATCGACTGCGGTGACCTCCTCGAAGTTTTCACTAAAAAAGCGCTTCATTACAACGGCGAAACGGGACGCAATGGAACGAACGGGATGTGCTGCCCTTGCAATCTCTGTGATCGCGTCTTCGTGGGTAGTTGCTCCCTCGACATCGGCAAAGAGAAAGATCCAACCATCGGCTTCCAGCCTGCGCCCAAGTTCCCTGATAATGCTCGTCTTTCCCATGCGTCGCTGTCCGGTCAACAGCACGTGGTTTCGGTCTCGGACCCGCGTTTCCAGTATCTGCAATTCACGTTCACGATCGAAAAAGTCGTCGCCGCTAACCCAGCGACCAGTAGATGAGTTCATTGTTGGCTCCTCATGGAAATGGATCGTTATCTGCTTTCTCTTTGCGTCGCAAATTCAGCAATCCTGCAAACAATCTGCAGAATCGCTTCAACCGGTCACCCTTCGCACCTTCAACGCCGTGATTGGATTTCAATTTCTGCGAATCTGATGCAAATATAATATACAACACCTCTGTTGTCAACAATTTTGTTGTGTAATTCAATAAACTGATAAAATCGGAAATCGTCAGACGTCCCACATCCTCGTTGACCCACCCGATATACCGGAGTTTCCCCTTTGCGTTTTCCCCAAAACAGGAAGAAGGGCCGTGCAAGTCACACGGCCCTTCTTCTTGAATTCGGTTACGTCCGTCGGATTTATCTTCCGGCTGTTTCGTATTCAAGTGACGAAATCGCGGTCCGCGTCGGAGATTCAGGATTTCTCAAATCGGAGTGTTGAGCGCTCTTCGCATGTAGATTGTCGGATTGCCGTACACTTCGCCGGAAAGCGACTCAGGGTTAAAGTGTTCTATCACCGGCCCTGGTCCCATTTTGCTGCGCCAGCGTCCGTTGGGCATCTGTAATGACGCATGCTGAAATCTACCCTGGATTTCGTATAACGCTACCTTTTCGTAGCCAATTTCGGCTTTACTGTCGTCGCATTGTTCGTAGTCCAATCCGGCGAACACTTCCTTCAGACTCACTATCCTGTTGTCGTACGTCGCCCATGGAGGCCAGTAGCAATATGGGTTGGGCCACCACAATTCGGTGACGTCTCCAGCAGCGTACGCGATGCAATTATACCGTTCCGAGGACTGCTCTACGAATTCAAAGCCCTCTTCGGACAGATTGGGGAATGCTTCGATGAGCATCTGCGCCCATCTATGCATATCCATTTGCTTTGCCCCACTCCAGCCAGGATTCCTGCATTACTGCAACCTTGCCCCTGTCATCCGGTTTCACAGGATTGGCGCCGGTGATCGCGCGTAGCGCGTAGAACCAGTGCCCGCCCTGCGCCTGCATCCTCTGGAGAATAAGCGGCACTGCCGATTCGCCCATGCTGACTATTTCCCGGTGGGCTCGGTGTTCAGTAATGCGGTCCGGATTCGACAGGAATACGGTTTCGTTTTCCCACAGGTCGGCGAGTTCCGTAAAGCGATCACGGTCGGCAGGTTCAATGTCCACCTCATCTGCGTACTGACCGTAGCCCAGACCACGCACATGCGGCTCCTGGTGCAGCAGAAGGCGGAAGCGAGTTAGCTCGGCGGCGTCCCAGCCCATCGCCTCGGCGACAGCTTCGTCCCACAGGCGGCGCACCTCGCATTCGCCGTCGCGGAACTGCGGAACTTCGATGTCCCTCGTCCGCTCCCAGCATTCGGAGAGAATGCCGCGTATGCGCTCATCTTTGATGTCGGGGATCCGAACGTTTTCAATGCCTGCAGGACGATATATCGGGAACTCTATGGTTCGACCTGCATTTCGCATCACCTGAAGACGTCCAAGAGTGGAGTTGATAAAGACAGCAGTAGCTTTCGCTTCTTCAGGAGACATTCCTGTAATGGGATGCCATCCGCCGCCGATATATTTCTCGTTTGCGGCTACAGCCGTAAGCCGCGCTGTGTTGTTACGTTGACCTCCAGTTATCAGAAGATGAGACTTCCATTCGAGGTAATGTTCTGTTTGGGATTCACGTCCTTTTTGGGCAATCCAATACTCGTCGGGTTGGCCCTCAATGGTCGTTTGAGCGTCGGTACCTTTCCCGTATAGTATGGGTGTGCTACCCGCATGGCATTGACTTGCTCTTTCCATGTTCTCGATAACTCTTCTTCCGGATTGACGCACGATGTTGTCAGGCAAATCCTCAATTGCCAGTAGGTCTGGATGGCTGGCAAATTGAATGGTGGCCTTCGCTAATTCAGGCGAGCGCCATATCGCTGGCGTCCAGTCGCCGGCTTCGATGAGCTCTGCAGGCCAATATGACGCTTCTCCCCATCCGTTTTCGATAAGTCCTTCTTCACATTCCAGCAAGCACCGATGCAGGTCGTCAACCGCGCCATCGTCCGCCGGCATTACGTCGAGATTGATGAACCGCGTCGGCGGCTTGGGACCGATGGGGTGGCGGCGCATCACCACGATGCTCTCGTTAATAGAGGTATGCTGGCTCATGTTGATGTTCTGAGGCTGGTGTGAGGTCAATACAGTATGGATGTGAAATCGCTGGGCAAGTGCAAGCCGCTCACGCTGACCGGAGGGCGTTGTGAGCGCTATTGTCGGATTAATCATCGTCAGGGTCCCATCAGACCGCTGTACGCAGTGGTCTGCAAGACCAACGAAGAGAGGTCTGATGGAGTTCTTATCCGCGAACTCCATCAGACCGGGGTCGGCTTGTGTGAGTCTACGCTCCATCAGGTCAGCGCGGTCGCGCAGAGCGGACTGCGTTTCAGGGGGAAACTTCTCGCCCAGGTTGGCACGGTTGGTGAATGGCGGGTTCATGATGACGATTCGGGCATCCCTGGCCGCGTCAACCGCGTCCTCAAGCTCTGTGTCGTCGGCTGACGCCCATGTGGCCTGCGAGCCGATGGCGTCGTCACCCAGGTCCAGTTCGCCTCCTCTGTTAACAATCGACTTCTGCCCCAGCAGTTCGAGCGTACCCACGGACATCCTGCGGGGATTGTCCTTGTCGGGACCGTACGGCATTTGGTGAAGTCCCATTCTGCGGTAGCTGACTCTATGGTTGCCCGCTGTCAGTTGGGACGCGGCGAGTTGGAGAGAAACGGGGTTGATGTCCAATCCTTTGATCACATCCTCAACTGCCACCTTCTGAAGCTGGGTCAGGGTTTCCAGGTCGGCGCCCCGCTCCGCCGCTCTGCGCTTCATGTCGGTCAGCATTGCGGCAAGCAGCGTGCCGCTGCCGCATGCCAGATCAACGGTCCTGTGTTCCCGCCAAACGCGTGGGTCTGACCAGTCCGGGTCTCCGCAAACGTCCAGCGTCAGACGTGCGGCGAGCGACGCGGCGACGGGTCTGGTGAAAAACGCGCCATCTGACGCCTGGTTGCCCATGACGCGGTTAAACAGCGGTCCCGCGTGGTCTGCGCCCATATCCGCGTAAGTCTCGGCGATGCGCTCGGCTTCGGCGGCGATGTGATGCATGGCACGTTCCAGACCCGCAGTCTTACCCGTCGTCTCCACCGCGTAGATGGCTTCCAGCGCGGGTTCGAGCACCGGACGGAAGTCGTGGCGCATGATGCGCTCCCATTCGCGGCTCATCTTCCGAACCACATTCACATCGTTCTTGATGATCGACAGGTCGCTGATACCCGAAAGCCAGCCGCCGTTGGAGATGCGCTGGTGCAACATAGCGGCGTTCATCATCAGAAGAGCGGCGACTGTGCAGCCGTCCGCATGCTTCTTGTCCGTCTTCTTGAGCCTGTCCAGTCCGAAGTGCTGGTTCATCGCATGCAACAGTCCGTCGGCGCGCATGTGGTGGGCTGCTTCGCTGACGCTCCCTTCCAGTATGTTCAGGTCGCGTATCACGCGATTGTCGCTCAGCCCGGACTTCGCAAGGAGATTCATCTTTATGGCGCTGCCGTGCTCTTCCAACCCGCTCAGCTTGAGCATCACCTGCCCGTTTTCCTCTGCTCGCTCTTTGGCGGTCTTGGGTGCCTTCTTATGGCTTCCCGGCTGAACGCGAATGCCGCCCTCACCGGAATTTATCATCTTCCGGGCCTTGGCTTTGGTTTTCTGTATGTTCACAACGCCGCGCGCTTCGCCAGCGTCAGGCTTGTCCCGGTCAACGGAATCCGCGCGGAGTTCGATGCTGCCATCGTCGTTCTTCTTTCCAGTAAAGACCTGCGTTATCTCCACTGCGCGGTAATCGACCGGCTTTTCGTTTATACGTGGTAATTCTGATGTGGATTTGGCGCTGTATTGTGCCTGGAAATCGGCCTGCGTTTCGCTTATGCGTCGTATACCGGACTCGGCGCGGGTCTTGCCTTTCAATGTCTGTTCGACGGCTTCCTGCGCCGCGCCGGGCGGTCCCTCGACTTCGCCGTATTGTATGCGATTGCCTTCGCCAGTGGCAACCGCCACTAAAGTGCGCTCCACTGGCGGCGGCTTGGGGATATATAGTTGTAGAAGTTCCTCAAGGTTCTCCTCGATGCGCTGGTCGTGGGCTCGCAACGCCAGGAGAATCTGCCCAAGCTCCTGCCACCCTTCCTCGGAGTCACTGTTGCTCAGCCATTTTTCCGGATCGGCAGTGGGAGGAATCAGAATGGGGCATACAATGTAGCCCAGCTCTTTGTCGGGGGCGGTTCGCATCGCCCGTCCCACGGCCTGCACGACGTCGATGGGACTCTTCCGGGCTTCGAGAAACGCCACCGCGCTTAATGACGGCGAATCGGTGCCCTCTCCGAAGATTCCCACGTTGATGATGCCGTGAGGGGTTTTCGCGTCGGCAGAGGCAAGCCGTCCCTTCGCGGTTTCGCGCGCCGCGGCGTTGCTCGAAGCGTCCAGGTGTTCGAGGCTGTAATCAGACACAGCCCTGCCATCCGCGTTCTCCTCGAGCCACCGTGAGACCCATTCCTTCACGTTTCCGGTCTGGAGGTCTTCCGCCATGTTTTTGGACTTGTCCACCGTGTTCATGAAGGCGATGCAAGACCTGATGTCCACACTTTCGCCTTGGGTCGCTCCGCCCATTGTGAGAGCGTACGCCAGGCCGCGCATGTAGTCCGTGGTCGTCAGCTTGCCGCGCCCTTTGCTCTTGGTGTTCTTTGCCAGAATATTCGCCGTCTCGAAAGCCTCCGGGTCGTTGATGCCCATCGCGATGATGCGGTAATCGGACAGCCAACGGTTGCGGACTGCTTCCAGGTAGCTCTTGCGGTACAGTTCGACGCCGAATGTGGTCTCGTCGTCCATCGAGCGGACGATCCAGTTCGGATTGCCGGTTGCGCGCTTGCCGTCATAGATGCGCGGTGTAGCAGTCTGATAGACGCGATAGGTTGCTGGAAACCTGCCCCTGTCATGGCACACAGTGAAGTCACGAAGACGCTTTTCTTCCTCATTGGCGGCAGCGGATTTGGAGTTCTTACGCTTCAGTCCCGCCGTTCTGTGCGCTTCGTCAGCAATCAAAACACGCGCTCTGACGCCGGCGCACAGCAGAGCCTCCGATACGGTGCCGCTACTCTGGTATGTACCGATGAGAACCTTGATTCCGTTATCGATAGTGGCCTGGCGCATCCATTCGGCTATTTCTCCGGCGTCGGTAGTAACCCTGCCCTTCACCTCGGACGCGCTGACATTGCTGTTATCGACCGTAGGGTCGAGTGTGGCGTTGCGCCTCCCCTCTTTCTTGGGATCGTATCCCGCCGTAGCGTCAGAGCAAACCGCCAGCACATCTAAGGGAACTGCAGCGTTTTCCAGATACTCGCGCCTTATCTGGGATACGAGCGCTATGGAAGGACACAGCACGATGGACAGTTCGCCCGGTGGCGTCAGTTCTTCCACGATCCGGAGCGATATGCGAGTCTTTCCCGTTCCGCAGGGCAGGATGATTCTTCCGCGTGCCTCGCCGAGCGGCAATCCTCCGCTCTCCGAGTGTTCCTGCTCTTTGAGTATGCGGACGCTGTTGGCGACGGCTTCGTCTTGCATGCAGGATTTCGTCTGAATCGCATCATCCTTTTCAGGACTCGTACCGTACTCGTTCTCCTCGGATGCGGCGCTCGACTGGCTCTGCTGGTTCAAGTCGTTCGTGATGTTGACCAGTTTGAGCGGCTTCTCGCTCATTGAAGCCGACTGTATTGCTCCGCTGGCAAGTGGATTGTCTCCGTTGGTGACCACCCAACGTTCGGCCCAGAAATCCGCTGCGGACGCAGCGGCGAACTTGGCGATCTCGTTATTGTGGATCGGAGAACCGTGCCCCTCGTCATCAAGCCGGCGCGACTTGCACTGGATTGCAACGTGCTTTCCGTCGCCGCGACGCACGGCTACGGCGTCTATCCCCACATCCAACCTAGTGGTGTTCGGGAAACGTGTCTCTCTCTCCGGCCAGTCCTCCCAATGCCAGCACTTTGAGAGATCCCACTCTTTGATGAATGGACCGGACTCCACAGTGACGACTTCTAGCCATTTGCCGTCGGTCTCCTGTGGATTCATCTCTGCTGTTTTCTTGATCGCCGATTCGATGAAAACGGTCGCTTTGTCGTTTTGCATGGCGTTTTCCTTGTTTCCCTGTGTCTGATTCACATCAATTTACGCAGAGGGTTCCACCCAGTTTCGGACATACTCCACCTGGTCGCAAGTCTCCGGGGATCTGGGGATGCGGCAGACCTTTTCCACGCCGCGCCACCACATGGCGACCTGCTCCAGGGCCGATGCTCCGCTCTCGCCATGGCGGACCAGCCAGCAGCCAACCACGGTACCCGTCCGGCCAACCCCGCCCCAGCAGTGAACGTAGACCGTCCTGCGGTCGTCCAGAGCGGCGTCTATCGCGTCCAGTATCTGGGCCATCCACTCGCGGCTTCGGGGAACCCCCACATCGGTAATCGGGAACCGTTCATAACCCACACGCACGCCAGGCGCGCGCGCTTCCCGTTCCGCAATGTCAATATACGGGCGCAATTCGCCGGCGTTCGTAAGGTCGATGAAATGGTTGATTCCTGCGTGAAGCAGCATCTTCAGCTTCACTGCTGCCTGACATGGGTCCAGGTCGCCGGGGTACTCTCCCGCTGCAAATCGGCCCGGACGGACCCAGTAGCTGTTGGGCAACGGAGGTTTCATGTCGTTTGATTCAGTGTGCATCCAGCCAGTTCGTCCCCGTGCCCATCTCGACGACGATGGGCACCTGCATCGGAATGGCGGTCTTCATCCCGTGTTCCACGATGCCCGGAAGGACGTCCGCTTCGTCTTTATGCATATCGAATACCAGTTCGTCGTGCACCTGCAGGAGCATTCGCGATTTCAGGCCCCGTTCCAGGATTTCGCGATGGATATGGCTCATCGCGAGCTTGATCATATCCGCGGCCGTGCCCTGGATGCGCGAGTTGATGGCGTTTCGCTCTTCGCCCCTTCGCGTTGTGGCGTTTCTGGAGTTGATATCCCGCAGATAGCGTCGGCGGCCCGTGACCGTTTCCACGTAACCGTTTTCCCGCGCGAATTCGATGGTTTCGTCCATATAGGTCCGGATGCCCGGAAACTGGTCGAAGTAGTGGTCGATGAGTTCCGCGGCCTGCGTTCGCGTAATGTCCAGGCGGTCGGCCAGCCCGAAGGCCGAGATACCGTAGATGATGCCGAAATTGACGGTTTTCGCGTGGCGCCGCATCTCCTCGGTTGCGCCTTCGATGCCGTAGATTTTCTCAGCGGTCGCGGTGTGGATGTCGCCGCCGCGCCGGAAGACTTCCGTCAGTGCTTCGTCTCCACTGATTTCTGCGGCAACGCGGAGTTCGATCTGGGAGTAATCGGCCGCAAGCAGCACGTGGTCTTCGTCACGCGGCACGAAGGCCTTGCGGATCTCCCTTCCCATTTCCGTGCGGATGGGGATGTTCTGCATGTTGGGGCCGTGGGACTGCAACCGACCCGTGGCGGCAACCGCCGCTTCGTAGTTGGTATGTATCCGGCCCGTGGGTTTGAAGATCGACCCGGGCAACTGGTCGACGTACGTCGATTTCAACTTCGTACACATTCGGTAAAACATCACCTGTTCCACAATTTCATGCTTATACGCCAGCCGCCTCAGGACCTGCTCCGTGGTCTGGTACTGTTTGGTCCTGGCCGTGCGGCGGGCATTCGGATCCAGCTTCAGTTTATCGAAGAGAATGTCGCCCAACTGCCTGGGAGAGTTGAGATCGAAATTCTCTCCGGCGAGTTGGAAGATACTTTCCCTGGCGCGCTCGATTTCGACGGCGAGCCCCTTCGATAAATCCCGAAGCACTTCGGCTTCACACCGGATTCCCTCGTATTCCATTTCGACAAGGGCGGGAATGAGCGGACATTCCACGTCCCTGAACACCCGCACCTGTCCCATCTCGTCGAGTCTGGACCTCAAGATCTCGCTCAGTTGAAGTGTAATGTCCGCGTCTTCCGCCGCGTACGTGGTTACCCGATTGAGGGGGACGTCCGTCAGGCTCAACTGGTCCTCGCCCTTTTCGCCGATGAGGTCGGAAATTGGAATGGGCCGGTATCCGAGAAGCGCTTCGGAGAGATAGTCCATGGTGCGCCGAAGGTCCGGTGTCGCCAGATATGCGGCGAGCATGGTATCGAACAGCGGACCTTCAACTCGAAACCCCTTCCAGCGCAACACGCTGAGATCGAATTTCAGGTGGTGGCCGACTTTTTCGATTTCAGGATTCTCAAGTACTGGACGAAACGCTTCGACGATTGCAAGGGCTTCGTCCGGGACTTCGGGGAGAGGCACGTAGTATCCGGTGTGGGGCTTAAACGAAAAGGCCAGGCCGATCAAGTCGCAGGTCTTGGGATTCAGACCGGTGGTTTCGATGTCGAAACAGAAGGCTTTTTGCCCGCTCAACGCGGAGACGAGCTCCCGGCGGGATGCCTCGGTGTCCACCAGTTTATAGTCATGTTCCACGTCGTCGATGGTGCTGACGTCCCCTCCGACCTCGTCGGTTGCGGCCGTGGGACCCGCCTTGAACGAGTCGCCGAACAATCGCTGGCCGAGAGTATTGAATTCGAGCTCGACAAACAACGCCTTCAGTTTCCCTTCGTCCCAATCGACACGTTTCAGGTCATCGGGCTTGACCTCCAGCGCCACGTCGCGCTCTATGGTGACCAGTTTTTTGGAAAGAAGCGCCTGTTCGCGGTTTTCTTCAATGCGTTCTTTCTGCTTTCCCTTGAGTTCCTCCACGTGGTCGAGCAGGTCTTCGATGCTTCCGTACTTTCCAATCAGTTTCTGCGCCGTCTTTTCGCCGACTCCGGGCACGCCGGGCACGTTGTCCGAACTGTCGCCCATCAATCCCAGAATGTCGATCACCTGGTCCACGCGTTCGATCTGCCATTTTTCCAGAATCTCCTTGACGCCCTGGACCTCCACGTCACCGGTGCGTCCCGGCTTGCAGACAAAGGTGCTGTCCGAGACGAGCTGACCGTAGTCCTTGTCGGGCGTAACCATGTAAGTAATGAAGCCGGCCTCTTCCGCCTGTTTGGCAAGGGTTCCGATCACATCGTCGGCTTCCCATCCGGGGACCCTGACAACCGGGAGGCTGAACGCTTCGCACAGGCGGAAGACAAAGGGGAGCGCCGCGCTGAGATCCTCCGGCATGGACTCGCGCTGGGCCTTGTATTCCGGGAACATCTTGTGCCGGTGGGTCGGCTCGGGCGTATCGAAGACAACGCCGATGTGCGAGGGGTCCGCGTTGGAGAGTATATCCAGCAGGGTGTTGGTGAGTACGAATACGGTGGAGGTATTCAGGCCGGTGGAGGACATGCGCGGGTTGCGGATCATCGAAAAATGGGCCCGGTAAACCAGCGCCATTCCGTCCAGCAGGTAGAGCTTTCTGTCTGTTTCGCTCATTGCACGCTCCCGACCCCCGCCAGCCTAAATGCAGGAGAACGGGGGTACTCATAATCCTTGCGATAGAGACCTGTGCGGCCTACCTTGTCTCGTTGATTGACAACCTCTCTATGTTGTAACCGAACTATGCGTGGAGGCGTTAGATGGAGCAGTTCGAACGACGCGATTTCCTCAAAAAAGCCTCGGCCGGAGTCGCCGGCGGCGTTGCGGCTCTGGCGGGTTGCAGTCCCGCCTCAAACGAGAAACCGGATGCTCCCGCGGCGCATACGAGAAAGAAAATCGAATGGAAAATGGTAACCACCTGGCCGCCGCATTTCCCCATTCTTGGCGAAGGCGCGGACATGCTGGCCAGATGGATCGATGAAATGTCCGGCGGACAACTGAAAATCACGGTTTACGGCGGCGGCGAACTGATTCCACCGCTCGAAGGTTTCGATGCCGTCAGCCAGGGTACCGTTGAGATGTGCCACGGCGCCGCGTATTACTGGGCCGGAAAAGCGCCGGCCACACAGTTTTTCGCGGCGGTTCCATTCGGCATGAACGGACAGCAGCTCAACGCCTGGATCTACAGCGGCGGCGGGCTGGAACTCTGGCAGGAGCTATACGATCCGTTCAATCTGGTCGCGATGCCGGTGGGCAATACCGGCGTCCAGATGGGCGGCTGGTATAACCGCGAAATGAACGGAATCGCCGATTTTCACGGCCTCAAGATGCGGATCCCGGGGCTCGGCGGCAAGGTAATCGCAAAGGCGGGCGGATCCGCCGTGCTTTCAGCCGGAGGCGAAATCTACACCAACCTGGAACGCGGTGTCATCGATGCTACCGAATGGATCGGACCCTATCATGATTACCTGATGGGATTCTTCAGGGCCGCGAAATACTATTATTATCCTGGCTGGCACGAGCCGGGCACCGCTCTGGAGTTGATCGTCAACAAAGCGGCTTTCGAAAAACTGCCATCGGAACTAAAGCAAGTTGTCAAGACGGCCGCCGCGCGTTCCAACTCGTGGATGCTGTCGGAATTCGAAGCCAAGAACAGCGTCTACCTGGAAAAACTCACCAAAGAACACAACGTCGAGTTGCGAAGGTTTTCAGACGAGGTCCTCAAGACGCTGCGCGGTTTCTCCGTGGAAGTAGAAAACGAGGTGGCTGAAGCCGATCCAATGAGCAAAAAGGTCTATGCTTCTTTCGATGCGTTTCGGAAGAATATCGATCCGTGGGCGGCGCTTTCGGAAAAGCTCTATTATTCCGCAATTGGCGGATGACGATTGCTTGCGACAGAAGTCGTGGGTCAAAGGGATGCGTACAATACGCGTCCCTTCTCTGTTTCTGATCCATCACGACGCCAGGTACCGCGGCAGCCACGTGGCCACTTCAGGAAAAACGATAACCAGGGTCAGGCCGATGAGCTGAACGACGATAAAGGGTATGATGCCCCGGTAGATGTGGCCGGTCCGCACCTCGGGTGGCGCGACGCCTTTCAGATAGAACAGGGAGAAACCGAACGGCGGAGTCAGGAATGACGTCTGCAGGTTCATCGCGATGAGGATGCCCACCCAGAGAAGGTCAACGCCGAGATGCGTGAATATCGGCGCGACGACGGGAACGATAATAAACGTAATCTCGATGAAATCTATGAAAAACCCGGCGATGAATATGACGACCATTACCAGCGCGAGGAAGACATGGGGGCCCGGGTCGGCTTCCACGATGAGTCGCGTGAGGTAAGCGTCGCCATGAAGTCCCCTGAAGACAAGCCCGAAGGCGGTGGCGCCGA
The DNA here is from genome assembly GCA_028877215.1 of Gemmatimonadota bacterium. GTDB lineage: Bacteria > Latescibacterota > UBA2968 > UBA2968 > JAAXHE01. The sequence goes on along the minus strand of JAPPFJ010000027.1, from coordinate 117,122 downwards.
CCAGTATGATAAAGACCATGCAGGTGAGATGGGTGGTCTCGGCCATAACGGACCTGAGGGTAGCCAGCGATAGTTTGCGCTTGCACAGTGTAAGGACGGTGGCGCCGAGGGCGCCCACGGCCGCGGCCTCCGTCGGGGAAGCGATACCGGCAAAGATCGACCCGAGAACGGCCGTTATCAGCAGGCCTGGCAGGAGGAAGGCATGGATGGTCTGTTTGATTCTGACCGCGCCCACGAAGCGGTCCAGGTCCGACCTGGGCATGGCCGGAGCAGAGTCCGGCCTTGTCAGGGCGACAATCACGATCCAGGTCAGATAGAGACCCACGAGGCAGAGGCCCGGTATCACGGCGGCAATGAACATGTCGCCAATGGATATATTCAGGATACTCCCCAGAAGCACAAGCACGATGCTGGGTGGAATAATCTGACCCAGCGTGCCCGAGGCGGAGATAATGCCGGTTGCCAGTTCGGTGCGGTAGCCGCGTCTGAGCATGGTGGGGAGGCTCAGGAGACCCATCGTGACGACGGTTGCCCCGACGATACCGGTGGAAGCGCCCAGAAGAGCGCCTACGACGATTACGGAAACGGCAAGGCCGCCACGCAACTTGCCGAACAACAGGGCCATTGTTTCCAGCAATTCCTCGGCGAGCCCTGACTTTTCGAGCATGACGCCCATATAGACGAACAAGGGGACCGCGATGAGTACGTAATTGGTCATCACACCCCAGATACGCAGAGGCAACAGATTGAAGAAATCAAGGCCGAACGTGAGATAACCCAGGATGAAGGAGACACCGCCGAGGGTGAATGCGACGGGGAAGCCGAAGAGGAGCAGCACGAACAGGACCCCGAACAGGATGAGCGGCATGGCTTCGATCATGCGTCGGTCCCCTGTTGTTTCGTTTCAGGATCGATCGCGTGGCTCCCTGCGATTCTGAGCAGCGAACCAGAGGCCAGCGCCAAACCCTGCATGGCCAGCAGAAGAAAGCCGGCCGGAATGGCGGCTTTCAGGATGAACCGCGCGGGCAGTCCTCCGGGATCGGGCGAACCTTCCCCGATGGTAAAGGCGTTCATGACGAACGTGTGCGAACACCAGATCGCGACCAGACAGAATGGCAACAGAAAAATCAGACTTCCCAGGAAGTCCACCCACGCCCTGGTTTTCGCGGAGAAGCGATTGTAGAAGACGTCCACGCGCACGTGCTTTCCATGTTTCAGGGTATACGCAGCGCCTATGAGGAAAATGACGGCGAACAGATGCCATTGCAGTTCCTGCACCGCCACCAGGCTGCTCTTCAGCAGGTAGCGCGTGAACACATCGTAACAGACGACTGCCACGAGCACCGTGGTGAGCCAGGATACGGCAACGCCGATGCGTTCATTCAGTCGATCTGCAAGGCCGACGTAGGCGCGAAGGAAATGCAAGGATGGGTTGCTCCGGCAGGGGTTCGGAACTGGGAAGCGGGGCTTCACGGCGAGGCCGCCGGAAAGCTGATTTTGCGGCGTAAATTAAGAACGGGCCCGGTTGTTTGCAAAGAAAAAAGCATTGCCATCACGACGTCTTTTCGCTTCTTTTACACGTGGTGAAGGAGGGAAAAAGCTGTTGGCTAAACCCCGGCTACGATATGGCCTGGCGATATCAATCCACGGTTGCCTGGGCCATTATCCGGGCGCCCACAAGGGACGCCCCTACGGATGCAAGGTCGGTGTGGAACTCAATGAGTTCAATTCGTGGATGTTTGGTATTGTAGGGGCGTCCCTTGTGGGCGCCCTGCCACCGGCGATACCTCTACCGTTTCTTCCCTCTCACCGGCTATTGAGGAGTACTCAAATATGCCCAGATCGGGTTTGATCGCCCTGATGGTCGCGATTGTCGTGGTGGCGGCGACGGCCCACGCACAGGACAAGGTCAGAGTGAGTACGGCCTGGCCTGCGGACGGGGCGCGTCCGGGAGACCTGGTGGCGCTGGCCATCGTGGTAGATATCGACGACGGTTTTCACATCAATCCGGATCCGGCCCAGGTGGTGGTCGTTGGCGACTTCGAACCGTATCCGACCGACGTCCGCATTCTCGAGGCTGCCGGCGGGCTGACGCTCGAAGCCGTACGCTTCCCAAAGCCGCACCCGATACAGGCCGACTATGCCGATGGCGATCTCATGGTGTTCGAGGGCAGAACCGTGTTCTACCTGCCGATGAAAGTGGGTAAAGAGGTAGGACCGGGACCTCAGCGGATCAAACTCGAGGTGGAGTACCAGGCCTGCGATGAGTACACCTGTTTCATACCGAAAACGGTCGTCATGGAGGCGTCCCTGCCGATCGTGGACGCCGGTCAACCCGTAAACAGCCTGAATTCAGCGTTGTTCGAAGGGTATAGCGAGACGGGCGCCGCTTCCGAGGCGGGCGGTGTGCACTTCGATCTGTTCGGCTGGACGTTTTCGATCGATACGTCATCCGGCGGCGGGCTGATTCTGCTCCTGATCGTGGCTGCCTTCGGCGGCGGGCTTCTGAATCTGACGCCCTGCGTGCTTCCGGTGATCCCCATCAAGATTATCGGACTGGCGCAGGCGTCGGAGAATCGGACGAGGCGTCTCGTACTTGGGGGCTCGATGTCGCTGGGTGTGGTCGCTTTCTGGCTGGCGCTGGGTATAATGATTGCCGGCATCAGTGGATTTACGGCCACCAATCAGCTGTTTCAGTATCCGGTGTTCACGATCCTCGTCGGCATCATCATCGCCGCCATGGCCGTCGGCATGTGCGGGCTGTTCTACATCCGGCTGCCGCAGGCGGTCTACCGGTTCAATCCGGGGCAGGACAGCCTCGCGGGGTCATTCGGGTTCGGGATTATGACGGCCGTGCTTTCCACGCCCTGCACGGCGCCCTTCATGGGTGCTGCCGCAGCGTGGTCGGCCACACAAGTTCCCGCAACAACGCTGCTGACGTTCGCCTCGATCGGCGCCGGGATGGCCGCGCCATACGTGGCGCTGTCGATCTTTCCGGCGCTGGTGGAGCGGATGCCCCGCACGGGCCCGGCGAGCGAGTTGATCAAGCAGGTGATGGGTCTGCTGATGCTGGCGGCGGCGGCCTATTTCGTGGGCGTGGGCCTTAGCGCGCTTGTTGTCACACCTCCCGACCCGCCGGGCACGGAATACTGGTGGGCCGTGATGGCATTCGGCGCCGCCGCCGGATTCTGGCTGGCATATGGAACGCTTCGGATCACCGCCCTTACCGGCCGGCGTGCGGTCTTCGGCCTTCTCGGCGCGGCGCTTGTCGTATTCTCCGCGGTGGGCGCCGTCCGGTTTACGGATAAAGGGCCGATTGATTGGACTTACTATACGCCCTCGCGGTTCGAAGAGGCGCTGGCGGAGGGCCAGGTTGTGGTGATGGACTTCACGGCGGAGTGGTGTCTGAACTGTAAAGTTCTGGAGCACAACGTGCTGCAAAGTCCGGAAGTCGTGAATCTGCTGGCGGCGCCCGACATTGCCGCTGTGAAGGTTGATATTACGGGCAATAACCCCGTTGGCAAGGCGAAGCTTAGAGATACCGGCCGGTTGACCATTCCGCTGCTCGTTATCTATGCGTCGGATGGACAGGAGGTTTTCAAAAGCGACTTTTACACGGTCGATCAGGTGCTGGCGGCCGTCAGACAGGCCCGGGGTATGCATGCGAGCGGGCGTGCCGCAGCGCGGGGCGTGCCCTCGTACAAGGAGGTCGAATGACCACGCGGAGTAATCATCTTCTTTCGGATGCGCAGATCCAGCGCTTTATTCTGGATGGCTTCATTTCCGTACAAACGGATGCGATCCACGAGACACACGGCAGGATCTACGACGAGATCGAAACCGTTTTCGACAGCGAAGGCAACGTCGGCAACAATATTCTCCCGCGCGTGCCCAGGATTCAGCAGGTGTTCGACCAGCCCGTCGTGCGTGGCGCCCTGACGAGTCTTCTCGGCCCCGACTACATCATGAATCCGCATCGGCACTGCCATCTTAATCCACCGGGCAGCAACGGGCAGAGCTGGCACAAGGACTGTTATGTCTTCGACCACAACATCCGTCATCCCCGATTTCAGTGGGTGCTGGCTTTCTATTATCCGCAGGATACCACAGTAGACATGGGCCCGTCAGGGGTAATTCCGCGCATGCAGAACTACAAGACCATTTCAGATCCCAATCCGGAAGAAACCCGGGAGCCGGGGTATGCCATCTGCGGCAATGCCGGGATCGTGACGCTGATGCATTTTGACTCGTGGCACCGGGCGAACCCGAACGTGAGCGACAACAAGAGATATATGCTGAAGTTTCAGTTTACGCGATTGCGGGAACCGGAGGGACCCACGTGGAATCACCGGGATGAGGTCTGGACGCCCCCTGAAGACGATGCCAATCCGGCTGTTTCCACGGATGTCTGGAAGTGGATGCGTGGAGAGGCCGTCAATGGACGCTCGGAAGCGGCCGGAGACGTGAAGGAAGAGGGCCTGTTCGACGAGGACGAGCGCGTGCGCATCAATACGGCGTATGCGCTGGCCAGCGACAGAACGTCGATACCGATTCTCGTCGACGCGATGCGCAGAGAAACGCTCGCGGCCATCGAGGAGACGACGGCAACGACGCCGGACAACGCGCACGGGACCAATCCCACGCCGGGAGCGGCAGCGCGCGCACTGTCAACCATGGGCGCGCCGGCAGTCCACGCTCTGCTGGAAGCGCTCGAAGACGATCACTGGTGGGTCCGCGCAATGGCGGCGGACGTGCTCGCCCGGATGGGCCCGGCCGCGCACGCCGCGGTGTTCAGCCTTGCCGAGAAGGTTGGAGACGATCACTGGTGGGTCCGCCGCAACGCGCTGGAAGCGTTGCGCTCCATCGGGGCGGATTCTGTTGAAGTGCTGCCCGCGGTATTCCGGGCTGTAACGGACCCCGACTACCGCGTTCGGCGGAACGCGGCGCTGGCGCTCTGCAACCTCGGCGAGGCGGGCGACCCGGCGGTGGACGACCTGATCCATGGTCTCGGCGATGAGAATCGTTACAATCGGTTTTATGCGGGGCTGGCGCTCAGGCGCATCGGCACGCGCAGGGCCCGGAAGGCGTTGATCGACGAGCTGTTTACCGCGCGGTGGTGTGCGGTGACGACGGCCGACGACCAGTATTGAAAGTTATTCAGATAATACCGTGCAGGGGGCGGTTGCGCTCGCCCAGACGATCGACTTTCCGCGTGATTCGGGGGTCTTCAACCAGAGGCGGCGCGTGGTGGGGCTTCAGGCGGGCGTCGATGATCAAGGGGCCGTGACATCCCCAGTGTTTGTTTTCGATGAAACTCCCGACACCGTAGATATCGTGCGACGGATTGGACCGGGTAAACGTAACCCACAGGAAATTGTTCAGCGTGCGCGCCGTGAAGTCAGCGTCGTCCACGAGCAGGATCAACGGAAAGCCCTGAAGCTGCTCCACGGATTCCAGAACGTCGGTCAGCCTTTGCGCCGTTTCCCCGTCGCCGGGAGAGCTGAAGGGGGGCGCCTCGACCGCGAGGATGCCCGAAAGCGCGACCTTCGGATTCTTCAGATCGCCGGGCAGACGCAGACCGCCGGGAATCTCGACAGGCAGATCCCGCTTTTTTTCGCCCGCCGCGGCGATCACAACCTTCGAACCCTCGTTCAGGCCGGTACCGGAATAGTCGAGCGTATCGATGGTTGTGCGGGTCTGAAAGTGAAGGTCGCGGGTCCAGTCCACGCGCTCGAGGAGGTGGCGGAAAAAGCCGGCAATGTCGTGAATGTCCAGTTCCGGATTGTCTTCGCCCGCGGCGATCAACAGATACTTGGCGAGCGAGCACGCGCCGAACCCCAGCAGCGCGTTGGCAATGGTGAGGATCTCCTGGGGTTGACGTTCGCGATAGGGAACGTAGCGCTCGCTCCCGATGGCCAGGAGCAGGGGGTGAACGCCGGCGGCGTCAACGGCGTTGATGGCCTTCAGGCCGGGAAGCTCGACAGGGACCATGGGGCCCGTCAATTCGTGAATGAGTTCTCCGAACGCGGTGTCTTCCTGGGGCGGGCGGCCCACAACGGTGAAGGGCCAGACGGCGTCCTTGCGGTGATAGACGGAATCGACGCGCAGCACCGGAAACTCGTGCGCCAGGCTGTAATATCCCAGGTGATCGCCGAATGGGCCTTCGGGCAGGGTTTCGCCCGGGTTGACTTCCCCCGTGATACAGAAATCGGCTTCGGCGGATATCGTGAAGCCGTTTTTTAGTGCATAGCGGAAGCGACGCCCGGCCAACCCTCCCGCGAAAGCGACTTCGGGCAGGCCTTCGGGAAGGGGCATGACCGCGGCAAACGTGTGCGCGGGCGGCCCGCCGACGAAGACGCTCACCCGCAGGGGTTGGCCACTTTCAATGGCATTCGTATGGTGGATGCCGATGTCCCGCCGGATCTGGTAATGCAGCCCGACCGCTTTGTCGGGCTCGTATCGGTTGCCCGATAATTGAATGCGGTACATCCCCAGGTTGGAATTGAGGATACCTGGATTCAGTGGATCTTCGGTGTAGACCTGAGGCAGCAGGATGAACGCGCCGCCGTCTTCCGGCCAGCACTTGATCTGCGGGAGCCGGGCGATCGTGGTCGTGTGCTTCAGGACGGGACCGGACGGGACCCTTCGCGGCGGGATGTTCAGCGCGATGCTGGCAATACCCGCGGCCTTCCAGGGCGCTTTCAGGTACTTTGGCGGGTCGGCTTTGATTTCAATCAGACGTCTGACCCACTTCAGCGTGGCGCGGAAGATGAAACGAGATCGTTCGAGGGTGCCGAACAGGTTGGACACCGCCGGAAAAGCGCTGCCTCTGACGTTCTCATAATAAATGGCCGGCCCTCGGGCCTGGTAGACGCGGCGGTGGATTTCGGCCATTTCAAGGTCCGGATCGACTTCTTCCATGATACGGACGAGGTGGCCGTTTTTCTCCAGGTCCCGTACGCAGTGTAGCATACTCCTGTAACGCATCTCTTCCCCGATTGAGTACCATTGCCGATGCAAACCTGTTAATCCTGTTTTTAGGTAAACAATCCGGAAGACACTGTCAACACAAAGGTGAGGGATTACCGGTGGACATCTCGAAGAGGAATGTCTGTTCGGCGGCTGAGTACGGATTTGAAACGAGCAATCGATATCGCATCCCGACCCGCGACGGAATCACCGTGGGCGCGACGATAACCCGGCCGTTGGCCGAAGGCGCTTTTCCGGCACTGGTGTGGTACGACCCGTACCGGGGGGGATCGGATGGAACCACGTCGCCCATGGCGCGGTATTTCGCCGAGCGGGGATATGCATTCGTCTATTTGAACGCACGCGGGACGGGAAACTCGGAAGGCGTGAGCAAAGACGAATATATGGTGGAGGAAACCCGGGACGGCTGCGACGCCATCGCATGGCTGGCGGATCAGCCGTGGTGCAGTGGCCGCGTGGGGATGTTGGGTACGTCCTATAGCGGTTTTACGACCCTGCAGGTTGCGGCCATGGCGCCCCCCGCGCTAAAAGCGATCGCGCCGGCCTATTTTACAGACCGAAGGTACACGGATGACTGTCACTACAAGGGCGGATGCCTTCGCGGCTTTTATGACATGCTGACCTACGGCCTGAATATGGTGGCCCGCAACGGGCTGCCCCCGTTCCGGGAAGCCGTGGGCGAACGATGGAGCGAACTCTGGCAGCAGCGGCTCGAGGAGAACGAGCCCTATCTGCTGAAGTGGATTTCCCATCAGGTGGAGGACGACTATTGGGCGGTGGGATCGATTTCCGGGCATTACGATCGCATTTCCGCGGCGGCCCTGTTGATTGGCGGCTGGCACGACGGGTACCCCACGCCGCCGTTGCGCGTGTACCGGGAGCTTCGGTCGCCCAGGCGCTTGCTCATGGGCCCATGGTCGCATTCGTACGGGGACCAGTCGCACTGCGGACCCCGAATCGACATCTTCTACGAGTTGCTGCGCTGGTGGGACCGCTGGCTTAAGGAGATGGACAACGGCGTTATGGAAGAGCCCCCGGTGCAGATTTACCGGCGGGAATATGAAGAACCGGTGACGGATCGCACCATGATAGCCGGCGGATGGCGGATGGCGGAAGACCTTCCGCGGCAGGCGCCGGAGACGTTCTTCCTTCGCGGCGAAAGCCTGACAGACGGCCCGGCGGCGGAAGTGGGGACGGCGTCGGTAGCATATCTCCCGGCAGCCTGCCGGCACGGCGGGTTGTGGGACGGCGGGACGCCTTTCACGCTGCCGGGCGACCAGCGGGAGGATTCGGCGCGGGCGATCAATTTTGTTTTACCGCCCCTTGCGGAGCCGATATCGATCCTGGGGACACCAACGTTCAGCCTGAATATCAGCTCCGATGCGGAGGTGATACCGGTCGCCGTCCGGCTGTTGGAGATTGCGCCGGATGGGACGAGCGTGCTCGTGACCAGGGGTATATTGAATGCGACCCGGCGTGAGGGAATGGACCGGGTCGTTCCCATGGTTCCGGGCAAGGTTTCTCTGGTCGCGTTTCATATGGAAGCGACGGCGTGGCGATTCACGAAGGGACACCGGATCGGTATCAGCATCAACGGATCGGATTTCCCGAACGTATGGCCAACGCCCCGGTCGGGTCGGATCACGGTTCACTGGGGACCGGAATTCCCCTCGAAGATCCAGTTGCCCGTTTGGGGCGGCGGGAGCGATCCGGAATTCACTTACCTCCCGTCGCCGCATCCCGCAAGGCCCACGGGGTCCGGCGACGCGCCATGGCAGGTCGTGCACGACGTGCTGGAAGACCGGTACCGCCTGGTTCTGTTTGGCGGAGAAGGCGAGATGGGGGTGTCGAACCGAACGCCTGCGGAGGCCTGGACCCGTTCGAAAAAGACGGCGACGGTCGCGTGGCCGGGGTGCGACGTGCGGTCCGAGGCGACCGGATCGCTGACCAGCAACCAGGATTGTTTTGTGATGAACCTGGGACTGAACGTATATTTGAACGGAGACCTGTACTTCCAGAAGCGGTGGAGCCGGACGGTCAGGAGACTGTTGTTGTAGGGAATTAGCCTCAATCCGAAAAAAACAGCAACGTGGCGACGCGATAAAACCCTCCGAAACGGGGCAATATCGACGTATAGAATGACGTTTTTTCCCTTCACGTCCAGTGACCTGGTGTATCCTGGTAATCCGCCGTTTAATCGCCTTTATTTACAAGCACATATTTGAATTGACGTCCCCGAAGACTTACGAATCAAGGTTAGAGCTGGAATCCCGGCGGCGCTGCCGGCAACGAAATCGGCTCACACGGAGAAATGTATGCGGTCGGTATTCTACTGGGGCAAGGCCGGGCTCGGATTCGAAAAGAACAACCCTTACGGCCCCTTGCTCGCCCGGGCGATGTCCGGGATCGGGGTAGCGTTGGAAGCCGGGTACGACGAGGATCTGAGCGAATCGTGGTTGATGGAAAACCGGGGCAGGGTGGACGTCTTGCACCTGAACTGGCCCTCCTATATGTACAACACGGAAGATGCCGGCGAGAGCGTCAGAAAGTGCGCGGCGCTTATCGGCCATCTGGCCCGCGCGCGGTCCCTTGGATACCGGGTTGTATGGACCGTCCACAACCTGTATCCTCACGAACGTCCGCATCCGGGCCTGGACCGTCTTGCGCGCCTCGCGATCACGCAGCTTGCGACAGCCCTGATCGTGCATTGCGAGTACGGACGGGCGCAGGTGTTGGATCACTTTCACCGGACACGCGGCGTCTTTACAATACCCCACGGCCATTTCATAGACGTGTACGAGAACAAGCTGTCGCGCACCGAAGCCAGGAGAGAATTGGGGATCGCCCCCGACGGGTTCGTGTATCTGTTTTTCGGAAACGTGAAACGCTATAAGGGCGTCGAGCGGCTGCTCGAGGTTTTCTCCCGGCTGCCGGGCGAACATCTGAGATTGCTCCTCGCCGCCAAGGTGAACAGTGAATACAGCGCGGAGGTCGTCGCCCGGGCACAGGCCGGCGATCCGAGGATTCTTATGCAAACGGCCGAATTTTTCCCGGACGAGGAGCTCCAGCTCTTCTTCAACGCGGCAGACGTGATGGTGCTTCCCTTCGTGGATATGCTGACTTCCGGATCGGCGATCACGGCGATGTCTTTCGCACGGCCGGTCATCGCGCCCGGCATCGGCTGTCTCCCGGAACTGTTGGACGACATCTCCGGAATCATATACGATGCAAAAGACAGAAATGGGCTGGAGCGTGCCATGACGGAAATCCAGCAGCGCGACATGCCGGCCTGCTCGGAAAGCGCGTTTCAGCGAGCGAAGGCGTTGTCCTGGGGACCGATTGCGGAAAAAACGCTCGAGGCGTATCAATATGGGCCCAAAGGGCCGGATTAGGATGATTGCCGGGAGCTTGATCCGGTAACGCGAACCGGCAGTTCGCGGCGCAATCGCCGGACCGAGAGACGCGACTGTTCAATATTGAGAAGGATCGGCAATGGCCGAAATGACGTTCGTGATGCTGGGCAGCGGCGCCGTCCGGGACAACCCGGTTCGCGGCGGCCCGGCCCAGATGCTCCGGATCGGAGACGAGGTGTTGATGTTCGACTGCGGGCGCAGCGCCGGCACGAACCTGGCGCGCGCGGGTGTGGGGTGCGAGGAAGTGGACCGGCTGTTTCTGACGCATCTGCACTTCGATCATATCGTGGATGTGCCCTATCTGGTTTTCGCGGGATGGGTAAAGGTGCGAAATCGTCGACTGAAAATCTACGGGCCCGCGGGCACACGGGATTTCGTGGATAGGATTATCCGGCCGCCCTTTGAACAGGACATCAGCAGCCGGCTGAGCCACGGAAAGGATATTCAGCCGCTCGATCCGGACGTGATCGAAGTGGACGGGAGTCACTGTTTTCTGGAGCGGGAGGACTACCGGATTTCCGCCGTGTTCACCGACCACGGGAATATTCCGACCCTGGCCTACCGCGTGGACGCGGGCGACCGCCGACTCATCATCACTGGAGACGGCACCCCCGATCAAGACTTTCCGGCGTTCTGCAAAGGCGCGGACCTCCTCGCCATCGAGTGTTCCGGAACGCCGGAATTCCTGGAAACGCAGCCATGGGGCGCATGGCATATTACGCCAGCGGACATTGCGGATATCGCGCGGAAGGCGGAAGTGAAACGCGTTATGATCAAACACCTGGTGATTGAAGACATTACGGGAGACCGGTCCTCTCCCTATCAGATGGCGGAACAGATCAGGGGCGGATACGACGGCGAGGTGCTCGTGGCCGAAGACGGGCTGGTTGTAGAGATCTGATTGACGCCAGTTGGCAAATGAGAACGGCCGATACAGGATATCCCATACAATCCCTGGAGGGAAGGAATGACCATTGTCGACGGCCACGTCCACGTAGGACTGACCAAGTACGTCGCAGTTGAGGTACTTCTGGCGCAGATGGAATCGGCCGGAATTGACCGGGCGTTGCTGGTACAGTACGGCGGATGTCACGATAACGCCTATTTGAAAGACTGTATGGACCGCTATCCGGGCCGATTCGCGTCTCTGGGCGCGGTGGACTACGACGCCGCGGACGCGAGCGACCGGATCCGGCGCGAAGTGGCCGAGTTCAGTCTGGCGGGACTGCGGATTCCGGCCTCTGTCGATAATGAGACGGTCTGGGACACGGTTGGCGAACTGGGTATCATGGCCAGCCTGAGCGGAGGCATGGCAGGCATGCTTCGCCCCATTATGGAAGACCGCATCCGGCGGCATCCGCACGCGATGTTTCGCATCGAACATATGGGTTGGTTCCCCGACGTGGAGAAGACCCCGGATGAGCCGGACTATGAGCGCCTGATGGGATACGCGAAGTACGAAAACACCGTCTTCATGCTGTCCGGATTCTATGGATTCGGAAAGGGATTTCCCTACGAGGAAGCGACGCCCTTCATCGAACGGGCGCTGGAGCGGTTCGGCGCCGAGCGGATGATGTGGGGGAGCGATTTCCCGCCCGTGAGTCTTCATGAGACCTGCGAGATGGCGGTAGACATGCCCCGCCGCTGGACGTTCCTTTCCGATAGCGAACTCGAATGGATCATGGGCCGGACCGCCCTGCGGCTTTTCAGTTTCTAGAAAGCGCGCCGCGTGCGCGGGTGGTGAGGTTCGATAGATATTGAAAGGAGTCTTGATGCGGTATAGCAGCCTTTTTACGCAGACGCTTCGTGAGGCGCCGGCCGACGCGGAGCTGGTCAGCCATCAACTTGCGCTTCGGGCGGGGCTGATCCGTCCGCTGGCCGCGGGCATCTTCAGCGCGCTGCCGCTGGGCCTCCGGGTCGCCCGGAAGATCGAGGCGATCTTCCGGGAGGAGATGGCGGCAATTGACTGCGTGGAACTGCTGATGCCCATCGTGCAGCCGGCTGAGCTCTGGCAGGAAAGCGGGAGGTGGAGCGAGGTGGGTCCTGAAATGCTCCGGATGCAGGATCGATCCGAGCGGAACATGTGCCTTGCAATGACCCACGAAGAGGCGGTCACGGATCTGGCGAGGCATCTGATCAGGAGCTATCGTCAGTTGCCGATGAGCGTGTTTCAGATTCAGACGAAATTCCGCGACGAGCCCCGGAGCCGGGGCGGACTGATACGCGTGCGGGAATTTACGATGAAAGACGCGTACAGCTTCGACCTGGATGAAGCCGGCCTGGAATCGGTCTATCAGGATATGTACCGGGCCTATGAGAATATCTTCCGTCGGGCCGGCCTGGCGGATCAGGTGGTTTCGGTGGAGAGCGACACCGGCATGATGGGTGGAACCGGGGCGCACGAATTCATGTATCTGAATCCCGCGGGTGAGGATACGCTGCTGATTTGCGACGGATGCGAATACCGCGCGAACCGGCAGATTGCCGTGTACGAAAGAGAGGAGGCCGTCACTGAGACGCCGGAGCCGCTCAGGGAAGTGGCCACGCCGGGGTGTACCACCATTGAAGATCTGGCGCAGTTCCTGGATATTCCCGCAAGCCGAACGGCCAAAGCGGTGTTTATGACAGGTTCCGTGCAGGGAGAAGAACGGTTTATCTTCGCGCTTGTTAGGGGAGACCACGAACTCAGCGAAACGAAGTTGGCCAACGCGGTCGGGGCCGTCGATATGCGGCCGGCGACCGAGGATGAAATCCGTGCGATCGGCGCCGAGCCCGGATACGGATCTCCCATCGGCATCGCGGGGGATGCGTTGATTGTCGTTGATGACCTGGTGGCGGCGTCGGGCAATCTCGTGTCTGGAGCGAACAAGGTGGACCATCACTGCCTGAACGTAAACGTGGGCAGGGACTTCGAAGCGGACCTGGTCACCGACCTGGTGGCGGTGGAGGCGGGGATGCCGTGCGCTTCCTGCGGCGCCCCGCTGCGGTCGGCGCGCGGGGTGGAGGTGGGGAATATCTTCAAGCTGGGCACGAGATACAGCGAGAAACTGGGCGCGAATTTCCTGGATGAAAACGGCAAAGCCCGTCCACTGGTGATGGGTTCCTACGGGATCGGCGTCGGGCGCCTGCTGGCCTGCGTAATCGAGGAACACCACGACGATCAGGGCATCGTCTGGCCGATTTCGGTCGCTCCTTTCCACGTGCATATCGTGGTGTTATCGGGAAATCGGCCGCGGGGAGAGCTGGAGGCGGCGGAGCGGATCTGCCGGAACCTGGAGGCAGAGGACATCGAGGTGCTGTTGGACGACCGAGACGAGCGGGCGGGCGTAAAGTTCAACGATGCGGACCTGATTGGCATCCCCGTCCGGATTACCGTGGGTTCCAGGGGGCTGGCGAAGGGGGAGGTGGAAGTGAAAATGAGAAACGAGCGAGACAGGAGAGACGTCGCAATCGACGCGTTGGTAGGGTACGTGAAAGAAATCGTCCAACGAGGCCAGGCATGAATACCGTTTATATTAAGTTCAATAGTCGCAAACATCAGGTTAATGGCTATTACGAACTGGCGACCCGTGCCACGGTGACGAGCTTGCCGGATGGCGTATACATCGTGCCCGTTCAGGCATTGTCGATTCTGGATGACCAGAAAATTTCATATCGACAAGCCTCGGAAGACGAGGTGGAGATGTCTCATGCGCAGATTCGAAACCCTGCTGCCGGTGTTCCACAATGACGGTCGCGAGGTTGAATTGGTCGAAGCCCTGGAGACGCGATCTCCAGGGCTTTATTATTCGTCGAAAGGCCTGAAGCGAACGGCCCGACCGGTGTTGACGGATTCTTCGATAGCCTCGAAGTAGGCGGCGACGTTGCAGGCGTCCAAGCCGTTCACCGTGGGCGTGGCGCCGGTCTGCGCGCAGTGCGCGAATTCGGCAAGTTCTTCGTACTGTTCGTCGATCCGGTCGAAGGTCTCCCTGTGGCGACTCTCCGGGCCGATCAGGGTGACGGCGTTTTCGTCGTGGCTGTCCCACGTGACCCTGGCCTCGCTGCCCGCGAAGGTGATTTCGTATCCCAGATGCGAGACGTACGACGCGCCGATATAGGAAAGTCGTCCGTCGGCGTACTGTCCGATAACGGCGCCCAGGTCTGGAGACTCTCCGGCGCCGTCTCGCTTGGACATGAAGGCGGCGATGCTTTCAGGGGCGCCCATGATGTCCAGGATCAGGTCGACGAAGACAACGGCCATCTGCGCGAAGGGCAGTAGGGGCGCGTTCCTGATGTGGTACCGCCAGTTGTCCGGCGTGAGACCGTACGCGGCGGCGCCCCCGACCGATGCTTCGACCGAGTGCAATGTGCCTATATCCCCTGCGTCGAGACGTCTCTTCAGATAGGAAACGGCCGGGTTCTTGCGGAGGTTATGGCCGGCCATATAGGTGACGTCATGTTTCTCCGCGAGCCGCATCATCTCCACGGCCTGAGCGCGGCTCGTCGTCACTGGCACGTTGACGAAGACGTGTTTGCCGTGGGCCGTACAGACCTTGAAGTCATCGTAATGGCGCGGGTTGGGTGTGGTGATGACCACGCCGTCCACGTCAGGGTCGCCGGCCAGGGCTTCGATAGCGGGCGCCCGTTTTGCGCCGAACTCCCGGGCTACCTCCTCAGCCCGCTCGGGCACAATGTCATAGACGGATATCAGGGCCAGCTCCGGATGCTTCCGGACGGCCCGCTGATGGTTTATGGCGTAGTTGCCCAGACCGACGAATCCGAGGTTCATGAGCGGACCATAGAAGTTGTTTTAAAATTACCGGTGAGTTCCCGAGCGCGAGCGAAAAAGTGGCGGTCAAGGCGGGAAAATTCGCCCATATTTGTCTATACGGGTGGATTTGACCAACGCCGACCGGCGCTTTTGCAGCCGCGCGAAGACCGCTGGGAATTTTAAGACAGCTTCTTAAGACGGAAGCGCGTCACGCCGTCCGTTCGATGGTGACGGCGACCTGGAGTCGTGAGGATTCGTGAGCGACGGGCGCGGTCATGTTCCCCGTGACGCCGTACCCAGCGTGTAGATAGCGCGCCATGTGCAGATCCCAGGGGCCGCTGGTGCCGGATATCGATATGCGGTAGGCTGCGCCTTTCCAGCCCAGGACGATCGTACCGCCGTGGATATCGTAGATCAGCTCCTCCTTGCCGTCCCAGAGGACGATTGGTATGGAGAAAACGACCTGGTCGTCGTCCCTGAGGTCTGTGACCCGGTACGTGAGCCGGATGAGTTCGTCCTCGAGGTCGAGTTTGAGGTTCAGCCGGACCGGACCGTCAAGTCTGAATTCGTCCGCGGCAATCACCTCCGCGTCGCCTTCCATGATGCGGTAGGCGCCGCCGGCTTCGTTGACAAGAATGCCGAAGTAGGGCTCAAGCAGCGGATCGGCCTTGTCCGGCTCCGTAATCTGTTCGTGGAAGGTATGTTTGACACCGTCCCGTTTGGCATCGGCGATGGGTTCGATCATCGGGGTATTGCCGAGTTTGACCGAAAGCGGCTGGAGCGGGAGGTGGTACCCCCAGTCGTGGTTGCAGAGGGTCAGAGCAAGGCGAGACTTCTCGCCGTGCAGAATCGCGTATCCCGCTTCCGTATCGACCACGTCTTCCACCGGGGCGGCGGCGACCGGGCCGAACCCCGTCCATTCCTCGTCGATCAGGAGCGCGAGCAGCGCCCAGGCAACGAGACCCGCACCCAGGTCGGTGTTCAGACGGTTGTAGGTCCATTCCAGGCCGGCGACGGCAAATGGCGACAGATGGTTCGGCGTATGGGAGAATACGCCCTTGTCAGGATTGAAGGACCGGCAGAAGTCGAGAAGGGCGAGGATTCTTTCCCTGGCCTTTTCACCCTCGCCTATAAACGAGAGAAGCGCGACCATGGGGTAGACGTACATCTGGTAGATGCTCCGACTGGCCAGAAACGGGAGATGGAATTGTCCGTTGGCCCTTTTGAACCACGCGCATATGGTCTCGAGGAGCCGCCGGACCTGACGCCGGTCGTGTTCGGAAACCCTGTAACCATCTGATTCTCCATTGAGCAGGGCGGCGGCCAGGAACGTGCCGGTTAGGTAGACGTGCGCAACGGAGTGCCCGTTCACGTCGTCGTCCCGGAGAAAACCCCCCGATGTCAACCTCCTGTTGAACGCGGCGATGAATTCTCCGGATCGCTTACCGGCTTTATCCTCCCGCCCGCCATCCAGGAACAGGTCGCACAGCAGAGACGCGGCTGAGACATGGCAATCGGACAATTCCGCGTCGTCGGTATACGAAGCGCTAAAGGCGGTTTCCCATCGTTCCAGGATATCCCTGTCCACGACATCGCAGAGTATAGGAAAAACCATCGCGCCGTACCCCATCACGTATTCCCTGAAACCGGGCGAATTTCTGGCGCCTTCCATGATCTCGGCCGTGCGTTTCATCCACCGGTCCGTCCACTCGAGGTAGACGTCCTCGCCGGAGAGCCGGTAGAGCGACGCGCCGATAACGGCCCAGCAGGCCGGCGCGAAGTTCTCCGGCCGGTTGCTCTCATAGGCATCGTTCAGGACGCCGTCTTCATCCGTCCACCGGACGCCGAGTTCGAACCCCTTCTCGAGGCACGCGGTGACTTCATTCAGCATTGATGACTTCCTCCCCTCTGCGCGGCGCGGTCAGTGAGCGGCGTGAATGGCTACGGAACGTGTCCCCGGAATTCCACGATCGCGTCTCACCCCGCAAGCCCGTGGTACCCACGGTTAACGTCGGGCAGGTCGGTGGCCTTGCCAAGCGCCTCGGCCATGGCGCGCACGTGGAACGGCAGGGCGCCGCAGCAGGATCCGATGAGGCCGATGCCCATATGTGCGGCTTCGGTGGTATACTCCGCCATCGAAAAACGCGTGACAACGCGGGGCTCGACCTGCGTCCAGAGGTTGGCGACGCTCAACGGGCGATTGAAATTCTCTCCGGGTTCGAGTTCGTATCCGGTGGGCTGCGCGCATAGAGGCACCGAAACGGCTTCCCTGACTTCGTACATCAGGGGGCGCATGGTGGACCATGGTCGCATGCAATTGATGCCCACCACGTCGGCGCCCACGTCCACGAGGCGTTTGGCGGCTTCGCCCGGACGGTAACCCTCCCTGGTAAACTCCGCGTCGCGATAGGTCATCGTCACGACGGCGGGAATCCCGGCCTGTTTGACGAAGGGAATGGCCAGACTGATTTCATCCACGGAATAGAAGGTTTCGACGATGAAGAGATCCACGCCGGCAGAGGTCTGCTGCGTAACGCGGCGTTCGAAGAATTCACTTGCATTGGTCCTGTCTTCTTCGGTCATGGGCTCCCATTTGGATCGGCCCGAATAGACGAACGGGCTGAGCGTGCCCGCCACGAACCTGTCCTGTCCGGCTGCTTCCCGTGCGAGTTCCACGGCCTTGCTGTGGAGTTCCTCCTCGCGTTCCATCGGCCGTACGCCCCAGACCATGGCCTGCAGAACTTCGGCGCCCGCGCGGGCGAATTCCTTGTGCAGTTCGAGAACGCCTTCGGGAAAGTCGAGTACGCCCATCGGAATTTTGGAGGCGTAGCTGCCAAGGCAGCGCCGTTCGAATTCGAGATAATAGCCGCCATCGCAAAGCAGGGGTCCTTCGGCGATCCGGTTGAGAAAGTCGGACGGCATGCACGTCTCCTGAATTTAAGTAGGATTGCGTTTCGGAACGGCACAATATAGCGGACTGAACCCTACAGCTCCACCCTTTTAAACGCGTCTCCGGAACGTACTCCGTAGGCGTTGCCGGTCTCTTTCAAGTGAAGCCCGGTCTCGCCGAAATCCAGCGAAGTGCCCGAAGCGAGGCAGAGCGAACGGAGGGCATCGTCCTGGACCGTCACGACGGCCGCGCGTCCCTTCAGGGACAGTCCGTCGAAATGCGCCTCCACCCGCGAGGGGTTATACAACATGAGAAAGCGTTCATTTTCCGTGTGGATCCGGAGCGCCAACGCGGCGTCGGACGGCGTACGGCATTCGATTTCGATCGCGGGAGGGTGGTGCGTGAACGGCGCGTGTACGGCGGCGAACACGGCATCCGGACCGGGCCGTGAGACCTGGAGGTGGCCGCGGTACGGGAGAACGGCGCCGGGTTTAAGCGTGCCGCCCTCGGCGTGCAGGTCCTCGATCACGTCCTCCTCAGGTGGACATTCGGAGACCGTAACCGTCGTGTCGCAGATATTCGGGATAATTGTCCGCAAGCCGCCGCGATCCATCGTCCACGTGGCGGTGACGTCGTCAATCGCGCTGGCCGACCGGCCGGAACGCAGGGGCTCGGGGACGCCTGAAGGCACGAGGGCGTCGAGGCCCGCAACCTCCAGGTCTCCGGATTTTGCGTGCAGCATCCAGGTGTACGAATCGTAGTCTCCCGAGACGCTGAAGACGTCGGCGATGAGGGGTTCGCCCGAACTTCGCGGCAGCAGTGCGATAAGGCGGGCGTTGCCCGGCGGCAGGCCCGCCTCGGCCAGTTTCGGGCCCGGGGTCACGCACCACAGAAGCGGTTTTCCTCCCTCGCCCTGTCCCGCGCATTCCAGGACGGTATTGTGCGATAGCGGGCCGCGTTCCCACAGGCGAGCCCACTCCGGATTCCAATTGTATCCCATTTCCGTCACCATTTCCTGTCCGCACGACCAGAGGACGAAGTTGAGATAGTCTTTTTGCTTGTGGGCGGCCGGAATATAGGGTCCGTAGTCGATGAAGGCCATGGTCCGAGACGGCTTGTCTTCGCCGTGACGAAGAATCATGAGTCCGATATCGGGCAGGTGGGCGCTCGCAGCGGCGTAGGGTTCGCCGTCGCCTTCGACCGCGGCATCCGGATCCCGGTAGAAGAGCGAATATTCTGTTCCTCCGTTCAGGTCGCCGCCCCATAGTGTCTTGAGATGTCGCAGCGCCTTCTGACTGTTGTAGACGATATAGGCGATTTCCGAACAAAACGGGCGCAACGGACTGCCAACGTGCGAATCGTTGATCGCCGGGTTGGTGTCGTTCGGAAAGGCGGCGTCCAGAAACCAGGTATAACACTTCTCCAGTAGGGCGCAGCTGGGATTGGCGTACATGTCGGTGTCCAGATTGCCACGGATGATTTCCGGGATGCCGATGGTCGTCTGGAGCAGCCCCAGGGTGTAGTCGGCCGTGCATTCGTAAAACGCGCCATCCTGGAAGAACACGCCGGCCTCGGGTTTGAGCATGTCTTCGTACAACCTGACAACGGATCGCAGGATTTCCCGGTCGCCCGTCAGCGCGGCGGAAGCGGCGATGCACCACCACGCGCCTCCGTGGTCCTGAATGGAATAGTGGGAGAGATACGGTGAGAGGTCATCGGTATATTGATATCCCTCGAGCGTCGAGGTTCCCGGGTTGTTGAAGGACTCGACGAAATAGTCCCGTACGTATTCGACAAAGGCATCTATGGACCGGCGCTGTTCGTCTTCAAATACGTCTGAGTCGCGGATGAGGTCATACGCGATCAGCACGGTTCGGGCGCACCACGCATCCCTCTGTTTCCAGCCGTCGATTTTTCCGTAATACGGATCGTTCTGATCGTGCCAGACGTTCTTGTTGACCTGGTTCAGCCGGTAGCTCTTGAAGACTTCAGCGAATCGTTCGACCAGAATGGCGGCTTTTTCGGCGTATCGCACGTCGCCTTCGATACCGTAGACAATTCCGGCGCTCTCCAGGCCGCCAAGGATGTACTTCAGGCGATACGTGCGGACCACCGCCTGGATGTTCCATGTTTCGGAAGTGTCCTCCGGGTCCCAGTCCCACATCGCCTTGCAGTCCGTGCATTGAAGCGTGTCGCCCTGGTTGATCAGGATGTAGGCATACCAGGGTCCGCAGCCGCAGTCGGGACAGACGACGGTGACGAGCGGCGTCTGGTCGCTGATGAAAGACCGCATCCGGCCACGGTCCATCGTCATATAGTAGCCGGCCTGTGATTTGATCTGACCGTAGAGATCCCTGGCCCACGCGTGTCGGTTGATATTTTCCCTGGCGCGCGCAAGGTCGTCGGGTTTGTACATAGTGCATGGATTTCGATGGGTTTGCATATCGGCCTCTTGTCGACGTCAAACATCCGCGTGCCGCAGGCCGGCCGTCAGTCCAGGGCGCGAAGCCTGAAGTTTCCCCACCACGTCCGGAGGGGCTCCGGCGGATTCTCCAGCTTTCTGCCTTCCGCTTTCTGGATGGAAGTGAGCCGCGCGGCCCCCAGCAGGCCGGGGTGTAGAGAGATCGTGTCGATGCCGCGGATCATGCGGTTTTCTTTTCCCCAGAGGCCGTCGATTTCGATTTCCGTCTCGCCCTGGTATCGCTGCGGCACGTCGTCTATCCAGATCTTCTGCTTATTTGTTTCCGCATCCCATGCGATTTTGAACCGGTATGCCCGGTCGTTTTCGGGAACGATTGAATTATCAAACGTGTTGAAACCGGGCGTTGGATGGCCGGTTGCAACGGTCATGCGGTCTGTCAGGATTCCCGTCTGGATTTTTCGGAAACACTTGATGGATCCGTCGTACTCGCCAAGCAGGATGCAGGCTTCAGCGGATACGTCCGGCGACTTGACTTCGAATTCCAGCGTGCCCCTGGGAATAACGGGAAAGGTCGTGGTCACGAACCCGTACCGTGTGATGAGTTCAAGCCATCGATTCTGAACGGGTCTGAGCCTGCTCTCGCAGACATTGTCGTCCGGTTCTCCGTCCCGTGGCGGCGGGATCGGTTTCCAGTAAAGCGGGTGATCTTCCCGGTCGATCTGGTTGCCGCCGACCGATTGCCTTACGTGCCTGACGCGGATACGCCGGCCGATACCGACGCCGCCCGTCCCGATTTCCAATCTTGCGATGTCCCGTACCCAGTTGCGGAAGGGTACGGTGACAGGTCGTTCGCCGTCCAGAAGAAAGACGGCAGTCTGGCTTGAGAAGTCGAAGCCTTCGAACGTGTAGACGTGTTCGTCGGATTCGACGACGTACCATTTACGCCTGGTCCGATCGTTGAAAGGAGCGTTGCCCTGAAACGTGAGTACCCTGCCCGAGTCAAGAAACCCGTTATCGCCCTGGAACAGCAGGCAGCCGTCCCTCCGGATATGACATACGATGGCAGGGCGGTCCGTGCTGTCATAAAGCCGAAGGGTGTAGAGCGTGTGGTACTCCGGCTCGTCGAGTACAACCCGCATGGCCAGTTCAAGCGAGCCGGCGCGGTCGGTGATCTTCTCTTTGAGTTCACGGAAACACTGAACGGGCGTCCTCGACCCGTCCATCTTAAGGTATCCATCCTCGCCGAAAATATAGTCCTGGTTCCCGTGGACGTCGTGCCAGTTGAACGTATGACGGATGTCAACCACAACAGCATCTCCCGAATACCGGGTCGTCACATGTACCGCGAATTGCCAACTTGCGGCGTGGCCGACTGAGGGTGCTCGATCTGGTATCGCAAACTGGCGATTCGTGGCACGGTCGCTGGACCTTCCGCCCTGATCGACTCCTCCTCACCTTGTAGGGGCGTCCCTTGTGGGCGCCCAACCCCCGCATACGTTCAATACCCATGAATCGAATGGCCCGCCCCGGGGAACCAGACGATATCCACGACAAGGGAAAGCCCCACGCCGGTCGTATAACCCGTCAATATCCCCAGAAAAAACGGGATATAGCGCCTGTACAGCGCCGCCCCGCCGATACGCAGGATGATGAATTTGATGCACCATGCGATAAACACCGAAAAAGTGGAAAAGTGTACGTACGAGATGCCGGCGATCGCGAAGCCTACCGGATGAAGCGGCCACCAGGGGAAGCGGTATTTGAGGAACGTGAGGATGGACATCGCGGCTGCCCCGATGCCCAGCAATATGGGTCGGATGCTTGTCTCGACCGCCGGGTCCTTCATTTTCGAGAGCGCATTCGCAAAGCCGCTCCGGCTGTATCGCGTGAACGGGAAGTCGTTGAAATTGTACGCGCCGTGGGTGTATCCCAGGTAGAGGGTATAGGCGATGGACGCAACCACGCCCGCGGCAAACGCCAGGAATATCGCGGTCAGCACACGGGGACGGTCCTCGCGAGGGCAGAGGTCGGCGATTTTTGTGGCGTGAACGACGGAGGGCATGAACAGGCCCTTTCCGAACGAGGTAAGCGCGTTCGAAAAGGCCAGGACAGTGAGGCTCGGCCCGGAGAGATTCCTCGGCCCGATCAGCCGGGTAACGATTTCCTGCTGGCCAATCGGCGTGCAGACGAAGACCAGGCCGACTTCGGCCACGATACGGGAAACGCCCAGAAAAATGATCAGAGTCGCCAGAACGGACAGACATGCAACGCCAATCCCCATACCGGCCCGCCAGAACCAGAATATGACGAAGAGCGTACTCAGGATGAAACCCAGAACAGCGGTTCGGTATTTCATCATTTCGTCGGCATCGTCCAGAGGCGCGCTTCGGCCAATGGCGATCCTCATCACGGATCTCAGGTGGTGTCGCGCGATCCACAATCCCCAGCCAACCAGCGTGACGAATCCGCCGAGTTGAAGCCATGCAAACTCGCCCGTTGTCGTATAGGTACTGCTGGCGTTAAAGCCGTATCGATTGAGGATGCCGCTGCGCAGGATGAAGAGAACGCAGAAGAACCACAGGCTGAAGAGGACGTCGATGTTTGCGAAGTAGGCGAAGGAGATGGTGAACATGTTGATGCGGGTCCAGATACCGGGGAAGTATCGTTCGAAATGCACCCAGGGACCCCAGCGAATATTGGGAATCTGCGGAAATCCGGGTACGAAGTAGTGGATCATGTTCCAGCTGATGATCCCCAGCGCAATGGCGAAGCCGATCCAGAAACGCCTTGTAAAACCGGGCTTCTCGCGGTCGGTGAGATCCAGGACCGGGCGCAGGATCGGGTAACTCAGCCGTTCGCTCTCCACCCATTGGCGTCGAAGTATGACGGAAAGGCTGGTGGAGGCCACAAAGAGGGCCGTGATCAACGCCATCCACGCGGCCAGGGGAATGTACCAGACCTCCCAGGGAATGTCCATGCCGGGCGGGCCGCCTTCGAAAAGGTGGTCCAAGGCATGGTTGACGTTGCGCGGCGCCAGCCATTGGGGAATGTAGGGGTGGAAGAACTCGCCCCACTGGTTTTCCGGCGTTGCGAAATAGTACGGCGCGGCAATTGCACCCAGGAAATAACCTGTCAGTCCGACCGAAGGGATGGCGCCGCCGACCAAGCCGCCGGCCAGGGTAACCTTGAGTTCGGTGGGCGAGAGCGCATATCTCGCGGCGAGTTTCCTGCAAAGCGGATTGAGGATCAGGGCAAGGGTGAGGTAGGTCATCAGCGACCCCATCGGGAAGTGGCTGAGGGTCATGCGGGAAGCGTGGATGACGTACTCGATGTAGTTGACCCAGACGCACGCCCCGACGGAGACGAGCACGGCCAGAAGGATGGATCGGAGCGTGACGCCACGTCTGGCGGGTTCTGACGCGGACGCGGAATGATAGGCAATGAGAGGATTGGAAGTAGGAGGCATGGAGATAAAAGGAATACGCTATGCGGTGGGTGATTTGTAAAAGCGCACGGGATCTTCCAGGTCCCAGTCGCATTCGACCTTTAGCCGGGCAATGAGTTCGCGCCGCTCGTCCTCATCCAGACAGGGACGGTTCATGGCCTCACCCATGAGGGCTATGGAGGCGGGCCGTTTGCCGGTATACCGTGTATGCGGAACATCGGTCTCGTGCCCCTGCCATTCTCTGCCGCCGAAGATGCGGTAGTCGAACAAATAGCCGGTCTTGCCTCGCTGTGCGGCGAGTCTGCACCAGCGAAAGGTGCGGGCGACACGCTCGTGTACGGGAATTCCTGCCGGCGTGCCATCCGGAAACAGGAGGACACGACCGAGTTTGGCGAAGTGTACGAATCTTGTATCCGCGTCCAGCCAGTCGACGAGGCTTGTTTCGTCGTCCGCGCCCCACGCGAAGATGTGGCTGATGGATTCCGGCAGACACCGGAGGTCGCGAGACATCTGCAGTTTTCCGGGTTTGTCGGGCGGCATACTCAGGTGCAGAAGGATTTCGGCGTCCGGCTTGAGCGCCCTGATGCGTTCCGTGAGAATATCGACCACGAGCGCGTCCCACTGAAAGGGGCGGAGGGCCCGGCATTTCTCGCAGATACAGTTGCGGCCGATATCCCGCGCGGGTTCAATATCGATGCCGTCCACGCCCGGCGCCAGGCGTTCAGCGACAATGCGGCCCATCCAGGCGCGAGCCTCGGCGTCGTGGGGGCACAATGCCGTATCCGGTCCTCTGGCGCTGGGCTTTAGCAGGTGCGGCGGTGCGTCCGGTTCGGCCATGGTGTACTCGGATCCGCCTCCGCTGAATCCGTACATCGCGCGAATGAGCTTGAGACCGGCGTTATGGGCATATTCGACCGCTTCATGCCAGGCGTCGTTGAAGCCCCGCGCGTTGGTCCAGAATACCACGAGCCGATTCAGGCCGGACTCGGCGAGGTGGTCTAAGTGGGCCCGGTTGACGGAGATGTCCCGGGCGTGATTCGAGTACCCCTTTCGAAAAAAGAGGTTCCATCCGCACTCGAGGGTGCCGCGCAGGTCAAAGCCGCGCTCTGTCGAGTTCATATCGGTCATCAGGAATGAGGGGCCTGCAACATGATAAACCCGAACCGGCGGATGTCAACCTAGAAGCTGTCTTAAAATTCCCAGCGGTCTTCGCACGGCTGCAAAAGCGCAGGTCGGCGTTGGTCAAACCCGCCCGTATAGACAAATATGGGCGGGTTTTCCCGCCTTGACCGCCGCTTTTTCGCTCGCGCTCGGGAACTCACCGGTAATTTTAAAACAACTTCCTATGAATAAATCGGAATCGATGTACTTGCCAAATGGCGAATTGTGGACTTAATTAGAGTCTTCCAGATTCTGATCTTGCCTATTGTTTCTGATCCTGTCAATCCTGATCGGTTTTGATCTTGCTCCTGGTTTTAATCCTGCTTAATCCTGTTCATCCAGTTAATCCTGATCGGTTTTGATCCTGTGCATCCATGCAAATCCCGATTGGCTATGAGTCATCCGGTTGACAAATTCCTGCTCATATCCGTCGACTGCCTCCGGTACGATTCGGTGAGCCGGGTCAATCCCCGGTTGAATACGCCCAAATTCGACCTGTTGACGAGGGATTATGCGTTCGCCGAGCGTTTTTTCGTGACGGCCCCTGCCACGCGCCCGTCTCACACATCCATGTTTACCGGGTTGTACCCGTTTGAGCATGGGCTGTGCGGGCAGACCTATCTGAAGATGTTCGCCGGGATTCCGAATCTGTTTCAGCTTTTCTCGGATGCGGGGTATGAAATCCATGGCCGCTCCGAGCGGACGGACGTGTTCCGTTTTCTGGACTACGAGCGTTATATCGGACCCATGGATCCCAACGCGACGGATCAGCATCTCGGTTCGTTGGAAGACCTGTTACATTCGGCATTCGAAGGAGAAGACCGGCCGCGGTTCTGTTTCTTGCACTTCTGGTATACGCATGGCGGCTATGGAGCGAGGGGGATTCCCGGAACGCCGAATCTGAAGGCCCTGATTGACGCCGGCCGGGTGCAGGAGGCGCTCCGGTTTTACTACGCCGCGGCGACGCACGTGCAGGAGTTCCTGCTCGTGGAGATCCTGAAGCGCGTGAATCTTGATGAATGGGCGGTGTTTATCCTGGGCGATCACGGAGAGGGGTTCTGCAAGGAGGGGTTGGCGCACGGGGACCTGTTGCACGAGAATGTGATCCACGTCCCGCTGCTGGTTTCCCTTCCCGGACACGATGGACTGAAATTACCGCGGGGGCCCCTTGCGACGATCGATCTGTTCCCCACAATCGTAAACCTCGCCGGGCTTTCGGTAGATTATAAAGGATATGGCCGTGACTTGCGCGACAACGGGGGTTCTTATCGCGATCGATGGGTGTATTCGGAACTCGACAACCTTTACGGCGTCGGATTCCTGAACGCGGGCAATTTGCAAGCGGACCGCAATCGCGTGACGTCACGCGTGGCGATGGACGGCGTGGAACTGAAACGGGACGAGGACGGCCTGCGCATGTGGTCCGTCACGGACGGAAGGGTCTTCTACAGAGAACGACTTGACGCTGGAGATTATGTGCTGCGTGACGTGTTCAGCGGTGCGGAGATGCAATGCGAAGATCCCGGACCCTATAGACATGCCCGAAACGAGATAACGAGCGGATCCAATTACAAGCACCTCCAGGCGCAGGAAACCACGCAGGCCGAAGCCGACATTCTGGCAGCAAGATTGAGAAATCTCGGGTATATCGAATAACACTTCTTACGACAGGTCAAGTCCGAAAAAATCCCGTACAACTGACGTGCGTGAACGATCAACTATCTTTTCAAACAGGAGACACGTGTGTATCTTCTAGTATTGGCACCTGACGAATGAACGTGGCCTTAATGACCTGCACGTCACGAAAATTGCATCATTTCCAGACATTTAATGGAAAGGAAAAGAAATGCCGATCATGCTTTCGAAGACATACGCCGCTCTGGTCGCCGCCGGGGCACCGGAGGAAGCCGCCAGCGAAGCTGCCGAAGAAATCGCCGACTTCGAGCAGAAGCTTTCAGCTATGCAAAGCGACATCAAGCTGATTAAATGGACGCTTGGCGTTGTCCTGGCGTGCGTCGTTGTTCCGCTGTTTAAATCCCTCCTTCAATGAGCCACTAAACCGGTTCCGTCCTGGAATGGTACCCCTTGCCTGGCGAAACCAGAATGACCACTGAAACCGTCGTCATCGCCGCCCGCGCTGCTCATCCGCGCGACGGCTCTGGCATCTCTTTCCGAGCTCTGTCGGCCAGTTCCGCCAGGTGGCCGTCGTGCGCCATGCCCTGCTCGAGATGGATTCTGCGTTCGGGGCCGGCGGTTGCGACCATGGTCTCGCTGTAAAGACGGTCAATCCAGAATCGGGCGTGACCGGAAATGTAATTCTTGAAGTCCTCGATTCTCTCCTCGGGAAAGCGCTGTGAACAGTTGATGGTAAACATCCGTCTCCGGGGGCTGCCGCCGAAAGCGGCGTGTTTCAGGTTGTGGTTGAAGACGGCGATATCACCGGGCCGGGTTTCCAAAGCGACGCCCGGAATCAGGTCTTCGCCCTGAACGCCCCAGTTTCGCCCGGATTCCCGGATCTGGTCCTGGACCGCACGGGCGAAGCGATCGTCCAGCATATGGCTTCCGGGGATAACGCGCAGGCAGCCGGTGTTCCGGGTCAGGGGATCGAGGTAGAAGGCGATTTTGACAAAACGAACGGTCTTGCCCCAGCCGTCGGAATGCCAGACGGTATCGCCCGCGTAGTAGTTGCCGTCCGAACCGACGTAGTTGTAGTCGGCGCCGAGCAGGTCGACGAGCAGTCCGTTGATGCGGGGATCGTCCAGAAGGGCGCAGAGTCGTTCGTGCTGGTCGATAAACGGCACGATGCATGATCGCCGTTCTCCGTCGTGCGGCCTTCCATGGTGCCCGCCACCGCGGTTCGCCCAGACCTGCTCGAAAGCGCTGATGATGTCTTCAATAATGTCGGACATCAGACCGGACAGGCACAGATATCCGAACGTGTCGAAAAACGCGAGCTGCTGGCGAGTTAGTAGATTTGGCATATCGGCACCTCTGTCGGATGTAGATGGAAACGTAACACCGCTGTGGTATATTATAAGAAGTTTTATCGAAACCCCATATATAATGATATTGGATTTTGTACAGCTACTACGGGGAGCACCCGATAGTTTACCTTTTCCACGACATTAATCGGCCAACCTGAACCGCTCCCTGAGCTTGTCGAAGGGTCGGCGAAGGGAGAAGGGTGCCGAAACGCGGGCGCTTCGACAAGCTCAGCGTCCCCGTTTGGACAAGTTCCATTGCACCGTAGCAGGTACAGTCGATGTCAACTATTTGCTGCTCTCGCTAATATCTCTGATTTGAACCAAAGAGTTTCCGAGGAGGCGATATGTCGGTTCGGTTTGCTTTCGTTGGATTTCGTCATGGGCATATTCTCGACCTTTACAAGCGTGCGAACGGGCGCGAAGACGTGGAGGTTGTGGCTGCCTGCGAATCCGACGATGCCGCGCGGGCGGCGGCAGCCGCCGCAGGAGTAAACGTCACGCATTCGGATTCCGAGCGGATGTTGGACGAAGTGGATTGTGACGTGGTGGCAATCGGAGAGTACTTCGCGCGGCGTGGCAGCGCGGCCATTCATGCCTTAGACGAGGGAAAGCATGTCATCGTCGATAAACCATTGTGTACCTGCCTCGACGAACTCGACGAACTCGAGCGGATTGCCAGCGAGCGGAATCTGACGGTCGGTTGCATGCTGTCCATGCGGGATCACGGACAGACCATCGGCGCGAGGAACATGATTCGGCAGGGTACGATCGGGGAGGTCCACGCGATTTCATTCGGCGGACAGCATCCGCTACTGCTGGGGTCAAGGCCGGGTTGGTATTTTGAAGAGGGGAAGCACGGTGGGACCATTAACGACCTTGCCATCCATGCGATTGACTGTCTTCCGTGGATAACCGGTCTGGAATTCGAGACGGTCAACGCCGCCCGGTGCTGGAACGCCTTTGCGCCGGAGTTTCCGCACTTTCGAGACGGTGCGCAGATGATGTTGTCAATGGACAATGGATGCGGTGTCCTTGGAGACGTGTCGTACTTCATGCCGGACAAGGCGGGATATTCACTGCCGTTCTACTGGCGGTACACGTTCTGGGGTCGGGATGGCGTGCTCGAGGCAGGCACGACGCAGGATACCATTCAGGTTGCGTGGAAGGATTCGGAGCGGGTGGAGTCGCGATCGATACCCGAAGATCGGTCCGGTGGGTATCTTCAGGCATTCCTGGAGGATATCCGGGGCGAAGCCGAGGAGGGCGAACGGTGTGCTGAATCGGTGATTCGCGCCGCAAGAACGGTGCTGAAGATTCAGAGAGCGGCGGATGAGAATGCACACGATGTGGCGTTGCGCTAGACATATCCCACAAACGGCCCCCTTTGGATATTGACTCTTTCACTGGCATTGTTTAAAGTTTGAAAGGATTCAGATTTCGCGGGCTGCAAGGACGCCAGGAGTATGTCGTGAGTTCACTAATACACATATCGCCGGTCTTGAGTCTCTTGTTGGTATTGGGATCGACAGGCCGTGCGGACGCGTCCGGAAAAGGCGCGGGATTCGTGCTGCTTCGGGAGGGCGTAGGCGCCCGTGCGGAAGCGATGGGCGGCGCCTATACGGCGGTCGCGCGCGATCAGACGGCGGCGGCGTGGAACCCGGCGGGCATCGGCGCTCTGACGGGCAAGGATTTTCTGGTGACGCATCACAGCTCGTTCCAGGAAATCCAGCAGATCTATGGCGGCTGGGCTTATGGCAATGGCCGGTCCGGCGTCGCTTTAAGCCTGGGCATCTATTCGGTAGGCGGGATTGAAGCGCGGACCGGGCCGTCCGCGCAACCTCAGGGTACATTCGGCATCTACGAAATCATCGCGGGGCTCACGTACGCGAAGCGGATCAAGCCGGGATTCTACGCCGGCGCAACCGTGCGCGCATTGCACGAATCCATCGGCCCTGAGCAAGCATCGGGTTTCAGCGCGGACCTCGGTCTGCTTTACCGTTTCGGGATGAAGGGTCTGATCGCCGGCGCCAGCTATCGGAACCTGGGGCGGATGGAGGTGATGGATACGCAGCGGACGCCGCTACCGGGGACGTTTCGAGCCGGAATCGCCTGGCGGGCGAAGTGGTTGACCGGTTCTCTCGATCTGAGCGCGCCAAGACACGGTTCCGTGGGCGTGCATACCGGCGTGGAACTGCGCGTAAAGGGGGCGCTGTGTCTGCGTGCCGGCTACCGAACCGGGCACGATATCCGCGACTGGTCGTTCGGATTCGGTATCCAGCCGGGCAGTTGGCGGATGGAATATGCCTATGTGCCGGCCGCATTGGGACTCGACGGTTCGCATCGGCTGGAGTTTGGTATCAGGTAGCCGGCATGGAGTCCACGTCAGCGCCGTGACGAGGCGGGATGAATCGGCCGATGAATGGTGACGTATTTCCCGGACGGGACACGGGTAACCGCATCTGGCTCAATGTCTTGTTGTTCGTTCTGACTGCGTACACGACAACCGCGGCGGGCGTGCAGATGGCGGTCGCCATGCACGTGGCGGTTTCACCGGAATCCCTTCCACGGGACCTGTACTCGCCGGAGCTGCTGTGGAATCCGAAATATCTGGTTCTGGGGCTTCCGTTTTCCGGAACCCTGCTATTGATTCTGGGCATCCACGAGATGGGGCACTACCTCACCTCCCGCCGCTGGATGGTGCGCGCGACCTTGCCTTATTTCATTCCCTTTCCGTCATTCATCGGTACCCTGGGTGCTGTAATCAAGATCAGATCCCGCATTCCGAATCCGCGCGCGCTGATGGACATCGGAGCCTCCGGGCCGCTCGCCGGTTTCGTCGTTGCCCTGCTTGCCCTGATCGTCGGGTTGCATCTTTCCGAAGTGGTGCCCGTCTCAACCTTTGCCGAAGGCGGGATTTCACTCGGCAATTCCATTCTGGGCGGGTGGCTGACAAATCAGATTATCGGAGACCTCCCCGAAGGATATGCGATCTACGATCATCCGATCTTCGTGGCAGGCTGGCTTGGCCTCTTCGTGACCGCACTGAATCTCATGCCGGTGGGACAGTTCGACGGCGGGCATATTGTCTATGCATTCGGAGGGGCGCGCATCCACGCGCTCGTTTCGAAAGCGGCGCTTTTCGTTCTTGGAGGCTTGTGGGCGCTGGGGCCGCCGTATGACTGGCTGTACGTCCAGGATGGTGTCTCAACCTGGCTCGATACCCGGTGGCCGGGATGGCTCATCTGGATACTCATCGCGTTGGCGCTGGGGCGCCGGCATACCCCGACGGGCGACCCCGATCTGGTTCTCGATCCGTTTCGGAAACTGATTGCATATCTTTCACTCATCATCTTCGTGCTTTGTTTTGTGCCGCGGCCCATTAGCTTTTCCGTACCCTGAATTTGGGCCCGACGTCTCTCCCCCCGTTGAATCCATCGATCCTCCCCGCTACGGTCAATCCCAAAGGGAACCGGGTCCGGATTGCCCCTGCCGAATCGTATTTCGTTCGGTAAGCCCGGTCTCGCGATTCTTCATGCTGCTATGGCAAAGACGTCTAAAAAGCGCTCCGGCGCCGCGGGAGCGGAAGGAAAAACCAGGCGTTCTCGCCGAATGAGAATGGCCCGCAGACGGCGAAGAATGTCATTGCGCCTCTGGACGCTGGCATTTGTGCTGGCGTTGGCGGCCGGTCTGGCCGGGTGGATGCGGTGGCGCACGGTCGTTGCTCCAACTTACGAACCGAATATCGCGTTGACTGAACCGGAGCACTGGCGGACGCTTCCGGCAGATCCATTGGCGTTTGCCGACTCCGTGGCATCACAGGCGCCCGCTATTCTGAAAGGACTCGGCGTTCCGGAAGGGGTCGTTTCCATCAGGCGGTCGAAGGCGCAGACCGGCAGTACCGCCCGCTGGGTGATGACCTCCGACGTACCCGACGGGCTGCCATTAGCGGTCTGCAACCTGCAACTGACCCGGCTTGCCCGGCGTCTGGGCGGCGACGTCGTTGAAGCCGTGGAAGACCGCAACGGCGCCAGACTGTCGATGTTCGTCGGCATGGATGGCGTCCCCACGAATCAGATCATATTGAAACGAAACGCCGGGCTTGATCGATTGTCGGGCCGGGTGGCCATTATCGTGGTCGATTTCGGAAATCAGGACGAGGCTTTGATTCGTGGATTCTGCGCGTTGAAGCAGACGATTACGTTCTCTGTCTTTCCCGGCCGGGAAAAAACCGCCCGGATCGCAGAACAGGCGGCCGCGGCCGGGCATGGCGTTATGGTCTATCTGTCGATGGAACCCCTGAGCTATCCTCGCCATGACCCGGGTCCAGACGCGGTGTTGATGGACCACACACCGGAAAAAATCAGGATGTTGATTCGAATGGCGCGCGCGAACCTGCCTCAGGCAACGGGATTGAACAACCATATGGGGTCGCGTCTGACGGAGGATCCCACGGCAATCGGCAGAGTATTGAAAGAAATAGACCGCCATGGTCTCTTCTTCGTGGACAGCTTCACCAGTCCGCGCTCGATGGCATGGTCTGTCGCGGAGGAAATGGGAATACCGGCCGGCCGGAACGCGAAGTTTCTGGATCGAGAGGATACAAAGGAAGCGGTCGAAAAATCCGTCGAGGCCCTGGCGGAAATGGCTGGTATAACCGGGACGGTGATTGGCATTGGAAACGCGAGGCCGGCCACACTCGCTGCGCTCGAACGCATGCTTCCGAAACTCGAAAAACGGGGAATCGAATTCGTCAGCGCCAGAGATGCCGTCAGATGAGCAATTGGCAAAGATTGTTGCCGCGGGTCCGGGAACCTGTTCAGAATTCAATACCCGTTGACTTGCGCTGAAACGCTTGGTATATTTGGGCAGCGCCAGGGCTGAGAACCGGGACATATCGCACTGCGGCAATCGCGTAGAGAAGTCTTCGGTTGATGGATCCGGGTTCCTGTTGGCGGAGGTGCGAAATCGGTAACACAGGCTTCCGGTTTGAGGTGTTGGCCACGGACCGGAGCGCACGAGCAGGGGTACTTCATACGCCGCACGGGGTTGTGGAGACCCCGGTTTTTATGCCTGTTGGCACCTGCGGCACCGTGAAGACGCTGGGGCAGCAGGATCTGAGAGATCTGGACGCGAGGATCATCCTGGGCAACGCCTATCATCTGTATCTGAGGCCCGGGGCGGATCTGATCTCCGAAGCGGGCGGCCTCCACGGCTTCATGAACTGGGACCGGGCGATCCTCACCGATAGCGGCGGCTATCAGATCAGCAGCCTGGCGGGCCTGAACAGGATTACGGACGAAGGCGTACTTTTCCAGTCCCATATCGACGGGTCGCGACATCTGTTTACGCCGGAGCGGGTGATCGAGATCGAACGGGCGATCGGTGCCGACGTGATCATGATGTTCGATGAGTGTACGGCCTATCCCTGTGATTATGACTATGCGAGGGTAGCGGGTGAGCGCAGCCTCCGCTGGGGCGCCCGGTGCATGGATGCGTTTTCGGCATCGGGGGGTCTGAGTGCGGCCGGACGCGAACAGGCGTTGTTCGGCATTGTTCAGGGAAGTACCTATTCCGATCTGAGAGTACGGTTTACGGATGAGACGGTGGCGATGGGATTCTGGGGGTTCGCCGTTGGAGGCACCGGAATGGGCGAACCGGGCGCGGACACGTGGAACGCCGTTGAATCCGTCGTGCAGCGTCTTCCGGAGGCGTCGCCCCGTTACCTGATGGGGCACGGAACGCCGAAGGACCTGGTTCAGGGTGTAAGCCGCGGCGTCGACATGTTCGACTGTGTGTTGCCTACCCGGAACGCCAGGAACGGTACCGCGTTTACCCGATGGGGCAGGATGAACCTGCGCAACGCGAAGTTCTCGCGCGACCTGTCGCCGCTCGACGCCGAATGCGCGTGCTATACCTGCCGGAACTATTCGCGGGCGTACCTCCGTCATCTGGTTCGTTCGAAGGAGATTCTGGGCCTGCGGCTGCTGACCCTTCACAGTCTCCACTTCTATCTGTCGTCAATGCGTGAGATGCGTACTGCCATAATGGAGAGGCGGTTTACCGCGTGGAAGGAGAAGTTCCTGAACACGGCCAGGAGTTAGCATTTCGATATCCGTAAGCGAAGCGATACTCCCGTTCGATACATATTTCTGATTCCTTCAAGGAGGGTTACCTTTGTTTG
Source organism: Gemmatimonadota bacterium (assembly GCA_028877215.1). Taxonomy (GTDB): domain Bacteria; phylum Latescibacterota; class UBA2968; order UBA2968; genus JAAXHE01. The sequence goes on along the minus strand of JAPPFJ010000027.1, from coordinate 82,886 downwards.
GCGTAAGCGAAGCGTTCGCTATGGGCGGCCAGCCGACAGATGGGTCCCAGCCGGGATTCCTCGTGCAGATTTTCCCTTTGCTGTTAATGGTCATCGTCGTCTACCTGTTGATCTTTCGCCCGCAGATAAAAAAACAGAAGGCGCAGCAGACGATGATCGACAGCCTGAAAAAGGGTAATAAAATCGTAACGTCAGGGGGGCTTCACGGGACGATCGTGGGTATCAAGGACGAGGAGGGTATCCTGGTCGTACAGGTTGCCAAAGAAGTCCGCCTTCAGGTTGCCAGGGGATCGGTCTCCCGGGTTCTGGATGAAGAGTGATCGGGGACCTGACCGGGAATGGCACCGGGGATTTCGGCGGAATCGGGTCCCTGACTGGAGACGGATGTGAAGCTGGTATTCATGGGGACGCCCGACTTCGCCGTGCCGTCCCTGGACCGTCTGGCGGCTTGCGGCCACGAAATCGTCGCGGTCGTGACCCGGCCGGATCGGCCTCGGGGGCGAGGGCGGAAGCTGGCGCCGCCACCCGTAAAAACGGCCGCCCGCCGGTTGGGGATTCCGGTTATGCAGCCGCACTCTCTGGGTGCCGCGGACTTTCTGGATCGGCTTCGGCGCTTCGACGCGGAACTTTTCGTCGTGGTCGCGTTTGTCATATTGCCGCGTGTTGTGCTGAAGATTCCAAAGTTCGGCTCGGTAAACCTGCATCCCTCCCTGTTGCCGAAGTATCGCGGAGCGGCGCCGATCAACTGGGCGATTATCCGGGGAGAAACCGAAACCGGCATCAGCGTATTCCGTCTGACCACGCGGGTGGACGCGGGGGATCTGCTGTTTCAGCAGGTCGTGGGGATCGGACAGGACGAAACGGCGGGAGAGCTCTCGGATCGGTTACGGACAATGGGGGCCAATGCGCTTACCGCCGTCGTCGACGGGCTGGAAAGAGACGAGCTGACATCGAAGCCGCAGCCCGACAAGGGGGTCACCCGGGCCCCGCGGCTGGAAAAGGAGGATGGCCGGATCGACTGGACCTGCTGCGCGGCGTCGATCCGCAATCTGGTTCGCGGAACCAACCCGTTTCCGGGAGCGTTTACGACCTGGAGAGGCGAATATCTGAAGGTGCATCGGGCAGAGGCCGCCCACGGAGCCGGGCTGCCCGGCGAGGTGATCGTGGCGGACGGGAGGAAGGGATGTGTGATAGCCGCCGGCGAAGGAACCCTTGCGATTGAAGAAGTGCAACCGGCGGGCAAGGGGCGGATGAGCGGCGCCGAACTGGTGCGCGGGTACCGGCTTGAAGCCGGCGAGATCTTCGGAGACGCTGCTCGGAACTCCGAATAATTGACGTCACATCGAAAAAACAGGCAGTACACATTCTCGAAGGAGGTGTTGCGTTTATGTTTCCACTCTTCTGGGACCCGACACTGATTCTTGTGATTCCGGGGTTCATCCTGGCGCTGTGGGCGCAGTTCAAGGTCAAGCGTACATTCGCCAGATATGATGAATTCGGTTCCCGAAGCGGTTGGACCGCGGACCAGGTCGCCCGTGATATTCTGCGGAGGGGCCGCGTTTCAGTGAAAGTGGAGAACGTGGGCGGCAAACTGACCGATCACTACGATCCGCGGGACCATACGCTGCGTCTGTCGGACAGCACATTCGGATCGCGTTCGCTGGCGGCCATCGGCGTGGCGGCGCATGAGGCCGGCCACGCGTTTCAGCACGCGCACGGATACTTTCCCCTGAGCCTGCGGACGAATATCGTCCCGGTGGCCAATTTCGGCTCCTGGGTGGGTATGCCCCTGTTCTTTATCGGTTTTTTATTTCAATCCGGATTTATGCTTCAACTTGGCATCGTATTCTTTTCCTTCGCCGTCCTGTTCGGACTCGTCACGCTGCCGGTGGAGTTCAATGCCAGCAGCAGGGCCATTGCCATTCTCCAGGACGGCGGATACCTGACCCGGGAAGAAATCCCCGCGGCCCGAAAGGTATTGAATGCTGCGGCCTGGACCTACGTCGCTTCGGCGCTGGTAGCGGTGCTTTCCCTGTTCCGGATGTTGATCCTTTCCGGCCTTCTTGGCGGAAGCGACGAATAGAGTCCGGACTCTGAAACCAGGCGATAGCCTCAACGCCCGGGCTTATGTGAGGAGGGGAGCAATGTATGATGTCGTAACCTTCGGGGAGGCGATGATTCGATTGTCGTCGCCGGAATACCGCCGGCTGGAGAATTCCACCCGTCTGGATGTCGAGATAGGCGGAGGCGAGTACAACGTGGCGGTTGCCTGCGCGCATCTGGGGCTGAATACGGCGTGGGTATCCCGGCTGGTGGACAACTGGACAGGGTGGATCATTCGGAACAAGGGCCGGGAACACGGCGTGGACGTTTCCAATATAGATTGGGTGGATTTTGACGGTGTCGGTTTCGAACGGAACGGGTTTTACCACGTCGAACTGGGCGTCGGGCCGCGTGCCAGCGCGGTGACGTACGACCGCGCGAATTCCGCGATTTCAAACATCGAGCCCGGCATGGTGGACTGGAAGTCCATTTTCGAGGGCGCGAAATGGTTTCACGTGAGCGGCATCACGCCTGCGCTTTCCGACAGTGCAGCAAATACGACGATTGAAGCCCTGGAGGCGGCCAGCGAGGCCGGGGTGACGACGAGTTACGATTTGAACTTCCGGTCGAAGCTTTGGAGTTCGGAGAGAGCCCAGGAGACCAGCAGCAGGATTGTTCCGCTGGTCAAGGTACTGATTGGCAACGAAGAGGACTTTGAAAAGGTCCTGGGGTTGAAGGCGGAGGGCTCGGAAGACGACTACAGTCAACTGGACCCCGAAAGCTACAAGGACGTGGCCCGGCGGGCGGTCGAACGTTATCCCAATGTGGATTACGTGGGCACGACGCTGCGGGTTGCAAAGACGGGACTGCTGAACGACTGGCGTACGCTCCTGTTCGACGGCGACGCGTTCTACCTGTCTCGAATCTTCGAGGATCTGGAAATGGTCGACCGCGTCGGAGGCGGGGACAGCTTCTCGGCGGGGTTGATATCCAGTCTGATCGAGGGGGTGGATCCCCAGTCGGCGGTTGATTTCGCGGGCGCGTATTCAGCCCTTGCACATACCTTCCTGGGAGACGTAAACTGGGCGACGCGGGCGGAGGCGGAATCCGCCATGAAGGGCGCCGCGGCCAGAATCCGGCGGTAGGATTGCCGGGACAGAACAATAGCAGCCCGTTGAAAAAGCCTATCCGGGCTACGGCCGGCCCTTGCGGTCGAAAATCTGCGTTGCGCGCCTTGTCTTCGGCCTCGCCCGCAGAACGACTTTATCAACGGACTGATAGGAGAATACCGTATGCCCGGCGTGCTGGATCGAATTATCGACTGCGGTGTGGTAGCGGTTCTGAGGGCGGACTCACCCACGGAACTGATGGATGTATCCCGGGCGCTTCGGGAAGGCGGCGTGGTTGCCATTGAGGTGACAATGACCGTGCCGGGGGCGCTCAAGGTCATTGGGGAGGCGTCCGCGAAAATGGAGGACACCATTGTGGGCGTCGGGTCGGTCCTGGATCCCGAGACGGCGCGCGCGGCCATTCTGGCAGGTGCGGAGTACGTCGTGGGACCCACGCTGAATCCGGAAGTAATCACGATGGCAAAGCGCTACGGCAAAGTGGTGATGCCCGCCGGGTTCACGCCTACGGAGATTCTTGCCGCATGGCAGGCTGGCGCGGACGTTGTCAAGGTTTTCCCTGCCGGTGTCGGCGGTCCTTCCTATTTCAAGGATGTAAAAGGGCCGCTGCCCCAGGTGCGACTGATGCCGACGGGCGGGGTGGACTCCAGGACGACGCCGGAGTTCATCAAGGCGGGCGCCTGCGCGGTGGGCGCCGGGAGCGCAATGGTGGATAAACGGGCGGTGGCGGAGAAGGACTGGGCCGCGTTGACGGCGACCGCCCGGGCCTTTGTGGATGCCGTGAAACAGGCGCGGGCCGAGATGTGAGCGCACTGGCGGTTGGCGTCGACCTGGGCGGAACCAATACGCGCGCGGGCCTGGTGACGGACGCGGGAGAGATCGTGTCCCGGTTCCGATGTCCCACGCGGCCCGACCTGGGTAGCGATCATGTGATTTCCGGAATCGCGAAGTGCGTCAGGCAGGTGCTTCGGAGAGCGGGCGGAACGGAAGTGCGCGGCGTGGGCGTCGGTGCGCCGGGTCCGCTTGACCCCTTCAACGGCGTCATTATTTCTCCCGAGAATATGCCGTGCATGCACGGCGTACGGCTGAAAGACCGGCTTGAGGCAACACTCGAAACGCCGGTGGTCGTGGACAACGATGCGAATCTCGCGGCATTTGGCGAACAATGGCAGGGCGCCGGCAGGAAGGCGCCTCATTTTTTGTGTGTGACGCTGGGCACGGGCGTGGGCGGCGGCTGGGTGTGCAACGGCGAATTGATACATGGGTTCAACGGCAATGCGGCGGAGGTGGGCCACATCACTATCGACTGTAACGGACCCCGTTGCCCCTGCGGGAATTATGGCTGCCTTGAGCTCTACGTCTCCGCGACCGCGATGGTAAGGCGGACCCGTGAGCGGCTGGAAACGGAAGCACCGGAAACCGCGCTGAACGCGAGGGGTCTGACGACGCAGGCCATTTTCGAAGCGGCCGAGGCGGGAGACGCGTTTGCCCGCGCCATGTTCGAAGAAACCGGGACGCTGCTGGGAGTCGGGCTTGTGAGTCTGGTGAGCGTAACGAACGTGGAGGTGGTGGCGCTGTGCGGGGGGCTCGCGCGTGCAGGGGAACGGCTGTTTGCGCCTGCCAGAAGGACCTTTCAGGAACGTGGTACGGTCGGGGTCAAGGAAAGGGTGCGGATTGTGGCGGGCATGCTGGGGGACGACGCGGGGATTCTTGGCGCGGCAAGACTGGCGATCGGGGCATGAATCGTGAAGCGCAATGCCTGGAACAGAAAAATCGGCAATTCCGGCGGTGTGATTTCAGCCGCATTGACGCTCGCGTTCGCAGCGGGAATGGCTATTCTTACATGGGTCGTTCCGGCGGCGGCGGAAAGTCCGGATTCGACGGCCGTGGACAGTGTCCAGGCGGGCCAGACCCCGCGGGGAGCGATGTTACGGTCGCTGGCGTTGCCGGGATGGGGGCAGTTTTATAACCGCCGGCCCATAAAGGGTAGCCTGATCGCCGCCGCGCAGGTGGGTTCCACGGTGGCGTTTTTCGTTCGCCGGAACCAGTTGAACAATCGCCCGTCGGTCGATACATCCCTGGAACGGAATATCTTTCTGTATACGACGATTGGCCTTGTCCTGTTCAGTATGGGCGATGCGTACGTGGATGCGCATCTGGACCAGGTCGACTGGGAGGAGCCGCACGGACACGGTGAGGAAGGCCTGGAATTTCGTATGCGGTTCCGAATCCGCTTCTAACCAGGATTCGTCGTTTTTCCGGGACGTTAAATCGAATATATGCAAGCTGATAAAGGCGATTAAACTGCTGATTACCAGGATACACCGGGTCACTGGACGTGAACGGAAATATCTTCCTTGTGAACGACCTCAATACCCAGTTTGGCGCCGGTCCGTTCTGTGTTTTTTGTGCTTTTTGTGGCCAATTTGACTGTTATCTTTCGGCGAATTGAGGTTAACGGGCGCCACGATATCTTTGTGTGCGCGGAGTCCGGATGATGGATAACCGGTTTCCATTTACCCGAATTGTTCGCGGCCTGCCGGCAACGGTGCCGTTCGTAGGGCCCGAAGCGCTGGAGCGCAGGCGCGGAGAACCCTTCAGGGTGAGGGTCGGGGCCAACGAAAGCGCTTTTGGAATTTCGCCGCTGGCGCGCGAGGCCATGTTCCGTGCGGTTGAGCGGCTGAGCTGGTACAACGATCCCGAAAACCACGAGATCCGCAGCGCAATTGCCGGATTCCACGGCGTCCCGTTCGAGAACGTCAGCGTAGGAAGCGGAATCGACGACCTGCTGGGGCTTGTCGTGCGGGTTTTTGTCGAGCCCGGAGAGAGGGTCGTTACATCCCTGGGCGCATACCCGACGTTCAACTACCACGTAAACGGGTTTGGCGGCCTTCCGCACTTCGTGCCTTACCGGGATAATAGAAACGATCTGGAGGGACTGGCCGAAGCCGCCGCGAAAACCGATGCCCGGCTGGTGTACCTGTCCAATCCGGACAACCCCACGGGCACCTGGCACCCGGCGGCGAATATCCGGGCATTTGAGAGAACGCTTCCGGATCGGTGCCTGCTGATTCTGGATGAAGCATATTCGGAGTTCGCAACACAGGACGCGCCGCCGCCTATGGCGCCGATCAGGCCGCGCGTCATTCGTATGCGCACGTTTTCCAAGGCGCACGGGATGGCCGGCGCCCGGATCGGATACGCGGTTGCGGACGCGGTCGTTGTGGAGGCCCTTGAGAAGGTACGTCACCACTATGGAGTGAATCGAGTGGCACAGGCCGGAGCGCTCGCATCGCTTGAGGATACGGAATTCGTGGCGAGCGTGGTCAGGTCGGTTGCGGAAGGACGGACGGATTATGCGCTTCTGGGAGAAGGGCTTGGTTTGCCCACGCTGCCTTCGGCCACGAACTTCGTTGCCTTCGATGCCGGAACCGTGGATCGCGCGAATACGATTCTGGATACCCTTCAGAGACACGGCGCGTTCGTGCGCAAACCTGCGGCGGCGCCTCTGGACAGGTTTTTCAGGGTGACCGTGGGGACGCCGGAGGAGCGGCTGTTGTTCGCCGGGATATTGAGGACGGTCCTGGCAGCTCTTTGATAAGGCTCATCCGGGCTTCGGCCGGCTCTCGTGGCCGGGCGCCCACAAGGGACGCCCCTACAAGGCGGCACGGCGTGGCCGCGTGAAGGTACTTGTTCCGGTGCCGCGAATTGATAATTCGCGGCACCAGGTAAATTGCGGAGGCGAATATGGACGAACCGACAACGCTGGATCTGTTTCGACTGAACGGTCGTGTGGCGCTGATTACCGGAGGATCTAAGGGACTGGGAAAAGAAATGGCGCTGGCGCTGGCCGAGGCGGGCGCCGCTACCGTGGTCTGTTCGAGAAACGGAGCGGACTGTGAAGCGGTTGCGGCGGAGATCGCGGCACAGGCGGGTCAGGAGAGCCTGGGCCGCGCCGCCGACGTGACGGTGGACGCGGAGGTGAACCGGCTGATGCAGGCGGTCACGGACCGGTTCGGGCGACTGGACGTTCTGGTCAACTGTGCGGGGATCAACATCCGGCATCCGCTGGATCGTTTTCCAGTCGATGAATTCCGGCAGGTCATAGAGACCAACCTGACCGGGTCCTGGCTCTGCTGCAGGGCCGCGGGGCCGATCATGACGTCCCGGAAGCGTGGATCGGTGATCAACGTGGGGTCGACGCTGAGCGCCGTGGGTCTGGCGGAACGCTCGGCATATTGTTCGTCCAAAGCGGGGGTCGCCGGAATGACCCGGGCGCTCGCGCTGGAGTGGGCGCCCTTCGGAGTTCGATGCAACGCGCTTTGCCCGGGACCCTTTCTGACGGAGATCAACAGGCCGCTTCTGAAGACACCCGACAAGGTGAAGAGTCTGCTCAGCCAGACGGCGTTCAATCGCTGGGGCGAGATGCGCGAGATCCGTGGCGCCGCGCTGTTTCTGGCCAGCGACGCGTCGACCTACGTGACGGGAACGTCGTTGTTCGTGGACGGAGGATGGACGGCTCACTGAGACGGAATGTCCAATGGAATATTTCCCGACGAAGTTTTCACGATGGACGGTCAGCCTGGGTCTGGGGATCACGATGTTGATCGGGGTCCCCATTGCCGGGCAGGGGCCGCCGTTCTACGAGGATAAGATGGCGATGCTGGTCTACGTGGACGCAGAGGGGAAGGAGCAGGCGATATCGAATTCGAAGGACTGGGAAAAGCGGCGGGCCCACATTCTGGCGAATATGGAGAAAGTGATGGGACCGCTTCCCGACCGTTCCAGCCTGCCCGCGCTGGATATGGAGGTTGTGGGGACCGAGGATCTGGGCGACGTGATCAGGAAGAAGGTCACGTTCGTGTCGGAACCGGACGACCGCGTGCCCGCGTACCTGCTTGTTCCGAAGGGCTTGAACGGCAAGGCGCCGGCGATGCTGTGCCTGCATCAGACAACGAAGATCGGTAAAGGCGAACCCGCGGGCGTGGGCGGCATCCCTGATCTTCACTATGCGCTGGAACTTGCGCGGAGGGGTTATGTGACGCTGGCGCCGGACTACGTGAATTTCGGAGACTACGAAATCGATCCATATCAAAATGGTTATGCCAGCGCCACGATGAAGGGGATCTGGAACCATCTGCGGGCCGTGGACCTGCTACAGTCGTTGCCGGAGGTGGATGCCGGGCGGATCGGATGTATCGGCCATTCCCTGGGCGGACACAATTCCATGTATCTGTCCGCGTTCGATCGGCGGCTGAAGGTCGTGGTGTCCAGTTGCGGGTTCAATTCGTTCTTCAAATATTATGGTGGCGATCTCACCGGCTGGAGCCATCCAGGGTATATGCCACGTATATCCGATCGCTACGGCAAAGACCCGAAACGGATGCCGTTCGACTTTACGGAGGTGGTTGCCGCCCTCGCGCCGCGGGCATTCTTCATCAATGCACCGTTGCGTGACGCCAATTTTGAAGTATCCGGCGTGAAGGACTGCGTCCGGGCGGCAGCGCCGGTTTACGCGTTACTTGGCGTCCCCGACCGCCTGATGGCGGTACATCCCGATGCTGAACACGCGTTTCCGCCGGAAATTCGCGAGCAGGCTTATGCGTTTGTCGACGGCGCACTGGGAGCCGGCGACCGGAAGGAGTGAACCCGATGCCACCTGTGGAATTTACGGCAGGGAGGTGAGAATGGCCGATTTGAAACTGGAAAGGATCGAACGTTGGGCGCCGCATCCTTCTGCCGCGCCGCTGACTGAACAGGACGGAAATACGTTCGCTGCGGCGGCCAATGGAACACGGACATGCGTGGGCGGCTGGCAGGCGATATTCTCGGGGGTCGAACCGGGTCAGGCGCTCCGGGCGACCTGGGAGGCGGACTACAGATCTCTCGAACATCCCAGGGACACGCTGCGTTGCAAATCCTACTGGGGAGAGATGCCGCCCGACGACGCGGCGGTGCCGATACATGAAATACAGGAATGGGACTATCTGCTGCCGGCGGCCGTCGGAACGCAAACGATCCGGTTCTCCCGTACGCTGACCGCGCCCGAAGGTACCAGCCGTTTAACGCTGCGGTGTACGTTCCGGTGGGCAACCGCGGGCGAGTCCGAGTGGCATGTGCCCGAGGTTAAGGTTGTCGAGGCCCCGGAGACGCCCACCTCGATAAGGGTTGCGGTGGTAACGGGCAAGGCGGGATCGCGGAAGGGTCCCTATACAGCCGTTGCCGAAAATATCGACTATTATCTGCACCTATGCAAAGCCGCGTGCAATTCGGGGCCGGATCTGATCGTCTTGCCGGAAATCGCCCTTCAGTGGGGGATTTCAGGGAGTCCCATCGACCTCGCGGTACCGCTTCCCGGCCCGGAAACGGAGCCGTTTGCGGACCTCGCCCGCCAACACGGGCTGTACCTGCTGCTCGGCCTGATTGAGCGGGACGGCGACGCGGTTCACAATACAGCGGCGCTGATCGGTCCGGACGGAGCGGTGGACGGCAGGTATCGAAAGGTGCATCTGGCGGTGGGCGGCGAGAGCGAGTCAGGGATTCTTCCCGGCGACGGCTTTCCGATGTTCGATACGGTGATCGGGCGGATCGGATGCAATATCTGCATGGACAGCTCGGCAGCGGAATCATCACGGATGGTGGGATTGAGCGGGGCGGATTTCCTCCTGCTGCCGATCATGGGCGATCACCGCGCCAGCAGGTGGAGTCAGGGAGCGCCCATCTTCAGTGAGGACCGCTGGAAGGCCATTATGCGCACCCGCGCGATGGACAACCAGGTTTGCATGGTGGTTGCCCGGAATACGACGCAGGGCAGCTGTGTGGTGGACAGAAAAGGCGACATCCTGGCGTGGAACGAGGGAGACGAGGATCACATTCTGGGGACGGTGGATCTGGCGGACGGATTTCGCACCTGGAACGGGGGTTGCTTCCGGGAGGTGAACTGGATGCAGCGCCGTCCGCATCTCTATGAGGCGTACAGTGACGAGTCGAACCTGGGGTCGCTGAAAGGCGCGGTGTATTAGGTACTGACCCTAGTGTCCTGTCCCGAAAATTCCTCACCATTCGACCGCCGATTCATCCCGTCTCGCTACGTTCCCCTCGCTCGCCGACCATTCGCAGGTCGCCTGCGCTCCGGCGCCTTGCGAGCAGGGCGACTCGGCGGTCGAATTTAGGCAACTTATTTCCGGGACAGAACACTTGTCGCCCGTATACTCGACAAGAAACGGCGCATGAAGTCATAAAGCCCGGCGGGATATCCGCCGGGTTGTTCCTGTATCAGGCCGGCTCCAGGTGTTTGAACAACAGGATGCCCGCGGCGACGGCCACGTTGAGAGAATTCACACCTTCTGCCATGGGTATGGAGATGGCCTGGTGGACCTGTCGGCGAAGATCAGCGTCGACACCGTAGGTTTCGTTGCCGAACAGGAATGCGGTGCGGCCCTTCCCTTCCATCTCAAAGAACGGCTTTCCCTGCAGTTCGGTGGACAGTATGCGGACACCCCGCTGCCGAAGGTCTTCGATCAGCGCGTGAAGATCCTCATTTCTAAACACGGGCAGGCGAAAGATGGAACCGCGGGATGCGCGCACGACCTTGGAATTATAGAGTTCGACGGATCCATGAGAGAGGAAAATGGCTGCCGCGCCGGCGGCCTCGGCGGTACGGAGAACCAGCCCCAGGTTGTTGGGGTCGCGCAACCGGTCGAAAAGCAGGAGAGGGCCGCACGCATCCAGCGCCCGTTCCCGGTTCTGCGCAAGGAATCGTACCACGCCCAGCACACCTTCGGGATTCTGATGTTCGCCCATATTTCTGATCGCGCGGCGGTCCGTCTGCTGGACGGTTATTTCCCGGCGCAGGGCCTCGCGGTGAAACTGCTGCAGGCGACTGTCGGCATCGAGCATCTCCCGGTCGAAGATGAGCTGTTCCACCGGCGCGTCTGAAAGGAGCGCTTCTTCCACGAGGCGAATGCCTTCGATAACGAACTGACGTTCGCGCTCCCGCGCCTTGCGATTCCTGATAAGCGCGAGGATCTTGCGGGCGTTTTTTACAGGCATAGGAACTCTGAGACGACGGACAACCGGCTTCCGATCTTCACGCCTACTAGCGTTCGCCGGAATCGGCCTCGGCTTTGCGTTCGCGTATGGACTCACGCAGCCCCTGAAGTTCGGTCCATATCTCTCGTTCGCGGCGTCGGAGTCCGATAAAGTAAATGAGAATCACCGCCCATATAATCGCGTAGGCGGCAGCCATGTAACCGAGGTGTTGCATAGGCATCCTCCGGAATCTCCCAAATAGACTGGCTAAGTCTGCTACGTCCGTGATTCCGTAACGTGGAATCGGGCTTTGAGGGATTCAAGCTCTTCCCGGGCGAGTTCGAGCGAGACGCGCCTGGCCAGAACAGCGGCGACGAGTAAAAGAAACACGATGGAGCAGAAGACGAACGCGACCAGCATGTCGGGCGGCAGTCCGATTTTCTCCGCCCGTACCACCTCGGGATGCTGGGTGCGCCACAGCCGCGTGGAGTAGTGGATGAGCGGCGCGTCGAGAAAGCCGATGATACCCAGAACCGCCCGGAATCTGGCGCTCTGCAGCGGGTCTTCACTGTAACTCTTCAGCATCATGTAAGCGACGAAAATCAGCCAGAGGACCAGCGTGAGGGTCAACTGAGCGTCCCATACCCACCAGGCCCCCCAGACGGGTTTCGCCCAAATGGGACCGGTAAGAAGTACGAGCGTACAGAAGAGCAGCCCGACCTCCGCGGCGCAGGAAGCCCATATGTCCCACCGCCTTTCCGATCGAACGAGGTACAGGATGCTGAAGACGAAGACAAGAAAAAAGGCGGCATACATCGCAAAAGCCGACGGTACGTGAAAGTAGAAGATTTTCTGGGCAAGGCCCATCTGCCTTTCCACGCTCGCGTACACGAGCGCGAGCCAGGGCGCAACCAGCATACCGATCAGCGCCAGTACGCCCAGGATACGGGACCACCGGTACAGTTGTTTCCCCATGTCATTCCTCGATCACATAATCGAACAGGAGCACGCATGCGGCCACGAACAGTAGGGCGAACGCGCCGCCGATGATGATCCAGGCGGAAATATCGGATAAAGAATCGCCCGCCAGCACGGCCCGGAACGATTCGACGGCCGCGAGCAGGGCCGGGACCAGGACGGGAAGGGTGAGCATTGGCAGCAGGGCTTCCTGGAGGCGGGTTTTGATCGACATCGCTGCGAAGAGGGTGCCCACGGCCGCGAATCCGAGGGTCCCCAGCAGCAGTCCGGGAAGCAGCCGGGGCAGGTGTTGCCAGACGGCGATATTCAGAAAAACGACCATAAGCGGAAGGATCAGGGCTTCCAGAAACAGCATTGCGCACAGATTCGCCAGCATTTTGCCCAGGTAGATCGCGCCCCGATCGGCGGGAGAAAGCAGAAGGCCCGTCAGGCAGTCGTTTTCGCGTTCCGATACAAAGGACCGCGTCAGGCCCATGAATCCGGCAAAGGTTACGGCGATCCAGAAAATGCCGGGCGCGGCGCTCCCGATCGTCTCAGAGTCCGGAGTGAAGGCGAAATTAAAGACCAGAAGCACCAGAAACGCGAAAAAGCACATCGCGCTGAGACGCTCTTTCGTGCGGACCTCGGTCTTGAAGTCTTTCCAGAAAACTGCTGAAACCTGACGGAAGAAGAGGGGCAAAAGCGCTCCCGTTCCCGCGTTGCGCCGGGCATCGAAAATCGACGGATCCCCGTTCCGCGCCTATTCTGATGCCAGGATTGCGGAAGGATGTTGAACGATCATATTTTCGTAACGACGTTGCAGGCTCTCGATCGACTGTCCGCCGGTTTCTCCCGTCGCGACAAAACGCCCACGGTTCAGGATCGCGAAACGATCCGCAAGATCCAGACAGCGTTGCAGATCGTGGGTCACCAGGATGACCGTACGGCCCTCCCGCCGAAGCCGGCGCAACCGCTCGCTCAACATGGCGCACGCGGCCGCGTCCAGCCCCGCGAACGGTTCGTCGAGAAGAAGAATCGCGGGCTGGTGCAGCGTGGCCCTGGCAACGGCGAGGCGCTGCTTCATGCCCCTCGAATACCCGCGGACCCGGTCGTGTTCCCTGCCGGAAAGACCCACCTCCGCAAGCGCCTGACGCACGCGTTCTTTCAGGTCGTCCAGACCGTACAGACGGCCGTAGAAGCGCAGGTTCTCACCTGCGGTCAGGTCTTCGTAGAGAAGGGTCTGGTGCGAGATGAGTCCGATGTCCGCCCGTACGCGCTCCGGCTCGTTGCCGGCGTCCACGCCCCGGATGAATATCCGGCCGCGCGTGGGTCTGGTGAGGGTCGCAACAACCCGCAGGAGGGTCGACTTGCCTGCCCCGTTCGGACCCAGAAGCGCAAGAGCGCCGCTCGGAAATTCGAGGTCGATGCCGTCCAGGGCGGCGATGCGGCCGAACCGTTTTTCCACGTTTTCCAGAACGATGGCCGGAACGGGCGAGGCCACAACGCCTAAGCCTCGCCGTCCAGGACGCGCGTCATTTCGACAAGCTCCGCTTTAAGGGCATTTCGCCGGGTTCGGTACTCTTCCTCCGGGATCCGGCCCTTCTCGTGCCGGTCATCCAAATCCGCGATCTGGTGCATCAGGGCGGTTCTGCGCGCCCTGAGGTCAGGCGCGCCATCGACAGGCGCTCGCGCTGGGGAACCCGTCTTTCCGGCCGACCGGAAGAAGATGGCAAGCAGCGCGAAAGCGATCGCCAGCCCAATCAGCACCCACCTGATGCCGATATCGCTCGACAAAGTAGAAAAAGACCACGGCGACGTGTTTATTTCCAGGTCGATCCGGTCGCCCCGGTTGAAACCGGCCCCCGAGAACCTTCTAAAGCTGTGTTGTTCGCCCGGGACTTCACCCCTGTCCTGGAGCGCGCCCGCGGTTACGTCCACGTCCGCGGGACGCACAAAGACTTCCACGGACTTCGTGGGATAACTCACGGTCTGCGCCAGACGCCCCGAGGCGGGCAGGTCGAAGGCAAACAGCAACTGGCTGTGACCCGGACGAACGGGATCCGGATTCACGAGAATTTTGCCGTGGGTGTGAAGTCCCTGCGGGCCGTCCCTCACTTCCGTCACGCCGTCGGGCAGGAGAATCTCCAGGCCGTGGCCATGTCCCCCGCCGGTCCTGAACGTTCGGTTGCCACTGTTCTTTACGATCAGGATCTGTTCAATCCGCTTTTCGGCCGCGTCGACGATGATGTGGTGAGAGACAACGGAGAGAGCGGTGTCCGAGCCGGTGGTTTCGTAGACGGCGATTTCATTGGGGCCGTCCGATAGACGCTGGTGGTAATTTACGCCCGCATAGGATGCGAAAAGAAACCAGAGCGCGCCATCGCCTCCAGCGTCCCGGAACGAGAATCGGCCGTGACTATCGGTGGTGTCCTGACCGACGATTTCAGGTTCGGCGGCCTGGCGAACCAGCAATACGACGCAGTCGTTCTGAGGGCTGGAAAGCGTCTCATTGATAACGCGGCCAACAACCAGGCCATTCGCAGGGATGGCGTGCGAAAGACCGATCAGCACAAAGGCGAAGCAGCGGAGACGTATGCTCATGGGTGTGATTCCGCGAGGGCCTTTCCGCGTTGAGGACAGAAGCGAGCGCCCTCCGGCATTGCGCGCCCGCACCGGGCGCAGTTGATCATGTCTTTTTCCTGAGTGCGGCGATTTGCTCTTCGATGCGGTCCTCGATTTTTTGCGTGGGACCGGCGGTTTCCTCGATAGCCCGCATCAGTTCCACGGCCCTGTTCTCGTAACGTGAGCGGGTTGCGCGATAGTCGTCCTCTTCCACCTTCCCCATGCGATGGTCGAAATCCAGTTCGCGGATGGCGTCAAAGAGGGCTTCCCTTTCCTCAATGAGCTGGTTGCCACCACCGGGTCCGGCATCCGTCTCTCCAATCCGGCCCCTCGCGGTAAGGAACGGACGGAACAGGAAGATGCAGACAGCCGCGACGATGACAATGCAGACCGCGACGCTCACAGTTCCCGCTCCCTGAGTTCCTTCTCCAGCCTCTGTCTGTATGGATCGCCGGCGTCTGTCTCCGGAACCCTGCCGGCGGCGGGAGCGGCCCGTTGACGCGACCAGTTACGCAACACGACCCCCAGCATTACGGCGCCAAGCAGCAGAACCACAATGGGCATGATCCAGGCGGAAAGGTTGAAGCCCTCGGCGGGGGGCGTCACGTAAGCTTCCTGCCCGAATTCCGCAACAAAGCCAGCGATAATGGATTCCCTGTCCTGACCCGCTTCCAGGGCCGCGGTAATACGCGCTCTCTTCTGATCCGCCCAGCCGCATTCGCACTCGTCCAGCGGACGCCGGGGACATGTGCCGCAGAGACAGGCGAGGCCCTTTGCCACCTCTCTCACCCGTTCCTGCGTGACTTCGGCGGTTACGGAACCCGTGAGCGGGAGAAGCAAGAGCGCGGGGAGGATCAACCTCATCGCGAAAACGTGGAGCCGGGGAAAGACTGCGCCGGTTGTCACCCGCGTTCCGAATGCCATTGATTGTTTGATCTTCTTCAGGTTGAAACCTTTCACGATGCGGCAGGGAACCGGACGGTACGTCCGCGCCTGTGACGTTCCCGCCGGTCGGGCAGGATGGCGATCACCGTCCCGAGCGTAAGAACCCATGCGCCTATCCACACCCACATTACGAGGGGATTGATGTAGATTCTGAACAGCGCGGCGCCGTCGGGATCACGGCCCTCATACAGGACATAGAGGTCTTCTCTCAAGCTGGAGCGGACGGCGACTTCGGTCGTTCGCTGCTGGTCCTTTCGCTTGTAGTAGACGTGCTGCTCCGGCCACATTGTACCCAGGCGTTCGTCCCCCTGGTACACGCCCAGTTGGGTCTGTATTACGATGGTGAGCGGATTCCGGGTCTGGGACGAGCCTTCGTACACGAGTCGGTATTTGCCGAGGGTCGCGGATTCTCCATGCTTCAGTCCCGCTTCGATTTCCCTGTTGAACGCGTTTCCGGTGAAGCCGAAGAAGAGGAGGACGACACCGAAGTGGACGATGTATCCGCCGTAACGCCGGCGGTTTCGGACGGTGAGCGACCAGAGCGCTTTGAGATATGGCTCCTTTGAACTGCTGCCCCGCGCCTTCGCGCCTCGGTGAAATTCTGATGCAATGGCGCCCGTCACGAAGCCGCAAAGCGTAAATGAGATCAGCGCGTACAGTTCGCGCGCGCCAAGGGCGAATGCCGCGGCGCCGCAGATGAGACCGAAGACGCCCGGCCCGGCGAAGTGCTTTTTCAGGCTGCGCGCCGATGTCTTCCGCCAGGCCAGCAGCGGTCCGACGCCCGTCAACAGGAGAAGAAGCAGACCGATGGGCGTCATAACCGTGCTGAAAAAGGGAGGACCAACGGTGACTTTGGAGCCGGTGACGGCTTCGGAGAGTACAGGAAACATCACGCCCCAGAACACCGCAAAAGCGGCGGTGAGGAAAAGCAGATTGTTGAGGAGAAATCCGCCTTCCCGGGAAACCGGAGATTCGTATTCGTTCCTGCTCTCGAGCAATGCCCTCCTCCGCCACAGGATGCCCGCGGAGAAGACCACGATTACCGCCAGGAAGTAGAGGAATACGTTGCCGATCGGCGACTGGGCGAATGCGTGCACGGAGGAAACCAGGCCGCTACGGGTCAGGAAAGTGCCGTAGATGCACAGCGTAAAGGTGAGTATGATGAGCGCCATGTTCCAGACTTTGAGCATCCCTTTCTTTTCCTGGATCATGACCGAGTGCAGAAATGCGGTGCCCGTGAGCCAGGGAAGCAGGGCGGCGTTTTCAACCGGGTCCCAACCCCAGTACCCGCCCCATCCCAGGACCACGTAGGCCCAGTTGCCGCCCAGAAGCTGCCCGGTCCCAAGGAAAAACCAGGGCCAGATGGTCCAGCGCCGGGTGGTGCGGATCCACTCCTCGTCCACCTGCCTGCTCAGGAGCGCGGCCATTGCAAACGCATACGGCACGATGAATCCCACGTAACCGAGATACAGCATGGGCGGGTGAATGGCCATGGCCGGATGGACGAGCAGCGGATTCATGCCCTGGCCGTCGGCCGCCGTAAAGCCGAGTTCGCGGAAAGGATTCTCGTAATACCCGATGAGGACGAGGAAGAAGACCTGGGTGAGCGACATTACAACTGTCGCGTAGGAGGCGAGCGGACCCCGGAAACCGCGGGCATTGCGCGTGGCGAAGAAATTGAAACCGGCCAGAATAAAGGCCCAGAGCAGGAGCGAGCCTTCCATGCCCGACCAGACTGCGGTGAACTTATAGGGCATCGGCAGGTCGCGGCTGGAATGGCCGGCCACGTAGTGGAGGTCGAAGCGGTCGGTGAGGAAAAAGGACTCCAGCAGGCCGAAAGCCGCCAGAACCATCAGAAAAGTGGCGGCTACCGCGCGTTCCGTGCTGAGTGTGAGGTTCAGCCTGCCGGTCCGGCCTGCCAGAGCGCCGGACACCGCCGCATAGAGGGAAGTGACAACCGAGAACCAGATGAGGAAGTTGCCGATTTCAGCCATTGTAGAAGCCGCGGGTCATCGGATAACCCGGCTTTCCTGAGTGGAGATTACTTACTGTAGGATTCCTTGATTTCTTCGTAGGACTGTCCCTCGTATTTCGAGGGGCACTTGGCCAACAGGGTCTCAGCGCGAAAGTGGCCGTTCGCGCCTACCCGGCCTTCCAGGACGACGTCTGCTTCATCCCTGAACGTGTCGGGCACAATGCCCGCATAGACCACGGGTTGTTTCGCCGAAAAGGCCTCGCCCTCAAGGGGCTCCCAGATCTGGAACTCGACAATGCGGTCAGGAAGTTTCCGTATCGTGCCGGGTGCGACCTTGCCCGCGAGCTTGATGCGTTTATTCACAAATTCGGCCTCCCGGGCTTGCAGTTCGGAAACGGTGAGGTAATACATCGCCATTTTCTGCGAACTGGTAACGACCAGCAGAACAAGGCACGCGATAATGACCGCGAATCCCGATATGAACTTGACTTTTCGAACCGTCATAATCGGAGTTCCAGGAAAGTATATTGCTTCAGGAAGCCCTCCCGGCGCCGCATTTATATCGGCGTCCGGTCCCGGGTTTGGCACCGGCTCGGTACGCCGGCACAGCTTGCGAGGGCGAAGCGCGACCGCCAACGAAATATAAAGAAGTACGACGCATTATCCACATGAAAAAGGCGTTTGCGCGGTTTATCGGCACCCGGGCTATGGTCCGCGCGTTGACTGGCCGGTTCCCCGTATTGGCATCTAGCGGTGAGACTTCGTCGAAATGCCCGCGCTTCGCTACCATTCGCCGACCCTTCGACCCTTCGACAGGCTCAGGGACCGCAAGCTCAGGCTGCTCGCGTTCATCCGTGGATTCAGCCGAGCGATGTTCGTTTCATCTCTTCATGTCCCGGTCAGTCCCGTTTTTGTGCGCCTTAATCGCAGTAAATCCTGCATATTGCTGATCAATCACGGTCCAAATGGCTTGACAGAAGCCGTTCTGGAACCATATTCGGGACCGTCCTGTACCGACGGGCATTCCCGGGAGCTTTTCATTCCTTTCGATCGGATGAGGGAGGACGACATGGCTGTTCTGGACGCCGAGGCGCTGGATTTCTGGGAGGAGAACGGATACGTTGTGGTGCCCGAGGCTGTGCCGCCGGAAAACTGCCGTGAGGCCGAAGCGGCCGTGTGGGCGTTTCTGGGTATGGACGCCGCAGATGCCGAGACGTGGTACCCGGATCCGCCGAGGCCCGGAATCATGGTGGAGATGTACCAGAACCAGGCGCTGTGGAACAACCGCCAGCACCCCCGGGTACACGGGGCATTTGCGGATGTCTGGGAGACCGAAAAGCTCTGGGTGAGTTTCGACAGGGCAAGTCTGAATCCCCCTGAGCGTCCTGGATTCAGTTTCAAGGGACCCTATCTGCACTGGGACATTTCGCTCGAGGACCCGTCGCGCTTCATGGTTCAGGGCGTGCTCTATCTGTCCGATACAGCGGCGAACCAGGGCGCGTTCACGTGCATCCCCGGCTTTCACCGGCGAATTGGGGCGTGGCTCGAGACCCTGTCAGACGATGACGACCCCAAACGATGCATGCAGGAGGAATTCGGTCATCAGGCGAAACCGATCGCCGGCAGGGAGGGCGATCTGGTCATCTGGCACAGCCTGCTGCCCCACGGAAGCAGTCCGAATTCGGCCGAACGGCCGCGGATCGTGCAGTATATCACGATGAGTCCGGCGAAGGAAGACGACGATTCGCTTCGGGAGAGCCGGATCCAGGGCTGGCGCGAACGCCTCACGGGATTGGGGAAGAACCAGAGGGAAAAGGAGCATTTGGAGGGTGGAACGGCGCGGTTGACTCCGCTCGGGCGAAAGCTGCTGGGCCTGGATCGCTGGCAGCACGGGCAATAACCACGCAGCGAGACGGGACAAACGGAGGACGAATAGTCACCAATTTCCCGGACCGGAGCGATCCATGTTTATTCGCCGCGACGACCGCGAATTCAGGCTGATTGCCAGGCATGACGGCGACTTCTGGCTTGTCGAGGTCTTTGAGATTGTGGACGGTGAGCAGCGCCTTCGTTTCGAGTACAAGTTGAACACGCCGCGGGATGAGGCAACCGCGCGCGAACGCGCGTGGGAGCTTTTCGCTACGCGCAATCTTGAAACCGGGAAGACGTGAGACGGGAGAGGGTAGAGGACCACACTCCGCCCCACCACCTGGTGAGACGTAAGCCGGGAGAGGTTAGAGAACCACACCCCGCACCACCACCTGGTGAGACGTAAGCCGGGAGAGGTTAGAGATGTCCTGCCTCGTGAGGATTCTTTTCGTGCCGAAGGCAGCGAGGAATTAAATATCGGGCGAGGATATCATCTACCGTCTACCCTCTCACCTCTACCCGCCTTTCTTCTACCGTCTAACGTCTCCCGTCTACCCGCATTTTTTCTATCGGCTTCCCTCTACCCTCTCACCGCCTCTCGAAAAAGGGCAATGGAATAGCGGACGTTTGGGGGGTTGGGGGAGAGTGTTTCCAACACAAAAAAGCGGAGACGATTCTGTGTGAATCGTCTCCGCTGTTCTTTTTCAATTCTGATCACTTCTTTTTGTCGTCATCCACGACTTCGTACTCCGCGTCCACCACGCCGTCGTCCTGCTTCTGCTCGCCCGCGGCCTGCCCAGGTTCTCCGGGACCCCCCGGAGCCCCTGCCTCGGGTCCCGCCTGAGAGGCCTGCGCATAGAGTTCGCTGGCGACCTGGTGCCACTCCTGGGTAAGCGCTTCGGTGGCGGATTTGATTTCGTCCGCGTTTTCACCCTTCAGCGTTTCCTTCACGCGGTCCACCGCGGCCTGCACCTTGGCCCTGGCGTCTTCGCTGATTTTGTCGCCCATCTCTTCGAGCTGTTTTTCGGTCTGGTAGACCTGCTGGTCCGCCTGGTTGCGGGCTTCGATGCTCTCCCGCCGTTTCTTGTCTTCGGCGGCGTTGTCCTGGGCGTCGTTCACCATCCGGTCGATTTCCGCGTCGGAAAGGCCCGATGACGCCTCGATGCGAATGCTCTGTTCCTTGTTCGTGCCCATGTCTTTGGCGGACACGTTCATGATGCCGTTGGCGTCGATGTCGAAGCTGACCTCGATCTGAGGGGTGCCGCGAGGCGCGGGCGGAATGCCGTCCAGGTGGAACCGGCCGATGGTACGGTTGTCGACCGACATCTCCCGTTCGCCCTGGAGCACGTGCACCTCAACCGAGGGCTGGCTGTCGGCTGCGGTCGTGAATACCTGGGACTTCTTCGTGGGGATGGTGGTGTTGCGATCGATGAGCTTTGTCATCACGCCGCCCAGCGTCTCGATACCGAGAGAGAGCGGGGTCACATCCAGCAACACCACGTCCTTGACGTCGCCCGACAGCACACCGGCCTGGATCGCGGCGCCTACCGCGACCACTTCGTCCGGATTCACGCCCCGGTTCGGGTCTTTGCCGAAGAGTTCCTTGACCGCCTCCTGGACCTTGGGAATGCGGGTGCTGCCGCCAACCAGGATGACCTCGTTGATCTCCGACGGAGAAAGTCCCGCGTCCTTGATCGCCTGGATACACGGCCTCTTGGTGCGTTCGACCAGGTCTTCCACGAGTTGCTCGAATTTGGCTCTGGACAGGGTCAGATTCATATGCTTGGGACCCGACGCATCTGCCGTGACAAAGGGCAGGTTGACATCCGTCTGCAGGGAACTGGAAAGCTCGCATTTGGCCTTTTCGGCCGCTTCCTTCAGCCGCTGAAGCGCCATCGGGTCGTTGCGCAGGTCGATATTGTTCTCCCGCGCGAATTCATCCGCGAGCCAGTCGATGATGCGCTGATCGAAGTCATCGCCGCCAAGGTGGGTGTCCCCATTGGTGGATTTGACCTCGAACACGCCGTCGCCCAGTTCCAGAATGGAAATGTCGAACGTTCCTCCGCCCAGATCGTAGACGGCGATGATTTCGTCGGTTTTCTTGTCGAGGCCGTAGGCCAGTGACGCGGCCGTGGGTTCGTTGACGATGCGCTTTACTTCCAGGCCGGCGATTTTCCCCGCGTCCGTGGTGGCCTTCCGCTGTGCGTCGTTAAAATAGGCCGGAACGGTGATGACGGCATCCGTAACGGTCTCGCCGAGATACTCCTCGGCCGTCTGTTTCATTTTCTGAAGGACCATGGCCGAGATCTCGGGAGGCGTATACGTCTTGTCGCCCAGTTTTGCGGTTGCGAGCCCGTTACTCTCCCTCTGGACCTCGTACGGCACTTCTTCAATTTCACTGGGCACTTCCTCGTAACGCCTGCCCATGAAGCGTTTGATGGAGTACACCGTATTCTGCGGGTTCGTCACGGCCTGTCTCTTGGCCACCTGACCGACGAGACGTTCGTCGTCCTTGGTGAAAGCGATCACCGACGGGGTAGTACGCCCGCCCTCGGTATTGGGAATCACCACGGGATCGCCTCCCTCCATAACCGCCACGCAGGAGTTGGTCGTCCCCAGGTCGATTCCGATAACTTTGCCCATTGTTAGCGTTCCTTTCTATGTGATGCCGGCGTGATTTATGCCGCTTTTTCCTTGCTTTTGGATTTGGCGCCGCTGCCGCTCTTGCTTTTCGAATCCTTTTTCTTGTCTTTAGGCGCGTCCTTTTTCGCGGCCTCCTTGTATCCTTCGCTCCTGTAGTCGGTAATGTAGAAGCCCGACCCCTTGAAGATGAGCCCCGCGCCGGCGCCGATGAGCCGCTTCAGCTTGCGTTCGCCGCACTCCGGACATTTGCGAAGCGGCGAGGACGTAATGCTTTGAAAATGCTCGAATTCATGGCTGCACGCTTCACATGCGTAGTCATATGTTGGCATAAACCGCTTCCTTATTCTGAGTACTTCGGATTGATGAAGGGTCCGACGGTGCATTTAAAGCAACATGAGTACCAAAGCGTTGATAACATACTGAAATATATGAAAAACAAGCAGATATCGAATCGGGCCTGTATCCTGGACCCGCCCGTAATCTGTCTTTTTTGCATAAATCTGCCATTTTGGCATACATAAGAAGGGATGGCTGCAAAGTGTGCAGCCATCCTTGTGTATGACCAAAGCTGTCAGCATGAAACAGGGAAGACGTAAGCCGGGAGAGGTTAGAGATTTCCTGCCCTGTGAGGATTCTTTTCGTGCCGAAGGCAGCGAGGGATTAAATATCGGGCAAGGATATCATCTACCGTCTACCCTCTCACCTCTACCCGCCTTCCTTCTACCGTCTTCCGTCTTCCGTCTCCCGTCTCACCGCCTTTTTGCATGTACCGCCGCCACAACCGCTTCGGCCGCTTCTTTCAGCTCGCGGGCTACTGTAAATTTCAATTCCGAGTTCTCCAGGATCCGCGCGCCTTCCTCAGCATTGGTACCCTGCAGACGCACCACGATTGGCAGGTCTACCGAGAAATTCTCCAGCGCCTGGACCACACCCTCGGCGACACGGTCGCAACGCACGATTCCGCCGAAAATGTTGATGAGCACGGCCTTGACGCCGGCGTCCGAAAGGAGGATACGGAAGGCGTTCTCGACCCGTTCCACGTTGGCCCCGCCGCCCACGTCCAGAAAATTGGCGGGTGACGATCCCGCATATTTCACGATGTCCATGGTGGCCATGGCCAGACCGGCGCCGTTGACCATGCAGCCGACCTCGCCGTCGAGCTTGATGTAGTTGAGATCGAATCTGGAGGCATCCACTTCCAGTGGGTCTTCCTCGTCGGTGTCGCGGAGTTCCCGAATGTCTCCGTGGCGGAAGAGTGCGTTGTCGTCGAAGTTCATCTTGGCGTCCAGGGCCACCAGGTTGCCGTTCGCGGTGACCACCAGGGGGTTGATCTCTGCCAGGGAACAATCGGTGCCGACGTAGGCGGCAAAGAGCCGGTCGACGAACCGCACCCCCTGTTTGAACGCATCGGACTCCAGACCGAGGCCGAATGCCAGCCGGCGGGCCTGAAAGGGTTGAAGTCCGACCGCCGGGTCGACGGTTTCCCTCAGGATCTTTTCAGGCGTCGCGGCAGCCACTTCCTCGATGTCCATGCCCCCCTCGCTGGATGCCATGATGACCAGCCTGGACTGATCCCGGTCCAGCACCACGCCCAGGTAGAGTTCACGGGCGATATCGGTGGCGCTTTCTATCCACACCTGCTTGACGTTCTGCCCTTCAGGGCCTGTCTGAGGCGTGACCAGTTTCCTTCCGATCATGTCCCTTGCGTATCCATGGGCTTCGTCGGGATCCTGAGCGATCTTGATTCCGCCGCCCTTGCCCCGTCCGCCGGCGTGGATCTGGGCCTTGACGACAACGGCGCCGCCGAGTTCGGCTGCCGCGCTTCGGGCCTCGTCGGCCGTTGTGGCCAGACGTCCGTCGGGGACGGGTACGTCATACGACTTGAGGATTTCCTTGGCCTGGTATTCGTGGATTTTCATGGCGTCTCCTCATCAGAGCGTCGAGTCGTGAACGCGGAGCGGGCGTTAGCCTCAATCCGAAAAAAACAGCAACGCGGCGACGCGATAAAACCCTCCGAAACAGGGCGTTATCGACGTATAGAAGGACGTTTCTTCCTTCACGTCCAGTGACCTGGTGTATCCTGGTAATCCGCCGTCTAATCGCCTTTATTTACAAGCACATATTCGAATTAACGTCCCCGAAGACTTACGAATCAAGGTCAGTGTATCTCTCTCAGGTCTTCTCCCGTCATGGCTTCCGGTTTGCGAAGCCCCAGCACGCCCAGAAAAGTGGGCGCCACGTCGCAGAGCCGGCCGCGTTTCCGGAGCCTTCCGCGGAACGCCGGATCCACAAGAACCAACGGCGCGGGATTGGCCGTATGGGCGGTGTGGGGTTCGCGGGTCCCTTGGTGAATCATTTGTTCGGCGTTGCCGTGGTCCGCGGTGACGATGGCGCCGCCGCCGACTTCGGCGATGGCTGTCAGGATCCGCCCCAGACACCGGTCTACGGTCTCCACGGCATTGACAGCCGCTTCCAGAACACCGGTGTGGCCGATCATATCGGGGTTTGCGAAATTACAGATCGCGGCGTCGAAGCGCCGTGACCGGATCGCATCGACGAATTTTCGGGTGACGGTCCGCGCGCTCATTTCGGGCTTGTGGTCGTAAGTCGGCACGTCCCTGGGAGACGGAACCAGGATGCGGGTTTCGCCTTCGAAGGGTTCCTCCCGCTGGCCGTTGAAAAAGTAGGTGACGTGCGCGTATTTCTCGGTTTCCGCGATGCGCAACTGCCGGAGCCCGGCATCGCTCAACGTCTTCCCGCATACGTCCGGCATTTCCTGGGCCAGGTCTTCGGGCGAAAACGCGATTCCGTCCACGGGCAGGCCGGCTTCGTAACGCGTGAGGCAGGTATAGTGTACGCCGGGGCCGGCGGTCCGTTTGAACCCGTCGAAATCCGGCTGCACGAAGGCGCGTGTGATCTGACGTCCCCGGTCGCCACGGAAATTGAAGCAGATCACGGAGTCGCCGTCTCCGACTGTCGCCTGAGGTCCCTCGCTGGCGCCGGCGATGACGATCGGCTTGACGAACTCGTCGGTCTCGTTTCGATTGTACGCGTCCTGAAGGGCCTGGAGCGGGTCACCCGCGTGTGTCCCCCGGCCGAGCGTCATGGCATCGAAAGCCACGCGGACGCGGTCCCACCGCCCGTCCCGGTCCATGGCGAAGTAGCGGCCGCAAACCGTGGCGATTCTGCCCACACCGGCCGCCTCGCACATTTCCCGGAAGCCGGCCAGAAGACGGAGACCGCTCGTGGGCGGCGTGTCACGCCCGTCGAGCCACGCGTGTACGCAGACCTGGTCGGGATTCAACCGGCGGCCGGCGGCCATTTTCAGCAGCGCGTTGTAGTGATTGGGCCAGGAATGCACCCCGCCGTCGGACACCAGTCCGATCAGATGGAGGCGGCGATCGGTGCCGGCAACCCGGTCCATCGACGCGAGCAACGCTTCGTTTCGCGAGAAGCCGCCGTCCTTCACCCTGTCGTCGATCCGGGTGACGGCCTGCATTACGATACGTCCCGCGCCCAGGTTGAGATGCCCGACTTCGGAATTGCCGATCAATCCATCGGGCAGGCCGACGCTTCGTCCGCGGGTCCGGAGCGTCGTGGACGGGTGCGCCGCGCCAATACGGTCCATCGTGGGCGTATCCGCCAGCGCGACCGCGTTGTGGTCCACGCTGGGAGAAAGGCCCCATCCGTCGAGGATGATCAGGGCGGTAAAACGTCGTTCTGGAGTGGACATTACGGAGTCGGAAAATACGTTTTTGGCCTGTGAAAGGCAAGCCGAAACGGGAATGAAACGGGCCCGTTCAGGAAAGGTTCGGGGGAATGGTTTTTCTGAGAATGCGGTGGAAGGACCTTACGATAGGACGGGCGAAGGTCGTGCTGCGGCCTACGAGCGCGATCGGCCGGGAAAGCCCGGGTTCGGGGAAGCGAATCAGACCCGGGTCCGGAATGCCCAGCGCCCTGGCGATACCCAGCGGCACCAGCCCGTGGCCGAACCCGCACCGGGCCATCTGCGCGATGCCCGCGAACGATTGCAGGGTCTGTTCGGTCTCGATGCGGATGTTCCATTTAACCGAGAGCGCCCTGATGCGCGGTTCCAGGTGAACCCAGGTCGCGGCATGGGGTTCGATGGTGATTACGGGAAGCGTTATATCTCGGCGAAGTTGAAACGGCTCCAGTCCGGAGGGAACCAGGACCATGGGCTCGTCCACGAGAGGCTCCGACTTGACGTCGGCGCTGTATTCCCCCCGGTCGGCGCACAGCGCGAGCATGTATTCCCCCGAGCGAACGTGGTCGATGGCAACGGGGCTTCTGTGGGCGTTGATGACGAGTTCCAGCTGCGGGACGGCCTGCGCGACGCCGGCCAGAACGCGTGAACCCCATGAGGAAAGTATGGACTCGGAGATGCCGATCACAAGGCGGCTGGCCTGAACGGGGGACTCGTCCGCAACCGCTTCCTTCAGGGCGGCCATGAACGGCGCCGTCTTTTCCAGCAACTGGATGCCCGCGGCCGTGAGCCGGACGCGCCTGCCAACGGGTTCGACGAGTTTGCGCCCGAGCGCGCTTTCGAGTGCGTCGATGCGTTTGCTGACGGCCGACTGCGTGATGCGCAGCCGGGTGCCCGCCTTCGTCATGGTGCCGGTCTCGGAAAGCGCGGCCAGGGTTTCGATGTTCTCGATCATTTGTCAACGTCCTCGGTATGGGGTTCCTGTCATTCGCCCGCCCCGCCAGGCAGCACACCTGCCTTCTCTCCAGCTCTAACCTATTCCTTTTCGGAATATAATCTATAACAATGATTCGCTTTTGTATGGTATTGAATTTAGCTAAGTTCGATACGCCTGTAAAGGGAGAGAGCCGTTTTTTTAGATGCCGACGATCCCTTCCGTCGACAACTCCGACAGCCTCTTCCACCGGTTCAATTCCCACTTGCGGACTTAAGAACATATAATATATTATTTAAGTATCCCTTTGACTCTGGTAGATAGAATGCGGGAGAAGGTAGAAGAAATGCGGGGAGCCGGGAGACGTAAGACGTTAGATGAGATCATTGCCGGGTATGTTATTCCTCGTTGCCTCCGGCACGAGAAGAAATCTGACAAGGCAGGATGTCTCTCCCGTCTAACGTCTCCCCTCTCACCAGGTGGTGGGGCGGGGCGTGGTCCTCTCCCGTCTACCGTCTTGCGTCTACCCGCTTTTTGCTGATCGCTGACAGCTTCTTTCAGGATTTTCGTTATGACCAATATCAAGGATCCCTTCGGACTGCGGGAGCGGTTGCCCACGGCCGGCGGCGACGTGTGGATTTATCGTCTGGATCGTCTTGAAGCGGACGGCGTCGGCGCGGTTTCGCGATTGCCCTTCACCATAAAGGTGCTGCTGGAAGCCGCGTTGCGGAATCTGGACGGATATCTCGTGTCCGAAGACGATGCGGCGGGTTTGGCCGGATGGAATGCGGCGGCGCCCACACAGGCTGAGGTCCCTTTCATGCCGGCGCGGGTGGTATTGCAGGACTTTACCGGCGTGCCCTCCCTGGTCGATCTGGCGGCGCTGCGTTCCGCCATGGCGCGGATGGGAAAGGACCCGAGGCGGATCGAGCCGCGGATTCCGGCCGACCTGGTGATTGACCATTCCGTCCAGGTCGACCGTTTCGCCCGCCACGACGCGCTGCGCATCAACGCGGAAATCGAATTCGAACGGAACCGGGAACGGTATGAGTTCCTGCGGTGGGGGGCCAATGCATTCGAGAAGTTCAAGGTCGTTCCACCCGCCACGGGAATCGTGCACCAAGTGAACCTGGAATACCTGGCGAAGGGGATTGTGCGCCAGCGAGGCGTCGCGTTTCCGGACAGCCTGGTGGGAACGGACTCGCATACCACAATGATCAACGGCCTGGGCGTACTGGGTTGGGGCGTTGGCGGGATCGAGGCCGAGGCGGTCATGTTGGGGCAGCCCATCTACATGGCCACGCCCGAGGTGGTGGGCTTCAAGCTGTACGGCAGCCTGCCCGACGGCGCGACCGCGACGGACCTCGCGTTGACGGTCACCCAGATGCTGCGCGCAAAAGGCGTGGTGGGCAAATTCGTCGAGTTCTACGGAACGGGACTGTCCGGCATCAGCCTCGCCGACCGCGCAACCATCGCCAATATGGCGCCGGAATACGGCGCGACCGTGGGTTTCTTTCCAGTAGACGCGGAAACGCTGCGGTACCTGGAACGAACCGCGAGGTCGCCGGAGGAGGTGGACCTTGTGGCGCGGTATACCCGGGCGCAGGGTCTGTTCCGCACGGACGAAACGCCGGAGCCGGCCTTCACGGAAACGCTTGAGATGGACCTGGGCGCCGTGGAACCGAGTCTGGCCGGGCCGAAAAGGCCGCAGGACCGCGTGCCGCTGGACGCCATGAAACGGGGTTTCGAGAACGCGTTGACCTCACCGGTCGGCCACAACGGTTTCGGTGTGGACGCGGCGGGTCGAGGGAAGAAACTGACCGTGGCGGCGAACGGCCGGGCCGAGATCGGACACGGCGCGGTGGTGATCGCGGCCATTACCAGTTGCACGAACACGAGCAACCCCTCGGTGATGGTTGGCGCGGGGCTTCTCGCCAGGAAGGCCGTGGAACGAGGCCTGACGGTGCCCTCTTACGTAAAGACGAGCCTGGCGCCGGGGTCGCGCGTGGTCACGGAATATCTGAATGCGGCCGGGCTGACGCCCTACCTGGAACGACTCGGATTCCACACGGTTGGATACGGGTGCACTACCTGCATCGGCAACAGCGGTCCGCTGCCGGGTCCCGTGGTGGCTGCTATTGACGAAGGCGACCTCGTGGCCGCTTCGGTCCTGTCGGGCAACCGGAACTTCGAGGGCCGCGTGAACCCCCACGTAAAGGCCAACTATCTCGCGTCTCCGCCCCTGGTGGTGGCCTACGCCCTCGCGGGCAGGGTCGACGTGGACCTGGCCTGCGAGCCACTCGGAGAGGATGCCGACGGAAATCCGGTTTCCCTGAGGGACATCTGGCCCTCACAGGAGGAAATCTCGGATACCATTGCGCACGCGCTGAAGCCGGAAATGTTCGAAACGCAGTACAGCAACGTATTCGACGGCAACGAGACCTGGAACGCCATCGCGGGGCAGGAAGCGGCGCTGTATTCATGGAATGCGGACAGCACCTACGTGCAGGAGCCGCCGTTCTTCACGGAACTGACCGAAGAACCGGCGCCCGTTCGGGAGATTCGCGGCGCGCGGGTGCTGGTGATGCTGGGAGATTCGGTAACGACCGACCACATTTCACCCGCGGGCAGTATTGCGGTGGACAGTCCGGCGGGAAGGTACCTCATCGAAAGCGGCGTGGCGCCGAAGGACTTCAACTCGTACGGGTCCCGGCGGGGCAATCACGAAGTGATGGTGCGCGGCACGTTCGCGAATATACGCATCCGCAATCACCTGGCGCCTGGGACCGAGGGCGGCGTCACCGTCCATCTGCCCGGCGGCGAGCAGATGCCGATCTACGACGCGGCGGTGCGTTACGCGCAGGAGGGCGTGTCGCTGGTCGTCCTGGCCGGCAAGGAGTACGGCGCGGGGTCCTCGCGGGACTGGGCGGCCAAGGGGCCGGCGCTGCAGGGGGTGAGGGCCGCGATCGCGGAGAGTTACGAACGGATTCATCGCAGCAACCTGGTGGGCATGGGGGTGCTGCCGCTGGAATACAAACCCGGAGAAAGCGCGGATTCGCTGGGACTCACCGGCAGAGAGGTATTCGATATCGAGGGGATCGGCGACGACCTGTGCCCGCTGCAGGACGCAACCGTGACGGCGACGGCGGAAGACGGCACCGTCACGACATTTACCGCCACGGTGCGCATCGACACCCCCGTGGAAATCGACTACTATCGGAACGGAGGCATTCTCCACACCGTTCTCAGGAATTTCCTGAAGGAATCCTGATCTGCGGGCTCGGACCCCAGAAAAACAGGCTCCCTGTCCGGCGGATAAAAAAAGAAACCGGATCCTTAAGGTCCCCGGCCATAGTTGAATCCCGATAATCGGTACGTCGAAGATTGCTCTACTTAGAGCTCAACCCCAATTCGAAAAAGACAGCAGTCAAATCGGCCACAAAAAGCCTTAATGCGGGTAGAGGGTAGAGGGTAGAAGAAACCCTTGCCCGATACTTTATTCCTTCTTGCCTCCGGCAGGAGAAGAGACTCCACAAGGCAGGATATCTCTCCCGTCTACCGTCTCCCCGCTTCCGAGGGGATGGGAGGAGAGGTCACGAACGCGTCCAGTGACCTGGTGTATCCTGGTAATCCGCCTTCTAATCGCCTTTATTAACTAACACATATTCGAATTAACGTCCACGAACACTTACGAATCAAGGTTAAGTTTCCGGACGCTGGACCGAACGGCCTCCGCGGATGAATGGAACGCATTCCGTTCGTCCGGCGTGAGGCCGATTTCGATGATTTCCTCCACGCCGGAAGCGCCCAGCTTGACGGGAACGCCCATATACAGATCCTGGACGCCGTACTGGCCGGTCAGCCAGGCGGCGCAGGGAAGGATGCGTTTCTTGTCCCGTACGATGGCCGCGACCATTTCGGCAATGGCGGAAGCGGGCGCGTAGAAGGCGCTGCCCGTCTTGAGGTGTGCGACAATTTCGGCGCCGCCGTTCCGGGTGCGTTCCACCAGCCGTTCGATGACGGATTCGTCAAGCAGTTCGGAAAGCGGAATGCCGGCCACGGACGAGTAGCGGGGCAGTGGCACCATGGAATCGCCGTGGCCCCCCAGCACGAAGGCGGTCACGTCTTCCACGGAAACGTCCAGTTCATCCGCGATGAAATAACGAAAACGCGCGGAATCAAGAATGCCCGCCATGCCAACGACACGAGCGGGCGAGAACTTCGTAACTTTCAGCGCCACGTAAGCCATTGCGTCGAGGGGATTCGTCACCACGATAACAATGGCGTCGGGCGCTGTTTCTTTGACGCGTTCGCAGACCGAACCGACGATATCCGCGTTCGTCGTCAGCAGGTCGTCGCGGGTCATGCCCGGCTTGCGCGCCAGCCCTGCGGTAACAACGACGATGTCCGATCCGGACAGGCTTCCGGAATCGCTTGTACCCGCAACCCGGGTATCGAAGCGGTCAACCGGCGCCGCCTCGGCCAGATCCAGGGCTTTACCCTCTGGAATGCCCTCGGCGACGTCGAGCAGAATCAGTTCGCGGGCGAGCTCCCGTTCGGCGATATGCTGAGCGGCGGTCGCTCCCACGTTGCCGGCGCCAACCACTGAGATCTTCAATGCCGGGCTACTCCGCCCTTGGTTGAACGCTGACCTTCTTTCGGCGCTTGTTCATGTTCTGGAAGGTCACGACGCCGTCGACCAGGGCAAAAAGCGAATCGTCTTTGGCTCGCCTTACCATGTCTCCCGGATGGATCCGCGTGCCGCGCTGCCGGACGATGATGCTGCCCGCGGTGACGAACTGACCGCCGAAGACTTTGACGCCCAGGCGCTGTCCGCGGCTGTCGCGGCCGTTCCGGGAACTTCCGACACCTTTCTTATGGGCCATAGGGATACCCCTCCTCCCCTGCCCCGTACGGATCGGCGAAAATACCGACGCCGCGGCAGGAGCGGGTTTAGAAGTTGTTTTAAAATTACCGGTTATGCTGAAATGCCGTCGATCCGGAGTTCCGTAAAGGGCTGACGATGGCCGTTCTTCCGCCGGTAGCCCTTTCGGCGTTTCATTTTGAAGATCGTGACCTTATCGTGCTTTCCGTGCCCCAGGACGCTGGCTTCAACGGCGGCTCCGTCCACCTGCGGCCTGCCGATGCTGGTTTCGCCGTCTTTGGATACCAGCAGCACGCGATCCAGGGTGAGTGACGCTCCGGCCTCGGCCTTCAGGCGGGAGACACGAATCCGGTCTCCTTCCTGAACCTTGACCTGTTGACCGGCGATTTCCACAACGGCGTACATGAAAAAACCTCCGCAATTCGATTTGCCGCATCCGGCCGTTTCAGAAGTTGTTTTAAAATTACCGGTGAGTTCCCGAGCGCGAGCGAAAAAGCGGCGGGCAAGGCGGGAAAACCCGCCCATATTTGTCTATACGGGTGGGTTTGACCAACGCCGACCGGCACTTTTGCAGCCGCGCGAAGACCGCTGGGAATTTTAAGACAGCTTCTCAAGCGTGAAACGGGCCGAAAACGGTAACAAAGACGGGAGGTTTTGTCAAGTTTTAAATTTGTCCGTAATGTCCAGGTTTCGCTTCCGGGAATACATCCGGTACGCGTCAACGGACAGGTCCGGATCGTTCTCCACGTTCAGCCAGACCCGCGTGGACCGCCGGATCCTCTTGAGACGTTCGCGGCGGTTCTCGAGGATGAAATCTCCCACCGTGGGGTTGACGTGCACGGTAAGTCTTCGTTCCACCGACGCGGCCCTGGACCGCTTGAGCCAACGCTCGATGCGGGCGAGCGTGGACTCCCGGCTGGGCACGCGTCCGCTGCCGTGGCATTCGGGACAGGTCTCGCTGAAGGTGAACATAAGACTCGGGCGTACCCTCTGCCGCGTCATTTCCATGAGGCCGAACTCGCTGATCTCCGAGAAACGGGGCCTGGACCGGTCCCGGCGTACAGCCTGCCTGAATTCATTTTCGACCTTCTTGCGGTTCTGGGCGATGGCCATGTCGATGAAGTCGATCACGATGATGCCCCCGATATCGCGCAGGCGAAGCTGGCGCGCGATTTCCCGTGCGGCCTCGAGATTGATCTTCAACACGTTTTCTTCCTGGTTCGACCTGCCCACGAAACGGCCGCTGTTCACGTCAATTGCAAACAGCGCCTCGGTATGATCCAGAACCAGGTATCCGCCGCCCTTCAGCCAGACCTTGCGTTCCGAACATTTCTCAATTTCACTCTCGACACCGAATGCGTCGAAGATTGGCGTGCTGTCCCTGTGGTATTCTACGCGTTCACGGAGATGTGGCGACGTGGATTTGAGGTACGCCAGAATCTTCTTGTATTCCTGCTTGGCGTCCACCACCAGGCGGTCCACGTCGTCGGTAAACAGATCGCGTATGAGACTCGACGTCATCCCCATTTCTTTGTGCAGAATGCTGGCAGGATCGGCGTTTCCGTACTGTTTCTGGATGCGCGACCATACATTCATCAATTGCTTGAGGTCCCGCATCATCTCCCGGTCGCCCTTGCCGGAGGCTTCGGTACGCACGATGATGCCGTAGCCATCGGGGCGAATGTCGCGGCCAAGATCCTTCAGCCTTCGTTTCTCCGGAATGTTCGTGATCTTCCTGGAAACGCCCACCTTCTCCCCGTTGGGCACCAGCACCATGAACCGGCCGGGCAGGGAGGGTACCGCCGTTACCCTGGGACCCTTCGTGCCAATGGGTTCTTTCTTGACCTGAACAAGGACCTCCTGGCCCTTCCGGATGAGATCTTGTATGGGAATGACCGATTTGCCGTTTACGTCGGTTCGCGCATCGATTTCCTCAAGG
The DNA here is from genome assembly GCA_028877215.1 of Gemmatimonadota bacterium. Classification (GTDB taxonomy): domain Bacteria; phylum Latescibacterota; class UBA2968; order UBA2968; genus JAAXHE01. The sequence goes on along the minus strand of JAPPFJ010000027.1, from coordinate 49,192 downwards.
ATTCCTTCATTCAGGCCCACCATCGAGCCGGGAGAACCGGGCATGTCGGAGGCGTGGAGAAAAGCGCTTTTTTCAAGGCCGATATCCACAAAGGCGGCCTGCATTCCAGGAAGCACCGCGGAAACGGTTCCCTTGTAGATATCGCCCACCATGCGCTCGTTTTCGGCGCATTCGACGAGAATTTCCACCAGCTTTCCATCTTCCAGAACGGCAATTCTAGATTCGTGCGACCCTACGTTGATTACAATTTCGTTCCTCACTCGTACCTGACCCTTCGTTGTTTATATACATCTTATATCACTATATGTTACACAAATGTAACAAAAATACGTACTATAGACAAGGATATTGTTCCGGCGCAGTGACATATGCGCGACATCGGGGCGTTCGAACTGTGTGTCGAGACGCCTACTTAGCAACGACCCGCCTTGGAAAGATCGTGATCTCCTCGACGATCGCGCGGCCGGGAAGCTGGGCGACCATCAGCGCGGCGGCGGCGATGTCTTCGGGCGGGAGTGCGGCCGCCCGTTTCTCGTCGGAGACAGGATTGGGGCGAAGATCCAGGATGGGCGTGTCGACCTCTCCGGGAAAGATGCAGCACGCCCGGATTCCGGTCTCTCGGAACTCCGCGTTGATGGACTGGTTCAGGGCGGCCATGCCGAATTTGGATGCGCAATAGGCAACGCCCGCAATCTTCCCCGACCGTTTGCCGGCCATGGAAGAGATATTGATGACCAGCCCGTCGCCCTGTTTCTCCATGTGCGGCATGACGGCCCGGAATGCGTTGAAGGCGCCCGTGAGATTGACGTCGACAACGCGGTCCCAGTCCTCGTCGGATATGTCTCTGAGGCCGCGCTGCAGGGTGTTGATGCCGGCGTTGTTTACCAGGATATCGATGCGTCCGAAATGCTCGACGGTCTGGTCCGAAAGGGCTTTGACAGAGTCCCTGCAGGTGACGTCGGCCGATAAGCACAGCGTCTCTGTGCGGGAATTTCGCGCTGACCCGGCGGTTTCTTCCAGCACGTCGGCGCGGCGACCGGCGAGCACGCAATTCATGCCTGCATGGCTGAATGCGACGGCGATGGCGCGGCCGATGCCCGTGCCCGCTCCAGTGATAACGGCGGTTTTGACGTGAGTATCCGTCATTGGATGTTTAACCTCAATCCGAAAAAACAGCAACGCGGCGACGCAATAAAACCCTCCGAAACAGGGCGTTATCGACGTATAGAAGGACGTTTCTTCCTTCACGTCCAGTGACCTGGTGTATCCTGGTAATCAGCCGTCTAATCGCCTTTATTTACAATCATATATTCGAATTTACGTACCCGAAGACTTACGAATCAAGGTTAACTCCGAACGCGATAGAAGATGAAGCCACTGCAGCAGAAACGAGGACGGAATCAGCTTCGTGTTCCACTGACCGGAGCAATTGCGTGGCGATTGGGCGGCAACCCGGAATTCTACGCTTCCCGCCGATAATAATGTAGGCATTCCAGGGGGTAATGTCAAATGAGGGCCCCGGAAGAACGGCATTGGCGTTGAACAGGTTGGCGAATTCCATTTGGAAGTGACAATTGTTCCGGGTTTGTATATATTTGTTGCCTGACGCCTGGCGCACTTCGCGCATTGCGGGGGACTACCGATGGACATGATCACCATGGACGAGGCGATTGACCTCGTCCTACAATATACGTCGCCGATCGACGAAACAAACGCCGGCCTGATGGACGCACTGGGGTGTACGCTTGCGGTCGACGTGCGATCGGATATCGACATGCCGCCGTTCGACAAAGCGACGATGGACGGGTACGCGGTGGTCGGTGAAGACGTGGCGGACGCACAACGGCAACGTCCCGCCGTCCTCGACGTGATCGAAGAGATTCCTGCCGGATCCGTTCCGCAAACGAAGGTGTCACCCGGGCAGGCGGCCCAAATTATGACGGGTGCGCCGATGCCCGATGGCGCGGATACGGTCGTGATGGTGGAAGATACTGTCCCTGAGCGGGACGGGGAGAGCGTGCGGGTGCTGGCGCCAACGGAGCCGGGACGCAATGTCGCGCCGCTGGGTGAAGACGTGAGACGCAATCAGGTCGTCCTTGAAGCCGGTACGTGGATCCGCCCCCCGGAAATCGGAATCCTGGCGGCCGTGGGGGTGTTGAGTGTGCCCGTGTATCGCCGTCCCGTGGTGGGCGTGGTCGCCACCGGCAGCGAGATCGTGGAGCCCGGAAGCAACCCGGGGGCGGGGCAGATCCGGAACAGCAACGGATATTCGATGATGGCGCAGGCGCTCCGGTCCGGCGCGCAGACGCGGTATCTGGGCATCGTGGAAGATGATGAGGCCGCCCTGAGGGCCGTGATTTCCCGCGGCCTGGAGGAATGCGACGTGGTGCTGCTTTCCGGGGGCGTATCGGCCGGAATATACGACCTGGTGCAGGGCGCGATGCGGGATTGCGGCGTGGAGATCCACTTCGACCGGATCCGGATGAAGCCGGGCAAGCCACTCACATTCGGCGCGCGCGGGAACAAACTCGTGTTCGGGCTGCCTGGGAATCCGGTCTCGGCGGTCGTGGGTTTGGAACTGCTGGTCCGCCCGGCCGTTCGAAAGATGCAGAGGATGTCGGAGATCCACCGGCCGATGGTACGGGGAAGGCTGGCGCAGGGGTTCCGGCAGTCGCCCGGGCGCAAGCAGTTCGTGCCGGCCCGGTCCGGGGAAGTCAACGGACGCTGGGAGAGCAACTGGGTGGGCCACCATGGATCGGCGGACCTGTTTTCGCTATCGCGGGCGAACAGCCTCTTTGTGATTGAGGCTGAAGTGGACACGCTCGACGCCGGCGCGGAAGTGGACATCGTGCTGCTGGAAGAATGGTAACTCAGAACGGGTTTTCCCTTATCGGCGATTTAACCGAATAACTCCCGGGCTCAAGCAAATTTCGTACATTTGACATGTCGAATCTGACCCACATTGCCGACGATGGGACCGTGAAAATGGTGGACGTCACGGAGAAAGCCGTGACCGACCGTATGGCGGTTGCGGGTGGTGAAATCGTCATGGCGCCGGAGACGGCGCGCCTGGTTTCCGGTGGCGCGATGCCCAAGGGAAACGTGCTGGAAACCGCCAGGATCGCCGGGATCATGGCGGCGAAACGGACGTGGGAACTGATCCCACTCTGCCATCCGGTCGATCCCACGGGCATCGAACTCAGCTTTGAGGTGGGGCAGGATCGAATCGAGGCGGAAGCCAGCGTGCGCGTGACGGGCAAGACCGGCGTGGAGATGGAAGCGCTGACGGCCGTGAGCGCGGCGCTGCTGACCGTCTACGACATGTGCAAGGCCGTGGACAAGGACATGGCCATCCGGAACATCCGCCTCCTGAGGAAGACCGGCGGCCGCAGCGGGGATTACGTTTCAACGTAGGTACTGAAAGTTATTGTTTGATTCCGGATTCATCAGCCTGGATCCGTCGCCGACCCATCGCCTTGTAGGGGCGTCCCTTGTGGGCGCCCGCCTCTGGCGACGGACCAGACACGACAATGCGCCCATAGCTCAATAGGCAGAGCAGCTGACTCTTAATCAGAAGGTTCGGGGTTCGATTCCCTGTGGGCGCACCAATATTCGGCCGTCTCATGCGACGGTACGATCGCGAAGACAAGACCCCGACGGTCAGATTCCGCCGGGGTCTTGTCGTGCTGTACGGTATCGTGTTCCTGGATCACGTGCTCGTGTTCGTCCACGCTGCGTCATTCAATAATTCGGTAAGTATTTCCATTGTTATTCGGACACAAATGTCCTATTGTTAGGACGTGAAGGCAGTGACATTGTAAAACGGGTTTTTGTACTCGGCACCGAGCGCGGGGTTTTCGTTCGCATTGATTCCAAGCGCGGCAAGGGTAGTCACGTAACCCTGTATTACGGCTCTCGCAAGACCGTCGTTAAGGATCGCCGTAAAGAACTTAGCCCCGGCCTATTGTCTGCCATGATTCGTCAGCTTGGCCTGAACCCCGGTGACTTCAGGTAAAAGCACAAAAATAAGGAACCCGCAATGCAATTTCGCTATCCCGCCCGGCTGCAACCCGATCTCTCGGGCGAGATCATTGTCTCATTCCGGGACTTTCCGGAATGTCTCACCTCCGGCGCCGACGAGTCCGCGGCCCTGGTGGAAGCCCGCGACGCGCTCGAGGAAGCCATCGCGGGACGCATTGACGATGGCGAACCCATCCCGGCGCCCAGTCGCCGGCGCGCCGGCGAGCATTACGTTGCAGTTCCACCCGACATGGCTGCGAAAGCGGCGTTCGCGCTCGCGTTCCGGGACAGCGGCCTGTCGCGTCTGGCCGTTGCTCGACGCTTGGGCGTTGACGAAAAAGTCGTGCGCCGCATGCTCGACCCGCGACACCACACCGCGGCCAACCGCATTCACAAGGCCCTGCGTACCCTCGGCCGGGAACTGGTTGTGGAGTTCCGCGCGGCGTAATCGTCTCCAGGTCCCGTTGATGTTGAGATCGTCGACTATTACTCCCCACTAACCAAGGGTGTGGACTATGGTACGTATTCCAACCCATCGTGTCCCGACTCATCCGGGTGAGATGTTACTGGAGGAATTTCTGAATCCAATGTGTTTAACACAGCGCGAATTGGCTACCGCCATTCATGTTCCCTATCAACGGGTCAACGAACTGGTGAATGGCAGACGCGGTATCACTCCCAGCACCGCACTGCGCCTGGGTAGATATTTCAACGTGTCAGCAGCATTTTGGCTGAATCTCCAGCTACGTTGGGATCTGTATCACGCGACACGGTCCGAGGCAGAGAAACTGAAGGCTATTTCACCACGTGTGTTAGACCTTATGTAGGTCTGTCCAAATGACAACAAATGTCGGCTAATAATTCTAGCTGCCGACATTTTATACGGCATTACAGCGGAGCTGCCTGGAGGCGCTTCTGGTTTGACACGCCAAAGGCGACGCAATGTCGGCAGGTCCTGCTGAACGCTGTCGAACCCTTGGCTACACGACTCGACGACATTTCAAGATGCGCTTGACAGGACACGGAGGAATGCCCGTGGATGATATCCGGAGATTCCGTCGTCACAAACAGCAGTCGATTGAAGCGCGCATGTATGAGGAAGCGATATGTTGATTCATAGATTGAAGGTGGCCGGACTGCTGTCCTTCGGACCCGATGGCGTCGACCTGTCCATGAAACCGCTGAACGTCCTCATCGGGCCGAACGGTTCGGGAAAGTCGAACTTACTGGAGGCAGTTGCGCTACTAAAGGCCGCGCCAAATGGCATAACGGATCCGATCTCGCGCACGGGCGGCGTACGGGAATGGTTATGGCGCGGTCCGGATGCGCCGGACTCATTTACACTGGAGGCGTCTGTTGATTTTCAACCTGCCGGTATGGTTCGCCACTTGCTGACACTTGGCCACCGAAACGATCGTCCCGAAATGATTGACGAGCAGGTCGAACCCTTGGGAGGCCATTTGCAGTCACGTCCCCCGCTGTCCTACTATCGTCCGCCCAGACAGGAAAGGCCGGACATCGATTTGTCAGCTGACAGGTCGACGACCCATTATTCGGCAGCCCCGGCGGAACCACCGCAAGCCATTGTAAGAGGAAGCCGGAGTATAGGTTTTCAAAGCCACTATCACCCGGAACATTCTCTAGTTCACTTTGCAAGTCCTGAGTATCTGATTCTGTGGCATCTGAAGGAACAATACGGACAACTTCGTCTTTACCGCGATTGGTTTCTCGGTCCTTCAATAGCGTGCCGCAGGAACCAGAGCGCCCATGACCGCGCCGATTTTCTGGATGAGGGCGGCGCAAACCTCGCGCTTGTGTTGTCGCACTTTCATGGTGAGAACAAAAGGCAAGTCGTCACAGCTTTGAGGAAACTCTTCGACGGTATCGTCGACATAATCTGTCCGGTAGCCAGCGGAACCGTTGGGTTGTTCCTGGAAGAAGCTGGTAATCGAACGATTCCTGCCACGCGCCTTTCCGACGGCACGTTGCGTTACCTCTGCCTGCTCGCGATTTTGCTGCATCCCGAACCGCCGCCGTTGGTCGTGATCGAGGAGCCGGAACTGGGCCTTCACCCGGACCTTTTGCCGACGGTGGCCGAATTGCTTGTCTCAGCGTCAGAACGTAGTCAGTTGATCGTAACGACACATTCCGACACCCTGGTAGATGCGCTGACCGACACCCCCGAGTATGTGATCGTTTGCGAAAAGCACGACGGACAGACGGAGATGCGTCGGCTCGACAAAGGCGATCTCGCCAATTGGCTGAAGGATTACACACTGGGTAATCTCTGGAGTTCCGGACAAATCGGTGGGAATCGCTGGTGAGTGCGGTACTTTACATAGAGGGTGGCGGAGACAATCGGCGTCTGGGGGCGGAGTTTCGCCAGGGCTGGAAGGCATTTCTCACAAATGCTGGTCTGCCAGGCCGCATGCCGAAGGTTGTGCGTGGAGGCACGCGTCAACAGACGTTTAACCGCTTTGTCACGGCACTCGGCGATTCGCAAGGTGGTACGTTCCCAATCCTCCTGGTTGACAGCGAAGGGCCGGTTTCAGCGGCACACTCAGTCTGGCAGCACCTGCATACGCACGACCGTTGGAATAAACCTGCTGCTGCTGGCGATGATCAGGCATTCCTGATGGTCCAGGTCATGGAATCGTGGTTACTGGCCGACCGAAATGCACTGCAGAAGTACTTTGGTGAGCGGTTCAAGGCAGACGCGATAAGGCAATGGCCTCGGTTGGAAGAAGTACCAAAGGAGACGGTTTTCGATGTGCTGGAAAATGCTACCGCTCGGTGCCCAAAGCCTTATTCCAAGGGGAGAGTCGCTTCTGAACTCCTGGCAAGAATAGACCCGGCAATCGTCGAAGGTGTATGCCCGCACGCAAAGAGTCTGCTGGACCGGCTGAGAGCTTCTTGATTACTGGCCCGGCCTACATTAAACCAACAAGAAATGACATCAAGTGTCGGCAGGGCCGGCTGAACGCTGCAGAACCCATGGTTACACGATTCGATGGCATTACACGATGCGTTTGACAGGACAAGGAGGAATGCCCGTGGAAGATATCCGGAGAATTCGGCGTCACAAACAGCAGTCGATCGACGAGCGGCTGGATGAACTTCGACGGCGTGGGATCCTGGTGCCATCTGTAGCGCCAAGGCAAACGCTCAAGCCGGTGGCGCGACGGCCGGGCGCACTGGCGCGGTTCCTTGCACAGAGGGGCGGATGAGGGTTGCAGTTTTGACAACATCCTTCCAGCCACGCCGTCTAACCTGAACTGGCTTGCAAGAGACAAGCCAGTTCTTTTCTTGCTCGTGCTTCTTTATTACATTATCTGCATATTTGGCCTATATCGCGAATAGGCGACTTTCTTATTTTCACCTTCGCAAATAGTGAGCGGTAACGGCGAGGGGTTTCGATGAGAGTGCAATACGATGCGCGCACGGCGTAAAGCTGCAGACGACCGCAGGCAGTCTGCACTCTGTCACGGCACGATTGATGAATATCCGGAGCGAGGGCATCCTGCCCTCGAACATCGTGTGACCCATCAATGCCCGAATCAATGGCTAAATGTCTCATTTGGATCCGATTTCATATTGAAGATGAAGGCGCCAGAGCCTCCCGGATTAGCCGTCGAGGGCAGGATGCCCTCGCTCCCGGGAACGCCAACCCGACCGGTCCCAGGTCGGTTTCAGTCTTGGACAGCAGCGATTTCATACTCAACCTGAATTTGCAAGGGCAGCGATGGCAAATCTAAAGCGAATCGAATCGTGTTCCCTCGACCGTATCAGGGTGATGAAGGACGTGGTCGCGAGGGAAATCGAGAGCGTCAACGAGCAATTGGCCGTGGAAGAAGAAAAAATCAGACGCCTGGCCGAAAGTGCGGACACGGTTGCTCTGAAAAAGAAGCACGGCCGCTACGAACTGGATCTGGACGCGGCCGATTCGCGAATCTCGACGTTGAACGAGGAAAAACAGACACTGGAGGACAAGGCCAGGGTCATCGACCAGGCCTTCCAGAAGAAACACCTGATGGACCGGCAGGCCGACAAGCTCGGAAGCGTCCGGAACGTTCATCTGAAGGACATCATCATCTTCTTCCTCATCCTGTTTCTAATCTCGATTCTTGTCGTGGACTTGCTCGGTATCGGCGCGAACGGCGGCGGCGCGACTGCAACGGCGGAAGTCAAAGAGGGGAAGATCAGCAAAATCGTCATACAGAAACAGGGCGCCGGGTACGAGCGCGTTAACATTCACATCGTGGACAACGCCGGATCCGGCGCGCTCGTTTCCGGGCACGTCACCGGAGGAAAACTGACAGGGGTGGACATCGTCGATGGCGGGGGAAAATACAAGAACCCCGTTGTGGAAGTACACCCGCATTTCTCGGTGGGTACGCTCTGGATCTTCTGGATCATCGACGTGGTTTGCTGCGCTATTTTCATGGCCAACTTTATCTTCGAACACAGGCTTGCCGCTTCCAAAAGATGGTACTGGAAGAACAACTGGATCGACTTCATCACGTCGATTCCGCTTCCTCCGGTGCAGGTTATCGCGGCCTCCGGCGACCTCGGCGTCGTGCGTCTGGGGCGTCTGCTGCGGGCCGTGCGGATCTTGCGGGCGCTGCGGCTGATGCGTATCGGCCTGTTCTTCTGGCGAGGCATGGACCACCTCAGCACCACGCTGGACGTACGTCTGCTCAAAAGGTCCCTGCTTTACGGCCTCCTGTCCCTCGTGTTCGGCGCCGTCGTGTTCATGTTTCTGGAACACATGGAGTCGGGCTCAGGATTCTGGCAGAGCCTCTGGTGGAGCTTTACCACGCTCGTCACCGGCGGATACGCCGACATCCACAACCCCGAGACCGCATCCGGCAGAATCCTCACGGTTTTTCTGGTGATCACCGGAATGGTTCTGGTGGGTGTCTTCACCGCGACGTTGACGAGCATTCTGGTCAAGGAAGAGGAATCCATACAAGCCGAGGAACTCGACGAGCAGACCGCGATCGTTACGAAGATCCGGAAAGACGTCGAGGCGACAAACCAGCGCCTGGACCGGCTGGAAGGAAGCGTTCAGGAGATCCGGGACGCCGTCACGGGACGGGAGGAATAGCCGATCCCCGCATCCGGGAAGCACGATCCCTACGCGGCATTCCGCATCGCGAACTACCGGCGATACATCCTGGGCTGGTTCTTCGCCATTGTTGGAAACCAGATCCAGAGCATCGCGATCGGCTGGGAGATCTACCAGCGGACCGGCCAGGCGCTTTCCCTCGGGCTGGTCGGTCTCGCGCAGGCCGTTCCGACGATCGTCCTGGCCCTTCCGGCAGGCTTCCTGGCGGACAGATTCGACCGTCGCAGGGTTGTTGTCCTCAGCATGCTGGGCACGACCCTGACGTCGCTCGGACTCCTTGCGCTCTCGCTCGGCGAGGGGCCGATCCTGCTGATGTATGCTCTCCTGGCGCTGGATGCCACCACCACGTGCCTGGGGCGCCCGGCCAGAACCGCCCTGGTGCCGCTGCTCGTCCCGCGGGACGTCTTCCCCATCGCAGTGACCTGGAACACCAGCCTGATGCAGATGGCCTGGGTGATCGGCCCTGCCATGGGCGGCTTCGTCGTCATGTACAGCGTTCCCGCCGCCTATGCGCTCAGCGCGGTGAGCACCCTGGTTTTCGTGGTTCTGCTCACGCGGGTGGACTTCCGTGCGGAACCCGAAAAGGCGGAGCCCGCTTCGCTCACCACCCTGCTGGCGGGCATTCGCTACGTCTGGCGCACCCGCCTCATCCTCTCCCTGATGGCCCTGGACATGTTCGCTGTGCTGCTTGGCGGCGCGGTCTACCTGCTTCCCATCTATGCAGAGGATATTCTTCGCGTTGGCCCTCAGGGCTTCGGATGGCTTCGGGCCGCCCCGGGCGTCGGCGCCTTCTGCATGGCGATCCTCCTGGCCTACCTGCCGCCGATGCGGCGCGCGGGACGAAACCTCCTGTTCGCCGTGGCCGGATTCGGCGCGGCCACCATCGTCTTCGGCTTCTCTCAATCCTTCTGGCTCTCCCTGGCCATGCTGTTCCTTACCGGTGCCTTCGACAACGTCAGCATGGTCGTCCGCCACACGCTCGTCCAGCTGCTCACCACCAACCGGATGCGCGGCCGCGTGCTGGCCGTGAACTACGTTTTCATCGGCGCTTCCAATGAACTGGGCGGTATGGAATCCGGCCTTGTCGCCCACTGGTTCGGACCGGTCGTCTCAGTGGTCAGCGGCGGAATCGGCACCCTCCTCGTGGTTATCGGAACTGCAACCGGCGTTCCCGGCCTTCGCCGCTTCGGCGCTCTCCACGAAGCCAGGCCGGAGGAAGAGGATACCCGGGGTAACGTGGAAAGCTGAACAGCGGGTTCGCGTTCTACTCTTCGAGCGCGCCGTAACATCGCGTATCACTCCCCCCTTGAGGGGGAGTCGGCAAGCCAAGGGCGCCAGCCCGCGGGCGCGCCGGTGGGGGGTGATCGAGCCTTTGAACGGGGTTCGCCTTGTCCGGGACCTGTTCTTTTGCCGCTTAGCAAATCGAACCCGCGACGTCACGCCATACATACATCCGTAGAAGAACCGCTATGACGAGAATTTCTATTCCAAGGATTGTCGTACCGGCACTGCTTGCGCTCGTCACATTCTGCGCATCGCCCTCGCACGCGCAACAGGTGCCGCCGGACGAATCGTGGCGTACGCTCGAGACAGAACACTTCCGCGTTACCTTCCCTGAGCGCCTGGAAGACCTGGCCCGCCAGGCAGCCGATCGCGCGGAGTGGGCCCACGCCCGGCTTTCCGAACTCTTCGTCCGCGGGCCGCAGGGAACCATAGATCTCGTTATTACCGACCACACGGACATCTCCAACGGTTACGCGACCACGTTTCCCTCGAACCGCATCGTCTTGTTCGCGCGGACGCCAGTCGACATGTACAGTCTCGCCTTTGCCGATGACTGGCTCGAACTTCTGATCGTTCACGAACTGACGCATATCTTTCACATCGACCGGCCCGGCCGCTACAGCTTCAGGACGATATTCGGACGGACTCCGGTTCCATTCTGGAGTTTCGCCGCTGATACAACGCCGCGGTGGGTGATCGAGGGCATCGCCACCTGGTACGAGTCCGCGCTGACCGGCGAGGGCCGCGTCATGGGAACCTACCACGATATGGTCCTTCGAACGGCAGCCCTGGAGGGTCGTTTCGAGAGCATCGGACAGGCGGGGGGATGGTCGCCGCAGTGGCCACTCGGAACACGGGTGTATGCGTACGGTTCGCGATTCTTCGAACACCTCATGCGCAAGTACGGCCGGGACCGGATGGCGGCATTTGTCAAGGCGGTTGAAGACCAATGGATACCTTTTCGCCTGGATGCAGCCGGAAGGCAAACCTTTGGCGTCAACCTGTCGAACGAGTGGACCGAATGGTCGAAGGCGTGGCGTGATTCGGCATTCGCGCTGAATACGCGCTTGGCAGGATTCGGACCGGTTTCCGAACCCGAGACGCTCACCCAAGGCGGCCGCTACGCCCGCCACCCCCAGGTGTCGCCGGACGGATCGGCGCTGGTTTATCTTCGCTCCGATGGGCGGTCGGATGCGCGTCTGGTAACGTCCAAGCCTGATGGCGGCCCCGGGTCGACCGTCACGCGGATTCGAGGAAACAACTTTGCATTCACAGCTGGGGGCGACATCCTCGTCGACCAGTTGGAGTTCTCGGGGCGATACCGGCTGTTCAGCGACATCTACCGGGTGACCCGGGACGGCGTGACGGACCGGTTGACACATGGGGCGCGTCTGACCGCGCCTTCGGCCGGACCCGATCACCGGGCGGTCGCGGTATCGGAAGGCGAGGGCGCCAGCGGATTGGCCCGGGTCGATACCCGAACCGGCGCCGTCGAGACCCTGGTTCACCCGGAAGCCGGCGTCGACTGGGCGTTTCCGGCGGTGTCGCCCGACGGGCAATGGATCGCGGCGACACGCTGGATTGGCGGGAATCACGACGTCGTCATCCTGGACGCGAACGGCAGCTTCGTCAGCGAGGTCACGCACGACCGCGCGCTGGACTTCGCACCCGCGTGGAGCGCCGACGGCCGGTGGCTGGTGTGGTCGTCCGACCGGACTGGCATCCTTAACGTTCTGGCGGCAAGAATCGACAGCGGTCGGGTGGCGCCTCCGGTGATGCTCACCAACGTCCGAACCGGCGCCGCATGGCCCAGTGTGGATCCGTCCGGGCAGTGGCTCTATTTCTCGGGGTATCACTTGGACGGTTGGGAGATCGAACGCATGCCGTTCAATCCGGCTGCCGCGCATCCTGCGCCTACCTTCATAACGGATGCTGTGCCGACCGCGGCTGGAACTCTCGCCGAGGAGATAGCGACCACTAGAGACAAACCTCGCAATCGCGCTGGCGGGCCGGTACGGAACTATTCGCCGTTTCCCACGCTCCTGCCTCGTTACTGGAGACCCATCGGGACGTTGTCCCTTTCCGGCGCCGGTGACGGCAAGACGCCCCGAACGAGGGTGCTTGGTTCGTCTCTCGGCGCCAGCACCTCAGGGGTTGACCTCGTTGGGCGGCACCGATATTACGTCGCGGCGCGTGGCTTTCTGTCGGCGGGAGGATTCTCAGGAGGCAGGGGGACGGGCATTCTGTCTTATCGATACGCCGGACTCGGCAACCCGACGCTGGGCTTGTTGTTGTCGCAGAACTGGGACGAGGAACGTCTCAGGGTGAAGGAGGGGAACAGCGAGTCCCCGGCCGACACCGTTTTCGTTCTGGAACGAACGCGCCTGGCGTCCGTGTCGATAACCCTTGCTCGCCCGAGGGCGTGGAGCGCGGTTTCATTCACGCTTTCTGGCGGTCTGTTGCGGGAGGACCGGGAGGCGCTGGATTCTGATCTCCAGCCGGCGGACCTGTCGAAATACGACAGCCCTCACAGCACCCTGGGGGAATTTGCGGCGGGTTTCTCGGCCAATACTGCCAGGTCGCACTCGTTTCAGATGGGTAACGCCGCGGGCGCGACATTCTCCGCGTGGATCACGCGGCGATTCGACCTGGCCGGTGACTCATTGGACGACAGATCCGTCGACGCCGTCTCCGGCGAATTCAAGACCTACGCGAAGCTACCGGGAGGCGGATTCGCGGCGCCCGTCCTGGCGCTCAGGGCGAGCGCGGGCGCGGCGGGGGGGCCGGACAGCGGGCGGGGGTACTACAAGGTCGGCGGCGTGTCGCGACGCCTGTTTCCCGTGCGTGGCTACGAGAGCACGCAGAGATCCGGGCGGCGGGCATGGTCGGCGTCACTGGAGTTACGCCTGCCGGCCGCGCTGGTCAACCGCGCCATCCGAACGCCGCTGCTGCACTTCGACCGGGCCTTCCTCACGCTCTTCGCCGACGCGGGCAACGCCTGGGGACGGGATGACTCCCCGGGGCACACTCCGGAACCGCTACTTTCCGCCGGGGCCGAGTTCGTCTACGAATTCGGTATCCTCTACGTCCCATTCCGCTTCCGCGCCGGCGCGGGATACGGGTTCACCGACCCCAAAGGCGCTGTTCCGTACTTCCTTCTTGGAGCGTCGTTTTGAGTCGAGCGGGACCGAATCGGCAGGCCGGTCACGGCGAAGGGAAAAAAAGAACCCCGGAGATTCTTCTTTCGGGGTTTTGTTTTGTCGGTCCGGATGTATATCTGCCTGTGTCTTACCGGACGCCTCGGTGTCTTTTCGTCGATTTGAGTCGAGCGGAAGCACCTGACAGCCTTGTTCCGTTGTGGGCGGCTCTAGACCGGCATATTCGTTATGGACCCTCTTTTTTGCGTAATTATCACAGCGATTCAATGGTTTCGAAATTAGGAGCGATTGCCATTGAGGAACCTATATGAAAGATTGGGGCTCGATACACGCGTACTAAAAAACCAAGCCCTTGACTATCGGCCGAACTCCGAATTCTGCATTAAGCTGTGAGTCAAATATTCCGGGAATCTGTTCCAATAATCCGCTAATACGCAGATGAAAGAACCGAAACCTATCCAATGTGCCGCTATTCTCCTGCCCATAGCAGTTTAGTCGAACTAATTCTGTTCAACATCTGTCACCTTGACTATTAGGGCCGCTTTTCTGTCGTCGCCGGTAACGCTTTTGCCCTCTTCAAAGTCATCGCCTCGTACAATTACAGCTTGAATTTCACTTCCGGCCTTTTTTTGTTTCTTTCCGCCCGGCTCCAGAGGGATCTGGATCTCCCCACGTTCAAAACTAGCAAAGAAACCACTATCGCTTTTCACTGCGGCCAAGCTTGGTTGCGCCAAAACGTGGAATTTTTCGGGTTCAATATTGTGCAACGCACGTTCAATTCGGTCACATCCCTCTTCGGTGAGGACAAGCCTATGGATTGGCCTTGATGCCTTGTCACGACCCACATAACAAGCTGCGGTTTCAATTTGCTCCGTTTCAAGTCTATTGGCCTTAGAATCAGTTCCCACGTAAAAAAACGCAATTTCAACGGGGAAAGGTACGGGCAAATTGGCAGGACGGCCGATGCGACCCAAGTGGGCGAGCATCAATTGTTGAATCTCGATCGCATTTACCTCCCGGAGCCGACCGATTCGGATTAACCGTTTCGTCTTGTTTAACCATTTATCGAGTTCGTCCAGTGTCAAAGTCCTTACATCTTTAAGATTCCACTTGATCCATTTCCTCTCTTCATTGGGAAGAATCACTATTGGAGTTCTTACGGGTTGTGCTTTATAAGACCAATTCTTGGGCTCAAGGCTTTCGAGTTTTCCGGAAAGAAGCAGAACGCGCTTAACCCCGTTGCGCATGAGGTCACAAGCAGGAGTGACAACGAGCGAAACATCATCACAGAAAGCCGCCCCGTCTTCGGCCTTCCAACGCAAAAGGTCCCCGAACTGCAAGTGTAGTTTGCCGTTCTCGTCGGACAGACGATGCCGTTGTGAATGCGAAAATACCATTCTATAGACCAAATCTTGTAGATCAGGTGAGCCCGTTAGATGCGGCGCAGGATAATGTTCCAAGTCTATCTTGTTAAGCTCTAATGCTGCTGCTATTGTGTTGTCGTCACTTTCTATCTCGTGCTGCAAGACACGATCGGCTACATCTAAAAGATATTCGCCCAGCAATTGTCCCTCGAAATCAAGCAATAATGCACGTATTTGTGCCAAGTCCGGAAGGTCAAGTCGACGGAGCACTTTGATAAAATCCTTTTGCGCACGGTCAAGACCAATATTCCAAGCATGAACAAATCGCGCAACGCGCTTGGCGTCTTCATAATGTAACGCTAATCTCGAAAGCAATCTGTGCAACATTCTGGAATCCGCGAGCTCTGCTTTTGTTGCAACCCGAAACATAGACCCGAGGAGACCCGCTTTGTCACGAAAATCGTCTCGCATGTCCTTAAGCCGTGGGCTTCGCGAATAAAGGACGATTAGAGGTGGTTCTCCTACACGATCATCAATGAATTCTTTTACACGACAAACGGCACGATTGATATCTTCTCCAGATTGCTTATATCCAAGAAACAAATCGACAATTATTAAGTCGGCATTTCTCGCCTGTTCGTCGGGCACACGGCCCATTGTAGTGCAGGCGAGACCTAGGTTTCGCAATTCCTTAACCAGCGTATCGAGCATATGTAGCTCGCTCGCCTTAGTCGTTTCGTAGTCACCGAACAACTGACTACAGCCACGTAATCGCTGTCTATTCTCCCACACGAGCGAAACGAACTGCTGTGAGTTTATAAGTTCGTCGGAGCGCACACTGTCGTATCCGGGATACAGTCCTGTCAATAGGTCGCGTCCTTCTTCCCCAATATCATCGAAAAAGACCGACCAATCCTCCACATTTAGGTCATCAGGTTGCGGAACGGCATCAAACATGTCGTCTATCACGACCGCCTTTCGGATACCTCGCTTAACAAGAATCTCCCGCAATTCCGTCATTGGAGAACTACCTCCTGAGGAAACGTCAAGACGAAACGATGAAGCCGACCCGTGTTCTCATCGGGAATCTCATCGAGAGTAAGTGTACCACCATGATATTCCGCGCAGTCGCGGGCGATGAAGAGGCCCAAGCCGCGGCGCTTTGTCTTCTCTTTCAAAGAATAAAAAGCACGGAAGACTTTCTCTCTGTTTTCCTTGGCAATACCGCGTCCATTATCTTCGTAGAATATCGTTAACGGGTCAGCGCGTAAGGAAATTGTGATACACGGCTTGAAATCAAGCTCGTGTTGTCTCCGCAGATCAAGCCAATAAAGCGAGTTTGATACAAGATTTTCAATAATCTGTATGAGCATGCCCTTGACTGCGTGGACACGAATTGGTCTTTCTGGTTTGGTGACCTTCAAATGCACGTGGTGACGTGCAAACTGCTTCTCGTGGCCACCTAGGACATCATCTATGAGGCAGCCGAGATCGAATTTCTCCTTTCGCTGCCGTCCCGAAACGCTCAGCGGATCGAGAATACGAAGGCGCTTGCTAACCGATCTCATCTCCGACCGGAGGTTTTCCAGTAGACCCCCTACCAAATTCGGCACATCCTTGTCGCGTAGCGCGTCGAGTGCCGCTAGTGCGTTTTCGGTTGATCGCGCCAATTCATGCGCCACGACTTCAACTAACAATCCTACTCCCGCCATATGGATCATTTGACGACTTTCACTCTCTACCTCTCTGATTCTGCGATGCGCTTTTTCTAGGAATTCCTTAATATCCAAGAATGTGAGTTGTAGTTCCTTAACGGTTTCCGCTTCCACTGGTGTTTTTCTCTTTATTCTTCGGATCGCTGCATTCGCTCTTGTTAATAGATTTGTTATGTTCGTTCCCCGTGAATCCAAATCAAGAGGCTGGTCCCTGTGACGACTTTCGACGTCCTTGAGGAAGTCTCGAAGTTCATATTGTATTGCAAGCTGAAGTATATCAACAAACGCCTGCTGTTCGGGACAAACCCGCAAACCCTCTCGGTTTGTTTGGTCAATTAACTGACGATTGCCAAGGCGTGAAATGGTTACCCTGCCAACGAATTGCGCCTTGTTTAGTAAATATCGTCTGCTTCCCAATGCTCGCCGGTCGAGGGCTAGCCAGTCGTCTTCATCTTCCCCGTAAGGAAAAACACGAAACCCATCGCGATACAACAATATTCCCGACCATCGTTTTTGCAGTTCGCGCACGACCTTCCTATCGCCTATGCTATCGATCGAACCTAGGCGCTGTCGGTTAAACCAATATGCTTCGAATTCAAAGGGACCTAAATCGCCGAAGGCAGCGAGTGGGACCACTCCAGAGGTTCCCCTGATCGAACCTTCGAGATCTGGAAGACAGAATTCGCGCGTTTCGACTTCGTGCGGATGCTCGAAGCCTAGATCTCGTGCTTCAAATGTACAAACGAGATTCGGTCGGTTCTTTTTGCACAGATATTTGCCCCTTACGGTTGCATGTGCGTGACTTAGTAGGTGACTGTCCATATGCGCCACTGGAACGCGTTCGCCATTCCAAAAGATAGCGATTCGTGGTCGTCGTTTTGCGTCGGAAAAGGGATCGGTGAGCCGGGCGAATTCATACTCCGCCATTAACTTGACTCGGTCGAAATTCCAGTCTGCAGCCAGAGATTCGACGATCAATCGCGTACCGCTCCAGTTACGGCCGGGCTTCTCGTCACCAGTTTCCGGCGCGACGTAAATTTCGTCGAGCATTGCTGTCAGATCGTCAAACGCGGACCAGTCGATTTTCAGGATATTCAGTTGTTGGTCGTCCTTTTGAGCTGTTTCGACCGTTAGTCGGTCACCTAGTCGCATCGCCGAAAGGCGGCCGATGCCTTTTTCACCAAGGAATGGAGGTGGTCCATCACTGGCAGTCCGATTTGCGATCGCTGCGTCTATGGCATGCTTCCGTGAGGGGGTTCCGAGAACAAGATAGTTGTTTATCAAGTCCTGATGCGACATACCGTGGCCCTCATCAGACACGATGATCCTGTTTTCCGAAACATACGCTTGATCAAGGGCGATCACGAAATCAGTAGGGGTTTCCGCTTGATCTATTGCTTTCCGAAAACGGTCCAGCGAACTTTGCGATGCAGATGGATTTAGCGCATCCTTTATATCTAACTTCAGACGCACGATATCCACCAGACCCTCTGTTGCCAGACGGCGGAATCTCAGATAATCATTTCGTCGCAGCGTTACTTCAAAACGAAGTTCCGCTCCTGTTGGCGATCCGGCATCAAATGTGTTCTTAATTAATTCATAGAACGCGATGACATCGGAACTGATAAGCTCAGATCCTAACTCTAGCACGGTCCGAGCACAAATCTTAAACAAACCCCCGTCTCCTTTGTGAGCAGCCCACCTACATTCCTGGTTGAGTCGTGTCCGCGAGGCATCTCCCAAGCTGCGTAACTGTGCTACATTTCGGTCTACCTCCGTATTATCTCATGCGCTACTCGCCGATTGACGGCTTGCTGGTGTTTTACCAATATTTCGGGACAAGCCCTACGCCTCCAGCGCCGAGATTAGTTCCTGGGTGTCGAAATTCAATAGAAACTGTGCGTAAAACGTCTGGAACAGATCGCCTATATACTCCGTTATTTCAACGGCACGTTGATCTTCCCCATTAGCTTGCGTTACACCATACCGCCTGTTTTTTGTGATCGTGTACAAGAACAACGTGTGAAAGTACACGGCGGACACGTAACGTTTCTCGGCCACGGCGATAGTTTCCTCGTTTTGCAGCTTTGAACGGTGTGAAAGCCAAACGCTACTTTCCATATTGATGTACAAGTCGCTTAGAGATTCCCCATTGACTAGGGGATAGACAACCACGTCGTGATCCATCGAAATCCCATTCTCTTCGAGTTGGGCCCACGTAATCCCACCAGATTGGCTTTCCCTGTAGACCATATGCAGTTTGGGTAGGCCAAGCCGATTGTCAGGCTGTTCCCCCTTGTTTTGTTCTTTTGGCGTTTTTTTCGGTTCTGAAATCTTCACCATAAAGATCTGATCTAAAGGACCACCGGGACTTGAGAGAGATGCGCGAAGCTCAATGGCATCGCCAACCTTAACTTCCTTTGTAGGTTTAACATTCACCTTGATCGTACCATTATGAGGACTCGACTTGGTGACGTTCAGGACTGTATCGACTGCCTTTGGCAGACCGGGTCGATCGCCCCCCTCTTCGTCGTTGGGCGCTAAACCTAGCAGTCCTATGTGTAGTTCGCCGGGGTCGTCTACTCGATCAAAGTACTGGTCCTCGACATCGGTCGAAAAGCTAATAGTTCTTGAGCCACCCATCGGCAATCTGACCATTGGAATCTCTTCTCCGGTACGGGTGTTGATATCAATACTGAACACGCTTGGATATCTCTGAGGAGAAAATGCGGGGGGTTCGTGCTGTTTCTTTTGCCGCATCTTACGTGCTTTTTCGTTTCTGCGTCCATTTCGCCTATCATGAAGCTTAAAGGATTGGCCAAGAAGCTCCGCCAACTCATTGCGAATTGGGAGATTTCGAGTAATATTGCGTACTAGATCCTCGGCATCCTTGCTCTCGACAGTTATCGACGCCTTACGTTTCTTATGGATATCCTTCAAACGGCCATCCACCAAAAGTTGGGAAAGCCGCTGCCGGAGCCTTCTCGATTCATCTCCGTCCTTCAAACGGTCTCGAGACGCCATGAACAGTTCATTTCGATATTCTGTGCGCACCTCGGTGCAATCTACGTGAACGAGAAGGTAGTCCTTCAGAAGCGGTAATTTGAGTGACCGTGTGATAAATTCCGAGGTATAATGTCCGTGAACCTGCCCATGCACCGAGAAAAGAATCGACATGTTATTCTTAAAGAACTCTCTCCGAATTGTGTCTCGAGTCTCCTTTACTGAACGGTCGTCAACGCGGGCATTAAAGACGTAGCATTTCACCCTAATGCGTCCGATATCCGCGTCCTCTATCTCTTCGGAAAAGCTCTGGTCAACATATCGACGACTGTCGTCCTCCTCAAGCCGTCGCTTTAGACCATAGAGGTGCCGTTGTAAATTGCGGTCTTTGGGATAGCGCTCCGGCTTGTCAATCGTAAACACTGGCAGGGCAGGATCAAACAGGTACTCGTTTATACTCTGATTGAGATCTCTTGAAATTACTGAGCGTGACCCTTCCGGGAGGTCGTAGGAAAAAAGTTTGATAACGGTGCCTGTGTAAAACAGACGGTTATAGAGTCCAAGATCCAGGCTTTGACAGGCAAATGAAGGAATGTCTCCGTCCATGACCAGGTACTCGTACCATGTAGCCTTCTTCTTTCTTTCCTCTTCACTGGTGAGTGGGTGTCGCCGGACCAAGGTAAACCCAAACTTTCCGTTGTGGTCATTGAACCGCTTGGATCCGATCAGTTGGTAACGGCGACGACCGCAGAAGGCGACAGCGCCGGCACCACCCATATTGTACTTACCCTGGACAAAGTGAATGTCATTCTTGTTGCCGCGCAAAAGAGACAGAAATGTCTTCTCGAAATCCTCCGGTGACTGGCCTTCCCCGTCATCATAGATTATGAGCGACGTTTCTTTCCTTGGACCATCGGCGAGAATCTGCAAATTTTCGGCTTGTTCTCGACGCGCGCCTTGTAAGTCCCAGTTTTTGTTGTCGGGAAAGAAAACACACAAAGCATCTTCTATCGATCGTGGTGACCCATCTGAACGTGGTTCGATCTCATTTTCGTAACATGCACGCATAAGTATCGCATCGATACCATTGGTGATTTTCTCAATCAACGCGGGGATCGGCGAAGCTTGCTGATTCTCTACGACGCCAAAGTTACTCTCGTTCTGGCCATAAGGACGCCAATTTGCCGGGCTATCGAGAAGCGAATAGCCGTCGAGTACGTTCTCCACATCGGCCTCTACCTGCGCCTTGTATAGTTTCCAAAATAGGTCTTCAAGGTACATAAATATACCAGTCCTCGATGGTTAGCACTCTTCTCGCCAGGAATTCCTGCTAGGAATAAATCAAGCCGATGACATTGAACCGTGCCGTACGGTTTAAGTCAGCGGGAGTCCATCGAACCCTTCGCGATAGCTCAATTCTCCTACAGAACCTGCGAATATAACTTAATCTACTTCTTATTTGTGACATGCAAGACACACCTTGGCTTTACCATAAAGGTCGTCTATGTCGATTGGTTCCGCATCCGGACGAAGCGGGTTGATCTGACGTTTGTTACGCAGTCTTTCGAGCCGTCGAGTATGTTCGGTCTCAATTTGCTCAACGCGCTCAGGTTTTGCAAGATCGTTGAGCGATTCACCCTGGCTCCAGGTGAAGGGTGATCCGTGATCGATGGCGTTCTTTTCGTAGCGTTTGGCTTCCTCAAAGTACTCGGGGTGACGATCCATCAACCTAACCCATTCGATTTTCTGCTGGAAGAAACAGAACGTGCATCCACTGCGCGTCCGCCACTCGTAGTATTCTGGCAACCCCAATCCCGCACCTTCAAGAATCTCCAGCACGCCGCTTTTGTCGATGCCGTCGTCTTTTAGTGGCAGCTTAACCACGAGGTTATCGCGCTTCGAGGTGTAGCCTTCCCGGTATTCTTCGTCCGCTCGGATAGCCACGTAACTATACACAGTTACGCCACTATCCAGGATTGGACGAATCCATCGCTCGAATGGCCGGAGCTTAAGCTGCCGTGTACACCACCGACTTTGAGCCGAGGGCAAAAAGTTGTTGTATTGTTTCAGCCAGAAGTCGAAATCACGATCGGGATTCAGACGTTCGATCGGCTTACCCAAGAACCCCTCAAGCTTGACTAGAAACTCGTAAACTTCCGGTAGTTCTTTGCCAGTATCGGTAAAGAAATACTCGATGTCAAGTTCGGGGTGGTTTTGCCGCATATATACGGCGAGCGCGGCACTGTCACGGCCACCTGACAGGCCCAATACATGCTTTACCTTTGCCGTGTCCTTCACGTGTCGGACCTCCTCATCCGTCTTGGCGTCGACGAATTCTGGGGATCCATATACCGAGCACTCAACTCCGCTAGTGCTGCGAGAATAACGGCACGACTGTTCTGGCCGTTGCCTTGCAGTGTCCCGTCCACGCTGTCAATCAATGCTTTTACTGCGGGCTGATCACGTTCGGTGATCTCAAACTCGTCATGGAGCAACGTGGGCTGGCCACCCATCCCGACGATCACCGCCATCGCGTTTCTTTTGTCCCTACGGCCCTTAACCCGCGCAAATGCTTCAGTCCGAATGAACCGCTGCGCCATGGTGGCAAGTTCGACCGTCGCGCGGTCGATATCCATGTCCACCCAATCTCGAATGGGTTTGTTTAAAGCCATTCCCGCCAACCCGGCCATGTCCTCGTCGGTTCCCGCGAATCCGGCAAGCCGGACAATAAAGGCTTCCTGTCGATGGTCGCCACTAAGTTCACGGACGTTGTCGGCACGAGCGCGTAGTTCTGAAAGCACTGAAGGTGAAGCATTTGGCACCTGAAGCTCTTCAAGAAGGGTTTCACGCATTCGATTGAGCATCGTAGGATATGCCTGTCGCAACTCCGTCAATCCCTCCAGAACCCGGGCCGCGATCTGCTTGGTCGTGTCCTCGTTGTCGATGCCTTGAGCATCGGGAAGTAACCTTGGAAGATCGTCAAAAATCAACTTGTTTGGGTCATTGGCCTGCTTGAAGAGCTGCCTGATACGCCTGGCACTGCGCGATAGGCGCTGCGTTCGACCCACCCACGGATGCAACCTGTCGAAAATGGATACCAGACCCTTGGCCACGTCGATAGGTTCAAGGTGCGTAAGCGTATTCTCCTCGTCCAGGTCCCGCACAATATCTGCCATTTCAGACAAAAGACGCCTTGACATCTCGGACAAATCCATCCATCGCACCCGAATGTCAGCCGGATCTCTGGCGAGAATTTCCATGTCAAGTTCGGAAACGCGGGCCAGAAAGATCCCTTCACGATAACATGCCAGTGTCGTTCGCTGCGATAGCAAGAAGGCTGCAGCCAAGATTGGAAGCAGACCGTCCTTTATGCCATAGGGAGCTTTGCGCCAGATGTCGTAAATCTCGGCAACCGATACCGAACGGTTCGCATTTGACCTGAGATGGATCTTGGCCGCTTCCCATGTTGGCCCCAGATTATGCGGATCCTCTGTACCAGACCCTGGCTCGACAAAGCGCCAACCGTTGGCTGTTTCCGCGTGGAGCCCGGTCCGCTCGAGGAGAGAAGCAAATAGACCTCTCTCTGCTGGAAATCCTTTGATACCCAGCCGATGCTCGCTTTCGTACAACGCCATCCGTCCAAGAAGAGTATTTCGAGCGGCGACGCCGTTGCTCGACGGGTTCACCCGACCCAACAATTCATTGTGGATTCGGGGTGCGCTTTCGAAACGAGTGTCGGCAAGATCAGAGGCTAAGCTGTTGAGATTGGCATAACGAAGCGTTAGGTGTCGGATACGCTCGTGGCACCAGGACGCGCTGTCTAAGACACGAACAAGCTCGCTTTCCAATCGACCCTGCAACGTGCTGACCCTGCCCTCTATCTCAATCCGGGCGACGCTATCGCCTCTTAGTTCAGGTGTCTCGTCTTGAACACGCTTAAGCGCCAACAGCTCTACCGCTAACGCAGGAATACGCCACGCCCTGACAGAAAGACCGACCACGATGTCACATTCTGAGCCATTTCGTGCGGCTCGTCGACAGATCTCTGATGCCTCCGCTTCAGTTTCATTCTGTGTTGGAATCGTAAGTACAAACCCCCCTATGGCACCATGACGCGGCGCGTACTCGGTGGCTGCCTGCTCCACCTCTGCTAGAGGGACCACAACGACGTCGAACCAGCGTAACGCCCCGGTCTTGTGATAATGTCGCTTTGCAACGATAGGCTGTAGCCCGGCGAGGGCATTGAGCGCAGTGAAGTCCACCTCGCCGATCCCTACTAATGCCTGCTCTACAGCGTTCTCAGCGTCAAAATCGCTACCTTCGAATATGGAGAATGATTCGGTGAACTTTCGGTAGATGACGAATGACCTGCGCTGCAGATCGACCAAAGCGTTTTCGACTTCGACCGAGCCCTGGTCAGGTAACGCAAGTGCCAATAGATCACGACTCGCCGCAAGTCCGGAACGGTCCTTGTACATGTCGACTACCGCAATCACCTTGAGCAGCCGGAGATCTATCTCCTGTCCACCTCGAGCTTCACATCGTTCAAGAGCATCCACCGCCAAAGCCCAGCGGTGTCCGTCTGGAGAGGCCAGAATAGATGGTTCCAGGTTGATCCGGAGGTAATCCCACAGGCGCTCCGGACCATAGATGTCATTGTCATCAGCAGTGTGGAGAAAGTCCTGAAATCCTTGTGGCTCTGCGGAATTCAGAAAACCGAAAATACTCCGTTGATTCTGACCATAGCGCCGTCGTGATATCGGCCCTAATAAACAGGCGACAATTGGGTGCAGCGGCCAGCAGTCTTCCAGCATGCCGACTAAACAACCAGATGTTTGGCGTAGTATGTGTTGCGCCACGGCTCGGGCTAGCTTATGCTGTTCTTTAGGTCGGATATCGCTTTCGATTGCGCGACCGATCAGGTCGATTTGCTCTTCGCCACTCGTATTAACCACCAGATCTACGAAACGGCCCTGAATTTTCGACCATTCGTCGCGCACATCACGCGATAGACGATGAGCGTACTCCTGGAAAGCCTGGTGGAGAATACCAACCACGATAAGGCGCTGGCTACTGCGAGAAGCCCGTTCCGCGAGTTCTTGAAACAGGTAGATGTCCAACCCGTCGTTGGCCGCGGCCTCCAGGAACTTGCCCATCTCGTCAATGAAGATAATCAGACCACCGCCTGCCCGTGGATTGAGTGCAGCGATCGTTTCAAGTGTATCCAGAATAACTGTGTCGGTCCAAGATTCTGGTGGTGGTTCCATCAGGAAACCCGACTTCGAAATGGCTTCGCCAATGACCTGTGCGGGGCGGTCCCGTCGACCGACGACTGGGAGGACCCGCCAGCCTCTCGTTCGAGGAGGAAGTGCCTCCCGAATCATCAACGCTGTTTTCTGACCAAGTATCGATTCCACATCGGCGCCACACTTCCGGTGTCCGTTGAGCGCCGCGCTCAGAACAACAACCAAGCTCGACTTTCCACTTCCGTACGGACCCGTCCACGTGAATGCGCACTGCCCGGATTCACTCACATTCCGAGACAAAATCTCAAGGACCTCGGCCGAGGATCTAGGACAAATGTAGCCGTCTAGTGACGCGGGATCGCGGAGATCACTGTCGATACGGACCGCACGCTGAAATCGTCGTGAGATTCGAATTAGATCGCCTAGTGCCACCAGGAGGTGTCCTTTGGGTCACGAACCGTTATAATCTGCGTCGACAAAGCTAATCGCTTCATCACCATTGAAACTTTGATTTCGTATTAGTTGCTTTAGACCTGCCGTCTCCGACCACTGGTAGAAGCCTTTGGTCACATCTTCGATGTTTGTTAGACGATCCACCATGTCGTTTTCGTCTAACAGAAAAACCCTCCCCGGCGAACCGGGCTCGTGAACAAGAGCTTCGAAAGACAGTGTAGCTTCCTTGGAAGAGTTCTGCCAGAATTCCGTAATTGCGTAGTTGAAAACCCCCTTTCCCAAGGAGGGTTTGGGTCCGCGAACAAAACGGAATCCGGCGCTATTTCCAATCGGCCTGATTAGCCCGAGTTCGGTCAGCGGAGACTCCAAAGTATCTTCGCGGCTAGTCTTCCCGGATAGCGGCTGTGAGGCATACGTGTGAACGAAACAGGCGACGTCCTTCCGGATCGTCGCAGGTGATGCCCTCGTCCAACCACGATTTTCCGCGAGTTTCTCCAAGCTCGTCCCAAGCAGGTCCCGCTCGAAAAAAGGAGCCGGGAAATGACTGAATGTCCAGAACCACGTGGTTTTCTTTGGGTTACCGCACAATTGCCAATGTACCAGCCACGCCGTCGCCGGGTTTTCCATGTAAGGGTCGAGGCCGTCTTCCGCGAATAATCGCTTGCCGATTGGCGTAGTTTCTATCTTTCCTGAAACGTCCTTTATAACACCTGCGGCCGTCGCCCAATGACGTATAGACGCCACCATATTCTTACCAACCCCGAACCGTGCGATTGCGTCGGCGGCAAGAAAAACAGATCTGTTTTTGTCGTCGTCTTCGGTCTCCCGAACGGCATCGAAAGCCTTCTTGAGCCACCCGTATCTGAGCGGAAAGGTCTCGTGACCGGAAAACTGCGGTCGGTAGTCGTCTCTGTAAAGGGGGCCTCGAGGCATCGTCTCTCCTACTGGATGGAACGTCCAGCTTGACAATAGTCACAAAACTGAGTATTGTCAAGATTGAACTGGCGGCAGGCTCCAGTTGATATGCAGAACGGGAGACAAAATCGGTTGTATTCGCAATAAGCCTTTGTTTTTATTTGGGAAGATATCTTTGTTGGAAAACCCTTTTCGCCGAACTTAACATGGACAGACAGAAAACGATCTACGCGGATTATCAGGCAACAACGCCGGTTGACCCGCGCGTCCTGGAGAAAATGGCCCCCTTTTGGGGGAAATCGTTCGGCAACCCGCACTCCAGCGACCATATTGTGGGCTGGAGAGCCGGCGAAGCCGTTTGTATGGCTGCGGAGTCGGTCGCGGGTCTGATTGGCGCAGACTCCGATGAAGTGGTTTTCACGTCCGGTGCTACGGAGGCGAACAACCTCGCGTTGCTAGGTCTTGGCAGACGCACGCCGGACGGTCGTGATCGCATTCTGGTCAGTGCAATCGAGCACAAGTGTGTTTTGGCGGCGACGAGGGCGTTAGCTCAGAATCAGGGAATCGCTGTCGAGACGATTCCGGTGGACCGCGACGGTTTTGTGGATTTCGACTCATTGGAAAAGCTCGTCGACGAACGCGTCCTCGTGGCCTCTGTGATGGCCGTCAACAATGAAGTGGGGACTATTCAAGACATTCCGCGGATTGCCGAACTGCTCGCGTCACACGGCATCCTTTTTCATTGTGATGCGGCGCAGGCGCCGTGTGCGATGGATGTGAGCGATCTCGCCGCGCACGCCGACCTGATCAGTCTTTCGGCGCATAAGTTTTACGGTCCACAGGGGATCGGCGCATTGTACATTCGTCGTGATCTCAAGGACTCTATCGAGCCGATGATATATGGCGGCGGACAGCAGGAGGGACTTCGTTCGGGCACGGTCCCAATGCCGCTCTGCGTTGGCATGGGATCGGCCGCGGAGATTGTTGGCAGCGACGAAGGGAAGCAGGAGCGCACGAGGATTGCCGGCTTGCGGGATTCGTTCATACGCCTGCTCAAAACGGGGGATATCCCGATCAGCGTCAACGGACCAGTCGGCCAAAGTCGCCATCCTGGCAACGCCAACATCTGTTTTGAGGGTTGCGATGCGCAAGATATACTCGGCGTCCTTCAACCCCGGCTTGCGGCATCCACAGGCGCCGCTTGTACGACCGGCATTCCCGAACCGTCGCACGTGCTCCGCGCAATCGGCTTGTCTAAAGCACAGAGTGAGGCTTCCATCCGCTTTAGCTTTGGCCGATTCACGACGTACGAAGAAATCGAAACCGCGGCTCGGCTGGTAAGCGAGGCTCTTGCGACCTGTGTGCAATTTAAACCCGTTGATGTGTGACGAATACTGGTGCAATCATAAATTGCGATCCCCCCTTCCGCAACACCTCTAATTTCAAGTTTGAGAATCACTCGACAGCAATCACGACAAAACAAGGTTAGTGATGAATATTGACGAGAAACTAGGTTGCGTACGTCCGTTGATCTACGAGTACGAGGATCAGGAAGACCCGGAAAACGTCGAGCGCTACCCCTACTGGATGAAGGGAACTTGCTTTTTAGTCGGCCACCTTGATTACACTTTCGTGGTAACGGCGAGGCACGTGTTACAGAATCAGGCACTGGCAGGATTGGATGCAACGTTTCTAAGTGACGATGTTCGAGTATTTGTCGCAGATGGATCGCGGGATTTTATACCTTTGAACAGGTGTATTCAGATGAAAGGCGACGACAAGCGCTACAAGGATCTATTGTTGTATCGAGTGGCATCAGATACAATGGATCCGACGCTGCGATTTAAAATGGTCGCCAGTCAGTATGAAATCACCAGTCTTGCCGTGAACCCTGCGCGACTATTAACTCCAAATGTAGAACTGGTTACCCGCGGCCATCCTGCGCGATCTAACGTGATCGACCACGAAAAAGAACGAGTGAGGCTTACCCCGACTAGTCTCAAGGGCCGGCTGTCTGGATGCAACGGCCGCGAGCGCATATGCCGCTTGTCATGGGATAAACGCGACATACATCGTATTGAAAAGGAATCCAGAGAATACTGTCAGTTTGACCCAAATGGCATGAGCGGCTCACCCGTCTTGCACCTACAAAGTGGACAGCTTGTTGGAGTTCTGGTGATGGGTAACAGATCTATTGGTCATTTTATCAGTGCGAGCATTCTATACACGGTAATTGGGAATTTCCTTTCCGAGAAAGCCGATTAGGGTTTCCTCCTTTCCCAATCTGAGTTCAGTAGCCTGTTCACCTACGCTCACCTTGACGACATTTGCCATTCTGCCTCTTGCGAAGAAAACGCGGTTGGGCTGGTACGTGGAAACCTTGAGACCGTTTCGGTCGAAGCATCTATATCGCGAATAGTTTTTTCCCGCGTTATTATCCACCGATCCGTAGAACATGGAACGGCTTGCAGTCAAATGACTCACGACAAAAAGCCCCCGGGGATTCTTCTCTCGGGGGTTCTTTGTCTGGCTCCGATGTAACAGAAAAAACGCTCATCTTGTAGTGAGCAGAACCTTTGATCAACCATGTTCAGCCTTTAGCGCATCCTGGTCGGCGTATTCCCTTAGTCCCTCTCCTGTCTCTGCCTGCCGCATTGCCTCAATCGTCTCGTTGTTGGGAATCCTCACCGCGAAGGGCAAGCCTCCGTGCAGGATGACCTGGACGTAAAACAGCGTGATCGCATCGGTCGGGGACAATCCGAGCTTCGAAAATATCTCTTCGGTCTGGGTTTTCAATTCAGGTTCAACTCGGGCCCGGATGAATTCAGTCTTGGCCATGGACACCTCCCTTCTTGTCCAAATGTATCACAAATGGGATACAGATGCAATCGCTTCCCGTCGGCCATCCAGAACCTATTCTATCCACGTCAATCCCGCACTCATTAGTTCCCATCCGTCAGCGGTCCTTTCCAGGTAAGCCCTTCCACCGGCGTATTTGATCCGATATTCGGCGATGGCCTTTGAGAGATCTCGATTGAAAACGACTCTCTCGATAAGGGGATGGGTCTCGAAGTGCCACCCCTCCCAGTGGCTCCGAAGGATTTTCAGTTCCCGGTTCAGGAATTCGAGCCGTCTGTTCGCGAGCGAGTCCTTGTGTGTAGACTGCAGGCCGGTTTCGTTGGACAGGACCTTCTTCGATTCCAGGAACTTTTCGAGGATGCCTTTCAGACTTGGGACGAGATACACCTGCGTGCGACCATGCGGTTTCACTGGCGGTCGGAAGTCCAGAATACGCACGTGCGTTATGGCTTCTTTCATCTGCTTTTCGAATCCACGCTCCGTATCAAAGGATCTGTCGTCTGGTTTCGGAAGTGTTCCAACGATGTAAATCTCGACCTCATTCTGTATCAGCGAGTATTGCGCCTCCTCGTAGATTTTCTCAGCCCAATTCCCGTCGTCCAGAACACCGATATATGTGAGGATCTTCTTGTAGAAAGGTGGTTCGGGGCGTTTTCCCGGGAACCACTTTGTGAACCATCTCAGATTCGTTGGCCTATGGAGTAAATGGTAGATGTCATTTGCGTGTCGATCGAACGGTAACTTTCGGTCCAGCTCTTCCCGGGTGACCGGTTGCGTCCAATGCACCCACGCGTTCAGATAGCTTGCGAGCTTCTCCCTGGACCCTTCCATATACGCGTTTTTCAGATGCTTTATGTGAAGCAATCCGCGCTGGTTTATCTCAAACTTCGTAAGCGACGAATCGGAATCTGACGCCTCTGCTCGAGACTGAAATTCAATCGGGAATACGCCGATAATTATGACAACGAGAAATGCCCGGATTGTCCTCTGAACTATTTTCATCTCAGTAATATTCCAGATAGGCCGAAGTGGATGACGAGACATCCGCACAGGTATGTCGAGCTGTTCAGAGTGCAATTCTCACTTGAGGCTACCAGAAAACGACCCCCCCGACTACTCCGCCATCGGAGAGGGCCCCATGGGCGCTTGTCATCGGGGGGGACCTTTTTCTTTCAATGTAGTATCTTTCGATGAATGTAATGTTTTGTGTGACGTGATGCAACCTGCGTCGCGTCAGGAGTTGCGACGCCGGTCCGCCTGTGGCATTCTGTCATTCTGAGCGAAGTCGAAGAATCTCCCGTCCGTTCCGCACAGAAGGCGGACGTGCTGCCTCGCAGGAAACGCCGCGTGCAAATCGCTTGGGGTTGATCACATGCTGCAGTAGATCCTTCGTCGGCCTGGGGTACCCTTCGACAGGCTCAGGGCAAGTCCTCTGGATGACAGTTTTGGCGCACGGGAACGGCAACGTGGGCAGGCAGGAATGTCCGCCCCACCTTCACACCAGCTTTCTAAGAGTGTGAACCCGCGAGTGCAGACAACCCATATTGGTCCAGACCTGACAGGCAGCCCGGCCCCTCCCTCCCCTCGTCGGAGAGGGGCCGGGGGAGAGGTCGCCACCTACTGCACACCACTTGTCCGGGAATCTTTTTTGTCCCGGGCGGGAGTTTACGGTATATTTATCGCTTCCTGATTTGGCAACCCTGCCCCGACCCTTCGACAGGCTCAGGGTGGCAGCTCAGGGAGCGGCTCGGATTGCCGAGGTATTTCCGTGGATGCCGGGGCTGGCTGATGTCCATTGAACTTTGACGATTTGGAGGATGGATTCGAAAATGACCGATTTGATACCGCTACATGGCGGACTGTCTTCGCCCGTGTGCCGGATGGTTCCGGACGACGAGGTGGACGCTTTTCGCGAGAATGCTTCGAAGCTGGTCCGTGTTCCAGTGAGCGACGCCGATCTGTCCACGGTATACCGTTTCGGTGACGGGGGGTTGAGTCCGCTCACCGGCCCGATGGACTCGGAGACGTATCACAGAGTTCTGGAAGCGTGTGTCATCGACTGCAACGGGAAGCCGTACGCCTGGACCATTCCGCTGGCGCTTCCGGTATCGAACGACCTGGCGGAGCGTCTCGAGGCGGGGCAGACTGTAGCCCTGGAGCGCGAGGATAGAGCGCTTGTCGCCACCCTCGAGATCAGCGACATCTACCCCTGGGACAAACAGGCCTATCTCAAGAGCGTCTACCTGACGGAACGGACCGACCATCCCGGCGCGGATATGGTGCTGGAAGGAGATGCCGGCAAAACCCACCTCCTGGGAGGGGAGATCAGGGTCTTGCCGCAGCCGAAACATCCCGCGTTCGGTCGTTATATGCACACACCCGCGGAGGTCCGTCGTCTGCTGTCGGAAACCGGCTGGCGACGCGTGGTGGCGTTTCAGACCCGCAATCCGCTACACCGGGCGCACGAATACGCCCTGGTCTACGGGCTGGAAACGCTGATCCGGCAGGGGATTGACGCGGGGGCCTGTCTGAACCCTCTGGTGGGAGAGACCAAATCGGACGACGTCAACGCGGAGATCCGCATGCGCACTTACGAGGCGCTGATCGAGTCCCGGGGTCTGGGTGAGGGAGACGGCGATGCGGAATTGTGGGAACCCAGAGGGGAGGCCGTGCCGGACCGGGTGATTCTCATCGGCCTGGATATCAAGATGTTCTACGCCGGCCCAAAAGAGGCCGTCATGCACGCGATATACCGCCAGAACTTCGGCTTTACCGATATTATCATCGGGCGCAAACACGCGGATGCGCCCTACGACGACGGCAGCCCGATCTGGGGAGATTTCGACGCGCAGGAGGTGTTCGACCAGCTCAACGGAAACCTCGAGATCCGGCCCCTGAACGTGGGTTTCGCGGCGTTCTACGAGTCCCTCGGGCGGGTGGACCTGATGGAGAATCACCCGGAAGAGCAGCCCGTTTTTATTTCCGGAAAACAGGTGCGGGAGATGCTGCTGAAAGGGGAGGTGGTGGACCCCCGGATCATGCGGCCTGGCACCTCCAGGATTCTGAGCGAGGCGATGGCGGGAGGGTGAACGTCCGCCTCCTCGCGCGCGGTTCCTGGCGGCGTTGAATCTCAGTGAATGCCCTTGACAACGACGGGTGT
Organism: Gemmatimonadota bacterium; assembly: GCA_028877215.1. GTDB lineage: Bacteria > Latescibacterota > UBA2968 > UBA2968 > JAAXHE01. The sequence goes on along the minus strand of JAPPFJ010000027.1, from coordinate 16,887 downwards.
ATAGGATAAATTGACCCGGCTTTTGCAAGCAGGCAAACCGGTCGTATTTTCAGGCGTTTATTCGTGGGAAGAAGGGGATGCGATGTACGAGTTCCTGTTGAACGAAGATCCGGCGGAGGAAGAAGAGGAGGAAGAGCAGGGTGGGGGTCAGGGCGGCGAATACATCGTCCGAAGCCTGATCAGGGCTCGCACCATCCTGATCTCCGATCCGATCGACCACAAGCTGACAACGCGGGTGATCGCCCAGCTGTTGCTGATGGACAGCGCAGATCCCGATAAACCGATCACGATCCTGATCAACTCGCCGGGGGGCAGCGCCGACGACGGCTTCGCCATTTACGATATGATTCGCTTCATCCGGCCGCCTGTGAGAATCGTCAGTGTCGGATTGTCCGCCAGCGCGGCGACGGTGATTATGCTGGCCGCGGAAAAGGACAGCCGGTTCGCGCTTCCGAACGCACGTATCATGATCCATCAGCCGTCAATGCGGTACATGGGTGTCGCTGAAGACGTGAAGCGTACGGCGGAACAGATTCTCAAGCTCCGGGAGCGCATCAACGAGCTTTATGCCCGGGAGACCGGACAACCACTTGACAAAGTGGTTGAAGATACGGACCGGGACTACTGGATGTCCGCCGATGAGGCGGTGGAATACGGGCTGATCGGCAAGGTTGTCACGCACTTCAATGAACTCGACGCGTAGTGACGCGATCGTTTCGCGATTCGGCAGGGGCACAGAACGTCGTGCCCCTGCTTTGTTTTGAGAACCCCAATGTCCCGAGCCAACCGCTTTTTGAAGGCATGCCGCCGCGAGACGGTTGACGTCACTCCGGTGTGGCTGATGCGTCAGGCGGGCAGGTACATGCCCGAATACCGGAGGCTGAAGGAAAAATACGCCTTTCTGGAAATGGTGAAGACGCCGGATATCGCAACCGAAATCACGTTGCAGCCGGTCGATGCGTTTGACGTGGACGCGGCCATCGTCTTTCAGGATATCCTGCCGATTCTGGAGCCGATGGGCCTGAAACTGGAGTACGTTGGGGGTGCGGGCCCCGTGATTCACAACCCCGTTCGAACGGCCGCGGACGTGGAATCCCTCGCCATTCGTCCCGCGGCCGAAGCCATGGAATTCGCCTCGGCGGCCATCCGGCAAATCCGGCGCGTACTGGACGGGAAAGTCCCGCTGATAGGGTTCTCCGGGGCGCCGTTTACGCTCGTCTGTTACGCGGTGGAGGGCGGTGGTTCACGCGACTACCGGCTTGCCAAGGCACTGATGTACGAACAGCCGGAGACCTGGCGGCGGTTGATGGAGAAAATGTCGGTGGCGGTGGGGGACTATCTCCAGGTCCAGGCGGCGGCCGGCGCACAGGCGTTGCAGTTGTTCGACAGCTGGGCGGGTGCGTTGAGCCCCGCGGACTATGGGGAATACGTACTTCCGCACACACGGCGGTCGATACGGATGGTCTCGGAAACGTGCGACGTACCAATTATCCATTTCGGTACGGGTACATCCGGTCTGCTGCCGCTGATGAAGCGCGCGGGCGGCGACGTGATCGGAGTGGACTGGCGGATAGATCTCGACGAGGCCTGGAACCGGCTGGGCGTGGACGTGGCAGTGCAGGGGAACCTGGATCCGACGGTGCTGTTTGCGCCCGTGCCGGTGATCGAAAGTCAGGCCGCCCGGATCCTGGACAGCGTCCGCGGGCGGCCGGGACACGTCTTCAACCTCGGCCACGGCATCCTGCAGCACACGCCGGTTGAACACGTGTCCGCGCTCGTCGATTTCGTGCACGCTTACGGATAGCCTCAATCCGAAAAAAACAGCAACGCGGCGACGCGATAAAACCTTCCGAAACGGGGCGTTATCAACGTATAGAAGGATATTTTTTCCTCACGTCCAGTGACCTGGTGTATCCTGGTAATCCGCAGTTTAATCGCCTTTATTTACAAGCACATATTCGAATTAACGTCCCCGAAGACTTACGAATCAAGGTTAGGTGGCCATGGTGAAAAAGGCCGTGTTGATGCTCGCCTACGGCAGTCCTGATTCCCTGGACGATATGGAAGCGTACCTGAACGATATCCGGGGCGGGCGCCCGATGTCCCGGGCTTTCGTGGAGGAATTCAAGCGCCGGTACGCGAAGATAGGCGGCAGGTCTCCGCTCAATGAAAACACGTTTGAACAGGCGGAATGTACCGAGCGCGCCTTGAGGGCTCGCGGGCATGATGCGCGCGTTTACGTGGGCATGCGGCACTGGTCTCCCTGGATAGCGGACACGGTCCGTCGGATGACCGTGGACGGCGTTGAGGAGGCGGTTGCCATCGTCATGGCCCCGCACTACTCCCGTATGAGCATCGGAAGGTACAGAGAGGCGGTCGATGAATCCGTCAAAGCAGCCGGAAGCCGGATTCAGTTCTCGTTCGTCGACTCCTGGTGGCAACAACCCGCGTTGCTCGATGCGCAGGAAGCGCACGTCCGCGCCGGACTGGCGTCGTTCTCCGGGGACGATCGGAACAGGGTGAAGATCGTCTTTACGGCGCACAGCCTCCCGGAATGCCTCTTGAAGATGGGCGATCCCTACGACGACGAGCTGAAGGGCAACGCGAACGCAATAGTGGAACGCCTGGGAAACGTGGACTGGATGTTCTCCTATCAGAGCGCCGCTCACACGGGCGAGCCGTGGCTGGGTCCGCAGATCGAAGACGTAATCCCGGACCTGGCCGACAAGGGATATCGGCACGTGCTTGTGGCGCCCATCGGGTTCGTATGCGACCACGTTGAGATCCTGTACGACATCGATATCGGCGTTCAGGAAATCGCGAGGTCACGGGGGGTGAACGTCAGGCGAATCGCGTCCATGAACAGCGACGCCACGTTCATCACAGCGGTGGTGGATGCGGTGGAGTACAAGCTGAATTAGAAACTACGAAAGACGCGAAGAAACGAGACTACGAGAATACGAAACTACGAAAGACGCGAAAAATCCGTGGCTTTAATCAATTGCCACAAGAGGCCTGAATGCGGGAAGAGGGTAGACGGTAGACCAAAGGCGGGGAGACGGTAGCCGGTAGAGGGTAGAGATAACCTGCCTTGTGAGGCTTCTTTTCCTGCCGGAGGCAAGGAGGGATACACTAGCGGGCAAGGATATCTTCTCCCGTCTCCCGTCTTCCGTCTACCCGGTTTTCTCCCCCTCTCCCGTCTTACGTCTCATCCGGTGGTAGGGCGGCCGGGGGGAGAGGTTCCGAATACGTCCAGCGACCTGGTGTATCCTGGTAATCCGCAGTTTAATCGCCTTTTTCAACTTGCGCATATTCGATTTAACGTCCACAAAGACATACGAATCCTGGTAAAAGGTGCCGATATGCACGTGACCATCGCTGGCGGGGGGATTGCCGGGCTGGCAACGGCCTTCTATCTGCAGGAGAAGGCGGAAGCGCACGGCATCGAGGTTGCGTATACGCTGGCGGAGGCCACCGGGCGATGGGGCGGGGAGATTCTGACCGAGCGGATCGACGGGTTCACCATCGAAGGTGGACCCGATTTGCTATTGACGCGAAAACCGTGGGGTGTCGGGCTCTGTCGGGACTTGGGCCTTGAGGACCGCCTGATTGCGCCGAACGAGGAACGGCGGAAGACCTTCCTGGCGCAGGGGCGAAACCTGGTCCCGTTTCCGGAAGACTTCACGCTGGTGCCTGCAAGCTTCATGCCGGTCGCGCGCTCCCCGCTTTTTTCCATTCGCGGCAAGCTGCGGATGGGGATGGAACGGTTCGTCCCGCCGCGCAACACAACGGTCGATGAGAGCCTGGCGTCATTTATCCGCCGCCGCATGGGTCAGGAGGCACTGGACAAGATCGGAGGGCCGATGCTGGCGGGCATCCACGGGGCGGACCCGGAGCGGCTGAGCCTGCTGGCCACGTTTCCGCAGTTTGCGGAAATGGAGCGCAAGTACGGTAGCCTGATCAAAGCGGTACGTGCAATCCGGGATCAACGCAGGTCCACTGGTGATGCCGGACAGGCGCCGCCGATGTTCCAGACCCTGATCGGAGGTCTCGGAGAACTCGTTGAGGCGATCGTGGACCGGCTGAGGGGCGATCTGCGCGTGAATTGCCCGGTAACGGGTCTTGGGAAGCGCCATCGCGGTTTCGAGGTCACTTTGGGTAGGGACGCACTGAAAACCGACGCCGTCGTGCTGGCCGCGCCCGCGTTCGCGTCGGCCGATCTGCTGGATGGTATCGCGCCGCAGCTGTCGGGCCGGCTCCGCCAGATCCGTTACCTGTCGTCTGGAACGGTGTCGCTGGCCTATCGAAAAGCGGGTGTCCTGGCCCAGCACAACCTGGACGGGTTCGGTTTCCTGGTTCCCCGATCGGAGGGCCGCAGGATTACGGGATGCACGTGGATGTCGTCCAAGCTCGACCACCGGGCGCCGGATGACGGCGTGCTGATCAGGGGATTCGTGGGCGGAGACGAACAGGAAGACGCGGTCGAGATGCCCGACGAGACGCTCGTACGCGCCGTTCGGGAGGATCTGGAACACGTGATGGGGCTGACCGCCGAACCGCTGTTCTCCCGGGTTCATCGCTGGCGGAAGGGCAGGCCGCAGTTCGACGTGGGGCACATGGACCGTGTTGACGGGCTGGAATCGCTCGCCAAAGAACATCCGGGCCTCTACCTGACGGGCAGCGCATACCGCGGATCCTCCGTACCTGACTGCGTCAGACAGGCGATTCAAACGGCGAACCGGATTCTGGGGCTGTAAAACGCGGCGGGTACAGGAAATCTCTAACCTCTCCCGGCTTACGTCTCACCGATTCTACGGGGCCGGGGGGAGAGGTTCACTCGACTGGCTCCAGGATTTCCTGGCCGCCCATATACGGGCGGAGCACTTCAGGAATCACCGCCGTGCCATCTGGTCGCTGGGTCTGCTCCACAATGGCCGGAATCAGACGGCTGGTCGCCAGGCCCGACGCGTTGAGCGTGTGCACGAATTCATTCCGGCCGGTCTCGGCGCGTTTGAACCGGATGCGGCCGCGCCGGGCCTGGTAGTCGTGCGCGCTGGATGCCGAACTGACTTCCTTGTATTCCGCCATGCTCGGGATCCAGATCTCGATGTCGTACGTCTTTGCCATGGCAGCGCTGGCGTCCTGGGCCGCCAGTTTGGAAACCCGGTGATGCAGTTCCAGGCCCTGAACCAGGCTTTCGGCCTTTGCGATCAGTTCCTCCAGGGCCCGGTCGGAGTCTTCGGGACGCGTGAACTGAAAGATCTCGACCTTGTTGAACTGGTGCCCCCGGATCATGCCGCGTTCCTGGGCGCGATAACTGCCGGCCTCCCGGCGGTAGCAGGGGGTATACGAAAAGTACTTCCGCGGCAGATCGGTCTCGGGAAGGATTTCGTCCCGATGAAAATTGATCAATGCGGTCTCCGACGTCGGCAGCAGAAACCGGGACTCCTTCTCGCTTTCCCACTTGAGATGAAACACGTCGTCTGCGAATTTTGGAAACTGTCCTGCCGTGTAGCCGCACTCATAGGTGAGCAGGTGCGGCGGGAGGACGAATTCATATCCGTCGGCGAGGTGCGCCTCGACAAAGTAGTTCAGGAGCGCCCATTCCAGGCGGGCGCCCGCCCCCCGGTAGAGCCAGAAGCCGGCGCCGCCCATCTTCACGCCGCGCTCGTAGTCGATCAACCCCAGCGAGGTGACAAGGTCGACGTGGTCTTTGGCTCCTTCGGCTAATTCCGGCCTCTCGCCCCATGCCCGGACGACCTCGTTGGCTTCCTTGCCTCCCGAGGGTACATCGTCCGCGGGGATATTGGGCAGTTCCTCGACAAAGCCCCGGATATTGCGTTCAATTTCCGAGAGTTGCGTTTCCAGCGTCCTGATGTTGCCCGAAACCGTCTTCATTTCATTCTGGATATGGGCCGTGTCGCTGCCCGCCTTCTTCATCTGTGGAATCTGCGCGGAGACCTTGTTTCGTCGTTCGCGCAGGCCCCCGATTCTGGCGATGAGGGCCCGGCGTTCCCGGTCCCACTGGAGCAATTCCGTAAAATCCACCGCATCCATGCGCTTCAGCAGCGCCTGCCTGACGCCGTTGGGATCCTCCCGAATCCGGTTCAGATCCAGCATACAGTTTGCACCTCCCTGCGTTGGTTGTGCGGAGCCAGTCGAAGTAGGGCGACCGGCCGGTCGCCCCTACGCGGACCCTGAGCCTTTCGAAATGTCGAAGGGTGTCGCAGCGCCCGCGTTACCGCTCCCGTGGGTTGGAACTTTCGCCGCCCCGAAACGTCCCCTATTCACTTGCCATTGTCGAGAGTCGGTGAGAGGGTAGAGGCGAGAAAGTCGGGTAGACGCAAGACGGGAGACGGGAGAAGAAGCCCTTGCCGGTTTGTTCTTCAGACTTGCCTTCGGCACGAGAAGAAATCTTACCAAGCAAGAAATCTCTCCCTTCTCACGGCTCCCCGATTCCGCGGCCCGGGGGAGATCCCCCGGTATCGAGCGCATCCTGCTCTCAGCGCGCCTTCGTTGCATTTGTAGGGGCAACCCTTGTGTTTGCCCAGATAATGGCGCTGACAACCGTGAATTGAAATCCCAGGCCCAGCGGCTAACCCGGTTTAGCTGATGGCTGACAGCTGATAACTGCTTTTAATGTACTGGCGAATTTCACCTGAATATTCACACTGTGTGGTGTAATTGAACACATTTTTCTGCTTTGGTACGCGTCCCGCTATACGGCTGTGCCCGGAAAACGCCCTTAAATGCCTGAAAAATAGATATTATGACGCCTGTCGTGAATATCTGGCACGATATTCGCTGTATATTTAACACGACTGCAGTTACCGATATCTCTCTGTCACCCCTTTACGTACGAGGCCCTGAAATGGCACTCAAAACAGCACTGAATCCACGCGACCGCCTGGCGTTTCTGGCGCTCTACTATGCGATCAAGGGAAACGAGAAGCGCTCGGAACAGCTGCGGCGCGTGGTACGCCGGCACGATCAGGCCGTGTTGGGCCGCCCGCAGGTCGATGGGATGCCCATGGCCTTTTGAGCTGCAGGATTGCGGCTTCATCTGCGCCGGTAATATCGAAAGCGACAGACCATGCGTCACGGTCTGTCGTTTTTTCGTCTCCGGGAGCCAGCCTCGGCAATCCGGCGCGAACGCGGTTACGCGAGGACTCTTCGTATGTTGTATTTTTCGTTTGGAAGGGTCTGCCGCGTGATCATGTCCGCCAGGAGGCCGGTGCATAGGAACTGAACCCCCAGCACGGACAGAAGGATTCCCAGAAAGAGAAGCGGATGTCGGTGCTGAATCGTGCCGGTTCGGAACCACAACGCTGCGATATAGCCGTTTATGCCAACCCCGAGCGCACTCAGGACGATACCGATGGTGCCGAACAGGTGCAACGGCCGCCCGATGTACCGTCCAAGGTACATGACGGTAAGCAGGTCGAGGAAGCCCTTGAGCAGACGAGTCCAACCGTACTTCGTCACGCCGAATTGGCGTGGGCGGTGCTGTACGACGATTTCGTCGACACGGTAGCCTTCCATGTGGGCGAGAACGGGGATATACCGATGGAGTTCCCCGTAGATCTTGATGTCTCGCACCACCTCGCCGCGGAAGGCCTTGAGGCCGCAGTTGAAATCGTGGATTGGAATGCCGGAAATCCGGCCGGTTACCCAATTGAAGAACCTGGAAGGGACGGTCTTGCTGAGGGGATCGAAACGCTTCTTCTTCCATCCTGAAACCAGGTCGACGCCACCCTCGATTTTTTCGATCAGGCGGGGGATTTCCTCCGGATCGTCCTGAAGGTCGGCATCCATGGTGATGATCGTCCGGCCCGCCGCCATGTCGAATCCCGCGACGTACGCCGCAGCTTTGCCGAAGTTGCGGCGGAACTGAATGACCTTGACTTCGTCGTGGACGTCGTGGAGTTCCTCCAGAATCCCGATGGAGCCGTCGGTACTGCCGTCGTCTATGAATATCGTCTCGAATCGGCGCCCTGTTGCCGCCATGGTCTCCCGGACCTGTCTCATCAGCGGCCGGAGGCTCTCCGCTTCGTTCAGAAGCGGTATGACGATGGAGACGTCAACGGCGCGCGCGGCCGGGGTCGTGGATTCAGATGGCGGTTCGATGTGCGTATCCATATTCTCTGGCGTTCTGTCCCGCAATTGGAATGCCGAAATTCAGCTATCCCTTCCCATCTTTCACGTCTCGCCGCTTTCCAAGATAGCAAAGCGGGACCCGGTTTTCAAGTCCCGTGTCGCGACACTGCGGATTGGCAGCCATTAAAAAAAACCCATCCGGGCTGCGGCCGGAATGCCGAACGACTCTATCAACGTACTGTCAGGGGAAGCGGGATTCAATGAAATTCACATATGTTTGAGGTCGACGAAGAAGCGTCTTTTGTCCCTGTTGCCGGTCTCGTCCACGACGTTCAGTGTGTGCCATCCCCTCGAGAGTTCCACGGCCTTGACGTGCCGGCCACGGCTGCTGCCCAGGTAACGGTCATCCAGATACCAATACAGGACGCGGTTTTTCTCTCTGTGAGCAACCCGAATCGCGATCTTCTGCCGGGCCCCGCCGAAGTCTCTCGGCAACCAGAGCCTGGCGTTCTGTTGCGGGTAGATGATCTTCAGCGGATCGGACCCGGCGCCTGCAGGGCAATCCCGCTTGTGCGGCGGAACCATGCCGGGAACCTGCCCCCGTTCGCGCAGATGCTGCGCGACGTCTGCCGGAAACACAAGCCGGCGTTCAGGACGGCGGTCCCCGGGTTCCCAGCAGAGCGAACACACGCGATGGCCCCCGTCCAGCGTCACCTGAAGGGTCCGGTGATATGGGCACCTTCGGATGGGCTTCATATGCATCGGCGCTTCCACGGTAACCGTACGTTCGCAATGCGGGCCCTCCCGGAATCCGGTGTCCGCGCACAGCCGAAGCTGCCGCATGCCTGCAACGGGTGCTTCGATCCAGGCGTCTTTGCGATGCTTCGGCAGGCTGTTGAACAGGTCGAACAGTAGAGGTGCGGCCGAGCTCGCGCCCGTAAGGTCCGCATTCCCCCGACCGCCGAAATTGCCAATCCATACCGCCACCGTCCACTCGGGGCTGACGCCTATCGCCCAGGCGTCCCGCTTCCCGTAGCTGGTTCCCGTCTTCCACGCGATCGGCCACTGGTTCTGGTACTGATGCCAGTAATATTCCACGCCAGGCCGCTTGAGGTCTCGTAGCATGTCGAGCGTCAAATAACAGGCGCCCGGACTGATCAGCGCCGGCCCTTCCGAATCGGGCGTCCCGGCAAGGACCTTGAGTGGACTGAAACGGCCGTCGTTGGCCAGCGCGCGGTAGCATTGCGCCATGTCCCACAGGCTGACTTCCACGCCGCCCAGAATCATCGGCAGACCGTAATCTGCAGGAGACCGGATAAGCGTTTTGAGGCCGGCGGATTTCAGAAAGCGGTAGAACGTATCCAACCCGTACGCATCCAGCAGGCGGACCGCCGGCACGTTCAGGGAACGGACCAGCGCCTCCTTTGCCGCCACCAGACCGGCGAAGGTCCCGTCTGCGTTTCCCGGGGAAAAAGCACCGTAGTGGGTGGGAAGATCCCGGAGCCGCGTCCGGGGCAGCAGAAGGCCCTGGTCGATTCCCAGGGCGAACAGAAACGGTTTGAGCAGAGAGCCGGAGGACCTCGCGGCCGCAACGCCGTCCACCCGGCCCTGGTTCCGGTCGTCGAAGAATCCCTGGGATCCGACGTACGCGCGCACTTTACCCGTTCGGGTATCGGCCACCAGTGCCGCTCCGTTCCGGACGCCCAGTCGCCTCATAAAGGACGCGTGTCGATTGACGAGCTCCGCGCTTTGTCTTTGAATATCCCGATGAAGGGTGGTCGTTATGTACGTATTCCCGTACCGCGACTCCAGTCGCCGCGCCAGATGCGGCGCGTCCATCGGCAACGGCCTTGCGCCGTCCGGGACCTCTTCCAGCCTCGCCAGGCCAAAGGTCTCGGCGTCGATCACCCCTTCGTTGTGCAGCCGGTTCAGAAGCCGATCGCGCCTGAGCCGTAATTTTTCGGGATCGGCCAGTGGCGATATGAGGCCCGGCGCGTTCGGGAGAACCGCCAGCGTGGCCGCCTCCGCCCAGGTCAACCGCTCCGGCGACTTGCCGAAATACCGCTGTGCCGCCGCACGGTAACCGACAACATTGCCGCCATAGGGCGCGTGGTCCAGATAGACGTTCAGGATCTCTTTCTTGTTATAACGCAGTTCGATCTTCAACGCCTGGAACAACTCCAGGGCCTTGTTGAGATAGGTCCTTCTCTTGGGCGACGTCATCCGGGCAACCTGCATGGTCAGCGTACTCGCGCCGCTCACGACCGCCCCGGAACGAATATTCTGATAGACGGCCCGGAGCAACGCCAGTGGATCCACGCCGGGATGCCTGAAAAACCGACGGTCCTCGAAATACAGCACCGCCTGCTCCAGGGTTCGAGGAACTTCTGCGTTCGCCCGGTGGGGGAAACACCACTGCTCGCTGCCATTCAGGAACATCCGCAGGATTCGCCCCCGCTCGTCCAGTACAACCGTGCTGTAGTCAGGCTCGAAGAGAGGATCCGGCAGGGGCACCGATACGTAGAGCACCACAGGGAAGAGAATCAGCGCAAGAATGATCCCCAGCCTTGCGCGTCTGCCGCATAACGGAAGGATCCCGGGACGCCTTCTTCCCCGGGCCTTTTTCCGCCACCGTTTCCGAGACCTATTTGCAGCTCCATCAAACGACCAACGTTTCATTAGTCGCTCCGTCCTCGCCGGCGGCCGGGCGCATTCTGATCCGCCGGGCGCCCACAAGGGACGCCCCTGCGAATGCGACATCGGCGCATAATCCAGGGAGATCGATTCGTGGATATTTGGTTTTGTAGGGGCATCCCTTGAGGGCGCCCGTATTGCGGCGCAGGTATTGGTGAATTGATGTCGGCAGGCCCTGTCGTCTGCCTGGTTCAGCCGACAGCTGACGGCTGATGGCAGTTTCTGCCGCTTTGGGTTCTATCTCTGTTTCACCACAACCCGTTTTCCGGCCGCGGTCGCCCGGTAGGATCGATCGTACATGGCTTCCGCAACCGTTGCAGGCAGCCTGAATGACCCTGCCGTAACGGCGCTCAATCGGACGACGAAATCCAGATCCCGTCGACCCTTGAAATCGAAAAACCACATCACCCGGTCGTCGCGTGCGTCCATGTATTCCTCGCGGTTCAGATTCAGGCGATTCGTCCAACCCGGCGCCGTCCGAGCGGACAGACGCGGGTTGTCGATCTCCCAGCCGGCGGGAAGCACCTGGACCAGCGCCAGCTCTTCGACGTTTCGCGCGACGGTCAGATTGCGCACGCGAAGATGACCCCAGAAGTTCTCGCCCTGAGACAGTTCGGCGGTATCGACCGGCAGCCCATCGTCGTTGAGCCAGCGCACCTTCAGCGCCAGCTTGCTGGAGGTATCCCCCTCGTCGTCGGTAAGCGGTACGCCGTCCCAGTCCAGGGTTGCGAACGCCCTCCTGACGGTCGACGCCGAATCCAGTGTTACGGCGACTTCCCGGCCAAAGCCCTCTTCGATTTCAACGTGGTAGGCTGACCGGTCCGTCTCAAACGGCATCTCCCGTCCATCCGGAAGGCGGATCGTGCCGGTGAGCACGGACGGGCCGTCCTCTCCTCTGTCGAGAGACCGGACGTATTTTCCAAGGGACAGAAGCATAAACCCTGTGGTCTGCGTGCTGTACCATTTCTGCGACGCGAGCGCGAGGCCCAGATCTTTGGCGACCTCGTCCGCCTCCGACCAGCGTTCCAACATGACCAGCGTACTCAGAATGATCGCCAGATCCCGCATGCCCGAGCCGTAGGTCCCGCCCGATTCGTTGTACACCTCCACCCGCTTTCCGGCCGGGATGAGGATCTGGGCGGCCGTCCGCTCCACGCCGGCCAGGTGATACGCCGCGGCCAGCAGCCACTTCTGGGTGTCGTTCATGTCCTTGATCCCGGTCTCCTTCAGCAGATTCATCGGTCCGATCTGGTATTCGCCGGCGAGCGCCAGGAGATAGACGCGATAGACCCGTGCCATCAAACCGTCCTTAACCGTCAGCGACCGGGATTTTTCGTAACGCATCCAATTCGCCATCAGGTCCTGCGGCACGTGGTATCCCAGTTTTGCCGCCTCAATCAGAAAGTGGCCCGCGTACAGGGAACCCCAGGTCGAGACGGTGTTGGCGCCGGGCCAGTAGGCGAACCCGCCTGAGCCAAGCTTGAATTTCCTCAATTTGCGGATCGCCGAATTGATGAACGTGTCGATCTGGACCGTTGCGTCGCCGGCATACTTCACGCCCTCCAGGAAGGTACTCAGGTACAACAGTGGAAACGCGGTCGAAACCGTTTGCTCGATGCAGCCGTAAGGAAAGCGCACCAGCCGGAGCAACCTGTGGGTCATTCCGAATTCCGGGTGGCGGCGCAGAACCACCCTGGCGCGATTGGTACCGGGCAGTCCTTTGTCCGGAACCGTAAAGCGGACACGCTCACCGGGGCGGATTTCCTGTTCCTGTGCGGCGTAGGTTCTGGGTGACGATGGCCGCACATTCAGATCGGTCTCATGATCGGCGACGATGTCCGGCGCCTCCGCCGCGACGACCACCCTGGCCTGCCCCACCGCTGAAGCCGCCTGAAGCGTAAACGAGAGCTCCTGCTCCCCCGAGGTTGAGAAATCCAGTTCCTGCCGCGACGTGCCGACAACCGAAACCGGGCCCTCGGCGTGTATCGAAACTTCGGTCGGACCGATACTGTCGACCATCGCGAAAACGGTAACGGGAACGGTGATACGGTCCCCCGGACCAAGCACCCGGGGCAGCGTGGGCATCACCATCAGATCGGTCTTCACCGGTACCGAGGATTCCGCCTTGCCGTATCGCCCGCCGCTGGCGGATACGGCCATAACGCGCACCGAACCCGTGTAGTCGGGCATTTCGAAATCAACGGTGGCCCGTCCGTCCGCATCGGTTTCGATCGGCCCCTTGAACAGCGATACCGCCTTGAAACGCTTCGCGCGTTCAGGCTCCAGCTGGGATGCCCTGTATGCGAATCCGCCGCCCACCGCGAAGGTCTTGAAGACGTCTCCCCTGTTGGCGCCGATGACGTGGGAATACACGTCGTGCGTTACAACCCCCAGCCGACGCTTCCTGTAAAAGGACTGCCACGCGTCCGGCGTGGAGAACCCGGTGAGCGCCAGCAGCCCCTCATCGACCACGGCCAGCGTGAATTGCGCCGGCTCGCCATCGCCGGTTTCTACCTGAATTTGAAACGCGGACTCAGGCGTCAGTTCGCCGGGCATTCGGAGGGCGATCTCCTGGCGGGTATGGGGATCGCTCACATTGAGGGGAACCACGCCGTACATCCGAATCGGTCGGTCGTTCATCGTCTGAGCGTACGGCTGGAGGACCGAGACGCCAACGTATGCGGTGGGCGCCATATCCCGCGTGATGGGTACGGGTACCTGAAACTCGTCCGGACGACCATCCGGTTCGTACCATCGGGTCTGCAGAATCCGGCTGTCCTGTTCCACCGAGACCAGAATCGCGCCCTGCCGCGGCGCGGGAAACGTCACCAGCGCGGAATCGCCGGGGGCGTAGGCCTTTCTGTCGGTCCTGAGCGCGAGCATGCCTGCGGATTTCGGATCGGCCTGCGCTTCGCCCCACGGATAGGCGCGCATGAAGAACGCGGCGGTATGGCCGGACCCATCCTTCACTTCGATCAGATACTCGCCTCGTTCCTCGGGGGTAAACACCAGCGGTACGGGCGCGACTTGTGAAAAAAGCGAGCCGCTCTCGATCTGCTGCGTGAACTGGTCCGTCTTGAACTTGAGGCGAAACTGATCGCGCGACTGGTATTCCCACCACCAGTGCGACGTGCTTCTGTAGATTCGGTATTCGAGCGGCAATCCCGGCATCGCTTCACCGTGAGTCGTGACCAGTACAACCGGAATTTCCAGCGAGGACCCAAGGCGGGCATATCCATAGTCTAACCGGGGTTTTCGCACCCCGACGTAGCGCTCGTACGGATCCAGGTCGAGCGTCTCACGGCTGCGGTTGGGGCGGCCCCCTTTCTCCAGCACCGTGGCTTCGATCCGGACACGAACGCCCGATGGCTCCGTTCCGGATACAGATAGCGGCCAGCGCACCCGCGCGCGGCCCTCCGCGTCGAGTTTGCCCTTGAAGATGCTGGTGCGGCTCGTCTTGTACCTTACGGCTTCGTTCGTGAAGCTGAATCCCGGGTAGTTGGCAAACTGCCGGGCAGCGTGCGCGAATTCGACCGCGACCTCGGCATCCAGTCCTACAGCCGGATTTCCGAAAAGGTAGGTGCTCGCGAGCACCAGTCGAAGTTCCTCGTCCTCAGGCGTCAGACGCGTCTTTTCGGGCTCGATCCGTACCTTCAACCGGTAAGGGACCACCGTCTCGACCTTCACGGTATGGTCGAACGTCCGGCTTCCCACCTCCAGGCGCGCCCGCCAGTTTCCCGTGGGGTCGTCGGGCTCGGTCCTGAAGCTGAACGCATAGAAGCCGTCCTTGCCCGTTCGGGACGTCCGCTCGAGTACAAGCTGGTTTCTGGGGTTGAAGAGTTTCAACGTAACCGGGTGGTTCTCCGGAAAGGTCTCATCCGAATTGCGCGCGATCAGTGAAAGGTGGATCTCGTCGCCGGGCCGGTACACGCCCCTTTCAGAATATATATACGCCCGGACACCGTCCGGCGGCGCCGATACGCCCCCGGTATCGAAGGTGGAAAGGTCCCAGGCCATTTCGTTGCACTTGATGATGCTTTTCTGGCCGTCTTTTTCCGCTTCAACATAGAAGACGTCCCGCTCTCCGCCAGGGAACGAGGCCGCGCCGTGCCTGTCCGTCAGGCCCCGACCGACCACCTGGTTCTGGAATGTACGCAGCGTGACCGTCACGCCGGACATCGGCGCTGCGTTGTTGAGATTCCGGACGTAAACCAGGTGCCGGCGGCGCGCCTTCTTGTACGTCAATCCGATATCGCTTACAATAACGGGCTTGAATACCCGTCCGTGTGTGTTGATGTATCCCGGTGAAAAGGGATGGCTGCGGTAATCCCACAACCCCCGGTTCCACCGCCATTGCTTTCGCGCTTCCTCGGCCTCGCCCGGCGCACCGTACAGCATATCGACGTGCTTGAAGCTGAGACCGATCAGAAGCGGTCCTTTCTCTGAAGGATCGAGCAGCGCGTTCAGGTCCAACTCGTGCTGCAGCCACCGGTTGCGGACCTGGCCGATCTCAAGGACTGTATCGACAAGCCCCACGCCTACGCGGTTGACGGCCCAGGACTGGAAGTCCCGCCGACGGTCCACGCCGCTTTTCAGACTCTGACTCTGCAGGAACTGGCCCAGGTTCGAGTCGAAAACCTGCTTGATCCGCAACCTCGCCTGCCTCACGTTCACCGTCCGGAACCGCACACGCTGCCGGTTGATCGTAGGCAGAATCATCCCGTCTTCGGAGAATCGAATCCGGGGCTTCAGGTCGGGTATCTCGACCGTTTCGGTATGTTCCGAGGCCGTCGCCGCTCCCCATCGGCTGCGAATGCCGGGATGAATGGTAAGCGTATAGTGCCGACCATGCTCAAAGTCCCCGCTCACGTGGATTCCCCTGCCCGCCGCGCTGATCCGGATATCCAACGCCGGCTCCACGGCAATCAGCCCGCGGAGGTCCTGGCCGGGGTCCGGGTCGTCCGTCATTTCGATCGCAAGGCCGGGCTCCCGCCCTTCCGCACGACCTTCGACTTTGACGACTTTCATCTCTGTTACGGGAGCCAGAGTCCTTTTGTTCACGTAGTTCCGGGATATCTCCAACGGCTCCTTATCGAGGTCGAAACGGAGCTCTCGTCTGATTGCTCCCCGTACAATGGGGTCCGAGACAAACGCGAAAGTACTCCCCTCAGCGTCTGCCTTCCAGACAAGGGAGAGCCGCTTCCTGCCCAGAGACAGCCGCCCTGCCTGCCGCACCTGTTCCAGCAAGGTCTTCTCGCTGAACGTGACCTGCCCCTTGTACACCACGCGCCGTGGATCCTCTTTCTCTATCAATTCGAAATCGGCGTCCAACGAGACAATCTCCCGGCCGGCTACGTGAAACGCGAACTCGAGGGGTTGCAGGTTCCTGTGCTGAGGGAACAGGGCTGCGAGATCCACGGCGCCCCGGTAGTTCTGCCGGAACGGGAGCGGCGCGTCCGGCCGGAAGAGAAGGGTACGACGGTCCTCCCAGCCGGCGGCGCCGTTGATGCCCGGTACGAACGTGAATACGTCTTTCTCAGGGCTCTTGCCAACCCGGTTTCCGGGCACGACCGGCGACACGAATCGCACGCGAATGTCGTCTCCCGCTCGGATGACATCGGATGTCACGTGGCTGACGAGCCTGGCCGTCTCCGGCGAGTAGGAGATCGACCCGGTTTCGTTCCGTTTCGAAGTACATCCGGCCATCAGAATTCCGATCAGAAACAACCTGCCGGCGCCAATCCGATTGATAATCATCCCCAGCTCCCCATGGTATATTGTGGAAACACCGTTCTACACAGCCGGCGACGGGCAATCTGATCCCCGTCAAAAACGATCCATCGTCCGACATCGACCCGCAAAACCGCTTGACATCATCGGGCCGATCTTTACCTTAACCGCCGCAAACCCGCAACGCGTCACGAAACTCAGAAGCTGATTTAAAATTACCGGTGAGTTCCCGAGCGCGAGCGAAAAAGTGGCGGTCAAGGCGGGAAAATCCGGCTATGAGAGGCGAGCAAGCGCAGCCTCGATCTCGTAAGACGGGCGGGTTTGACCAACGCCGACCGGCGCTTTTGCAGCCGCGCGAAGACCGCT
>JAPPFJ010000010.1 GCA_028877215.1 Gemmatimonadota bacterium | reverse complement strand
CCTCTCGATCGCGATCGAGCCCACCTCGTCGTCGTGCTCGTGCTGTGCGACCCAGGTCCGCTCGACCTCAACTGGAACCACCGCTCCTTTAACGCACGGGGCGCCGTTCTCCTTGGAGGTGATCCCGGAGCGTGGACTGTCCTCCAGGCTGACTGTCGCCCCATCCGCGTTCTTCAGTTTGAGATCGAACTCCTCCGCGATGTGTTGGGCGTAGAGGCCTACCTGCGCGCGCGTATCGACCGTCAGGAAGAACGACTTGCGCCCTGAAGCTTCGAGCCGCAGGTTCACGTGCCTTCCGATTGGAATCGCGTCCCCCGGGCAAATGAGCTCCGCGGGTTCGCCAAATCGCCGTACACACCACTCCGCACCCTCGCGGAGGGCGGCGTCATTCGTGCCCTGGTCGGGCGCGACGACGAGGGACATTGCCGGATCGGGTCCATCGGCGAGGCTGAGTTCGTAGCGCCCGATATCGAGCGAATAGACGCCAGTCCATTCGAACGGATACTCCGGCTCGAGAAAGGTGGGACGACGCTCGAGCGCCTGGTCCAGGTCGAAGGCGCCGAGGTTGAGTACAGTATCGAGGGACACATTCGCCTGCTCGCTGCGCACGACTCGCGCCATTTGGTTCATGTCCCGCAGCCGGGCTTCGAGCCTGTCGAGCGCCTCGCCGTTCACGAGGTCCGTCTTGTTGAGAACGAGGACGTCTGCGAACGCGATTTGCTCCGTGCTTTCGTCGCTCCGTCCGATTTGCTGCTCGACGTGGGCGGCATCGACGAGCGTGACGATTCCGTCGAGCGAAAACTCTGCGTGAATCTCCTCGTCCATGAAGAAGGTCTGAGCGACCGGACCGGGGTCGGCGAGCCCTGTGGTTTCCACCAACACATAGTTGAACTTGTCACGGCGCTTCATGAGATTGCCGAGTACGCGAATCAGGTCTCCGCGCACCGTGCAGCAGATGCAACCGTTCGACATCTCGAAGATCTCCTCGTCAGCGTTGATGACGAGCCCCTGATCGATGCCGACCTCCCCGTACTCGTTCTCGATTACGGCAATACGCTTGCCGTGCTTCTCACTCAAAATCCGGTTGAGCAGGGTTGTCTTGCCGGAGCCGAGGAAGCCGGTAAGGATCGTAACGGGTACTTTTCGAGCTGGAATGTTCAAATTCGGCTTGTTCATCTAGTCCCCCTGGAGCAGACGTTCGAGCAATTGAAGTTGGACGTCGAATCCCCACGACGTGCAGACCTGGAACAGGTCTTCGGCGTCAACGGCGTCCGTGGCTTTGTGAAGCTTGTATTGATTCGGTGGGGCATCGCGCTGAAGCAGAGCAAACATGGTCTCAACAGGCGGTCAGCCTTCTTCGAGGCACGCCAGTTCGGTGACCGAAATCGCCGTGTCATCAGGTAGGCTCAACGCTTCGCGCAATGCGTTTTTGATACGGCGAACCCGTGCGCGGTTCGGGCGGCGTGTTGATGTGTTGATCAACATATACTTTCTTCTCCCTCCGAAATGCACTGCGCACAGGTTCCCAGCAGCTCGACGACCGGCCGCCTGGTACGGAATCCTATCTCCTTGCCTGCCGCTTTCAGGCTCCTGGCCACAGTGGGGTCTTCAACCTCGGCCACGTCGCCACAGTCATCACAAATCAGGAACTGGCTGGCGTGCGGATGATCCGGATGTGCGCAGCCCACGTATGCGTTCAGGCTCTCAAGCCTGTGCGCCAGGCCTTGCCCAAGCAGGAAATCCAATGCCCTGTAGACCGTGGGTGGCGCGGGATTCCTGACAACGCCGCGCATGCGTTCCAACAGCTCGTAAGCACTGAGTGGTTTGTCCGATACGCACAGCAGTTGAAGCACAGCCTTGCGTTGTTCGGTCAGCCGCGCGCCGCGCTCAAGGCACAGCGCCTCGGCTCGTTCAAGGATCCGGGAAAGCGCTTTGTTATTCACGGGCTTCTCCTCGTCACGCACCTCTCGTGGCAGTTGGTTGCGCACGGCGGCGATCAAGGACTTGCGTCAGCGCCACGGAGAAGACGAACGCCCCTGGTCCCTGAACCCGATGAGTCGCACAGGGCGGCGAACAACGTCAGGATGTTGTGTAGCATCATGTCAAGGTGCGTGCCGGCCGGCCCGTCCGCCTTCGACAGAGCGTCGGAGTAGAGCGTGCCGCCGATCCGCGCTCCGGTTTCCCGGACGATCTGGTCGAGCAGGCGGCGGTCGGATATGTTCTCGACGAAGACGGCCGGAATCTTCTCCCTGTTGATCTGACGAATCAGCCTGGCCACGTCACCCGCGGAGGCCTCCGCTTCGGTGCTGAACCCGACCGGTGCATGGAACTCGATGCCGTAGGCTGCAGACAAATAGCCGAAAGCGTCATGGGATGTGACCACCTTGCGCCGATCGACCGGCAGCGAACCGATCGCCTTGCGAACCTGTGCCTCGACCGCGTCGATCTCCTTCAGGTAACGCGCCGCGTTGCCGCGATAGATTTCGGCCCCCGCCAGGTCGATCGCAGCCAATCCGTCGGCGATATTGCGGACGTAGATCCGGGCATTGGCCAGACTCTGCCAGGCATGGGGATCGATTTCGCCGCGATCGGGATCCACCCTGCGGGGTTCGACGCCGGCTGTCGCCGTCACCACTGGCCCCCTGTAGCCGGATGCCTCCGTGAGACGGTCTATCCAACCCTCAAAGCCCAATCCATTCACGACCAACAGCCTGGCCCCGGCGACGGCCCGCGCGTCGGCCGGAGTCGGCCGATAGACGTGCGCGTCACTGTCGGGGCCGACGAGGGTGGTGACGCGCACCCGTTCGCCGCCTACCTGCCGGACCATATCACCCAGGATGCTGAATGATGCGACAACGTCAATGGGGGCATCGGCGCCGGCGGTCCCCAAACCTGACACGGCAATCAAACAAGCGGCGAAGACGGAAAACAGGATAGATCGCTTCGATGCCATAAGCTTACTCGTAGCTCGGTTTTAAAATCATGCTTCCAGATGACGGCGTGGCCTGAGGCGTGTCATGATGACGCCGTCAGGTCCGAAAGACAGCGAGAACAGATAGAACGCGCCCGCCGTCAGGATGATGGCGGGGCCGGAAGGCAGACTGGCGTAATAGGACAACAACAGGCCCACGAACCCGCCCAGGAAGGCCGCAATCACACTGATGACCACCAGGGGCGTGACGTCGCGCGTCCAGAACCGCGCGGCAGCGGCGGGGAGTATCATGATGCCCACCGCCATCAGGGTCCCCAGTGCATGAAACCCGCCCACCAGATTGAGGACCGTCAGGACGAGAAAGCTGTAATGAGCTACCGGACTCAACGGACTCACCGAGCGGAGAAAGCCCGGGTCGAAACACTCCATCACCAATGGTCTGTAGATGATGGCAAGCCCGAAAAGGGTGACCGTGGCGATTCCCGAGACCAGGAATATGGCCGCGTCGTTCAAGGCGAGTACCGTCCCGAACAGGATGTGCAACAGGTCGACATTGCTTCCGCGCGTCGAAACGATCACGACCCCGACGGCGAGGGAAATCAGATAGAAGGCGGCCAAGCTGGAATCCTCACGGGCCACGGTGGTTCGGGCTGCCATTCCGGAGAGCAGGGCCACAGCCACTCCCGCAATGACCCCGCCAAGCGTCATGGCGCCGAGCGACAGCCCTGCAACGAGGTACCCGAGCGCCGCACCGGGAAGAATTGCGTGGGCCATGGCATCCCCGGCAAGACTCATCCGCCGCAAGGTCAGAAACACCCCGATGGGCGTCGCTCCCAGCGAAAGAGCAAGGCACCCGACCAGGGCCCGGCGCATGAAGCCGAATTCAACGAACGGGGCGATGACGGCATCGTACATCACGCGCCCCTTGCTGGAGGGTCGTGTTCTGTCCCGGAAATAAGTTGCCTAAATTCGGGCGACTCGTCGGCCGAATGGTGAGGTATTTTTGGGACAGGACAGTAGGCGGCCCCGGCGTTTATCTCCCACATACGGCCGCCTCTTCGTTAAAGGCCTCTGTAAGCCGGCGCGCTCGATCGAGATTCGCAGGAGAAAGGACGTCTTCCGTTGGACCGGCGGCGATCCGCTCGCGGGCCAGCAGCAGGGTCTCGGGGAAATCCGTTCGAACCTGATCCAGGTCGTGCAAGACGGCGACGACCGTCCTCGCCTCTCCGTGCCAGCGACGAATGAGTTCCTTTAGATCACGTACTGTAGCCGAATCGATCGCCGTGAACGGCTCGTCGAGAAGAATCAGCCGCGCGTCCTGGAGGAGCAGGCGTGCGAACAGGGAACGTTGCATCTGCCCGCCGGAAAGGGTGCCGATGGAGCGCTTCTCGAAACCGCCCAGACCTACGACATCAAGGACTTCGCCGACCTTCCGGTTGCCCTTGCGTCCGAATCGCCGGAAAGCTCCGGTCTTTCGCCACAATCCCATGGCCACCATGTCGAAGACCGAGATCGGAAAGCTCCGATCGATATCGGACTGTTGAGGGAGGTACGCGATGTCCGAGACGTTGATCCCCGTCAACCTGATTTCGCCTTCGAGAGGCGCGAGGCTGCCGGCGGTCCCTTTGAGTAGAGTCGACTTTCCGGCGCCGTTCGGCCCCACCACGGCGACCAGGGCGCCGGCGCGGATGGTGTAATCGAGATGATGGACCGCGGGGTGGCGGTCGTATCCGAGGGTCAGGTTATCAAAATGCAGGATCGTACCGTCCGTTGGCGCACTCATAGCAGGGCCCATGCGACCGCGAACCACAACAAACCGGCGGCGACGCCGGCAAGTGCCAGGCGCGCTCCGATACCGGCCCGAAGGGGAGAGAACTGTGGCTTCATCCGGCGGATAATCCTGATGACAATTCGCGCGGACAACGGGGCCAGGGCCCACCGCTTACATGCCCATTGCTGGTTTAAGCGCAAACGACGCGTTCAGCAGCCACAGCGCGAAAACGACCAGGAGGGCGCCGCCAAGCGCGCCCACGCCACCGGCCGCCAGCGTCCACAACGGCGACCTGTGAGCGACGACCTCACTCGCCCAGTCTCGCGCCCGCGTCGCAATAATGGCCAGGACAACAACGGTGATCGCGGTACCTATGGACATGGCAAACACGGAAAGCGCCCCATGCCAGTTTAAATCCATCACGGCGGCGAGGACGAGCACCAACACTGCTCCGCTGCAAGGGCGCAGCCCAATGGCCAAAACCACGCCAGCCGCCGCATGCCGGCTGCCGGCGGCATCAATCTCTGCAGCACTGGGCAGATGCCGGCAACCGCCATCCGCCCGGTGTTCATGATCCGCATGGTCGTGGTGGACTTCGCCGGTTTCACGGCGCAATTGGCGAACGCTTTCTGACAGGGCGCCTGTCGCGCGTACCAGCAGGTAGAGTCCGACGATCGCAAGCAGCGTGAAACTGACTCGCGTAGCCCACAATGATGCCGTCTCCGTCTCCATCGGCAGCCAACCTGCCAGACCGATCGGGACGTAGACCAGCACCAGCGCCGTTACACCCTGCAGGAGTCCGGCTGCGGCACCCATGGTGACCGCGCGATTCAGCCGGCTTCGTTGGGTCAACAGATAGGTCGTCAACACGACCTTCCCGTGTCCGGGCCCCGCGGCATGCAAGACACCGTAGAGAAAGCTCATCAGCACCAAAGCCCAGCCGACGTCATCCTTGCCGCGCAACGATCGCAATTCGGTTGTCAGTTGTACGAGAAAATCGCGTTGCTTATCCAGGACCCACGTCGCAGCCTGATCCCAGAGCGAAGATGCCTGCCGGGTGTCAGCGTGACTTTCACCGCTGGAGTACTCGGCCGAGATTGGCTCGCCGGGCAGCATCGTTTCCGCGCGGAGGTCCGCCGGGAATGCGACGGCACACAGCCATGCGAGAAAGACCGCGATTTCGTAACTCACTCGCATCTGATTGTCACCGTTTCAAAAGACAAAATGTCGACGTCATCGCCGCCGCTTTCATTGCTGCCGCGTGAGGCGGCATTTGGGCCAGTTTATGCCGCGGGCTGATCGCCCGCGGCCTGGCGTGATGTAGAGGCTGTCGATACAGGCCAGGTTGCGGTTGGTTTCATGACAGGCGGGTCGTTCTCTTCGATTGAATGATGTTATGTTATAACATAACAATATAAGCGAACGGGATACGTTGTCAAGCGCGCGATTGAGAATTCCGCGAAAAAGATGGCTTATGAAAGCTCGTCAGTGTCGGCAATTGCCCGCCTGGAAGCTGTTTTAAATTTACCGGTGAGTAGGGCGACCGGCCGGTCGCCCCGACTAACAGCGTTCCGCCGATGGGAGGATTTTCTTACAGATTGTCGCAATTCCTGCGACAGATCAGGTTTATCTTTTGACGGCCGATACGATTGTGGCGGTCAGTAAGTCGGAGAGGAGTTGTACCGATATTTGAATCACGCAGTACCGCGCATCCCTACTACCGGATGCGGGAGGAGTTGTGGAGGTAAAACCGGGAGGAGGGCTGAGCGATGCCGAATGGAGGATCCGACTGTTGCGGAACCTGCTGGTTCAACAGAAAGAACCAGGGTGAACGTGACTGGTTGCTGTACGTGGATACGAGCGTACCGCCCCATTGCGAGATCAGGGACATCGCGATAGAGGATCCGTTCTACACGTATTGCGCGAATCATCCCCATCGCCGGCCCGATCGAGATCCCATCCCGATCGGACCGGTGATGCGCCACGGCGGCTGGGAAGAGGAATGGCGCGTCCGGGCCGGTCAACCCGACGTGTTGGTGAGCAAGGAAAACCCGCGTTACGTCTGGAAACCCTCGCCGGATTCGGAAGAGATTCGCCAGCACCTGCTGAATCTGCTCGAAAGCATCTTCGAACACATGTCCAGGGACTGGTATCCGATAGGCGACGGACTGGGCGAGACGGTCATCCAGCAACTCGGCGAGTTCCGGGAGCAGCGTGCGGTCAGGCATCTCGAATGGATATGCGAGAATCTCGAAGGTTCTCTGAATCTCATGGCAGACGCTGCAAGAGAGGCGCTGGCCAGGATCCGAGGAGATGAGTGAGCAGGGGCGACCGGCCGGTCGCCCCTACTGCGCATCCACAAGCTTTCCGTCCTTGAATATCAGCTTCAAATCATCATAGGCGAGGATGGTCTTGGAGCCGAGTTCAACGCGCGTTCCGGGTTTGCCTTTCCGTTCGATCACTTCCTCGATGGACATATTCATCTCAAGCAGCACGGTTTCTTCCGAACCTGCCAATTCCGCTTCGCTTGCGGCAAAGGCGACGTTGAAAAGGCGATCGACTTCGGCAATTGTGTAGTTGTCTCTATTGACTTTAAGGCGAACGGCATGGCGGGCGCCTGACAGTTTGTCGAGTTCAATATAGACCTCTTTCTTCTTTGCCTCGGCTTTTCGGATGACGGCTTTCGCCCCTTTTTGAATTACCCGCACGCTCCAACCCATTAGTTCATCCCTGATAATTATATTCCGAACCTCTTCGGCGAAATCCTCGGCTGACTGGGATTGCGACTGGCGAATCCCGCCGAATGTTGCGCGGTATGAAACCTCGCCATTCTCCAGAACATTCGCGGCGTCAACCCCCCGAAGCCCGTCGTTCACCTCTATAAATGCGATCTTCAGCCAGAACGTCTTGCCTTTAAGCGCCGCCACATGACTCGAGACGTCAGCCGGCTGCGCCTGAATGGATTGAATAAGGGCTAACGTCATCGACAGGAATACAAACAGAGTACGCATCATTTCCTCCAATCTGCTCGGTTAACATCCGGATGGCGACTGTCCCAGAAACCCGTCTATCGCGACTTGCCGATCGCGGCGTCAATCGCCGAAGTTTGGACCTAAGGAATCTCCGTGATGTCCCATTCGTCTACTGACTGAGACGCATCATCCAGTAATTTATCGTCCCCGTTTTCGCGCATACGACGAAAGGCGTCCTCCCAACCGCTTCGGGGCTTAGAAGTGGTACGAATAATCAAATGATTTCCGTGGTTTTCGAGCTCGACTTCGTCCGGAAATTGGCATTGTTCCAGGAACGACCCGGGTATGAGGATGCCGCGTGAATCTCCGATTTGTACGAGAGCGGTTTTCATCAGAGGCCTCCGTTGGTTTATAGCCTGCAATATAACTACCTGATATAGTGCGCGATGTCAATTCTTTCCTTCTCAATTCCGTATCTGGACGCCAAGGTGTTGGATCTGGGGAATTGATGCGAGCTCCCGTTCTCCCTGGCGACGACTGAAAATCCCGCGTCGCGACCGATCTGCACAGGTGTGACGCCTGGTTCGTAGCGCGCGTATTGCTGGCGTAGGGTCGACCGGCCGGTCGCCGGCGCGCCAATACTGACCGAATGCGCCAGATGGTTTCGGGAATGCATTTCAATGCCTTCGTGAAGAAAGGGGGAACGGGTTGAGTCCCGCGTCCCCCTTTCGTATATTCGTACCAGTTCGGATCGCCGAGATCCTTCTCCGTGTAGGGGCGACCGGCCGGTCGCCCGTTCGCCAAACAGGAACGTAGAGGATCAGGACGGAGACTTGGCTGGAATGACCGCATGACAATTGAGGCGAAACCACAGCCGAAGATTCTGCTGACCGGCGCCACGGGCTGCATCGGCGGGCGACTGCTCGATGCACTCGAGGCCAACGGTCGTCCGGTCCGCTGCATGACCCGCCGGCCCGAGGCGCTCAACGGAAAGGTCGGACCGCAGAGCAGCATTGTCCGCGGCGACTGCTTCGATCCGGCGTCGCTTGCGGCCGCGTTTTCGGGCGTCGAAACCGCGTATTACCTGGTTCACTCGATGGGCGGAAGCACCGATTTCGAAGCCCGGGACCGTGAGGCGGCTCGCAATTTCGGTGACGCGGCTCGCGTCGCCGGCGTGCGGCGCATCGTATACGTGGGCGGACTCGGCGCCGCGGAGGGGCTCTCCAAACACCTGCGCAGCCGCCACGAGACCGGCGAGGTATTGCGGGCGTCCGGCGTGCCCGTGATCGAGTTCCGCAGCGGCATCGTGCTCGGCGCCGGCAGCCTCTCCTTCGAACTGATCCGGGCCCTTGTCGAACGCCTTCCCGTGATGGTGTGCCCGTCGTGGGTGCGTACCCCCACGCAGCCAATCGCGCTTGCTGACCTGGTCGCGTATCTTGTCGCATCGATCGACCTTTCCCATGGAGAGAGCCGGCTGTTCGAGATTGGCGGCGCGGACGTGGTCTCGTACCGGGAGATCATGCGCGAGTACGCACGGCAGCGCGGTCTCCGGCGCCTGTTGATTCCCGTGCCGCTGCTGACGCCCCGCCTCTCCAGCCTCTGGCTTGGGCTGACAACTCCGGTTTACGCGCGGGTCGGCCGCGAACTGGTCGACGGTCTTCGCAACGCCACCGTCGTTAACGACGCTGCTGCGCGGACCGCTTTTCCTATTACACCGCTCGGATTGCGGGCGGCCATCACGCGGGCCACCGGGGAAGAGGACGAAGCGTTCGCCACCACGCCGTGGTCGGAGGGCGCGCTGGCGTCCGGAACAGTGCTGCGCTGGGGCGGCGTCCGAATCCGCAGCCGGATCATCCACTCGGCCGCTGTCGATCTGCCGGTCGGGACGGACGCCGCGTTCGCCCCGATACGGCGCATCGGCGGGGATCGCGGTTGGTACTGCGGCGACTGGATCTGGCGGCTTCGCGGCCTGTTCGATCTTCTGTTGGGCGGGGTTGGCATGAACCGGGGTCGCCGGGATCCGGAGAACCTGGCCGCGGGGGACGTCCTGGACTGTTGGCGGGTGGATGTCTGCGAGCCGAATGTTCGTCTCAGGCTTACAGCAGAGATGAAGCTGCCAGGGCGGGGTTGGCTCGAGTTCGACGTCACACCGAGGGACGGAGGGGGATCCAGAGTGCGCCAGACCGCCGTTTTCGACCCGTCGGGCTTATGGGGGCGCTTCTACTGGCACGCCCTGTATCCAATTCATGTCCTGTTGTTCGGAGGGCTTCTTCGGAGCGTCGCCCGACGGGCAACCGCGTCGGCGCCCTGATGGACAGGAGGACAGTGTGCGTTTCGATGTCGAAGCTCAACTGAATGCGGCAGCACGCTGCGTGTCGTCACTGGAGCGCGATGGAGAATCCGTTCACGCGGTCACCATTGATCGTAGCTACTCCACGACGGCCGAGGACTTGTGGGATGCCGTGACGAACGGACAGCGCATTTCGCGCTGGTTTCTCCCTATCAGTGGCGATCTGAAACTGGACGGTCGTTATCAGCTGGAGGGCAACGCGGGTGGGGTCATCACAGCGTGCCGAAGACCATCTCAGTTCGAGGCCACCTGGGAGTTCGACGGTGACGTCAGCTGGGTGGAACTGGATATCTCGGAGGACGGTAACGGGGACCCGCGATTGAGTCTCACGCACACCGCTCGTCATTCGCCACACTGGGACGAATTTGGACCCGGCGCAGCCGGCGTGGGGTGGGAAATGGGTCTTTTGGGACTCTTCTTCCATATCGAGAATCGGACAGAGCCGAAGCTGGACGAAGCCGCTTTCGCAGTTTCACCTGAAGGCAAGGCGTACATAGCAGGCAGCAGTCGCGGATGGGAAATGGCTGCCGTTGCGGCCGGCACAGACCCCATCGCTGCACGCGCAGCGGCGGTGCGTACAGCCGCATTCTATACCGGTGAATCGGCTTAATCCGTCCGGCGCCGCGCCGCAGCGTACTTCGCAGCAGAGGCGGAACTCGCGGTTCGGCCACGTGTACCTGCTACAGTACCGGATATATTCCAGTCCGGTGTGGATTCGATTTCGCACCCTGGAGCAAACGGCAGTTCCGTCATTGCGGAGGTTTTCATGATGAATAGATATCCTTATCCGGAGTTTCAGGCGCGGCGGAGTATCGTGGCGGGAATCCTGCTGTCTCTTGTGACGCTGGGAATCTACGGGCTCTATTGGCAATACAAGCAGATGGCGACGCTCGACGCCTGGCTTGGCAGAAACGAATTTTCCTTCTGGCTGTGGTTTTTCCTCTCGATTATAACCTGCGGTATTTTCGGCATTTATTATGAGTACAAGATGGCAACCGGCATTAATGAAGTTCAGGACGACAATGATCTGACGTACGATTCGAATCTGCCTGTCATCTGTGTTCTGGTGGCAATTTTCGGTTTCTGGATCGCCTCTGTTGCCATTCAGCAGCATCAGATCAACAGACTCTACGAGCGAAATTCCAATGGTTAACCATATGGTTGTCGCGCGTGTCTTTCTTATTGTTTTGGGCGTGGCTGGCACATATGTTGCCGTGTCGGATGTGTCGCCGACTGAGGTTGCGTCGATTCCTTGTGTGTTTTCCGTTGCGACCGATATTCCGTGTCCCGGGTGCGGGATGACGCGGGCGTGCCTCAGCCTCACCCATGGACGAATTGCGGACGCGTGGCGGTACCATCCTTTCTCCCTTTTGATTGTCGGATTGGCATTTGGGATCGCACTGTTTCCAGGGCGGTTTGAGAATCTCTGGGGCAGTTTTTCGCCGGGCAAAAGAGATGGAATATGCATCGGCGGAATTGTGCTGTGCCTCGCGGCGTGGATATTTAAACTTTGGGCATGAAGAAAAGAACTGAGCACAAATTCCAGGGCGTCGAAACACCAAATCCAAAGTGTCCGCCATCAACTGTCAGACGATAACTAACGTCAATTCCGCAAAAGCCGCAACGCGGCAACTCGACGAAACCCTTCGAAACAGGCCGAAATGGTCGTCATGAAGGACATTTTTTCAGTTCACGTACAGTGTCCTGGTGTATCCTGGTAATCAGCAGTCTAATCGCCTTTTCAACTGACACATATTCGAATTAACGTCCTCCAAAAATGAGGAATCGAGGTTAAATGCAAAAGGAGGTCCATGTTGGACATCGAGCTTGTCTACTGCGCCATGTGAGGCTACGAGGACCAGGCCGTCAGTTTGACGCGCCATGTGCTGGAAAAATACAAGACGGGTATTTCGCGTTTCACGCTGGTTCCATCCGGACGCGGAAAATTCGAGATCACTGCCGACGGGAAGGCGGTCTTCTCAAAACTGAAGGAAGGCCGGTTTCCTGAAAACGACGAGATTGTGTCCCGCCTCGCCGCAGGAACAGGAGCTGGCGGACCTGGTACGGATTCCTGCTGTTCAGATGACGAACCTGGCAGCCGCAAAGGCGCGGGGTTCCGCTCTCTTGTCGCGAAGCTCTTCCATAAGAGCAGCTGAAGTAGGGGCGACCGGCCGGTCGCCCCTACTAGGGGTATTGTGTCCAGTTTGGAAATTTGCTATTATTTCCTATTAGTGGCGCTACGAAGACTGCACTGAAGAGATGTGCGGATTTCTACTCCAGGGAGGCTGCCATGGTGTATCGTATCTGCCTCGCGCTGACGTGTGTTTTCGCACTTGCCGGGTGTTATACGCAGATCCGGCCGCCCGAATACGAAACGGAAGGACAGGTCGGTTCCGCTTCGGCTGCGGAAATCGACACGGTCCACGTATACAGACAGTACGTGTACAACTGTTTCGATTCGTACGGGTGGGGTGTGGCGCGGTATTACGAACCCTATTTCCCGGGCTATCCGTCGTGGGCAAGACGCGGTTTCCGTTGGAGACATTCCTACTGGACGGCGGCATACGGACCTTGGTGGAGGGGGTGGATGCGGCGGGTTCTTGCTCGCGGACGATTGCCCGCTCCCACGTACAGGTATCGCCCGGTTGATGCAGATCCCATCGACCTTTACGAACCGCGTCTGCGCATCAGATATACCGGATTGCGGGGTGGGGAGCAAGCGTCCGCCGGTGCGGTCCGGAAAGGCGGGGTAACAAAGAAGACGCGACGGCGACGGGCGCCGGTTGCAGGCGCTGTGCGGACTTATTCGAATCCGGAAAGGTCGGGCAGCACGTCGAGGACCGCCTCCAAACCGCGCGACTCGGGTGGCGGACAATCGTCTAAACCCAAAGAAGAAGAGAAACAGGAGGAAAAGCGCGAGGAGAAGCGCGAGGGTCAGCGTCGCAGAGGAGGGATGCGATGAAGCGGGTCCGTCCGGTCGTTTCGATGCTGGCGATATGCGCATGGACAGCAGCGCTCAACGCGCAGGAGGTTGCACTGGACGGGTTTTCCGGGATCGGCGCGCGCGCGATGGGGATGGGGGGCGCTTACGTCACGGTATCGGATGACTTCTCCGGCCTTTTCTGGAACCCGGCAGGCCTGGCACGGGCCCGGCGTGGGTCTATCTCGTGGGGGATGTCCCACGACCGCTATCGAAACGAGTCACATTTCTTCAGCCAGGCTTCGGCGTTTGAGCTGAACAGCACGCGCTTTGCTACTGGAGGGATCGTCTACCCCATACCCGTGTATCGGGGAAGCCTTGTAGTTGCGGGGGGATTCGGACGCGTCCGGCACTTCGACGGTGGATTGCGGATCGACGCGTACGATGAAGTCGCCGAATTTGACAAGTCGGGATTTTCGGAAGACAGAGGTACCTTCGGCGCCTGGACAATGGGCGCCGCTGTCGACCTGGCGCCGCGCCTGTCGGCGGGGATTTCGCTCTACAAATGGCGTGGAACCAACCGGTTCATGCAGGAACTCACCCTTGAAGACGTTCGACAGGTCCACGTGGATACGGTACGTATCTACCAGCGTTTCGAATCCGACGACAGCTTCTCCGCGTTGGGCGTTCAGGGCGGCATCCATTACCGGCATCCGTCCAATTTCCGGCTTGGCTTTACGGTCTCAGCGGCCACTCCCATTCGGGTGTCGGCCGAACTGGTCGATGAATTTGAAGATACGTTCGACGATCGGAAGGATACCTATCCTCGCGACAACTACGCTGACAGATATGAGATACGGCAGCCGGTTTCGCTGGGATTCGGACTGGGATGGTCCTCGAAGGGATTGACGTTGACCGGCGACGTTCACTACGGGGATCTGCAGGAAGCGACCTACAACGTACTGGCCCGGAACATCACGCCGTACGTCGACGATTTTCGCCTGCAATATCGAAGTGCGGTGCGGGTCCATCTGGGAGGTGAGTACGCCATTCCCGGCAGGGGTGTGGCCGTGCGGGCCGGATACTATCGCGATCCTGTTCGATACGTGGGCGGCGGCCCCGTACCGGAGGTGCGGATCGAGACGGACCGCGACGCGTGGACGCTTGGGATCGGCGCCGAACTGGATCGGTATTTTGCGCTGGATCTGGCCGCCGTGATAGGCGGGTATAAACAGACGGAAGGCAATCGCCAGGACAGGGTGCGTACCCTGCGCGCGCTGGTTTCCATGCGCGTGAACTTCGACGCGGAGGCCTATTGGTAGCGCGGAATTCTGAGACAAACTGGTGAGGTACAGAAACAGCCGCCCGTTGCTCGCAACCGGCGGCTGTTTGTACGAGAAAGGATGCGATCGTTCATTCACCTTCAGTTACCTCAAGTCGTTGTTTGACCAGTTCAATCAGGCTCTCCAGCTGTCGCAATGCTTCGGCCCGATCCAGGGTTGGAGGCACAACGTCATCGCCCGTGTAGCGAAACTCAACAGCAAACGGAGTGTAAGAAGCCAAGCTTCGGAATTGTGCAGCAGCCGGGTCACGATTGGTCAGAAGATTGAGCAAGAGATCCAGGTCGTGGCTGAGCGGATAGACCTCTCCGAGTAGAGCGATCCATGCTTTAAAGAGCTTCTCGGCGGCCTGCTGAACATTAAATCCTAAGTTCTCGTCGGGGAAATTGCGGTCGGAAGCCATAAGACGTACCGTGGTCGTGTCTCTCACGGCGGCTTCGAACAAAGAACGGGCTTGTTTAAGGTCGCCCATAAAGCACCCGTCCTTCCCTCAAGGCTCGCGCCACTACGTGGTTGAGAGAATCGCGCCAATATTCCACCCGTTCGCGACTATAAACCAGGATGTCTTTTGGAACGTTGAAATGGGACAATGCGTTATAAAGCCTGATCCCTTCGTTGTACTTCAGTTCGTTGTTCTCGAAAGACTCTGACTTAATGACAAGCAGATCCACGTCGGAATCGCTCGTAGCGTTACCTCGAGCGTGGGAGCCGAACAGGATGACCTGTTCCGGATCGGCTTCGTCGACGATGGTCCTTACCATCTCTTCGAGTAGGGCGTCTGTAACCTGTGTCAACTTTTTCCCTCGTCCGTTCGGGCTTACGCCGTGTTGGCTTCACGTATATTCGCGCGGGTTCCGGGGATATCGAAACAGGCGTACTGGTTCGTCCGCATGATGCGGGTCGCAACGTCGATCGCCTGTTTTTCCGTCATATATCCGTCCTCGATCTCCGCTTCAAGCGCGCGGCCAATCTCATTTCGCGCCTGAATGGAATACGCCAGTGTGCCTGTGGGCCACCCGGTATCGCCCCCGAATGCAAACAGCTTGTTGGCGGGGACCGCGTGCAGGAAACGACGCAGAAAGTCCCTCGAACTGTACGGGTCGATGCTCCACGCCCAGCAGAGATCGACCCAGACGTTGCGGTAGTGCTTCGCCAGCGCAACGAGTTCATCGCTATACGGATAGGCGATGTGCATCAGGACGAAACGCGCGTCCGGATACCGTGCGAACAGCGCGCACATATTTCCCGCGGCAATCCGGCTCACCGGCATGCGGTCGTTCCCCGCGTAGTATCCGGTGTGGATTTTGAACGGCAGGTTGTGTTCGATAGAGAATTCCACGCCTCTCGCCCAGCACCAGTCCCCGAGGCAGAGACGCGTCTGGACCGGGGCTTCTTCGTCCGGTCCTTTCAGTAACTTATCGAGCGCGGTTGCCGCCTCCGAGTCGTTCCGCTCCGTCCAGTTCAGGGTGCGGTTGTACGCGTGCTGAGCCTTCACCGCGATCGCGCAGGCGGCGTATTTCGAAAAGATGCCCTCCATCGCCTGCCGGAGGGAGTCGAGTCCCGTCACCTCGACGTTCGTCTCAGCGTGAATCTGCTCCGTATCGATCTGACCGTTGCAGAACCCTGCCCAGGAGAGATCGTACAGGAAAAATTCGAGCCCAGAACGGTCGGGGCGGCAGGCCCACTTGAAATCGTCCGTCTGAACGTGGTCCAGGTTGGCCGCGTCGCGAAGCAAGCGAAGTCGTTCGCCGGGCTGCCGCAGGGCGTGAATCTCTTCCTGAGCGGACGCAATCGCTTCCGCTGTCAGTTCATCGATGCCGTACACATGCCTGGCGATCAGCCGAACCGCTTCCCCGTATCCGGTAAACTGCGTCGCTTCCCAGGCTTCGCGGACGCCCTCGAATCGCCCGGCGACGTCCGCGTCCGACCCGTCCATCAGCCGCCTCATGGCAGCCGGAGGTGCGCCGGCGGTGTGAAGGTCGGCCGGAACGTAGTTGCCGAACAGGTCCTGCAGAATGTCCGGGCCGTCGTTCACCCATTCCGGCTCTTTCCGCAGGTGCTCGTGCGTATCGACCAGTGCGATTTGCTCTACATGATGGTTCAGGTCGGTGTTCATTCGATCGTCCCCACGACGCTACGTCCCGGTCCAGGGTGGGAAGAGGTCGTGTTCGATGCCCAGCAGATTCAGAATCCGTCCGGCGATGAAATCCGCGAGGTCGTCAAAGGATTCCGGCTTCTGATAGAACGCCGGCATGGCCGGCAGGATCGCGGCCCCCGCCTCCGCGGCAGTGGTCATGTTGCGGAGGTGGATCAGGTTCATCGGCGTTTCCCGGGGGACCAGTATAAGCGGACGCCGTTCCTTGAGCGTGACGTCCGCCGCCCGCTCGATCAGGTTTCCCGACGCGCCGTGAGCGATATTCGCCAGGTATTTCATCGAACATGGGACCACGACCATACCGCGCAGATCCACGGACCCGCTGGCGACCGGGGCCGCCATATTGCCGATCTGGTGGACGTTCACGCGTCCGTTCGCAATATCGGCGCCGTACCTGTCCGCAAGGAAATCCTCAAACTCAGCCTGCTTTCCCTCGAAGCCCGCTTCCTCTCTAAGAAGCATCCAGCCGAACCCGGAGACGATGAGATGAACCTCGTCTCCGTTCATCAGCAGCGCGCGCAGGGTGCGCAGCGCATAGATCGCCCCGCTGGCGCCGGTTACGGCAACCGTTGTCCGGTTCACCGCCACAACACGTCTCCCAGCGTAAAGACGAAAAAGACGGCGCTGATCGCGGCATTCACGTTCATGAACGCCACGCCGAGTTTTGAAAAGTCGTCCGGCCTTACAAGCCTGTGCTCGTACACCATCAACCCCGCCACAAAGACGAGTCCTGCCGCGTAGACAATTCCCAGTCCGAAAAGCACACCCACCGCGACCATCAGAAGAAAGGAAATCGCGTGCAGGGCCCGGGCGATGGCGAGCCCCCGGAGCACGCCGAAACGTTGCGGAATCGAATAAACCCCATGGCCGCGGTCAAACTCGACGTCCTGGCAGGCGTAGATGATATCGAATCCGGACACCCAGGCCAATACCGCGCCTCCCAGAAGCAGGATCTCCGCGTCCAGACTTCCGGCAATCGCAATCCAGGCGCCGATCGGCGCAACCGACAATGCGAGGCCGAGAAAGAACTGCGTGGCCCACGTGAACCGTTTGGTATAGGAATAGACGAAGACAATGCCCAGGGCCACGGGCGACAGCGCGAAACACAGGGGATTCAGCCTCCAGGCCGCCAGTATAAGCGCCGCGGAGGAAAACGCGACCAGCACGCGCACGGCGGCTGGAGAGATCCGGCCCAGCGGCAGTTCGCGGGCCGCGGTTCTGGGATTCGCCGCGTCAATCTCCCGGTCCACCAGCCGGTTGAAGCCCATCGCGGCGCTCCTGGCCCCCACCATCGCCACAACGATCCAGAACACCTGGGCTAGACGGATCTCCGCTTCAAGCGCCGCCAGCGCCGCGCCACTGAACGCAAACGGAAGGGCGAAGACACTGTGCGAAAACTTGATCATTCGCCCGTAGATTACAATCCGTTCAACGAGCATGGTTGGATCCCGGCGGTCCGTTGATAAAGCAGCTCTTTTGACGCGGCCCTCCGGCAGCTTCAGACAGGATTACTAGCCGGTTCCGAGCGCGGCTTCCACGACGTCGTCGATTCGCGCAATCTCGTCGTCCGCCAACACCACGCCTGCCGCGTTCACGTTGTCCTCCAGGTGCCGCATCGCCGTTACGCCGGCGATGACGGACGGCACCTGCGCTTTGGCCAGCAGCCAGGCGATGGCGAGCTGGGCCAGAGAAATCCCCTTCGCTTCAGCAACCGCGAGCAGCCCTTCGACGGCCTCCAGGTAGGGTTCCGTCAAGAATTCGGCCTCGTCGCCGTCGTCTATGATCCGACCGCTGGCGTCTTCCAGACTTCCCATGCGGTACCGGCCGGTGAGCAGGCCGCTCGCGAGCGGATAATAGGGAATCACGCCCACTTCGGCCCTTGCAGCCGCCTTCAGGAAATCAGCCGCGCGGCCGCCGGCCTCGGCCGCGACCGCATCCTGCTGTACGAGATTGTACCGGTTCTGCACGGCCACGATCCGGCGGGAGACGTCCTTGCCCACCCTTTCCAGCGCCGCTACCACGTTGGCCATCTGTTTCGCCGAATGATTGGAAACCGCCAGGTAACGCACCTTTCCCTGCGTGACCAGATCGTCGAACGCACCCCAGGTCTCCTCGATGGGTACCCGGTAGTTTCCTTCTTCGTCGGTGCCGTTCTGGTGCAGGTAGAGCAGGTCGATATAGTCGGTCCGCATCCGCTCCAGACACTTGTCCACGCCGAAGTGGATGTACGTCCTGGAGGCGCCGAGCTGATTCGGCGTAAAATCGGCCTCCATGGCGTGCTCCGCGCGCACCGGGTTGTGAATCTTGGTTGCCATGACCACCTGCTCTCTGACCGAACGCGGGCGTGAGGCGAAATAGCGCCCCAGCAGGCGTTCGGAATTTCCAGATGCCAGGTTGTATGAACATGCCGTATCCCAGTGAAAGACCCCCAGTTCCAGGGCGCGGTCCAGGACCTTGAACCCCTCGTGGTCTCCGATGCGGGATCCATCGTACACGGGGTCGCCCCATTTCCACATGCCCAGCCCTACGACCGATACGAACAGACCGGAGTTCCCAACCCGCCGGCACGGCATGCCTCTGAATTCTTCTGCCATCTTTCAGACCTCCAATGATTGATGATGTTGCGAAATTTACACCAAAACACACCTGCAGAACCGGATCACAGGGAATCAGGGGTCCGCGGACGTGAATACCGTGGGCCGCGATGTCAGTGTCCGAGGGACCGTTTCCCAAGGGGTGGATCCTGGACCG
Source organism: Gemmatimonadota bacterium (assembly GCA_028877215.1). Lineage (GTDB taxonomy): Bacteria > Latescibacterota > UBA2968 > UBA2968 > JAAXHE01. Next base: position 221,715 of record JAPPFJ010000010.1, on the reverse strand, counting down.
CTAGTGTTCTGTCCCGGAAATAAGTTGCCTTTAATTCGGCAGTCGAGTCGCCCGGCTCGCATCCTTCGACAGGCTCAGGAACCAACGTCAGCGCGCAGGCGACCTGCGTAAGGTCGGCGAGCGAGGGAAACGTAGCGAGACGGGATGAATCGCCGGTCGAATGGTGAGGAATTTCTGGGACAGGACACTAACCTCTTCCGACATTCGGATGCTGACGATGCCAATCCGTCGCCTGCTCGTATGCCATGCCGGCGGCCAGAACGGTCGCTTCGTCGTAGAGGTTCCCGATCAGCGTCAATCCCCGTGGCATCCCCTCCACGAAACCGCACTTCAGCGTCAGGGCCGGATGGCCCGTGAGATTGGTAACGGTCAGGCTCGCCCCGCCGCTTCCGGGCGCCAGAAGCATGTCCCAATTCGCCATCAGTTCCTCCATGTCGCGAATCATCAGGGTACGCACCTGCTGCGCGCGCAGATATTCAACGGCGGGCACCATGCGATAGCTGCGAAGTACCGTGGGCCAGGAACTCTTGTCCGCATCGATCATGGAATCCAGCTCGCCCGCCCGCGTCGAACTGTCGAACGCGGCCGCCGCTTCCACGCAAAGCATCATCGAGACCGCGCCGTGCGGGCATTCCGGCAGCGTCACCGGTTCGACCCGCAATCCCAGATCCTCGAACGTCCGAATCGCGGCCTCGTAGACGACACGGTCCGCGGCATCATCGATGGCATCGAATTCAGGCTGGATCAAGCCGATTCGCAGTGCGGTTACATCCGGGGCTGCGGGCCAGTTGAACGGCGCGTCCACCACGGATCGGTCTCTCCCGTCCGGTCCGTGGATCGCGCTGAACACGGCCGCGCAATCCTCAACGCCGCGGCACATGGGACCGAGTTTGTCCATGGTCCAGGCAAGGGCCATCGCACCGTATCGGCTAACTCGGCCGTATGTGGGCCGCAGCCCCGTTACCCCGCAGGTATGGCTCGGCGAGACGATCGAACCCTGTGTCTCCGAACCGATGCTGAAGCCGACAAGGCCCGCGGCGGTCGCGGCGCCCGGTCCGGCCGACGACCCGCTTGAGTCTGTTTCGATATCCCATGGGTTCCGGGTCATACCTCCAAACCAGCGCGGCCCCATCGCAAGCGCCCCGGTCGAGAGCTTGGCTGCCAGGACCGCGCCGGCATCCCGAAGCCGTTCCACAACGGCCGCGTCGGTTTCGCCGGTTTGTTTCTTGAAAGGGGTGGCGCCCCACGTGGTCCTGATCCCCTTTGTGGCCAGCAGGTCCTTGGCGCCCCAGGGGACCCCGTGCAGCGGCCCCCGGTAATCGCCGGCCATAATCTCCGCCTCGGCGGCCTTCGCCTGCGCCAGTGCCACGTCTTCGGTCAACGAAACCACGCAGTTCAACGCTTCGCCGAACGCGTCCAGTCGATTCAGATAAAGCCTGGTAAGTTCAACGGGAGATACCTCGCGGGATTCCACCAGACGGGCCAGCGCGCCCACCGGCAGAAACGCCAGGTCATCATCGGATGCCGGTCGCTCGACCGCGGAAGCGGTCAAACGGAACGCCCGCTGGTCTCCGGACGGCGGCGCCTCAACGCCGGGCAGGAAGACAGACGCCGGGGCTACGTCGTAGCCCACGTCCACCTCCCGAAGTTCCCGGTAACGGAGGCGGTATTGCTCCACGTCCCGCCTCATTTTACCGCGTTGTACTTCTGTAAATCGGATTCCGCTCAACTGCTCCGCACCCGCGACCCGGGCGTCTGCGACAGCTGCCTCCGCCTCCGCGATGCCGTTCAGCGATACATACCGGATTTCCGTATCGATATCCGGGCTGCATCCCTCGCCGATATGCCCATGTGTATAGACCAGACGCGGTACGTCCACACGATTGTGTCCCGTCTGCCTTTCGAGGGCCGGCAGCCAGTTGGATGCGTCAGGTTCGTCCGCCGATATCCTGTAGCCCGAAAACGTCTCCCCACCGTCCCGCGACGTAAACAGCGCGATCTCGTTGCTGGAATCCGCCCAGCCGCCTCCCCTCCGGCAGACCGGGCCCGCCGCGTAGATGACGCCGTCGTCCGCGATGCTGAGCGCGCACACGTCCGACATCTCGCATTCGCCGAACAGCCGCTTTGCGTGGGGCATCAGAGAGACCACCTGCCAGTCGTCCTTTCCCCTGGTGCAAACGAACGTCTCCGCCGCGCCGTTCTCCCGACGATTCAGCGTAAAGCAGGGCGTTCCCCTGCCGCCGGTTACGACGTTACCCATGCGGACGTCGAGACCTTCGTCGAATTCGATGACGCAGGGTGAAGCGGGGGTTGTGGGGAGGTCGAGCGCGCGTCCGTCGACGGTCTGCCAGCTTTCGCCTCCGTCGCGGGAACGCATCAGCCCGAACCCCCTGCCGCGCGTGTCGCCGTAATCCGCTTCGGTCGCCCGCACGATATGATACGCCAGGTACAGGGTTCCGCGCCGGTCGATGTGAAGCGCGTTCTCGAACTGCGTGTACGCGGGGGGTCCCTCGGGGTCCACGAGCTTGACGGGGTCCGTCCATGCGCCGCCGTTCTTCCTTTTCTGATACACCAGCGACCATGGCCGCTCCGCGGCGTACGATCCGCGGTAACAGGCGTGCAACGTATCGTCCGCGTCGCAGACCATGCTCGGGTAGGTCGCCGTGGTTCCTCCGAACGAGGGCTGCTCCACCCACGACGTCGCGGTATTGGGGCGCTTGCTCACCACGTGACGGATTGGATTATGATGGGGACCGAATGCCAGATGCAGGTAACCGCGCGAATCCATTGCAAACGCCGCTCCCGCGTGGTTGTCATCCCCGGTTCCGACGTAGACCGGCCTGCCCCAGCGCCTGGTTTTGTGGTGGTAGGTCCGCACGTAGATCTTGCAGATCTGGTCCAGCCACGCCACGTGTGTCTTGCCCGCGTGGGTCAGGATCTTGTTGCTCATCGTGTACGCGGTTCCCCGCGTTGATCCCGTAACGGAAAGCACCTTGTGCTTCATCATTCTCACCCGTCTTGCGCGTACGCCGCGACAACCCGCGTCACGCGTCCGTCCGGATTCTTGCAACCCATCCCGACGCGGCATCGCAATAGAGGAAACCGCCATCGTAACCGGAGAGCCCATGGGGCTCGGGATCGGATGGCGGGACATGGATGCGATCCAGCTCATTGCCCATAAGAGGATCGAGTTTTACGATCACCCGATCCGAAGTGTGTACGATCCACACCCCGCTCGCAACGCGAACAACGCCGTGCGCGCGTCCGTACGGAAGGGGAAACACGCGTTGAATCGTCCAGTCCGATATTCGCACCTGCGTCAGCGTCTGGTCTTTCAACGTGGTCAGCCACAACGTTTCGGACTCGTACGCATCGTATTCCAGCCCATGCGTGCCGCCGCCGCCCGGCAGCGGCCATCGCCCCATTGTGATTCCAGTCGTTGGATCCACCCGCAGAATCTCGCCCGAATCCGCGTCCGTGTCACGGGGTGATCTCCACTTGTCCGCCGAACCGTTGGCTGCCAGCCAGAGCGATCCGTCGCCCCAGGCCATCCCGCTGGTGTTGGAGGACTCGGTCTGCACTTCCGTCCGCAGCCGCAGCATTCCGTACTCGTCCGCATCCGAGACGTCCAGCAGCGCGGCGCGGTCCGTTACCTGATCGACCACCCATATGCCGTCGCCGGTTGCCTGCACGCCATTGGGCATCCCGTACGGCGCTCTGAACCAGCGTTCGATTTTCGCATCCATGTCAGAAGCTTTCAGGTGGTGGGTCGTGAGTCGTCGTTCAATCGGAGGTTCAGGAACTGCGGTTGGCGGCGACTTCCGTCAGGCGACACGACGGCCCGCGACCTCAAATAGACGGTACTCCACCCAATCGTGTTCGCAGCAGGGCCCCCGGGCGAACCAGGCTCTGCCATTTGACGGCTCCAGAACAATGCCGCAAATCGTCTGCCCGCAACCGTCCACGCTGTGCCTGCAGATTGAAACGGGGCTGTTCACGTGGTCGCCGAGCGCCGACTTGATCGTCTCCGCATCCGGATCGGCAGACCTGTTCAGAAGCCGCGTTGCCCGGCCCCAGCGCGCAAGACTCTGGCCCCGCTGATCGTTCGCGCGGCGCTCCAGCGGTATTAGGCGGTCCGCCAGATAATGGTTCGAGTGCGCCATCGGTCCGTCGAACGGGCTGGTGGCCTCGTAGTCGGCGGCCGTAGTTTCCAGGTTGTAGATCTCCCCGTGCCGGTCGCACAGAACATAGTTCATGCCGGACGCCCGGCGAGAGGAGACCGCGGCGTCTATGGCGTCTCCGATTTGAGCCGTGGCGAGAATGCGCCTGATCACGAACGGGTAGGGAACGCCAGGTCCGGCGTCGCCGGGGACGAGGTTGTTGATGACAACGCCGATGCCCTCGCTGTTCAGACCCGCGCTCCCGAGCATTCCCGCCGTCGTGTACATGAGCGCGTCCGGTCCTGCACCGGTGATTTGCAGCAATACTGCCGCAGGCTGGAAGATTTCCACCAGGTCGTAATTCTGGCCGATGGCGGCACGTGCGCCGCCTTCCATATCAGGGACCATGAACGTCGTACATCCCGCGCCGATAAAGTTCGGAGAGAGATAGTCGAAAATGTCCAGGAAGCCGTTGAGCGCCATGATCTCCTGAATCGGCACACCCGCACCATCGGCAATTCCTCCGGCCTCTTCCACCAGGTCCGGAGCATAAGCTTTCGCGGGCTTCGCGTAGGTCCCGGCGATTTCAAGTACCCGCGTCCTGCTCAATACAGGTACGCCATGATTCCGGCTCGTTCGCTCCAGGTAGTCAAAATAGACCGGAATCAGCGCGCGAATTTCTTCACGGAACGCCTCTCCGTGCGTCCTGCCGCGATTCAGGGGCGATCCCGAAACCTCGAGGAGCGGAAACCCGTCGCTCATTTCACTCTCCTTCATCGTGGGTACGGCAGCAAGCCCATCCGGAGCGGGCTACGGCTCACCGCCTGACGTTTCATCGCTTTCCGCGGCGTCACGCGCCTGCAATTTCCTGGCCGTCTTCGGCGACCCGATGTAGAGGGCGTTATATGCCGCCTCCGAACTCGTGAAAGGGCCTTCGTGCCCGGTGCCGTGCCACTGCAGGTTCGTGAACATCGGATTGGTCAGGCCCGTTTCCTGTTCCCGCTTTTCGATCCAGGCGTCCATTCGGTCTCGCAGCATCCGTACGACACCGGATTCCTTGTCAGCAAGGTTTTCGTTCTCGCCGGGATCCGCCACCAGGTTGTATAGCTCCACCTCGGGCTTTCCGTGGAAGTCGGGCTCGAGCGCCACAATCAGCTTCCACTCGGGCGTGCGCCATCCGTGCTTGCGCATCCACGTGGCCTCCGTGATGTAAAATTCCGCCCGGTTCGAAGCCCTCTGCCCACGAATCAGCGGCAAGAGGCTATCCCCGTCGAATTCAATCTCTGAGCGCACATCCAGAAGTTCCAACAGGGTCGGCGCGAGATCCGCATGGCTCGTATAGCCGTTCACGCGCAGTCCTTCGGGCAGCATGCCAGGGAGACGAAGGATCAGCGGAACGTGCAGGGTGCAGTCGTACATCCCGTGATGATCGAAATAACAATCGTGATCGGCCAGCGTCTCTCCGTGATCGCCGTTGAATACGACCAGGGTATCTTCGGCCAGACCCAGTTCTTCCAATCGGGTGAGGATGCGCTGGATGCAGGCGTCCATATACGCGACCTCGCCGTCGTACTGTGCGATCACGTAGTCCACATCGGTGATGCCGGGCGGCATCCAGCTGAGATGAAAGTCCCGAAACGGCTTGAAATTCCGAACGGGCTCCATCGACGTTTTGTCGGGATCGCACGGATCGCCGCTGTAAAACATCGTATCGTACGGCGGGGGCGGCAGGTAAGGCGCGTGAGGGTCCATATGCCGCAGAAACAGGAAGAAGGGCCGGTCGGCCGCCGCGAGCCGCTCAAGTTCCGGAATGGTAACGTCGTTCAGCCACTCGGCCTTGCGAAGGGGCCGTTGTTCCCAGGACCCCCAGGCCTCGTAGTCGAGGTACCGGTCGAACCCCCGTGAGCTGGGATTGCCCGTGAAGCCGACGCACGTCGTATCGTATCCGGCGCCGCGCAGAATCTCGGGGAGACTCCTCACTTCGGGCCTTAGTCCGCCCTGGTGGCGCAGCGCCACGACCTGCGTGGAAAAACAATCCATGCCGGTCAGCATCGACGCATAGGCGGAGGTGGTCGGGATATGCGGGCTGTAGTTTTTCTCGAATAACACCCCCTGCGTGGCCAGCCGGTCCGCGTAGGGGGTCGTCAACCGTCCGTATCCGTAACAGCTCATGTGGGCGGCCCAGAGGCTGTCCACACCGAAAAACAACAGGTTCCGTTTTGGCATGGTTGATGGACCCTTCTCGTCCGGCGAACAGGCGGCGGTACCGACAGGAAAATAACCGGCCCCGTCGCCCGTTTCGGAATCAGTCCTGCATCAGCGGGAGTTGCACAGGCTGTCCGGTTTCGTAACACTGCAAGGCCGCAAACGCGATCTCGTGCGTGACAATTGCATCGTCCAGGTTGCAGTGCGATTCCGTGCCGGTCTGAATGCATTCCACGAAGTGATCCATCTGTCCCTGGAACGGGTGGTGGGTCACGTCCGCGCTATCGGGCAGGATGGCCGGGATTTCCACCCAGCTGTTCTGTCCGGGATACTTGTGCGACCAGACCCTGTTGTCTTTTACGGTACCCTTGTTACCGAAGATCTCCACAGGGAAGGTGTACGGCATGATGCACCCGTAGTTCACGGAGACCTTTCCGACGGCCCCATTTGAAAACTTCACGAGGGCGACTTCAAGGTCGTCGTACTCCAGGGGAAGGCCGTCCACCCACTTGTTGGCCAGGTAGTCGAACTCTTTCTTGAGACCCTTCCGGTAACCGCCCGAATAGGCGAACACCTCCACGGGTTGCGCCGCTTCGAACTCGCCCTGTGCCGCGAACCAGCGCAGGGAGTCGATGGCGTGGCATCCGCCGGTCAGAAACGCGCTCACGCCCGTACTCGTCTTTCTGGCCTCGTCCCAGCCCGTCCACCAGCTTGCGATATCGTGCTGATAGTCGGCTTCCACGTAGAAGACGTCTCCCAGGGCGTCGTCGGCGACCATGGACTTGATGGTCTCGAACAGCGGATTCCATCGCAGCACGAAGCTCACCACCGTACGAACGCCCGCCTCGTTCACCGCCGTGCGCATGGACCTGATTTCGTCCAGGGTGTTGGCGATGGGCTTCTCGATGACGACGTGTTTCCCACCCTCCGCCGCGGCGATGGTATTCTCGGCGTGAAAGCGCTGCGGCGTGCAGACGCATACGATGTCGACACCGTCGTGCGACAGCGCCTGCTCATAGTTGTCGTACAGCCCGATGCCCTCCAGTCCGGCCTCTTCGGCGCGCGTCCGGGCGCTCGACAGTTTCCGGCTGGATACGGCTACCACTTCGGTATGCGGGTTGTTGGTGAAGGCCATGATGTGCTGGGTGGAAACCCAGCCCGCGCCGTGTACCAGAACCCCCAGTTTCTCGGCCATCTCAAACCTCCTTGGCGTGTTTGCCGGGCGGCGGGCGGCCGCGCGTCTGCCTGGATGCGCCCCCGACCCGGTAGTGCAACTATAACTGTGACTGATCGAAGAGCGGCACGTGCGACAGGGCCGCTTCGCCAACTTCCAGTGAGCCTCCCGTCACCGGTTTGTTTTTCCTGATGTAATTCATGAGCAGGTCGTGATATTCCTCTGCGACGCCGGGATGATCTGCCGCCACGTTATGCAGTTCATCGGGATCAGACACCAGATCGTAGAGCTCGGGCGGCGCCAGCGGTTGCGCGTTTCCATCCTCCGACGCGGGATTGTTCTTCACCCAGGGTGTCTGGTAGTTCCACTTCCTGCTGCGAACGCTGGCGTAGTTGCCGAATGCGGTTACCACGTGCTCCCGCCCGCCCTCAGTGTCTCCCGAGTCGTACCTCCGGAGATCTTCGCCCAGACATCGATCCGGGGTATCGATCCCCATCGAACCCAGAAGGGTGGGCATCAGGTCCTGGTGTTGCACGAAGGCATCCACGACCCTTCCGCCAGTGGCGTCCACGTCCGGATGCCGGATGATCAGAGGCACCTGCGTGCATTGCCAGCGCAGCCGGCTGGGGCCTTTATGGAGTTGACCCTGTTCTCCCAACATCGTGCCGTGGTCGGAGAGGAAGACGACGATGGAATTCTCCAGCAGTCCGAGTTCTTCCGCGGTTTCCATCAGCCGGCCGAACCAGCGGTCGATCAACGCGCACAGGCCCCGGTAGTGCGCCCGCACCCGGTGGACCTGGTTGTCGCTCATCCCGTCCGTACTGGCCGGCGGAAAAATCCACTCCACGCCGTCGTGGTCGTCACCCTCGTAATGCTGCTCCACCAGTTCGGGTGGAGCAAACCACGGTTCGTGCGGAAAAAAGCACTCCAGCCAGAGCATGAACGGCTGCTGGCGGGCGTTTTCCCTGAGGAATTCGATGCCCTTCCGAATCACCCGCACGCTGCACCAGTCGGTCTCGTCTTTCCAGTCCCGGCTGTTCATCAGAAACTGCGTCAGCACGGGCGATCCTCGGCCGGTGGGATCGAACCTCTCAACCGGAACGGCGCCGCGGGGCCCGGCCACAACGTAGTCCATTTCCTGACCGCGTTCCCAGTTGAACTGGACGAATCCCCTGTGGAAGTTCTTGCCGGGCTTGAACTGGTGCGGCAGATCGCTGATCAGCCCCGTGACGTATCCGCGTTCGACGAGCCACTCCGCCAGCGTCACGTCTTCGTGAAACAGGGGATGCCAGCCGGCAAGCTGCACCCGGTCCCATTTCTGAGGCGCCCACAGGAACGGGAAGATCGGCCGCCCGGTATAGAGTACCCGGCGGGCGGGCAGCGTGGGTATGCCTTCGCCGAATGCGGAATCGAAACGCACGCCTTCCTCGGCAAGGCGGTCGATATTGGGCGTCCGGACCGGCGAATCGTCTCGGTAACAGTTGAGATGGTCCACTCGAAAGGTATCGCTGCACAACACGATCAGATTCACCGAAACCTCGTTTGGACTCGAAAGGGGCGGCGAAATGGCGGGCTGGACGGATGCATCGCGGCGCGGCGTGTACCCGGCGTACTGAAACGCTCAATCGAGTACGTTCCGGCCGCCGTCGTCCAGGCTGTCGGGACGCCGCCAGTACGTGAATTGGGGCGTCCAGTCCGCTTCGCCGAGGCCGGCCAGCCCCAACAGCGGCCACATCGAGCAATAAATGTCACCCGGGCCGAACACACACGCGTTCTTGCGGAGAATCGTGTCAGCGTCGCGCTCGTAAACCACCGCGCCGGGGAAGTTGTCGTCCCCTTCCATCACGGATTGCTCGCGGATGTAGTCTCCGCCGCCGTGGGAGGCCAGTTGAAACCGCCACCCGCGCGCGTTCGCGAAGCGGCGTTGAGTTTCCGGAGGGTCTTTTGAAAGCAGCGCCACGGCAAGAGCGGACTCCAGATGCGGGAGCAGTCCGTTGAAGCCATCCGCCCACAGCGTGCAGTAACGGCAGCCCTGGCCCATGTTGTGGATGGTCAGCAGCCGCTCACGGTCGCCGAACAGGTCCAGCAGCGTTGTCTGTCCGGACGTTGTATCAAACGTGTAATTGGGGACAGGAGTTGCCGGGTTTTCTTTCTGCAGGGCGTGGAGTTCCGCCATCAGTTCACCAATTTGCCGCTCCAGTTCCAGGATTCTATCGTTCGACATATCCCGCCTCTTGCAATGGTCAGATGGCGTATTCCGACAAGCGCCGCCGCGCGCCTCAGACGCCTGCGACTGGCCGTTCCGTCAGATCCGAAAACGGACTTGTTAACCTAATGCCTGAGCCCAAACGCCGCAAGCGGAATAGATATCCACGTACCTCGTTACATTAGTTGGCTCAAGCACTTCGTGGCAATACGACTATTGATGTGTGAATTGCTACGTGGGTAGACGTAAGACGGGAGAGGGGAGAGATCTCTTGCCTTGAAGGGTTTCTTATCGTGCCGTAGGCAAGTCGCAAGAACCTATGGGGCAAGGGCTTCATCTACCGGCTACCGTCTTACCTCTCACCGCTTCCTGGTGGACGGGGGGAAGGGTGCATTGAACCGAACGCCATTGACATCGCCAGACGTACCGAATATCTTGAAACGAACGTCCATCGCCGGGTAATGCGAATCATCCGACACGGTTCCAGCCATGCTACCGAGCGTGCTTCCTCTAAAACCATATTTCCGAGAGATGATCTGGGGCGGACGCGGGCTGCGAGAGCATTTCGTCAAGGCCCTGCCGCCCGGACGGCTCTACGGCGAATCCTGGGAAGTCTCCGCGTACCCGGGCATGGAGAGCACCGTCGCGGCCGGCCCGCTTTACGGACGATCCCTTCGCTCCCTTGTTGAATCACAAGGCCGCGAATTGCTCGGCGAGGTGGTCTTTGACCGTTACGGAGGCGAATTCCCCCTGCTCGTCAAGCTGCTCGACGCACAACAGGACCTTTCGATCCAGGTACACCCGGACGATGCCTACGCCCGGATGAAACGTCCGGGGGAATTCGGGAAAATGGAAGCCTGGTACGTGCTCCGATCCGAAAACGGCCGCATCGCGTGCGGCCTGAAACCCGGCGTTGGCCGATCCGCGTTCGTCGATGCGATCGACAACAACCGCGTCTTGGATGCCGTCGAGTTTCACGACGCCCGCCCCGGCGACGTCGTCTTCATCCCGCCGGGCACGGTCCACGCCCTCTGCGCCGGGGTCATGGTGTACGAGGTCCAGCAATCCAGCGATATCACCTTCCGCATTTACGACTACAACCGCCCCGGCGTCGACGGAAAACCCAGGGAGTTGCACATTGACGACGCTCTGGCGGTTATCGACTTCGGAGCTCCGCGACGGAAACCCGTCGCCTCGTCCACGCTATCCTCGACAAGTCCCGGCCGGACAGTTCTCGTCGAGTCCGAACACTTCCGGCTGGAACGTTTCAATCCCTCCGGAAACAGAGTCGATCATCCGCCTCGCAATTCGGTGTCGGCGGTCACGTTTATTCAGGGAAGCGCAGGGATCCGCGGCGGCGACGACGCCTTTCACGCGAGGATAGGGGGCACGTTTCTCGTCCGCGCGGGCCGTGACTTTGCCGTCATCCGCCGCGACGATTCCGCCGCCGAATACCTGGTTGCGTCGGTTCCTTGAGTCGTCCGCGATTGCGACAAAATGAAACCCCGGGGAAGCGATACTCCGGGGCTTTTTGGGACCGACTTTATCTCGAACGCGAATTCACACTACATTTTCACGGTCGCGACTGTTCGCCATTTCGTCCGTGATTTGCATCAGATGATCCAGTTCTTCAGGCGCGTATACCGGGATCGTTGCGGGTTTGAAATCGCTGATGTTTCTGGTTACGATTCCGTCCGCATTCACGTTCAGGGCCGCGAAATGAAGGACGGCGTCCTCGAAGTCCGTGAATTTCGATTGGAGCGCTCCTTCCAGCACGGCCAGGTTTACCGGCGCGACGTCCAACAGATCGATCAGATTTTGGATTTCGCGGCGCGCCCGCCGGTCTCCCACCGTTCTGCGCGCAAGATAGTGGACGGTCGTCACGGTCGTCGCGCTGATAAATCCGGACAACTCGCCCTCGTCGACCCTGGAAAAAAGCCGGGCGGCGATATCTGAAAACGGCTCGCGATCCAGCAGAAGATCCAGCACCACGTTGGTATCGAAGAGAATCTTCAAAGGTATTTGTCCTCGAGATACCTCCGGTAATCCTCCGGGCTGCCGCCTCGCAACGAGCCCTTCATCGATCGCACCGTGGGACTGATTTCAGGTCCTTCCCGTCCACGTCCCAGAAGCGCGAAATAGTCGGCTACGATCCTGGAGACAGATTTCCCTCTGGACCTCGAGAATTCTTTGGCGACGCCGATGAGTTCTTCTTCCAGCCGAAGCGTGAGCTTGGTCTTCATTGCGTCCTCTCAATCTTAACGACGTATTAATTTTTAAAAAATATACGTCATTCGCGCGGCTATGTCAAGATTGGGGTCTTCGCAAAAAGGAGGGCGCCGGCAGAGCGGCGCCCGGATCGATCATACGATGGGGACGCGAAACGATGCACGCCCGGTCATATCTACTCTTCTCCGTCGTAGTACTCCGCGTCGGTCATGCGGCCCAGCTTGCCCGGCGGGCGGATGGCCCATTTGTCCGAATCCGGATAATAGCAGGGATCGCACACGGGATTGTCGGCAATGACGTAGTAGACCATGTCCTCGTCCTCGCTGGGATTGCGAATGTGGTGCGCCGTGCCGGGCGGCTGGACGAACACGTCGCCGGCCTCGACCTCGAACGTTCGGTTGTTCCGACGGACGATACCGCGGCCGCTGACGACGATATAGAACTCCCACTGGACCTGGTGCGCGTGATACGGGAAGTTGGTCATGCCGGCGGGAATGCGCACCCAGTCTACCTCGAACGGCTGCCCTTCGGTTCCCAGGGCGCCCGAAATGTCCTTTCGCGATACGCAGAAACTCCCACGGGGTGAACGATGCAATTTTTCGTCTAAATCGGGTTCGTGGATCTTTTCAATCATATCGTGTTCCTCCCATAAGGCCGCGAATGGTCCTTCAGTCGCCCCGCATCCAACCACCGGCCACCCTGGCCAGTTCCTCCAGAACGGGTTCGTCGGTATTTCTTCGTTTCAGCACTTTGAAGCCGTGGTCCGCGGTGTCCACCACGTGGAGCGTCGCATGGTTCAGCCCACGAACGACGGGTTCGAGCAGTTTCATGTCCGCCATCTTGTCGCGCTGCCCTGAGAGAAACAGCATCGGTACCGATACATCCTGCAGATGTCCGGCGCGCTCTACATTCGGTTTTCCCGCGTGCAGGGGAAATGCGAAAAACACGATTCACCTCAATCCATCCATCGGTTCCTGCGAACAGGCCATGGAGACCATGCGGCCGCTCATGGAATGCCCGCCCGCGAAGACCGGCAGGTCGTTCGCGTGATCCAAAGCAGTCGCGACGGCGGCGCGCACCGTGGTCAGGCGCACCTTCTCTCCGTCCATGCCCCCGCCTCGTTCGGAGTAGGGATAGTTGAAGCGAAACGTGGCGATGCCCGCGTCGTTCAACCCATCGCTCAGGTCCTGCATGAACGCGTGACGCATGTTCGTGCCCGCGCCATGGCCCAGAACGAGCAGCGCATCCGCCCCGCTCGGCCTCGCGATCAACGCCGACACATCGCCCTTTTCTTCCGTCGCCAGGAACTTCAAATCTACGGTTTCAACGGGCATGAGTTTCCCTTCCTGATAGACCAGGATTGTGGTTTCGGGCACTGTTTCGCAAATCATCAGTTTGTGATTTCTGGCCCACCGCCTTCGCCTTCCCGTCAAATGCCGATACTCGTAGGGGCGTCCCTTGTGGGCGCCCGGCCCATTGTGGGATTACGAAGGGTTCAGCGCCGCGGTGTCGCCGCATTCTTTCCCGGGAGCGAGGGCATCCTGCCCTCGAATTCTGACGTCAGATGCTGTCGAATTCGGGTCAATTCGCAGACGGCTTGTGTTTCACTCTCCCCGCTTGCTGGAATTGTTGCAGCAACTCCGTCCGTTTCTTCCAGAAAACCAGCTGTTCTTCCATCGTCATGCCCGCAGTCAGACCCTGGATTCGCTTAGCGCCGCGGCGTTTCATTTCAACACAATCAAACGTCTTCTTCGTCTTCATAATAAATCGTCTCCTTGGGGGATTGCATCGCAATATCTGCGTGTCGGGAGGATGTTTTCATCATCCCCACGTAATCCGCGAGTCGTCCGGCGTACCGCACGCGGGGCCGCCATGGTCGTCGGTCAACTTCAGCCTCACGACGATGGGTTCATCCGTCTCTAGCGCCTGTTCGATCTCGGGCCATTCCAGGTGGGTGAGGCGGATCTTCAGTCGCCGGAACATGTTGAATCGATCGGACAGTTTCACCCCCCAGGAAAGATAGAAGAACCGGTCCCTCGGTCTTCCTTGCGCGTACGGACCCAGGAAATTAGGGGACCCGTCAGGTTGCTTCCCGATACGGAACTCCGGATGAAACGTCACCCGATGCCGGTCTGCGGGGACCTGTTCGATAACTTCGGTCCCGCGCTGGATTCCGAGATGTACGGGTTCCTTGACGCTGGGTTCGTGTTTGTAAGGGTCTTCGAAACGGAGGCCCGGCAATCGCGAGCACATGACTTTCAATTTCAGCTGTTTTTCTGACATGGATTCTCCTGGAACCCGGTGACGCGAAGCGACGCCACCGGGCCTGCGGTATTACAATAAGTGACACGCATTCAATTTCCAATCCATTATTCGACCGCGGAAACTGTGGACGGCTCGCCACAGGCGTGCATCGCGCCCACGTTTATACCAGACGATGGATGGTGGATATAGCGTCTCAGCCACGGTTGATCGACACTGAGACACTTCTCGAGAAAACAATTAACTGATTGATATTATTAAATATAAATACTGAATCAGATAAGGCGGCCGCAGAAACAAGACGGTCCCCGGGGAATCTTGGCACGCTTCTTGATCTTAATACCTCCGCGTGAAATTCATCGTGCGGAGGGACCGTATGCGGCGTGCTATCGGTTTCATGGTCGTTTTCTTCCTTGCGGCTGGTACGTCAGATGCTCAGAAGTTGGGTGCGAGTATCTCCGGCGGGTATTCCATTCCTGGGGTGAGTCGTCTCGTCTGCGGCAGTGTTCGGCCCGGAGATCGGAGCCTGCGAGAGTTGCGGACCAACTGGTTCTACTGTGGTAGCGATAACGATGGGAATCAACTGACCGGTCGAATGAACTTCCATCAAATGCAGGCAGGGCTTGTTCTTGCCGGGGACGTGCGACGACGGACTCCACGATTACGCCCACTCTTGGATTCGGTATCGGCACATTCGGGCTGCGCGAAAGTGAACCCTACGAGCGCCCCATTTGGGAAAATGGTCCGTTTATTCAACTCTTCGCAGGCGTCGAAACCTGGATACGGAACGGTTCTTCCAGAGTCTTCGCGGAAATCCGGTTAAATATAGCCGAATTCGACTATATTGCGGAACCCGGCCGGGATATAATCAGAGGTTATGGATGGAACCAGGCCTACGTATCGTGGACGTTCGCCATCGGCCTTAGGTTCGCTCGCTAGCCAGTGTTTGGCTTCTATTTCCGCTCCGCTCATCGGGATGCCGACTTAAGAAAATCAACGGTTCGATGAGAAAAACCACTTGAAATATGAAGCCTTGTTGGATATCATTTATTCATCGAAGGATTCCTGAGTCAGGTCGGACAATAGGCTTGAGTAAGCAATCCAGGCCGCTTGGATTAGGCGAAAGCAAATGACCCGGACGTTCTACCGGGTACACACGTGAATCTTGTAAAGGCACTTTCTCGTGTGGGCGGTCAGCCAGGCATTGAACCGCGGAAACTGAAGGTGAAAAGCGCATAGATGGAGTGGGTTTCAATCTGGAGCGTCAAGGAAGATGAACGGCTATGGTTCCGGATTCTATCTCTGGTGCTATGTGCGGTCGGGCTAATTTTTCGAATATGGATATTTAGAGACTGGCAATGGAGCTTCGAATTTCTAAAGGATCTTATTGCCGTAGGTGTCCTGGCCGTAACGACGGCGTATTTTGTTGTGGAGGCAATAGACGCGATGGGCGCAATAACTGAATGGGTAAAGGCGAGGAATTTAAAGAAGGGCGTGGAAAAGGGCCGTCTCGAGGTGCAGCAACAGGTTGAAAAATGGATTGCTGAGGAAACGGCAAGGGGGACACGATTCCAGACGCCTCCGCCTTTCGACAAGAACGGCGACGCTCCAATCCGATAAAGTCCCGACAATACGGCGGCCCGCCGACCGTCCCTGAAACAACGATGCCCGTGCGGTCTTCCGTACGGGCATGATTGCTTCCGTCCACAATATTGATCGATTCAACCGTCCGGCGAATCGCTGGTCCTATCCGAAGCCGCCTCAACCACCACGCCTCGCCCTGGGCGGTTTCCCTCTCTTCTGCATCCGGGCCCAGGTATCGCGCAGCGTCATCGTGCGATTGAAAACGAGCTTATCGGGCGTCGAATCCGGGTCCACGCAGAAATATCCCAATCGTTCGAATTGAAACTGCGCGCCGGGCTCAGCGTCCTTGACCGTGGACTCCACAAAACAGCTCGGCCGCACCTCCAGGGATTTCGGGTTCACCGTTTCGCTGATGTCCCCGCCTTCGGCAACGTCCATTGGATTCTCCACGTTGAACAGCCGATCATAAAGGCGCACCTCCGCCTCAACCGCGTGCGCCGCAGACACCCAGTGGATGGTACCTCGGACCTTGCGGCCATCCGGTGTCGACCCGCCCCGACTCTCGGGGTCGAACGTGCATCGAAGTTCAACGACGTTTCCATCCTCGTCCTTCACGACGTCCGTGCAGGTGATATAACAGGCCGCGCGGAGCCTGACCTCCCGCCCCGGCGCCAGCCGGCGGAATTTCCCTGGAGGATCCTCCATAAAGTCCTCCCGCTCGATGTAGACTTCCCGTGAAAATGGCACCGCGCGCGTCCCTGCGGACGGGTCCTCCGGATTGATCTGCGCCTCGAACGTCTCTTCCAGGTCTTCGGGGTAATTCTCGATGATCACTTTGAGCGGATCGATTACGCCCATGACACGGGGCGCATGCTGATTCAGATAGTCCCTGATGTGAAACTCCAGGAGATCAATCTCCGCAGTTGTATCTCGTTTGGACATTCCCACGCGGCGGATGAAATTCCGAATCGCCTCGGGGGGCACGCCCCGGCGCCGAAGTCCCGATAGCGTGATCAGCCTGGGATCGTCCCATCCGGCCAGTAGCCCTTTTTCGATCAATGGCCGCAGATGTCGTTTTCCCACCACTGTATGCGTGACGAACAGCTTTGGAAATTCGATCTGACGCGAAGGGAAAATCCCGAGCTCCCGGATATACCAGTCATAAAGGGGGCGGTGGTCTTCGAATTCCTGCGAACACAGGGAGTGCGAAACTCCCTCGATCGCGTCCGACTGCCCGTGGGTGAAATCGTACATCGGATAGATGCACCACGCGTTTCCCCGGCGGTAGTGAGACGCCCGGAGGATGCGAAACATCACTGGATCGCGCATGTTCATGTTGGGCGACGCCATATCGATCTTCGCCCTCAAGGTTCGCGTGCCATCCGGAAATTCACCGGCTCTCATCCGCGCAAACAGGTCCAGGTTCTCGTCGATGGACCGGTTTCGATACGGGCTTTCTCTTCCCGGTGAGGTCACCGACCCCCGGTACGTGCGGGTCGCGGCCGTGTTCAAATCGCACACGTAGGCTTTGCGCTTTTTGATCAATTTGACGGCGAATTCGTAGAGCTGTTCAAAGTAGTCGGAGGCAAAATAGAGGCGGTCCTCCCAGTCAAACCCCAGCCATCGGATATCCCGCTGGATTCCGTCGACATATCTGGCCTCTTCCTTGGCGGGGTCCGTGTCATCAAAGCGGAGATTGCAGACGCCGCCGAATTCCTCGGCAACCCAGAAATTGAGACAGATCGCCTTGGCGTGGCCGATGTGCAGATGCCCGTTCGGCTCGGGGGGAAAACGAGTCATCACGCCACTGTACCGGCCGTCGGCGAGGTCCTCCCGAATGGCATCACGGATAAAATCGGAAGCGACCTCGTCTTCGGCGTCAGATCGGCTGGCATCGGCTTCGTTCATGGGTAATACCTCGAATGGTAAAGAGAATAAAACGACGCTAAGTGTGCTGTCCTTGAAGCAGGTTGCCTGTTTTCGGCCCTCGAGTCGCCTGGCTGGTACTCCGTCGACAAGCCCAGGACAACGCCTTCGACACGCAAAGGAACCAGCGCATCAGCCCTGAGCCGCTCCCTGAGCTTGTCGAAGGGTCGGCGAAGGGGTGTCGATTGGCTCCTTACGGATAATTGAACGCGGGCATTTCGACAAGCTCAATGACCACGCATCGGTGTGCAATCTTCGGTTGCGCACAGACTGCCATGTGGCCCGATCGTCAGGCCGATTAGGCCCCGTCAACGATCCACCGCGCGGCCGTCGCTCTCGTCTTCGGTGACCCACTCCGGCTCCGTGAACAGGCTGCTGACCGACTCGCCGTTGTGAATCCTGCGAATCGCTTCGGCAAGCAGGGGCGCAACGGACAAAGTCGCCAGTTTCGGGTGCGACTGAATTGACGCTGGCGGGGGCACCGTGTCCGTTGTCACGACCTCGCGCACTTCGTCGAATGCGAAGAAGCGCTCGAGCGCGTTGCGTGTAAACAGGCCGTGCGTGCATGCGATTGTAATATCGCTGACCCGCCGGTCGCGGAGGCGGCGGATCAACTCGACAAGCGTGCCGCCGGTGGCGATCTCGTCATCCAGAACGATGACTTTCCTGTCGTCGACGTCGCCTACGATCGCGTCGATCACCACCTTCGTGTCGGAGATGCGGCGCTTGCTGCCGGCGGCCACCGGCAGTTTCAGCATCCTGGCGAGATGAGCGGCGTCTTTCGCCCGTCCAAGGTCGGGAGAGACGACAACCGTATTGTCCGGATCGCGGCCCAGAAAGTGACCGGCCAGTATGTTGAGCGCGTTGAGGTGGTCCACGGGTACGCTGAAGAAGCCGTGCACCTGCGCCGCGTGGAGCGTCATGGTGAGGACGCGGCCGGCACCGGCCGTGTAGAGCATGTCCGCGACAAGCCGGGCGGCAATGGAGATCCGGGGCGCGTCCTTCTTGTCTGAACGGGCATAGCCGAAATAAGGGATGACTGCCGTCGTGCGGGCCGCGGATGCGCCCCTGGCAGCGTCAAGCATCTGCAGCAATTCCATCAGGTGATCGTGAACCGGCATCACCATGGGCTGTATGAGGAATACGTCCGCTTCCCGGCAGTTGGCCTCGAGTTGCACCTGGAAGCATCCGTTGCTGAACTGATTCAGCGTGCTGCGGCTGCGGGCTACGCCGAGGTGTCTGCAGATATCCTCGGCCAGTTCCGGATGCGCCGTTCCGCCGAACATCACGATTTCACGCATGGGTTGTACTCCGTATACGGAAATTGCACCCGCATCGTGTTACAGGGTTGATCGCCGACCGACAGCGACTCAACTGGAGGATCACGCCGTTACGACACACGCCGTTTCGCACACGTGCCTTCTGTGCCTTTTGTGGCCAATTTGATGTTGATCTTCCGTAGAGCTGAGGTCAAGGACCATTTGAACCGACAAAACCGGTTGACGCGTCAGGTCCGCTCCTCGATCGATGCAGCCCTTATCTCGTCCAGTTCTTTGGCGCTGAAGACTCCCGCTTCGAAGAGATTCAGATATTCCTGTGATACACTCTGCCCGAAGATCATCGGATCGTCCGTATTGACGGTGACCTCCACGCCGTGATCGAAGAGAACGCGGATCGGATGCGACGAGAGGGAGTCCACAGCGCCCAGCATGACGTTGCTGGACGGGCAGACGTGAAGCCGAATCCGGTTTTCCGACAGCCATCGCATCACTCCGGGCGATTCAGCAGCCGCGATGCCGTGTTGTATCTCATCCAGCTCCAGGGCGCCCGCCGTCTCCCTCACGCGTTCGGCCCCGCCGAATTCGCCAACGTGCGCCTTCAATTTCATTCCTGCTGAACTTGCATTTCTGTAGATGGGAATCACGGCGTCGACAGAACACGCGTTTTCGTCGGCATAAAGGTCGATCGACGGGAAGACGCCGCACTCGATTCCCGCGTGGATGCGACGGACCATCTCACTGTCGCCAACCATCTCACGCGGGATACCGAGCTCCGGCCTGAGATCGATCCGGTCGCGAAATCGCTCCGTCAAGTTCCGGATGGTGGTCGCGAATTCCGCGAAACCGCTCTCGAAGTGACTGGCAGACCGTACGTCGAAGCTCATCTCAAGGCATCGGACGCCGTCTTCAATCGCGTCGCCGATCGCCGCCGCGGCCGTAAATTCAAAGGCCTCCCGCGAACTGATGTGGGGGCCCAGGACCCTGGCGGCGTAGTCATCCATGGCCTGAAGGCCGTGCATGGGAAGAGCCGGCCGTTCCAGCGGGTAACCGAGCCAGCGCTCCACGTTCTCGATTCGCGTTCCGAAGAAGGCGTGGCGGTGGAAGTCGGCTTTCGGCGCGCTCTGAATCGCGCAAAGATCTCCATCTTCGAGGGCCTGCGCGAAGGGTATGTTCATTCCACGACCATCAAATATACAGGTCTAAGCTATCGTAATTGATTTTTGATTCCCGATTTTTCCATTGTCCTATGCGGGAGGGAATGATATCCAAGGCACCTGTCGTCGTTAAAAACAAAATTTGGCTGCCCCCCAGGGATTCGAACCCCGATACTACGGTCCAGAGCCGCATGTCTTGCCATTAGACGAGGGGGCAGCCATATCCGTTTTTACCTATTGTCGGTCTATCGGGTGACGGTCTCCTTTCGACCCAGTCGTTCCAGGCCCGTCTTCATCCGCCGGATACAGGTTTCCTGTCCCAGAACATCCATCATTTCGAACAGTCCGGGTCCGACGTTCGTGCCGCTGAGTACGAGGCGGGTGGGATGGATCAGCTTTCCCGTGGAGATACCCAGTTGCCCGGACAGCGTGCGTGTGGCGCCTTCGATTTCCCGTTCGCTGAAGTCGGACAGGGCCTCCAGCCTTGCGATCAGCAGTTCCAGCCGGGAGGGACTGTCCAGCTTCCAGTGTTTCTTTCGGGCCTTTTCCTCGTATGATCGCGGATCATTGAAAAAGTACTCGAAATTCAGAAAATCCCGCACGGTCTGAATGCGAGGCTGCATCAGTTTCACGGCCCTGAGCAGGCTCCCGCGTCGGGTCTCCGCATCTTCCGCCGTAATCCATCCCGCGTCAATCCACAGATCCAGCGCCGCGCGAGAGAGTTCGGAAACCGGTTTCAACCTCAGATGTTCCCCGTTCAGCCACGCCAGCTTTCGCTCGTCGAATACCGCGTTCTTCCTGAGCATTCCTTCAACGGAAAACGCCTCGATCAATTCGTCTCTTGTGAAGACCTCACTGTCGTCCCGGGGAGACCAGCCCTGAAGCGCCAGAAAGTTGAACAACGCCTCGGGCAGGATGCCCTGCTGCCGGTATTCCGTGACGGTCGTCGCGCCAAGACGCTTGCTCAGCTTTCTCCCGTCCGTCCCCATCAGCAACGTCGTGTGCGCGTACGCCGGGGCGGTCCATCCAAGCGCCTGGAAGAGCATCACCTGCTTGGGCGTATTGGAAAGGTGTTCCGCGCCCCGGATCACCAGCGTCACGCCCAGGTCGTGGTCGTCGACGACCACCGCGAGATGGTAAATCGGGGATCCATCCGCACGCAGAATAATGAAATCCTCAACCTCGACGTTGTCCCATCGCTGCGTGCCCCTGATGGGGTCCTGCCAGACCGTCTCGCCTTCAGGAACCCTGAAGCGCACCGTCTTCGGCCGTCCCCCTGCCTCGAATGCCTCGCGTTGTTCAGATGTCAGGTCCCTGTTGTACCGGACCCGCCGCCCCTCCCGCTGCGCCTGCTGCTGCAGGGCTCGCACTTCTTCCGGGGTCTCGTAGGCATAATACGCGTGTCCGGTTTCCAGCAGCCGGTCAACCGCCTTGCGGTGCGCCGCGGCGTTGCGGGACTGAAATATCGGCTGGCCGTGGAATTCAACCCCCAGCCAATCCAGTCCTTCCAGGATGGTCTTGAGTGCGGCGTCAGTGGTCCGGTCGCGGTCCGTATCTTCAATGCGCAGATGCAGCCGCCCGCCGTAATGCCGGGTGTAGAGATAATTGAACAGCGCCGTACGGGCGTTGCCCACGTGAAATCCGCCCGTAGGCGAAGGCGCAAATCGAAGAACGGGTTCGGACATTAAGAATCGGTGAGACGTGAGAGATAAGACGTGAGACGAGAACTGCGATGTCCGCGCCGATGTTGTATTGGTAGCGAGCGTTTTGCGACTCGCCTATCGGCCGGCGCTGAAACGGTAGCTATTTGCAATCCGCGGTCGGCAACCCGAAGCGAGAAACAGGACGTAAGAAAAGTGGCAAAACCATTGAGGTGAGGGGTGTGACCCTCTTCCTTATTTCCTTCTTATTTCTCAATTCCGCTTGTTTTCTTGGCGGAGAGGGAGGGATTCGAACCCTCGGTAGGGAATTATCCCTACAACGGCTTAGCAGGCCGCCCTGTTCAGCCAGCTCCAGCACCTCTCCGCATAAAAGATCCAGAGAAATCTAATTTTACCAAATCGTGCCAGCAAAATCAAGGAAAACCTGTGTCTTTGGGGTGGAAGCCGACGGACGTCGGGGAGTCGGCGCAGTCGAAGCCGTAAACGCCCAAAGGCCAAGCCCGCACGTCGAATTTCCAGGATACTATAGGTTACATGACGTGAACCGAAAAACATCCTCCTGGACGACGTTTACACCCCAATTTAAAAAGAATGTAGCGTGGCGCTGCGCTGCATTATTTTCGAATCGGGCTGATTGTCAGATGAATGACGCTATTCATTAAAAAATCAATAAATCCAACTGAAAAATCGACAATATTGCATGAAATATTCGCTATATTTCGTACCCATTCTAACGGGAAAAGAGGGTACCCTCACCGGAAGGGCTGAGAGCGATGCGTACTGCCGTTCTGTTCGATCTTGACGATACGCTGATCGATCTCCAATACTCTCGCCGCCATGGGCTGCGCGCGGTTCAGGAGATATTGACCGACCTCAAGCGGGTTTCGCTGGAGGAACTCGAACTGGCCCATGACGAGGAGTTGAACCAGACCTACCCGCGCACGCTCCACGGCAGCCTGTCCGCCGAGGAAGCGGGCCGTTTACACATGCACGGAATCTGCCGGCGTTACGATCTGGAGACAACCCGTGTGCCGGAGGTTGCAGACGCTTACGCGCAAGCGCAGCAGTCCAACCCCAGGCTTGTTCCGGGAGTCGAGGAGTTGTTCGACGGGCTTCGAGGACGGGCGAAGATCGGAGTCGTTACCAACGGTTGCCGGCTTCAGCGATACAAGCTGGAACTGTTCGACCTGTTTCCCCTGGACGCGCTGGCGATATCGGAGGAGGTGGGAGCGGAAAAACCATCCCCGGCGATCTTCCGTTACGCGCTTGATGAGCTTGGGATGAAGAAGGCGACAATGATAGGTGACTCGTGGGACAATGACGTTCTTGGTGCCGTTGGATGCGGTTTGCCCGCGATCTGGCTGAATCGTTACCGTAGAACCTGTCCCGATCCTTTACTTGCCGCAGAAATTAACGGATTCGAGCCCGTGGAAGATGTTCTGGACGTCCTGAATCTTTAGCCAATCGTCACATACAACCCTGGAATGGAGGCGAAAGATGACGGTTACCGTACACATACCGGAGCCACTTCAGAAGTGGACGAAAAATCAAGCCACGGTAGAGGTCGCGGATGTCATCTCCATAGACGACGTGATTGACAGCCTGGAATGGGAACATCCAGGCATCAAGGACAAGTTGGTTGAGAATGGAGAGATCAGGAAATATCTGAATATCTTCCTCAATGATGAAGATATCGAATTCATGAAGGACGAAGACATCCGTCTCAATGACGGGGATAGCGTGTTCATCATACCGTCCATAGCGGGAGGCAACTGATGGACCGGCGGGATTTTCTGACTCGTGGATCCGCACTTTCCGTGGCAGCATGTCCATGGGCGGAAGACAGACGCCTGTCCGGCGGTGCTGACCGGCGTTTTGGAGGGCGCCCGTAGTGTCTGTGTTTCCCGTCGTCTTCCACAACCTGCTTCGATACGACACGCTTAATTATAGCGACGACGTAGCCGCCGCTTTTACTATCGGATACAGACTTGAAGATCGCCCGGACGACACGTGGAGCGTACGGTTCACGAAGTTCAAATTCGATCCTGACGACGCTTCGGTCCAGGGCGGGGTGAGGCTCATGGCGCACGCCGCAGGCATTCTCGTTCAAAGTCTCGGATTGGACCCCGAAAGGACGGTCTTCGCGCCAGCTCTGCGCTCCTCAGAGAAAACCGCGGATTCTGAGGGATTGCTGGCGATGCTTGCAAGTCGGTGCGCCGGAGCCTGCCGTTACGAGCCGGGGATGTTGCGGAAGGAAGTCCATCCGCCCACGGGCAGAGGAGGACTCTATCCTGAATTTCGGGCCTTGCTGGTTGAGCAGGCTGACTATCGTTCCGCGTCCGTGGATGCCGACACGGTCTTCATCGTGGACGACTTTGTCGCCACTGGAATGACGCTGTCCCTTGCCGCGACCGCAATTCTGACGCGCAACCCGGACGTGACCGTGTACGGATTCGCGCTGGCGAAACCGGAATGGCACAAAATGGTCCTCGACTGGCACGGCGTGGATCTCAGCAACAGCCACATACCATCTCACTGGTCTTCGATATGGTCGGCGGCTCCCTGAAAAAAGAGGGTCGCTTCTACTCCTGCAGGGGACTCAAAGGCTGACTGGCAGGCTGGCGAACAGGCGGGCACGGCGCCCGCATTGGCTTAAAGGAAAAAGCCGTCCGGGGGCGCCTATTGCCTCCTGACGGCTTTCTTTTTACCCAAACGTTCAAAAGGCCCGGTGTCCGGACGTCCTTCAGATCATGCGCAGCGCCCGCCGGTCCGCAAAGGCAACTATCAAATTCAGAATTGGCGGTGGGGGTGGGATTCGAACCCACGGATCCGGTAAGGATCAACGGTTTTCAAGACCGCCACGTTCGACCACTCCGTCACCCCACCGTCGCATTGAATACGGGCCTGATATCTGAGGAGGTCCAGTGGGAAAACTATAGAAAACGGGTGTTCTCTGTCAAGGCCTTTGTCTCTCGAAACCACTCTCGGACGGCCGCCCGGACATCCCCGTTTTTGCCCGATTAAGTCGTCTATTTCCGCCGGTTTCAGCTTTACGAATTTGGGGTTGCGCCGCCCTGGAGATTCCTGTATTATTAGGCAAGTTTGAGGCGTTCTAGTGTTCTGTCCCGGAAATAAGTTGCCGAAATTCGACCGCCGAGGGTTTTCAGACAGCATCCCACGGAGGCCCGGTGCCCCATGTCCATGCCAGGCTCGTAACCGGCGCGCAGATGGCCCGCATCGACCGCGGGGCCATGGAACGCGGGGTTTCCGGCATCCGGCTGATGGAGAATGCGGGGCGCGGCGCGGCCGGGGTTCTCGACGACCTCGTCGGTGGCTTTCAGGGCAAACGAATCGTCGTACTCTGCGGCAAGGGCAACAACGGCGGCGACGGGTTCGTTATCGCGGATCTCGCCGTATCTGCCGGCGCTTCGGTTTCCGCCTTTCTGCTGGCAACGGAAGACCAGGTCACGGGCGATGCGCGCCACCACCTGGATCGGGCGCGGAAGAACGGCCTTGAAGTCGAAGAAATCATTGAATCTAAAGATCTTGAACGAATCCAATTCGCGCTTTCCGATGCGGCGGCGGCGGTTGACGCCCTTCTTGGGACCGGGATTCGGGGCGGCCCCCGCGGGATTGTCGCGGGCGCGATCGATACGCTTCGGGAGGCTGCCTGTCCCATCCTGGCCGTAGACGTCCCTTCCGGCCTGGATGCCGATACGGGCCGTCCGGACGGGCCCTGCGCCGCTGCAACATGCACGGTTACCTTCGGACTCCCCAAAATCGGGCAGTTTCGCTTTCCGGGTCGGTCCCTTTGCGGAACACTTCATTGCGTAGACATCGGACTGCCCGGGGCAGCCGTTAACGCCGAAAAGGTCGACGTTCAGCTCATAGCGGCGCACGGATGCGCGGCGCTTCTGACTCAACGACCGCCAGACGCGCATAAGGGCGATTGCGGCCGGGTGGTCATCCTCGCCGGATCGATGGGTTTCACTGGAGCGGCCGTGCTTTCGGCGCAAGGCGCGCTAAGGTCCGGCGCCGGCCTGGTTCGGGTGGGCATTCCCGAGAGCCTGAACGACATTCTCGAGGTCAAGCTCACGGAGGCGATGACCCATCCGCTTCCCGAGGTCCGGAAACCCCGATGCCTCGCCCTTCGCGCCCGCGGCGACATTCGGAGGCTGGTCGCGGAGGCCGACTGTGTGGCGATGGGACCTGGCCTGGGCACACATCGGGAAACCGTGGAGTTGGTCCGGCGGATCGTTCAAGATATCCAGGCCCCGCTCGTTCTGGACGCCGACGGAATCAACGCGCTTTCCGGAGCGCCGGAATGCCTGAAAATGCGGTCGGCGCCAACCGTCGTCACGCCGCACCCGGGCGAATTCGCGCGTATCACCGGTCTCGGCGCAGAGGCCATTCGTTCGGATCCCATCGGCTCGGCGCAAACAATCGCAGGCCAGGCCGGCGTCATCGTCGTCCTGAAGGGCGCGCCGACCATTGTGGCCGTACCCGGCGGACTCACGTACGTCAATCCCAGCGGGAATGCCGGCATGG
This sequence comes from Gemmatimonadota bacterium, assembly GCA_028877215.1. Lineage (GTDB taxonomy): Bacteria > Latescibacterota > UBA2968 > UBA2968 > JAAXHE01. The sequence goes on along the minus strand of JAPPFJ010000010.1, from coordinate 195,326 downwards.
CCTCGGGCGGATCCGGAGACGTGCTTACCGGAATTATCGCGGCTCTGATCGGCCAGGGCCTGGACCCGGAAACTGCGGCATGCCTTGGCGTCTACCTGCACGGCCTCGCCGGAGATCTGTGCGCGGAACCCATGGGGGAGGCCGGACTGATCGCGGGCGACATCGTAGCGGCGTTGCCGAACGCGCGGCGCGTTATCGAAACAGGCGCGGATAAAAACCGATATATTCAATTTCGTGCTTTAAACTGAGAACCAGACCCATGCCGGATATCCGCGAAAGCATCGACGAGATGATCGAGGAGTCCTATCTCTCCGGTCTTACCGAAGGTGAGATCCGGGCGGACATGGAACGCTTCGTGAGCATCTGCGGCAGGGTAATCCGCGAAAACGTACACGACAGGAAACAGACCCGCAGGCTCACCGAACAGCTCGCCAGGGCCAGGGCGCTCAGCCTGGTTGAAGACGCTTCCGGATCCAGGGAAGACACGGATCTGCTCATCCCCGATGCAGGTGGACGTCCGTCTCTCAAGGGGCGGTACGCTGAGCGGGCGGCCCGAAACAAGCGCCTCATCCTCAGGGTCATCCGGGAGTGCGATCCAAAGCTTGAGCAGCTCATCGAACAGGAGCGGTTTTCGGGGTCGCTTCCGGAACCGTCCGCGCCCTCGCTGCCCATCGGCGTCAACGCGCCCCGGAACAGGGCAAAGGACTTTTTCCTGAAAGCATGCTTTGCCGTCACGCTGCTCCTGATACTCCTGCTGGTCTACCTGGTCCTGCTCCAAAATGTCTAAGAGCAGACCGCCATACCGTTCCACACTGCCTGCGAGCATCACCTTTTTACAAGGACAGCCGCAGGTTTTTTTCTAAGAAGCTGTCTTAAAATTACCGGTGAGCTCCCGAGCGCGAGCGAAGAAGTGGCGGTCAAGGCGGGAGAACCCGCCCATATTTGTCTATACGGGTGGGTCTGACCAACGCCGACCGGCGCTTTTGCAGCCGCGCGAAGACCGCTGGAAATTTTAAGACAGCTTCTAACGCCCGGGCCGACCACCGATGGCCGCATCCATTTCATAGACGGAGACCTTTCCCGCATTTATGCCCAGACGCAACGACATCCGGAAAATCATGCTCATCGGTTCCGGGCCGATCGTCATCGGCCAGGCGTGTGAGTTCGACTACTCCGGCGCGCAGGCATGCAAGGCCCTCAAGGAAGAGGGATATACGGTTGTCCTGTTGAACAGCAATCCTGCCACGATCATGACCGATCCCGAAATGGCGGACCGGACCTACGTGGAACCGGTCGCGCCGGAGGTATGCGCGGCCATTATCGAAAGGGAGCGTCCCGATGCGCTTCTACCCACGCTGGGCGGACAGACCGGACTGAACGTGGCCATGGAGCTCTACAACAGCGGGGTCCTCGATGAATTCAACGTGGAGATGATCGGCGCGAATGCCGAAGCCATCGAGAAGGCCGAAAACAGGGAACGCTTCCAGGCCGCGATGGCCGGTATCGGCGTCAAGTTTCCGAAGGGGAGATTTGCGCGCAGCGCCGAAGAAGCCCGCGAAATTATCGGCGAAATAGGCTATCCCGCCATTATTCGACCGTCCTATACGCTTGGAGGCACCGGCGGGGGCACGGCATACAACGCGGAAGAATACGAACATCTCGCAATGCGGGGGCTGGAACTCTCGCCCACCACGGAGATCCTGGTCGAAGAGTCCATCATCGGATGGAAAGAGTTCGAACTGGAGGTTATGCGCGATTTGAAGGATAATGTGGTCATCATCTGTTCCATCGAGAATTTCGATCCCATGGGCGTCCATACCGGCGACTCCATTACAGTCGCGCCGGCGCAGACCCTGACCGACAAGGAGTATCAGGCCATGCGGGACGCTTCTATCGCCGTTATCCGGGAAATCGGCGTGGAGACGGGCGGATCCAATATTCAGTTCGCGCTGAATCCGCGGGACGGACGCATCGTCATCATCGAAATGAACCCGCGGGTGTCCCGGAGTTCCGCGCTGGCCTCGAAGGCCACGGGGTTTCCCATCGCGAAGATCGCCGCCAAACTCGCCGTGGGATATACCCTGGATGAAATCCGGAACGATATCACGCGTGAAACGCCGGCTTCATTCGAGCCGACCATCGACTACTGCGTGGTCAAGATTCCGCGATGGACCTTCGAGAAGTTCCCCCAGACGGAAGACCTCCTTGGCACCCAGATGAAGTCGGTGGGCGAAACAATGGCCATCGGCCGGACGTTCAAGGAGGCCTTTCAGAAGGGCCTGCGTTCCCTCGAAATCGGCCGCGCCGGATTCGGAGCCGACGGGAAGGACCTGGCAGTGGCCGATCTCGACCGTGCCGTGATCGAACACCGGCTGAGAGTACCCAATTCTCAGAGACTGTTCTATCTCAAGGCCGCGCTTGAAGCGGGATGGCCCCTATCCGAACTTTACGACCTGACGGGCATCGACCCGTGGTTCCTCGAGAACCTGCGGCAGATCACCGAATTCGAAAAGGAGCTTGCGGGACTCGTGGCGTGACTCCTTGAGTCTTGCAGTCGTATGCACTGGAAACAGCGAACCATTGAAGACCTCCGGGCCCGGGTTGGCCGCACGGATCTCACAAAGGCCAAACAATACGGTTTCAGCGACCGGCAGCTTGCCCACCTGTGGAAGACCAACGAATGGACCGTAAGGGCTCTCCGGAGAGAACTGAATATCCAGGCGGTCTATAAGACCATCGATACATGCGCCGCCGAGTTCGAAGCGTATACGCCGTACCACTATTCGACATACGAAAACGAAAACGAGGCCATCCGCTCGGAACGGCCCAAGATCATGATCCTGGGTGGCGGGCCGAACCGCATCGGGCAGGGCATCGAGTTCGACTACTGCTGTGTGCACGCGGCTTTCGCGCTGAAAGAAGACGGTTACGAGACGATCATGGTCAACTCGAACCCTGAAACCGTCAGCACCGACTACGACACCTCCGACAAACTCTACTTCGAGCCGCTCACGGCCGAAGACGTACTCAACATCGCGCATCTGGAAGCGCCCGACGGCGTCATCGTGCAGCTTGGCGGACAGACGCCGCTGAACCTCGCTCGCGACCTCGAGCGCGGCGGCGTCAACATTATCGGCACGTCTCCCGACAGCATCGACCTGGCAGAAGACCGCAAGCGATTCGGTGCGCTCATCAGGCAACTCGGCATTTCCCAGCCCGAAAACGGTACGGCCACCAGTGTTGACGAGGCCGTCGCCGTGGCCGACGACATCGGCTATCCGGTGCTTGTCCGTCCCTCGTACGTCCTGGGCGGGCGGGCCATGGTCATTGTCTACGAACGCAATGCGCTTCTCAGCTATATGGAGAAGGCGATCCAGGCATCGCCGGAGCATCCGATCCTCATCGACCGTTTTCTCGAAGACGCGCATGAGTTCGACGTGGACGCCGTGGCGGACGATACGTCGGTGGTGATCGGCGGGATCATGCAGCATATAGAAAGCGCCGGCGTGCATTCGGGCGACAGCGCCTGCGTGCTGCCGCCCTACGACATTTCCGGGGAACACCTCGATGAACTCCGTTCCCACACCCACGCGCTGGCCGGCGCGCTGAACGTCGTGGGGTTGATGAACGTTCAGTTCGCGCTGCAGGACAATCAGGTCTACATTATCGAGGTCAACCCGCGCGCCAGCCGGACGGTGCCCTTTGTCTCAAAAACGATCGGCGTTCCCCTGGCCAAAGTGGCGGCGCGCGCCATGGTGGGCCGGTCCCTGAAGGAACAGGGGCTGACCGGAGAAATCTCCTTCGATCACATCGCCGTCAAGGAAGCTGTATTGCCCTTCGCCAAGTTCCCGGGTGTGGATACCCTGCTGGGTCCCGAGATGAAGTCCACGGGCGAAGTGATGGGCATTGACACAGACTTCGGTCTGAGCTTCCACAAGGCGCAGTTCGGCGCGGGAGTGCGGCTGCCGACCTCAGGCGCCGTGTTTATCTCTGTCAACGACAGGGATAAAGAAGCCGTGATACCCGTTGCACGGCGGCTGTCGGAGCTTGGTTTTCGGATTGTCGCGACCCGCGGCACCCACGCCCGGCTAAAGGCGCACGACATTCTTGCAGAGTCCATTCTCAAGATCCAACAGGGCCGTCCCAATATTCTGGACGCCATAAAGAACAGATCGATCGTCCTGATGGTGAACACGCCGGCGGGTGAGGCCGCGCAAGCGGACGATCACAAAATTCGCCAGGCCACGCTTCAATACGGCATCCCGTACACGACCACGCTGGCGGGGGCATCGGCGGCGGTGGCCGGCATTGAATCCCTCAAGAGGAACGGCGCGGTCAGAATTCGTTCACTCCAGGAATTCCACGGGAAAGAGGAGCGAGACAACGCATGAAATCAATCGGGAAGATCCTGCTGCTCTGTATCGTCCTGCTTGCGGGAACCCTGGTTTCCGGGTGCGTCTATTACAACACGTTCTATAACGCCCGAAAACAGTTCCAGGAGGCCGAACGCAAGAGAGAGGAAGCCGAGAACGTGGCCGCCACCAGCCAGAAGAACCGGCAGAGGGTGTTCAGGTACCGCGATTTCTATTGGCGTGCCATACGCAAGGCTTCCATCGTCCTCGACCGGCACCCGGACAGCGATTGGGTGGACGACAGCCTGCTGCTGATTGGAAAGGCCTTCTACTGGCTACGCAGCTATCGTGACGCCCTGCTGAAGTTCCAGGAACTGCAGGACAATTTTCCACAAAGCCTGCTGCTCACCGAGGCCCTCTACTGGAAGGGGCTTACGCTCTGGGCGTCAGGAAGGGCCGAAGAAGCGCGTCCGGTACTCGCCAACGTAGGCGAGAGCGCCGATCCGCAATTTAACGGGAAAGCGAGGCTCGCGCTGGCCGAACTGGAAGCCGAAGCCGGCGATCACGCCGCCGCCATAAATGCGTACCAGAAGCTGCTGGAAGCCAGGCCGAAAGGTCTCGCTACGCGAATTTGGCTGGGCATCGGCGACGCCAGGTTCCACCTGGAACGGTACGAAGACGCCCTGCTGGCGTATCGCCGCGTGTTGAAGTCGAAACCGAAAAACAAGATCAATTTCGAAACCCGCCTTCGGATCGGAAGCATTCTCGAGCGTCAGGGAAAACTGGACGAAGTCCTGGGAACGTACAACCGCATACTGAAGATCAAGAGCCTGAGATCCTATGAGCCGGAAGTCCATCTCAAACGGGCGAATGTGTATCATCTCATGGGTAAACAGGAAATCGCCGATGAGATCTACAATGAAGTCATCGAGGACAATCCGAAGACCGAATTCAGCTCCGAAGCCTACTACCGGCTGGCGATGGTCGCCCAGACGACCCAGAGAGACATGGAGAAGGCGAAAGAGCTCTTCGCCAGCGCCCGAAAGGAAAGACCCGGTTCCGACGTAGGAAAGGCGGCCAGAGATCGGGAAAAGGACTTGGTCAAGCTGGAGCGCTTTCAAAAGGCGGCCGCCAAGGGCAAGAAAAAGGGCCTTAAGGCGCTATTCAACGTGGCGGAGATGTATTTGTTCAACTTCTCGGAACCGGATTCCGCGCTCGCCACGTATCGGAGGGCATACGCGATCGCCGACAGCCTCGATACCGAACTGGCGCCAAAAGCCCTGTATGCCATCGGCCTGATCTACGCGGACAGTCTGAAGAACCAGGAAGCAGCCGAGAAGACGTTCCGGAGACTGATCGGCACGTACCCCGTCAACCCGTACGCCGTGAGCGCCCGCGAGCGGCTGGCGCAGGCCCTCGAGGAAGACGCGAGGGCGGAAGCGCGGTTTCGTGAGGCCGAGTCGCTGATGGCCGACGGGGTCAGCCCGACCGGCTATCTGGATATCCTCAGACAGTTGCCTTTGGAATTCCCAAACAGCCCGGTTGCGGCCAGGGCGCTCTATACAGTCGCGTGGACCCTTGCGAATCGTCTGGAGAACCCCGATTCCGCCCGGGTCTACTACCAGAAGCTTGTCGACGGCTATCCGCTCACGGAGTTCGCGGAACTCGCGTCAAAGAGCCTTGAAGGCGATTTCCTGCAAGCCATCGCACAATCCGATCCGGACGCGGAACCGGCCGCTCGAACCGACGGTGCGAGTCCCGCCGACCGCGGGAATGAAGAACGCAGGCGGGATGACGAAAGCCCGCCGAAGAATTAATCGACGGAACGACGAAAAACAAAACTACGAGACTACGAAATACGCGAACAATCCGTGGCTGAGGTCAATTGCCACAAGAGTCGCAAAGCCACAATCTTGCACGTCAGCCGTGCGAAGACCGACGGGAATTCTAAGACAGCTTCCAGGTAGCTTCTCAAGGCGTTTCGGCTTGCCCGGGTGACGCTCTGGTCCAATGATTCCTCAATTCTTCCAGGAATGCGCCGAAGTCCTCGTCAACGAGCAGATTGCGCGAAACGTCTACCTGATGAGACTGCGCGCGCCGCGGATTGCCCGGGCGTGCCGCCCCGCTCAGTTCGTTCAGATCCGTACCGACGCGGGTCAGTCGCCCTATCTTCGACGCCCATTCAGCGCACTTCGCACGGACCCTGAAGCGGGATCGATAGAGGTGGTCTACGACGCCATCGGAGAAGGCACTCGACGGATGGCTGACGCCGCGCCCAGTCATCGTCTCGACATCCTCGGCCCGCTCGGACGAGCCTTTGTCCCTCCCGCTACCGGCCGCCTGCTGCTGATCGCCGGAGGGGTCGGTCTGGTTCCGCTGGCCTTCATGGCCTGGTTCCACAGAGATCGCCGGGATGACATGGTATTCCTGATGGGGGCGGCGAGCAAAGACCGGATGCCCGAAATGGATCGTGTGATTCCCTCCGATCTGTGTCGATGGCTGGCTACGGACGACGGTAGCCTTGGGCACAAGGGCCCTGTGACGGACCTGATTCCGGAGCATGTGCAGCAGGACGGTACCCAGTTGCTTACATGCGGTCCGCACGCCATGATGGCGCGTGTCGCCGAGATCGCGGCAGAGCTTCGTCTGCCGTGCCTGGCATCTCTGGAAAACCATATGGCCTGCGGATTCGGCGCGTGTGTTGGTTGTGTCGTAGAATACCGGGAAGCGGACAGGGAAGACCATCGATACCGGCGGGTCTGCATTGAGGGACCGGTGGTGGATGCACACGCGATCGTCTGGTAACAGGTGCCAGGCCTGGCCGGCGGAGAGGACTTTAGCAACGGACTGTTGGGAATGCCATCCCGGAACGCCCATGGACTTTTCCACACACATCGGCGGCGGTCTGACCATCAGAAATCCAGTGATGATGGCTTCGGGAACCATCGGGCACGGCGCCGAATACGAGGGCATGTTCGACTTCGCGAGAATCGGCGGCGTGGTTACAAAGACGATAACCTATCATCCCCGCGCCGGCAACAGCGCCCCCCGCACCGCGGAAACGCCTTCCGGAATGCTCAATTCCATCGGCCTCACGAATCCCGGCCTCGACGCCTTTATCGCCGAAAAGGTACCGCCTTTGCAGGCGCTTCCCACGGCGCGGATCGTCAGCATCGCGGGCACCTCGAACGACGAGTTCGCCGAAATGGCGCGGCGGTTCAACGACATACCGAACGTAGACGCCCTGGAATTGAACATCTCTTCGCCAAATATGAAGGACGGCGGCCAGCTTTTCGGGTGTCGCGAGCAGGCCGCGCACGACGTCGCCGCGGCGGTGAAGGCGGCCTCCAGGCTTCCCGTCATCGTCAAGCTCACGCCCAACGTGACCGACATCGCCGCGGTGGCCGCGGCCGTGGAAGAGGGCGGCGCGGACGGGATCGCGCTGATCAACACGCTGCTTGGTCTGGCTGTGGACGCCGGCACCCGGCGCCCCGTTCTTGGGAATATTACCGGCGGCCTTTCCGGACCCGCCATCAAGCCGGTCGCGCTGGCGATGGTGTGGCGGGTCGCCGATACGGTTTCGATACCCATCGTCGGCATGGGCGGGATTGCGACCGCTCGAGACGCAATCGAGTTTCTCATCGTTGGCGCATCCGCTGTACAGATAGGAACCACCACCTTCATCAACCCCTGGGCGGCCCTGGAGATTGTCGATGGCATTGCCGAATACTGCCGGAGCCACGGGATCGGACGCATATCAGACCTCGTGGGTTCGTTTGAAACCGGGCCGCGGAACTGACCGCGTTGCACTTCACATCCTCCTGATTTTTGCAATCGGCCTTACTTCAGGCTGTTTTTCCCGGCCGAGGTATCGTACCTCGCCCCCCGGGACCGACACCGAAAAGACCACCGCTGATTCTCCCGTTATCTCCACCAACGACGCCTTTCAGGTCGGCCTTGCCTCGTACTACGCGCATAAGTTTCACGGCCGTCCCACCGCCAGCGGTGAAATCTTCGATATGTACGGTCTCACCGCGGCCCATCGGGAGCTGCCGCTCGGTACCGTCATCCACGTAACCCATCTCGGAAACGGAAGGAGCGTCAAGGTGAAGGTCAACGACCGGGGACCCTTTATAGAAGGCCGGATTCTGGACCTTTCCCTGGGTGCGGCGCGTCGTCTGGAAATGGTGGAGGAGGGGGTTGCGCGGGTCAAGATCCGAATCATCAAGAAGATCGATTGAGGATTGGGCGACCTGGCGACGGTGGTGCGGCAGGGGTCCGCGGAGGGTCAATTTTCGCGGACGGATTGAGTCTGAGAAAGGGTGCGGAAGGCAAACTGCGCGATGAAGTCGATGCCCAGCAACCGGCCCATGACGCGCCCGTCCTTCAGGTCGATGGCGCTCAGCCCAGGTCCGCCGCCGTCCAGTACAAGCGTACCGATGTAGATGCGGGCGCCATCCGGAGCAACGCCGATCGTGGACGCGGCATCCCCGACGCGGAGACGCTGGGATATCAGATTGCGTTGTACGTCAACGGTTACGAGAAATCCGCCGGAGCGTGTCCCCGTCGAAGCCACGTAGAGCGTTTCGCCGTCTGGTGAAAACGCCAGTCCACGCGCAGAATCTCCACTCAACTGAAGGCCGCTTACAACCTGATCCGAACTTAGATCCAGCACGGAGACGACACCTCGGTCGACGTTGGTCACGTACGCCCGCGCGCCGTCCTTCGTAATGCCGATCTCACCTGGAACGCCGCCGATAATGATGGCGGCCGTGACCTCCCCGCGTTCCACGTCGATGACCGAGACGTCGCGGCTGTCGGCGTTCGCCACGTAGAGCTTCCTGCCATCCGGTGTAATCGCCACGTCGATCGGCCTTTCGCCTACCGAGATCGTATCCGCGGGAACACGTGCCACCAGATCCAGGACCACCAGTCGGTCGTGCCGTTCCTCTGTCAAAAATGCGATCCGCTCGTCCGGGCTCAGGACCACGCGCCCCTGCGATTCCGTAGGGATCGAAAACAGCGCTTCGTGATTTTCATCTATTGCAAAGAGACCGAATCCTTCCGAGACGTAGATTGTCCGTTCGTCCGCCGAGACCGCCATACCGGTCGGACCTCGAAACCTGAGGTATTCCGAAAGCAGATGCGAGTCCGAGTCGATAACCGCCATTCCCCCCAGCAACGGGTCGAGCGCGTAGATGACGTATCGGTTGGAGAATACGTCGTCGGAAGGCCTTCCGTAAGCGGCGCTGAAAGAAACGAAATCGGAAAAATCGATAGCTCCGTCGTCGTTCAGGTCCATCCTGGCGTCGTACGCCGGCTCGCCATCCCGGGCGTTGAAACTGCGGGCGAACAACAGAAAATCCGAAAATCCAACAACGCCGTCATTGTCGAAATCCGCCGTGAGCGGACCTGTCGACCATTGCGAAACGGGTCCCTCGGGCTGCCATATCAGCCTCGGACTCTGTCCATGCGCCGGAAGCAGGGACACAAAGGTGAAAAACACGAAAGACGGCAACAGATTGAGAATTCCAGTCATGGAGCATCCTTTAACCATGATTCGTATGTTTTCGTGGACGTTAAATCGAGTACATGCAAGTTGATGAAGGCGATTAAACTGCGGATTATCAGGATACACCCGGTCACTGGACGTGAACGAAAAAATGTCCTTCCGGACGACGTTTACGCCCCGTTTCGGAGGATTTTATCACGACGCCCGGTTGGCGCTTTTCTCGAATTGGGGCTAATGAAGGCGAGCCGGCCCTGTCGGAAATCAACCCACCGCGTTCATTCCGCCAGAGCGGCACGCGCCACGCGGAGCATGTTGCCGCCAAGAATCTTGCGGATGTCGGCATCCGAATGTCCACGTTGGACCATCCCTACTGTAAAGAGCGGCCAGTTCGTCCACGCCAGACTCTTCACCATGTGATCCTGCCGCCAGTGGTCGCCAAACGCATCCGCCGGCCAGAAATATGCCCACCGCGGACGCCCCCGGGAACGCGGCGCCTTTCTCCTTTCAGCGGCGGCAGCGCGCGATGCGTACGCCGTATCCGTACCGATCGTCACATGATCGGCCCCGAACGTCCTGACCATATAGTCGACATGGTCCAGCAGCGCCTGTATGTCTCCGCTTTGACCCAGAAATGCCGGAATGCAGCAGATGCCCACGTAACCGCCCGTATCCGCAATCGCCCGGATCACGTTGTCCGGTTTGCATCGGACGTGTTCGTTCACGGCACAGCAGCCCGAGTGGCTTGCCACCATCGGGGCCGCGGACGCCCTGGCCGCCTCAAGGCTGGTCTGCCAGCCCGCGTGCGCCACGTCCACGATCACGCCCACACGGTTCATTTCGGCGACCGCGGATCTCCCGAAATCGCTCAACCCCGCGTTGGCCGGCTCGGCGCACCCGTCTCCCAGCATATTGCGCCGGTTGTACGTCAGGTGCATCATCCGAATCCCCAGTTGAAAGAAGATCCGGATGTACCTGAGTTCCTCCTCCACGGACACCCAGTCCTGAGACAGGGGGACCCCGTTGCCGCTCATGTAAAAACACTGTTTGTCCTGGTTCCCGGCTGCCTCGATATCCGCGGGCGTGGTTGCCCGCAGCAGGAAATCGCGCATGACGTCCGCCACATAGGTAAACCGCGCGAGACGCTTGATCAGCCGCAGAGGCGCCTGCCCCTCCTCTCCGGCGTTCTGTACGATGCACGTCACGCCGCTCGACCGCCACGCGTTCTGAAACTCCGTGCGCTCGTCAGGATCGGTTGCGCACCGGGTCATCGACATCTCCTCGTTCATGTCGTTCAGCTCCGGCTCTGACGCACCGGCTTCGATGGCGGCGGCCATCGCGTCTCCATCGATTGCGGCCCGGGGCGCGAATCCGTACGTGTCGCACACGATGGATTCCGCGTGTAACGCCAACCCGTGTTCCAGCTCTTTCTTGCGCGGCTTCAATACCTGAAGCGCAACCTGCCGCGCACCTTCGATTGTTTCGTTCATCTTCCGTTCCCTGTCGGTGAATGCTGTTTATTGCGTTGCTCCGGATCCCGAAGAAATATACCATAACGACCCTGCGCGATCAACGATGAGATTCGAGAGACATCTGAAAACGGAACCGTTCACAACCGCAGTCGCGCGGTTGTATTGCCGGTGCCGCCAGTTCGAAATTGCCAAAAAAACCTTGCGTCTTTGTAATTTTCTCATACCTTTATGTGTCTTGATCCGAGGGTTTCCTGCCTGGGATCCCCGCGCCGCGCGCGCCCGGCGAGCGCGTGGGGAAATGATCGAACATCGCCGGAAAAGGAGCTTGAGAGAAGCCGCATGAAAGAACCGCAGAATGTGAACGAAATGGACGAGAAATACGTCGCAGACCGTTCCAGCGACGAATTCGCAGCCTTGCTGGAAGGTGAGCCGGATCAGGCGCCCGCCCCGTTACTTTCCGTGGGCCAGAGACTGTCGGGTCACATTCAGTCGATCGATGAATCTTCCGTGTTTGTGGACTATGGAGGCCGAAGCGAAGCCGTTATCGACGTCCAGGAACTGAAGAACGAGCAAGGCGAGGTCTCCTGTAGCGTCGGCGATACCATCGAAGCCTTTGTCGCCTCTGTGGAGAATGAAGTTCGATTGACCCTGTCCCGGCGGACCGGCAATGTCCAGATGCTGCGCCAGGCCTACGAAAACAATATACCGGTCGACGGACGGGTAACCGGATTCAACTCCGGCGGTCTGGTCGTCAATCTCGGCGGCCGACGGGCTTTTTGTCCCGTTTCCCAGATCGATACGGGTTACAGCAAGGATCTCGCCTCCTATGCCGGGCAGACCCTTACATTTAAAATTGTCGAATTCCGGGGCCGGGGCCGCAACATCGTCCTGTCACGCCGAGCCCATCTCGAAGCCGAGGCCGCCCGTCGCGCCGATGAGTTGCGCGAGAAGCTGAACGAAGGCGCCGAAGTCAGCGGGAAGATTACCAGGCTTGAGCGGTTCGGAGCCTTTGTCGATCTCGGAGGCGTGGAGGGTCTGGTGCACATTTCGGAAATTGCGCACAACCGCGTCGGGCATCCGAAGGACGTACTCCGGTCCGGCGAGGAAGTCAACGTGAAGATCCTCGAACTCAAGGGCCTCGGCGGAGACAAAGAGCGGATCTCACTTTCCATAAAGGCCCTGCTGCCCGATCCCTGGGACGGCGCATTGGAGAAGTTGCAGGAGGGGGAGGTCATCACAGGCAAAGTCGTCTCGATCCAGCAGTTCGGCGCTTTTGTCGAAGTGGTTCCGGGTGTGGAAGGCCTGGTTCACGTCTCGCAACTCGCCCGAAGCCGCGTTGCGCGGCCGGATGACGCCGTTTCGGTAGGGCAGGAAGTTCGCGCCCGGATCCGGAAAATCGACCGGGACAAGAAACGCATCTCACTTTCCATACGCGACCTTCAGGAAGAAGAAAAGAAGGCCGTTGAAGTTAAGGAAATCGAAGCGTTCAAGATCAAGGAAAATTCGTCCGACGACAAATCTGAAAGCGTCATGGCCGACGCCCTCCGCCGGGCCGGATTGCTGTAGAACAGGGTCGCAGGATCCCGCATTCGATCCGGTCCGACGAGGCCGCGACCGCGGAGAATAGCCAGGGATCCCGACATGCCGCGCTACAACACCAATCCTGACGTCCTCCTCAAGGAAGTGCAATTCCATCCCTTTCGCGGCAGTGGACCGGGCGGCCAGCGCCGCAATAAGGTTGAAAGCGCGGTCAGACTTGTACACCTTCCCTCCGGCATCAAGGTCGTTGCGTCCGAACATCGCCACCAGGGACGCAACCGGGACCTTGCCCTCCAGCGTCTCCGTCGAAAACTCATCGGGTTGAACCACACGGCCAAACCCCGTATACCTACCCGGCCTTCGCGTATCTCCAGAGAAAAGCGCATGGAACAGAAACGCCGTCAGGCGCGAAAGAAAGCGCTGCGGCGCATCGTGGACAGGTCTTGGCTGTAGTCTCCGGACAAATGTCCGTTCAGCCCGTACGTTCTGTTCCGTTTCCCGCTCGACGCCTGCCGGCGCTGCTGTGCAACTAACAGCAGGTATGAATCATTTTGGGGGTTGATGCGTCAAAAGGATATGGCATGTATCAGTCGCCATTACGCGAAGGGCCCGCAATTTTGCTCCATGTTCCATCTGGGAGATATGTCGCCTTTCATTCGACCGTTTCATCCAGTCCTGTTGCGAGGGGTTCTTTTTACAAGCGGAGTCGGTCGAAACTCCTTGTCGACGCGTGGTCATTGAGCTTGTCGAAATGCCCGCTTTTTGTAACTCTTCGCGAGCTTTTGGGTGCGCCGATCTCAGGTATCCGATAGCCCTTCGCCGACCCTTCGACATCCCTTCGGCAGGCTCAGGACTATGGCTCAGGGAGCGTCTCAGGGCAGGGCAAGCCGCCGGAGGCCGGGCTGACAACCTGAGACAGACGGATTATCGTCGCTATGAACAATCGATCTTCCCTTCTAACGCGTATCTCCGTCAATAGACCCGTGACGATAACGGTGTGCCTGTTGGCGCTGCTCGTGATGGGCGCCGTGGGCTATTCCCGGATCGCGGTAAAGATGATGCCGACGGGATTCGAGCCGCCGTTTCTGTGGTTGAGCGTCCGGTATCCCGGTTCGACCGCCACGCCTCAGGAGGTCGAACAGCAGATCACGCGCCCCCTGGAGGAGCGCCTGCGGACAATAAAGGGAATCGAACGCGTCCGGACGTACACGGACAGCCGGGGCGTCGGCGCGCCACTGCGGTTTCAGCAGGATGCCGACATGACCCTGGCGTACAACCAGTTGCGTGATCAACTGGATCGTCTCAAACCTGACCTGCCGGAGGAGGTCCGGGATCGGATATTCGTGTGGAAGTACAACGACGAAGGCTGGAATATCATGTGGGTAGGTGCGGCCCTCGACTCCTCGATCGTAGACGTGTACCGTTACCTGGAAACCCATGTGCAACGACCTCTGGAACGCATCGAAGGCGTGGCAAGGGTGGAACTCTGGGGTGCGGACCCGAAAGAGGTGATGATCGAAATCGACCGTGACAAACTGGTCGCGAGGGGCGTGAACGTCTACGAAATGGTTCAAAGGCTGCAAAGCGACAACTTCGCGCTCAAGAGCGGCTATGTGAACGAGGGGACGAAGAAATTCTACGTCCGTTCGCTCGCCCGGTACCGCAGCCTCGAGGAGGTCGGCAATATCCCCGTCGGTACCCGGCAGGGCGGCGTCAGATTGCGGGAAGTCGCCGACGTGGTCTACGACGTTCCAGCCCGGAGTTGGTATCAGAGAATCGACGGCCAGCCAGCTTCTTCCGTGGGGATCAAGGCCGAGTCAGGGGCGGACATCGCTACGGTTTGCGACCGCGTTTCGGAGGCGCTCATCGAGATCGAGAACGGGACTGCCCTGGACGGGAAAGTGCAATTCAACGTGTTCTTCAACCAGGGCGAACTCATCCGGGCGTCTGTTGCGACTCTGAGAAATACGGGCCTCTGGGGCGGGCTGTTTGCCGCGCTGATCCTGCTGTTCTTTCTGCGTGTCATCCGAATGACGGCCATCATCACCCTGTCGATTCCGCTGTGCGCGATGATGACGGTTACGGTGCTTTATTTTTCCGGGTGGTCCCTGAATCTCATGACGATGATGGGTCTGATGGTAGGCGTGGGGATGGTTGTCGACAATGCGGTCGTCATTCTGGAGAATATCTACCGCCGGAGGGAGAAGGGCGAGACGCCGAAAACTGCTGCCGTCTCGGGCGCCAGCGAGGTCGCCATGGCGATTACCATGGCAACGCTGACCACCGTCGTCGTCTTTCTGCCCCTGATGTTGATGACCGGCAACGTCGGTATGACGTTCTATCTTTCCCGGATGGGCGTTCCTGTGATCGTGATGCTGGTGGGGTCGTTGTTCGTCGCGCTGCTGATCATCCCGCTGGCCTCGGTGCGCTTCGGGGGCGGCCGCATCAAGCCGGACTCGAAGTCCATCGGCTGGGCCCGGATGCGTTATGGTCGCGTTCTGAAGTGGGCGCTGAGCCATCGCCGGGACGCCATATTGATCCTCCTCGCGGTATTTGCAACCATTGCGATTCCGGCCGACAGGATAAAACGCTCTGATGCCTCCCGTGGAAATATCAACGATATCGATATCAATATTCGAACGCCCCGCGATTTCACGACGTATGAAACCTTTGAATTAATGAACGAAGTGGAAGAATTCCTGGATTCCAGGCGGGAGGCGTACGGTATCAGGACCATCCGGTCGTGGTTCCGCAAGACCCGTGGGAATTTCGAGATCTTTCTGGATTCGGATCCCAATGAGGCGTGGTGGTACGTCGCGTACAAGAACCTGAGGTCGGGTCTGGGGGTGCCGGTCGACAATGCGATGGAACGAACGGAAGTCATTAAGGACCTGAAACAGAAGATGCCCAAGTACGTGGGGGTGCGCATAGGCGTGGAAAGCCGGGCCCGCGGGGGCGGTGACCCTTCAGTTTCCGTTTACCTCTACGGAGACGACACCGAGGCGCTGGCGGGTCTCGTAACCGAAGTCGAGCGCCGGCTCCGGGCGATACCCTCGGTGGTGAACGTCGACTCGGACCTGGAACGTTCCACGGACGAGGCACAGGTCCACATCGACCGCGAGCGGGCAAGGCGCTACGGGATTTCTCCGCAGGTCGTGGCGCGGACGCTTGCCTTCACAATGCAGGGCGTGAGCCTGCCCCGGTTCCAGTCCGGTGAGCGGGAGGTGGAAACGCGCCTGTACCTGGAAGAGGCGGACCGGCAGACGCTGCATCATCTCAAGAGTTTCATGTTCAGGTCCGCATCGGGGGAGATGATCCCGCTTTCCGAACTGGCCAGCTTTAAGGTAACGCCGGGGCGCGGGAGAATACGGCGGGAAGACGGTAAGACACGCCTGGAGGTGAAAGCGTTTACGACAAAGGACGATCTTAAGAGCCTGTACGCCGAAGTCGACCGGGCGATGGACGGTTTCGAAATGCCCAGGGGATATTCGTGGAACAAGGGAGAACGGTTCGCAAAGTTCCGGGAGTCCGACAACGATACACTATTCGCGGTGGTGATGGCCGTTACCTGTGTCTTTCTCCTGATGGGTGTGTTGTTCGAGTCCGTGGTCCTGCCTTTCTCGGTGTTGTTTTCCATTCCGTTTTCGTTCCTTGGGGTGTACTGGGCGCTCTATCTGACCGGCACGCCAATGGACATGATGGCCAGCATCGGCATGATCGTACTTATCGGCGTCGTCGTAAACAACGCCATCGTGCTGGTGGATATGATCAACCGGATGCGCCTGGAAGGCCTCAGCCGCACGGACGCAATTCTGGAGGCAGGACACAACCGGTTTCGTCCCATTCTGATGACAACGTTCACCACGGTGTTCGGCCTGTTGCCAATGGCATTGGGGAATAGCAATCTGATCGGGATTCCCTATGCCCCGCTGGGACGGACTATGATGGGCGGGTTGCTGGTTTCGACGTTTATGACCCTGCTGCTTGTGCCCATATGCTACACACTTCTGGACGACTTGCGGACGTTTCTGAAAGTAGTCGTTCGAGCCGCGTTTTTCCGCCGGACCGTCAGCGAACAGCCGGCGGACGACTGATCGCACGGGCGGACCGGCCCCCGCTCCTTCCGCGGCGGGTGGCTGCTTATCCACGGTTGATGTATGAGCCGGAGGCGCAACCCTCCGGTTTTTTTGTTCATGTCACGGATGGGCCGGGGTTGAAGTGGGTGGTACTGTACGTTATATTATCCCGGCTGTTCATCCGCCCTTGTCGGCGATTTCTGCGTGAACCTGCTCGGGGCATGCGCGGTTTCGGCCGCGCGAAGCCTGCCGGGATTTCAGCCGGTTTCTTAGGAGTATCCGTGAGATTCAGGCCCTGTATCGATCTGCGCGGCGGGCGCGTGGTTCAAATAGTGGGCGGGTCATTGCACGGCGCCGCGGCGCCGGAGACGAACTTTGAGACGGACCGGGCGGCGGCCGACTACGCGAGGATGTACATGGCGGACAATCTGCCGGGAGGTCACGTGATCATGCTGGGGCCGGGCAATGAGTCCGCCGCGCTGTCAGCGTTATCCGCCTTTCCTGGCGGGCTTCGGGTGGGCGGCGGCATCCGGCCCGAAAACGCGCGCCGATTTCTAAACGCCGGCGCCAGCCACGTCATCGTCACTTCGTATGTGTTTCGAGACGGGCGTGTAGATACCGATCGGCTCGACAGGATGGTACGCATTGTAGGTCGGGACCGGCTGGTGCTGGACCTGAGTTGCCGGCGGCGAGGCGGCGCTTACCTGGTGGTGACCGAATTGTGGCAGCGGTTTACCGGGGTCGAGGTGGACGGACCCACGCTGAACTGGCTCTCGGATTTCTGCGACGGGTTTCTCGTGCACGGCGTGGACGTAGAGGGTAAACAAACGGGCATAGAGGATTCGCTTGTGGAACTGCTCGGGGCCGAGTCGCCGATTGACGTGACGTACGCGGGCGGCGCGCGGCGGCTGGAAGATCTGGACCGCGTCGAGACGCTGGGAAGAGGGCGCGTGGGTCTGACAATCGGCAGTGCGTTGGACATATTCGGCGGCGACGTGCCTTATGCGGATGTCGTGGCCTGGCAGCGGCGGCGGGAACGGCCGGCGTGAGGTCTGTCACCGCGTATACGGACATACCCGTCCCTATCACCGACTTGAGTGGACCGCCTTTTCCGGTGGAGAGCCCCGTGGCGACATTTGGGGAGATAGGAGAGTTCGGTTTTATCGAACGGATCGGGGCAGCGGAGATGCCCCGGACGGCCCGCGTACGTTGTGGAATCGGGGATGACTGCGCCGTATTGGCGTGCGAAAACGACCGGGTACGGCTCATCACGTCCGACCTGATGGTTGAAGGCGTGCATTTCGTGCTTGAAGTTTCCGATCCTCGCTGGTTGGGCCATAAGCTGCTTGCAGTGAACCTTTCGGATATCGCGGCGATGGGCGGGGAGCCTCGCGAGGCGCTGATTTCGTTGGCGATTCACCGGGACTTGGACGTGGGCTATATGGAACGCGTATATCGTGGATTGCGCGAACTGGCCTCCCGTTTTGGCGTCAACGTCGTTGGCGGCGACACAACGCGGAGTACAGGGCCGCTGGTCATGAATCTGACGCTCACAGGCGAAATGGATCAGGACCGGGTGTGCTACCGCTCGGGCGCCAGCCCCGGCGATCTGATCTACGTGTCGGGCACGCTCGGGGACTCCGCGGCGGGGTTGAAACTGGCGCAGGGTGACGACGTAGGACTGTCTGAGGAGGACCGCAAGTTCCTTCTATTCAGGCACCAACGTCCGCAGCCCAGGGTGGCGTTGGGGCAGGCGCTGGCGGCGTCGGGCGCCGTGACGGCCATGCTGGATCTCTCGGATGGGGTGGCTTCGGATCTGCGGCATATCTGCAGGCAAAGCGGGGTGTCCGCGGTGATCGATGGGACGGCAATTCCCGTTTCACCCGCGTTCAGGCGATTCCGCGGGCTTTCGGATGCGGGAACACGGAACCTGGAGATATCGGGCGGAGAGGACTATGAGTTGCTGTGTACGGTGGCGCACGGGCGGAGAGACGACGTCGAGGCACTCGCTGCCAGGTCGGGGATTTCGCGCATCGGGCGGATCGAAGCGGGCGACGGACGCATATATCTCGAGAACGCGCAGGGAGTGAGGACGGAGCTGGAAGCGCGCGGCTTCGAGCATTTTTCGGGCTCCGGGGCTCCCTGAATTATTAGCTGAATCCTTTCGGTCGAGTCGCGGCACCGTGGAAGGAACAGGACCGATACGGCATGTCCGGAATTCCAGAGTCGAGTGGTAATGTCAGCCTGACCTTACCCGTTACCGGGATGAGCTGCGCCGCCTGCGCCGCCCGCATCCAGGAAGAATTGCGACAGGACCACGGCACAGAGGAAGCAGTCGTCAACTATGCGACGGGAGAGGCCAGCGTCCTGATCAGGTCCGATCGGGACGCCGTCAAGCGGCTTGTTGGAAAAATCGAGGGTCTCGGCTACGGGATCCGCACGAACGAGACGAGACTCGCCGTCCGCGACATGCACTGCGCCGCCTGCGTCTCCCGGATTGAAAACACGTTGACCGTCGTACCGGGTGTCCTCGATACCACGGTCGACCTTGCGACGCGTCGGGCTGCAGTGCGTCATTTCGGAGTCCCGGACTCCATCCTGGCACGCGCGGTAAACGACGCCGGGTACGGCGCGACCGTCGTGCAACAGGACACCGCCGCGGACGACGGAGAGCGGGAGGAAGAACGGGCGGAGCAGCGCTCGGTCCGCGTACGATTCATCTTCGCGGCCGTGCTGTCAGTACTGATAATGAGCGCGGGCATGCTGAACAAATTCCTGGGAGCGCCGTACTCCATCCGGCAGGTCCACCTTCTGCTCTTCGTCCTGGCAACTCCTGTACAATTCTGGTGCGGCTGGCGCTTTTTAAAGGGGTTCTGGAGCGGCCTGCGGCACATGACGGCCGACATGAACAGCCTTATCGCCGTTGGGACGCTGGCGGCATACGGATACAGTGCGGCCGGCGTTGCCGCGCCCCATGCCGTTGCCGGTCCAGGCGAGGCCGTCAGTGTGTACTTCGACACTTCCTCCATGATCATCACCCTCATCCTCCTGGGCCGGTTGCTGGAAATCCGGTCCCGCGGCCGCGCCGCCGACGCCATCCGTGCGCTGATGGATCTCCGTCCCGAGACCGCATGTGTCCTCAGGAACGGCGAGGAGACGCTGGTTCCTGTTGAGGATGTCGCCGTGGGCGACCTCATTCGCATCCGGCCCGGCGACAGAATCCCTGTAGACGGCGTCGTGCGGGAGGGACAATCGAGCGTCGACGAGTCCGTGATCACGGGTGAGAGCATGCCCGTTGAAAAAGGCAGGCAAAGCCGGGTTCTTGGGGCAACGCTCAACAAGACCGGGAGTTTCACCCTCCGCGCCACGCAGGTCGGCGCCGAAACGGTACACGCCCGGATCGTTCGGATGGTTCGCCGGGCCCAGGGCTCGCGCGCTCCCGTTCAGCGGGTCGCGGACCGGGTTGCCGGGATCTTTGTGCCGGTCGTTTTCGGCGTCGCCTCGCTTACGTTCGTCCTGTGGTGGATTGCCGGTTCCGGATCCGGCGCCTCACACGCGTTGCTCAACGCCGTTGCCGTCCTCATTATCGCCTGTCCGTGCGCGCTGGGCCTGGCCACGCCCACGGCCATACTGGTCGGCACCGGCCGGGCGGCGGAATTGGGCGTACTCATCAAGGGCGGCCCGGTACTCGAAACCGCCCACCGCCTGGACACGATCGTCCTGGACAAGACCGGCACCCTCACAACCGGAAGGCCTGCCGTTACCGACTCCGTCACAACAGGTACAGGCTCGGAATCGGATCTGCTCAGGTTGGCAGCGTCCGTTGAACAGGGTTCCGAACACCCCCTAGGAGAAGCCATCCGGAACGCGGCGCGGGAACGGAAACTGTCCGTTGAAGAATCTCACGAATTCGAAGCCCTGCCGGGGCAGGGCGTGCGCGCAAAAAAGGCCGGTCGCACCGTTCTTCTGGGCAACCGGCGGTTGGTGGGAAGCCAGGCCGTATTGACCGACGACCTGGATGCGAAGGCGGCTCGACTGGAAGCGGACGGTAAAACGGTCCTATTCGTCGCCGTAGACGATCAGGTGGAAGGCATCATCGGCGTGGCCGACGTCCTGAAGCCCGATGCCGTCCGCGCCGTCGCAGATCTCAGGTCACTTGACCTGACCGTCATCCTCCTGACGGGAGACAACGCAAGGACCGCCGTAGCCGTCGCGGAACACGCGGACATCCCCCGGGTCATTGCCGGGGTTATGCCCAATGAGAAAGCCGCCCGTATCTCGGAATTGCAGGACCGGCGGCATTGTGTGGCAATGGTCGGAGACGGCGTCAACGACGCGCCCGCCCTGGCGACCGCCGACGTTGGCATTGCCGTCGGCACCGGGACGGCCGTCGCCATGGAAAGCGCGGATATCACCCTCATGTCAGGCAGCCTCACCGGAATCGAGACGGCGATCCGCCTGTCCGGGCGAACCATGCGCACAATTCGCCAGAACCTTTTCTGGGCGTTCGCCTACAACGTCCTGCTGATACCGGTGGCGGCTCTCGGCCTGCTCAACCCGCTCGGCGGGCCCGTGGTGGCAGCCGCCGCCATGGCGCTGAGTTCCGTCTCTGTAATCTCGAATTCACTCCGGATCAGGGGATTCGAGAGATAGGCGCGTGGCTTCCGGAAAAACGAGGATGCCTGTTGGACCGGATGAATCCCAGCGGTGGCGTTGGGAAAATCGAAAGATTCTTGAACATTCTCATCTCCGTTTTTTTGCGTACGCCAGGATTCCCTTAACGACTCGATCCGCGTTCTGCTCTCGTATCGGATGACGTCGAATCAGCCAGGCCTCGTGCTTGTGGTGGACGTTGTGAACTTCAACGAGAATTTCGGCGTAGGCCAGATTATTCCGCAATACCGCGAGGTTCCGCCCCCGGTCCCCCGCGGGCATGTTCGGCCGGTGCAGGGCCGAACGCATGACGCGTGCGAAGGACCTGGAACGCCTGTCAACCTTGCCTCGCCTTTTGTGATAGATCACCAGCGGACCCTTCGTGCGCCCGGGGGTGTTATCCGCGTGCAGCGAGACAAACAGACACCTGCCCTTGCGCGCCTTCTTGAAAAAACGATTCGCCACCCGGACTCGCTGTGAGAGATTGGCGCTCCTGGGTCTCACCTTTTCTGAATTTCTCCGGTTGTACCGCTCATCGTTGTATACTTCGTTCTGTTCGTGGACAAACGTCGTGCTAGCCGGCAGGTTGTCCCGGATCAGGTGGTTGGGGCTGATCACCGTCAATGCGACCTCGGCGCCCATAAGCCTGAGTTTCTTGTACATGCGCAGCGCGATGTCGTAGACATATTCGTCCTCGACCACGTATACCCGTCTCTTCGTGCCCGTTGTATTCGAAACGATCGCCCCCGGATCGATTCCGCCATGACCGGGATCGAGCACGATCCGCCAGCCCTTCAGTGGCTGCCGTCTCTTTCTTGGGGCATTGGCGAGAATCTGTGCATCAAATGCTTGCAGCAGTGTTCGTGCGCGCGCATAATCCGTCCTTGGGGACGAGCGCGAGGGTTCCCGGTAGTTCCGATGCTTTTGCCTGCCCGCCCTGGGCTTAAGGTAGTAGTATGGTCCGTTCTCCGCGCTATACTTGGCAATCCGTGGTGTCAGACGGAGTACCTGACCCGGATAGACGTTGTTGGTCCGCAGCTTGTTGATCCGCTTGATCGCTCCGATGCTGGTCTGGTGTTTTTGGGCAATCGACCACAGGGAATCGCCCTTCCGGACCTTGTAGACCAGCGAAAGCCCGGCAAGAGGGCTTGCACATAACATGACCAGGCAAAGCCCGGCGATTAGCAGGCGCATTTGTCTGTACTTGTCCATATTGGCCGATTTACACGAAAACGTGGAGCGTCTTGCAGCTACACCTGTCAATCCCTAAGGATAGCGGACTCCAAACTTTACGCCATTTGTCCGAAAAAGACAAGTCGGCTATGGACGTGAATGAGCCTCCGGAGCCGATACAAGTCGGTCGTTTTCGCCTTGTGCCTGGTGTATTTCACCAATAATCGCCGACAACCGTACAAGGAATTAATAAATAAATCAATAAATAACAGATGTTTAAATAATTCGATGGTTTTTTGTCAAACGGGCACGGTCCTTGCAATATGTGGTCGGCTAGACCGGTGGAATAGTGCCTGAATCCGGATCTTTTAACCATGGCGGCCTGCGGACGCCCGCAAGAGAGAGGAGTAAGACAATGGCCAAAGGTATTTTTTCCAGAATGGCGGACATTATCAAGGCCAACATAAACGACCTTCTGAATCGTGCGGAAGATCCGGAAAAGATGATCCGGCAGATGATTCTCGAAATGGAGGAGGCCGTTAACAAGGCGACGGCGTCCGTCGGGACGGCCGTGGCCAACGAGAAGCGCCTGGAGCGTCAACTGCTGGATAAGACGGACCAGATCGAGGCGTGGCAGAAGAAGGCTGAACTCGCCGTGGAATCCGGTGAGGACGACCTCGCCCGGCGCGCGCTGGAACGAAAGGCCACGGTTGAAAAAGCCGCCCGCGATCTGGAAGTTGCGTTCGAAGAGAGCCACAAGACCTCCGATCAGCTCAAGGAGCAACTGTCGCAGTTGAAGTCCAAACTGGATGAGGCACGCACCCGCCAGGGCGCCCTCATCGCGCGGCGACGCGCCGCCCAGGCGCGGAAGCAGATCGCCCAGGGGCTCTCGGGCATCGGCGACGACGCTTTTTCCAGCTTCGAACGCTTCCGCAGCCGGGTTGAGAACGAAGAAGCCGAGGCTTCCGCTCACGCCGAAGTCGCAGGAGAAGATCCCTCGCTCGACGAGACGTTCGAAAAACTGGAACGACGGAACACGGTGGAAGAGGAACTCGAGGCCCTGAAGAACAAGATCCGCAAATCCGATGCGTGAATTCCAGAAAATCCTGGACGAAATCGCGTACGAGATCGATAAAACGATGCGCGATGCAACAGAGGCATGGCGCGATTTCCGGAAGACCCGACCCGCGCGGCAGACGCCGGGAACGGTTCGATACGCGCGATCGCGTCGGCTGTCTTTCCGATTCTCCGATCTGGCCGCTGACGGGAGTTGCTCTATGCGATACGCTTTCTCGGTCCTGCTGAAAGCCACAGCGATTCTGTTCGTTTTCGGCGGTCTGATGGGCATAGTCTTTTCCGGCTTTCATTCGTCCGGCTTCAGCCTCGACCCTCTGGATTTTTCTGTGGGCATCGCCGTCATCGCGCTTGCGCTGGTTTTATGGCTCGCTGGCCGCTCGGTCCGCATGTCGGCCGAACATAGGCGCTACGCGCAGTATCAACATCGATTGCTCAGGCTCGCCCGGGAGAAAGGCGGTAGCCTCACCGTTCTGGAGGCGGCTACCGACGGGAGGATGACGGTAGGTAAAGCGGAAGAGATCCTCGGTGCGTTGGCCGTCGGAGGCAGCGCCGAGGTGCGTGTGTCAGAGTCCGGTCTCGTTGTGTATCACTTTCCCGAAATTGAACGCGGATTCGAAAAATGCCGGGCAAAGCCGGTGGATGACCTTTGATATCTTTAACAGTGTCCTGTCCCATAAATATCTCACCATTCGGCCGCCGATTCATCCAGTCTCGCGGCGTAGTCTTCGCTCGCCGACCTTACGCAGGTCGCCTGCACTCAGGCGCCTTGCGAGGCGGGCGACTCGACTGCCGAATTCAGGCAACCTATTTCTGAGACAGAACACCATTGACGGAGGGATGTCATGTTTGAAGTCGGTGTTGGAATCGCCTTGATCGTCCTCGCGGCCGCCGTACACAAATACGTAGACCGGCAGTCCAAGGGGGGCTTGCCGGGTAAGGTCGAGGAGCGTCTGAATGCACGGCTGGACGACCTCGACAGGAGATTGACGGATATCCAGGAAATCATGATCGCGATCGACGAAAAGCTGAATCGCCAGGACTCGGGAGGGGCATCGTGAATTGCGGCATGGTCATTGGATAACGTCAAGAAGAGGGATCCGGCATCATCGGATTTGAACCTGACCAAAATACGGAGCATTGAATCATGAATTCACAACGCATTCACGTAAGCGATCGGTTTCAGGATGGGACGGTTGTCGTCTCCGTAAGCGGCGATCCGGTCGCCAACCCGGACGCGGCGAACCTGCGAAACAAGATAACGGACCTGGTGGACAGCGGCGCTCGCACGGTCGTGGTCGACTTTTCGCACGTAAATCGTGTCGGCGCTGCCATGCTTGGTGAACTGGCCACGGGCCTGAAAACCGCCAGAAACGCCGGTGGCGACCTGAGGCTGAGCGGCGTTTCCCGTCGGATCAGGAAAGCCCTTGAATTGACGAGGCTCTCGCGCTTTTTCAAGTATGCCGACGCGGGAAGCTGTACGACGGAAATCGCCGCACGAAACGTCAAAAAGGTGGCTTAAAAATTCAGTCGGCGGAAGTTTCGTTGCTCGATTATTCGTACGCGGAAACACCAGAGGAGGGAAGAGAATGAGCTGGATACTGGAATTGGCGTTGGCTCTTTGCCTGCTGATGGTTGCGGGTGGATACTCCGTTTATTTAATGACTCCCGGCAACAAAAAGCCAAGCGGATCCACTGTGGGGATATTCCTGGCGGTGGCGGCCGTCGGATTGGCAATCTGGGTGTTCACGTCGGAACGGTGGAACCTGCTGCCTGATGCCGATGACAATCCCGCGCTTACCCTGTCCGATAAAACCGCCGGCCTGCCGGGCGAAAGCCTGAGACTATTCCTGGAAAATCAGAGACGACTGGAGTCAACTGTCGTAAAACTCGAGGACGTCGCAGACCGGCTCGAGTTGGCTCAATCAGGAACTGGTCTGGGCATCGCTATGGAAATCGGCATCGGGATCTGCCTGATCATCTTCGCGGGAGGGTTGGTGAGCTATATACACCTCAGGAAAAAGAGAGAAGGTAAGGGAATGAGTCCCGAACGGGCAAAACGAATGGAGTCCCGGCTGGACGCCGTGGACCAGCGCCTGAACGATCTCCAGGAGGTGATCATCACCATGGATGAGAGGCTAAGGCGAGACAAGACCAGCGTCTGAACAACGACTGCAAGCCAAAGGAGGGATCCAGATGAGCCGAGAACTCGTCACCAAGGTCGCCATCGTCTTTGTCCTCGTCGCGCTCGCGGCGGTAACGCTGAGTTTCATCTTCGGTGACCCATTCCTGCCGGGTTATCGAACCAAGTTCGTGACCCTTGCCCTGGGACTTGCACTTGGAATCCTGTTTGTTGGAGCGTCAATCGCCGCCGTAGTCTACACGTTCGGCTATGTGTTTATACGCCTGAAGCGTTACAACCGGGGCAATACTGGCGAATTCGAAACGAAAGAGCCAGAAGCGTTCAAAGCCCGGCTGAACGAAATGGATCATAGACTGACCGATGTTCAGGACATACTGATAACCGTCGACGAGAAATTGAGTCGTTTGCAAGAAAACAAAGGCACGGCCTGACAAGCCTCTCCATTCCATTCCGCCTGTGCAATGGAACCTGTAAGTGGTCTCCTGGTCTATCAAGAAACACTCACTGGAAGCCGGAATGACAGATTCAAGTAACCCGACACGCGGAACCAGAAAGGAAAACCCATGCTCGCAAAAATCCTCGGTATCATCCTCATTGCCATTGGCGCGTACCTCGGTATTTTCGAAGCAATCAAGCTCATCGGCATGTCCCTGGAAATCGTGCTCTTGCTTCTCAAACTGCTTGTGTCGTTTGTCCTGATTTACGTGGGTTACCGGCTGCTCACCGGTGACTCCAGGTAATCGACTGTCCCTTAGAGAGGAAAATCAACTAATGAAAAACGAACGGTATCTGGTCCGGAAGGCCGTCGAAGGCGACGCGGCTGCGTTCGGTGTTCTTTACCAGGCCTGTCATGAACAAATCTACGCCACGATGGTGCGACGGACGAGCGATCCTGAAACCGCGCAGGATCTTGTTCAAACCGCCTTTCTGAAGGCGTATGGCGCTCTTGGCTCGTACAGGGGCGAGGCCGCATTCGCCACCTGGCTTACCCAGATCGCGCTGAACGTACACAAATCCCACTTTCGCAAACAGCAGGTGCGCCGACGGTGGATAAAGGTAACCGACGACCCGGCGGCCTTGGCCGATGCCACGCGCATGCCCGTTTCGGGCGAGAATCCGGAAGTCTCGGTGGAGCGAAACCAGCAGCGGGAACTGGTCAGGAAGAGCATTCGCGCATTGCCGGCCAGGTACCGCAAGGTCGTCTGGATGCGTTATGTCCGGGACTGGTCCTACGAAGAGATTACGCTGGCGCTTCAGATTCCGATGGGGACGGTCAAGACCTGGCTAAACCGCGGCCGTTGCCAGTTGAAGGGTGAATTCAAGAGACGAGGGCTGGTGCCCTCCTGATGCCGCGTAACGGAAGGCAGCGTTCGTACATCCTTGAGGACCGGAAAGCAGAGAATCAGCGATCGAACTAAAGCGGGGGTCCCCGACGAAATGGCGTTCGGTGATCGGCCCGGCGTCTGCAGACGCTGGCTGAAACCGTCACGATTTTGTGTTGACGCAGGGAATATTCTATATCACATTTCGCGGCGCGGGGCGCCTGACGGACACAGTTCGCATCAGGTCCACATGCAGGAGATCGGCCGTGCAAATTCAGGGAGATCCGAAGGAAGGAGTCGGACATGGGTGCCTGGTGGATGGAACTGACCGTGCTCAATCAGATTTTCTACGTCGTGGCGATTTTCTTCAGTGCGTTTTTCGTCTGGCAACTCCTGGCTGCGTTGCTCGGTCTCGGAGGAGGGGCGGACACGGGGATCTCCGGAGATGCGAACTTCGGAGATTCCGGGCCGGAGTTCAACGACGGTACGGTTGCCTCTTTCAAGCTGCTTTCTATCAGGTCCCTCATTGCCTTTGGCATGCTGTTCGGTTGGGCGGGCGCCCTGTATCTGCAAAGAGGGCTGGAAGTTCGAACCGCCCTTGTCTACGCGCTTGTCTGGGGCAGCGCGGGCATGGCGGTTGTGGCCTATTTTTTCCACGGTATCCGGCAGCTTACCGAGACCGGAAACGCCAGCCTGGATACGTGCGTCGGCACGTCGGGCGAAGTATATCTGGATATACCGGAAGGCGGCACGGGGCAGGTCCGGGTGATGGAGAGCGGGACGGTCGCCTACGTAACTGCCCGCGGGAAACGCGGAATGCCGGTCTCGGCCAGGACGCCCGTGCGCATTCTCCGGGTTGTGAATGCAACCACGCTTGAGGTTGAACCCCTGGCGGACTGAGCGACTTCCGGATCAGAGCGCCATACTTGCGGTGTTTCGCGTTGCCGGCTTGCTGCGATGCGAAAGACGGCTCGAGGGTTGCAACCCGCACGGGATTTTACCCGGGAAAGATCTCACTCAATGGCGAAATCTTCAATCGAGGAGGGATTGCGATGGCAACCGAGACGATTCTGACGATCATTTTGCTGCTGGTGGTGTTTCTTCTCTTCGTGACGTTCATTTCCAGGTACAAACGGTGTCCCTCCAACAAGATACTGGTCGTCTACGGAAAGACCGGAAAAGGGGCCGCAAAGTGCGTACATGGGGGCGCTGCCTTCGTCCTTCCGCTCCTTCAGGACTACGAGTATCTGGACCTGGAGCCGTTCGTCGTTCCCATAGACCTGGACAACGCGCTTTCTCAGGAGAACATCCGTGTGTCGGTTCCCACAACCGTCACGGCAGCGGTTTCAAATCAGGCCGGCGTGATGCAGAACGCGGCAATCCGACTGTTGGGTCTTTCGCGCGAACAGATCGAGAGTCAGGCGCAGGATATCATTCTCGGCCAGATGCGGGCGGTGATCGCCACAATGGAAATCGAAGAAATCAACCGGGACCGGCAGGCGTTTATGTCCAAGGTCAATGAAGCCGTGTCAACCGAAATGGAGAAAATCGGTCTCTCCGTAATCAATGTGAATATCAAGGATATCGAAGACGAGAGCGGCTATATCAAGGCCCTCGGTCAGAAAGCGGCTGCCGAAGCCATCAACCAGGCGGCCATCGATGTGGCCGAGCAGGAGAAAATGGGCAAGGTGGGTGTGGCCGAACGGGAGCGGGACCAGCGTACGGACGTGGCTGCCGCGAACGCGGCCGCCGATATCGGCGAGGCGGAAGCCGCCAGGGACAGGCGACAGAGGGTTGCCGCACTGGAATCCGAAGCCCAGATCGGGGAGGCGGAGGCCACCAGAAACAAACGCCAGATGGTTTCCGCTCTGGACGCGGAAGCGGTGCAGGCCGAGGCTGAGGCCGATTCAAAAAAGGCCGGTTACATGGCGCAGCAGACGGTAGCAGAAGAGGTCGCGCGCCAGACGGGACAGGAGGCGGCCAAGGCCGCCGACGGCGCCATCCGGGTCGCCCAGGAAAAGGCGGAGAGAGAGGCCGAGGAAGCCCGGTCGCTGCGCGAAGAAGCCCGACTTAGAGCCGAAATCGTCGTAGAGGCCGAGGCGCAGAAACAGAAGCTGGTTGTGCAGGCCGAGGCGGAGAAAACCCGGAAAACACTTGTGGCCCAAGGCGAAGCCGCCGCGATTCTGGCTGAGCGGAGGGCCGAAGCGGAGGGCACTCAGGCCATTCTGGATGCCAAGGCCGAAGGTTATAAGGAGTTGGTTGCCGCGTGCGGCGGAAAAGACCAGGCTGCCGCTGCCTTCCTCATCGTCGAGCGGTTGACCGAGGTCGCGGGCATACAGGCCGAAGCCATTCAGAATCTCCCGCTGGAGAAGATCGTGGTCTGGGACGGCGGCAACGGACAGGGAGGTATGACCAACCTCGGTCAGCGTCTGATGGGCGCCATTCCTCCCATGCACGAACTGGCAAAACTGGCGGGTCTGGAACTCCCGGAGTTTCTGGGCAGGATGGCGGGCGGGACGGGTCCGGCAGACGGCAATGAAAGCAAAACCGAAAAACCACGGATTTGACCCGTTTAATCGTGGAGTAACCGATTGAACAAACCTGAATTACCTGACAACGCGCCGGCCCCGTCCGACCGTATCGGTATCGCCCGGACCCTGCCTGAATCCGGGAATGCCAACGCCCGGAGGCACTGCCGCGGCGGCGACTACGCGATGGAAACCGGCGACCTGGCGAGTGCCGAAGCCGCCTACCGGGCGGCATTGATGAAGGATGCCGGGAATGTGCGGGCGCGCCATAACCTGGGCGTTGTCCACTACAGACAGGGCAGTTGGGCGGACGCGCTGGACTGCTTTACCGTCTGTCTGGATCTTGTCCCGGACCGCGCCGCGGACATGCATTTCAAGATGGGCCTGTGCCGGATCAAGGGCGGCTTCAAAGGGGGGCTGAAGGACCTCGAAGCCGCCACCAGGGTTGATCCTGACCATCTGGAGGCGCACTTTCAACTGGCGCTTTTGCGGGCAGAGGGCGCGGAATCGGGATCGAAGGGTCGGCAGCAGGCGGTCGAAGCGCTTCGTTATATTCTGAACGCCGTGGACAGGGGGGTACCCTTCGGCAACGTGGACGGCACCTGCTTCATGCTCGCCAGCTTCCTCGACGACCTGCCGGAAAACGTCGATGAAGCGATCATGGTTTACCGCCGTGGCCTGGAAGCGAATCCGCTCTTCGCACCGGGCCACAACAACCTTGGGGTTCTGCTCATGCAAGCGGGTCAGACCCTCCAGGCACTTGGCGCATTCAAGATAGCCATCCAGCTCGAGCCGGACTACGCGCTGCCCTACAGAAACCTGGCGCATCTCTTGTTCGATCACAAGAGTTCGGCGCAGATGGAGCAGGAATATACGACCATCATCGAAGAGTTCGGCGCAAAGGCAGCCTCGGTTCTGGCACGGTTATCCCTCGAACTCATCGACATGGGGCGTGTGCAGGTGGGTGAGAGCCTGTACACGCGGGGCCACCAGATAAAAAACCTGATGGGACTGGTCGGGAGCCGTACACGCCGGCTGATTCGTAGGGTCCCGCAGGAAGACAGGTTTCTCGATGATCTGAGAGGGATCGCCCGGGACCAGGAGCACATCTACGACCAATGGGTCGCCTATCTGCGAAGCATGAAGCAGGACCCGTTGAACCCCACACTGGTTGACGTTCCGCCATTGTTGGGCAAAATCAAGGAGACAGTCTCTACCCGTACCGGCGGTGCGTTGCTCCGCTTCGTGTACGAGCCGCAGGTTCCGCAGGTCAAGGTCGACCCCGGCATGTTGCGGGAAGCCGTCACCAACCTGATTTTGAACGCACTGGACGCCGTAGACGAAGAGGGTATGGTCACGGTACAGGCCGGCTACGACAATAAGCGGGCTTCGGTATTCATCGAAGTGGAAGACAACGGACCCGGCATATCCGAAGAGATCCAGGGCAGAATCTTCGATCCCGGGTTCTCAACCAAAGAAAAGGGCAATGGATTCGGCCTGAGCATCTGCTCGCGCATCGTGTCCGCCCACAGGGGAAACCTGCGCATGATCAGCCGACCGGGCGCCGGAGCCGTGTTTCGCATCGACATTCCGGTGGACTTCGAACTCGTTTCCGAAACAGACAGCATCGGCTGGAGCGGCGATCCGATATCTTCATCCAGGCTGCCGCTGGCCGAGGAATTCATCGAGTAAGTCATGAACGCGCAAATCGTTGTCGCAGACGACCAGTCCGAAATCCTGGGCATGCTCACGCGAAGCCTTCAGGTTGATGGCCGGATGGTGAGGGCTTTTCCGACAGGAAGAGAGGCCTTTGCGTACCTGCGAAAGCACGTTTCTGACGTTGACATGGCCATTCTGGATATCGACTTCGGGCCGGCCGAACCGGACGGTCTCGAAATCCTACGCCAGATTCGCGATCTTGCACCGGATCTGCCGGTAATTATCCTCACGGGCAAGGGCACGGTGGAGAATGCCGTTGCGGCCCTGCGCATGGGTGCTTCCGACTTTATCGAGAAGGATTTCTATATAGAGGACAGGCTTGAACTCAGCCTCGAAAAGCTCGACCGCGTACTTGCCGTGCTCAAGGAGAATGCGCGCCTCCAGGCCAGGGTAAAGGATCTGGACCGGGAGAACCGTTTCTACCGGGACGAATTCGGGAAGCAGTACCGGACGGTAAACGCCAGCTCACAGATGCTGCGGATTATGCAACAGGCAGAGCGCATTGCTTCCATTCCCCGGCCGGTCCTGGTTCTCGGCGAACCCGGAACCGGAAAGGAACTCGTAGCCGCGGCGATCCACTACGGCGGGGTACGACGAGATCGTCCATTCGTCAAAGTCAACTGCGCCGCCCTTTCCGCCAACCTCTTGGAAAGCGAGCTCTTCGGCCATGAGAAAGGCGCCTTTACCGGAGCCACGGAAGCCCGGCCGGGCCGGTTTGAAGCGGCAAACGGCGGCACTCTGTTGCTTGACGAGATAGGCAACACCACGCCCGAATTCCAGCAGAACGTCCTGCGCGCCATCGAGTACCAGGAGGTTCAACGGGTGGGTGGCGCCGCGCCAACCAGCGTGGACGTCCGTATCATTGCCGCCACGAATGCCGACCTCGAGCGCGAGATTGGCGAAGGCCGTTTCCGGCAGGATCTCTACGACCGCCTGCGCTTTGAAATCATCCGCATTCCCCCGCTTCGGGAACGCCGTGAAGACATCCAGCCGCTCGCCGGATTTTTCGTCGAACAGATCGTGCGGGAGGTACCGGGCCTGGAGGCGCGTCCCTTTTCGGAAGGCGCCCTGCGGCTGCTGTTGGGTTACGCGTGGCCGGGAAACGTGCGTGAGCTCAAATTCGCCGTCGAACGCGCCGCGTGCATGGCAACGGGCGCGTCCATCGAGCCGCGGGACCTGCCGCCGGAAATCACCAGCGGGGCCGTGGCCGCACCGGGAGACGGGTTTGACGATCAGGTCACGGCATTTGAACTCGGCCTGCTCAGAAGCGCGTTGAGCCGCGAAAACTGGAACCAGCGCAAGGCGGCCGAGTCGCTCAGATTGAGCTACGATCAATTTCGTCACCATTACAGGAAATACGGACTTGCAGGGGAGAAGTCCTGACGCCTGTTCTTTGCAAGGGGAGCCAGGAAGATGAACATTGTCGTATTCGGCGCGGCGGGCTGGCTGGGACGGGCGGCGCTGGCCGCTTTGGACGGGAACCATCGAATCCGGGCTTTCGACTACGCTCCGCAGGCCTGGAAAGCCTGGAACGATACCGACGGCGAATGGACGGGCGGCGACGTCGTACACGGTGATATCGTGGATTTCGATGCCGTTCATCGTGCCGTGGCGGGCATGGACGCGGTTCTGCACATGGCGGTGTACCACTCGGACGAACCCGGCGCCCATGGCACGGACGACGCAAAGCCCTTCCTTATCAACATCAAGGGGCTCTGGAACGTGCTGGAATCCGCCCGGCGGCACGACATCGGGAGAATCGTGCACATCGGTTCGTGCCAGACTGCCCATCCCGGGGGCATCTTCTTCTCGGCCGATGTCAGGCGTCCCGACGGCGGCCTCTACGGCGTCACGAAACGCCTTCAGGAAGAGATGTGCCGGCAGTTTTACGACGCATTCGGGCTGCGCATCATCGTACTCCGGCCTGATTACATCGTTGACAGCAGGCTTGGGATCGGCCGCTACAGGGAAAAACTGGGTACGGAAGCGCGCCCCTACCGCCAGGGCTGGGTGTGCCGCCACGACCTCGCGGAAGCCTGCCGGCTGGGCCTGGAGTCCCAGGACATCGACTTCGACGTATTCCACGTCGTAGGAACGCAGGGTGCAGAAAAAACGTGCAATGTCGCACGGTCCCGTGAGGTTCTCGGTCTGCAATACAGGGGAAATCTCGAACAATACCGGATCGGCGCCGACGTGGAATAGATTGAGGGCTACGATCGGGCAACTACGAAGGGAGACGCCAATGTCCGCAGAAAACAACGCTCGAATTGCACGGGAGTCCCTCGAAGCCGCCTTCGCCTGTGACTGGAAGCGACTTCGCGAAACCTACGCCGACGACGCGACCATGGCCGGCGGCGCACTGAACATCCGGGGTGCGGATAAGCTGGTGGCGCTCTGGCAGGGCTGTCACGAGGAAGAGCGGGACATGCGGCTCGAAATTCTCAATATCGTCGCTGACGACGACATGGCCGCTGTAGAGTTTCACTTCACGGGTATCGTAAACCAGCCCCTTCCCGGGCTGCCCGAAGCAATGTACGGCAAACAGCTGGATGCCACCGAAGTGCATATGTGCCGGATTCAGAACGGAAAAATCACCGCCGTGACGATCTACGGCGGCGTCCTGGAATCTCCCGACGTCCCACTCAAGCGGGGCTGGGTGGCCAAATAGGCAAGCAGGGTCATGCCGTATCAACAGATTGACCATCGGGACCTCGTCCTTAGATCTCTGTCGGAGAGGCGGAGCAAGTTCTCAATCGACGAGATCATGGTCGATCCCGACGCGCCCGCGCCCGGCTCCGGGCTGCTGGAGAACAGGCTGCGGCGCGTTGCCGAAGAAATCCGCGACGCCAGGCGGCGGAGCGCTTCCGTCATGCTGGCGTACGGCGCCCATCTGGTCAAGAACGGATTGGGGCCGGTCGTGACTCGCCTGATGGAGGGCGGTTGGATCACCCATCTGGCCACCAACGGCGCCGGCACGATTCAC
Organism: Gemmatimonadota bacterium; assembly: GCA_028877215.1. Taxonomy (GTDB): domain Bacteria; phylum Latescibacterota; class UBA2968; order UBA2968; genus JAAXHE01. The sequence continues at coordinate 160,783 of JAPPFJ010000010.1, read as the reverse complement.
GACTGGGAGTATGCCTTTCAGGGTCGTTCCGAAGAAGACGTGCGGGCGAACGTCGCGTCGGGGTGTTTCGGAACGTGGGAGGAAACCGGCCGATACATCCATCTGGCGGTTCTCGCCGGTGCGCTGGAGGGCAGGGGCTACGGCGAATCGCTGGGGAAGTTCATTTCGGAAGACGGCTGCGATATCCCCGCCCGCGACGACCTGGCATCCGCACTGCGTGCCTGGGTCGATGCCCCCGCGGATTCGCCCGACATGCCCCCGTACGCCGAACTGCTCCAGGTCGTCTCCCGTTTCGGCATTCCTTCCGGCCGCTGCCGCGTCGAACACCCTTTTAGGGATGCGTCCGTCACGGCCCAGGCATACCGTCTCGGCGTGCCACTTACTGTACATCCGGGCATTGGATACGATATCATCCACAACCATCACCTGGCCAATGGCGCGGCAATCGGACGCGGCGCGGATATCGACTTCCGGGTGTTCGCGAGGGGCGTGGTGGATCTGGATGGGGGCGTTTTCCTCTCAATTGGCTCGGCCGTCATGGCGCCGCAGGTCTTCGAGAAAGCCCTCTCGCTAGCCAATAATCTACGAATTCAGGAAAACAAACGCGTTATACGCCCGTTCATAGCTGTCAACGATCTCGCGCCGATGACCTGGGATTGGTCCAGTGGCGAACCTCCCAAAGACAACCCGGCGTATTACCTCAGGTTCTGCAAGTCGTTCAGCCGAATGGGAGGCGAGATGATATACGTCGACGGCGACAACCGAAACTTCCTTCATAATCTCTATTGGCTTCTAAGGGAGATGTAGTGTCGAATCCCCTGGAGCGCCGGACCTGCACCGCCGTACCGCAGGACGGGTCAACCGGCCTGCTTTCCCGCGATCGATTTTCCCGAGAGACGCCATGGGCGCCGCGCACGAACGTGTTGTTCTCATCCATTACCACGAAATCGGCCTGAAGGGCAGGAACCGTGGACGCTTCGAACGGCAGCTGTGCACCAATATCACTCGCGCGTTGAAAGGCCTGCCGCGCGGGGCCGTCCGGCGCCTTTCCGGTCGCATCATCCTGGAGCTGCCCCCGGATGCGGGCATCGAGGCCATCCGTGAACGCCTGGTTGACGTGTTCGGGGTTGCGAATTTTTCGGAAGCCATTCGCGTCCCCAACGCCATCGAAGACCTGCGGGCGGGGGCGTGGGATGCCGTTCGAAAAGAGGACTTTCACTCGTTCAAGATTGCCGCGCGTCGCGGCGACAAGAGTTTCCCGCTCACGTCCGAGGAGATCAACCGCGACGTGGGCGCCCACGTCCAGACGCTCTCCCGGACGCGGGTCATGCTGGACGACCCGGACCTGACCTGTTTCATTGAAGTCGCCTACCAGGGCGCTTTCATCTATACCGGGAAAACACCCGGGCCCGGCGGTCTTCCCGTTGGCGCGAACGAGCGTGCGGTCAGTCTGTTGTCTTCGGGCATCGACTCGCCGGTCGCGTCTTACAAGACGATGAAACGCGGCGTGCGGCTCTCGTTCGTGCACTTTCACAGCCAGCCGTATACCAACCGAAGCTCGCAGCGCAATACCGAGGAGCTCGTCCGGGTACTGACGCGATACCAGTACCGGTCGACGCTGTATCTGGTGCCGTTCGTCGAGATCCAGCGGCGCGTGATGACCCACGCTCCGCCGGGTTACCGGGTTGTCCTCTATCGTAGAGCCATGTTGCGGATCGCCGAAGCCATTGCCGAACGGGAAGGCGCGCAGGCCCTTGTCACCGGCGAAAGCGTAGGCCAGGTCGCCTCGCAGACCCTGTCGAATATGCGCGCAATCGAGGAAGCGACCCCGCTTCCCCTTCTTCGCCCGCTTTCCGGGGACAACAAGGAGGAAATAATCGATCTTGCCCGGCGCATCGGCACCTACGATATTTCAATCGAGCCCTATGAAGATTGCTGTACGGTCTTCGTGCCCAAACATCCGGAAACACGCGCCAATCTGAAGACGGTCCATGAGATCGAACCCGGACTCGACCTGCCTCCGCTGATCGAACGGGCGCTGAAGGAGACCGACGTAATGACCGTGAAATACTAGACGTGCTACCGGTCTGTGTGGGTGCCGCCGGCTGTGACTCCGAACCGTTCAAAGACGGCGTCCAGCAGGTGCCGGATCGCGGGTCCGAAATACCGCCCCTGCCGCCAGGCCACGCCAATCTCGCGGCCGAACCGCACCCCCTTCACCTGTACGGTCACCAGCGCCCCCGATGTCATGGAATCCTGAACGGTCAGATGCGGCAGGAAGGAAATACCGACGCCCACCTCCACCAGCTTCCTCATGGCCTCCGGGCTCCGCATTTCCATAACCACGCCTGGTGATACTCCGGCTTCGGCAAACCGTTCGTCCACGATTTTTCGCGACACGGAGTCGGCGTGAAACAGAATCAACGGCTCCTCAGCAATCTCTTCGAGGGCCACGGACGAACGCCGAGAAAACCGGTGCGATGCCCCCGCCACCAGGGGCATCGAGTCACGGTGTATGGAAACCGTTTCCAGTTTCGGATGGGCGAACGGCAGCGAAATCACCGCGAATTCGGAGCGGTTAAGCAGCAGATCGTCCACGAGATATCGGGAGGGCGCTACCTGAACGGAAAGCGCCACGTTAGGAAAATCCCGCATGTACGCCTTCAGGATGTCAGGCAACAGATACGTAACAGCGGCGTCGATTGCCCCGAACTGAAATCCTTCGCCCGGCAGTACGTCCCGTCGTCTGAGCCGGTCTTCGGTCGATTCCACCAGGTCCTGGATCTGCATCCCGTAATTCGCAAGCGTCCTTCCCTCCATCGTCAGCCCCACGTGCCGGTTGCCCCGGTTGAAGAGTCGCACGCCCAGCGCACGCTCCAGGTCCGCCACGCCGCTGCTCACGGTAGGCTGAGTCACGTGCAGTTCGCGTGCCGCCCGGCTGAAACTGCCCTCGCGTGCGACTGCCAGGAAGTACTTCAGGTGTTGCAGGTTCATATACGTCCCCGGTTGTCAGGTTTCAGGAATGTGTCGCCATTCTTTCAGACGTTTACCCTGTCCCTTTGCATGGCCAGCGCGAAGGATCGCGACATTGAATCTGTAGGGGCGACCGGCCGGTCGCCCCTACAACAACCAGATATCGGTTGTTACTGATTTCACCGTGATACGCGCCAGACGATTATTTGTAGGGGCGTCCCTTGTGGGCGCCCAGATAAAGCAACCCCCGAATGAGACGCCTATCTATAGAAAAATCCTATAAATAATATAGTAATTATTCATTTGTCAAATATATAAATGTGCTTATCTTTTTCACCTGTATTTGTCCAGGAAGGCGGAACTCTACCTCTCTAAGGAGTTATGTAATGGCCAGGAATGTCCGCGTTGCCGTCGTCGGTGTCGGCAACTGCGCATCTTCTCTCGTTCAGGGCGTCCAGTATTACGGGGATGCGCCTGAAGACAGCTTCATTCCCGGGCTGATGCATCCCGAACTCGGCGGCTATCACATCCGCGACATCGAATTCTCGGCCGCGTTCGACGTCGATACGAACAAGGTTGGCAGGGACCTCAGCGAGGCGATCTTCACCGAGCCCAATAATACCGTCAAATTCGCGGATGTTCCTCACCTCGACGTGCCCGTTCAGCGCGGAATGACCCACGACGGTCTCGGCCGATATCTCAGCGAAGTCATACAAAAGGCCGACGGGAGCACCGTGGACGTGGCGGAGGTCCTCAAAGCCACGGGAACCGACGTGGTTGTCAACTATCTGCCCGTTGGCAGCGAAGAAGCCACAAAGTGGTACGTGGAGCAGGTTCTTCAAGCCGGCTGCGGTTTCGTCAACTGCGTGCCCGTTTTCATTGCGAGCGCGGGACACTGGCCCGAGCGATTCGAAAAACGCGGTCTGCCCATCATTGGAGACGATATCAAATCGCAGGTCGGGGCAACCATCGCCCACCGGGTTCTCACCCGGCTCTTTCGTGAGCGAGGCGTCAAGCTTACCCGCACCTACCAGTTGAACTTCGGCGGGAACACCGACTTCTACAACATGCTGGAACGATCAAGGCTGGAATCCAAAAAAATCAGCAAAACCAACGCCGTGACCTCGCAGCTTGACTACGATTTGGGAGAGGCGAACGTCCACGTCGGCCCCAGCGATCATGTGCCGTGGCTGGAAGACCGGAAGTGGTGCCACATCCGGATGGAAGGTGAAACCTTCGGCGGCGTGCCGCTCAATCTCGAACTGAAGCTCGAAGTCTGGGATTCGCCCAATTCCGCCGGGGTGGTTATCGACGCGGTCCGTTGCTGCAAGCTGGGTCTGGAACACGGCCTGAAAGGACCGTTATTGGGCCCCTCCTCCTACTTCATGAAGACCCCGCCCGAGCAGTTCAGTGACGACGAAGCCCGGGAAATGGTGGAAGATTTCATTCTTCAGCACGGGCGGAATTAACGGAACCTCAACGGATGAGTTTGCAGGTAAGGGCGGCCCTTCTCCCGCCGGTTGAGTGTCGGAACAGTTGGACTTGGGCAGCCGCTGACTCAATCAGAACATCAGGTGTCGTTTCGAAGAACCGTAAAAAAAGGGCCGCCGAATTCAAGGCGGCCCTTTCCGTATCCGTATCGTCCAATCTAATTGTCGTCAAGAATCACCACCGCCACGATTTCTGCGCCGTCCTGATCCACGGCCAGGCCCACGTGCTTCCATTCACGGTTCAGAATGCTCCGCCTCTGGGCGGCGCTGTGCATCATATAGGTAAATACCTCCTCGAGGGAAGGACCCCGGGTAATACTCTCCGCGCCCCAGCGCGTCCGTTCGGTCGCGGGGCCACCCGAAGCCATGACATCCCACAACCTCGCCCGGGCCGCATCCATCAGCGGTGGATGCGCCTCGAGCGCCGGCAGCCCGAGGCGGCTGCGCGCAGCGTTGATCATACCCGAAAGCCGGCTTCGGGCGTCTTCTGCGCCTCGAAACGGCATGACCGCGAGTACAAATTCCCCGAGCGGCGGCGGTTGCCCAACGACCAGGGGCCGTTCGGCGATCACGACGGACCCTTCGGCGAGTTGCGCCACGACCTGTACACGGTAATGTCCGGATCGCGTCAGGACACTTTCCGGGAACACACAGGAAAACCGCCCTTCCTCCCGCTCAACCGGCGACTCAAACACATTGCCATCGGGCAGCCGGAAGACAGCCGCCAGCAGGTCGTCGAGATCAGAAATTAAAGCGCCCGACACCCGCAGGCGACCCCCTGGCGACAGTCGGCCCGGTGTATCGTCGACGTCCGCCAGATCACTCCTCAACGGTCCCCAGTACCTGTAGGCATTCACAAAGGTCTTGATCCTCGTCCCATCCGGAAACTCCTCTACCAGGTTGCCCTTTGCGTCGCTCTGAAGTCGCCGGCCGTCCGGAAACGACTCCAGCCGGTTGCCACCGGCGTCGGTCTGTATTTCCCGGCCGTCGGGAAACACTTCGAGACGGATGCCGTCGGTCCCCGTTTGAACCTCACGCCCGTCCGGGAACAGTTCGACAGTCAATCCATCCGCGTGGCGCTCGACGCGGACGCCGTCAGGTTTCTCAATAACCGAGGAGCCGTCCTTCATGAAGGTTCGCCTGGACCCGTCAATGAATACCTCCACACGTTCACCGTCCGGACCGCGCTGTACCCGCCGTCCGTCCGCAAATTCCTCGAGTACCGTACCGTCCAGTGTCCGGGTAAGACGCCGTCCGTTCGGGAATACGGTGACCCGGTGCCCTTCGCCGGTTACCGCGACGATTCGACCGTCCGCATAGCGGGTCTCCTTCATTCCCTCGGGAAAGGTCATCTCCACGGTCCCGTTTCTGCGCTTCTCGCGGAGGGTGCCGTCCTCAAATCGCGTCGTCTCGCTGCCGTCAGGAAAAATCGTCCGCTCTGTTCCTGTCTTGAAGTGCTGTACAATACGACCATCGGCGAAACGCACTTCCCGGTTACCGTCCGCAAACGTGGCGGCGATTTTTCCATCGGGATGGGTCACCCGAACGTTTCCCCTCGCGTCCGTCATTTCGATCCTGCCGTCGACGTGGCGATTTTCCCGGGCTCCGCCGGGCAATTCCACTTCCACCCGTCCGTCCGGGAAGACCGTTCGCTGCCTGCCATCCGGAAACGTGGTCCACTCCCTTCCGTCCCTGTATTTCCGTCTGCGCATGCCCGAGCCGGGCATCGCCTTGCTCCTGGGTCTTGGCCACACGCCTGCCAGTACCCGCAAATACCCCGCAGGCGGCATCTCGGCTCGTACTCCGGACCGGTGGCGGAGTCTGGGAAAAAGGCTTTGATGGACTCCCACGGCATCTTCCAGAATCAAGTCGTTCGCCGCCGGGGTTCCTGCAGGCAGGGCCAATTCGTCGTAGACATCGGGGTGCAGATGGAGGTACAGGTACTGAAACCTGCCGAGCGATTCGCCTTTTTTGCTTCCAACGACCGTGCCGGTACCAATCACGGAAGCAACCATCACCCCCGAGTCGGTCCGGCCTTCGGCCAGCCACGCTTCCGGAACCCGATACTCCCTGTCCTTCCATTGAATGGTCAGGTTTTCCACCGGCCGTACGGAATCCATCTGCACCGCGTACGTCCGAAACGGGACGAAGATCAAGTCCCCTGCGAAGACCGCGGGGGACGATGCCAGAGGCCACCACGACCGGCTCGTCTCCTCGTTGGTCACGCTGTCCCGCTGTACCCGGATCAACCTTCCCTCAGTTACGACCGCTTCCGCGGTATATCCGCCGGCGGTCTCTACGTAATCGGCCACCGTCCATTCCGGCTTGTGGGCGTAAGCACCCGGGCGCGCCACTGCTCCGGAAAGGGTAACCGCCGCCTCTTTCTCTGCACACGCGGACAGAAGGACGGCCAGAGCCATCCAGACCGGCGGGTTGACGTTCATGGATCGCTCCGCGGCAGGCCCTGTCGACTTCCCGTTTCTCTAGTTGTCATCGGATGCTCCCGTCCTGCTCCCTTGTCCCTGGAGTGAGGACCTGCCTACCTGATCGTCAATCTCGTGGTTCCGGTCGTCGTCTGTTCCGACACCTCGTCCGTTACGGTCACCCGCAGGAACTTTTCTCCCGGATCGGATGCGGCCATGTCCAGCTCCACGTATCCCTGGTCGTCTTCACGGTTCCCGATGTGGGCGTATTCGATCGAAATCGACGCCTGATCGTGTTGACGGACATTCAGGAGTTTGCCGATTCCGCTTCGAATACGGGCGCCAACCGATTCGCTCTGCGCCGACCGCATTTCGTAGGACACCCGGTAACGCGTGGCTCCGAACGTATCCCGCTTCAGATTATAGACTTCGTAGTAGATGAAAACCGATTGCCCGCGCTCATACGTCCTCGTGGGATTGGGCACGACCTGGATGTCTCCCTTTCGGAAGCGATCGTCCTTTGCGGGCTGGATGGACGCGGCCATCTGGATGCCGCTCAGCCTCAGATATCCGCGGGCGAATGACGGCAGCACGACCTGCTGCTCGTAGACCTGGGATCTGCCCGTAGCGGTATCGATCACCTGGACGGACATCCGGTACCTGCCTGGCGGCGCCGAAACGCGGAACATCTCCGGAGCGTACGCCCTGCGTGCGGTATCCGCCGCGACGTCTGAAAACAGTTCGAATTCTCCGTCTCTGCGCAGTACACGCTCGTTCGCATCGTTGTAGAGCGCCACGCCGTTTTTCAGTCGGGCCGTTGGCTTTCCGTCGAACCCCGGGGGGAAGGACAACTCCCATAGCGGAATTCCATAGTATACTTCGAGATTCGAAGCCTCCTGCGCCCCCTTGAAGCCCGCCGAGTCGAAAAAATACGCCAGCGGACCCGTGGCGAAAGCTGGCCTGTAGAGTACGGGTACGCGGCGCCCCACCTGGTCCAGTTTCAATTTGGGATTCATGCGCTGCCACGTGTACAGGTGGCGGGAGTGTCCGCCCTTCCCGCTCGGCATATCGGCGAATTTGAAGGAAGTCTGTCCCAGCGTGCGGGTAAATGTAATTTCAATGCCGGGGCCCACGTCTGTATAGATCCAGTATTCCCACACCTTGCCGTACACCGGATAAACCGGCCAGCCCAGAATGCTCGACGTCATCCGCAGCTTGCCGGAGAGATCGCCTGACCCGTCGCTCAACGGGATCGCCCTGTATCCGCCGGTCGCGATCCGCGTGACGCCCGCTTCCTCCATCTCACGAAGATTCTCGCTGACGGGCCCTAGAACACTCGCTTCGCCGAGATCTCCGTCCCTGCCGCCGTGGGAAGTCGTTTCGCTGTTCCGCACCCTGAGCATATGGGAAATCGCGTCGCCCGCGTGCAGTGCGATCCGTTCCTTGATCCTGATCGCTTTCGAATCCGTTTCGAATCGGATATTTTCGGAACTGCTCACGTGTGCGGGACGGCCGTAGCGCACGTAGACGTCTCCGCGCACGTCCCAGGGGAACCGGTCCTTTCCGAAATGCTCCAGCGAGTATGTCACGCGGCGGTAATGTTCCAGCTTTCGCTCGTTTGCGGCTGTTGCGGGGGCTGGATCCCGGCCAGCCCAGTATTTCTCGGATAGTGCCTTCCACTTTTCCGGGGGCGCAGCTTCGAATTTCTCCCGCTCTCCGTTTTCCGCCACTTCGCGCAGGTCGTAATATACGGTCTGCGTGTCCGCTCCCAGACCCTCGAGATAACGGTCGAACAGGACGTCGGCGCGGTCGAATTCGCGCTGCTTCATGCAGGCTTCAGCGAGCGCCACCAGCGACCGCTGCTGCAGGGGATTGCCGGATTCCACCAGCGGCGTGAGAACCGGCAGGGCCTCATCTGTCCTTTCCAGTTCCGTCAATACCTCCCCCAGTTCGAGCCGGGCTTCCGCGTGATCCGGGTTGACTTCGAGCTGCCTTCGAAAAGCCACTTCTGCCTTTTCGCCCTGGACATACTCTCCCGCTTCGCCATTCTTGTAGATGCGACCGATGCGAAACCAGACATCCGGATGCTCCGGTGCGATTTTTGAAAGTCGCTGGTACGCCATCAACTCTTTGGTGTCGCCAATCTCACGGTACGCCCTTGCAAGATTGTAGTAGGCCTCGGCATAGGCTCGGTCCACCGAAATCGCATCCTGGAAGTATTTGATCGCCCACTGCAACCCCTTTTCTTTCCTCATGTACACCAGCCCCAACCCATTGTGGGCGGGGCCGTATTTCCTTTGCCGGCGCCTGGCATCCATAAACGCGTCTTCGGCCGCATCCAGGTCGTCACGCCGCAGATACACGTGGCCGATCCCGACCAGTGAAGGCGCATGTTTCCTGTCGATTTCCAGTGCTTGCCTGAATTTTCGCAGCGCGGCGTCCGGATTTCCCGCTTCGAACAGCCGCATGCCCTCGCGGTAGAGCCCGTCAACCGACGTATGGATGGAATCGGTCGCTCCGACTGGGGCTGCGCCGGCCGTACCGAGAACGCATGCCATCGCGAAAGCCAGAAAGTTCCTCATCTTGCGACCCTCCGTGCGGAACACTGCGCACCAACGTGTTTAACAGGGCATCCATGGGCGTTACAGGCGATCACCTGCCCATGAAAGACACCAGGCGACGGGAGACGGTTCCCTGAAATACATCGGGCGTATCGCACTGCGCCAACACCCGGGTTTCAAGCCGGCTCAGCCCAAACGACGGGGTCCCATCTCCGACGCGCGCGCCACGTCGTCCAGTTCGGATGCGTTCGCCGCGCCGCTCGATACCGTGCTGACCCTCGCGTCCGCCAGTACATATCGGAACGCATTCCGGGGCACGGTCCCCGGTTCATCCCTGAGGCGTCCAATGATCGCTTCCGCGTTGGCCCGGTTGCCCGGATCCTGCAGGTTCTCGAGTGCGGCCTTCCGCCGGGGTGCGTCGGAGAACAGCCCTCCGGCGAGCACTGTGGCAACCACAATACCCATCCCGTTTGCGGCTGCCGCCGGTATGACCTCATCGGCGGCCTTATGCGAACCGGGGTGGTAGTCGTGGAAGACGAGCAGGGTGTCGAATTCTCCCGTGCGAGCGAATTTGGCCAGAAGGGAGATGGCCCGGTCCGTAATGCCGATATGGTCGCACAGGCCGCGTTTCTGCGCCTCCCGCAGCCCCTCCAGGGTCCCGCCCCGTTCCATGATGCGTTCCCAGCCGGCTTCGCTCACCTGATGGATCTGGGCCGAAAAAAGCCTGGATATGCGCAGCCGCTTCAGGCTTCGTTCCAGGCTTCGCAACACGCTGTCCCGCCGATAGTCGAAGTCTTTGGGGTCAAACCCTACCTTTGTGGCGACATGCATGCGGGCGTTGGCGGCTTCGAGGGCGTACCCGAACAGCGCTTCGCTCCTGCCGTAAAGGGGCGCGGTGTCGACATAGTTGATTCCCAGCTCAGCCGCACGCTGGACGATCTCAACCGCGTTCTCCCGCTCGAGTTCGGGGTCCCGTCCTCCGATGTACGCGCCGCCAAGGCTGACCTCGCTGACACGGATGCCCGTATTGCCGAATTCGCGGTATCGCATGTTTTCTCCTTCCTGCTTGATTCAAGCCAAAGATAGCCGAATGACGGTGGTCACGCAAGTTATCGGGGGTCCAGACATGGATGGTGAAGAGTCCGTCGCGCGCCCTGTCTATGCGACTGCCGAATAGGTACGACTACACATTGGACCTTAAACTGGCTATATTTCTGCGACCCTGTGTTGTTACGGCTCATTGACCGCCCTCGCGCCCGCAGGTGCGTCAGGGCGCGAATAAGGATCGTGGAAATGTACCCGCTAGCGGTTGTCCTCCTCCTTCTCCTTACACCGGCTGCAACGGCCCTTCACGCGAATCCCGCGTCAATCCCGCCGGTGTATGAGCGCCTCAAAGACCTGTACCTGAACACCGTACTGGTGGAGAACGGTCGGGCGGCCGCGACGATCGTGGTCCCGTCAAACGGAGTCTATGACGCCCAAGCGGCGGGTATCCAGCGGGCTATTCTTGAACGCACCGGGGTGCAGGTTCCCCTGGCGCGGGACGACTCACCCGCCGGTTCGATGCCGATTGCGGATAACCTGATATTGCTGGGCAACAGGTCCACGAATCGCACCATTTCCGCACTGTACGATCGATACTACACGCTGCTGGACCTGAAATACCCCGGTCCGGGCGGCTACGTCGTGCGTTCGCTTCACAATCCCTTCGGAAACGGTCGCAACGTGATTACGGTCGGCGGGAGCGATGCCGCCGGGGTGGGTGAGGCGGCAGACGTCTTTATTCGAAGGGTTGCCGAAAGCGCCGGCAATGGCGCCGGCCTGTCGTTGGGATGGACGATGGAGATCCGTCTTGGAAAGGCCATTCAGGTACCGGAAGAGCTCCAGGAGTTCGAAACCTGGGAGGCCTCCGCGGGTTACCGGTCCGTGGGATATTTCGGGTGGAACAGCATCAGCAAACACATGGCGATGTACTATATGACCGGTGAGGAACGGCATGCACGGGAGTTTCTGCGACTGGCATTTCCGGACGCCGAGGCGAGGGCCCGGATCGCGGCGATCGACGGTGAGAGGATCGAGAACAAGGATGAGCCCCTCAGCGGTCCGTACCATTACACCGCGCATATGCTGATCCTCTTCTGGGATCTGATCGAAGAAAGTCCGGTCTTCACGGACGAACAGCGGTTGCGGATCACCAACGCGTTCGCGAAGCAGTTTTCGCACGATCCCTATGGACAGAGCCGGACCGCGATGATCGTACGGAATCTGGATATGGGCAGAGAGGCCTATGACACGCCGCCCTCAGGCGTCGGTACGCGGCACCACCAGTGGGCCGCCATCGCGCTTTATTGTCTCGGCCGATACTTTCAAAAGGACTATCCGCACCCTCTGTGGCAACACTGCATGTGGGCGGCCGACTGGCAATTCTCTCCGCTGCGACACCACGCGTGGGTGATGGGTGAAGCCGACAATCTGTATTGGTACAGCACAGGCATCGCCCCGATTCTCGCATATATGCTGATCTCTGGGGATCGGGCGGCGTTGCGGAACGGCGTTCTGGAAACGCTGCTGCGCGGGCAGGAGATCCTGATATCCGGCCGCGAGCCCGACTGGGCACTTCGTTACGCGTCGATCGGATATCTTCACAAGGCAGCGTATCTCACGGGTGACGGGCGATATCTGGAATACGCGCGCAGGACGGAGGTGAACCTGGATGCGTTCCGGCTGGGGCAGTCCTACTGGCCGGAGCCCGGCCTGGTCCCGGTTCAGCCGACCGATCTCGTCCAGGAGTGGAGCGTTCTCGAGTTGCCCGAGCCAATGTGGAAACGACGCGCGAGCGGGCTGCCGCTTTCGGACTCGTTTCAATTCGGGAGTTTTCGAAGCACGACCGACGCAACGGGCGATTATGTCCTGATCGACGGGCTGAACGGCGCGTCCCGGAATCCGTACCACTCGTTCGCGGTTCTGGAACTCCGCCTCGACGGAGAAACCATACTTCAGGGGTACGGAAATCAGGTGCTGACGGGGGCCGACGGGATTGTGGAGCCGCACAGTCCGATGGACGCGGCGCTTCGCTATCGGGACGTAGTCGGTCGGACGGCCGTAGCCGTCGCCGAGGTCCCCGATGCTTCGTTCTGCAGCTGGCGCCGTGCCCTGATGCAACGCGTGGGCAGGTATGCGCTGTTCGTGGACCGGCTGAATTTCCGGACGTACAGTGCGAATCTCGAAGTGAGAACGGAATGGACGGCGCCGGGTCGGTGGCGTTCGATTGCAGCGGGCGGCGAGTCGCACATCGAGACCGGCGGCGTGCGCTTTGGAATCCGGGCCGCCGATCCGGTGGAAATAACGCTGAACGGGAGAACGGCGTCTCTGGTCTGGACGGGCGCCGTATCCTCCGGCGAGGAACGCGCGTTTTTTTCTCTGATTGCAGATAAGGGCGCGGCCGAAGTTCCGGTCTCCTGCCTGCGGCTCGGAACGCAGGCGGCGGCACTGGGTCTTCCCGAGCCGGCCATCGCCGTCTGCGGTGAATATGCCGGCATTGCGGGCGACCTTGTCCTGCTGGCCGGCGATCACCTCTTCGGGAAGGACTTGAAAACCGCGGGTTTACCGGGAATCCTGTTTGCGGCGGATGCGCCAGTCGATCTGGACTGGGATTTTCACAGGGGATCGGCGGTGTTCACGGCCGGGGAAGCAACACGAATCCGCGCGGCCTTCGCCGAACCGTCGGACGTCCTCATGGACGGCGTTCCTCTGCCGATCCTTGCCGATTCCGATAACGGCGCCGTGTTCGATGTGCCGGTGGGACGGCACGAATTGACTGGCGCGGCGCCGGATCCTGGCGTACTCGCCGAAACGGTCGACAGGCTCAGCGGGATGTTGTCGCAGGCCCGGGCGTCGCGCCGCCGGGACGCAGAGCTTCCTGATGCTCGGGTAGCGCCGGAGGGTCCGCCCGCCCCATTGTTTCTGAGAACGCAGATCGGCGGCCCCGTCACGGACATGATTTCCTTCACGGCCGAAGGCGAGACGTGGATCGGAGTCGCGGCGGAAAGCGGGGTCCATCTGCTGACACCGGATGGCCGTGAGGGTCGGTTTTTCAGAACGGAGGCCCCTATCAGAGTGATGGCATGGTGGGATGCTTTCCAGCTGTTGCTCGTGGGTTGCAGGGACGAACAGGTTATCGCATTCGACCTGGAGGGAAGACGCCGGTGGACGTACACTTCCGAAATGCACCCGGCGGTCTACCGGGCCGGGAAGACCTACTGGTTCAAGACGGCGCCGGGCCACGAGGGGATCCACGGGCTGCATACCGGAATCTTTCGAAACGGGAAGAGCCAGGCATTCGTGGGAAGCGCGTGTACGCTGGAAATCCTGAACGGCAGGGGAGAGCTCGAGGAGAGGCTGCCGGTGTTCTGGGGGCCCGGAACCCGGTTCGCACTGATAGAGAGCCCCCGAGGCGGCACCGATCTTCTGATCGCACGACAGCCCACGGATTCGCACGCGCTGTCGGTGGTGAACAGTCGATCGGCGCAGGTGACCCGAGGCCGGTTCGCGGGTGTCCCGGCGGGGCACACGTATATTGGCGGATGGGCCTCGATGAGCCGGAAACACATCCTCTACGAAGATCTGGACGCCGATGGAACGAAAGAGGTGATCAGCGAGATCAACGGCACCTGGAACCGGGTCACCGTGTGGAATGAGAACGGCGCCGCCCTATATAATGCAAACTTCGGCCCGGGGAATCGGATTCCCGCGCAGAATATGCGCGACCTGGCCATCGGAGACCTGAACGGAGACGGGAAGAAAGAAATCCTTGCGGCCACGTCGAAGGGACTCGTGGTGGCACTGGATGCGCGTTGCAATCGGGTATGGACCCGGCGGCTTCACAGCCCGCCCACGGTACTGGCGTTCCTGCGTGCCAATGAAGCGTCCTGGGTCGTGACCGGCTGCGAGGACGGCAGCATCATTGTGTTGGATGGATCCGGCGAGGTCCGAAGTCTTGGAAGGGTTTCGGGGAAGCCCACCCGCATTCTGAGATCTGGAGACGGCGTCGTGGTTGGGACCGACGCGGGCGAGGTGACGGGATGGAAGATCGCCGGCAGCTTCCTCAGGGACGCCCCGGCCGAACCCGTTGAATACGCCCTGCATCAGAATTTCCCGAACCCGTTCAATATCGAATGCCAGATTGCTTACCAGTTACCCGAGGCGGGTGACGTCTCGCTGGTCGTCTACAATCTGTTGGGACAGCGCATACGCGTGCTGGCAGAGGGAAAACGGCAGGCCGGGTATTACCAGGTAACCTGGGACGGGAAGGACGACGTCGGAAGGGAAGTTTCCAGCGGCGTCTACTGCAGCCGCCTGGTCGTGAGTGACAACAAATTCACGGCGGTAAAGAAAATGGTGCTGTTGAAATGACGTCTCGTCAGGAAATCCGTCAATCTCGTCGCACGATGAATTCGGATCCGGATCGACCGTGAAAGGCGGCAATTTCGGGTAACCGCCGTCGCCGTTCGTAACGTCATCTCTTTTTAGGTATGTACAGATCAGTAGCGGTCCCCAGGTACATTTCCGCCGCAATGCCCAGAGATTCGGAGAGGGAAGGATGGGGATGGATCGTGTGCGCCAGGTCTTCGGCGACGGCGCCCATTTCGACGCCAAGTACGGCTTCGGCGATGAGTTCGCCGGCGTTGGGGCCGACGATCCCCGCCCCCAGAATTCGGCTGGTTTCCGGGTCGAAAATCAGTTTCGTAAGCCCCTCGGTACGGCCGATCGTTGCAGCCCGGCCCGAGGCGGCCCAGGGAAAGCGGGCGGTCTTGACGGGACGCTCCTGCATCCGCGCCTCGGTCTCCGTCAGGCCGCACCACGCGATCTCCGGGTCCGTGTAGACGACTGAAGGTACGATGCTGTCAAACGCCGCGGGTTGGCCGGCGATAACTTCGGCGGCAACCTTCCCCTGGTGGGCGGCCTTGTGGGCGAGCCCCGGGCCATCCACAGCGTCTCCCAGCGCGAAAATGCGGGTGTCGGCCGTACGCATGTGTCCGTCGACGACAATGAAGCCGGCATCCGAGAGCCCGACCCGCGTGTTTTCCAGCCCCAGGCCCCGGGTGTTTGGAACCCTGCCGGCAGACAGCAGGATGTTGTCGAAGGCCTGCGCGCCCCCCTTGAGATCCCCTTCAAAACTCGCTGCAATCCCGTTTTCGCCTTCTTTCAGGGAGGCGACGGCGGTGTTGACGTGGATGCCGTCGAAAATGCCTTCGACATGTTTTTGGAGGGGTTTGACCAGATCCCGGTCCACGCCGGGCAGGAGGCCGTCTGTGATCTCGACGAGCGTCACCCGGCTTCCAAGCCGGGCGTAGACGGTACTCAGTTCGAGTCCGACGATACCCCCGCCTACGGCAAGCAGGCGATCGGGGATGTCGTCCAGTTTAAGCGCCCTGGTCGAGTCCAGGATTTTCGGACTGTCGATGTCGAAAACAGGCGGCACTGCCGGCCGGGACCCCGTGGCGACGATGGCATGCACGAAGTCGATCTGAGAGACGTCGTCACCGCCCGAGATCCGGACCCGTTGGGATGACTCGAAGGCGGCGCGGCCGCGGATGCGCCTGACCCTGCGCCGACGGCACAATGCGTCCAGGCCGCGCGAGAGTTTCGTGAGAATCCCGTCTTTCCAGCTGCGCATCTTTTCGAGATCGATTTCCGGTTCAGAGAACGTCAATCCGCACGCTGCCGCTTCGCGGGATTCCGAAATCAGGCCTGCGACGTGTAGCAGGGCCTTTGAGGGGATACAACCGTGGAGCAGGCAGGTTCCTCCGAGCCGGTCGTCGGCTTCCACCAGCGTAACCGGGATTCCGAGGTCCGCCGACCTGAAAGCGGCGGCGTAACCGCCCGGCCCGCCGCCGATTACGAGGAGGTCGGTCCTGTGGGTGCCTTCCGGCATGGTCGCTCCGGACAAGGGTAGCGGAATGGCCCTGGTGCGGGCCATGGGGTTTTCGGGATGGGGTTCATCCCCCGAGTAGCAGGCGTTCCGGGTGTTCGAGGGACTCAACCAGATGCCTTGTGAATCTCGCGCCGTCGGCGCCATCCACGACGCGATGGTCGTAAGACAGGCAGACAGGCATGATGAGACGGGCTTCGATGCGGCCATCGCGCACGACGGGTTCCTGCCGGGACCGTCCCATGCCGAGTATGGCGACTTCGGGGAAATTGACGATCGGGGTGAAGGAAGTCCCGCCGATGCTCCCCAGGTTGGTGACGGTAAAGGTGCCGCCCTGAAGCTCTTCGAGGTCGGCCCGTCCCTCCCGCGTGCGGCGGGCGAGGTCGTCGAGTTGAATGGCCAGTTCGAAGATGTCTCGCCGGTCGACGTCGCGGATGACCGGCACGAGCAGGCCCCTCTCCGTATCAACGGCCACGCCGATGTGGTAGTAGTGTTTGAGAACGAGTTGCCCGCCTGCCGGGTCCAGGCTTGCGTTGAACTGCGGGAAGGCCTTCAGTGCACTGACAACGGCTTTCAGTACAAATGACGTGGGCGTGAGCTTGCCGCCCCGCGCTTCGGTACCGGCTTTGTGTCGCTGCCTGAAAGCCTCCAGGTCCGTCACGTCGGCGCGGTCGAACTGCGTGACGTGGGGGACCTGCGCCCAGGCCGTGCCCACGTTCTGCGCAATGGTCCTGCGGACACCTGGCAGGGGCTGTCGCTCGACGCGGCCCCATCGGGTGAAGTCCGGCAGGTCAGGCGCGACGACGGGTCCGGCCTGCGCCGTTTCGTTCAGGGAGGACTGTACATAGCTCTTCACGTCGTCACGGGTGATCCGTCCTCCCGCTCCGCTGCCCGGAACCTGCCGGAGATCGACGCCGAGTTCCCGTGCGAACCGCCGCACGGAAGGGGCGGCCGGCACGGTGACGCTTGAGGATTCCACGGCGGCGGGCGTTTCTTCGTCCGTGTCCGCGTTCACCGGATCGGGCCGCGCTCGCCGTTCCGCCGGCGCGTCCGTGGGAGGCTGCTGTTCGTTCTTGTCCTTCGCGTGCGCTTCCCGCACCGCTTCCCGGGTATCGCCCGCCTGTTCCGCGTCAACGGTGACGAGCACGGCGCCGGGAGAGATGCTTTCGCCACTGCTGACGTTGACCGAAGCGACGGTACCGGCAACTGACGATGGAACTTCAACCAGCGCCTTGTCGGTTTCAAGTTCAATGACGGGCTGATCGACCTCGATCGAATCTCCTTCCGAGACCAGGATGCGCACCACGTCGCCCTGATCGATGCCTTCGCCAAGGTCCGGAAGTCTGATTTCCTCAGCCACGGTTCCTCCTTTTCAGGCGCCGTTTTCGCCGCTTGCGTATTACCACGGAGACAGTCCGCCCAATGGCAACCTGTTTCCGGTACCTGACACTGCTATCCGTAACTCAATGTTGGGCCGGCCGCGACCGGATTGGCTTTTTCGGGGTCGACGCCGAGGTCCTCGATGGCGCGCGCAACCCGGTCCGGTCCGATGCTACCCTGGCTGGCGAGGGCGTGGAGCGTGGCGACGGCGATGGACTCGGCATCGACTTCGAAGTGCCGGCGAAGCGCCTCCCTGGTATCGCTTCTTCCAAAGCCGTCGGTACCCAGCGCAACCAGATCCAGCGGCACCCACGGTCGGATCATGTCGGGCAGGATCTTCATGTAATCGGAAGCGGCCACGATGGGGCCGCGGGCGTCTTCGAGTACTTCCGCGATGTAGGGCTTGCGCGCCGGTTCCGACGGGTGTAATCGGTTCCAGCGCTCGGTTTCGAGGGCGTCTCGTCGCAGTTCCTTGTAGCTGGTGACGCTCCAGACCTGCGCGGAGACGTCATATCTCTCAGCCAGAATGCTCCGGGCGCGAATGGCCTCTCTCAGGATAGCGCCGCTGCCGAACAGTTGAACCTGGTGCGCCGCGTTTTCCAGCGACTGCTCCTTGAGCTTATAGATGCCTCTGATGATGCCTTCCCCGGCGCCCTCCGGCATGGCGGGCATGTCGTAGGGTTCGTTTCCCAGCGTCAAATAATAGAAGACGTCTTCCTGATTACCGTACATCCGCCGGATCCCGTCCTGGACGATGACCGCGATTTCGTACGCATATGCAGGATCGTACGTAAGCAGATTGGGGACGGTGTTGGCCAGCACGTGGCTGTGGCCGTCCTGGTGCTGAAGACCCTCTCCGTTCAACGTCGTCCGTCCGGCCGTGCCGCCCAGGAGAAACCCCTTGCACCGCATGTCCGCTGCGGCCCAGATCAGGTCCCCGATGCGCTGAAAGCCGAACATGGAGTAGTAGATGAAAAACGGGATTGTGTTCACTCCGCACGTCGCATAGGCGGTGCCGGCGGCGATGAACGAGCACATGGAACCGGCTTCGTTGATGCCTTCTTCCAGGATCTGCCCCTCCCTGACTTCCCGGTAATACAGAAGCCTGTCGGCGTCGACGGGCTCGTAGAGCTGGCCGACGCGGGAGTAGATTCCGCATTGACGAAAGAGCGGTTCCATTCCGAACGTGCGGGCTTCGTCCGGAATGATGGGCACGATGAGATTGCCGATTTCGGGATCGCGCAGGAGCTTCGAGAACATCCTCACGAAGGCCATCGTTGTCGAGGCCTGCCGCCCCTTGGTGCCCTCCAGGAATTCGTCGAAAAGGTGCAGACCGGGAGCGGCGAGGGGCTCCGTGTTGACCTGCCGGCGGGGCAGGTACCCGCCCAGCTCCTCGCGGCGTTGTTTCATGTACTCGATCTCGGGACTGTCTTCAGGAGGCCGGTAGAAGGGCGCGGCGGCGACCTCGTCGTCCGAGATGGGAATCCCGAATCGAGATCGGAATTCCCGCAGTTCGTCTTCATTGAGTTTTTTCTGCTGGTGAGTGACGTTCCGGCCCTCGCCGGATTCGCCTACACCGTAACCCTTGATTGTCTTCGCCAGGATGACGGTGGGCGAACCCTTGTGCTCAACGGCCGACTTGTACGCGGCGAATACCTTTTCCGGGTCGTGCCCGCCGCGGCGCATCTTCTGCAGCTGCTCGTCCGAAAGGTGGTCGACCATGTCGAGCAGCCCGGGGTGGGTTCCGAAGAAATCTCTGCGGATATATTCGCCCGATTCAACTGTGTATTTCTGGTATTGGCCGTCCACCACTTCGTTCATTCGCTGGACCAGTATGCCTTCGTGGTCGCGATTCAGCAACGGGTCCCAGTCGTCTCCCCAGATCACCTTGATGACGTTCCAGCCGGCGCCGCGGAAGGCGGCTTCCAATTCCTGGATGATCTTGCCGTTGCCGCGTACGGGTCCGTCCAGCCGCTGGAGATTGCAGTTGATCACGAAGATGAGGTTGTCCAGCTTTTCCCTGGACGCCAGGGTAATCGCGCCGAGGGATTCGGGTTCGTCGGTTTCTCCATCGCCCATGAAGACCCACACGTGGGAACCGGAGGTGTCCCTGAGACCCCGGTCCTCCAGGTAGCGGTTGAAACGCGCGTGATAGATGCCCATTATGGGCGCCAGGCCCATGGATACGGTTGGATATTCCCAGAAGTCCGGCATCAGCCATGGATGCGGATAGGAGGAGAGGCCGCCGGGGCGCCGGAGGTCCCGGCGGAAATTTTCCAGGGCCTGCTCGTCGATCCTGCCTTCGAGGAACGCCCGCGCGTAGACGCCCGGCGCGGCGTGCCCCTGGAAATACACCTGGTCGCCCACGAATCCGTTGCCCCGCCCGTGAAAGAAGTGGTCGAAACCCACCTCGAGCAGCGTGGCGGCCGACGCATAGGTGGAAATGTGGCCGCCAATCCCATCGTATTCCCGGTTGGCTCGGACCACCATCGCCATCGCGTTCCATCGAATGATGCTCTTGATGCGGCGTTCGATTTCGCGGTTGCCGGGATACGGGTGCTGCTGGTCCGCTGGAATCGTGTTGACATAGGGCGTATTGGCGCTGAAGGGGATGACGACATCCGCACGGTGCGCCCACTCTTCGATTTTCTTGAACAGGAAGCGCACCCGGTCCGGACCGTAGTTTTTCAGGGCGTAGTCGAGCGACTCGACCCAGTCCTGGGTTTCTGCGGGGTCGACGTCTCGGGAGGGAACTCGGATGACTTTATCAGACATTCGCGTCCTCGTTAGAGGTTGTTTCAGAATTCCTGGCGTTCTCCGGCGCGAGGGGAAGCCTCGTCCGCCCGCTCGGCCGATACAGGCGGATCGATCGATGTCCAATCGGCTCCTGAATTTACCCGTAGACGCTCGAAAAGTCAAATTTGTTGCCCTTTCGCACGGCAGGAGCGGAAACAAAACAAGAAAGCCCCCGGAGGCACTCCTCCAGAGGCTTTCACTGCAGCGACCATTTGAATTGCCTGCGGCGAGGGTTCAGATAATGCCGGCCATCTCCTGGAGCATGCGCCAGTTCTGCCGGCGGTCTTCCTGGGCGGCCAACAAGGTTTCGGAAGGGTTTCCGTCTTTGTCGAAGTGCTTGGCGAAACGCCCTTCGGTCCGGGCGAAAGTAACAAAGTCGACGGTTTCGCCGGTCTTGCGAATGGTATACCAGTCGTCCTTTACGGCGGGGTTGCCCCGGAGATCCAGACGCTCCTTGATGCGTTCTCCCTTGCGCGGATCGTAGATGAAAATGGGGAATGCCCTGGACTCCATGGCAAGTTTGGCCTGGTGTCCGGCCAGGTGGTCTCCCACACCGTGTTCGGGCTGGCACGTGGTGAAGACGTTGATAACGGCCGGGCCGTCGAACTCGTTGGCCGCGGCGATCGCGCGGTAGAAGTGGTTCTGGAGGCTGCATATGGTTTGGGCCACGAAGGTGTCCGGATGCATCATGCAGATCTGTCCGAGTTCCTTGCGGCGTTCGGTTTTTCCGGGAACGGCGGAGCCGTGGACGGACATCTTGGTGTTCTGCCCCATGTAGCTGGACGTGGATGCCTGTCCGCCGGTATTGGAGTAGACCTGGGTATCGAGGACCAGGACGTTGATATCCATACCGGACATGAGCATCCGCGAGAGCGCCTGGAAACCGATATCCAGCATGGCCCCGTCTCCGCCAATAACCCATACCTTCTTGTCCTGCCAGCCCATCTGGTCCCAGCGAGCCCGCACGCCCATGGCATCGGTGGGCCCGTTTTCGAAGAGGGAGTTGGTCCAGGGCACCGTATAGGGGTTGTACGGATAGGTGGAGGTGTAGACGGTGTTGCAGCCGGTGGATGCGACGAGGCCGATGTTTTCGGGGCCGTGCAGATAACCCGTGGACGCCAGCATCATACGCAGGGCGGTGGCTTCTCCGCAGCCCATGCATGATCCCGCGCCGCCCACGTAGAGCAGAGATCGTTCGGCCAGCATCATGTCCTGAACGGATTTTTCGAGGATATATTCGCTCGGAGATTCAGGAAGGTCGTTGTGGAAGTCCCAGGCGGCGCGGAACTCCTCCAGGTTGTCTTCCGTCTTGGTGACCATTTTCAACGCGTCCTTGTCCGCGCAGACCTCGACGCATTCGGCGCAGCCCTTGCACTTGGTGGGATCTATGAAGATGCCGAAGTAAGCGCCTTCCTTGCCCTTCTTCTCAAAATTCTTGTAGTACTTCGAGGTCTCGGAAAACTGGTTGCGCAGGAACTCCCTCTTTTCCGGATCGGTCGTCCTGGCCAGTGCGGCGTCCAGGTCTTCGCGGGTCGCAATCTTGCCCAGAATGGCCGTATCGGGACATTCGGTGACGCAGTCCATGCAGCCGACGCAGTTCTCCTGGATGAATTCCGGGATCTCGGGCGCGATGTAGCTGAAGTCGCGGAGGGCGCCGGTGCCCGGCCCCACGAGGCTGCGGGCAACGCCGACATCGGCAGGCAGCCCCTGTTCGGCAATGCCTGAATTGTAGCCGGCCACAACACGGCCGTTGAAGTCTTCGATATCGAGCAGGGTATGCAGGTTGAGCGGAGACGAAGAGATCGGCTCCTCATCCATTTCCTCCAATGAACTGACGCTCAGCAGTGTGGAGGGCTCGCTTTTGCCATTTGTCGACATGGTAATTTACTCCCGATCCGGCTTGAACGACCTCAACCGGCCGGATCTTTGCGGTTTATGTTTCAATCGACGTCGTGTCGTCGTGCGACCGGAATCACGCCGTGGGCGGGACGGAAACGACCGGTCAGCATCCGATCGAGACCAAACCCGCCGGAAGTTCGTCCGTTTCCTGATCGACTGTGCTTTCGATCAGTTCCCGCGGGACTTCGAAGACTTCCCGGTAACCTCTCATGATCGCGTTCATGTTGGCGTCCACAACGCCCGTGCCCTTGCTGCCCCAGTATTTGTTGACCGCGTTTGCCACGTTCACGAACAGCTCGTCTTCCGTGAGATTCAGGTCTTTCTGAAAGGGCGTGTGTTTCAGGAAGATCCCCAGAAGAACAATGCCCTGGAATCGTTGCATCAGATCCGGCGACGGTGCTTCTTCCAGGGCAATTTTGACGGCATCCAGGGCAAGAGGTTTGATGTTTCTGGTGCGGAATGTCTTTTTGGCCCATCCGGGAACATTGTCCCATACCTTCTCCGCCTCCGTGTGGGGGCTCTGGATGAAGACCATACCGCCGTCGACAACGCCGGCCAGCGGATTCGCGGTATTGAAGGCGTTGACGTCGTTGAGCGGCACGAAGTCCACGACTTCCAGTTCGGAGTGGGTCCGGATGTGTTCGTTGGCAGCGGTGAGGTAGTAGGTGGTGGGCAGACCCTTCTTTTCCGAGCCGTATTTCGGGTAGGCCTGTACGTGAAGTCCCAGGTTCGCCAGCAATGTGGCGATAACCTTGTTTGTCGTAACGGATCCGTATCCGCCGATCGAGTGTCCGCGCATCGCGAAGGCCCCGACTTCCCGGGTTCCCGGATCGGGCTGCCTCTGAAGGGCCAGTTCGTGTTCGATATTGAGGACGAAGAGCTCCTTCCGCCGGGGTGCCGCCGCCTGCATATTTCTGACCGTGGCAATGAAGTCGCCCGGCCGAACGTCGCGGCTTCCCAGGCCGGCCATCCCCGATAGAATCTTTGGGATGCGTTCGATCCGCGGATAACCGTTCGAGCCGCAGGCGGCATCGACGAAGGCAGACTTGATTTCTGCGGTAAGCGGATTGGACTGCGCAAGGGGGTTGTCCATGCGTTCCACGACGGAAACGACTTTCGCGTTTTTCAGGGCCTCCACGATCTCAACGCCCGGGAACGGGCGGAACGACGTGACGTGAAGGGCGCCCACTCTCAGGTTTTCGGTCTCCCGAAGCCAGTCGACGGTGGTGAGGGCCGTCTCGAGCATGCTGCCCATACCCACGATGACGTATTCGGCGTCTTCGAGCCGGTATCCGTCGATCAGGTCGTAGCGCCTTCCGGTCATCCTGTGAAACTCCTGCATGGCTTCCTGCAGGTCGTCCGGAACGCGATCGTAGAAGTACCGCTGGGCGATCTTGCCCTTCATATAGCTGTCCTGGTTCTGAACAACGCCGCTCATCATCGGATTGTCGACGTCCATCAGATTCTGAATCTTGTCTTCCGGGCGTCCGACAAAAAGCTTCATGAGTTCAGGCTCTATGGCCATGACGTTCTGCACCGTATGGGTTGTGAGGAATCCATCCTGCACAACCATGAACGGTGTCTGGGAAGCTTCCGCGGCGCGGCGCGCGATGAGCGTGGTGTCCATGACTTCCTGCGTGTTCCGGGCGAATACGATGCCCCATCCGCAGTCGGCAACGGCCATGACGTCGTCGTGGCCCGCGTGTACATTGAGCGATTGGGAGGTCAGCGCACGCGCGCCGATATGGAAGACCGCCGGAAGACGTTTGCCCGAGATTGTGTACAGCACCTCCTTCATCAGAACGAGGCCCTGGCCGGAGGTGAAGTTGGTGACCCGGCCACCGGCCACCGAAAAGCCTTCGGCCGCTGAAGCGGAACTGTGTTCGGACTCGGGTTCTATGAAAATCAGGGTGTCGCCCCAGAGGTTGACCCCTCCGTTGGACACCACCGCGCTATATTTCTCTCCCAGAATGGAGGAAGACGTGATGGGGTAGGCGCAGGCGCCCTGGCTGATGTGTTTTTCGACCCAGATTGCGGCATCGCCTCCGTCGCCCACGTCGGGGATGCCTGGAAACGGAAATTCACCTGGCCGTCCGTCAATCTGTATTCTGGCGCTTTCCGCCATGACGGTTCTCCTTTTCAATGTACACACGGCGTCGTGGAAACTGACGCCAGCCCGCCGGGCCGATCCAAAGCCGGGCCCGCCGTATATTCAATAATATGCGAAATTAGAAAAACTAAATTACCGGGTATAATTTGACCAAATTATAACTCAATCGCATGTCGTCTGCAAGCGCTGTTTGATGTGGTCTTTCAATTGTACAGAAATGGAAAGTGTCGCTTGAAGGTCACGGCTGCTGAATCCACTTGTCCGATTTAAGAAGCTGTTTTAAAATTCCGGGTTAGTCCCGAGCGCGAGCGAAAATGTGTCGGTCAAGGCGGGCAAATTCGCCCATATACCAATGTATCGTGGCTGCGCGCCCCTCGCCACTCTTGGGTGGATTTGGCCAACGCAGACCGACGCTTTTGCAGCCGCGCGAAGACCGCTGGGGGTTTTAAGACAGCTTCTAAGGGTGCCATCCATATTTGCTCTGAACCAGATGTGCTTTGCAGACACATTCGGCACGAACGAGACAGGGAGGCGAACAATGTCCGAGCTCAGGTACGACGGCGGGGACCCCGCCCGCGCGCTTGCGTATTTCCGGGAACGCCGCGCGGACATGAGGGCGCTGCGCCGGGTCTTCGTGGGGCCGGAAGGAACCACAGTTAAGGATATCAACGGCGAGGAGATGTTTCTCGAAGGACTGACGCTGGGTCAGCCCCAGCTGGAATCGCTGCTGAAGCTGGCAGGTGCCTCCTACAATCCGTCGACGTTGCACGACGCGCCCCGCGGCCGGAGTCCGGTCAAGGAGTTCGAGATCGTCAAACAGGATCCGTGGGGGCACGATCGGGTCTTGTAGGCGTGAACCCCCGCGTCACGTGGGTACGTATTTTTGGGATGGGACACCACATCTCGCGTTCAGAGCGACTTTTCCACCGGTCTGTTACCGCCGATTGGCTTCCAGCCAGGCCAATTGGCGGTTTCTGGTGAAAGGACCGATCGAATTCTGCAGGTCGCCGATACCGCCGAACGACATCCGGACGGTGTCGTTAACCTGGAGGCCGCTGGGCAGATCGGCTTCAGAAAAGACGATGGGCGTACCCCAGTATAACAGTTGGAGGGACTTTTCGCCCAGGGGGAGTCGACAGAAAAGAGACCGCTCAAGGTGGAAGAGCCGGTCGGGCATATTGAGATGGCTTTGTCCGGTGCGTCCGGTTTTTCGGGCGATTCGCTTGTTCTCTCGCAGGATTTCGCAGGATACGGCGACGCTGGCGTCGTCGAATTCGGAATCCGTGACCAGAACCGGCCCCAGGCTGGCGCAACCGCCGTGCCAGTTCTTGGCCTGGGGAAGATTCAGCGGGTTTTCGGCTTCAATACCGTTGTCGGTATAGTCATTGCCGCCCGTAAAGCCCAGTCGTTCGATCTGGCCGCGGGCGTTCAGTCCGTAAAGCGTGACGAGTTCGGTTTCGGGAACGAGGCGCCGGGTGTCGTCAGGGCGGGAGACGAGCCCGCGATGGCCCGCCAACGCGTCCGCGTCGTTCTTCGCGAAGAGTTCGGGTATGCCGCCTTGCGCGCATTCCCTGTATTTCTGATCGTATACGTTTACGGCGCCTCCTGTAGCTTCTCTAGCTTCGGTTTCGCGAAGCCTGGCGCTGTCCGCGTGGGTCACGCCCGCCAGCCAGACCCGCAACCGGTGGGGTTGACCGGGCGGCGGCGTTACCGGCGCGGTCAGGTGGGGCCGTTCGGCGCAGGGTTCGCTGTCCATCAGATCAGACAGGCGGTAGGCGGGCGCTTCCGCGGTGTCGATGCGCGCGATTGCCCCTTCCAGCCCGACGCTGTCGCCTCCGTGTATGAAGTAGAGATCGTAGACCGATTCGGGGCAGGGCTCGCACGCCGTGAGGTCCAGTACCATGTCGTTCTCGACCAGCCCAAGACGCGCGGGTTTCGGGGCGGATGGATCGCGGAATTGCAGGAGTCTCACGGATTAAACCTCCTCCGATAGCACAATAGAGCTGCGCCGTAAATCGTCCGTTCGAGGCAGGAATGTCCTTGGTCTCTGAATTTTCTGCTTGGTTCTACACATAGTATTGTGTAGATTGACGTGTAAAGACGGAGGTGTATAATGGCAACAAATCTTGCGCTTGACGACGCGTTGATCGAGGAAGCCCGCCGGGTCAGCGGGCACAGAACAAAAAGGGCTGTTGTCAACGAGGCCCTCGAAGAGTATGTCCAGCGCCGCAGACAGCTCCAGATACTCGATCTGTTCAATACGGTCGACTACGATCCGGACTTCGAGTACAAGATACAGCGGAATCGGAAATGAAGGTTATGGTGGACACCAGCGTCTGGTCCTTGTCACTGAGACGCAAAGTCGTTTCCGAACATCCTGTCGTCGAGGAACTGGCTGAGCTTGTCAGGGAGGTACGTGTACAACTGATCGGACCTGTTCGCCAGGAGATTCTCTGCGGAATTCGTTCGCAAGTTCAATTCGAAGGACTTCGAAGTCGCTTACGGGCGTTTCCGGACCTCCCGCTCAAGTCCGCTGACTATGAATGCGCAGCCGAATTTTTCAATCTGAGTCGAAGCCGGGGCGTTCAGGGATCGAATACGGACTTCCTGATTTGCGCGGTATCACACAGGTACGAGATGCCGGTCCTGACTACAGACGGCGATTTTCTTCGCCTCAGGGAATACCTGCCGATCGAGCTTCACGAACCGCGAACTGGTGTTCTGTCCCGGAAATAAGTTGCCTGAATTCGACCGTCGAGTCGCCCGGCTCGCAAGGCGCCCGAGCGCAGGCGACCTGCGTAAGGTCGGCGAGCGAGGGGAACGTAGCGAGACAGGATGAATCGTCGGTCGAATGGTGAGGAATTTTTGGGACAGAACACTAGATCCGGGGCGTACGGCGATGCTGATGCAGGATGAAATGGCCGGGCTTGGACGGCGGCTTCTCGCGGTGGTCATTGACATGCTGATGTTGAAGCTGCTGGATCTGCCGCTTTCCCGGATTCTGAGAGAGGTCACGCCCTCGCCGATAGCGGCGCTGGTTCTGGAATACGGGATCACGCTGGTTTACTGTACCATTTTCCTTGCGCGCAGGGGACAGACGCCGGGAAAGATTATGACGAGTCTGAGGGTCATCTCCGTGGATGGCGGCGCGATCGGGCGGGCCCGGGCATTCGTCCGTTCCACAGTGAAGTGGACGCCTGCTTTCGCGATCCTGATCGTCCTGTCTGTGCTGAACCCGTATGCGGAACCCCATCAGGTGGCATTGGGCGCCGGACGCGTCCTCACGCCGCCACCGGACTTCGATGCAAGAGGCCTGCATCTCTGGTCGGTCGTTCTCTACTCCGGCTCTCTGCTCGGCCTTGCGCTCGTCTGGATCACGCGCCGTCATCCGGACCGGCAGGCGCTGCACGATCGGGTGTCCGGCACTCTGGTGATGCGAGTCGGGTGATTGGTCGGATCGTGGAATCGGCTGGCACTCGATAGAGACGATCTGACTCCAGGCGTCGTGAATGAAGGCGGGAAGCGCAAAGACGCCTGCCTGCATCCGCTCGGGTGCGGCTTTCCGCGCTGTTCCTCTATCGCCGGCGCGGGGGCGCCGCTATCCGGAAAATGCTGTCCCGCTTAATGTTACGGTCTCCATTGAGGTCCTTGACCGTCATGTGAAGCGAATAGCGACCCGGGTCCGCCTGTCCCAGGTCCAGCTCGACAAAGTCCGAGACCGATGTTTCCGTACCCACCTGCTCGTACCGGACTTCGATGGATTCACCGTCTTTACGGATTCTGGGCAGAAACGTCCTCGGAGATTTGTCGCTTGTGGACTTTGAGATGACCTCGAACGTCACTTCGTAACGCGTGTTCCCGAAGGCGTCTCTTTCCAGGTTGTAGACTTCGAAGTAGACGAAGACGGATTTGCCCACGTGAAATGTGCGGGACGGCGCAGGAAGAATGTCCCAGCCTTTACGAACGAACTTGGAATTGGATCCTTCACGGGCTTCCTCGACGTTCCGGGCGATCTGGATGTCGCTCATCATGAGTTCGCCGCCGCTATAGTCGGGCAGTTCCAGTGTCTGCTGATAGACCTGGAGCATGTCCGTTTTTTTTCGCCAGGCCTCCACCGCGAGCTGATATACACCCGGCGCGGCGGCAATGTCCACGCGGTCTAGCGCCAGCAGGCTCCGTCCCAGGTTGGCGTCCGTAACCGGCACGGCGAGGTCGTTGCTTCGTTTGTGAAGTCGGCCCTTGCGGCTGTCTACAAGCGCGACGCGGCGATTGACGACGATGGTCGTGTCGATGTCTTCGGGCCTCGCTACATTGTCGATCGGCAGGCCGATGTTGAGTTGCAGTTCGGTTTTGCCGTCGATTCCGCGAAAGGAAAGGGATTCATAATAATAGTCCAGCGGTTCCAGCGCTTCAAAGGCATATCGTTCGGGTTCCTTGCTCGCTACCCTTGTCATCCGCGCCGCGGGAGACAGGGTGTTCAGCCGGTTGACCATGTTTCGGAATGGGCCGCCCCGGCTTTGCATATTGTATTCATTGATATCTTCGGGGCCCAGGACCGGTTCCGGCGCGTAGTCGAAGTTGCCCGTGTTGAACTCGTCCGTGAGTGCAATTTCAATGCCGCCGTCGATATCTGCGTAGATCCAGACCGCCCAGGGTACGGCCGACCAGTCGCCGCTGGAGGTAATGGGTTTGTAGCGTTCGAGGCCGACAGCGGCTTCGTCGATCGTCTGAATTGGCTGCGAGGTTGCGCGGACCTCTGAGTTTCGCCACGTGTTTTCCGAGGCCTGGGCGGAACGAATGGGGTAGACGGGACCCACGAACGTCAGGGCCAATGCCTTGTTTCCGTAGAGCTGGTGGGCCATGCGTTCCTGAACGCGCTGGACCTTCAGTGGCATCTGTGCATTCAGTTCGCGCCAGCTGGATCGGAAATCCGGCTCGCCGTAGCGAATGTAAATCTCACCCCGCCGGTCATACGGGAATTTCTTCTTTCCGAAAAACGTCCGGGCGTACCAGACCCGGCGGTAGTGCTCGGCACGACGCATCGCGCCGGCCGACGATTTGAAGGGGTCTTTTCTGAGCCAGAAGTTGCGAAGGAACGCCTCGCGCGTTTCCGGCGTCGTCGTACGATAGGCTCTCACTTCGCGGGAAAGACCAACCAACGATATGTCTTCGAAGAGCGCCTGTTCCTCATCGTTCAGGCCGTCGATATACTCCGAAAAGGCCCCAAGCGCGCCTTCATAGTCGCGGTCGGCCATGAGTGCCTGCGCGACGATTGGCAGGCCGCGCGCCCCCCCGAGCCGTTCGGCGATTTCACGTGCTCTATCGAGTTCCTTTTCCTTGAGCAGTTCAACCGCGAATTCATAGGCCGCGGACTGGTCTTCAGGGCGCTGTTCGAGATATGCTTTATAAAACGTAAAGGCGGCCCGGTTGTTGTTTTCACGTTGGTAGAGTTTAGCCAGAAACAGGTATGGCGCCGCGTAGTTCGATTCCGCCCGAATACTCTTGTCCGCGGCTCGCCTCGCTGCCGTGGTCTTTCTGGATCGCAGGTAAGCGCGAGCCATCATGAAGTGGGCTTCCGCATACGTGGAATCCAGGTCGACAGCTCTTTGCAGCGGGACGAGGGCGGATCGGGGTCTGTTCCGGTGTTCGAGCAGGACTTCGCCCAGGCCGAGATAGGCGCCCGCCAGAGTACTGTCCTCCTCGACGGCGGCGTTGAAGGCGACTTCCGCGCTGTCCGCCTCCTGCAGCCGCAGGTAGAGATTGCCAATGCGGATCAGCATACCGGCAGGATGGACCGTGGAAGGCAATGCCGCGTTGAGCCGGGAGACGACTTCGCGAACGTCGTCCATTCGTTCCGCGGACTGTCCGCGTGCGTAAAGGGAGTCCGCGGTTGTGGGCGAAAGCGGAAAGACAGGGGATGGCGCCAACAGAAGGGCGATGCACGTCCAGGCGAAAAACGTCAGCAGGTGTTCAACAGGGCGCATTGATTTCCTTTCGGTTTCGAATGGGCCGGAGCCGGAGTGACTTACCGCCGGTCATGGCGGTTTGCCGGCCGATGAGCGCAGATTTCCTCCGTTTTACGCCGATTCGGCCGAAATGTTTCAAGTTTTCGCATATCCAGCAATATCCGCTTTCCGCTTGACAGTACAGGTGGCGGAAGGTATACTCAGGCGTCGAAATCAGCCACGCAGCCCGTTGACAAAGCCCATCAGGGCTACGGCCGGCCCCTGTGGTCGAAATACTGCGTTGCGCTCCCTCGCCGAATCGCTCGAGAAGGGATTTAACGGTGGATGTTGATCCCTCGCCATCCATATCGACCCCCCTCAATGCCGCAAAGCGCTTCCGTAACCGGATCGCTCGGTTCTTCCCCCGGTTAAACCTCAGTGAACAGACCATCCTCATCAGTCTGGCCATTCTGATCGGGGTCGGCTGCGGGGCGGGGTCCGTGCTGTTTCAATGGCTGCTCGACCTGGCGCACAGGCTGCTGCTTGTTGACGCGCCGCAACTTCTGGGCAAGCCCTATCTATTCCCCCTGATTCCTGCCATGGGCGGTCTGGCCGCCGGCTTGATCGCTTGCTACTACGCGGTGGAGGCGCGAGGCCCAGGCGTCGCGGAAGTGATGAACGCGATCGTTACCCGGCGGGGTGTGATTCGCGCGCGGGTGATGGTTGCCAAGGCGTTTGCTTCAGCTTTCACACTCGGGTCCGGCGGGTCGGCCGGAAGCGAGGGGCCGATCATCCAGATCGGGGCCGCCTGGGGCTCCACTGTCGGCCGCCTGTTCAGATTCTCCGAAGCGAACCTGAAGACGTTGATTGCCTGCGGCGCTTCGGCCGGGATTTCGGCCATTTTCAACGCGCCGATCGCAGGTGTGCTTTTTTCACTGGAAATCATCCTGGCGGATTTTACGATTGCCGCATTCACGCCTGTGGTCATCTCTTCGGTTATGTCGGCCGTCGTCGCCAAGGCCTATATGGGCGAGCGCCAGGTATTCGAGGTACCGGACTATCAGTTTGTAAACCTCCACGAACTCGGATGGTACGTCATTCTGGCCGTTCTCGCGGGTGTCGTCGGCTCCGTTTTCATCAGGCTGTTGTATGCTACCGAAGATCTGTTCAACCGGCGGGCATTCGGGATGCCTGCGTGGCTGAAGCCGGCCATCGGCGGCGCGCTGGTGGGGCTTATCGGACTCGGGTGCCCTCCGGCAATGGGCGTTGGCTACGAGATTGTCGGCGCCGCGCTTCAAGGGCAGATTCTGCTGCCCATGCTGGGTCTCCTGTTGGGGGTGAAGCTGCTCAGCACTTCGTTGACCGTGGGCTCGGGCGCATCCGGCGGTCTTTTTGCGCCATCGCTGTTCATGGGCGCCACGCTCGGCGGCGCTTTTGGCCGCCTCGCACAGAGCGGGTTGCCCGGTGTCATCAGCCCCCCCGGCGCATACGCCGTGGTAGGCATGAGCGCCTTTGTCGCCGCGACGACGCACGCCCCGCTGACTTCATCCCTGATTATCGTTGAAATGACCGGAAACTACCGTCTCATTCTGCCCTTGATGTTCACGACCGTTCTGGCGGTGGTCGTGGCGCGCGTGATCGAACGTGAGTCCATCTATTCGTTAAAGCTCCGGCGCAGGGGCTTGAATATACACCAGGGGCGGGATCTGTCGGTATTGGAAAAACTACCGGTCTCGCGCATCGTACGCTCGGAATTCGACTTTATCGGAGAACACACCCCATTGCGCGAGATTGTCGACCTGATCGGCCGCAGCAACCTGAATGACTTTCCGCTCCTCGACGACAGGGGCCGGTTCAAGGGCATGATCTGGTTTCACGACATTCGGGAAGTGATGCTTGAGTATGATATGCATGCGCTGCTGATCGCCGAAGACGTGATGGGAAAACCACCGCCCGCCCTGGCCCCCTCAAATTCACTGGCCGACGCTCTTGTTCAGTTTTCAACCACGGATGCAGATACACTGCCGGTATTTCGTTCGGATTCCGGGGAAGAACTGGAAGGGATCATCACCCGATCGGACCTGCTGCGCAGTTACGAGAGAGAACTCCTCATCCGAGGCCGGACGGCCGGATAGACGATACCCGGGCCTGCGCCTGACGATGTTCGAACGTTCATTGGCGCCGAGGGTTTCACCGGCATTTGTCAACCGTCCCGACATTGGCGTATCCCCCTGTTTTTTGTGCCTTTTCCCTTGACTACGAACAAGCTATGAGTTATTTTTCGCTTCGCCGGTCCTGGCTGTGCAGGCACCGGATATTAACGGTGGTTACGGGGTGTTCGCGGGAGACGCATTCATGACCCTGATGGAGATTCTTTCAGGCAGGTCGGTTATTTCCGGGTTGAGGGGCCGGAACAAGCGGGAAATTCTCGAGGAGCTGGTCGATGCCGTAGACAGTGAGAAAATCACCGATCGACACAGGGTACTTGAAGCGGTGCTTCTTCGCGAGGACATAATGAGTACCGGTATCGGTCATGGCATCGCCATTCCGCATGGCAAATCCGAGTTCGTGAGCGAACTGGGCGGTGTACTTGGCATCAAGCGGGAAGGCGTGGACTTCGACGCCCTGGACGACCAGCCGACCTTCATTTTCTTCCTGCTGGTTTCGCCAATGGATGTTTCCGGACCGCATATCAAGGCGTTGGCGCGTATCTCGCGCCTGCTCAAAGGCGAGGCGTTTCGACGGCATCTCATTGAATCGGAAGACCGGGAGTCACTGATTGCCTGCATTGAGGAAGAAGAGAGACTTCATTCCTGATAGAACGCTCCGGTAAGAACGTCAGCCTGCGATCAATTGAGAAGCAGGCTTTTTTTGTATATGAACCGGACCCACGGGTTCATTTGTAGGTTCTGTTTCCGGGTCTGATCGCCATGTTCGGTCTATCCTTTTCATCGCCTGCCGTACTGCACGGGTTGTGGGCCGCGTTGCTGCCGCTAGCGATCCACCTGCTAAACCGCAGGCGGGCCGTGACCGTCGCATTCAGCAACGTGGCTCTCCTTGAGACGCTTCAGCGGGATCGAATGCGACGCTTCAGGCTGAAGCAGATTCTGGCTCTGATACTCCGCACACTGATTATCGTGTTCCTGGTACTTGGATTTGCGCGTCCCCGGATAAAAGGAGTAGAGGGCGGCGGCGCGGTTCGAACCTCTGCTGCGCTACTGCTGGATCGCTCTCTGAGCATGAGTTACAGGGTACACGAAGGAACCCTCTTTGACCGCGCTCGAAACCGGACGAAAGAGGTCCTGCAACTGTTCAATGCACAGGACGATGTACGTCTGTTTCATGTGGATGACCGCGTGGAGGAGGTCGAGCCCGGGCGTCCAGACCGTCTTGCGGCAAGGCTCGAGGTTATGCGGCACACGTACCGCGGGACGGATTTTCAACCCGCGCTGGAGGCTGCACTGGCGCGTGCCTCACAGACGGAGATTCCGAACAGGGAGCTCTACGTCGTTTCGGATTTTGCCAGAAACGGCTGGTCGGAGGTACCCGATACGCTCTTCGAGGAAAGTGGCTTTACCGTATTTTGCGTACCGGTACGGCCGTCCGAGCCTGACAATATGGGCATCCGGCATGCGGCCCCCGTCGAAGGGATCCTTTCCGCCGGAAGCGTTTCGACGCTGAGGGTGTCGTTAACGGACTACGGCGGCCCCGTCCGGCTGCGCGCGCCGGTACAGGTCTATCTTGACGGACGTCGGATCGGTCAGCAGGTGATTCGTACCGAGCCAGGGACCTCCCGGCGTCTCCACTTCCGGTTCGCTCCCGAGAGGGGAGGACAGGTTCCCTTGCGCGTCGAACTGGGTGACGACGACCTGGCGGCGGATAACGTGTACACGTCGGTCCTGAACGTCCCTGAGCGCGTGAGGGTGCTTCTGGTGGCCGAAAACAACGATGAAACCTATTTCGTCGCAAAGGCTCTGGAAGCAGGGTCACGGCAGGCGGTATCGGTCCGATCGGTTCGGCCTGGTGAATTGAACGCGGATCTCTTGTATGAAACGGACGTGGCCCTGTTGTTCAACGTGTCGCGGTTGTCAGCCGGTACCTTGAAGATCATTGAATATCGGGTGCGGAGCGGAATGGGACTGATGATCGTCCTGGGGGATCAAGTGGATTTCCGGTTTTACAATGCTGCATTGCTTCCGGGCCTGTTTTCGGCGTCGCTCGTGGGCATCGAAGGTTCTCCCGGGCAAAACAACACCTACCACAGACTGCGTGAAGCGCTCCCGGACCATGCGGTTTTCAGGGACTTCGGTCCGGCTGAAGGACTGCGAACGCCCAGGTTTTACGCGTACTGCCGGCTGCGGCTGGGCGACTCATCGCAGCCTGTTCTGCTGTTTCGCAGCGGTGACCCCGCTCTCGCCGAAACCAGCCTTGGCGCCGGTCGCGTGGCGTTGTTTGCCGCAGGCCTGAATTCCGATCTGGGCTGGACCGACCTGCCGCTTACGGGAATCTTCGTTCCGTTCATACACCGGTTGAGCCGCTATCTGGCGGCGGGTTCTCCCGGTCGGTCAGACTATTCCGTGGGCGACAGGGTATATAGGAACCGGTCAGACGTTCACGTACGTGAGGCCCTGCTGAAACCTCCCGCTGGCGAGGCCCGAACCATCTGGCCCGAGCAACGCGGCGCACACTCGGTGTGGCCGGTTGGAGAGGTGGATATACCCGGAGTCTGGGAAATCTACGCCCGGGACCGTCTGACGGACCGATTCGCAGTTCGCATCGATGCGGGGGAAGGGGATCCAACACCCGCGTCCGCGGATCGGCTCAAAAAAGTGTTCGCGGGGGCACGTCTGCGTATTGTTGAACCGCAAACGTCCCCCTCGGTCGCAGTCCGGGAAGCACGAGGGGGCAGGGAACTCTGGCGGCTCGCGCTGGGCCTGGCGCTCGTGTTAATGGTCGCGGAGGCCATCGTGGCGCAATCGGAACGGCAGGGCAGACGGGACCAATCCGGGACGCGACCGCAGGCCTTCAAACCGCCTCGCGGCGGCGCCTGATATTGCATAGTATAAATATATGCATTACAATATCTTATTAGTTTAGCCTTGACTTTTGACTGGGGCGCTCGTATTTTTGAATCGGACGCGTTGCATGCGTCACACGATGCACCCGCAGGAAACGTCAGGCGACGCTTTTCGAGGGATGCAATCCTGTCTTTCCGTACTTAACAACCTATCGTAACCGGGGTGAGTCACTCGATGATTTCTTTCGACGTGGCTCGTTCTTTTGGGAGCCAATATGCGGGGTGCGCTGGTGGTGGTCGAGTCGCCGGCCAAGGCGAGGACGATCAACAAGATACTTGGGAAAGACTTCAAGGTAATGGCCAGCATGGGACACGTCCGTGACCTGCCGAAGAAGGAACTCGGCATCGACGTCGCCAACGGATTCAAGCCCACGTATCGTACTATCCGCGATCGGAACAAATTCGTCACGGAGCTTCGCGCGGCCTCCCGTTCGGCGGGGCGGCTGATTCTGGCGACGGACCCCGACCGCGAGGGGGAAGCCATCGCATGGCACGTGGCCGAGGCGCTCAAGCGGGTCAACGATGCCCAGAGGGTCATGTTCAACGAGATAACGGAACGGGCGGTCAGGGAGGCGGTGGCCAACCCCTCAGAAATCGATCTGAGGAAGGTGGACGCTCAGCAGGCCCGCAGGGTTCTGGACCGCCTCGTGGGGTACAAGGTCAGTCCACTACTTTGGAAGACGATTCACGGCGGTCTGAGCGCCGGCCGGGTTCAGTCCGTCGCGCTCCGATTGATCTGCGAGAGGGAGGCGGCGATCGAAGCGTTCGTTCCCGAAGAATACTGGACCGTCGACGCGAAGGTGAAGCGGGAGGATACCTTACCGTTCAGGGCGCGGTTGGTCCGGCTAAAGGGTGAAAAGCTGGCGCTGAAGGACCGGGAGGAGGTGGACCGTATCCTTCTGGATCTGCGCGCGGCAGCCTCCGATCCCGGATACCGGATCGCCGACGTAAAACGACAGGTGCAACGGCGCAATCCGGCGCCGCCTTTCATTACGAGTACACTGCAACAGGAGGCGTCTCGAAGGCTGCGATTTACTGCGCGGAAGACGATGCAGGTGGCCCAGCAGCTTTACGAAGGCATTGAGGTACGAAGTGGAACGCAAAGTGCGACAGAAACGACCGGTTTGATTACCTATATGCGGACCGACTCCACCCGGATAGCGAGCGATGCGGTATCGTCGGCGAGAGACTATATCCGGCAGCGGTTCGGGGAGGCGTATCTGCCCGTCCGGGCAAGATCCTACCGGAAGGGAAAGGGGGCGCAGGATGCGCACGAGGCGATACGCCCCACGGACATGCAGCGCCCTCCGGAGGTTGTCCAGGCGCAACTGACTGCTGATCAGTCGAAACTCTATCGATTGATCTGGGATCGGTTCATCGCCTGCCAGATGTCGTCGGCGGTGTTCAATCGGACGGCTGTGGATATCCGCGCGGGAGAGTATGAATTGCGGGCAACCGGGTCGGTGCTGAAATTCGCCGGTTTTACGGCGCTATATGCGGAGGGCAAGGACGACGATCCCGAGGAGGCCGAGGCGCGTCTCCCGGATGGCTTGAAGAAGGGAGATGTCCTGACGATGATGTCACTGCTTCCCGAGCAGCACTTCACGAAGCCGCCCGCGAGATTCTCCGAGGCCACCCTAGTCAGGGAGCTGGAGTCACGCGCAATAGGACGACCCAGTACATACGCTCAGATTATCAGCACGCTCCAGGACCGGGACTACACGGCAAGAAAGAGCGGACGGTTCGTGCCGACGGATCTGGGGCGTACCGTCAACGGAATTCTGGTCCAGGCGTTTCCCGATGTCTTCAATGTGGATTTCACCGCGAGGATGGAAGACGAGCTCGACCAGGTGGAAAACGGCGAAGCAGGCTGGGTGAAGGTGGTGGAAGACTTCTATGGACCGTTTGCCACGGATCTGCAAAGAGCGGAAGGGCAGCGCAAGGAACTGAAGGCGTCGCTCCAGGAGGAGACGGACAGAATCTGCGAGAAGTGCGGAAAGGTCTTTGTGATCAAGTGGGGTCGCAACGGCCGCTTTCTGGCCTGTTCAGGATTTCCTGAATGCCGCAATACCCATCCGCTCGAGGCTTCCGAGGCGGAACCGTCGGGCGAAGTCTGCGAGAAATGCGGGTCGGAAATGGCCATTCGTACTGGACGCAATGGACGTTTTCTTGCCTGCTCGGGGTACCCGAAGTGCAGAAATACCCGGTCGATTTCGACGGGAGTGCCCTGTCCGCAGGAAAAATGTAACGGACAACTCAAGGAACGCAGCAGCCGGCGGGGCAGGACGTTCTTCGGTTGCGGCAATTTTCCGGAGTGCACGTACGCGAGTTGGGACCGGCCGTTGAACCTGCCGTGCCCAATGTGTGAAGGGCCGTTTCTGGCTGAACATGCCGGTCGCAATGGCCGCACGTCCCTCCGTTGCCTGAAGTGCAGGCATGCGATGCCTGCCCCGGAGGAGGAAAGGGCGTAAGACCGCCTGCGGAAGTGGGTTTGAAACCGGCAATCGCCGCCGGCCGTGCCGTTTTGTCCGCGTACCCCGTTCCCTTGGCAGGTACCGGCTCCAATAAAGGTGCCCTGTTTATGCACGAATTGATCGCGGAATTTCTGCGCCATCTCGCCAACGAACGTCGTCTGTCGCCGCACACGTCCCGGGCCTACCGTACGGACCTGGAAGGGTTCCTTTCTTTCCTGCAGGTCAGGTCGGGTTCGGAAGATCCGGAGGCGAGTGGCGTTGCTCGTGAGGACGTACGGGCGTTCCTGGGGCATCTCAACGGCGCGGGATTCGGCCGGCGTTCAATCGCACGGAAGCTGGCTTCACTGCGGACGTTTTTTGCCTTTCTGTGCCGCCTGGGCCGCCTGCGGAAGAACCCGGCACTTCAGGTCCGTCCGCCAAGACAGGAGAGAACCCTGCCGGTACATCTGGACATTGGAGAAGTGGGGCGCGTGCTGGAAAATCCGTCGCCGGATACGGCATTGGGTTTGCGAGATCGGGCGATTCTCGAGTTGTTCTACAGTTCCGGCATCCGTTTGCGAGAACTCGCGGAAATCAGTATGGATAGCCTGGACCTGGACACGGGGACCGTCCGGGTGATCGGGAAGGGAGGCAGGGAGCGACTCGTGCCCGTCGGAAGGCCTGCCCGGGAGGCCCTCCTCAGGTATCTCGCACGCCGGTCGGAATTGTTGCCGGCCGATGCGCCCCAGGTTGACCGCCGTCGTTTCTTCCTGAGCCGTGCCGGCAGGGCGTTGAGCGCAAGCGGGATTCAGGACCGGGTGGTGGGGCATCTCGAAGAGGCGACGGGCAGGGGCCGTCTGGGGCCGCATACACTCAGGCATACATTCGCTACCCATTTACTGGACCGGGGTGCCGATCTGAATGCGGTAAAGGAGATGCTTGGGCACGCGAGCCTGTCCACGACGCAGATTTATACCCACGTGAGCGTGGAACGATTAAAGAAGGCCTATCGGCAGGCGCATCCGAGAGCGTAGCGACGTGAGAACGGACAAGGAGGTCGGCGGATGGCCATTCACGGTACGTCTGGCTTTTTCCATCCGGAAGAAGACGGCTCGTGTTCTGGTGGGCCTCTTGCCGCTTCTCGCAGCCGCGTGCGCGAACCCCAGACCGCCGCCCGGCGGTCCACCGGATGCGACCCCGCCGCGGGTTGTCCACACGACGCCGGCGGCCGATTCCGTGGGCGTGGGAACGGATACCCGCATTCGAATCGGGTTCAGTGAATCCATGAACCGCCGATCGGTGACGCGCGCGATATTCATTTCGCCGCGCTTTTCCACCGATCCGGATTTCAGATGGCGCGGACGGGAGCTTGAAATTCGTCCACGCGAAGGCCTCCGCGAGGATCGTACATACGTCGTCTCGGTTGGCGCCGGCAGTTCAGACGAGTCGTTCAACCGTATGGTGGCGTCCTACAGCTTCGCGTTCTCCACCGGCGACCGGTTGAGTGGTGGCGAAATCTACGGAAGCGTCCACCTGAGTACCGGAAAGCGGAGACAGGTCTACGTATGGGCGTATGACCTGACCGGCGCCGGTGATCCCGATCCTGCGGCCGACCCTCCCGCTTACGTGACACAACCCGGTGCCGACGGGACGTATCGATTTGTAAGATTGGGGGCAGGCCGGTACCGGATATTCGCATTCCAGGATGGCGACCGCGACCAGGCGTACAATCCCGGCGAGCCCCTGGCGGTGCCGCCGGGGGACATCCCGCTTGGATCAGGCGACGGCCGGGTGCAATTGAGCCTGCTGAAGATGGCGGTGCGTGACAGCGTGCCGCCGCACTTTATTTCTGCGCGGACACCTGACCGGCGGCGCCTGTCGCTGCGGTTCGACGAACCCGTGATTTTGTTTTCGCCACCCCGGATAACCGGCGACGACGGATTGCTCGAGGTGCAGGCGATCTACCCGGACGCGAAGGATTCCAGCCGGGTGTGGCTGGTTACCGGCCCGCAGACTGCCGGAACGGAATACAGGGTGGAGTTGGGCGGGATCGAAGATCGATTCGGGAATCCGATCGCGCCCGGCGAGGCGGTGACGGTGCGCGGCGAGGGACGGCCTGACCGTCGGGCGCCGGTTCCGGTTCGCTTCGACCCCGGAATTGAAGCTCGGCACGTTTCGGAGAATGCCGCGTTACGTATCGATTTCAGCGAGGCGATGTCCGCGGTTACGGAACCTGGGTTCTGGGTCGTTTCCGACAGCACGGACGCACCTGAAGGACGGTTTTCGTGGCCGTTACCCAACCGGCTTGCATTCCGGCCCTTTCAGGCCTGGGACTCCGGGAAGTCATACGCTTTGCGGGC
This sequence comes from Gemmatimonadota bacterium, assembly GCA_028877215.1. GTDB lineage: Bacteria > Latescibacterota > UBA2968 > UBA2968 > JAAXHE01. Next base: position 120,385 of record JAPPFJ010000010.1, on the reverse strand, counting down.
CCGGGCCGACCTGGTTACGGATGTTTCCGGTAACCCGGCCGAAGGCGAGATTGTGTTCAGGTTTTCGGTTGCGTCGCCAGAGGACCTGGGTGTCTTGAGTGGGTCGGTTGTCGCGTCAAAGACGCATGTCGTGGTGCGGGCGCGGCCGATTTCCGCGTCCGAAAAAACGCATACACTCACCGTCGCGCCCGGTGACTCTTCATACGCTCTGGATGGGTTGCCACCCGGGAATTACCGGGTGCTGGCTTTCGTCGACTTCGACGGCAACCGTTCCTGGTCGCCGGGTGCGGTCAGACCGTTCGTTGCCGCCGAACCCTTGTTCGCACTTCAAGATACAATAAGCGTCGTTTCCCGATGGGAGACGACCGCTGAGGAGCGCCTGAATTTCTACGTTTGGACGTCTTCAAAGCTCGAAGAGGAGAAATAGCGGTGCCCGATGTATCTGAACGAGGACTTTCCATCGGGAAACATCTCACGCCGGTCCTGATACTGGTACTGTTCTGCGGGCTGATGATCTATCGGCTTACGGCTCGGTCTCCGGATGACAGCGAACGCGCCCGCGCCCGAATGCACCTCGAATTGATCTACGGGCTGGAGCATGCCCACTTGAAGGAACATGGAACTTATCTGCCCATAGACAGTGAAAAAAATGGTGAGGTTCTCAAGCTTAACGAGGTGCCCGGGAGGTTCCGTTATCGTGTGACGGTGGAAGGGTCGACGTTCGTTGCGGAAGCGCGTGCGGACCTGAACGGAGACGGTCGGCAAGAGGTGTGGTACGTGGATCAGGATACGCCCGAACCGGTACTGATACAACAGGACTGAGTAATGAGACACAATATCGGAAACAGGACGCGTCGATTGTACGTCTGGCTTGTCGCGTCAGTACTGGCGGGGTGCTTTCCGGCAACCCCCGCGTTTTCCTACGTGTTTCAGATGCACCGGAACAGCCAGGGCCAGATTGTCACGGTGCGATGGTCGGCGGGAAAAGCGCGCGCGATAGAATTCTGGCTTAAGATTGACCAGTTTCCGTTCCTGGACAGACATGTGAGACGCCTGGTAAACGACAGCTTCGCAGCCTGGGAGGAGGTTCCTATTTCATTCGCCTCGTTCAGGAACCGGGGCGTCGGCAATCTGGAAGTGTCAACCACCGACGGGAAAAACGTAATTGTCTATGACCGGAGCGCCAGTAATTTCCCCGAACGCGGAGGTGGAGGCGTAATTGCGTTCGCGCGGATGAATTGGGACGTCCAGGGACACATAACCGACGTGGACATCGTCTTCAACGGTCGAGACTATTCCTATTCGGCGGGAAATCCGGATCAGGAGGGCGGACTGGTGGATATGCAGGATGTGCTGGTCCACGAGATCGGCCACCTGCTGGGACTTGCACATTCGCCGCTGGCTGGAGATCGAACCGTTCGGCCATCGATGTATCCCTTCTACTTTGGAGAGGAACGAACCCTTACGACGGACGATCGGGCGGGGGTTTCGGCTCTGTATCCGTCGACGGAGGCGATCACATCCACCGGCGCAATCTCCGGACGGGTGACGCGCCGTGACGGCTCCGGAGCATTTGGCGTGCACGTGGTTGCATATCGCGCGGATACCGGTGAGTTTGCCGCCGGCGTCCTGTCAGGAACCACCGGTGAAAACAGGGGGATCGGCGGAGACGGGGAATACGAAATCAAGGGCCTCCCACCCGGTGAATATCACGTGGGCATCGAACCGGTGGGCGGATCGGTAACCACGCGGAATTTCAGCGGCATTTACAGCGAGTTCGAAGCCGGCTTTCCTGATGAATACTACGACAATCGGGCGATTCGGGACGTAGCCGACGTGGTCCGCGTCGCACCCGGCAGGAGTGTGGCGGAGGTCGACTTTACACTGGGAACGGCCCTTCCGGGCTTTCCGGATATTCATCCGACCGTTCTGCCGAACAACACGCCGAGCCCGGCGGGGCCATATCGACTTCACATTCGCATTCTGGATGAGGACCCGATTGCTCTGGTCGAGGCCGACTACCGGATCGACGGCGGACCGGTCCGGACGTTGGTGTTGCAGCCGGAACATGGACAGTTTTATTCCGCCGAGTTTCCCGGGCGGAAACGCGGAACCGTGTTTACCTACCGCTTCCGGGCGCAGGACAATCAGGGCAATGAAACGGTCTATCCCGCCGAGGAACTGCCGGCACTCCGCTTTGAAGTGCTGGCGCTCTCCGGCGAGCCGGTCGTGTACGTGGCGCTGCGTCGTTCGCGGCAACTGGCCGTGTACGATACGGGTCTGGACCGGGAAGTGGCCCGGATACCGCTGGGAGGCGACCCTTTGAGCGTATTGTTGACTCCCGACGAGCGGTATGTCTACGTCGCGAACAACGGCGCTGATTCGGACGGCTCTGAAAACAAGCTGATGGCAATCGATACGGCCACGCATGAAGTCCAGGTCATTCGGGTGGGGCGTGAACCGCTGGATCTGGCGATGTCCCGAAACGGGTCGCGCGTATACGTGAGCAATGCCGCGGACCAGACCGTATCGGTGGTGGAAGTCGGCAGCCTCCGGGAGCGGCGGCGCATTTCCACGCCCGTTTCGAGTGCAGGGGAACAGTCACGGGGTCCATTTGGCATCGCGGTGGACCCGAATGAAAAGTGGTTATACGCGGCGGATATAGACGGGAATCAGGTCATGGTTGTGGATATCGAAGCCGGGCGGGTGACCCACCGGATCGACGTGCCGGTCTCTCCGCGGTCCCTGCTGCTCTCTCCGTCCGGTGACCGCCTCTACGTTTCCAGATTTGGACGCAGCGGCGACGGGGCCGGCGTTTCGGTTATCGATACCGAAACGAACGAGGTCGTCAGTGAAATCGACCAGCCGGCCGCGAGCGTCTTCCGGCTTGCCCTTTCGCCTGACGGGAAACGCCTCTATGCCACGGACCGGACCAACGCAAGGGTGCTCGTTATCAACACGGAACTGAATCGCGTTATTCTCAAGTGGGCCTCGCGCGGGAGGGAAACGCGCGACGTCGCCGTTTCCGCCGACGGCAACACCGTCTACGCGGCCAACCAGGACTCGAACGAACTGCTGTTTATCGATGCGGCATCGGGATTCATCCGCAAGACGCTCACGCTGGAAGACGGGCCGCGGGGGATCGCCGTGCGAGGGCGGCCGGTCTATGAAGATACTCCAGTGACCGATCCGCGACGCGCTGACTTCGACCGAGACGGGATCGTCGGGTTCGGGGATTTCCTGATTCTTGCCCGTAGCTTCGGCACCGGCGCCGGCGATCCGAATTTCAAACCAAATCTGGACCTGAACGGCGATGAACAGATCAGCTTCGCGGATTTCATCCTCTTCGCCGCGGTCTTCGGGATGGCTGCGGGGGGGTAGAAAAGGACCTGTTCCGGTGCACGGCACGGAAGCACTCAAGTGGATTGGGGCCAGTCTATCGCGCTTGACCATCGGTCTGTCCCGAAAATAGTGTGGTATTCTTGACAATTGTCTTCAGATCACAATTTAACGAGTCGCAGAACGTGTCCAAGGTCGGGATCTCCCGACCCTTTTTCATGATCTGGAAGCGATACCCGTTGACAAGTCCCAACTTAGACGCCAAATTGCGTGTCGGCAGGAGCGAGTGGAACAAAGACCCTGACCTCGGCCGTTTTTACTGATTGATCTCCATTCCTGTTGGATTATTTCATGTCGGCAAATGACAACCGCCAACTGTTTCTGGATGACGAGGGGGTCGCGGAGACCCTTCGTGTGTCGCGGCAATACCACTCGCCGGTCAAATACGTCGGGAATCCTCTGCTCGTCGGCAATCAGTTTCACGACGCGCGGGAGGGCGTGCGGTACGAGGAGGACCGGGTACCGCGTGAGGGTGGCGTCCCGAAGCTCAACCCTGACCTGACGCCCACGTCGGTGGTTCGTGGCCCCTCCGGGTTGTTTCAGATGTATTACCAGACGAAGCCTCCGGGAATCAGGGACTTCGGATACGGGGGCGGGACGCCTGTGGTGGCCTACGCGGAGTCCCATAACGGCATTCACTGGCGGCTTCCGGCATTGAATCGGGTTGAGATCAATGGGAGTGTGGAAAATAACGTCTTATTCGAGCCGCCGGGGAGTTTGCCGAGCGTCGTTATCGACGAGCACGAATCGGACGACGCCCGCAGATACAAGATGTTGTATTACCCCCACAATATCAGCTTCTCGCCCGACGGCGTGTCGTGGTCCGGCGTGCAAAGGGCACGCGTACCCAGCCGTATCGGGCATTCCGACGGGCTGAACTGCATGGCGGGGTGGGACGAGAACATCGGACGCTACGTAGCCTATTTCCGCCCGCAGGTCGCCCGTCCTGACGAAGTGATCGATCCGGAGGGCCTCGCGATTCGTCTGATCGCCAGAAGCGAGAGCGAGGATCTGAGCGGGTGGACCGAACTCGAAACGGTACTCGCGCCGGACGCCGACGATCCGGCCGGGACAGAATTCCAGACGATCGGCGCGTTCTTCTACGAAGGGATGTACGTTGGGTTGCTTTGCGTACATGAAGGGTTTGCCGAAGAGCGCCCCAAGCGGTTCCCCTACCGGCTGCCGGACTGGCCGGCACATTCCGCGATGCTGGGTCGGTGCTACATTGAGCTGGTAACGAGCCGGGACGGAGTTCACTGGAATCGGCCAGAGGGTCGCGTGCCGTTTCTGGACACGACTCCGGGAGGCCTGGACTCCGGAGTCATCTGGCCATGCAGCTCGCCGGTGGTCGTCGGTGATGAACTCTGGTTTTACTACGGAATGGCCGTGCATGGCCACGGCTTGTCCTACACGAAACTTCCGGGGCTTGCGCGACTTCGCCGCGACGGGTTCGTGAGTCTGGCTGCAGGAGAACAGGCGGGGTGGGTGTTTACGGAGCCGATGATATGTCCGGGAGGCTCACTCCATGTGAACGCGGATGCCAGAGGCGGTGAACTCGCGGTCTCCGTTATCGAACAGGATGGTTACCACGCGCCGGAATACGCCGTGGTCCGGTGCGCCACGCTGGACGGAGACGCGATCTCCCATCGGCTGACGTGGATTGAGCGGACGGATCTGGAGCCGCTGAAGGGTAAGGAAATCAGGCTGAAGTTCTACCTCAGGCAGGCGGATCTTTATTCGTACTGGTTCGCCTAGGCAATTATCGGATATTGGAACGGACGAAGAGGGATGAATCCGTACGGAAGATCCGCGATATCGACCGCTGCCGAAGAGCATAATCCACTCGCCGCGCTGACGCGGCTGTAAACCACACCCACACCGTTTCATAAGGATGGCATTCACAATGAGGATCCAAAGACGCTTCGATTCCGTCAGTGCCGCTAAAACCTGGGACCGAAAGCCGGAATCCCGATCGGGCGACCGCGACCTTCTGCCTGACATCTTCGGCAAAGACACATTCGGACTCAACGAAATGCAGTCCAGGCTCCCGGAAAACGTCTTCAATAGGCTCGTTCGGACGATTCGCCACGGAAAGCAACTCGATTCCGATATCGCAGACACGGTGGCTGCTGCGATGAAAGACTGGGCGCTCTCCATGGGCGCGACCCATTACACGCACTGGTTCCAGCCGCTCACGGGGCACACAGCCGAGAAGCACGACTCCTTCCTGAAGGTGGGCGCTGATGCCCGCGCCATCACCGAGTTCGGCGGCGAGGAACTGGTCCAGGGTGAGCCGGACGCGTCGTCGTTCCCCTCGGGAGGCCTACGGGCAACCTTCGAGGCACGTGGCTACACGGCCTGGGATCCTACCTCTCCCGCTTTTATAATGGGCGGCGAGTCGGCAACGTACCTGTGCATTCCCACTGCATTTTCAAGCTGGACGGGAGAGAGTCTTGATGCCAAGATTCCGCTGCTCCGGTCAATGGACGCACTCGACCGGGTCACGCGACGAGCGCTCAAACTCTTCGGTATCGACGCCGGGATGGTAACGGCCAGCCTCGGTCCCGAGCAGGAGTTCTTTCTCGTCGACCGCGAGTTCTACTACCGTAGACCCGACCTCATGACCTCTGGGCGAACACTATTCGGGGCAAAACCTCCGAGGGGGCAGGAACTCGACGACCACTATTTCGGACAGATCCACGAGCGAGTGTTGGCGTGCATCCAGTCCATCGAGATGGACCTGTACCGGCTGGGCGTGCCGATGAAGACGCGCCATAACGAGGTGGCGCCGGGGCAATACGAGATGGCGCCGGTTTACGAGAACGCGAACGTGGCGTCGGATCATCAGCAGCTGATGATGAGGATCCTGGAGCGAAGCGCGCGCAGCTACGGATTCATCTGCCTCTTGCATGAAAAACCCTTCGCCGGGATCAACGGGAGCGGCAAGCACCTGAACTGGTCCTTCGGCACTTCGGAACGTAACCTGATGGATCCGGGGGACACGCCGCACGACAACCTGATGTTCCTGTTCTTCTGTACCGCGGTGATGAGTGCGGTCGAGCAGCACCAGGACCTGCTCCTGGCCAGCGTCTCCAGCGCCGGGAACGATCACCGTCTGGGCGCGAATGAAGCCCCGCCGTCGATCATCTCGGTGTTTCTGGGCAGCCAGCTCGAAGACATATTCAACCAGCTTGAGGAATCGGGAAAGGCGGAGAAGCGGGAACACGACGGGCTCCTCGGCCTGGGAGTCAACGTCCTCCCTGACCTTACGCGCCATTCCGGAGACCGGAACCGCACGTCTCCCTTTGCCTTCACCGGGAACAAGTTCGAGTTCCGCGCGGTTGGCTCGTCGGCGAATATCTCGCTGCCGGCAACCGTCCTCAACACGATCGTAGCGGAGGCAATCGACAATTGGACGGAGCTGCTGGAGCCGATCGTCGAAGCCGGCACCACGATCGAGGACGCGCTCTGGACGCTGTTGGCCAACGAGATCCCGTCCTTCAAGCGGATCATTTTCAATGGCGACAATTACGCAACCGAGTGGGTCGAGGAGGCCGCGCGCCGCGGGCTGCACAACGCGGGCTCGGCGGTAGATGCGCTGGTTGCGCTCGGCTCTCCCCGGAACGAGGAGCTTTTCGACAAGTACGGCGTCATGACGCCACGCGAACTGGGGGCGAGGCTGGAGGTACTCACCGAGCAGTACTTCATCAAGATCAATATCGAAGGCGAAACGGCGGCGCACATGGCCCGCTGCATGATCCTGCCTGCCGCGGTCACCTATCTGAAGCAGCTCACGTCCACGCGGAACGAGACGAAGCAGGCGGGCGGTTCCACGAAGGGTCTCGAAAGCAACATCATGCGGGTTTCCGGCTTGATCGATGAATTCAACGATGCGCTGGACGAGCTGGACACGCAAAATGAGGAACTCGGCGGAGACGAGATGTCGACCAAGGTGGTCCACATGCACGACAATGTGATTCCGGCGATGAATGCGGTGCGCGAGGTGGCGGACCGATTGGAGAAAGTGATCCCGGACGATCTGTGGCCGCTGCCGACGTACCGCGACATGCTGTTCGTAAGGTAGACGATGTGTCACTGTGGACGAATGCACAGGTTCCGTATCGATACCTTCACCTCGACGGCTTGTTGGATCCGGGTTCGAGGGTGGCCCGGCTTTCGAAAATTCAGCTTGACATTCAACCGTCGCGATCCTAAGATTAATCGTCCTGTTATTCGACAGGATTATTCAAAGTGAACCCGATCCGACTGCGGGATGGTCGCCGCGTCGATTGCCGGCCTCAACACGTCAGCCTCCCCCGATATCAGCTCTCATCACGCATTCACGAAAGTGTAGTCAACTTCCGGTTGGGGTGAGATCCACCGTGGATATCACCTAATAAAGAATGGAGGAATGAAGAACATGCCAACTCGCGCGCTCGTTCTTGTCGTTACGCTCAGCCTGCTTGCCGGTCCCGCATTCGCCCAGATCGAGAATATTTCCGTTGAGGGCAGCACGGATCTTGTCACGCATTACATTTTCCGCGGCGTGGCCTTTACGGATAAGCCTTCCGTGCAACCCTCTCTTACCCTGGGCTTCGGCGATTCCGGTTTCTCGTTCAACATATGGGGCTCCTGGTCATTAAAGCAAAGGAGCATTCAGGAGGCAGGCGATGAACTCGACTTCACGGTTACGTACGACCGCAATCTGGGAGAACAGTACCAAAACGCGGGGCTGACCGTCGGGATGATCCAATACACGTTTCCAAGCCTGGAGAAGGGCGAAAGACTTACCACCGAGTTTTTCGCGGGTGCGAGTCTGGATGTTGCCGGCTCCCCGTCAGTAACGATCTATCGCGACCTGGGCCAGTTCGATTACTGGTATGTCAATGGCAGTATCGGTCATGAAGTTCAACTAACCCCGGAGGGGAACCTCACACTGGGCGTTTCCGCCGATATCGGATACAGCGACACCACCGGCAAATTCGAATTCAACCACGTCGGCGCGTCGGTTTCGCTCGGTGTCAGCCATAGCTACTTCTCGTTGTCGCCCGTCATCGGTTTCATACGCCGGACCGAAGAACTAGAGGCCAAGGATTTCGATTTCCATCGGACCAAAGACGAGCAAAACAGAGTCTGGGGCGGGGTCAGTCTCAGTTTCGCACTCTAGTGGAACCGGGGTGGGGTTGTTGCAGGATCCACACTGACTTTGGCACCGCATGAAATGCGGCCACATACATATCGTTGTGTCGGCATCGGGACGATTTCAATCGTCCCGGTGTCGTTTTAGCCTGACCACAAGCGCGACTGAATCGCCCGCGACACGTTCAGGAACATGAACGACGATTCGGTTCGGGCGTGCCGTTGCGGTCTGAATTCGGAATCGGTTCAATGCGTACAACACTCTGCGGGTTCATCGTCTGGCTGAGCGCGGGCATCTCCACGCCGTCTATCGCCTGGGCTTCCGGCGCGGGCGTCGCGGCCGTCAGGCCTGCCGACCCCGCGCTCCGACAATTCGTGCAAACGGTCGTCAACGCGAACGCCAGCGTCAAAGCGGCTCGAGCCGCTCTGGAGGCGAGAAGGAGCTATCGAGACGCCGCATCGCGACCGCTGTATAACCCGGAGTTTAATGCAGACTACGAAAGAACGCACGAAATCCGCTACTGGTTCGGCATCGGATATACGATCGATTGGGGCGGCAAGGGCAGGGCCCGCACCGCCCTGGCGGAGTGGGAGCGGCGGGTCGCCGACGCGAATTTCGACCTGCACCGCCGCAGCGTGACCATCGAACTGCTGAAGGGCCTGGCGGCCCACCAGACGAACGCCGAACGTGACAGCCTGGCCTCTTCTCGGCGGGAGTTGATGCGCGACTTTGCGGCGCTTGCGCAACGCCGGTTCGAGACTGGCGACGTGAATCGGGTCGAGCTGGATCTGGCACGGCTGGCTTCCGTGGATGCGCGAATAAAGAAAGCCACCGCAGCGGCGGCGCTTGCCGAAGCGAGACAGGCGGTCCGCGGTCTCGCTCCGGATCTGCCCTTGTCACAGTGGCCTCCGCTCCCCGCGTCTCTACCGGATTTGCCGGAAGGCGCGGACGTTCAGTCCACGATCGGGGTGCTTCCGGAAGTCATCGCCGCCAGGCGTCGGGCGGATGCCGCTGAGGCGCTTGTAGAGTTTCGGCGCAGGGAACGACGGCCCGATCCGACTCTGAACGTGGGAGGCGGGAGCGAGGTAGGCGACCGGCTCGCGGTCGCGGAATTGTCGATCCCGCTGCCGCTGCTCAACCGCTTCGGGGATGAAGTGGATGCGGCCCAGGCCGAACACCGCGCGGCGCAGCAGGCGGGAAAAGACGTATCGCGACGCGCACGTGCCCGCCTGATCGGCGCGACCGAGCGCTACCAGTTGGCGCTGGCCGCGTGGGAAGATTGGAAAAAGACCGGTCAGACGAGCCTTGAGCGTCAACAGGCGCAACTGCGCAAGCTGTGGAAAGCCGGCGACATCGGCACGACGGATTATCTTGTACATGCCGGCCAGACGCTGAATCTCCGTGAAAGTGCACTTGATCTGCGGGAAACGCTGTGGGGGGCGTGGCTGGATTGGTTGTCGGCTTCGGGTCAGATCGACGCCTGGGTCGGTTACGGCACGGACCGATGAATCGGCGTATGGGGCGAATCGAAATGGAGAAACAGCGATGATCACCTGGACACGACTTGTGGTGTGCGTTAGTCTGACGGTGGCTGCCCCTGTCCTTGCGGACGAAGCTGACCATGAGAAGCCGAAAGGCGAAGCGACGGGACAGATCGAACTGACCGCCGAGGAACAACGCGCTGCGGGCGTTGTAATTGACCGCGTTGCACGGCGCGCATTGGGTGAGACCATTCGCGTACCCGGCAATGTGGAGATCAATTTGTACAGGTCCTCACGCGTCACGCCCCGCATTGCGGCTCAGGTGGTCGCACGCCACGTTATTCTCGGTGAATCCGTCAGAGCGGGTCAGCCCATGGTGACGCTGTCCAGTGTCGCCATGGCCGAGGCACAGGGCGAATTGATCGTTGCAAACCGCGAATGGGAGCGTTCCAGGAGCCTTGGTCCGGAATCCGTGTCAGAACGACGTTACACGGAGGCGCGGGTGGCCCGGCAGCTGGCACTGGCCAGAGTACTCGCCTACGGCATGACCGAGGCCCAGGCAGATGCGTTGATGAGTGCCGCCGACGTGGACAGGGCAAGCGGCGTGTTCGATCTGCTGTCGCCACAGGACGGTACCGTTTTGCAGGACGATTTTATCGTGGGCGAATTGATCGAACCCGGCCGGGTACTCTTCGATATCAGTGATGAATCCGTGATGTGGGTGGAGGCCAGGCCGATCGCCGTGGGCGTACCCCACATCCACACGGGAATGCCCGCCCGGGTCACACCCGACGGTGTAAACTGGATTGACGGCAAGGTTGTTCAGCGCTACCATCGCGTGGACGAGACCACCCGCACCCACGGCGTCAGGATCGAAGTGGACAACGTAGACGACCAACTGCACGAGAGGCAGTTCGTCGAGGTTGAGATCGTAACGGGCAGTGAGGATTCGGTATTGGCTGTCCCGAACGCCGCGGTGACAATGATCGGTAACACACCGACCGTGTTCAAGGTCGAGGACGGTCATGAATTTCACGCGGAATCCGTTGTTTCAGGTCCTACCGTAGGCGACTGGACGGCTGTCTCGGCCGGGCTTCGTGAGGGGGACGTGATCGCGGTCGCCGGCATATTTCATCTCAAATCGCTGATGCTCAAGTCTTCGCTGGGCGGCGGCCACGCGCACTAGGGGAATACCGTGCTGGAGAAACTGGTTGAAACCTCGGTGCGCTACAAAGTCCTCGTCCTCATCGCCTTCGCTGTGGTCGCCTTTCTGGGATGGCGCGCATATGTAACCGTCCCGATCGACGCGTTCCCCGACGTGACGCCCGCCCAGGTCAACATCTACACCGAATCGCCGGGTCTGGCCGCGGAAGACGTCGAACAGCTTCTTACCTTTCCCATCGAATCCGGAATGGCGGGCCTGCCGAGGGTACAGCAGATCCGCTCGGTCAGCCTGTTCGGTCTGTCGTACGTGGCGGTGTATTTCGAAGACGACATGGACATCTACTTCGCTCGCCGCCTGGTGATGGAACGCCTGCAGGAAGTTGGAGACCGGATTCCCGAAGGTTACGGCACGCCGGAGATGGGGCCGAACTCCTCCGGTCTCGGCCAGGTGTTCTGGTACACGCTCGAGCGGGCGGATGAAAAGCTCAACGCCGACATCTCGGACATGGATCTGCGGACGCTCCACGACTGGAGCGTCCGCCTGGTTTTGCGCACGGCGCCAGGCGTGGACGACGTGATTTCCTGGGGAGGCCAGGAGCGCCAGTACCAGGTGGTGATGGATCCCTTGAGTCTCATCGAATACGACCTCACCTTCACCGACGTAATCGAAGTGATCGAGGCCAACAACCGGCAGGTCGGGGGTCAATACGTCAACCTCGGTGCAGAGCAATTTCTCGTGCGCGGATTGGGCCTGGTGGCGGACGAAGAGGACATCGGCGCGATGGTCCTCAAGGTGGAGGACGGCACGCCAGTCTACCTGCGCGACGTCGCGGACATTGTACAGGGTGGCGCCCTGCGTTTCGGCGCCGTGACCCGCGACGGTAAGGAAGTCGTACTTGGAATGGCCCTGTCGCGCATCGGCGAAAACGCCAAAAACGTGGTCGATGCCGTAAAAGAGAAAGTCGAAATCGTCAACAGGTTGCTTCCGGACGGCGTTATCCTGCGTCCCGTTTACGAACGCACCGACCTGGTGGAGCGATCGGTGAACACGGCGAGAAACGCGCTTGTGCAGGGCGCCGTTGTGGTGGCCATCGTGTTGTTTCTCTTTCTCGGCGAACTGCGTTCGGCAATCGTTGTCATCGCGTCCATACCGCTTGCGATGCTGGTCGCATTCATCTTCATGGGTCAGGCGGGACTCTCTGCGAACCTGATGTCGCTGGCCGGCCTTGCGGTCGGGATCGGCATGATCGTCGACGGCGCCGTGGTTGTGGTCGAGAACGCCTTCCGCATTATGGCGGAGCAGAAGAAAGCGGGTCAGACCGTCGATCGTTCCCGCGCCGTGCTTTCCGCCGCGAGGAGTGTGGCGAATCCGATTGCCTTCGCCATCATGATCATCATCGTGGTGTTTCTCCCGCTGTTTGCGCTGGAGGGACTCGAAGGAAAACTGTTCAAGCCCATGGCGTTCAATATCAGCTTCGCGATGGCCGGTTCGCTCGTGCTGACGCTTACGCTGATCCCTGTATTGGCCGCACTGATCCTCAAGCCGAAGGAGCAGCGCGATACGTGGCTCATACGCGCGGTCAGGGCTTGGTATATCCCGCTCCTGTCCGGCGCCCTCGTGAACAAGAAAGTCGTGGTCCGTGTCGCGGTAGGGCTGTTGGCGGCAAGTCTCGCGCTTTTTCCCTTTCTTGGCAAGGAGTTCATGCCCCAGTTGCAGGAGGGCTCGATCATGTGGCGCGTCACGTCCATCCCCTCCGCGTCGCTCAAACAATCGATCGCGATTTCAAAGGACATTGAAAACGCCCTGTCCGGATTTCCTGAAGTCAAGACCACCGTGGCCATGATCGGACGCGCCGAGAAGGGCGAGACGGCCGATGTGAACTACATGGAGATTTACACCGAACTCAAACCCGAGGATGAGTGGCCGGGCGACAGGGACATCGGACAACTCGCCGTAGCGATGCGGGAGGAACTGGAACTCGTGGTGCCGACGGCCGTCGTGGCGTTTACGCAGCCGATCCAGATGCGCGTGGAGGAACTCATTTCCGGCGTTCGTGCGACGCTCGCCGCGAAGATCTACGGGGAGGACCTGTCGGAACTCGACCGGTTGAGCGTCCGGGTCAAGGACGTCATCGCTTCTGTCGACGGCGTGGCCGACCTGTCGCTCGAGGCCAATGTCGGCAAGCCGCAGATCCGCATCCAGGTCAGGCGGGACCGGCTGGCGCGCTTCGGCCTGAATGCCGACGACGTATTGTCGGTGGTGCGGACGGGTATCGGCAACGAACCGGTGTCTACCCTGATCGACGGCGTCCGCCGGTTCGACATCACCGCACGCCTGGAAGACGCGTCCAAGTCGTCCGTGCAGGCGATCGAGCGCATCCCGCTCAAGACGCCCACCGGCGCCATCATTCCCCTCTCCGAAGTCACCGACGTGAGCGTGGCTCAGGGGTATTCGTTCGTGCGCCGGGAGCAGTTGTATCGTTACGCCGTCATTCAGATGGACGTCCGCGGCCGGGACATCGACGGGTTTGTCCGCGACGCGAACGCGGCCATTGAGAGACACGTCGAGCTGCCGCCGGGTTACTGGATCGAATGGGGTGGCGCGTTTGAGAACCAGCAGCGCGCGCTGGCGCGACTGTCGGTTATCGTACCGCTGACGATCTTTTTCATTTTCGTGCTGTTGTATACCGCGTTCAATTCGGTGAAGTATGCCACACTGATCATCGCCAACGTGCCGTTCGCCGCCATTGGGGGGTTGATCGCGCTCTTCATCAGCGGACAGTACGTGTCGGTGCCCTCGGCCATCGGATTCATCGCCGTATTTGGCGTGGCGATGCTGAACGGCATCGTTCTCGTCAGCTTCATCAATGAACTCAGGCAAAAGGGTCACTCCGTCGAGGAAGCGGTGCGTCAGGGCGCCGCGCTTCGCCTGCGACCCGTCCTGATGACCGCGGGCACATCCGTCCTGGGTCTGATGCCGATGCTGCTGTCTTCGGGTGTGGGTGCGGAGACGCAGCGGCCGCTCGCTTCCGTTGTGGTGGGCGGTCTCATCACCTCGACCCTGTTGACCCTGGTCCTTCTGCCGGTGATCTATGAGTGGATGGAAAAACGCGCCGAACGGAAGCACACGAGCTAAACCACCTCGGAAACAGACGTAGCGCGGGCCTCTCTGAATCTGGACAGGCTGGCTTTCTTGTGGGTTCGAGCGAGGCTTGGACAGGAAGAATCATGGCCGCTCGGACTTTTTTTTTAGATATGTGTGTGTTATATTCCGAAGCGATAGGCGCAGGCCGTTTTTCCGTTCAAACATTGGAGGCGACATGATCGGTAATACTGAACTGCTTAGCCGAATTACTGCTCGTCCCGAGGTATTCGGCGGAAAACCCATTATTCGGGATATGAGAATTTCGGTCGAGATTGTTCTTAGCCTGATGGCAAAGGGGGTGTCGAGCGATGACATCCTCGAGGATTATCCTGAACTGGAACCGGATGATATTCGGGCTTGTGCCGCCTACGCGCACGCGCGACCGGGGTGTTCGCGGTTCTGAAATACACACGTCAAAGGAGAAAGTCATGAAGAGCGGCGTTGCGGTGGCGGATATAACGCCCGAACCGGGTCCCGTGCTGCAGGGACACTGGAGTACGAATCCCTCGCACTCGGTGCTGTATCCGCTGGAAGTCCGGGCAATCGTGTTCGAAGAGGGGGCCGTTAGGACGGTGATCGCCACCCTCGATGTCATCGGCGTGACGAAAGAGACGACCGACCGGATCCGCGCGCGGGTGACCGAGGCGTGCGGCATCCCCGGGGATCACGTGATGGTGGCGTGCAGCCACACGCATTCAGCGCCGGCAACGCTGCCGGCGCTGGGAATGGAACCGCCTGAGGGGTGGATGGATACGATCGAAAGAGAAACCGCGGCGAGCATCGTCCGCGCGGCTTCGGACCTCAAACCGGTACGGATCGGGTTGGGCTGCGGATCGGCGCATTTCAATATCTGCCGGCGGCCGCTGCCCGGCGCATCCGGCATGACGCTGAATTTCGGCGGTATCGTGGATCGCCGCGCCCGCGTGCTTCTGGTCGAGGCGGAGGACGGAACGCCGCAGGCGGTACTGTTTCACTATTCATGCCATACCACCACCAAAAGTGGGTCCGAGGGCTATATTTCGCCCGACTACGCGGGTATCGCCCGTCGCGTGATAGAAGATGCGATGGGGTGTAAGGCGCTGTTTCTGGCAGGGTGTTTCGGGAATATCCGGCCCGCGGTAATCAATCGGGAAACAGGAGGGTTCAAATCCGCCACCAAGGCCGAACTGGACGCCTGCGGCGAAGAACTGGGCCGGGAAGTGGTGCGAGTCGCCGGGAGTCTGAAGACCCGGCGGTCCTCGCAATTGAGTGCGCGGCGTACCGACGTGCGAATTGCATTCGGCGAACACGATCCCGTAGAGGACCTCAGGGAGAAGGCGGCTGACGAGAGCGCGAGAGGCCGCCTGCTGACCGGGCCGTGGGCCAGCGGCGTTCTTGAGATGATCGAAAGCGGTGGCATTCCCGACAGCCGCGCAACGGAAATGCAGTTGATGGCGGTGGGCCCGCTGACGTGTGTCACGATTCCTGGCGAGCCGGTACAGGAGATCGGTCACGCGATCGAAAAGCGACTGAGGGGACTGGTCGACGCGGATGACATCTGGCCGGTGGGATATGCGAACGACGAAATCGGATACCTCTGTACCGACCGGCACTACGAGGAGGGCGGGTACGAGCCCAATGCGTACCCCTATTACGGCGAACCGGCAAGGTTCCAGGGTGAGGAGCAAACCATCGTGCAGACAGCGGAGTCCCTGGCGAGTGGGTAGGGACGTGGCAAACGAACACAGAGAAAACGATGGGCGGTCGGATTCGGCGAACGCATCCGTGCGTGCCGTCCGGGCTGCGATATACGGTACCGGGTCGTGGGCGAACCAGACCCACATTCCGAACCTGAAGAAGCTGGGCGTGGACGTCGTAGCGGCATGCGACGTGGATCCCGAGGCCCTGCGACGTACGGCGGAGCGTTTTGAGATCCCGGCGGTCTATGCCGATGGTCGCGAAATGGTAGAGAACGAGCGGTTTGACGTGCTCTTTTCGATTGTGCCCGCCTTTGCCCGCACGGACGTCGAAATCAGAGCCGTGGAACGCGGAATTCATCTGTTCAGCGAAAAGCCGCAGGCGACTCGGATGGCCGTGGCTCTGGAGATCGACCGGGCGGTCCGGAAGGCGGACGTATTGAGCACGGTCTGTTTTCGCGAACGATATCGACCGCTGTTCCGCGAGGCGCGACGGATTCTTGCGGAGAAGCGGATCGTGCACGTCGTGTTTCGATCCGTGGGCGGACCGCCGCTGCGTAAGGAGGGAATGGAAGGGGCTTCCTGGTGGCGCCAGATGGACCAATCGGGGGGTCCCGCGCTCGATTGGGGCGTGCACGCCGTGGACTACGTCCGGTTTACAACCGGCTTGGAAGTCGATAAAGTCCAGGCGTTCTATTTAGAGCAGTCCGAGGTTTTCAGCGATCCGCTCTCGTCCTCCTTCCATTTCCTGCTGGACAACGGAGCGACAATGACGATGACGTTCGTACGTGCGGACCCGTCCGGTACGCCGCAGCCGTGGTTTACGTTTTTCTTTGAAGGGGGGCGACTTGAGATCCACAATTATGACAGGATCGATCTGAACGGAGAGACGGTCTATCGGGGCGGTGAGTTCGATCCCTGGTTCGTGCAGGATCGGATCTTTGTGGAGGCGGTGCGTTCCGGTGATCGCGGAGGGATCCTGAACGATTATCACGATGGACTCTATTCCCTGGCGCCAATCCTTGCGGGATGGGACTCTGCCCGGCAGGGCGGGCGATGTATTGAAGTCAACGCCTATTACGGTCAGGAGGGACGGTGATGGAAGACAAGGGATATACGAATCCCGATCTGTTGATGACGCCCCCGCAATTGCATGTTCGCCTCCAGGACGCATCGATATGCATTGTGGACGTCCGGCCCACGCACGAATACGTTTCCGGGCACATTCCGGGGGCGCTCCACCTGGACCTCTACGGAATCAGTCTGAACAACACAGGACGGGAGGCATTCGAAGCGTTTATGTGGACCCTGGCCTACCTGATGGGAAGCCGGGGAATCAGCTCCGATGCGACGGTGGTGTTTTACGAAAACGACTCCGGGATGCGCGCGGCCCGCGGTTTCTGGATTTGTGAATACCTTGGCCACCGCGACGTACACGTACTGGACGGGGGGCTTCAGGCCTGGACGGCGGAGGGGTACGAGACCACGATTGAAGTCCCGATCCCGCACCAGGCCTCATTCGAAATGGCGCCCGTCGAAGAACGCCACATTGGCTTCGAAGAGATACGGGATTCACTGGGCAGGGAGGATTTCGCGCCGCTGGATACCCGGAGCGACGACGAGTATTTCGGTCGCGTGGCGCGGTCCGCCCGGGGCGGCGCCATTCCGGACGCCGTGCATATCGAGTATCTGAACAATCTGGACGCGTCGGGCGCGTTCAAGCCGGCGGCGGAGTTGCGTGAGATGTACGAGCGTGAAGGCGTGATGCCTGAACAGACGGTGGCGTGTTACTGACAGGGCGGGTACCGTTCCTCCCATTCGTACCTGGCGTTGCGCCTGCTGGGCTATCGAAACGTGCGCAACTATATCGGGTCGTGGAAGGAATGGGGTGACCGGCTGGACTTGCCGGTGGAAGTTCCGGAGGCGCCGTAACTGAATCGGGACACATGTGGGTGTCTATGAGGATATTGTACGAGGGGACGCGATGATTTCAGATCCCTCCCATTTCGCAGACGATTTCAAAATCCCGTTCGGTGACGGGTTGGATGGATAGCCGCTGGCCCCGCCTGACAACCAGCATTTCTCCCAGTTCGGGATTGGCCTTAAGGTCTTTGAGATGAACATACGTCTTGAAGGCCTTTTTCCATTTGACGTCCACGGAGAACCAGCGGGGATCGTCGGGGGTTGATTTGGAATCGTAGTAGTTGCCGTCGGGGTCGAAGGCCGATGGGTCAGGATAGGCCGCCCGCACGATTTCCGCCAGTCCCGCAATGCCGGGTTCGTCGCAGTTCGACTGGTAGAAGAGGACGACGTCGCCCGTCCGCATGTCGTCCCGGATGAAGTTTCGGGCCTGGTAGTTGCGAACGCCGCGCCATTTGCCGGTGCTGTTCGGGCGGTTGTTCTTCAGGTCGTCGAAGCTGCATTCGCTGAGTTCACACTTCATCAGCCAGTATCTTGTCGGCATAATCTCCTCGTTTAAAATTGGGGCGAGGCGCAATCCGCGCGTTTTTTCGTTCAAGCGTCTTTCGCGATTTCCCTGAGCATTTTCGGCCAGGCATCCTCGGCATAGAACCGGTGGCCGCCGTCGCCGACAACAAGGTGACAGCGGCGAGACGCGCCGGCGGCGGCATAGATTTCCTTGAGATGGCGAAAGGCCTTTCGTACGCCGACGATGGGAAAGATACCGTCGTCCTTCCCAGCGACGAGTACGACCGGCCTGGGAGCGAAGAGCCCCATCACATCCGACATTTCGGCGTATTTGAGCAGACCGGGCACGTAGTTGTCCGCACAGTGGTAGATTGACATGACGGAATGGCGGAACGTGCAGAAGTAGCAGGAGGGCATCGCGTAGGAAATTCTAGGCAGAAGCGCCGAGGCAAAGAGACTTACGGTCCCGCCGCCTGAGTTTCCCATGACACCGATGCGCCCTGGATGGGCATCGCCGCGTGAAAGCAGGTAGTCGATTCCCCGGTCCACGTCGTAGACGCGTTCGCCCAGCAGGGTTCTGCCAAGCATCAGGGCGTGCATGGTGGCGTCGTGACAGCCATGAGAGGATATCTTCTGCTGGACCCGCTCCCGCCGTTCGCCGAAAGAACGCTGTTCGATGCACAGGGCGGCGATGCCGCGCTTCATGCACCCGAGTCCGAAGTCCCTGTCTCCGGGAACGTCGATTGGCGCGGCGTTGTTCTCCCTGTCCACCGCAATGGAGTTGTGCATTCCCGTCGAGTGTCCCTGAAGACAGATGAAAAAAGTGTAGGGCGGCTGGGCGCCCACCGGCAGGCACACGTACGCAGGAACGTCGGCGTACGGCTCGGCGGCGTACACGATCTTCTCGATACTCCCGAGCGGGTGGTCCCTCTTCCATAGCGTGCGGACATCCAGGGAGACACGTTCTTCGGGTATATCCCCTATAAGCTGACGGACCTTTCGGCGAAGTTTCCGCTGCCACGGATTGAGGTCGTCGCCGCCATACGACAGCGAAGGCTCGAGTGTGTCCATCAGGTGCCGGTGATGCACCGACGGGGAGAAGCTGAAGTCCGTCTCGGTTGCCATGCGGTCGTCTCGTATCCCTTAATACAGATCCTCGAGTGCTGTTCAGACGCGGGGTTTCGGGGCTAGCCGCCTTCCGGTGCTTTCGCCCGTTGTTTCCATTCCTCGTAGTTGGGCGAAAGTGCCAGCGCGCCGTCAGGCTGAGGCACGAGTTTGCCGTTTCGGCCCCTCGGATCGCCGCGTTTTTCATTGATCCCGGCCAAACGTCTCCGCCAGACCTCGATTCGTGGTTGATAAACGGAATCCGCCGCAAGGTCGTTGCATTCCAGAGGATCGGCTTCCAGGTCGAAGAATTGTTCGGCGCCCGTATGGTGAAACCAGATGTATTTTTCGCGTCCGTCGGTAACGTACTGCATCCCGTGTTCTTTGTCGTAACAAGTGGTGTGTTCGCCCTGTACGAACGCTCGCCAGCCGTCGTCTGCGCCCCTGGACAATTCCAGCAGGCTGAGGCCGTCTACGGATTCGGGGACGGGAACACCCGCGGCTTCGAGAAACGTGGGCATGACGTCACGCAACTCGACCGGCTGAGTCAGCGTCCGGTTACGGGGAATCTCCCACGCTTCCGGGTATTTGAGGATGAAGGGGATTCGGGCGGAACCTTCATACGCGTACGTCTTTCGCCAGTGGTGATGGTCGCCCATCATGTCGCCGTGGTCCGAGGTGAAAAGAATGAGGGTGTTGGCCGACGCCGCCGGGTCGCGCCGGCGCAATTCGTGGAGGACGCGGCCGATCTGGTGGTCGATGAACGTGATGTTGCCGTAATACGCGGCGCGCGCGCGATGGGTTTCG
Organism: Gemmatimonadota bacterium; assembly: GCA_028877215.1. Taxonomy (GTDB): domain Bacteria; phylum Latescibacterota; class UBA2968; order UBA2968; genus JAAXHE01. Next base: position 100,042 of record JAPPFJ010000010.1, on the reverse strand, counting down.
GTGTCGGAGCGACGGGAGCGCGGGGCGTTCACGTCCGCGATTCGATGGTCGTACCGGGCGGACCACGCTCCCATAGCCGCTTTGGGCACGCGTGGATTGTCGATGTACATATCGTAGTAGGTCTGCGGCGCGTCGTACGGAGAATGGGGGCGGGCGAAAGACAACCAGAGGAAGAAAGGTTTGGTTGGGTCCCGATTCTCAAGGAACCGGATGCCCTCCGATGCCGTCCAGTGCGTGGGGTGAAGGTGTTCCGGAAGATGGGACGGGCGGGCCATCCAGGAGTTCCAGTCGACGCTGTGGTCGCGGTAGCCGTATTCGCCGTCTTTGTGTTTGTCGAAGAAAATGTGGTAGTCGCTGATGAAGTTGCCCAATCGCCGTCCGCTCTCGTCCAGGACCATATGGTGAAAGCCGTGGAGTCTGCGCTGGGGGTGGAAGTGCATCTTGCCCACGGCCTGGGTGTGATAACCCGCACTGGCAAGTTCGCCGGGCAACGTTGCCGGATACTCGAGCGGGTCCGCGCCGGTCATCGTGAGACGGCCGTGGTTCCACTGGTCCATTCCCGTCAGGATCCCCGCGCGGGCGGGAGTGCAGGAAGGGACGGAGGTATAGGCGTGGTTGAAACGCGCGCCGCCCTCCGCCAGTTCATCCAGATAGGGAGTTTCGAGTACCGGGTGGCCGTCGCAGCCGAGGCAGTCGCCGCGCTGCTGGTCGGTCGTGATAAGCAGCAGGTTAGGTCTGGAAGGCATACGCACGCGGTTATAAAGACGGGAAATCCAGGGTCAATTCTCGTTCAGATAAGTCGTCGAATATTGCCGTTCAACGCGACCACTGGCCAGCATGGATCCGATGACGATCAGCCAGATCAGGAAGGCTGTGCCGATCACAGAGTGGAGGTTCGTTCCCGCGTCGATCCAGATGAGCTGCATCGCGACGCCCAATACTGCCGATATCGGAGCAATCTTGCGCAGCGTACCGCCCACGTTCCACTGATACACGGAAGCCACCGCCAGCGCGACTCCGGCTGCCGAGAAACCCGCTGCGCCTGTCAGCCATCGAAGGCCGGACATCGACTCCAGCACGGACATGTCGGGAGCAGGTGAGGCGCCGGCGCCTGAAACGGTCTCGAGTGCGGGATGGAAGGCGATCAGGACTGTGATCCCTCCCGAAACCGTGGTCAACGCACCCGACAACACGAACAGGCAGGGGACGGCAGACGTCGCCCATCCCCCTCGAATGATCCAGGTCCGCAACAGGAGCAAACCCGCCCCAAGGAGCGCAATGCCGGACAACAGCCGGGCAACTCCTGAAAGGATGTACATGACCGGGCGCCGCGAAATGGCCGCCAGCGATTCGAGCAGCGTTGCCTGGTCGGCGTCGGCGGCAACCCGCGTGTAGACGAGCGCAACCGTAAAGATCACGGTGAGCAGCAAGAGGAATCCCGCCTTCCGAGCCGCGTGGTCCGGTGACTCGCTCCGTAAGGATGGCGTCGATTTGACAGAATCCGACATGTCTGGCAGCCTCTTGGTGGCGGCGTTAGGAAGTGGAATGGGCACGAGGGAACGATCCCGAAATATCGCGTTTCTTGCCACTTGCGTCCAACGGATCTCCTACCCCCAAACTTCCTTGAGGAATCGGACCCAATTGCCGGAGAGGATGTTGCGAACGTCGGGTTCGTCGTAACCGCGTCGCTGGAGGATGCCGACCAGGTTCTGAAGATCGGCAATGGTGTTGAGGTCGCGCGGGGCCTGTTCCTGTCCGAAACCGCCGTCCAGGTCCGTTCCGATGCCGGCGTGCCGTGCGTTTCCGGCGAGTTGGCAGACGTGGTCGATGTGATCGGCAACGGTTTCGAGGGTGGCCCTAGTGCTCTGAGCCCAGCAGGGAATTTCACGATTCCAGTCCGGATCCAGCATCCAGGCATCGAATGCGGCGCCGATCACGCCGCCGCGTTCGACGATGGCCGCGATCATCTCGTCGGTCAGCTGGCGCTGTCCGGGGGTGAGTGCCCGGCAATTGTGGTGGGAGGCGGCCACCGGGCCGTCGTAGACGTCCAGGATTTCCCAGAAGGCCCGGTCCGTGGTGTGGGTGAGGTCGATGATAATTCCCGCTTCGTTCAATGCGTCGAGCAGCGGTTTGCCGCGTTCGAGGAGGCCGCCTTCCGTGCCCGTGCCGTGGCAGTAGGAACTGACGCCGTAGTGTGAGATGCTCACGATGCGGAGCCCCAGATCGTACCATTCGGGAACCTGGGACGGGTCCAGGATGGGGTCGGCGCTTTCCATGGCCACCACCAGGCCGATAGGCGTGTCCGGAGCGGGGTCTTCCCAGGCGGCCACCGTTTCGTCCAGATCCCGCGAATTGCGGATGAATCGAACCACGCCTTCGCGTTCCATCGCCTGATAATAGGCCAGGTGGCCCCTTCCCACGCCGTGGCACTGGTCCTGGCAGTACATGCCCGTGCGGGTCCAGCGGTCATTCGGGTCGGTTCGGGACATCATCGTGCCGAATATGATGCCCACGTTGCCCCGGCGGAGTTCCGGAAAGGTCACGGTACAGCTACCGAAGCTGCGCATCACGGGTTCGGCGTCGTGGACGCGGACGGTTGCGGCCGGCTGCGTGAGGTCCCGGTTGACCTGAATAGCGCTGAATCCGAGGTCGAGGTGACTGTCTGCGATAAGGTACGGTCGGTCCGGCATTCGAATCCCTTGATGTAGACGGCGCGGAGGGTTGGAAGAGGCGGGCAGGCGGCAAGACGGCTGGCGTCAGGCCCACGACTCTTTGAAGAATCGGATCAGGTTTCCATGACAGACGTTGTCGATGTCTTCAGAATTGTACCCGTGCGCTTCCAGAATGCCGGGGAACCGCTGGAGGTCGGCGATGGTATTGTAGTCGGTGGGGGATTGCTCCACACCGAATCCACCGTCAAGGTCCGTCCCGATGGCCACGTAGCGGCTGTCTCCCGTTAGTTGGCAGATGTGGTCCACGTGTTCGACGACGGCCTTCATCGGACGCGTGGCGGTGGCATAGTGCGTTGAAGGATCGTCCCAGTCCCATGAGGGGCTGAGCATATGTTCGGCGAAGACCATTCCGATGACGCCGCCCCGTTCCACAATGGCTTTGATCATGTCGTCGCTCAAGTGCCGCTGCCCGCGAACGAGCGCCCGGCAGTTACAATGACTCGCGTGCACCGGTCCGTCCCAATAGTCCATGATCTGCCAGAACGTGAGGTCCGAGGCGTGCGTGAGGTCGATGACCATGCCCACGTCTTTGAAGGCGTCCATCAGGGGATAGGCGGGGGGATAGAGCCCACCGACCGTGCCGGTGCCGTGGCCGTACGTATTGGCTCCGAAGTGGGTGAGGGATACCGATCGCAGGCCGGCGTCCCACCAGTCTCCCACCTGATCGGGCCCAAGAATGGGGTCGGCGCTTTCGGCGGTCAGAATCAGGCCGATCGGCGTTGTGTCCGTCGGGTTCTGCCAGGTTGCCACGCATGCGTCCAGGTCGGCGGAATCCCTGATGAAAGTGATTTCGCCCCGTCGGGCGAGCGCGTTGTAGTAGTGGAGGTGGCTCTGGCCCCTCGCGTATGCGACCGACTGGGCGCGGACGGAGTTGTGGGAGTCGATGGAGGGGGCCTGAACGCGGGCCATGATCGTTGAAAGCATGATACCGACGTGGCCCTCTCGCATCTCTGGCAGGGTTACGGTTACCGTGTAGCGCTTGTCCTCCAGGCCGGCACGTCGTTCCAGCGAGTCCTTATGGGTCGACAGGTCGGTGCGAACGACGTCTTCACGTTCGCGCAGTATATGTACCGACTGTGTGAGGTCGCGCCGGTAGAAGAGCGCATTAAAGGCCATATCCAGATGGCCGTCGATAATGAGTACCTGTTTGTCGGGCATAGGGAAAGAATCTCTCGAAATCGGTTTGCAAGACGACTCGGTTACAACCGCACGCCAAATTACCTTGCGCCGTCAGTCCGGGCAAGTGAAATCCATGGACCTCGGAATGGCGGGCGCTGTGGATGTTGAGAACCGGGATCGATTGTGTTGACGGGTATACGTGTCATAAACAGCCGGGCATCATTCGAGGCTTGTCTCAGGTCTACGTGGTACGCTTGCATGTTTCGGCTTTTTTGCTTGCCCAATATCTGTGAATTGTTGATATTCCGAACGGAATTGTGATATCCAGGATGTTGGTTCGGGGAGTGGCTCAGTCCGGCAGAGCACCTGCTTTGGGAGCAGGGGGTCGCGGGTTCGAATCCCGCCTCCCCGACCATAAAAACAAGGGGTTACGAGTAATGGCTCGTAGCCCCTTGTGTGTTCCCTCGCAGTTATCCCTATGCCGCGGGTGTGGCTCGGAAGAGGTTAGTCAAACCGCGTCCGCGTGCTCCCGTTCCGTGTCCAGAAACACCTCGTGGATTTCAAGGTGGCTGGGTTCCGTGAACGCCTCTTTCGGCAGCGTTCCCGATCTGGAGTGGCCCTTCTGGAACTCCTCCGAATTCACCCAGTTCTTGAAATCCTCGCGGGACTCCCATAGGGTCAGCACCACGTAGGGATCCCCGCTCTTCGTGGGTCTCAGTACCTTGTTGGAGATGAACCCGGGCATACCGTCCACCAGATGCGCGCGGTTGCGAAACCGCTCCTCGAAATTCGCGGCATAGTCCGGGTGGATGTAGATCCGATTCGCAACGGAGACCATCGTGTACCTCCCTTTCAGAGGGTCAATCAACGAAACGAGCGCGAGCCGTCGGGTTGAAACGTATACGTGAAATGATAGAAGCGAGATCTTGCGTCCCCAGCCGGAATCGCCTCCCCTCCCTCGTAATAGCTCGTGAACTTGAGCTTGGCGTATCGCCCGTTGGCTGTACGAACCACGATCACGATGCCCGGGTTCATCAGGATCTGGTGGCTCGGCGGCCCGGTATAGGTATACCATTGCCGGGAAATCGCCGGTTGTCCCTCCTGATCGACGGCGTATTCCGAATCGGGCGCCGTCGACAGTGTATCGTAATCCGTCGCGGTCAGCACGATCGCGCCGCCCTTTCCAGGCCCGCTGCTGCCGCTGTTCGTGAGCACGGTCGTGGACCTGAACGCGAGGTCCCACTTCGTGGAATTGGAGTCGGCACTGGCGACAAGACCGCTGTCGCGGAGACTGTACAAGGTGAAGGCACCCACGTTCCCCGTGTCGGCGGCGACGTCGCGGACCATCACTTCAGTCAGTGTTTGAATTTCTTCTCGTGGCGCGGAAAACGAACGCGAGCCATCGGGCTGAAACGTGTAGGTGAAATTCAGGAAGCGCCCTCTCGCCTCCGCTGAAGAGGGTACTGCCTCCCCGCCCTTATAGTAACTGGTGAACTTGAGCTTGGCATAACGTCCATCGGCCGTGCGGACAACCAGCACCATGCCCGGATTGATCAGGATGTGATGGCTGGGCGGACGGGTATAGGTATACCATTGCCGAGAAATCGCCGGTTGTCCCTCCATGTCAACCGCATATTCCGAATCGGGCGCCATTGAAAGGGTATCGTAGTCCGTTTCCGTCAGCAGGATCGCGCCGCCCTCGCCCGGTCCGCTGCTGCCGCCGTTGATCAGGACTGTCGTCGACTTGAATGCGAGGTCCCACTTCGTGGAATTGGAGTCGGCCCGGGCGACGATGGCGCTGTCCCTCAGGCTGTAATAGGTGAATACGTCCTGCCTGTTGGGATCGGACGGAAGGTCGCGTACCATGACCTCCGTCAACGTCGTAATGGGTGCCCTGTCGGGCTCGGCCGGACCGCCGAATGCGCTCGCGAACAACAAAAAGTCCTGAAAATCGACCATCCCGCTGTCGTCAAGGTCGAACTGGGGATCCGTTGTCCCGAACGCGCGGGCGAACAATAGAAAGTCCTGGAAATCGACTTCGCCGCTGCCGTCGAAATCGGCGTCGCCAGCCATCTGGGCGAGAAGCGGCACGGCTGCAAGGACGACAACGCAGGCGTAAAACAAGCGTCGCAACTTCATTACATCCTCCACGGGCGAGATAGAAAAGTGATCAGAAGATCTTCGTCAGATCTGCGTATAACGTTCGGCCGGGTAGCGAGGGAACATAGTCCAGCCGTTTTTCGTCGAAGATGTTTCGGACACCCAGTCGAATCGTTGCGGCATCCTTTACTCGCTGCGAAAATGAAATGTGCCAGAGCTCGTAGCCTGGCGCGTACTCGTCCGGCGCATCCAGAATGCCCGTCAGATTACGATCCCCAAAACCGTATCGCCCTCGATATACCCCGCGCAGGCTGCCACCGAAGCCGGTTTTCTCATTCCGATAGGTCAGGCGGAGCGTGGCAGTGTGGGTCGAGCGATTGAAGAGGCCGCCATATTCGGAGGTCTCGACGCGGCGGAGCTTGTTGGTCTCCGGATCCACCGTTACTACCTTGCCTTCGTCGAGTCTATCGAGTACGTCCCTGTCTCCGGTAGCCAGGTACTGATAGCCTGCCGAAAACCCGGCCTCCCTGGAAATGCGTATCTTGAATTCACTCTCCATACCGCGGGTGAAGACGCGGTTGAGATTGAAATACGTGTATACGCTCTGGCCGCTCTTTTTTCGCGCAATCGGCGAAGCCTCGATGAGATCCTTCATGTTGTTGTGAAAGAAGCTGAAGCTGGCGGACGCGCGTCTTCCAGGCGCGATTTCAATGCCCGTGTTGAACGAGACGGCGTTTTCCGCGCGAATCTGCTCCAGGGTCTCGGCGTCCTGCAGCACGGCGGCAATCTGACCTTCTTCCTGAAACGCGGCCATTCCCTCGCGGACATACGTGGAGCCGAGTACGGAGTATCCGACCGAAGGATTGGTGAAATCCAGGTACAGCTGTTGAAACGTGGGTGCCTTGAATCCGCTTCCTATGGATCCGCGAAGATGCAGCCACGGCAGCGACTTCACGAGCAGGGCGGCTTTCGGGCTTACTCGGGTCGCGTATTCGCTGTGGGCATCAACGCGCGCGCCGACGACAACGTCGACCCAGGTGGCGGGCAGCCATTCTTCCTGGAGAAAAGCGAAGGCGCTTCGCGAGGATTGGCGCCCGCCCGTGATGCGGTCGGCTTCTACTGATTCCCACACCGATCCAGCGCCCAATGTTACGACGTTGGTTTTTCCAATCAGCGAATGGACCTGCAATTCTGCTTTGTGGTAGTTCTGGTCGAACGTCGCCAGGTCGTAGACCTCGCCGTTATCGCTGCGGGTCCGCTCGCTCCTGGTCCGGTATTTTGCGGTGTAGAGTTTACCGGTTATTCGAAGACTCGGCGTCCATTGGAAGATGATTCCGGGTTTGATATTCCAGTCTGTGAGACGTGCGTCCCGGTCAATGGGCACGGTTCCGCTGTGCGACGTGATCTCCTCCGGACTGTACTGGTTCTCGCGGAAAGCTCTGGCAGTCAGGGACAACGTTACCCGGTCGTTCGGCTGATAGACTATTTTGGGACTTGCGGTATAGGTGACGTATTCTGGCGCGGTCGGCGAGACTGTCTCCGGCGTATGATCGTATCCGCTGCTGCGGCTTCTGTCCACAAAGAGTGAAATCCCGACTTCCCGCTGCCTTGATTCCAGTTCACCGGTGAAATTCAAGGCGCCGAACGTTCCGTATCGAGGTCGAATGGAAACGAAAAACGGCTTTTCAGGCAGGCGCGTGATCAGATTGATCACACCCGCCAGAGCTTCGCTGCCGTAGAGCGAGGAGGTGGAACCTTTGACGATCTCAACCTGCTCGAGATTGCTCACCAGGAAGCGATCCAGGTCGAGGGTCCCGGCTGTGCGTCCGATAATGGGTTCGCCGTCGACCAGTATAAGCGTATAATCAGGATCGAACCCCTGCATCTGAACGCCGGTGCCGTGATCGGAAATGACGGCAAGCCCGGTCTGTTCGGACAACAGACTTCCCAGATCGACCACCCCCGTGTCGTCAATTTCACGTCTGGTGACGACCTGCGTCCGGATGGGGGTGTCTTCAGTGCGCTGCGCCGATCTGGTTCCGGTTACGACAATCGCGGGGAGTGCGGTTGTTTCCGGGGTCAAAGTGATCGTGATCCTTGAAACTGCGTTATCGACAACGCTTACTTCGCGGCGGGCATTCCGATAGCCGACGAGGCTTGCGATCACCGTACGTTCACCGGAAGGTATGCCGTCCATTGAAAATCGCCCGGTGGCGGAAGAAACGGTTCCCACCGGTGTATTCGCGACGATCACATTCACGTTGGCCAGCGGCACGCCGCCTGCTGTTTGCACCACGCCGTCGATATGCCCGGTATCGCCGTTTGCCACGCCGTAACCGCACAGGCAGCACAGGAACACGAACCATCCCGAATATCTGAGCCCCTCAAGTAGACAGCGTGTCACAAGACACACACCCGGCCTGGCGTCCGTTTCCGATGGCGTGGCCTGATTCTTCGTACCTGACGAATTGACGCGTGACATCGATTATCTCCATTAAAGCAAAGCTGTCTTCGCTCCAAGACTTCTGATTCCGGCATCTGTCAATCGTGTCAATTACCGAACGAAGTCCCTGCCTGCGGACCGAATATCGAGCCACCTGCAATTTGGGCGGTTCTCGATTTCGCTGAAGTCTCGGGAAGCGGAACGATGAGCGGGCAGTCCAGTACGGGGTGCGGAATCACCTGTACTCCGACTTCGAAGGCCTGCTCAATGACTCCCTCCGTGAACACCTCCGCCGGTCCACCTGTGGTGAGCTCTTCGCCATCCTTCAGAACAAGGATGCGATCCGCGTATTGGGCGGCCAGATTCAGGTCGTGGACCACCGCCAATACGCCGGTCGACTCACAGGCAAAGTTGCGGGCAGTAGACAGAATCCGATGCTGGTGCGCCAGATCGAGATTGGATGTGGGCTCATCGAGCAGAAGATATCGCCGGCCGTCAGAGGGTTGCTCCCCGATTTGCGTAAGAACCCGCGCGAACTGCACCCGTTGCTGTTCACCTCCGGAAAGCGTGGGGTATATCCTGTCTTCCAGTTCACCGACGCCCGCCATGTCGAGACCGACGCGCGCAATCGCGTAGTCTCGAGTGCCCTCGGAACCCTCCAGGTGAGGCATTCGGCCCATAACCGCGACCTCCAGAACTGTAAACGGGAAATCGAGTGTTGCGGCCTGCGGGAGAACCGCGCGTTTTCGGGCCTGTTCGGTCGATGCCCAGTCCTCGAGGCACCATCCTTCCAGCCAGACCGAGCCGGTCGAAGGTGACAGGTCGCCGCACAGCACCCGGAACAGCGTGGTTTTTCCCGACCCGTTGGGACCCACGACGGCGACGATTTCACCCGGTCGTACCTGGATGCTGACGCGATTCAGCAGTGCTTTTTGTCCGATATGTACTGAAACTTCGTCGGCTTCGATCATAACAGTTGCATCTTCTGTTTGCTTCGCAGCAGCAGATAGAGAAAAAAGGGCGCTCCGACAATAGCCGTCACAATTCCGATGGGCAGTTCGGCAGGCATTACGACCGTGCGGGCGGCGAGATCGGCCCCCATCAGGAGAGACGCCCCGAGCAAAGCCGCACCGGGCATCAGGTAGCGGTGATCGGGACCCACAGTGAGGCGAAGCAGGTGGGGTACGACCAGGCCCACGAAGCCGATAATGCCAGTGACTGCGACCGACGCACCCACGGCCAAAGCGGTCAATGCTACGATTTCGCGTTTCATGCGCTGAACCGGCACACCGAGATGGCCCGCTTCGGCCTCTCCCAGCAGAAAGGCGTTCAGAGGCCTCGCGTACCGGACCAGAAGACAGACAGAGATCAGGATAAAGGGCGCCACGGAGGCCAACGACGTCCAGGTGGCACCCCCCATATTACCCAGGCTCCAGAAGGTGATATTTCGAAGTTGCTCGTCTGTCGCCGCGAAGGTCAGCAGGCCGGTAACCGAACCGGTCAGCGCGTTCACGGCGATTCCTGCCAGCAGCATGGTGGCCACCACGGTACGTCCCTGTACGCTGGAGAGCCTGTAGACGATTACGGTAGTCACGCCGCTGCCGACGAATGCCGCAAGGGGAAGCGTAAACAGCCCGAGCGCCGAAGAGAGACCCTCCAGCACGGTGGCTCCCAGCACAATCACGGAGACCGCCGCCAGAGCCGCGCCGCTGGACACGCCCACCAGGCCCGGATCCGCAAGCGGATTGCGGAAGAGCCCCTGCATTGCCGCTCCGGAAACTGAAAGTCCGGCGCCGACAAGCACGTTCAGCAGCACGCGCGGAAGGCGAATTGCTGTTACAACGGCTTCCTGCTGCGGCTGAAACGTCCAGGGCAGCCACAAGCCCATCTTTTCGCCGAAGATGGCCAGAATCTGCCCCGGAGATGCGGCAACCGCGCCTGTACCGACGGATGCCAGTGTCATCCCGGCCAGCAGCACGCCCAACCCCGACAGAACCATGGCTGCGCGTTTTTTCCGCCGGTCCGGTCGGTCCGCAGCAACGCCCCCATCGGCTGTCTTCGGAATCTGGCGGGACGAAATCTCGTCGGTGACGCTCACGTTATCGATCCTCGGAAACACCTGTCTCCGAATGGAATTTCCGTGCCAGTTCCAGCACGGCCTTTCCCGTGCGTGGGCCGAATCCAAGCAGATAAAGCCCGTCCATGGCCACGATCCGGCGATTTTGTCCGGCCGGTGTGAGCGCGAGCCCCGGCGTTTTGAGAAGGCCGTCCACGCCACCTAGGCTCTCGAGCCCCGATGTAAGCATGAGAATTACGTCGGGCGAAGCAGCCACCAACGCCTCAGCGGTCAACGGCTTGTAATTCTCATATCCTGATACGGCATTTACCGCCCCCGCAAGTTGGATCATCGTATGTGCCGACGTACCGGATCCCGATACCATCATCGTGCCCTGACCCCTTGCGTATATAAAGAGCACTCTTGGTTTCTTTTCCGCTGTGGCGACAAACTCCCGCGCCAGCACCAGGTCCGCTTCGAGATTCCGCGCCAGTTCCTCTCCTTTTTCCTCGCGGTCCAGCGCCCTGGCGATTGTAAGGATCTTCTCTTTGACGCCATCGGTGGTTCGCGCGTTGGGCACCACCATGACAGGCACTCCGGCCGACCTGATCTGCACGATCGCCGCGGGTGGACCGGCGTCGGCGGTCGCCAACACCAGCGTAGGGTTGAGCGACAGCACTCCCTCGGCAGAGAGCCGCCGCTGATAACCCACCTGGGGCAGCCGGGTAGCCGCTTCCGGGTACCCGCTGGACGTATCGGTTCCCACCAATCCGTCCGTCGCCTCCAGGGCATAGACGATTTCAGTCAGCGAACCGCCGACAGATACGACGCGCGAAGCAGTGGAGCGACTGCCTTCGCCGTCAACATTGCCGGCCCGCGTGACCGGGGCCACGGCGAGGATGAGCCACACCAGAATCATAAGAATGCGTCCGACCATTTGTATTTCCTGCACAACGGCGCGCTAATGGGAACTATACAAACCACGCGGTTTGCTTATTCCACAGTTGAGAATCAGCATTGGCCTGGATGTGGATCTGTATATAAGGCGACCATTTTGCATATTCGTCGATCGTTTTGTAGAACATGCGTTTGTTTTATATATAAAATTATCGCATGAAAAATAATACACTTCGATGGCAGATATGTCAATTAAAATCTTTCGGACATCCAGCGAAGTGTATCACGTCAATCCGATGCGGATCCGTCTCTCCCCGGTACAATGTCGACAACCTTTTGCCAGTTCAATTCAGACGATTCCGATCGTATGATTGAAAGACAAGATCCTGGATGTGGTCTGGAAGGACCTCGGGGCCACATTGCCCGTTCTCTTCGCCTGCCTTGCAGACCTCAAGGGCCTCGGCGGCTTCGCTGATCGTGGAGGCGAACCGCACAAATTCCCTTCCAGACAGCACCAGCGAAGTGGTACCATAGTGCAGGGTGACATGGCCGTCCCACTCGGGATCCGTGATGTTGGTCAGGACGTCATCAACCGCCTTCTTGAACCGCCGGAAGTGCTCGGGCGGCATACCGACGTTTACATAACCATAGAAGACGTGCACGCCGCCATTGCCGCAGCGATAAATACACGTGGGCTGCCGGCTTCCGGCGTCGTGGGCGAGAATATGGGATTCTTCCACGTCGTAGACCTCCCTTTCAAGAAGATGGAAAACGCCGCAGTCCGGCGGAAGCGACAAACGGCATGCTGCGTCTGTGGCGGCCTGAGTAAATAGAGCACTCGACGGCCCGGATCCACCAAACCCTGCAGCATTATTTGGCGTCCGGTTTTTTCCTGGCAGCGCGACCGGTCGCTGCGTTTCTGATGCCTTAAGCAACCGTGATTGTGGGACGAATTGTATTGCATGCAGGGCGAAAACAATGAAAATATAATAATTGTTTTATATTTAAAACTTACGTATGGTCTATAATACGAATCTGTTGCGTGTCTGTCAACCCAATTTTGAAAAAAACTGGAATTTATCGTGGAGGGTTATCTTAACATTAAATAAATCAAATAATTAAGAGAAACGCCCGGTATTGCAATACCGGGCGTTCAGATTTGAATATGTGCCGTACTTCTTTCTTCCGCATACGGAACTAACCGCTGAACCGCGCCTGAAACGCCGCCCTGGCTTCCTTTACGATATCGTCCGGCAGCTGTCGCCCGTCTGAGATCCCGACGTTGGCGCGGATGTGGTCGGGGTCCGTGGAGCCGATGATGGCGGTGCAGACGTCCGGATGCGAGAGCGTGAAGCGCAGTACGAACTCGAGAATGGGCATCTCACCCGCCAGGTCGGCCAGCGGGATGGACTGCGCCCGGTCCCATGGACCGCCCATGTAGTCGCCTTCGGGACGTTCCCTCTGCTGCCACACGGCATTGGAAATGGGGCGCTTGATGATGGTACCCATCCCCTGTGACTTCAAGGCGGGCATGAGATTGTCGGCGGATTCCTGGTAGAGGATGTTGTAGGTGAATTCCTGCGTGTCGAGGGGCCACCGCAGGGCTGCCGCCGCGGCCGCGTTTCCGTCCGCCGAAACCCCAACAAACCGCGTCCAGCCCCTTTCCCTGGCGTCGAGCAGCGCCTCGAAGGCCACCTCGACGTCGTCGTCCAGGTCCGGCAGCCCGTGAAACTGGACGATATCGATCACGTCCATATTCAGCTTCTTGCGACTCTGGTCAATCGTTCGCAGAATACCGTCCCGGCTGTAGTCCCTCACGATGTGGTACTGACCGTCGGTTTCCCCCACGTAGTCGCCGCATTTCGTGGCCAGGATGAATTCGTCCCGTCTGCGGGAAATGAACTTGCCGATACGGGTTTCGCTCTGTCCGTACATGGCGGCCGTATCGATGAAATTGATGCCGGCGTCCAGAACGGCGTTAAGAACCTCCTCGACGCGGTCTTCGGGCATATTGATATTGCCGATCTGGGCCGCGCCATAGCCGACTTCCGATACGCGCAGTCCGGTTTTTCCGAGGGTTCGATATTCCATGGCTGGTCTCCTTCAGGACGGGTTCACTGATGTCGGCCGGGCAAACTCGCCGCGCGGGGTGCGGAAATAAGCCCAGAAGATCAGGGTGCCGAGCGCGGTAAACGCGGCGCTTGTCAAAAAGAGGGCGGGGTATCCGGCGGTGGAGATGATGTAACCGCCGCCCATCGCGATCACGGAATAGCCGATGCCCGCCATCATGGAGGAGGCGCCTGACATTGTCGCTCGCCATCGTGCGGGCACGATTTCCTGATTGTAGACAACGAAGGCGGGACGGCGGATGGCGGCCAGGGCCACGATGTTCATAAAGCAGAAGCCCGCGGGAATCCAGTGCGGAAGAAGGGCCATGGGTATCAGCATCAGGGGCGTACAGACGGCACTCAACACGACCGTGGGATGATTGCCCAACCGTCCGGTGAAAAACGGCAACGTCAGGGCGACGGGCGCCGCCAGGAGCTGTCCCGTGGCCATCAGCGTGCCGATGAGAGACGTGGGCATCTGAAGGCCGGCATCCATGTAGACGTTAAAAAAGGTACGAACGGCGCCCTCGCCGGCAACGTGCAGGAGGGAGACCACCGCGATCAGCGCAATCAGTCCCAGCGGGAACGGCGCATCGGATGCTTCCACGCTCTCACGTGGCTGACGGACCTGAGGCCTCTGCATGGAGATGAGAAGGAACAGAGCCGGAATGAGCAGAGCGGATGCGGCCAGCAGTGTGTAGCGGAAGGGCGTCGGGTGGTTCGGGGCGACGTTCATCAGCCAGGCGATCCGGCCGGGTAGAATGCCGCCTACGAAGCTTCCGAAGAAACCGGCCAGCGGAAAGAGGGCGCCCTGCATGGAGAAAACGTGGTTGCGTTCGCGCGCCCCTGTAACTCCCATCAGGTACGGGGCGCCGTTGACGATGTAGAGGGCCACACCCAGCAGTCCGAGCGCGTTGGTGGCTATGACAAACAGGTCTCTGTCGCCGGGGGCGACGAGCTCGGCCTGGGAGAGAAGACCGTTGCCGATGACGGCGATACCGATACCCGCGATCATGACCCGACGCGGATCCCATCGGGCCCCCATGAATCCGGCGGGAAGACTGCAGACCGCAAAGGAAAACGCGCCTGTGGCGTTTACCCATCCGACAAACGTGGGTCCGTAACCAAGACGGAGCAGGTAAAGGTTGAGCAACAGGGACGTAATGCCGCCGAACAGGCTGAAGCCGAAGAGGATCGTTGCGGCGAGATACAGCCGGACGTCACGGTTGAAGAGGCGCAGGGTTTGCAGGTAGGATTGCATGGATTCGAAGGACCGCGACCGGCCGAATGGTTAGATATTTTCGGGACGGGACACCAGCAGGCGTTTTTCCCTGGATTTGAAGGATGCGGAAAAGCGTCTCTTCATAGGACCTCGGGTTTCGCCGACGGGCGGGTTGATGGCCAGCGCGATGCAAAGGTCGACCATGTTCGCGGCATCGGACGCGGAGATGATCTCTTCCGCGGGCCAGCGTTTGCCCAGATTGTGGTAATTGCCCAGGGGAAATGCCAGGGCTCCAACTACCATGTTATGCAGGATGTACAGGGTGGCTTCGCAGACGCCGCCGCTCATCAACTGGCGCTGAAATCCGAACTTGCGTTTTTTCCGGACGAGGTCACGCGCGGTGCTGTGCATGGCGTACTCAACGCGCGGATCGAAGACGCACATGGAATCGCCCACGCGGATGACGGGTCCACCTCCGATTTCGGCGCCGGGAAGGGCCTTGCTGGTCTCGAGTACGATAATGGGCACCCGCCTGGGGACGGTTCGGGCACGTACGATTCCGCCGGCGCCGAGCAGACCCACCTCTTCGGCGCGCGTGAAGACGCCCCAGAGGTCGGCGTCTGCCTTTTCGCGATTAAGTCTGTCCATTACGGCCAGGATCGCCGCGCAGCTTGCAAGGTTGTCCGCGCCCTTCGTTCGTATGAGATCGCCGTCAAACGTGACCGGTGTGAGGCCCCAGTACCCGAACGCGTTTTCAGGACTCGGGAGCGGACTCGCGGCACGGACGGTGAAGGTCTTGTCGTCGTCCAGCGCCGACGTGGCCCGGCCGCGTATCTCGTTTTTTTCCGAGACGATCGTGAGCCGGCCGCCGGGAAAGTGGCGTTCGTCGCATGCCCCCAGCCAGCGCGCGGTGAGATCCCGTCCTTCGGCGTTGAGAATTTCGAAGCCCGGGTGGTCCATGTGTGCGGTAAGGGCTACTGATTTCGCCTGGTCCCCCTTTGTGTACCGAAGTACGATGTTGCCGTATCTGTCTGCCGTTATGGGGATACCGCGTCGCCTGGCAAATCTCCGGATGAATGCTGCGACGGCGTCTTCATGAAAAGGCGCCGTGGGCAGAGCGAGGACGTCGAGGAAGATCTTCCGCAGGCGTTTGTTCAAAGTTTATCCCCAGCGGCTGATGGTCACTTTCTGACGGGTGAAGAAGGAGACGCCTTCATGGCCCTGAACATGCAGGTCGCCAAAGAAGGAATTGTTCCAGCCGGAGAATGGAAAGAATGCCATAGGCGCCGGAACGCCGGTGTTAATGCCCACCATCCCGGCATTGATGCGGTGGCGGAACTTGCGCGCGGCGCCGCCGCTTTCGGTAAAGAGGACTGCGGCGTTGCCGTAACCGCTGTTGTTGCAGGTCTCGATGGCGTCGTCCAGGTCGTCCGTGTGCATCACGGACAGGACCGGGCCGAAGATTTCCTCACGGGCGATCTGCATCCTGGGCGTTACACGATCGAAGATGGTCGGGCCCAGGTAGAAGCCGTTGGGGCAGGCGTCCACAACCACGTCGCGTCCGTCCACGATCAACTCGGCGCCCTCTGAAAGGCCGTTCCGGATGGAGCCCTTCACTTTTTCAAGGTGCTCGGGGGTAACGAGCGGCCCCATCTCCGTATCCGCATCCCGGTCGGTGGGACCGACGCGCAGACCGCGCGCGGCATCGCTCAGGTACGGCAGAAACCGATCGGCGGCGTCGTGAGCGCACACGAGAACGCTGCCCGCCATGCACCGCTCACCGGCGCAGCCGTACGCGGAACCCATAACCGCATCGATCGTGGCGTCCGGTTCGGCGTCGGGAAGGACGACCATAAAGTTCTTGGCGCCCCCCGCAGACTGCACCCGCTTGCCGTTGCGCGTCGCAGTCTCATAAATGTACCGGGCGACGGGCGTGGAACCGACGAAGGACACGGTGCGTACGTCCGGATGATGCAGCAGCGCGTCCACGGCGTCACGGCCACCATGCACGAGGTTCAGGACCCCTCGGGGGAGTCCGGCCTCCGCCAGGAGCTCCACAATGCGGATGGCGCTGAGCGGCACCTTTTCGGAGGGTTTGAGAACGAAGGTATTCCCGCAGGCGAGGGCGACAGGCAGGGTCCAGAGCGGCACCATGACGGGAAAGTTGAACGGTGTGATGGCCGCGCACACGCCCAGGGGCTGCCGGATCGTGTCGCAGTCGATATCTGGCGCGATGTTTTCCAGGGCCTCGCCCATCAGCAGTGAGGGCGCCCCGCATGCGAATTCCACGACTTCGATACCGCGCCGGACGGAGCCCCTGGATTCGTCGAGGGTTTTTCCGTGTTCGCGCGTGACGATCCGGGAGAGGTCTTCGAAGTGTTTTTCAAGGAGTTCCTTGAAGCGGAACATGAGCCGGGCGCGGTCGACTGCCGGTGTTTCGGCCCAGTCCGGGAAGGCTGCGCCCGCGGCTCTGACGGCGCGGTCAACTTCATCGGCGCCGCACATCGGCGTTGCGGAGATCTGTATCCCTTCAGAAGGGTTGTACACCGGTTCCGTCACATTGCGTCCGGATTCAACCCATTCCCCGTTGATGAACAGCGGACAGGGTTCGAGTGCGGGCATTGCGGAATCTCCTGTTTGCTGCGAATGAAGCGGTCGCGCGGGTGGACGGAAACAGGCGTCGTGCGCCCCGGTTTGTGCCTGCAAGGATACGTCCTGCAGCCTTTTCCAGACGGCTTCACGAGTCGCGGGTTTCGACGGTATCCGCTCGTCGTCCAACCGAAGGAGGCGCCATGAGCCGGCGCTGCTGGTCCGTCAGGCCGCTGTATTCCTCAGGGTCGTAGTATCCCTGGGACCACGCCGAATGTCCAGGGCTGTACTTGTAAAGAAGAGCACGGCGGTCGTGATCGGCCGTCCAGGGTTTCGTCCCGTGGATGAGAGCCTCCGTGAAGATGAGTGCGTCTCCGGCGTCCGCTTCGGGCTGTATCACGTAATGGGCGTCGCGTTCGAATTTCCGCACGTCCCGGGGCAGCCGGTCGATGAAGTTGGACTTGTGGCTTCCGGGGATGCAGGCGAACCCGCCGTCTCCTGTACCTGCGGGGGAGAGAAAGTACGTAACCACCGTCAGCCCGTTGCGCATGACGCCGTCACGATATTTGTACCAGTGGTCCGCCTCGCGATCGGTCTCGCCGCCGTGAAGCCCCCCGCGCGCCGCCCCTTTCTTCATAAAGATGCAGTAGTCGTGATCTATGCGGAATTTGGGACCGAGCAACTCGATCAGGTAAGGCACGATCTTGTGGTGGTCCATCAGTGCTTGAAATTCAGGTCCCCATTGAGAGACGCGGCTGATCGTACTCGTGCCCGGGTCGCCGTTTTTGGAAGCGAACCGGTCTGCAACGGCGATCAATGAATCCGTTTCGTCCCGTGTGAGTACGTCCTTTACAATGAGGTAGCCCTCCAGGTCGAAGGTGAATTTTTCTTCATCAGTCACGGTCGCGCTCCCTGTTTTTCATTCCGGTGTTGTCGAACGTGAGTGGATCCATTCTTCCTCGTGCCGCTCAGTGGACCCGGAAGGCCGGCTTCTCGCCGGGTACCGGCGAGTTGTCGAAGGCGCCCCGGTTCCGAACGGCGTCGTCGCCGCCGAATGACGCGATTTTCGCCAGTTGGTCCGCTTTGGCGCGCGCATCCGTGGCTTCGGGATCCAGAATGTCGCGCAGCCGCCGCTCGAACGACGCCAGTGTGGACTGATGGTCCGGAAAACCAGAGAGATCCGTTGTTTCAGTCGGATCGTTTTCGAGATTGAAGAGTTGCGGCGGCTCGTCCACATAGTAAATGTACTTCCACGTTCGGTCACGGAGCATGTACGCGGCATTGCGGGAACCGACCGCGTGGTATTCGCTGAAAACGGTCCGATTCTCGTCGGCATTCCTGGCGATCTGCCATAGGGATCCTCCGGGGAGGCGCGTGCCTTCCCGCGTAGCGCCAGCGCATTCCAGCACCGTGGGAAAACAGTCTACCAGAGAAACGGGCGTATGGGCGGCCCGGCCCTGCGGAACGTCGGGCCCGGCCAGGATGAGCGGGACGGAGGCGGCTTCCTCGTACATCGTGAATTTCCCGAAGAGTCCGCGCGCGCCAAGGGATTCGCCATGGTCCGACGTGTAAAGGACCCGTGTGGTGTCAAACAGATTGTTGTCCGTCAGCGCGTTCAATACACGGCCGACCTGACGATCCAGATGCGTGCAGGCCCCGTAATAGGCCGCCGTGACGTTTCGCAGTTCGCTTTCGGAAAAACCACGGTCGTAATGAAAGAACCGGCGGAACCGCCGTATGGCGGGATGATCGGGCCAGTCGTTTGAATGCCACTGGGCGGGCAGGGGGAGGGATTCGTGCGGGTAGGATTCAAAGAGTTCCGGTGGCGCGATGTAGGGCGGATGCGGGCAGACGAACGACAGGAATAACACCCATGGCTTCTCGTCGTCACGATGCTCTGCCAGCCAGGCGCACGCGCGGTCGGCGTTCGAAACGTCGTACTGCAGATAGGTCGAGTCTCCGGGGCCGGCGCTGAGGATAGCGGAACGCTTGTCGCGGAACGGCGGGTTACCCCGGATGCAACTCAATATATCACCCACGCCGTCCACGACGTGCAGCGGATCGATCTCCTGTGAAAAGCCGTTATCGTCCTCTGCGGCGCGGAAGTGCAGTTTACCGATGGAGGCGACCTGAAATCCCTGCTCCCTGAGGAGGTGGCCCCAACTGGATACGCTGCCATCGTAGGCGAACGCGTTGTCCCAATTGCCCGTCTGATGGACGTATCGCCCGGTGGTGAGAGAAGCGCGGGCCGGCACGCAGATGGGGCAGTTGGTATAGGCGCTGGAAAAGCGGGTGCCTCGCCGGGCGAGACTGTCGATGTTCGGCGTCCTGACGACCGGGTGGCCGTAGCAGCCGGTGATGTCCCGCGTGTGCTGGTCGGAGAGGATGAACAACAGGTTGCTGGGATTCATGTGCCCGGATCCTCAGGAGAATCCATCTCCACCTCAATCTGATGGGCGGGAATCCATACGACTTTTCCGTTTCGCCATGTGGCAATGGGATTCCCTTTGCGTTTGTGCTGTAATAGCGCCTTTCGAACGGCTTCTCTCAAAGCATCGTCGATCAATGTGCCTTCCTCGAAGATCCTGCTAACATCCTTGCTCGATGATCTTCTCACGATCCTGCACACCTTTCGTAATTCGTGTCCAAAGTCTGAGGTCCCGTATTTCTAAGTCGACGGTACCGCTGCCCGTCGAAATCAGTCTGGGTCCGCTGGTCCCCGTGTTGTCGTAAAGACGCCAATGATCCGCAATCGGACGGTAAAGCCTGAAGAAATTACAGAGTCCTGAATAGTATCGCCGTCGAATCGTTGCGTCGGGGATATCGTGGCCACCATCTCGAACGCGTGTCGCCACTCGAGCGACTGCTATGTCTGGATCGGGAAGCCATAGGAATGTCAAATGAAACACATAGCCGATTTGCTTCAGACGGCGTATCCACGGTGCAAAACTGCGGCTTGCGAGCGTCGACTCAAACGCGAAATCCGCGCGTCTCGAAGCCAGATCACGGAGACGTGCCAACATAACGCGGCCTGCCTGAAACGCAGCTGATTCCGGGTGGAAACCCGACAGTCCCGATGCAATGGCGTCCGCGTTGACAAATTCGGCCACATCCAGCGTATCTCGCAATAGCTGTGGAGCGGCCGTGCTCTTTCCGGCGCCATTCGGTCCTCCGATAAGGACAAGCTGCGGACTCGACATAACTGTAACAGTTTCAGGCAAATGAAAAAAACTTCGGTTCGCCTCCCATGCAGGCCCGTCAGGCAATATAACGGAGCGCATTGCCATTCTGCAAGGGTTTTGCCCACTGAAGAACCTCGCTGTGCGGGCCGCGACCGTGCAATCAGACGGACGGCGCCGCCGGGTCGAAGTGATGATTGACCCTTGAAAACGGATATCCGAGGCGCTATATTTCCATTTAATCAGAATACCTAAGTCGTGCCGGCTTCAACCGGAAACCGGCTTCCGCGAAAGGCGGCTTGAATGACCCGACTCAGCGTTAACTTAAACAAGGTGGCGCTGCTCCGGAACACCCGGACGATCGGCATCCCGAGCGTGACCCGTTCCGCTCAGATCTGTATCGATGCCGGAGCATACGGTATCACCGTCCATCCCCGGCCCGACCAGCGCCATATCAGGCCATCAGACGTGTACGAACTGAACGCGCTCGTTTCTGACGTCGAGTTCAATATCGAAGGGAATCCCTTCGAGGCCGGATACCTGGACATCGTGCGAAGTGTGAAGCCCACGCAATGCACGCTGGTACCGGATACGCCGGACGCGTTTACGTCCGATCATGGCTGGGAACTTTCGAAGGACGGCGACCGACTGAAGCCGATCATTCAGGAGTTGAAGTCACTAGGCAGCCGCGTAAGCCTGTTTATGGACTACGAATCGGATGAGATCCCGCGGGCCGCGCTAGTGGGCGCGGACCGGATCGAGCTCTACACGGAACCCTATGCGGATGCGTTTCGGGAAGAGGAGGACCTGGAGGCGGTATTCGAGGGATATGCAAGGGCTGCTGCGATCGCTCAGGACGCGGGGCTTGGCGTCAACGCGGGGCACGATCTGAACCTGGAGAACCTGGGCAGGTTCTGTTCCATTCCCGGCGTCCTGGAAGTTTCGATCGGCCACGCGCTGATCGGCGAAGCGCTGGAAATGGGGCTGGCGAACACGGTAAAGGCGTACCTGGGAATTCTGGCGAAAACGTGACCGTGGTCAATGCAGGCCGCCCGCGTGGAGGTCCATGGCCAGACTGCGGAAGTCTCGAATGCGGTGGATGGTGCAGAGGTCGGCATCGTGCTGGTCGCCCGAATCCCGGCTGGTGCGGGAGAGTACGACAATGTCGTCCCCGTCCACGACGGCGCTGGGATACATGAAGCTGCGATAGACGTTATCGGGCCATCGGGCGACGCAACCGGCCGGGAACCAGTTGAGGCAGTCGATTCCATAGTGCAGGTAGAGCCACCGCCTTTCGTTTCCGGGACCTCCGTGATATCCGGTCTCGCGCATTCTTTCGGCCCAGCCAAGCAGGTCCTGGGAGTTGGTAATGAGGTTGCTCAGCATCCAGTACATGGATGCCGAACGGTCGTGAATAATATAGAACTTACATTGCGCGCCAGGCCACGCAGCGAACTGCGTAAAGTTCAGTTGGCGCGAATCGGGATCGTAGTCGAAAACCGCGGCAATGTGGGCGGCCGCGTATTCGTCGAAGACACAACGGCAGAACGCGCGTATGCGGCCGCGGACTTCGACGGTGTTGGGTTCGAGCCACACTAGAGGGTCTCTCCAGCCGCCTGACAACTGAGGGCGATCGCCTTCCGGGAAGAGGTTTCGGGTCATCGCCGCGGGAATTTCAGGCTGGCGCACGATGTTGGACAGCGCCCATGCTCCCGGGTCGAGAGGCGACATGCTCCGATCCAGACGGAGCATCGTCTTGCCGCCGTGACCATGGCCGGGCAGGTCGTAGTCCATCGCCCAGTAAAGGGCCTCGGGGCGAAGGACCCGGGACGTGGAGATGTTCCAGATGGGGCCTTCGATCACGGTTTGGGGGTCGCTCCAGGATTCGCCTCTGTTGTCGCTGGCCACGACCAGAAAGTCCTTGTGGCACTTTTCCTGCACGAACATGAGCAGTTGGCCGTCCAGCACGAAGGGAGTGGCCTCTTCGTAGGGCAGGCCCGGGAGTTCCACCCATGTGAGCCCTCCGTCGTCGCTTCGCAGGAGCCGCAGGCGGCGGGAATGGTCCCAACCAGGTCGGTTCCATTGCGGCGCGGCCAGCAGGAGCGTGCCGTCGTCCAGGCGGGTCAGGTCGGGGTCGTGGAAGAAGAAACGTACGGGGTCCGGTACCTGAGCGGCAATCACGAAGTCCTGGGCGAGCGGTTGAACGTTGGGATTGGACATTTGATTACCCGTGTTGAACGGTGAACAGATTCGGTGAACGAGGAGGCGGTATGGATCAGGAACAGGAATATCTATTCGACCTGCAGGGATATATCGTCCTTGAACAGATCGTGCCGCCGGAAGTGGTGGCGGCCTGCAATGCCGCGCTCGACCGTTTCGAGGCGCTGGACCCGGCGGATTACCCACCGCCGTTGGTATTGGGCCAGGAGCGCACGCCGGAGAACCTCTATATTTCGAATATCATGGAGGGCGACGACGCATTTCTGCCGCTGATGGAACTTCCCGGATTGCTGGATGCCGTGGAATGCGTTACCGGCGGCCCGTACCGTCTCAACCACACCTACACGATTTATCGGTGGGGCGGTGGCTATACGGGGATGCACATGCACGGCACGCCGATTCTCCCGAAGTGCCAGTATCACTGCCGCAACGGCCAGATGGTGTCAACGCTGACAAAGGCGGTGTTCCCAATGTTGGATTGCGGGCCCGACGACGGGTGCTTCGCGGTGATCCCCGGGGCGCACAAGAGCAATTTCCCGAGACCCTGGGGCGGCCATCCGGACGACAACCCTCCCTTGCAGGCCGTTCCGGCGCGCGCGGGTGACGCCATTCTGTTCACCGAAGCGCTCACACACGGCTCCACGGTGAATGTATCCGGGCGTCCGCGCCGCACGCTCTATTATTGCTACAGCATCGGCTATATGCCCGATTGGGGCGGCCAGCACCTGAAATTCAGCTCCGGCCTGGCCGACCGCCTCAGCCCGTCGCAGCGGGAAATCATCTCGCTAAAGTAGCCGAGAGACCAGACGTAAAACTCACACAAAGACACAAAGACACGAAGGCACAAAGGGAAGGGCGGGTAGACGTTAGACGTAAGACGGTAGAAAAAAGGCGGGTAGAGGTAAGAGGGTAGACGGTAGATGATATCCTTGCCCGGTGTGTTTTTCCTTTCTGCCACCGGCACGAGAAGAAACCTTACAAGGCTGGAAATCTCTCCCGTCTCACGTCTTGCGTCTCACCAGGCGGTGGGATGTGGTGTGGTCCTCTCCCCTCTACCGTCTACTCACCTCTCCCCGATTTTTTTCCTTTTTCCTTCTTCCTTTTCATCGTCTCCGCTTATACGCCTTCCCGTGTCCCTCCCGGATCAGCACCTTCGCGAGGTTGGACCCATCCTGCAGCCTGACCGTGGCCACGACGCGTCCTGCGAAGTTCCCGTGCTTTACGTTTTCGAGGTAAACGGTTTTCCCAATCCGTTCCCGGACGAAGTCGCGCGCCAGCAGTGCGCGTTTTTTCTCCGCTTCGCTCTTCGTCTGAATCTCCGGCGTGTCCACACCCCGCACGCGCACCTTTCCGCGCCATGTCAAACCGGGCCAGAGCTCCACGTCCACGGTCATCGTATCGCCGTCGTACACGGAAACCACCGTCGCCTCATGTCTGGCGTACAAAGACTGCTTCCCCTCGACCGGCGAAAACAGGCCCAAAAAAACGAAAATCCATACCATAACTCGCTCCTGAATATGGCTTGAGAAACGGAAACGCAACAGTATATTGCAATCACATCCGGCTGTCAACCTTCGGGCGGCTCTGCGTACGCGGAGGCCTGTCATCAGTGCCGAAGTTGTGATAGAGCCGCCGCAACGAACTCACACCCCCCATGACCAACATCGAATGGATTTTTCTGGATCTTGGTTGGACGCTGGTTGACGAAACCCGGGCGCACCGGGCGCGTCTCAAGGGCGTATGCGAGCGTGTCCGGAGGTTCGGATTGCGCCATTCCGTCAACGAACTCATGGAAATGTGCGAACAGGCGGCGACGGATTTCGCGCCAAGCCCGTTTCGCGCCATCCTGGCGCGGCTGAATCTGACGGAGGATCAGCGTCATGCCGTCGCGAGTGCCGTGCGTTACGAAAAATGCCATGAAGAGTTGTACCCCGGTGTGCCTAGGATGCTCGAGATGCTTTCGCGGAAATTCAGGCTCGGCATCATCGCCAACCAGTCCGAAGGGACGGAGAAGCGGCTCTCGGATTGGGGCATCAGGGACCATTTTTCTGTTGTTCTCGCATCCGCCGAACTCGGCCTTTCCAAGCCCGATTCAAGGATATTCGGCGCCGCCATCTCCAGGGCAGGGTGCGCACCCGATGGCGTGTTGATGGTCGGAGACCGGCTCGATAACGATATCGGCCCTGCCAAATCTCAGGGATGTTTGACCATGCGTGTCTTGCAGGGCTTTTCACGGTTTCAGACGCCGCGCCGCGTCGCCGAGATTCCCGATCTCACGATTTCGTCTATCAGGGAACTCCGGGGCATGCGGTCTGCAATGCGACTGCGGCCGGGACGCTGCGGCCTGGCCCCGCTTTGAGGATTGTGATGAAGATCATTGGCGCCACCTGCTTCGCCCTCAAGATTCCTTTCGTCGAGGCCTTCGGTCACAGCGCTTCGGTGCGCTCCCGCTCGGACTCGGTTGTTTTGCGTCTGATCGCCGAAGACGGCACGGCGGGCTACGGTGAAGGCCTGCCGCGTCCGTACGTGACGGGTGAAACGGTCGAGACCTGCGTCGATCGCATTGCGAATTGTCTCTGGCCCGCCATCGCGGACTCAGACTTTGGGGCGTTGGAACCCGGCCCGGACGCCGTTCGTACTCTTGAGCCCGTAGCACGGACATTGCCCGACGGCGATGACGACGGTGTGGTCGCGTGGCACGCCGCTAGGGCCGCCTGTGAACTGGCTTTGCTCGACGTCCTGTTGCGTCGCCAGAAACAGTCTCTGGGTGAGATTCTGAGGCCGAGGCGTGGTTCCGTCACCTACAGCGGCGTCATTACAAGCGGCTCGATCGACAACGCGGTCCGTCTCGCGCGTGTCTGCGTGGAATACGGGCTTCAGGCTGTGAAGGTAAAGATCGACGGGGACGACGCGCGAGACCGGGTCGCAGCCGTGCGCAAGGCCGTCGGACCCTCCGTATCCCTCCGGGTCGACGCGAACTGCGCCTACACCCCTGACGAAGCGGTTTCAACGCTAGAGGCCCTGGCGCCTTTTGACGTCGTCTGCGCCGAGCAGCCCATTCCCCGGGGCGATCCGGCGGTGCTGGCGAATGTGAGGTCCCGGTCGCCAATTCCGATCATGGCTGACGAATCCCTTGTCACCACAGCTGACGCGGAGGCGCTGATTCAGGCAGGCGCATGCGACTTCTTCAATCTGCGCGTCTCCAAGTGCGGCGGTCTGGCCCGCACGCTGGAGATCGCCAGGATGGCCGACCGTGCCGGAGTGCGACTGCAGCTTGGCTGCCAGGTTGGTGAGTCCGCCATCCTCTCCGCCGCCGGGCGTCACATGGCCGCCCATCTCGACGGGGTTTCGTTTGTGGAGGGGTCCTACGGAAACATGCTGCTCGTCGAAGACGTGTCTGAAGAATCGGTTGCGTTCGGACAGGGCGGGACGGCGCCGCTGCTGGGTGGTCCGGGGCTCGGCGTCGACGTACGCGACGACGTCCTGCGCGCCCACGCGGAATCAACAACCACCCTTTCTGCGGGATAAGCAATGGGAATGCTCGTCAAGGCGATCATCCGGCTGAAGGGATCCGGCCTGACCCGGAAGCTCGACCGGGCGGCCGAACGCCCGCAAGACGTGCAAAGAGACTTGCTTCGCCGCATGGTGAAGGCCAACGCCAACACCGCGTTCGGGAAGGACCATGGCTTTGCGTCGATCCGCACGGAGGGCGACTATCGCCGCCAGGTTCCCATCAGGGACTACGAAGGGTTACGGCCCTACGTCAACCGGATCACCGCGGGCGAGCAGGCGGTCCTCACCTCCGCGGCACCCCGTATGTTGAATATGACGAGCGGGACCACGGGAGAACCGAAGTACATTCCCGTGACGCCCGAGTCCATGAAGCTCGCGTCCAGTTTTTCCCTGGAATGGATCTATCGCGCGCTTCAGGACCATCCCGAGTTTCTGGACGGCGCATTTGTCGGGATTGTCAGCAGGGCGATCGAGGGTTACACACCCTCCGGACTTCCGTACGGAAGCGCGTCCGGTATGCTCTACCAGCGGATTCCAGGGCCGATCCGCAGCAACTACGCGGTCCCCTACGCGGTTTCCGAAATCAAGGACTACGATCGCCGGTATTTCGTGGCCGCGCGCCTGGCGCTGGCCAGGCGCGTTACGTATATCGGAACCCCAAATCCAAGCACGCTCATTCGCCTCGCGGAAACCGCACTAAAAAACGCCGAGGCCATTGTTCGCGCGGTTCACGACGGCACGCCCGGTATCGACCTGCCGGACCAGCCGCAACTTGCCGATCAACTGTCCGCCCTCATTGAACCGGATTCCGACCGCGCAGGGATCCTCGAGAGCATATTGGAGCGGACCGGAACGCTCCTTCCGGCTGACTGCTGGCCGGACCTGAAACTCATCGGGTGCTGGCTGGGAGGCAGTGTCGGCGTTCAGGCACGGAAGCTGCCGGAATATTACGGCGACGTCCCCATGCGCGATCTGGGCTTTCTGGCCAGCGAAGGACATTTCACCCTTCCGAACCGGGACAATACTGCTTCGGGCATTCTCTCGCTGAACGGGAACTATTACGAGTTCATCCCCGAGACTTCGCTGGATGACGCCGATCCACCGGTGTTGTCCAGTCACGAACTGGAGTCGGGCGTGAACTATGCGGTGCTGCTGACCACCCCAGGAGGGCTTTACCGTTACGATATTCACGACATCGTTCAGGTGACCGGTTTCTACCGGAATGCCCCGCTGCTGGCCTTCATCCGCAAGGGCCGCGACATGACGAGCATCACGGGCGAAAAAATGCACGTGAACCATCTCCTTCTGGCGCTCGAAGAGGTTCGCCGGCGATTTGACGTCTCCGTGGTCGAGCAGTTCCGGGTGGTGGCGAGCGTGGAGGCCCGCCGGTACGAGATCTACGCGGAGTTAAAAGGAGAGTTCTCGCGGGAATTCCTGTTACACGAGGTGATTCCCCACTTGGACCATGCGCTGGCTGGGGTCAACGTGGAATACGCCGAGAAACGCGGTTCCCGAAGGCTGGCGCCGCCGTGCCTCCATCTGATGCGTCCGGGCTGGGCGGAAGCCGAGGTGCTGCGCGCCACGGGCGCGGGGAAGCGGGATATCCAGTACAAATGGCGGATTCTCAGCGACGAACCCGCCGACGAGGACGCCGACGCGATTCTGAATACGGTCGAGACAGTGGAGGATGGTTAGTCCCGTCGAGGAATTAAAATCGGGATGATTTCTACTCGCGCCGGTGGACGGTCATCGGCATGCCGTACAGCGGCCACGTCTTCACGTCCATCGACGGCGTAACGGGATGCCCGCGCACAAGCTGAAGCCGGTACTGCCGGACCACCATCGCCAGCACAAGCACCGCTTCCAGCATCGCGAAGTTTCCGCCCAGGCAGATCCGGCGTCCGGCGCTGAAGGGAAGGTAGGCGTAGCGGGAGCGTCGTTCCGCCTGCTCCGGGGTGAATCGTTCCGGGTCGAATGATTCCGGATTTTCCCACAGGGTGGGATGGCGTTGCGTGATATAGGGACTCACCAGCACCAGTGAGCCGATGGGGATGCGGTACCCGTCAATCTCGTCGTCGCCCGCGGCCTCCCGGACGATCACCTTGATCGGCGGGTAGAGGCGCATCGCTTCCTGGAATACCATTCGGGCGTAGCTCAGTTCGTGGACGGACTCGAGGCCGGGCAGACGCCCGTTCAGGATTGAACGCTGTTCCTCCCACAGCTTTCCCGCAACCTGTGGATGCCGATCCAGCAGGTACCACGTCCAAGTCAGCGCATGCATTGTTGTCTGATATCCCGCAACGAACAGCGTGACCAGTTCGTCCCGCAGCTGCCGCCGGTCCATACGCACACCCGTTTCTTCGTCCCGGGCGTGCATGAGTACCGAGAGCAGATCCTCTTCCCCGGTATGGTCGCGCCGCTCGTCGATGCGTTCGTCGATATACCGGTGGATTTCGCTGAGGGATTGTTTGAATCGCCGGTTCGCGGACGAGGGGACGAACATGGGCAGCGCGATCAGATCCGCGGAACGCCGGTCGATGAACCCGACGCAGTACTGAAATGCTTCGTCGATCCGACCCGCCTCGTCGTTCAGGTCCCTGCTGAAGAGAATTCGAACGATGATGTTTCCCGTGAGGCGCGCCATCTCCTCGTCGACCTGAATTACGCGTTCGCCATCCGCGAGGGGCTCCCATCGCGTCAGCATCTCGCTGATTGCGCTTACCATTACCTCCATGAAACGCATCGTTCCCCTGGGCGTGAAGAACGGCTGCATGATCCGGTGCTGGCGCTCCCAGAGTTCTCCCTCGCTCGTTATCAGCCCCTCGCCCAGCAGCAGCTTCTGGTCGTCGTACCCGTAGCCTTTGAGATAGGTTTTCCTCCTGCGCACGAGAACGTGTTCGATGTGCTCCGGGCGGGTAATCAGGTGTACCGTCTTCCCCCTGATATCCAGTCGGACCACGTCGCCGTACCGGGTCCAGGCATCCATCAGATATCCGATTGGATCCTTGCGGAACGGAAGGACGCAACCCAGAAGGGGAAGCCCGCGCGGTCCGGGCGCGCGCGACGCGGCAGGGGATGTATCAGACATGAATATTCACGACCCTCATACGGGCTGCTGTGGCGATGTACCGCGCTCCGGCCCGGCCCTCCGCCGATAACCGCAGCGTTCACTTGGGGATTTCGGCCGTCAGGATACGTGGATCTCCGGCGGTGATGAGCACGTTGTCCTCGATGCGGACGCCGCCCACCGGCCGCCAGGACGCCAGAGCGTCCCAGTTGACCATATTGGCAAACCGTTCGCGCCGTTTGGGGTCGTCGAGCAATGCGGGAACGAAGTACACACCGGGCTCGACGGTCATCAGGAAGTCTTCCTCTAGCGGAAGGTCCACGCGCATCCGGATGCCGCAATGGACGCTGACTTCGCGCCCGGCCGCGAGGCCGCCCACGTCCCGAACGCCAAGGCCCACCATATGGCCGACGCCGTGCGGCAGGAAGAGAGAAATCGCGCCGCTGTCGAGGAGGACGTCCGGTCCGCCTCTCAGGATGCCCAGGTCACAAAGCCCGAGGGCGATTACGGCGGCCGCGGCACGGTGAACTTTGTGCCATTCGACGTCTTTGCGGCACGTGGAGATGGCTTCCCGCTGAGCGGCGAGGACAAGGTCGTAGATGGCCTGCTGCCTCGGCGTGAAGCGGTCTGCAGCCGGGTAGGTGCGGGTGACGTCGGCCGCATAGCCTGCGATGGACGCGCCGGCGTCGATGAGGACCAGGTCGTCGGGTTCCACTATCCTGGGGCCCGGTTCGAAGTGTAGCACGGCCGCATGAGTTCCGGCGCCGACGATCGTGTCGAAGGCGACTTCGTCGGCGCCTTGTCGGTACATCTCCGATTCCAGTTCTACGCGGATGCGGCGTTCGCTGACACCCGGCCGGATGGTCTCGCGGGCTTTCGCATGGCCGGCTGCGGTTGCCGCGGCCGCCCGCTCGATCAGTGCGACCTCGGCGGCGTCTTTCCGGCGGCGGACGCCATCGATGGATACCTGAAGCGCCGCTGCCCGTTGAAGGTCGGTTTTGACGTTGTCCACGTCGTCGCCGATGACCGCGGCGGGGTGGCCTGCACGTTGATCCAGCCAGCCCTGAAATCCGGCGACGTCGTCGCCTTCGACGTCCTCACCGCCGCCTTCCCACAGCCTTTCGTTCTGAGAGACCGGCCGCACGAAGTGTCTCCAGCCATCCTGCGGATCGTAGGCCAGAACGCCGCCCCAGCGTCTCGAACCCGTGAGCCAGTAGTATTCGGGGTAGGGAATGAACGGATAGGTCTGGTCCTGTCCGCCGGGAATCTGAACGGGCTTCCCGGCGCCGAAGAGCACGATGGGCGGGTCGTCACCAAAGGCGTCCGCCGCACGCTGCCGCCGGCGTTCCAGCACGTCATTTTCAAATATGGCCATGGTGTCTTCTCAGATCAGATTTTCGCGACTGAAGATCAGGTTCTGAACGATGCCCTCCGAGTAGTCGACCGGGCTGACGTTGGCCAGGGCGAAACCCCGTTCGAAGAATGCCGTTTCAATCGTTTCGGCCATGT
Source organism: Gemmatimonadota bacterium (assembly GCA_028877215.1). Classification (GTDB taxonomy): domain Bacteria; phylum Latescibacterota; class UBA2968; order UBA2968; genus JAAXHE01. The sequence continues at coordinate 69,288 of JAPPFJ010000010.1, read as the reverse complement.
CTTCGAACATATAGACTTCGATGAGCACAGTCTTGAGCCTCGCGTCCTCGAGCGTTCGCGATGCGCCTGCGACGATCTTGTCCTCGATGCCGTCGACGTCGATTTTGATGTGGTTCGGAAAGGGCAGGCCGAATCGGCCGGTGAGGTCGTCCAGTGAAACGGCCATCGTTCCCTGCCGGTTCTGCGGCTCGAAGGGCACGGCGCCCTGGGTTACAGGTTCGCCCAGCGCGTGGAGCGCGGCGCCGGGGGCGAAGGTTTTGGAGTAGAAATGCTGGATGGCGGTGCGGTCCGATACGGCGATGGGGTAGGCCGTGACAACGTTCGCCAGGCCGTTCAGCAGGATGTTCCTGTTCAGCTTGGCGTGATTGAGAGCTTCCGGCTCAAAGGCGAGGATCCGCGCCTGCGCATCAAGTCTGCGTGCCGCGTAAAGCGAGTACTGCCCGATATTTGCGCCGATGTCGTAAATCGTCTCGCCCGGCCGAAACCAGGTGTCGATCCAGTCCAGGGTGTCGGGTTCCTTCTCATTAAAGGAGTTCGCACGCCAGAGTTCGTGGTTCCTGGAGGCCTCGCCCTTGAGGTCGGCCTCGACGTCGATCAGGATTGTCAGTTCCCGCACGTTGCAGCTTATGGTCGTGCCCAAGTCAGATTCCCAGTTGAGTAATCCTAGTGTGGCTTCGCAATGCTCAACCGCAGCCATATAGGTGGTATTGATCGTGCGAGCCCGTCTGAGGGTTCTATCACTCCCCCCTTGAGGGGGAGTCGCAGAAGCCGAGTCCGTCCCCCGAGCTTGTCGAAGGGCCGACGAAGGCTGATGCGGTGGGGGGATTTCAATGCTTTTACGTTTTCAAGCAGCCTGACTAAACGTGCACGTACTTTGAGTTGAAATCTTACGGTAAGTCTCAAAGAAGAGCCAGGTGTAAAGCTGCTTTGCAAATGTCCAGCAATCGATATATTGTCGCTCGCGAGTCCAGGGAATTCGCTTTAAGTGACGGTTTCCTGACCGATTCCGGGTGGACCGACCGGAACCGTTGATTTCTGCTGTCTATCCATTCCTGTAAACAGGATCTCGGAGCTGGGAGCCGTCGTGACCCTTCAGTCGCGAATGCCAATATGATAAGGAATCAGACCGATTATGCAAGGAGCGCATATGGCCAGGGCGATTAGTGTGTACGGCATCGGCAACGCGCTGGTGGATATTCAGTATCGGGTAACGCCCGACTTTCTCGCCATGGCCGGAATCGAAAAGGGCGTAATGACGTTGATAGATGAGAAACGGCACCACGAACTTCTCGAACACCTGGGCGATGACGTATTGAAACGCTCGTCCGGCGGATCCGCCGCGAATACGATGATCGCCGTGGCGAATCTGGGTGGAAGGGCCCACTACGCCTGCAAGGTGGCGAAGGACGCGTACGGGGATTTCTATCTCCGGGACCTGGCGGCGGCCGGCGTGGCTTCCAACCGGTTTCAGGGAGAAGGCATCACGGGTAAATGCCTCGTTATGATCACGGACGACGCCGATCGCACGATGAATACGTACCTGGGCATTACCGGAACGTTCGGCCCGGAACAGCTTGAGCCCGATGTGATACAAAGCAGCGACTATCTGTACATCGAAGGTTATCTCGTAGCGTCCGACGGCGGGTTCGAAGGGGCGCTGGCCGCCCAGGCCGAAGCACGCGCGGCGGGAACCCGTGTGTCGTTGTCGCTGAGCGATCCCACCATCGTCGCCGCGTTCGGAGACCGGATGCGGGCGCTCGTAACCCGCGGGGTGGATCTGCTGTTTTGTAACGAGGACGAAGCGCGGGCGTTTACCGAAACGGGCGAGACGAACGGGGCTTGCGTTGCGCTCGAGACGATGGTGGGCGCGTACGCGGTCACGTGTGAGGCCAATGGCGCCATTGTTTGGGACGGAGTCGAACGGTTCGTTTCGCCGGGTTTCAGCGTTGATGCGGTCGATACCAATGGCGCGGGAGATATGTTCGCCGGGGCCTATCTGTTCGGAATTACTCACGGATTCGACGCGGTACACTCGGCAAGGCTGGCGAATTACGCGTCGATGCGCGTGGTTGCGCAGTACGGCCCCAGGCTGGATGAATCGCTCAGGGATGAGGTCGAGCGGATACTGGCGATGTGAATTTGTGCCAATTCTCTTTTAAGTTGCTGAAAATAATTTGGATGAAGGGGAGACCGTCCTACGGGGCGGTTTTTTCATGCATTCGCTTCCCGTGCGGCCGAAGCGTTTCGGAACCCCGACATGACAAGCGTGACCGCGACGACGAACAGGGACGCGATGGCGCACGTGCCAAAGACGGCGAGAGGCGCGCCGAAGCGTTCTGCCACCGCGCCCGTACTCAGGCGGCCCGGCGGACCCGTGCCGATTGCAAGGACGATGCCGCCCATGGCGCGGCTTCGCATGTCGTCCCGCGCCGACAGCAGGACGATGGTGCTCTGGAGGAGACCGAAGGCCGCGTGGCCGATTCCCGACAGGGTGAGAAGTCCCAGCGAGAGATAGAATCCTGTCGAAGTGGAGAATGCAGCCACGGCGGCGGCCATCAGAAACGAGCCGCCCGCATAGAGCCAGCTGACTCCAACATGGCGGCGGAGCCTGCTCACCAACCAGAGACCGGCAAACGCGCCGACACCGTTGGCGGACGCGAGTACACCGAAGCCGACCGGGCCCTGATTCAGGATATCTCTCGCGAACACCGGCAGCAGCGCCTGATAGGGAAACACCAGGAAATTCATGGCAACGGTAATGAGCGTAACGCCCAGAATCGTGGGGTTGCGTCGGATATAGCGCAGCCCTTCCACGGTCCGGGTCCAGTAGGGAGCGTCTGTGGGCGTTCTCTCAAGGACAGGTTGTCGGGAAAGACGGAAAAGGATCAATAGAGAAGCCAGGGCAATACCGGTCAGAATCAGAAAACAGCCAAGGGGTCCCAGGGTCGCGTAGAGTGCACCGCTGGAAAAGGGACCGGCAACCCGGGTGATGTTCTGTGAGATTCCCTCGAGGAGCATGGCGTCCATGGTTCGCGCTCTGCCCACCAGGTCGGGAAGCAACGACCGTCTGGCGGTCCAGTCTACGGCCCAGGTCGTTCCCATGACCAGTGCGGCGACGGCCAGATGCCACACGGCCAGCCTGTCGGTGAGGATGATCAGTGCGATGAGGAGCGATACGACGAGGTTGACGATCTGGGAGACGATGATGATCTTCCGGCGGCCGAACCGGTCGGTCAGGGGACCGGAGACGAAGCCGACCAGGAGCAGCGGGGCCATGCGGTAGAAGCCGATCAGCGACACCTGCCAGGCCGAGTTGGTCAGCTCCAGCACCAGCCAGCCGGCGACGATGATTTCCATCCACATGAACTGCCACCAGAGGGCGTTGCTGGCCAGCAGCCGGCGGTAGTCGGGGGTGTTCAGCGGCGCAAGCGCGCCGTGCAGATTGGAAGGCGTTTCGGAGGGTCCTTCGGATCGTTGGGGCATTGGGGGTTCAGCAGAGCACTGACAATGACATTGGTATCAAGTACATAGCGCGATTTATGCTTCATTAAGCAGTTCTTCCAATATTTCTGGCGTCAAGCCATTTCTTCGCGCTTCTTCACTGGCTTCGCGCATAATATCTTCAATTGGACGTGCCGGTTTTCTCAAACTGCTCAGTTGCAGACTTAACAAAACATCCAATTTTCGCCGATCCTGTTCTGATGCGGACTGATAAACACGAGCAGCCTCTGGCGTGACGCGAATTGTGATTTCTCGATTATTCACGTCGCATCCCTTCTCAAATTTACTTTCTTGAGTGCGGGTTCATAGCACGCGGCACATCAGGCCGCTCAGAATTGTCGCCCCGAATGCGAATGAGATCTTCTATCCTATGAATCGTGGCGGTCACAGTGTTTTCTCATTGGCTGTTTTATCCATCTATCAGCGGTCCGGGAAAATAACTCGTCTGCATTCGATGCAGGTCAAATCAATATACGGAAATTGAACGCACAGGGCAATGAGGGCAGACGCTGAGATGCGTTTACGCATTGGATCCTCCTCCTCCGACCGGCTACCGGCTGGTCGAAATATCAAGACTTCGCGCCGAAGGCGCCGGCAAAGATCAGAAAATCGCTGAAACCGACGCTGCCATTCCCATCCAGGTCATACTGTGCTTTGAAATCCGCGTCACCCTGGCTTAATCCGAACTGTTGGGCGAACTGCAAGAAATCGCTGAACCCGACGGTCCCGTCACCATCGAAGTCTGCCGTCAGACCGTCCTGTTTTGAAAATCTCAAGACGACAGGGTCGGCGAAAACTTCGAATTGTCCGGATCGCCGGATACGGGCATATCGCATCCGCATTTGACCTCTTTGAAGAGTATCGGATACGCTGAAATGTATCGTGCCGAGTTTTGCGGACTGCTCAGCGATTCTTCCGCCAAATGACGCTGCCATCACTTCGACGGAAGAGGGATCGGTGTGATAGTATGGCCCTGGTGAGTGTCCGTTGGGAATGCCGTCGCCGATTTCGAAACCCGTATAGGTGAAGGATTGTGTATCGGAATCAAACAACGCGCGAAATCCTATTGCATCCTTAACCTGCTGGCCGTGAATTTCGACCGCAATGATACCGTCTGAAGGTAAAGAATACACATCTTGGTTTTTTGGCGCATCGACGACAAGAGATAAGGTAAAGGAAGTGGTCTCGGACCGAAGACCCTTTCCAACAACAGGGAATCCGACCACCGGCGTCTCGGAATCGTTGCTGTAAATGGTCACGCGCGCTGATAAATCTTCTGCTCTGTTTGGCTGGAAACTAAGCGTGAAATACCCGTTTTGCTTTGCCGGAATTGTCAGCTGCCTGGGCGAGACTCTCACCTGTTCATTGCTGGAGGCAATACCTGTAATTGTCAGCGAAGCATCTCCGGAATTCGTGACGGTGACGGTCATGGACTTTGTACTGCCGACGTTGACGCCGCCAAAATCACGTCGAGACGCATCCACCGTGATCAGTGGAACCGGAACAACCGGTTGCCGGACCCCTCGCGCACGCAGCACTATGTTGGTTTGCGGTAGATTGCTCAAAATCGCCATATCACCGGACCTGTCTCCCTCGCTCCGGGGGGTAAATGTGACGGAAATCCGTTCGCTGCGACCCGGCGCAACTGGAAAGGAAGATCTAGAAAGCCCGAAATCACCGGATGGCAGAAGGATTTCCGTAATCACCAACGATGACCGACCCGTGTTGACAATGCCGAGATCCAGCGTCTGCGATGATCCCAGGAGGACGGCGCCAAACTCAAGCACATTACGCGAAAGTTCCATTACGGGTCTGCCTACGGGGGGAAGCAGCGATAGGTCCAATCGCCCATTGCCATAGACGTTATCGGGGCCCGGAATGCCCATATCGACCGTCGATCTCGACAATGCGTCAAATAGATTCTTCGCATTGTAAAAGATGGGATCGGAGGATTTCAAAAGAGCTGCGGCCCCGGCGACATGTGGAGTCGCCGCCGATGTTCCAGTGTATCGGTTGGGACCGTAGCTTATGGTGGAAACAGCGGCGGGAGCAACCAAATCAGGTTTGATTCGCCCATCAATTGTAGGACCCTGCGAACTGTAATCCGCAATTGGTCCTGTTCTCCATTCCGGATGATGCAACGCCCCCACGGTCAGCGCACCGACCGCGTCCCCCGGTATGCTCACGGTTCCTTCACTAGACAAAAGCCCTTCGAAGTCATGGTTTGTACTGATCAACTTAAGTTGGGTTACTTTGGCGTCTGACGCCCGCCAAACTGCAAGACCATAGTGACCTGGTTCTAGAATCGTATATGCGAGACGTTCCACAGGTGGCGATTGAAGTTGTCTGGTATCTGCGCGCTCAACAATCTCGTTGCTGCCATCTGCCTCGATCTTTACGAGCAAGAGATCGTAGTCGTGATTCGTGTGCGGCCAATCATTCCAGGTCAACCACGCCTCTACTTCCTCTCCCATTTTCAGAGATGCATTTCCCGTTTGACGATCCATTAAGTTGACGACTTTAATGTCTCCACGAAAGTTGTGAAACCCATCGATATCCGGGTCGCTCAGTCGCGTAGTGATTTGGCTTTGCGCCTCATTGCCCGCTGCATTCACCCACAAGACGTTATTTCGAAATGCATCATTCACAATCTCACACGCCCGACCCATCCCATCGCCAAACCCGGTGCCCCAATTCCATCCGAGAGATACAGTGACAATGTCCAAGCGCTCATCCACTGCCCTGTCCTTTGCGTTTTCAAGACTGACAAGATTGCCGACTTTATACAAATGGATTTCAGCATCCGGAGCGATATCGTGCACAATTTCAGCGCAGGCCGATCCATGCACCTCGTCGCCTACAAAAGTCCCTGCGTTAGTAAAATCCCGGGGAGTCAAATTCTGAGGCAATTCGCCTCGGCTTATCAACTCCGGAACCCCCGCAAAACCGATGTCAATTACACCTACCTTAATGCCACGCCCTGTAAAACCTCTGTTTGTAAAAACCTGTGCCTTGATGCGCTCCACGCCCTCGCTGACTACCGCGTGTAATCTGGGCTCTATGGGCAGTCTTACAAATCGTACGCCGTCCACCTCTGCCAGTCTTTCAAGCTCGGACATGGGAGCAGACACCTCAACAAGATGCCGCGATTGCGCGACAATGCTGACGCCCAGGTCGGACAGTGCCGCGAAATCGATACTCGCCGAGAGCCTTCCGGGGCGAGGCTCCAAAACGACCGTGACGTTTTCGCCGGCGATGATCGCCGCGCCGTATTGTCTGACGGTCGCTTTGGCCAGTGCCCGTTTTTGAGCGACCCAGTTCTTTTGGATCCGGGCCAGTACACCCTCCAGATTCGGCGGGTGCTGTTCCTTGACGTACTCAATTGGCGGCGATCCAATCGCTACCCCGCCACAATAGAGTAGGACGAACGCAAAGAATGCGAATCGGCAACCTGGTATTCTTCGCATAATTTTCAATGCTCGCTATTTCTTGCCGAAGTTTTCAGAAAAGATAAGGAAATCGTCCCCGTCAATGTCGCCATCGTTGTCCATGTCACCCTTCAGGGACGTCGAACCCGAAGTTCTCTGAAAGGAAGCGCTGGACCACGTCGTGATTCCCTGCCTGGACAACGTGCGCAAAAGACCATCACCACCCGCCGTCGCTGTCAGGTCTGCAAGAAGCCTCTCCTGGTTATCCTGAATTCCCACATAGCCATGAAGTTCAGTACTGACAACGAAAAACCCGAGAGTTCCATAGCGATTGCTTACCCGGAGCAGTCCATCATCTTCTATGTTTGAACCTGCCGTAATGAGTTCCGTACCGGTTTTGGAGTTAATCTTCAGTACTCCCTGGCCTTCGCTACTCCAACCTAGGTAGGCAATCATCTTGTCGTTATTGTTCCGTATTTGCAGATTGCCGGCGGACTCATCGGCATACATTGACACGAGGCCCTTTCCGGACTTGTTGCTCAGACTCAAAAGCCCATTATCCTGAGTATTGGCGCCTATGTACGCCAAGTTTTCATTTCCGGCCTTGTCAATTCTTATCCAGCCACTCTTCTCGGAAGTGTTCAAGCTGATCATTCGTTCTTCGTTTCTATTTCTAATTCCAATTGAGCCATCTCTTGTATCGGGATTTGACCCAAGACCAATCAGGTTCCTTTCCCCAGTCGAGTTTATATGCACCAATCCATCGCCATTTGAGGCTGACGATCCGATATAGACGAGGTTCTTGTCCTCAGCAGAATTCACGAAGATTAGTCCGCCTCCCGCTGTACTCGGCCATAGTTCAATAACCGCCTGTCCCTCGCTGTTTACGATCTCCAATCCTGTCGCGCGAATCACACCCTGCGTCTGCGCCGCCAACTTTCCTGCGGCTTGCACCTCTGGATACAATTCATCAGGTACGCCCCTGTCAGGTGAATCGGGAACGCCTATATTAGCGCCTGGCATTGCGATGGGAACATCGGCTGAGTTCGCCTGAAACGGCGACACGCCCTCTTTTGCGGCAACCGTGACGACGGTTACCAGAAGGAGGCACAACAGGACGTTGAAATTGCGATACCGCGTAACGCGCGTCTCGAGTCTGTTCAACCGTTCTTCAACTGGAGTCATAGCTGCTCTCCCGAAAAAATAGGCCGCAAGTCTCGTCAGAAAGCGAGCGTTTGCGGCGGTGAGGACTTCGGATTGCCGAGATGTAGAAATACATATAAGGTGTTTGGACCCTACAAAAAGACTTCAACGCAAGAAATGCGTTCATATTTGAAAATGATACTTGGATGCGGAATGGTGTTGTAGTCCCCCCACCGCATCAGCCGTCGCCGACCCTTCGACAAGCTCAGGGGGCGGCTCGGTTACCGCCCCCTGAACTACCCTTCTCGCGTGCAATCTCACTGGCATTTGTCCGACCGTACCGCCTCGAGCGCGATTGTCCTGGGCGCACTTCTTCCGCCACGTTTGTCCTCGGCGATCACCTGAAACGTGAACTCTCCACTGGAAATCTGAGGAAAGCATATCGCAAACATGACTTCCTTGCCGGAGGCATGATACTTGAATGCGTTTCGCTGGCCGCCGATTTTTGCTTTGGGAGTGTCTGGCGAGGTCTGCGTAACGAGATATCGAATCGCCTCGCCATCGAAATCTTCAGCTCGAACGTTGAATTTGCGCCACACGACCGTGTTGACCTTTGCCTGTCCCCCCTCGGTGACCCATTTCCCGTCCTTGTACGTCATCTTGTCGGCGGAATAGGAAGCCGAAACAGGTCGATGATCTCCTGCATAGGCAACCGAAGACAAACGCGGCGGCCGGTTTCCGGACTCATCGAAAGCAGTCGCCGCCTCCCAGTTTTCTATCCAGGTTTTGGCGCGTTTGTACCCCCGATCCGCCGATTTTTGCATCCATTCCTTCGCAGCAGCCAGGTCCTTCGGTACACCGTCGCCCTCAGCCAACATCTTCGCCAGATTGAACTGGGCCGAGGAGTTGTTCTGCTCGGCCGCCAATTTGAACCACCTCGCTGCCTCTCGCTTGTCCTTCTCATAAAACCCCACGGCATATTGCGCATGTGCATGACCCTGCCGCGCCGCGGCACGGTACCACTCAAGCGCTTTCTTTTTGTCTTTTTTTATCCTGTGCTTGCCCGTGTCGAGGAAATAAGCCCATTGAGCCTGGGCTTCGGCATTCCCGGCCTGGGCATGCGTTTGCATGAGGTGGGTTCCTTTTTTCTGATCCTTGAATACGCCGTCGCCGTTGATATACGCCAACGCCAGGTCTCTTTGAGATTTATGGTCTCCCTGATTTGCAGCTTCGCGCAATCGGGCAAATCGGGACAACCGCGCCCAGCGCGCTTCCGACGTGCATCCGGCGGCGTTCACGATGACCGATCTGGGTTCGCTCCTGGCGCCGTTCCTGTCCATCGCGACGACTTGAAGCGTAATCACTGCTCCTGAGGGAGGAGTGCATACTTTGACGTCGACTGCCTGCCCGCTGGGAACGAAGGAATCATCCTGTTCTATGATCGCAACCGGCTCTTCGGGAGAAATCTGAGTCCAGATATACCGCACGTCGTCCCCGTCCGGGTCGCTGGCCTCCGCGGTGTAATAGAGCCAGACCACGTCCTTGCCGGAGCGGAATTCCGCAAGTCCCTCTTCCATCTTTTCCTCCGACAGGGTCTTGCTGGAAGAGAATGAAATGCCGGAACCGACCGATTGGGAATATCCGTATGCTCCATTCCTTCCCACGTCGCCAAGCTCGGGCGGCATGTTACGGCCGGCGGCCGAAGTTTCGGAATGGCCCTCTTCAGCTGCCGACGCACTTTCAGACCCTGCAAACATGCCGACAAAGATGGCAAGAATCAAAAACAAGGGATTGCACAAACGCATAGGGAACACTCCTTTGTATCGAACCGCCCCCGGCTTGAAGCCTGCACCGGCTTGCATCAGAAGTCTGAATTCACGAGGCGATTAACGTTTCGCCGACGCTCAACTTGTCAGATGTCGTGATCGGGCCGCGGGCGTGTCGAAGCGTTCATTCTCCCCTCCCTGTGCCGAGGGAGGGGTCGCTACCCGCTCGTGCGGCCGAAATTGCGGGCGAAGGTGAGGAAGTCGTTGAAGTCCACGTCGCCGTCCCCGTCAAAATCCCCGATCAGCCCGGTCGACGTGCCGGTGTCCCCGACGGGAGACGCTTCAGAGGACCAGCGAATACTCCCGTCGTTGGCCCGGGTTTCCACCACGCCGTTGGCGTTCCCGTCGACAAACGCTCTGACCCTGCCTCCTTCTATACCCAGCCCTCCAACACCCGTCGAATCCGCTCCCAGACCGGCAACAATGCGCTCGGACGCATTGAGGAACCCGATGATTCCGTGCCCATTCTCGTTCGCGCCCAGAATGGAAACCGCATCGCCGTTCCGGTTGCCCATAATCATTACGCCGTCTCCGGCGCCGTCGACAGAGAGTGCATTAACGGCCCCGCCGGCCGCATTGCCAATCGTGAGACTTCCGTGACCGTTGCTTGTGATACCCATACCCGAAACCAGCTTGCCGTCACTGTTAAAGGCGGCAATCACCGCATTGCCACCCTCGTTGACGCCGAATCCGGCAGCCGATCCTGAGATGCTATATATCTCGACCCATCCATTGGCATGTTCCGACGGATCGGCTCCCATGGCGGCCGCGACCCGACTGGCCGCATTGAGAACCACCATCCTGCCGTGGCCCGTTTGATCTACGCCCACAAAGGAAACCAGGGTGCCGTTGTTGTTTCCTATCTTGAGCGAACCGTCTCCCGACTCTTCCGATCCGATTTCCGCGACAACCTCTCCGCTTGCATTGACAATATGAAGCGTACCCACCCGCAGGGTGTCACCGGCATCGATGATTTGCTCAGGAGCGATCTTGTTCAGTCCATTGTACTCGGTCTCCGGGAACGTGATTTCAGCGAGGTTTGGAGATAGACCCTGAAGACGTACACCGTCACCGGAACCACTGTTTCGAAGGCTTAGCGAGGTCAGCTTTGACGGAAGCATCACGCCAAACCATTTGGGTGCCTGGGTCAAAGCCGGCGCTGCACTGAACAAAAATGCAACGAACAGCCCTGCAATCGCCCGCTTCTGCCAGCGCAGCCTTTCTTCCAGCACGTCCAATCTATCTCTCAAGTCACCACGATCCATATTCTATCTCCTTTGCGTGAATACCGGGGATATCCTGAACCCGAGTCCTATTAAACAGATTTGAAAACCGCCGTATGCGGTTGAGAACATCGGATGGCTACGGACCCTCGTCGCATGGGCGCCGCAGATTTCTCCTGGGGAACGACCGGAAAGGATGATCGGCGAGCGCGCCTTCGTCCAGGTCGATGCCCAGCCCGGGCGCGGTGGGCAGCGTGACGTAACCGTCTCTTACGACGAACGGATCCACCGCGATTTCATTGCCCGTGGCTTCGAAGTTTACGAAGTACTCGGTAATCAGAAAGTTGGGCATCCCTGCCGCGGCCTGCATCGTGGCGGCCAGCCCCACGGTGGTGCTGTTGTAGTTGTGCGGCGAGACCGCGACGTGGCAGGGTTCGGCCATCGCCGCGATTTCGCGAAGTTCCAGAATGCCGCCGCAGTTGCAGACGTCAGGGTTGATGATGTCGGCGGCACGTTTCTCGAAGACCTCGCGGAATTCGGCCTTCGTATAGAGTTCCTCTCCCGTGACAACCGGGATGCGGATGTTTCGTCTGGCTTCCGCAAGGCCGTCGAGGTCCCGGGATGAAACCGGTTCCTCGTACCAGAAAGGATTGTACGGCTCCATGCCGCGGGCAACGCGGATGGCATGCGCCGGTGAGAGCCTGCGGTGTACCTCGACCAGGATATCCACGTCCGGGCCCACGGCCTCGCGCACGGCCGCGACCCGGTCCACGGCGGTCTGTTCGTCCTTCCTGTCGATGATGCTGCGCCAGGGGCCCGGAAAGGGGTCGAATTTGAGCGCTGTAAATCCCCTCGCCACGACCGAGGCGGCCCGTTCGGCGAGTGCCTCCAATCCCTTCCCGGGATCGTACCAGCTCCCCCAGCCGTTGGCGTAGACCTTGATTCTGGTCCTGCAGGCGCCGCCTAGCAGGTTATGGACGGGCTGGTTCAGAGACTTGCCGACAATATCCCACATGGCCTGTTCGATGGCGCTGATGGCGGCGTAGAGGTCCATCGCGCCCCGCTTACCGGCGAAATCCGTGTAGGCCACGTACGTGAAGTGCTTGATATCGAACGGCGATCGTCCTGTCAGGTACCGTCCCAGTTCCTCCACGTGAACCTGAACGCTCCGGTCCCTGTCATGCTGCGTATAGGCCTCTCCCCATCCGTGGATGCCCGCATCGGTTTCCAGTTTGACGAAGAGCAGGTTTTTCGCGCTGCCCGGATGAACCAGAAAGGTCCTTACGCTCTCAATCCGCATTCCGTGAATGCCCCCTAACCCTCTGCGAAACACTATATCATGAGATCGCCGCCGTTGATGTCCAGCGACGCGCCCGTGATATAGGCGGCCTGGTCGGAGGCGAGGAAGGCCACCAGGCTGGCCACTTCCTCGGGTCTGCCCAGGCGGGGTATGGGAAAGCTTCGCGCATAGGCGCGTGTTCGTTCCTCATCGATGGTTCCGCGCACCATTTCGGTATCGATCAGTCCCGGACATACGGCGTTTACGGTAATGTTGTAGGGCGCGACTTCCCTTGCTAGGTGGCGTGTGAACCCCAGCACGCCGGCCTTGGCAGCCGTGTAATGCGCGCCGCCAACGGTGCTGATGTTCTTGCCGGCGGTGGAAGAGAAATTGACGATGCGGCCCCAACCCGCTTCCCGCATATGCGGGAGGACGGCCTTCGAGCAGAGAAAGGCGCCCTTGAGGTTGACGTCGATTACGCGGTCCCACTCGTCTTCGTCAATGTCGATAACGCTGGTCGGAAAGAGGATGCCGGCGTTGTTGACCAGAATGTGGACGGCGCCGAATGTGTCCGCGGTCCAGTCGACCATGGCCTGCACCCCGGGCGCATCGGTGACATCCGCCTGAAAGTGAAAGGCCGTGGTGACCGACGACCTGAGTTCCTCGGCCGTACTTTGGGCGTTGGATTCGTCAAGGTCGTTGACCACGAGGTGGGCGCCATGCTCCGCCAGGGTTCGGGCGACGGCCCGGCCGATACCCTGCCCCGCCCCTGTCACGATGGCGACGTGGTCCTGGAGGGGTTGTTGCGGGGGCTTATCCATTGGCGTGTCCTCTTGTTGTTGGCGGTTGCGGCCCTTGCGCCGGCAACCGCTTGCTTTTCCGGGATTTAGAGAAAAGGGGTCAAAGGTCTGGGTTATATGACCCCAAGGGCCGTGCCGACGTCCACGAACGTATCGACCGCGTGGTCAAGCTGCTTCTGCGTGTGGGCCGCGGAGATCTGGACGCGGATGCGGGCTTCGCCCTTGGGCACCACGGGATAGCTGAAGCCCACCACGAAGATGCCGCGTTCGTTCATGGCCCGGGCCATGCGGACCGTTTTCCGCTCATCGCCGAGCATTATCGGGACGATGGGGTGGACGCCCTCTGTAATGCGGAAACCGCGTTCGGTCATCGTCTTCCTGAAGTACCGTGTATTTTCCATCAGATTGCGGCGGTACTCCGGCTGCGTCTGTACGAGATCAAGCGCTTTCAATCCGCCCGCGACAATGGGGGGCGCCAGCGTGTTGGAAAAAAGGTAGGGGCGAGAGCGCTGACGCAGGTAATCGATTATTTCGCCGCGCCCCGACGTAAACCCGCCCGAGGCCCCTCCAAGTGCCTTTCCAAGCGTGCTGGTCAGGATATCGATCCGGTCTTCGACGCCGCAGAATTCGGGTGTGCCGCGCCCGTTGGCGCCCATAAAACCGGTCGCGTGGGAATCGTCCACCATGACCAGCGCATTGTGAGCGTCCGCGAGTCGGCAGATCTCCTTGAGCGGCGCGACGTCCCCGTGCATGGAAAACACGCCGTCGGTGGCGATTACACGGAAACGGGCGTCCGCGGTCTCCTTCAGCCTGCCTTCGAGATGCGCCATGTCCGCGTGACGATAGATACGGCGCCGCGCCTTGCACAGCCGGACGCCGTCGATAATGCTGGCGTGGTTGAGCGCGTCGCTGATCACGGCGTCTTCAGGGCCCAGAACGGTCTCAAACAGTCCTGCGTTGGCGTCGAAGCAGGAGGTGTAGAGTATCGTATCTTCCGTTTTCAGATACCCGGAGATACGTCGTTCCAGGGCCTTGTGCAGATCCTGGGTGCCGCAGATGAAGCGTACGGATGCCATGCCGTATCCGTATGCGCCCAATCCCTCCGCCGCAGCTTCCACGATTTCAGGATGATTGGCCAGCCCAAGGTAGTTGTTGGCGCAGAAGTTGATCGTTTCACCATCCGGGGTCCGGATCAGCGTATTCTGTGGCGAGACGATTTGTGTTTCCGTCTTGTAGAGTCCGTTTTTCCGGATGGATTTCAGTTCGTCCTGCAACCATGATTTCATTCCCGTATAGGCCATATCGGTTGTCTCGTGGCGTCGGAAATCGGCATCCTGACCTAAGAAGCTGTCTTAAAATTCCCAGCGGTCTTCGCACGGCTGCAAAAGTGCCGGTCGGCGTTGGTTAAATCCACCCGTATAGACAAATATGAGCGGATTCTCCCGCCTTGACCGCCGCTTTTTCGCTCGTGCTCGGGAACTCACCGGTAATTTTAAGACAACTTCTGAGACACCAAAATAGAAGATCCATCCTTCGAAATCAAGCCGGATGAACCGGGCACTGTCCCGAATTCCGGGAAGTTCATTTCGCCTTGACATCGATTCCGGCCCGCTTCATATTTGCCCGGCGGATTGGGCGACCTGCCCATGTTTTTTTGTGTCCAGGGCGTACCTTTGGCGGAGCGATTGATCCTTGCCCGCTGCGTCAAGGCGGACGCGAACCCCGTGTTCGCCCGTTGCTTCGAAGGGCGGTTACAGATGTCCGAATTGAAGAAGATCGCGGCAGTTGTGACGACATACTATCGGTATTCGCACGCCGACGTCATCATTACGAAGTTTCTGAAGGGCTTTCCGTCGGACGACGGGTTGATACCGCCGCAGGTGGAGGTCGCGTCGATGTACATGGACCAGGTTCATGAGAAAGACGTCGGCCTCGAACTCGCGAAGGAACACGGAGTGCCGGTCTACAACAGCATTCCGAAGGCATTGACGCTGGGCGGAGGGGATCTGGCCGTCGACGGCGTGCTGATCATCGGGGAGCACGGGGACTACGCCTGGAACGAAAAGCAGCAGCATATGTATCCCCGCCGGTACTTTTTCGAGCAGGTATGCGGGGTATTTGCAACTTCCGGCCGGTCCGTGCCCGTGTTCAACGACAAACACCTGGCGTATGACTGGGTGAATTCAAAGTGGATGTACGACCGGGCCCGAATGCTGAATGTGCCTTTTCTGGCCGGTTCCTCGGTTCCGCTGGGCTGGAGGCGTCCGTATATCGAATACAACCTGGATACGCCGCTTTCGGAAGCGTTGTCAATCGGGTATTCGGGCCTGGACATCTACGGGTTCCACACGCTCGAACTGCTGCAGTGTATGACCGAACGCAGGCGGGGCGGCGAGACCGGTATCGTCGCTGTGCAGTGCCTCGAGGGAGATGACGTCTGGAGGGCGGGAGACGAGGGGCAATGGTCACGCGAGCTTGCCGATGCCGCACGCGAACCCATTGAGGCGAAAGCCGCCGGGGAAATGGAAGCTCACTGCCCGGACCCGGCGGTCTTCCTGCTGGAATACGCCGACGGTTTGAAGGCTGCCACCCTCATGTTGAACGGATACACGCAGGGATTCGGATACGCCGGCCGCGAACCGGACCGGGTGAGGGGGATGGAAGTGTTCCTTCCGGATGATCCCCACGCCCATTTCAGCTATCTCGGCAGAAACATCCACGAACTCTTCCTCACCGGTAAACCACCGTACCCCGTAGAGCGCACGCTGCTGGTGAGCGGAGCCCTGGATGCGCTGATGGACTCCCGCCACAGGGGCCACGTAAGGGTGGAGACACCGCATCTCGACGTCCGGTACCGTTCGTACGATCGTCTGCCGATCAGGCCCTCCGGGCCAAGGCCATCGGGTGCGAGCCTGGTGCCGATTGTGCCGGGACGAAGCTGAAAACGGCGAAGAAACGAGACTACGAAGAAACGAGACTACGAGAGAATGATACAACAGGAATACATCATACACTCTTGGCCTCGTCATCTCTTCGCCTTTTCGTATTCTCGTACTCTCGGCTTTTCGAATAAACGAAACGACGAAGAATCCGTGGCTGAGATGCATTTTCATCATTTTGGGCGCCCCATAGGGGCATGACAACTGTTTTAAGATTGTCGATGAGTTCCCGAGCGCGAGCGAAAAAGTGGCGACGAGTTTCCAGGTGGAGGGCTGACGGGTGGCATTGAATGCGGCCGTAATTGGATTGGGCGTGGGCAGGGGACACATCGCCGCCTACCGCGAAGCGGGCGCGGCGGTAGCGGCGATCTGCGACGTAAACGCGGAGTTGCTGGAACAGGTCGGGGAGGAGGAGGGTGTGCGTAGGCGGTATACGGATTACCGCGCCCTTGCGGATCTGGACTGCATTGACGTTGTCTCGATCTGCACGCCCGACCATCTGCACGCCGACCCGGCCGTTGCGATGTTGTCATCCGGGAAGCACGTGCTTGTCGAGAAGCCGCTGTCCACCACGTTTGAGGATATCGAAAGAATCGTGCAGACGTCGCGCCGGACGGGACGGATGGTGTCGCATGGTTGCCAGATCCGGTTCGATGAGACGTTTCAGGAGTTGAAACGCCAGGTTGAGGCACGGGCGTTCGGCCCGTTGTTCTACGCCGAAGCGGACTATATATCAAACCACCTGGATCTGTTCCGCGAGGGATGGCGAGGCGGACTGGGCTCGCGCTATAATGCGGCGGCCGGCGGTAGCATCCACCCCGTGGATGTGATCCAGTGGATTGTGGACTCGCCGGCGGCGGAGGTGGCGGCGTACGGAAACGGCATATCCGCGGGAATGCACGGTCTGGAGGTGACCGACTGCGTGGTTGGTATCATCCGCTTTGAAAACGGATGCGTCGCCAAGACGTTTACCACAATGGGTTCGGCCCGGCCCGGCTTTCGCAATGTGCAGATATACGGCACGCGCAAGACGTTCCTGACCTCCCAGGCGCCGCCCGCCCGCCTTGTTGCGGATCTGCAGAACCGAAGGTGGACGCCGCTTGAGGTCGCGGACGACGGCGGGGACAGCCGGCGGAAGCTGATAGAAGACCTGTTAAAGGCGATAGAAAACGACACTGAGCCGCAGGTGAACCTGGAGCAATCCGTCCGCACGGCGGCAATCTGCGTGGCGCTGTTCGAATCGGTACGTTCGGGTAAGCCGGTGGCTGTACCCAGGTTCTGAGTTCACGCCGGCGCGGCTCCGCATGTCCGGACGCGAGCCGGGTCTGAACGCTGCCATGGAGTGTTGAATTGGGTCTGGTGACGACACAAAACCCTCAGCCGGACAGGCCGTATACGATCGAGTTTGTCTTCCCCGAGTTCACGGCCGTTCTACCGGTCACGAGTGAACCGGTTTTCGCCACGGTCACCATTCGCTATGTGCCGGGCGGCACGTGTATCGAGACCGTGTCGCTCAAGCGGTATCTGGGGTCGTTCCGAAATCAGGCGACGTCGTACGAGGCGGCCGTCAACCGGATTCTGGATGATCTTGTCGCTGCCTGTAACCCGGAGGAAATGAGGGTGATCGGCGAGTTCACGGTAAGGGGCGGAATTGCGGCGACGGTGACCGTTGATACGGTAGCCGACGGTGCAGCCGATTCGGGAAAGGAGCGCCGGATTGCGGAATAAGGCGAGCGAAATGCTGGAGGTCTTCGAGAATCCGCGCCCGGAAAGGCGGTACACGATCGAATTTACGTGCCGGGAGTTTACGTCGCTGTGTCCGCTTACAGGGCAGCCCGACTTTGCCACGATCGTCGTCCGTTACATTCCGTGCGCGAAATGCGTGGAGCTCAAGTCGCTCAAGTACTACCTCAGGTCGTTTCGCGATACAGGCGCGTTTTTCGAAGAGGTGACGAACCGGATTCTGGATGACCTGGTTCAGGCGTGTTCGCCCGTGGAAATGGTGGTGGCCGGTCGGTTCAACGTCAGGGGCGGGATCGAACACGAAATCACCGCGGAATACAGCCGTTAGCGAGACGCTTGATCCGGCATCCACGGCAATATCCCGCCGCAACCTGTCAAACGGCGAACGACTTGAGGAATCTTGCGGAGCGGATAGCGGCTTCGTCCGGCGGAAGGCGTCCGCCGAACGCCTGGTGGACCGTGACGTACCCGCTGTAGGAGATCGCCTGCAGCCCCTCGAAGACCCGGCCGAAGTCGATGCCTTCCGCGGCATCCAGAGGACGCAGGGTGGACATAACGGTGCCGTTGGCCCAGGTGGTCATCGGCCGGTCGCCATTGGGGTGGGGCGCGTGGTTCTGCAGGTAGACATTGAACAGGTACGGCTGAAATCTTCGTAACGTCTCCGGTCCGTAATCTTCTCCGCAAAGGGCGAGGTTGGCGGGCTCGTAGATCAGTCCGAAGTTGGATCTGCCTATCTTTCCAAGGACATCCAGCGAACCCTCAACGGTCTCAAAAAGGCTGAGCGTATGGCTCTGGTGGGCCAGGCGGATATTCCGGTCGGCGGCCTCATCGGCCGATTTTTGCGCAAACGGAATGTCGGCCTCGGTCTTGATGCAGACGCGGATCAGATCGGATCCGAGGGCCTGCGCCAGGTCGAGGTACGGCGTGATGTCCCGCAGGCAACCCGGGCCGTCGTCGCCGTTTTCGGGAACGGCAAAGTCGCCGGTGACCATTGAAACTGCAAGGCCTTTCCGGCCAAGGAGTGCGCGTGCGGATTCCACCGTTTCCGGAGCGCTCCGGATGCCAACAACCGAAGCGCGCATACACAGCGCGTCGTATCCGGCCTTCCTGGCGATGGCCGCGAGCGTGGGCAGTGGTATGTCCACAACGCGTTTGTTGCTGAAGCTTTCTGCAACCCGCACGGAAAGCGAGAGTCTCATCGGATATCCTCTTGTGACGGACGTGGGCGTAATTTAGCCGTGGGTACTGCCCGTGTCAACCCAGGAATGGAGGAAGGTATAGAATGCTGTTGGCAGGCGCGGCAAAGCGGTGTGTTACGCCCCCCACCTGGGTGCCGTATCTGACGTCGTCAGGGAACGGCACCTGCGAGCCGTTCGACGGTGTCCACGACGACCTGTACGCCAGGGCACTGGTGCTCGACGACGGGCGCAGGTCGATTGCTGTGCTGGCGGTGGACTCGGTCGGATACGACAACGCGATTCTGGGTCCGGATCGGAACTTTACGGCGGAGTTGCGTTCCCGGATTGCCAGCCGGACCGGCCTTGCACAGGAAGGGGTGATGCTGTCTGCCACCCATTCCCACTCGACGCCCGAGATGCTGGGGTTGACGCCGTTCCGGGATACGGAGGGAATTCAGGACTGGCTGGAGGCACACCTGGAGACGCTGGCGTCCACGGTTGCCGAAGCGTGGGAAAAGCGGGCGGCGGTCAGGGCCTACGCGGGGGAGACACAGGTGCCCGGCGTAGCCCGGCACCGGCGGATCCTGCTTAAAGACGGCACGCTGAACCGCGGCGGGGCACTGCCGCCGCTCGAGGAGGCGGCCGGAGCCTGGGCCGTGGACGAGGCGCTGAACGTACTCTATCTCGAAGCCTTGACCGGACGCCCGCACGCTGTGATGGTGAACTATTCCGCACATCCCGTCGTGGCCATGCTGCTTCCGCCGGTGTCGGCGGATTATCCCGGCGCCCTCACGGCTTCCGTGGAAGCGTGCCTCAACGGCGCGCCGTGTCTCTTCGTCAACGGCGCGTGCGGCAACGTCAACTCGATACGCGTGACGACCCATTTCGATGACGTGTCCTGGATAGGCCGAACGCTGGGCACAGCCGCGCTGGGCGAGATCGACCGTCTGAAAAAGGGCCCTCCGCTGTCTTCCAACGACGTGGCCTACGATACGGAAAGACTGGAGCTGGACGCGAGGCCATGTCCGTCGCTGGAGGACGCGGAAAAAGCGGCTGCGCGGAATCCTTCCTACGAAAACCGCCTGGCGTTTCGGCTCGCGCGCAAACTCGCGGAAGGTCCGCTTCAGATCGAGGTCCAGGCCATGGCGCTGGGCCGCCTACGCTGGGTCGCGCTCCCGGGGGAGGTGTTCGTCGAGACGGGGCTCGCAATCAAACAGGCCGGCGCCTGGTTCGTAACGGGCAACGCGAACGGATGGGTTGGGTATTTCCCGATCCACAGCGCGTACGAGGAGGGTGGTTACGAGGTGGTTGCCGGACCCTGGTCGCGGGTCGCGCCGGGGAGCGCGGAACGGCTCGAGACGGTGTGTATTCGCCAGATGGAACGGTTTGCGTCGCAGTGTGTCTAAGTAGGACGAAAAATAACCTTGCCGGGGAGTCTGGCTTTCTTATATTGCGGACCGTGTTCCGGGGAAATGAGAAACCGGAGGAAGCGGATGGTTGAAGTCAGGATCGACATTGAACGCACGTTGAACGCGCTGCGACCTGTACAGGTATCCCAACCGCGTATGATCTGGCTCTGCAACAGCGAACACAACGTGCTGCTGCCGATCGTGATCGGGCTGATGGAGGCCAGCGCCATCTACGCCGAACTGACGAACGAGCGCCCGCCGCGCCCGCTTACTCACGACCTGGTTCGGTCCATTCTGGGGCAGCTCAACACCACGATAGATGGCGTCTACATTGTGGCGTTGAAAAAGGGCATCTTCTACGCGGAGCTGGCGCTCGCAAGCGGCGCGAAGCGCTGGCGGGTCGACGCACGTCCGAGCGATTGCGTTGCCCTGGCGCTACGTTACGAAGTGCCTATCTACGTATCGGAGGCTGTTATCACCGAAGCCGGACACGAAGACCGTCCGGGCGTCGGCGCCGAGGAGCCGGAAACGATCGAAGCCTGGACGCCGCCCAAGCTTACTGAGGACAAGGAAGAGGCCGTAATGACGGTCGCGGAAGTTCCCAAGAGCGGGACAGCGGATGCCGGAGACCCGGTCGAGATGCGGATCAACGATCTCCGCCGCAAGATGGAACAGGCCAGCCGCCAGGAACGTTACGAAGAGGCCGGCAGGCTGCGGGACGAAATCGACCGATTGGAAAACAGCCGGGAAGCGTGAAATTGCCGGACGCAGGACGGGCGGATGAGCAACGTTCTCATCCGCCCGTCCTGTGTACTGTGTTCACAATGCGGTTCACGTCTGGCGCGCCTGATTTGTTCGCGCTGCCTCCCGGCCCGTCCGGATCAGGCGAGGGCCCGCGTCCGGCGTTTTTCCTGTTGACAGGTGTTGCATCCTGTACATTTATTCTGGAAATCAGGCCGGTGAACGGGGGTGCATCGGCCTCGCCTGCAGAGCGACTTTATCAACGGACTGCTAAACGGTTTCCATCTCATCAAACTCCCCAACTTCAGAAGGAGACACACGATGGCAGGCACGATTCCCCTTATCAGTTCCGGTGTCGCGGGACCTCTCGGCGCCATCCACCTGCCCAGGCTGTGGTTGAAGCTGACGCTTTCCGCAAAGGGACAGCTGGCGGAAGACTATCCAGAATGCGGCGCCGGTTACGACCAGATGGTGCTCGACGGATTGAAAGTCGATCGGGATGCGGCGGTTGACTACGTAAAAAGCAACCTGCCGACGTATATCGACTTCGAAAACTGGGTGGTGAGTCAGCGCGGCGGCAGCATACCGCAGGACGAGATTAACGCTTCGAACGCGGCCATTCTGGGATATCACCACGACGACGAAACGCGCGGCTCGATTCTGTCGGCGGCCGGAGTGGACGACGACGGGTCGATTCTGGACGCGGTGAATCTGAACAATCTCGACGATTGGACGGAATTCCACAATAGCCTGTAGGTTGTTCCGAATGGAGCGTTCGACCGCTGGCCGCGCTGGAACGAGCGCCGGCAGTTGAACGCTCTTTCTTTGTATGCCGGAGGGTAACATGGAGACTTCAGATTTCAGAATCGGCGTGGTGGGCGTGGGGCGTATGGGCGCGAATATAGCAAGGCATCTGAAGGACGACGGATTCATCGTGACTTCAGTATACGATGTCCGATCGGATTCCGCGGCCGAATTGGCGCGTGAACTCGGGTGTGATGCATCCGACTCGCTGGCGTGCGTGACAGCAGCCGCGGATCAGATTATCACGGTCGTCACCGACGACGAAGCGATGCGTACGGTATTTTCGACCGAAGGCGACAGCCTGCTTTGCGACGCGGCCGGAAGGGTCTTCATCAATTGCGCTACAATTGCCCCGCAGGTACACGTCGACGTCCAGGCGCTGGCGGAGGCGGCGGGCGCGAGAAGCCTGGAAGGGTGTATGGCAAGCAGTATCACACAGGCCCGTGAAGGCACGCTCTATCTCATGTGCGGAGGCAGGAAGGACGTGTTCGACGACGTGCGCCCGATTCTGGATTCGATGAGCACGGATTTGAAGTACATCGGCCAGGCCGGACAGGCGGCGCAGGTCAAGGCGCTCGTCAATATGGTGATGAATATCAATACGGTAGGCCTGGCGGAGGGACTCGGGCTGGGGGCGGCCCTGGGCCTCGATCTGGAGATGCTGCAGCAGGTGTTCTCGCAGACGGGCGCCAACTCCCGCGTTCTCGAAACAGATGGAGAGGACATGGTGGCGCGGGACCACGAGTGTTACTTTTCCTCTGCGCACGCCGCGAAAGATTCAGGTATCGCCCTGGGCCTGGCCCGCGATGCCGGGCTGAATCTGCCGCTGGCCGATGCCACGAAAAAGCAGTACGACCGTATGATCGAAATCGGCAAGGGCGAACTGGACAAGTCCGGGGTCGCCGAATTGACGTTTCCCGGGAGAGGATAGAGGCGCCTCGCCCGCGTCCCGTCGTGCGTAGACGTTATGGAGGCCGAACATCCGGCGCCGGGTATGGATACGGTTCGCTGTCGCTATGTGAGAGGATTCACGAGGCTTTCCCTGTGGTACTTGTGGCGCCAGGCGAAAACCGGGTCGGAGCCCTTCTCAGACCTGGTGAACAAGCGGGTCAACATTTACCGGAATACTTCATTCTACGACGGGAAACGCCATCCATCCGGCGACGACGTCGGGCCGGAGTGGACTGCCGTGATCGAAGGGCTGGCGGCCCTGTACTCCCTGCATAAAGATGACGCGGCAACAGACGCATTCGAAGAGGAAGGTCTGAACCTGCTGTGGCCCTTTCTGGAAGCCCGTTTGAAGGCGGCCGGCGACGGTCTCTCCGTAGAACGACCCTACGAATGCTGGTCATACGACTATACGGGTACCGGCCGGTTGAATATTCATATCGACAATGTCTACCGGCCCGAATCGCCGCTCAGCGAGATGTATACGCCCTTCGCAGCGTCGCTGATTCGTATAATCCGGGATTCTCGGACGCGGCGACCCGAAATCAGGATGGTTCGTTGCAGCAGCTGGATGAATTCGACGCCGCGTTTTCGGTCGCTGTTTCCCGCCCGCTGGGCGGAGAGCGAGGTCGTGAATCCCAATATTGGCTATACAATGGGCCACTGGGGGCAGTTCATGGACCGGCGCGGCGACTTTCATGCCGGGAACGGAAGTCGATTTCGAGCCACTGGAACGTTGCCTTATCCCGCATCGGCCTGCGAGTGTGAAATTCCGGAAGCGCTCAACCATTTGACAATCCGGTTTCCGGAGGCGGTCGAGTTCAACCGCCGGCGGACTTCGGATTAAAGCCGGTCAATAAAACAAAATGAAGATCACCGACATTAAAGTCTACAATCTGCGTTACCCCCTGAAGGTGCCGTTTGCGAATTCCGTTACCTGGAACAACGCGAGGACCGCCGGTGTGATCGAGGTCATCACCGACGCGGGTGTGACGGGTTGGGGCGAAGGTGTCTCGGGTCTGAATGAAACGGCGTTGCGGGCGCGGCTCGTGGGCCGGGACCCGTTTGACGTCGAGGTCATTTGGAACGACTCGTATCTGCGGGGCGGCGTGGGCTTTTCGGAACTGAGCGCCGTGGATATCGCGCTGTGGGATATTGTGGGCAGGACGCTCGAGATGCCCGTCTACAGGCTCCTGGGCGGCGCGTTCCGGGACCGGATTCCCGCGTACGCCAGCGGGTTGTTCCTGCAGCGTCAGGCCGATATGACCCGGACGTTGGCGGAAGAGGCGGCGTCATACGTGGATATGGGGTTCCGGGCGGTGAAGATGAAAATCGGATTCGGCGTGGACTACGACGTCAGGAATACGGCTGCGGTGCGTGGGGCGATCGGCGATTCGACCCTGCTTGCGGTGGATGCCAACTGCGGCTATGATACCGGCACGGCGATCCACGTCGGTCGTCGCCTGCTGGAAAACGACCTGTTGTGGTACGAGGAACCGATCTCGACCGACGACGTTTCAGGCTACCGAGAGATCCGTCAGGCGTTGGGTGTGCGCGTTGCCGGCGGCGAGGCGCTCCAGGGAAGATGGGCGTTCCGCAACCTGATCCAGGAACGCGGGCTGGATATCGTGCAACCGGACATCAGCGACGCCGGCGGGTTCACCGAGTGCCGGAAAGTTGCCGCGCTCGCAAGCGCCAACCACGTGCGGGTGTTGCCTCACATGTGGGGAACCAGCATTCGCCTGGCCGCTACGATTCACTGGCAGGCAACCCTTCCCGACTCGCCCGAAACTCTGAATCCGTTTCCTTCGTTATTTGAATTCGACATGACCGAGAACCGGCTCCGCACCGAACTCGCCAGAGAGCCGATCAGGGCAGTGGACGGGGACGTGCCGGTGTTACAGTCTCCGGGGCTTGGAATCGAGATCGACCGGAAGGTGCTGGAAGAGTACGCCGTATCAGGAAACACGTAGCCGCCGGGCGTCTTCGTCCCGGACGGCAGTGAGTTACACCAATCAAGGAGGATAGTTTGGCAAAGGGCACGAGGAAGTCGGATCTGGCGGTTCACGGCGGACGGCCGGTACACAGCAAGCCATGGCGTTCGGGAGCGTTTCACTTCAGGGAGGAACTGGCCGCGCTGGAGAAGCTGCTCGATGGCCCGGCGCTGCCGCTGGCCCGTGGCAAGGCCGTCATGGCGTATCGCGAGGGGTTGCAGAAGCTCTACGGGTTGCCATATGCCGTGCCGACGAGTTCAGGGAGCGCGGCCATCCACGTTGCCCTGGCTGCCGCCGGTATAGGCGCCGGAGACGAGGTCATATTGAGCCCCCTGACCGACTACGGCAGTATCATGGGGATTTTCCAGTTGAACGCGATTCCCGTGTTTGCCGACGTGCAGCCGGACGGTCTACTGATGGACGTGGGTGCGATGGAAGCCGCAATCACGCCGTCCACCCGGGCGATTATGCCGATACACAACGGGGGATACGCGGTGGATATGCCCGCGGTCATGAGGGTCGCCCGCAGACTTCGATTGACCGTGATCGAGGATTGCGCGCAGGCGCATCTCGCGACCATCAAGGGCAGGTATCTCGGCACATTCGGGCAACTTGGCGCGTGGAGCACAAACGAAAGCAAACACATGAAATCGGGCGAAGGCGGGTTTGTTCTCGCCCGAAGCCGCAAACTGGCTGAAAAGGCCGATTTGTTTTCCGACAAATGCTATCCGAGGTTCCCCGGAGCGCCGGCAACGCCCGCCTTCCCGGCTTTGAACGTGCGGCTGAGCGACGTCAACGCCGCCCTGGCATCGGTGCAACTCAAGCGGGTGCCGGGGTGGATCGCCAGGCGCCAGGCGTTCGGCGAGACGTTCGATCGGGGGATATCCGGTTTGCCGGGCGTAAAGCCCCATCCGCAGCCGCCGGGGACGAAGCCCAGCTACTGGTGGGCGCTGTTTTCGGTAGACCCGGCGGTACTCGGGGTGAATGCGGCGGCGTTCTGCCGGATGGTCGCGGCGGAAGGCATACCGGCATTCCCCAAACCACAGCAGTACGTGGTCGAATGGCAGGTTTTCAGGAGGCTGCACAGGGATCCGGCGGTGTTCAACAGTTACAGGCCCGGCCGTCTCGAGAAGGGCGCGTATCCGCTCGAGGCGTGTCCGAACGCCAGGACCTGCGGCGAACGCGTCGGCGCCGTCCGGTTGACCCAGCACAATACCGTGGGCGAGGCGAACGCGGCTGTCCGTGCGGTGCGGAAGGTCGCGGAGGCGTTGCTGGGGCAACGGGTTTGACAGTGGGGACACCGGCGGCTCATGGATGAACGCCATTCGCGCCGCGGCTGTGTACCGCCATTTTCTGGAGGGTCGGAATGGATGTTCTGGATGTGCTGAAGGCGCGGAGGACGATTTTCAAATTCAACTCGAGGCCGGTTTCCGGCGAGATGCTGAAACGCATCTTCGAGTTCGGCGTGTGGGCGCCGAATCACCACGTCACGGAGCCGTGGCGTTTTATCGTTCTGGGGGAGCGCACGAAAGAGACGCTGGGGCGGCGATATGCAGAAATCCAGGAGGCCAAGGCGAAAGACCCCGCCGACGCGGAAAGCCGGAAAAAGCTCCGGCAGGCGGGTTACGACAAGTTCATGTCCAAACCCACAATCGTCGCCGTATCCTGCGTTCAGGAAGGAGACGAACAGCAGCGGCGGGAGGACTATGCCGCGGTCTGCTGCGCCATGCAGAACGTGCAGCTCGCGGCGTGGGAGCTGGGCGTGGGAATGCAATGGAGCACCGGCCCAATTACCATGCAAAAGGAAACGTACGAGTTGCTCGGCGCCGATCAGGACCGGGAGTATATCATCGGCTTCTTCTATACCGGGTATCCGAGCGAGATCCCGAAACCCAGACGCAAGCCGCTGGAAGACGTGATGCGCTGGACAGCATGAAGGCGAGTCAACCTGCGCCGGCCGTGCGTGCCTGCACACCGGCGAGGTCTTCGACGACGGTCAACAGTCCGGAGTGATCCAGTTCGCCCCGGTCCCTGGCCATTGCAAGATTGAACAGTTCGTGAACGATGCTCGTTACCGGCAGCGGCACATTATAGTCGCTGCCGGTTTTCATGATGATGTTGAGGTCCTTGTAGTGAAGCCGTATGCGGAAGCCCGGGTCGAAATCACCGTTGACCATGCGTTCGCCGCGGTTCTCGAGGACGCCGCACCGGGCGAGGCCCCCGCTCAGCACACGTACGATGTTGGCCGGGTCGACGCCCGCCCTGGCGCCGAGTGTCAACGCTTCGGACACCCCGGCGATGGTTACGGCAACCAGGACCTGGTTGCAGGCCTTGACGGTCTGACCTGCGCCAAGGGGTCCGCACAGCACGATATTCTGTCCCATCGCCGCGAAAATCGGTTCTGCTGAGTTGAATACATCCTCGTCGCCGCCCACCATGATGGAAAGGGTGGCATTCCGCGCGCCGACGTCGCCTCCGCTTACCGGCGCATCCAGGCAGCGAACGCCTCTTTGTGCCATCGCCCGGCCCACGTCCTGGGTGACGGTGGGGGCAATCGTGCTCATATCGATGTAGACGTCGTTCCGGCTCACGCCTTCAATGATACCGCCGGGTCCGAGAGCGACTTCCTCCACGTCCGGCGAGTCGGGCAACATGGTGATGACAACCGTGCTTTGTTCGGCGACTTCCCTGGGTGAATGGGCTTCCCTGGCGCCGGCGTCAACCAGTTCGGCCACGGGTTCACGGCTTCGATTGTGCACGACCACGTCGTAACCGGCCGCGAGAAGGTGTTTGGACATGGGATTTCCCATAATCCCGAGTCCGATGAATCCGATACTGGGTCTTGACATTGAAGCGGCTCCTTTCAATTTACCAGGATTCGTATGTTTCCCTGGACGTTCAATCGTATATGTGCAAGTTGATAAAGGCGATTAGACGGCGGATTACCAGGATACACCAGGTCGCTGGACGCGTTCGTGACCTCTCCCCCCGCCGCCCGACCACCGGGTGAGACGTAAGACGGGAGAGGGGGAGAAAACCGGGTAGACGGGAGACGTAAGACGGTAGAAGATGTCCTCGCCGGCTAATTTATACCTCCTTGCCTCCGGCACGAAGAGAAGCCTCACAAGGCAGGATATCTCTACCCTCTACCGGCTACCGTCTCACCGATTTTGGTCTACCGTCTTCCCTCTACCCTCTACCCGCATTCAGGCTTTTTGTGGCCAATTTGACCGTTGTCTTTTTTCGACTTGAGGCTATTCGTCGACAAAGAGCATTTTTTCGGATGTCGGAATGATGCGGGCGGTTTCGGCGCGCACGACGATATCGGCAATCGCGGCTTCCCCGTCCGGGCCGTAGTCCAGGGTATAGGTGTTGACGTACAGATCGATAAACCGTTGCGCGACGGACGCATCCATTTCCGGTGCATTCCGCAGGATGTCTTCGAGGACAATGTCGGCGTGGGTGCGGGCATATTCCACGCTTGCTCGCACAGCGCTATCGATGGCGCGGATCCGGTCGGCGCCCAGGTCCCGGCGGGCAAGGATACCCCCGAGCGGAATGGGGTGGCCGGTGGTGAGTTCCCACCATTCGCCCAGGTCGATGACTTCCTGCAGCCCGAAATCGGGGTAAGTGAACCGGCTCTCGTGAATGATGAGCCCGGCGCCGGCTTCGCCGTTCCGTACGGCATCCATAATGCGGTGGTAAGGCAGAACGACGAGATTGTGGAGGGAGGGCTCGAACAGGCGCAGCAGCAGCGCGGCTGTGGTCAGTGCTCCGGGAATTGCGATCTTTTCCCGGGTCAGTTCCCGCGGATTCAGGGGTCTGGCGGCAACGACGAGGGGACCGCACCCGCGGCCCATCGCGCCGCCCGAATGGAGGAGGCAGTACCGGTCCCGAAGAAAACCCAGGGCATGGAAGGAGACCTTGGTAACGTCCAATCCGCCATCCATGGCCAGCCTGTTGAGCGTCTCTATGTCATCAAGCGTCGTTTCAAACGCGGGCGCACCCGGGATCTTTCCCCGGGTGAGGCCATAGAAGATGCAGGTGTCGTTGGGAGAGGGAGAGTAGCCGAGCGAAACGAAGGCCATCGGAACCTCGAGATATACGAGAGTACGAGAGTTCGAGAATACGAAAATACGAGAATACGAACAGGCGAGAACACGAATAAGTGACTGATGTTCTCCCGTTCTCTCGTTGTTTCGCTTCTTCGCCCTTTCGTAGTCTCGCTTCTTCGTCGTTTCTCACGGAGTCAGATTCTCGATCAGGACACCCGCAGCTTTTTGGGCGTTCCCGGAGGCCAGCGGGAGCTTCCACGCGAGCGTGTTCCTGTCTTCCACCGGGTTGCTGATGCCTCGCAGTTCGACGAAAGGAACTTCGTACAGCGTGCAGAGGTGCGCGGCGGCTACGCCTTCCATATTCTCGCAGATTGCGTTGAACCGCGCCGCGAGTTCGTTGCCTCTGACGGCGAGGCCGCTGCACTGTTGTACTGTTACGAAAGGACCCGAGCGCACGGCCGGAGCCGCATCCGGGCGTGCGTCGAGGATCATGGTTGCCGCGCGTCGGGCCAGATCCGCGTCGAGTGGAAAGGTATTGTAGTGAATCCGGTTCTTGCTGAGGACGGGGATACCGATATGATCGGCCGGGTGCCAGCCGTCGGGCGCGAGGAACCCCAACTCCCCGTCGTTCTCTTCGGTGGCCACGGCGAGGTCGCCCAGGTTCAGCCGGGAGCCGGCGTAGGCGCCGCCCACGCCGACCTGCAGAACGAAGTCGGGCCGACCGGCCTCCAGTTCCGCGGTCAACGCCTGCGCCGTATTGACGGCGCCGATGCCGGTTTCGATCAAAACGACGCGGCGCGTCCCCAGTTTGCCCTCGGTGCGCGCGCGGCAGGCGAAGGTGCGCGAGGTCGGATGCGAAATGCTCCTTCTGAGCGTCTCCTGTTCGAATGCGGTGGCTGTGAGGACGAGGATGTCCATCGGCGGGTCGGAAACCTGAGCGTCATCCCAATCGGGTTGATACGCCGAGTTGGTCGGCGACGGATTCAAGGTCGGCCACATGTGGAAGAAGCATGGGTATACCGTCTTCCAGGTTGCGTTCGCGGCTGATCCATTCGGGTTCGCCGGGGTAGTAGACGCGCTCAACGCCGGGCGCCGGCCTGGCGTCGCGGATGGTCTGAATGCGGGCGTCGACTTCTCTTGCGAAGGTATCGGGATCGGAAAAGGTTGAAACATCGATCGCGATGAACAGATAGCCGGACTTTTCCACGTCCGGAAAGGCGGCCCCGGCCAGGATGCCGCCGATACAATGCATCACGATGGCGAGTCCCGATCCCTTCGAGCCGAGCGGTACGACAATACGTGCTTTTTCCGGGTCTTCCGTGGGATTGCCCGCCGCGTCCAGCGCCCAGCCAGGGGGTATCTTCTCGCCGCGGTCCCGGGCAATCTCGATTTTTCCGGCGGCAACAACGCCTGTGGCCATATCGAGGATGATGGGGCGTTCCCGCCCGGCGGGAATCCCGAACGCGAAAGGCGCATTCCCGATGGCGGGTTCGATGCTGCCGTACGGCGCCATGTTGCCCCGGTTTTCTCGTCCCCCGGTGGTGTTGAACCCAACCATACCGGCCTCGGCCGCCATGTTGGCATAGTAGGCCGCGGCGCCGTAGTGATTGGTGTTCCGGACGGCGGCCATGCCGATGCCCGACCTCTCGGATTTCCGGATCGCGCGCAGCATCGCCCCGTACGCGGCCACCTGTCCGAGGGCGTTGTCCGCGTCCACGTGGACGTACGCGGCCCCCTCGCTCAGGACACGTGGATGGGCGTTCGGGTTGATATCGCCTTTAAGGATCCGGCGGATATAGCCCGAAATGGCGCGGGCGCCATGGGAGTGTACGCCGCGGAGATCTGCTTCGACCTGGATGCGGGCCGTGATTCGGGCGTCGGTTTCAGGCACACCCGCCGCTTTGAGGAGATCAACGCAAAAGGCGTCTAATGCGGTGTGGTAGACGGTGCGGGTCGTCACGATATGTCGCCAGAAGCCGGAACCTCAAGTCGAAACGAGCGGATCAGCCGGCTTTGCGCCCTGCCTGAAAGATCGCGTACCGGTCCGGGAGATTGATCTTGACCTGTTCTTCAAGTTCCTCGTCCGTAATTGCGCTCATCCTACCGTGCACTTCGTACTGATCCATCACCCAGCGGGCGACCTTATGCACTTTGATCTTGCTGAGCCGGTCGTCGCCCTTGAGACCAAGGAAATCATTCACCCAGAGGGCCACCCCGTCGACGCCGGTCTTGTCCGTAATGGCCACCCTGGGCGGACGTCCGAACAGGGCGGTTGTATCGAAGATGTTGTATATGCGTTCGTCGGAACGCAGCCCGCCCGCGTGGATGCCGGCACGGGTGGTGTTGAAATCCCTCCCCACGAACGGGTAGTTCGGCGCGATATCCACGCCGATGGACCGCATGTAGTCGGCCATCTCCTGAATCACCATGGTGTCAATACCGCACAGGCTTCCGCGAAGGCCGATGTATTCGAGTATGGCCCCCTCGAGGGGAGGATTGCCGGTGCGTTCGCCGAAACCGAACAATGTGGTGTTGAGTGCATTGCAGCCATAGAGCCATGCGGTAGCCCCGTTGACGTGAACCTTGTGGAAGTCGTTGTGCCCGTGCCATTCCAGGCAATCGTGCGGAACCCCGCCGTCGTTGGTCATCCGGTAGACGAGCTTGGGAATCGAGCGCGGAAGGCTTGCGCCGGGATAGCTGATCCCGAATCCCATGGTGTCGCAGAGCCTGATCTTTGCGCGTAATTCGGGAGGTACCTGCTCGGAACGGCGCATCAGTTCCTGGACAAATGGCAACACGTACCCGTCGATGTCCGCCCTGGTGACGTCTTCAAGGTGGCACCGCGGCCGTATGCCGGACTCCCAGGCTGCTTCGACAACCTCCAGGTAGTCGTTGAACGCCTTTCTGCGGTCTTTCTTGAGCTTGTAGAAGATGTGGTAGTCGGAACTGGGTGTGAGCATTCCGGTTTCCCGTACCCCGGCTTCCTTTACCAGGCGAAAGTCGCCCTTGTCGGCCCGGATCCACGAGGTGATTTCAGGAAAACGGTGCCCCAGTGCGCGGCATTCTTCCAGGGTGCGCCGGTCGTTCTTCGTGTAGAGAAAGAACTCGGTCTGCCGGATAATGCCGCCAGGCCCCCCGAGCCTGGCCATCATATCGTAGAGTCTGACCTGCTGTTCCACCGTGTAAGGCGGGCGCGCCTGCTGGCCGTCCCGGAAGGTGGTATCGGTAATGACGAGGTCGCGGGCGAGGGCTTCCTCCGGGTCGAATCTGACGAGTTGGTCTCCAATTTCTTCATATAGAGGGCCGTCAAACTGAATCTTGGGCGGCAGGTTGTAGTCGAACTGCTCGTCGAGGAGATTCGGCGTTTCAACTTCGATCAGTTCTCCTGTTTTCATGAGGCACACTCCTGGCAATTACGAGAACAAGTTGGTTCGGTATCAGTCGTTTACATACTGTACGATGAAGTCGATGGCGCCACCCACGGTTTGTACGGCCAGGGCTTCGTCTTCGTCCATTTCTATTTCAAATTCCTCTTCAAAGCCGGCCATGAGTTCTACGGACTGTACGGACTCGGCGCCCAGATCCGCCGTGAAGCTCTGATCCTCCGAGACCTCGTTCGTGTCGATTCCGAGAACCTTGGATATCACCTGGTACACGCCTGTCTTGATTGTTTCGCGATCCATTTGACGCTCCATGAAAATGCGGGAAAACCGGACGGGAGTCCCTTTGCGCGCGACGTTCGGTTTTAAGCGGACTCAAGCCTGGAAGCCGCTTCGCGGTCCACGATGAATGTACAGTCCGGATGGCTCTGCAGAAGACTTGCCGGGCAGTCCGTCGAGGGCGGTCCTTCCAGGGCCTGCGCAATGGCATCGGCCTTCCCGGACCCGGTGGCCAGCAAAAGAAGACGCCGCGCTTCTCGAATGGTACCGATTCCGGCCGAAAGGGCGAATCGAGGAACGCTGGCGGCATCTTTGAAGAAACGGCCGTCGCTGTTCGCGGCAATCGTGCTCGGCGCAAGGTTGACGAGTCGCGTCCGGCTGTCCACGGGGCTGCCCGGCTCGTTGAATGCGATATGACCGTTGGTGCCGATACCGAGCAACCACAGGTCGATACCGCCGGCCGCAAGGATTTTCGTCTCGAATGCCCTGCACTCCAGATCCGGATTGGCGGCAGTACCGTTCAGGACGTGAGTATTCCAGGGTCGAATGTCGATTTTCCGAAAAAGGCGGTCGTCCATAAAATAACGGTAGCTCTGATTGTGATCGCCATCCAGGCCCCAGTATTCGTCCAGATTGAAGGAGGTGACGCGGGCGAATCGGAGGCCCTCGCCGCGATGCAGATCAGCGAGTCTGGCATAGGTCTGCTCAGGTGTGGATCCCGTAGCCAGGCCGATCGCCGCATCCGGCGTCGCGCGGATCAGACTTGCGATGATTTCCGACGCTTTGAGCGCCACGTCGGCGCTGCTCTCGCAAACCTCGAGTTTAATGGTGCCGGACATCCGGTACTCCCACGATGGAATACGGTTTACTGGATAAGCGATCGCCCGAAAAGGACAGCCAATATACCAAATGGCCGGATTGAAGTAAAGTGTTTTGCCCTTCGACGGGAAGTGACGAAACGCGAGGGGAATTCCACAGAAAACGCTTGCCGGGGGGTGCGGCGCTGAATATCTTACCCACCTGCCCGATTTGATAATGACCGGTTTTTCAGTAAGATACGCACGCCTGAACTGGATCGCGAAGGAAGGAGAATTCACACATGGCTGGATATCGTGCGCTGTCAAGGGATGAGGTCGCGGCGATGGAAAGGAACGGGTGCGCGTGCCAGGATTGGTCGAAGGTGGAAGTGAAGCACGGATTCAATCCGGATCGCGTGAAGCGTGTCGGTTTTTACGGACAGATAAAATTGGGCACCCAGGAAGGTACCGTATCCTTCGCTGGCGCGGATTTACCGGCGGAGATTTCGGACGCAACCCTGATAGACTGCGTACTGGGGGACAACGTGCGGGTGACGCGGGTCCGCTGTCACCTCTCGAATTACCGGGTTGGCGACGGGGCGGTCGTAACGGACGTGGGGCAGATGGCGACGCGCGCCGGCGCGGCATTCGGAAACGGTGCGGTCGTGGAACCCGTTAACGAGGGGGGTGGACGCGAGGTGCCGATATTCAATGAGATGTCCAGTCAGTTCGCATACGTCATGAGCATGCACCGGTACCGGACGGAGATGACGTCGCGTCTGCAGGCGATGGTCGACGCATACGTCGAAGAAAACGCGTCGGACGCAGGCGTGGTTGGCGAAGGAGCCGTTGTAGCCCATGTAAACGAGATTCTGGATGTCAACGTTGGTTGCGGCGCGGAGGTCGTCGGGGCGGCCATGCTGAAGAACGGGACCGTTTTGAGCGAGGCGGCGGCGCGCACGCGGGTTGGCGCATCCGTCGTGGCCGAGGATTTCATCATTGCGGAAGGCTCCCGTGTGGAGAGTGGCGCGATTCTTACCCGG
Organism: Gemmatimonadota bacterium; assembly: GCA_028877215.1. GTDB lineage: Bacteria > Latescibacterota > UBA2968 > UBA2968 > JAAXHE01. The sequence goes on along the minus strand of JAPPFJ010000010.1, from coordinate 34,778 downwards.
TGCTTTATTGGGCAGGGAGTAGAGGTCGGAAAGCAGTTTTCCGCCGAGCATTCCCTCTTTTTCGCCAATTCGGAGTGTTTTAACGGCGAAGCCTGCGCGGTGTTCGGCGGTCCTTACACGGTAACCCATCACAAGAGTACGCTGCTGATCGCGGGGATCTATTCGTTCTACAATGCCGGCAGCGGGACCAACCAGAGCAACCACATGTATAAGCTCGGTCCGGTGCACCAGGGTGTACTCGAACGAGGAAGCAAGACGGGATCCTCTTCCTATATGCTCCTGCCGAGCGCGGTCGGGCCGTTCACCGTTGTAATCGGCAAGCATATGACGAACTTCGATATTCGTGATTTGCCGTTCTCGTACCTCGTCGAGGAAAGGGGGGCGAGCTTTCTTACGCCTGCGATGAACCTGCACACGGTAGGCACCATCCGCGATGGCGATAAGTGGCCGGACCGGGACCGGCGCACGGCATCCGATAAGCGCGACAGGATCCGGTGCGAGGTGTTCAGTCCCTACACGGTCGAGCGGATGATGCGGGGAGAAGCGCTTCTCAACGATCTGTACGACAAGACACCGCGAGACGTGGATCAGGTGCGCCACAACGGCGTGAGGATCCGGCGCCTGGTCCTGCGCCACGGCATCAGGAGCTACGCGGCCGCGATCGACCTGTACCTGGTTGAAAAGGTCCTTCAGCGGGTGGCGGACGGAAAGGGGCTGGGCCCGATGGATGGGGAGGCATACGATGAGTGTTGGGCGGATGTGGGCGGTTTGCTGCTGTCGGGGTCACGGCTGGCGAAGATTGAGACGGATATCGTTTCCGGAGACATCGACACGGTGGCGGCGTTCAATGCGGCATTCGCGTCGGCTGACGGAATGTACGCAACGGATGAGTGGGCATGGGTGCGCCGTACGTACCGTGACCGGACCGGCGCCCACGTGGAAGCGCTGACGGAAGACGACCTCGTGGAAATGAAAGCGGCCCACGGGAAGTTGCGCGCCTCGGCCACGAGAAGGGTGCTGGCGGATGCGGAAAAGGAGTTTGGCGCCGCCGCGGCAATCGGATACGGCGCCGACGGTGGCGCGGACGAGGTTGCCGCCGATTTCAGCGCCGTTCGTGGAGAATACTCGGAGAATTCGTTTGTGCGGCAGATGCAGGAACGCGGCTCGAGAGAGGGGGATTGAAAGAACTGGCGATTCTGTTGAAGTCCGGACCGTTCACCTTTGGACGGATCGGTCGGTGACTTCAATCCGCGAACGAGTACCGGTCAGCAGATCATGCCCTGTTTCGCGCGAATGCCATGCGCCGGCGGACGGGTCCCGATCCAGCGTTCGTCCTGAGGTTCGGAGGCGAGTTGATAGCGGGAGTCGGAGGAGATGCGAATCCGGTCGGTTCGGTTGTCGGAGCTGGCGTGCATCGTATGCATCGAAAAAACAAGCACGTCGCCCAGTTTGTAGTCCGCCGTCAGCCACCTGCCGCCAATCTCGTTTCGAGCCTGTATGGCGTCGGACGCATACGAACCGGTGGAATTCCATCGGATTCGGGACTGTTCCTCGCCGGTCAGGTCGCGCTTCTGAATCCTGGCGGTTTCAACGATCCGTCCGGCCTTTTCTTCGTTCTCGCAGTATTTGTCCACGTCGGTACGCGCGTATGTGTGCCGGAGGCGTTCGTTTTTGTGTGAATTCTCCAGGACGATCAGGCCGCCCATTTCTAAGGGCACGTCCCCCAGCGGGGTCCAGGAGGTGAAGAGATTGGGGGTTCCGCGGCCCATGTAGACAACGTCGTAGTGGGGTTGGGTGGGAGACGCGGTTCCCGGCGCCTTGACCCGAAACCATGTATAGTCGAAATGGGTGACGGGTCCTCCCAGGAATCGTTCGTAGAAACGGATCATGGGTCCGTCATAGAGGACTTTCGTCAGCGCCGGATTGTCGAGTGTGATGTCGAACATGGTGCCGAGCCCGCCGCCCGGCTTGTATTTCCCCTCGATGACTGGAAGGGTTTCGTCCACCGAGCCCATCCTGGCGAGGCGTTTCATGACTTCCAGCCGCGCCGCCAGCGCTTCTTCAGGGTCGAGGAGTCCGGGCAGGTAGATGTAGCCGTCGTCCGCCATTCGGGCGTGAAGCGCGGCAGGATCGCGCAGGACGTCGTCCGAACGCCGCAACTCGCCCACGTCGTTGACAGATCCCGCCATTGAGTTTCCGCGAAAAGTCAGGTCGAGCAGGGCACTCATTCGAATCTCCTTGCGGTTGGTACCAGCGACACCCAAAGACGAAGCCAAAATGCTATCGATGTCGGGACCTAATATGCCACATTGGTTTCAGGCTGTCAAATCCATTGGCATGAACCGGTAGTTGTATCTCGTCGGCGCGGACTAATTTCGGTGTGAATCCGGCGGTGGCGGTACCGCTGCAAGGAGTTTGAGTGCGGCATTCAGTACGGATTCGACAGAAAGCGCAGGGAGGCGGCCGTCCGGGGCCCTGAGAATGCGTGCGTGGGGATGCCGCGGCGCCCACGTTACAGCGTCCGTGGGACCGAAAAGCGTGAGTGTCGGGGTGCCGACCGCCGCTGCTATGTGTCCCGGGCCGGAATCGTTTCCAATGAACAGGTCGACTCCGTGAAGCAGGGCGGCAAGGCTGCGAAGATCCCGGGGAGCCAGGCAGGGAAGGTGTGCCGGAAGTTTATCGGCGACGTTCCGTTCCACGGGCCCGCATACGGCCATGACGCCCGCTCCGCGAGTGGCGAGTCTGTGGGCAAGTTCGAGATAGGAAGTCAGCGGCCAGCATTTCTCCCGGCCCCCGCTCCCGGGGTGAATGGCTATCAGAGGGGAGGCCAGACCGTGTTTTTTAAGGATCTCGCCTGCGTGAGCCATTTCATCGACGGCCGGACGGATACGGGGTATCGGGTCGGAAGTGGGAATGCCCATCCGTCTCAACGGCGTCAGGAGGTGTTCGACGATGCGGACGCCCGCTTTCGGGCGCGGGTCGTATACGATGGCCCGGCCGCGGACAATATTGGCGAGCCGGGACTGAAGGCTGCGATCCGGGTCGACGGCGTAGGCGATAAGAAGATCGACGTCCGAGAAGAGTGCGCGGGTACGTTCAGGGACCGTCCCCACAGGGTTGTATAGACCGGCGACTTCCGCGCTGTTGATGTCGACGAGGTCACTAACAGGGGCGAGGCGGAGTATCGACGGGTTGCCGATGAGTCGGAGGCATGAACGTGGATAAGCCGCGCGCAGCGCGTTGACCACGGGCAGCGTCAGCACGAAGTCGCCGATGGCGCCGCTACGGATAATCGAGATCTGTTTCGGATTGACGGGCATGCGGTTGATACCGTGGCCTTCAACGCAGGGGAGAGAACGATGAGTGACGTCAAATTACGCGCGGCGGTTATCGGATGTGGTCGCATGGGCCAGGTCTATGCCGAAGCATTTGCGGCCTATCCGGATACGGAACTCGTCGCCATTGCCGAGGTCAACGCGGATCGACGCCGGGCGGTGGGCGAACGATTCGGGGTAACGGCGCTTTATCCGGACGCAGAGGCCCTGTTGCGTGACGCGGTTCCCGACGTGGCCTCCGTGGTGACGCCGGTAAAGTACATTAAAGATGCGGTGGTGGCGTGCGCACAGGCGGGTGTGAAGGGGGTGACGGCGGAGAAACCCATCGCCGGTCTGCTGGCCGATGCTGACGAGATGGTCGACGTCTGCAGAAAACAGGACGTGGTGTTCGGCGGGGGCAATCTGCAGCGGGCGATGCACGAGGTTCAGGAAGTAGCCCGGCGGATTCACGCCGGTGAATTCGGCGCATTGAGAGGGGCCAGCGTTCACGGATTCGGCGGTGAAATTTCGGGCGGTTGTTGTCAGCATATATCAGTACTCAGGTTGTTTGCCGGTGCGGAAGTGGAGGAAGTGATGGCCTGGGGAGCGCAGGAGGAGTCGCTGGCTGCGGAAACGGATGAGGGTCTTGTTCTTCACGGATGGTTTCGAATGAGTTCGGGCATCGATTGCGCGGTATTCGGCACGCCTACACCGCACGGCGGGGTGGATGTGTGGACCGGCGATTCCCTCGTGCGGTGGAACTGGGCGCCGCCGGAGGTCTACCGCGGATTTGATCCGGACGGACAACGTATCAAAGAGCAAACGGAGTATAAACCTTACGAATGGAGCGAATTTCAATATCTGACCGGGTCGCTCAGGTCGTTCCTGGCGGCAGTACGCGGGCGGGGTGAACCGTGGATTACCGGTCATGATCTGCGCCAGGCCCTCGAGGTGTCCATTGCTGCCAGGCAATCCGCGCGCGGCAACAGTACCCCCATAAGACTTCCTCTCGAAGATCGAACACTGGCGCTTTTGCCCAGATTGTACAGGTGGGCCGGCGGAGACGTTTCAGGGCGGCCTCAGAGTGTAGAGGAAGCCAGGGGCGGATGAGACCAGGCCCCTGACGACTCGCTCCAGCCAAGCGCAGTAAACGTCGCTTCGAGGTCCTCCGACGGTTCCGCGACGACAGAAACGCCGTCTCGGGTATACGGATGCAGAAACGCGAGACGGACGGCCATCAGCGCCAGACGGCGCATACCGAATCGGGCGCGAAAGAACCGGTTCTGCGCGCCGTCGCCGTACCTGGTGTCGCCGAGAACGGGATGGGAGATGTGGGCCATGTGCCTCCGGATCTGGTGCATGCGGCCGGTATGAGGAACGGCCCGTACCAGTGAGAAACGCGCTGTATCATGTCTGCCAACGGGTTCCTGAAGTTCGGCTGTTCCCATCCGGACAAAGTCGGTCACCGCGTCCGCCGCCGGTTTATTACTGTCTTTGCGCAGAGGATGATCGATCCGTCCGGTTTCGGGCGCAAATCCCCGAACCACGGCCAGGTATTCCTTCCGGATGCGGCGCTTTTCAAACAGGAGGCACATTTTCCGGGCCGCCTCGGAACTCAGCGCGAAAAGAAGCACGCCCGACGTGGCGCGGTCCAACCTGTGAATCGTGAATACGGGTCGACCCAGTTGCCTGCCCAGGCGGGACATGCAGTTGGGCTCCCGGCGTCCCAGGCGGGTCGGGTGTACGAAGATGCCGCTCGGTTTGTCAACGGCAACGTAGTGGTCGTCCTGGTAGATGAGGGTCAGCACGGCACTCGATGGATGATATTTCCGGTAATCAGCGGCACGTCGACAGGCCGCGCCCAGACGATGAATTGACGCTATCCAAATCGTCCCGCATTGTCAAATTCGATTGCTCCGGCGTCTGGCGGTTTTTATATTCCAACCGACGTTTTCGGAATCGGCGATTCAAACACGCGACTCGATCTCCCCAAAGGAGGCTGACGATTTGGGTTACGACTTTCAGGTCTTCACCGGCAACATAAACAGATCCCTCGCCGAGGGAATCTGTCAACATCTCGATATCGAACTTGGAGTGGCCGAAGTCACCAGTTTTCCGGGAGGAGAAACCAGCGTCCAGATCCGCGAGAACGTGCGTGGCAACGACGTCTACATCGTTCAGCCCATCTGCGGCAACGGGGAATTTACGCCCAACGACGCCCTGATGGAGATCCTCATCCTCATCGACGCGGCCCGCCGGGCTTCAGCGCGACGCATTACCGCAGTGCTGCCCTACTACGGCTATGCCCGCCAGGACCGGAAGGACAGGCCGCGCGTGCCGATCACCGCCAAACTGATCGGGAATCTCATCGTGACCGCCGGCGCCAGACGGGTTCTCTCGCTGGATCTGCATTCCAACCAGATCCAGGGATTCTTCGACATCCCCATGGACCATCTCTACTCCATCAATGTCTTCGGAAACTACCTGATGGAGAAGGGCATGGAAAACCTGGTCACGGTCACGCCCGACGTGGGTAACATCAAGATGACCCGCGCCTATTCCGAGCTGCTGGACGCCCCTCTGGCCATTGTCGACAAAAGACGCTCGAGCGGAACGCAGACCGAAGTTCTGAACATCATCGGCGACGTGGAAGGAAAGAACGTCGTGATCATAGATGACCTGATTTCCACGGGCGGGTCGCTGGTCGAGGCAGCTGCGGCTCTGAGGGAACACGGGGCTCTGGATATCAGCGCCGCAATCGTACATCCCGTACTGGCCGGCCCCGCGGTTGAGCGCGTGGAGAACTCCGTGCTCACGGAACTCGTCGTTTCAGATTCCATTCCGGTACCTGAAAACGTCCGGAACGGAAAAATCAAGGTACTGTCCGTCGCTTCCATCCTGGCGGAAGCCATCCGCCGCATCCACAACGACGAATCGGTCAGCACGCTCTTCGGCAACGTCCACGTCGAAGGATAGAACGACTGCGAAACTACGAAAAAGCGAAACTACGAGACTACGAAAGTGCGGGAATACATCATCCGTCTTCTGGTTTTCTCGTTCATTCGAATTCTCGTCTATTGAATCTACGAAAAACCCGAATAGTCGAAAAAGGCGGCGGCCGCGGTACGGTTTGCGACTACATCACCGAGGCCGCAACCGCATTGCCCACCCGCGGACGCAGGGAAGCCGCGCCGTGCGGGTCGTTGGTAAACAGTACGCACGTGGTCTCGGTTTCAGGATCCACCCACGCCACCGTGCCCGTCGCCCCCTCGTGTCCGAAGGTGGCGTCCGAAGTCAGATCGCTGAAGATTGAACTCACCCGGTCGCGCAGGCGCCATCCCAACCCCCATCGCTGTCTGAGCCTGTCCGCCCGGGCCAGATCCGGCATCGCCGACGTCTGGTCCGCTGTCATTGCGGCGACGGTCGAAGGCTTCAGAACGCGGATTCCGTTCAGCGAACCGCCGTACAGAAAGGTCTGACAGAGCGCCGTCATTTCCGCCGTGGTCGTCAGAAGGCCTCCCCACGGGGCGCCGAATCCGCGCCAGTAGTCTGAATTCCAGTTCCATGACACGACGTCAGCCCCGCCGTACTCGCCGCTGCGGATCTTTACGTCGGACTCCCGCGGGCTCCGTTTTAGCAATCCCAGCGTCGTATCCACGAGTCCCAGCGGATCGAAGAAAGTACGCTTCAGGAAGGTCCGGATGGGTGTCGCCTCCACTCGCTGAACGATCTCGCCCAGCATCGCGATTCCGCAACTCTGATACGATATCCGCGTTCCGGGATCGAAAAGCAGCTCCACCCCGCAGATATGCTGTATGAAGACATCCAGCGGCGCATGTTCCGCCCGCAATGCCAGATTCTGAGGGAGCATGTCCGGGAGTCCGGAAGTGTGGGTCAGGAGATGCCGCACCTGTACGCCTTCCTTGCCCGCCTGACCGAACTCCGGTACAAGCTCCGCCACCGGGTCGTCCAGGCAGACGTTGCCCCGCTCCACGAGCGACATTACCGCCGCCGCCACGATCGGCTTGGTAATGGATGCGATCAGGAACAGGGTGTCCGGCTCGACCGGACAACCGTCCGTGGCCAGTCTGCGGCGCCCGAAACACGCCGGCGGAAGGGAGACACCGCCCCGCGACACCTGCAGCGCGCCGCCCATCAGCTCTCCCCGGATCACCGCCTCCTCCAGGATTCCGCAAGCCGTCCGGATACCTTCTTCGGATAGCCCGATCTGTTCCGGATCGTCGGTCCGTCGAGTCATTTCACCTCCCCGGCGTATTCGTCTGAAGGGCCTGTCTACAGCGGCAGCACGGTCCCGATTTCCAGCTCCACCGCGCGACGATAAACCAGTATTGCAGTGGCCATGTCTTCCAGGCCCAGGCCCAGATTGATCGCAATCGTGCGTTCCTTCGCCGACTCCCGTCCGGGTTTCAACCCCGCCGCGATTTCTCCGAGGTCGGCATACGGCTCGGGGGTGTCACGGAAATAGCCGGTCTTGCGGTAATAGTTCAACTGGCCGGTATCGTCGCATGCCAGCTTGTCCGCTTCGCGGAACGCATCGTCTCGAAAATATGAATCGAAATCCAGAGGACACGCAAACGATCCCTCGGACAACCACCCGCTGCCAACCACCGGTTCCGGATGTCGAAGGACCGGGCCGCTGGTCACCACGATGTCCAGTCCCCTGACGGCCTCTGAAGCCTCGCGAACCGGCTCTATCCGCACATCCAGCCGGGGTCCCATTTCCGCCGCGAATCGATCGGCAAGATTCGGATAGAGATCGTAGGCCCTTACTTCCTGAATATCGAAAACACACGAGAGCGCTTCAAGATTGCCACGGCCCTGGACGCCGCAGGCGACAATGCCAACCGTAGCGCTGTCTTTGCGCGCCAGGTATTTCGCCGCAACCGCCGTTGCGGCTCCGGTCCGCATTGCCGTAATCCATGTGCAGTCCATCACGCACGTTGGAATGCCGGTCTCAGGATCGTTCAGAATCAACAACCCGCTGATATACGGCAACCCCTTTGCCTGGTTGTCGGGGTATCCCGACACCCACTTCATTCCCGCCGATTCAAGGCTCGGTATATACGCCGGCATCGCATGAATGAATGCATCCGGTTGCGTGTGGATGCCCGGCTTTGGCGGCATCTCCACCTTGCCTTCTCCCTTTTCCACAAACATCCGGTCCAGCCCGTCGATGATCTCAGACATCGACAGACGCACCGCTTCCACGTCATTTCTCGAGAGATACAATACCGTGTCCGACATTGGCCGCTCCTCGCGGAAAACTTGATGACCGATCCTGTCTTTATTAACTTGCTTCAGGAGATCCGATATCAGCGGATCCGGATGCGATCGACTCCTTTCCGCCGGGCCGGAATGGCGGACGCAGGGTTCGCGGGCTCTTCCCCGGGGGACGCCAATGAGCAGCCTGAACGACGAACAGTGGGAACGGTTTGAAGCCAGGGGTTATCTTCACCTGGGCAGGGTTGCGGATACCGCTGCCATGACGGCGCTCAAGCGGCGAATCGACGACATCATGCTGGGTACTGCGCCCGTGGATTACAGTCGCACGATGATGCAACTGGACGTCGTCGAAGGCCGGGAAGGTCCGGGACCCCAGACCAGGGGGCATAAGGGCGCCACCCTGAACTACCGGAAAATCCAGGATTTGGAATTCGATGAACTGTTCCTCGCTTACATGCGGAATCCGCTTTTCCGGAGCATCTGCGCCCGGGTATACGGCAGAGATGAACCGGTGGCCTGCTTCCGCGCCATGTTTATGAACAAACCCGCCGGAAGGGGTCACAACCTGACCTGGCACCAGGACCGCTGGACGGACCTCGACAGGGACCCGCTCGTTACCGTCTGGACGGCATTGGACCCTGCCACGGTTGAAAACGGCTGCGTCAAAATCATCCCCGGGTCTCACAAATGGGGCCTGGTCAATCCCGATAGCCCGAGCGGGTTCCTGGACCCCGGGCAGGTCGACGAATGGATTCAGAAAGTTGAGCCCGTATACCTGGAACTCGATGAGGGCGAAGTCGTTCTACTGCACAACTGGCTGTTACACAGTTCCGGCACGAATCACACGGACCTTCCCCGCAGGGCGTTCAGCGTCTGTTACATGCACGCGGCAACAGAGTCCGCGCGCGGGAACGAATTTTCGATCATTTTCGGTGCGGGTGCATTGGCGCCAGGATCTGCGTGAGGCGGATCGACCGCGGTCTCGGGGTCCCGCCGGAATTTCATTTCACCCAGGTCCTCGAATCCGGAACATCCAGCCATGCGCCGCCACTCGCGATGGATGCCTGGCTGATCAGACCGGGCAGCGTCATGTCCATGGCTGCGTGGATCCCGATCGGGCAGGGTGCCGTTCCCGCAATGGCGTTCACGAAATCCAGAACCTCGAAATAATCGCCTCCTCCATGGCCCGCCTTCAGCGCGTCTTCGGACGGGTTGCGCCACATCTCCGGCATGTATTCTTCTTCCAGCTCCGACAGTTCCTTCCAGGAATTCCTGTCTTCGCACAGATCCGCCAGCCAGATCCGGTTCGCCTCCCCTTTTGCACGCGCGGACTCGTAACACCCCGTGGTGCCCTGAAGGGAGTAGTTCGCCATTGAGTGAGGTCGGTCCGACAGCATGTCGACACGTATTTTGATCAGCGCGCCTCTGACGGTCTTGCACAGCATCACGCAGGAATCCTGATTCTCGTATCGATTCCCTCTGGGATCCACGTAGTGGTGTCCGCTGCCCTCGCAGCAGACCCGTGCCACGCGGTCGCCCGCCATCCATTGAAGAATCGGGCCCAGGCTGTGCGTGCCGTAGGTAACGCCGTCGATCCCCGTCTGCCACTTCCGGCGCCAGGTCGTTATCTCGTTCAATCCCTTCAACTCGTGGACATACTCTCCCTCGGCATAATAGACTTCGCCAAACAGTCCGCGCCTCACCAGTTCTTTCACGAGCACGTTGGGTTTCATATACGTGAAATTTTCCGCCATCATGTAGGTCGCTTCCGATGAAGTGGCGGCGGCAACCAGGCTTTTGCACTCGTCCACTGAAACCGCGGCCGTGACCTCGCTCAGGACGTGGACGCCCGACTCCAGGGCCGCAATCGCCTGCGGCGCGTGGAATTGCATCGGCGTACCGATAACCACGGCATCCAGATCGGACTTTTCAAGCATCTCGTCGTAGTCTGTATAGGTCTCCGAGGCGCCCAGCTTCTCGGCCGCCGCGTCCAGCAGGTCCTCACGGATGTCACAGACGGCATGCAACCGGGCGGCGGGATGCGCGTCAAAGGCCGCACGAAAACCCCCGCCTCTGCCCGCGGCGCCCGCAACGCCGATATTCAGTCTGTTCAGAATTGACATGTCCTCTACCCTCGTCCGTCGGACGGTAACCGCTATCCGGACCGCTGGCAACTGCACGCGGCGCCCGGTGCGTCAGTCCCGCCCGTGCTGTTCGATCTCTCGCAGGGAAACGGGGATCCGAAAGCCGTCCTCTCTGAATACGTCGTACGCGGCTGCCGATTTCAGGAAGTCGAGAAACCGACGCGAATTCGCGACATCCCGACCCTTCAGGAGAGCGGCGGCGTAAACAATCGCGTCATGCATGCCGATAGGAAACACCGCCAGCGCTTCCACCCGGTCGCTCGAGACCGCGTCGGTCGCGTAGACAACGCCTGCCGCACAGGCGCCCTGTTCCACGAATGCGAGAGCGGAACGCACGTTCTGGCAGACGGCCAGGCGGCCTTTCAACGCGGCCCACCATCCCATCCTGGCGAGCGCCTGCTTTGCGTATATTCCCGCGGGAACGAGGTCCGGGTCCGCCAGAGCCAGAGGTCCCTCAAACGCCGCGGCAAAGTCGAACCCCTTTTCCCATTCAATCTGGAACCCCTCTCCGCGGGGAACCACAACCGCCAGCGAGTTGCCGAGCAGGTCGGTTCTCGTGTCCGGGTGAATCAGTCCCTGTGACTCCAGATAATCCATCCATGCCGGATTCGCGGAGATAAATACGTCAGCGGGCGCCCCTCGCTCGATTTGCCTGGCCAGCGTGGAAGACGCCGCGAACGACATACTGACCTCAATTTCGCTTTCCTCTTCAAAGATCCTTTCGATCTGCTTCATCGATCCGATCAGGCTGACTGCGGCATACACGCGAACGGTTTCGGCCTGAAGCCGGGTATTCGTCCAACCCAACATGGACAGACACAGGAGGAATACAGTCATTTTCGATCTCACGTGCCGCACGAATCCCGATTGCGTCAATCACGTCTTATTTAACAAAAAACACCTTGTGTGCAAACCGTTTTTTCGATCCCGATACGCCCCGGGCCGGCAGTCCCGGGTTGGTCCGGTCACGTCCCCGGAGACCGGAGGCACCGCCCGACCCGCTTGATAGCACACCGGAATTCATGTATAATAACGCCGATTTGGAAGTTGTCTTAAAATCACCGGTGAGTCCCGAGCGCGAGCGAAAATGTGTCGGTTATGAGGCGCGAGGGGTGCGCAGCGCCGACGGGCAAAGGCGCCCATATTTGGGTATACGGGTGGGTTTGCCCAACGCCGACCGACGCCTTTGCAGCCGCGCGAAGACCGCTGGGGGTTTTAAGACAGCTTCTTAATATCACTGAAGGGTACGCATGCCATGTCGACTGAACGCCACTACGGTCCGAACCCCGAAGTTCTTGAAGCTCAATCCCGCGTCTGCACCGGACCCCATCAATCCCGGCCGCTGGGCCTGAAACCCGCCGATCCCCAGCCCGGCCGCATCCTGGAACTGATTCTGCGTTCCGTCAGGGGTGAATTACCCGATGCGAAGCGCGTATCGACCGTTCAGATGGGTGCGTTCTTCGCGGCCATGGCCCTGCGACGCCGATTCCCGTCCAAGACACGGTGGAGTGGCGCCGAAACCCGGGCATTTGAAAAGTACCGCTCGACGCTGCGTAGAGATCTGCCGGCCGAAGTCCTTTTCGTGCTGGATCCGTCCCGGAAACTGGAAGCGCAGAACGAACGGGAAGCGGTTCTCATCTCGGCTCTCAGCGGGATCCTCTCAGGCGATCACCTGAGTTACGGCGAGACCCGACGGATGTGCGGCGTTATTCTCGAGGGCCGCGTGCGGGCCGCGCTCAAAGGCGCGGCTCTCATCGGCCAGCGGATGAACCGCGAGACGTACGACGAAGCGCGCGGATACCTGGACGCCGCGTTCGACCCGTCCGGCGTCGTGGAACTGAACGTTGGCTCGCTCACACATTTCGGTGAACCGTACGACGGATCGAACAGATACTTCCGCCCGACCCTTTTCGTCGCGGCCGTCAGGGCCGCGCTCGGACGCCCGACGGTTCTTCACGGGGTAGACGGGATGCCGCCGAAATGGGGGGTCACCGACGAACAGATCCTCAAGGCGCTTGGGGCGAACGTCGATCTCACGCTGGAACAGGCGGGAGAGCTCATTGAAAATCCTCACGTGGGTTTCGCATACGTGAGCCAGCGGATTTTCTCGCCGGCCGCCTGCGCTGCCAGAGAACTCCGTGCGCATATCGGCAAACGACCGCCATGGGCGGCAACGGAGAAAGCCCAGCGGCTCTTTACCTGCCCCGGAGAGAACCACATGGTCATCGGATACTACCATCCGGGATACGAAGACATGTTTCTGCGACTCGCTGCGGATCGTGGCCTTAACTCGGCCCTTGTCGTGAAGGGAATGGAAGGCGGCAGTTCCTTCGGGCTGCGGCTGGGCAAACCCTCCGAAGGTGAACGGAAAGCCATTAACAATGTAAGAGGCTTCCGGACACGCGACGGACGAATTGAAAGATACGATCGCGACGTCGACCCGAAGACCGCCGGATTCGGGTACGACGGTCAGCCCCGACCCGAAACCGTATGTGCGGACGCCTTTGCAAAAGCGGGCAGCTCAGCCCTATCCGGACGGAAGGGCTGGATCTACAACCAGATCGTGCTGAACGCGGCAATCAAGGACCATCTGCTCGGATTCGATGTCGATCCGTCCACGGCCATGGAACGCGCCAGGGACGCCATCGACAGCGGCAGCGCCTTAACGCATCTGAAGGAATACGTCAACGCTTCGAACGGAGTTGCTGGTCGGGCGTCTCGCAGTCTGCACGGTACCGTAAGTCCGCAGCCACACGTAATTTCAAGGGGCCATCCGGTTTAGCCACGAGCAAACGGGATCAGTTCACATCGAAGGGGACGAATCAATGGATACGGATGTCATCGTTGTCGGCGCCGGCCACAATGGCCTGACTGCCGCTGCCTATCTGGCAAGAGCCGGTCTCGACGTCAACGTGTTTGAACGCCGTCCCTTTGTCGGCGGCGCCTCGATCACCGAGGAACTCTGGCCCGGATTTCACTTTTCAACCTGCGCCCACATGATCCACGGACTGCCCCCCAGAATAATACGGGATCTCAATCTCTACGATCGAGGGATGAAAATGCTGCCGCGCGAGGGGTACATCCGCCTCCGCCCCGACGGCACCTACGACGGGCCGTCGGATCACGACTCTCCCAGGAATCGAACCCACCGGAGCCGCCTCACAAGCAGCGAACGCGCCGACTCCCGACGGTACGGTGAATTCAAGCGGACGCTCTCGGACATCGTCACCCCTTACAGGTTTCAGGCGCCCCCACCCCTGGAGGATGTACGTTCCGCGATAGCCGGCACGCCGTCGGCCGGCGTGCTCGAAAGAGCCATCTCCACACGGATCCTGGAACTTCAGGATGAATTCCTGTCCACGGATCACCTGAGGGATCTCCACGCCTCGGAAGGCGCCTCCGTCGGCCGGAATCCCCTGGGACTTCACTTTGCCTACAGTTCCATCAACCGCCCCGACACCGAAACCGGCGAAGCCCATCCTTATGGTTACGTCGAGGGCGGAATGGGCGCCGTCAGCGATGCGATCGCCGACGCGGCGCGGGAAGCCGGCGCGGCCATCCATCTCGACGCGGGCGTCGACGGATTCCTCGTGGAGGAAAACGCCGTTATCGGTGTGCGCCTGGCAAACGGAGAGGAAGTCCGCAGCCGGATCACGGTCTCCAACCTTGACCCCAAGCGTACATTCCTCAGGCTCATGCCGGCCGAATCGGTCAACGGCGGGCTGCGCAGGCGGCTCGAGGGTCTGATCACCCATGTGAGCTGTTATAAGCTGCTCGCCGTTATCAGCGAAGCGCCGCAATGGAAGTTCTGGGACGGAGATCCTGAACAGCCCTACCGGGGTGCGATCACGCTCAACGCATCGAGGCCTGAGATCGAAGCGGCATGGGATGAACTGGAAGCCGGCCTGCCGGTGCGCAGACCCGTCATCAGCTTTTCGATGCCCTCATTCGCGGATCCCACCCTCACCCGGCCCGGCTATCACACCGCCTCCGTGTGGATTTACCCGGCGCCCGCGCGGCTCCGGCAGGGCGCGTGGGACGACGTCCGGGACGAGATCGCCGAAGGCATCATCGACCAGATCACGGAATTTGCTCCCAATTTCAGGTCCTCCATCCAAAGCTGCGTCTTCCGGACGCCGCGCGACATCGAGCGTGAGAACGGCCTTACGGACGGCTGCATCTGGCACGTGCAACACGCCGGCGAACATCTCTTCTGGAACCGGCCCCTGCCGGAACTTTCGCAATATCGAGCCCCTCACCGGGGCTTGTACCTCTGCGGCGCCGGACAGCATCCGGGAGGCGAAGTCAGCGGCATTCCAGGTCACAACGCCGCGCAGGAAGTTATCAGGGATCTTGCCTGATGCTCGAATCGGCCGGACCGAAGCGTCATCCGATGGCCGCCTTCTCTCCGGCCGGGAGAGGGTCGTCGCGTGTTTTGCCGCCGCTGGAGCGCTATCCGGCGTGACATCCTCGAGTCCCCGTCTTTCGAGGTGCCCCATGCCCGGCGAACATTTCATCGCCTCCGAAGAGATCGCCAACGCGCGCCGCAACGTTGAACGAATGTCCTGGGCTGCCGCCGAGCGGGATGCTGCCGTCGATTGTGCCCGACGATGGCTTGATCTTGACGATGACACCCTGTGGTCGCTGGTGACCGGGCAAACCATCGGGCGCAGCACCAACGCAAGCGTCGTCAAGGGATGTCCGCAATGCGGCGACGGCATCAATCTTTATGGAGGCGCCTTCAAAGTCGACGTCTTCCGCGACCCCTGGAAAATTACGTGCCCCAACTGCGGCGGCCGGTTCCCCGGCAACGACTATGCCGCTTTCTACACGAGCGGCATCGGTCTCGACGGACTCTTTCGCCCCGAAAATGCCGACCGCAGCCTGCTCTTCAATACGCAACATCCAGACAGGAATGACCCCCTTTTCACCTGGTGCGTGGACGACGGTACGGGCTGGACCGACGATACCGGAGAATCATTCAAACTCATTGGCGTCTATGGACACTATGGTATCTGGAACGAAATACGGACCGCCTGCCAGGGGTTGAAGCGGGCATTTCTGCTCTCGGGCAACCCCGCGTACGCGCACAAAGCCGGAATTCTCCTGGCCAGAATCGCCGACGTCTATCCCGATATGCACTGGTCCTACTGGGCGGGACTCGGATTCTTCAACTCGGACGGATTGAGCGGCCGGGGTCGTATCTACGGCCGAATCTGGGAGCCGGGCCTGCTCATCGCCTTTTCGGAATGTTACGATGCCGTCCGAACCGCGTGGCGGGATGATGACCCGCTCTTCACGTTTCTCTCACGCAAACAGATCGTCCATGGTTTGTGTTCTCAGAACAACGTGGACGAACTGTGCCGCCACATTGAAAGTCGTATCATACGCGAGGGCATCGCCGCCATCCTCGCGGGAGACGTCGCCCGAAACGAACCCGGCGACCAGGTTACGATGGCTGTCCTCTCCGTCGCCCTGGATGCGGACGATACCAACCACTGGCTGGACTGGGTCTTCAAGGCCGGCAAACTGCGTGGTCAAAAGCCGAGCGGCGGACACATCCCGATACTGTTCGCGGGAGAAATCGACCGGGACGGGATCGGTTCCGAAGCTGCGCCGTCCTACAGCCTGGGCTGGCTCCACAAATCCCAGGGCATGAACGATCTGGACCGTGTACTTGGATGCCGGCGCTCGTACACCCGTCACAACATCCGTCGATACCTGCGGTACAGGCAGATGTTCCTGGGCCACATCCGCATGATCTGTCTGGGCAGATACATCCCAAACATCGGCGACACGGGCCAGACCGGTAACCCCAACCTTTGCGGTCTCACCGTCGAACAATGTCTGGAAGGCCTGGAGTTGTTTGGCGATCCCATTTTCGCCAGGGCTGCGCACCACCTCGTTGGCGGAGACCTGACACGGATTCATGGCAGCATCTTCAGCGGGGATCCGGAAGCCATCCGGCGTCGGGTGGCAAAGGCCGTAGCGCGGCACGGGCCCTTCCGCCTCGATTCTGACGTGATGACGGGGTATGGGCTGGCACTTCTCAGAGACGGCGCGGAGGACACTGAACGCACCCTGTGGCTCTATTACGGCCGCAACACCGGCCACGGGCATGCGGATCGATTGAACCTGGGCCTCTACGCCTTCGGATTGGACCTGCTGCCGGACCTGGGCTATCCCGAACACGCGCGCGTATGGCCGAAACGCTCAGGCTGGACCAGCCATACCGTCTCCCACAACACCGTCCTTGTCGATCGAAGCAAACAGAAAGGCGGCTACTCCGGAAAGCTCGACTTCTGCGCAACCACCGGAGATGCTCAGGTGGTTTCCGTTTCATCCTCCGACGTCTACCCGCAGTGCTCGGTCTACCGCCGCACGAGCGTGCTGGTGCGCATTTCCGATTCCGACTTCTATGTGGCAGACCATTTCCAGATCACCGGCGGATCTTCACACCACTTCCTCTTCCACGCAGGCGAAGGGATCGTCAGGACCGGGGGCCTCGAGTTGACGCCGCAGGATAAAGGCACCTACGCGGGTGAAAACGTCAAGTTCGGAGAATTTTACGATGGCGAAGTACGTAACTACAGAGGCAGCGGCTTCCAGTACCTTTACGACGTAAAGCGTTGTGCAGCCGCGGCCGGGACGGTCTCCGTCGACTGGACCATTACCGATACGTGGCAGGCGCTCCTTTCATCATTCGGGCCCGGCGCCGCGACCGACGTTCACCTGCGATGGAACCTGATAAATCCCCCTGGCGAGATTGCCCTCTGTCACGGAGATCCACCTGGCAACAAACCCGGCAATCCCCGACGGCTTACCTATGGCATCGTCGCCCACGAGGGTGAACCGCCCCTCGAATCCGGCTATTTGAGCATCATCGAGGCATTCAGAAGAAAACGGAATCTTGTGCGAATTGAAGAGGTTGACCTCCCTGGCGGACCCGCTCTCCGTGCCCTGAGGGTCCGCCTTCCGGATGAATGTATCCACACAGTCATTTTCGGCGACGGGCACAGCTCCGTGAACATAGACGGCCGCATTTGCTTCAACGGCAGGTTCGGGATCTTTGCAGAATCAAAAAAAGGCCCGCAATGGGCCACGCTCGTTGGCGGGACCGTCATCGGCACTGAGTCGCACGGCATCCGGATGTCGGAAGCTGCCTGGACCGGCATCGTCTCCACCCGCGAGCCCGGGGTCATCCACACAACAGAACCACCACCCGACCGACCCCTCTCAGGCGCATACATCTCCATCCGAAACGAAAATGAACGCGATGCCTGCTATCGGATCCGAAGCGTCGAACGCGAGAACAACAGGACGCTCATCCGGGTCGGCGATGAAAATTTCATCCGCGGTATGGTGGACGACCTGGATTATTCAAAAGGATTCCGCTACGACTTTGAACCGGGTGACGCGTTTGAGGTTGTCCACACCGGATTCAAACGCTGGGAAGATTGAATCGGAATTCAGAACCTGCAATTGGCGCCGGTTCCTGCACACGGCTTCCCGTAATTGCGCTTAAGCGGATGGGCGGTATTATCCACGCCCAGAAAGGCACATATGCGGCGCCCGCGATGCCTGATGTTCTTTCTGATCTCTTCCCGCTGATACGGATGGCGGAAACAACGCGCGTTCTCGCGCAGACATTGACGGCGGAATGGTCCGCAGCTTATCTCGAATACTTCTGAGCGTCAAACCATTATGTCCAAAGCTCTTCTCATTGTCGATCACGGCTCGACCCTGGACGAAGCCAATGTTATGCTGGAGGAGGTTGCAGCAATCGTGAGGCGGAAACGTGGGGGGCTTCTCGTGCACATCGCCCATATGGAACTCGCCCGACCCACCCTGGAAGAGGGTGTTGAGGCCTGCGTTCGCGACGGCGCAACCGAAGTGATCGTTCACCCGTACATGCTCTCGCCCGGCCGTCACGCCACGCACGACATTCCTGCCATGGTTGAACGTGCCGCGGCTCGTTTTCCATGCGTAACGTTCCGGGTCACCGGACCCCTGGGAATCCATGACAAAATTGGAGAGGTCGTTATCGAACGCGCGGGCCTCGCGTAGACCTCCCGCCTCACGTTACTTCCATTCGACCGATCCCGATCGATTTCACCGCACGGCCAACCACCAGGGAACTCAGATGCGTTTAACGCGACGTCCAATGCCGCGGGTCTGCCTGATCACCTATGCGCATACCACCGTCGACTTCTACATGACCCTGTTTCCACCGTTGCTGGCCCTTTTCAAGAGCAGGTTCGGGCTTACGCTGGTGGAAGCTTCCCTCCTGCCGATGGTCGTCTCTCTCTTTGGCAATATCCCGCAACCGTTTATGGGCTACATCGGCGATCGTTCCAATCGCGTGCGTCTGGCAGCGCTCGGCGTTCTTGCGTGCGGCCTCTGCGTTTCCTTTATCGGTATGCTGCCAACGGCAGCGGTGCTCGCCGGCTTTCTGATCCTGGCATCTCTCGGTTCGTCCCTATTCCATCCGACGGCCGGCGGCCTGGTGACGACGTCAATGCCCGGACGGTCCAACTTTGCCATGGCGGTCTTCCTGACCGGTGGTCCTTTAGGCATGGCCATTGCGCCGGTAACGGGGACACAGGTCATTTCGCGCTACGGGCTGGAGTCTCTATGGATCGTTATCTTTCCCTGTCTTGTGGCCGCAACGGTCCTTTTTCAAATGGCCAGGACGGACGTGCCGGCCGAGAAAACGAAAGCGCCGATCCGCATCAACTTCGCGTTTCTTCGGACGGCGGCCATGCGTCCCCTCTGGATCCTGTATGCAATCGCCGTATTTCGATCTCTGGTCCACGCGGCCTGCGTGAGCTTCATCTCCATACTCGGCCACGAAAGAATGTGGGACATCTCCAAAATAGGCTGGGTATTGTCCGCTTACCTGATCGCGGCCACGCTGGGCCGTCTGGCTGGCGGATATCTCGGCGACCGTGTGGCTCCTCGCAGGCTTCTGGGTTGGTCCTGCGCATTCTCGACCGTTTTCTATATTGTCTTTTGCTTTACGTCGGGGCCCGTCTCTCTGTTGTCTTTTCTTTTCGCCGGGTTCATCTTCGATCTCGGCGCCACCACGAATATTGTGCTGGCGCAGCGCATCCTGCCGCAACACGCCAGCACGGCCACGGGACTGGTGATGGGTTTTGCATGGGGGATTTCGGGCCTTATGCTTCCGGGCATCGGACTTCTCGCAGACAGTACATCCATGTCGTTCGCCCTGGCTTGCGTCTCCCTCATTTTACTTCCTTCAGCCGCGCTCGTGGCCGCATTGCCGGGAGTCCCGGATCGGGGAAGCGCCGGAGCATTACCCGATCGTCAATCGACGTAAACGGAACCTCCGGCCGGATATCCCGTCCATAACGAAAGGCCCGGTGAAACCGGGCCCATTGGATTTGCAGGTTAACGAAGGAACATAGTCCGGGAGCCGGACCTTGAATCCAACCATCCGGATGCAGGCGAAATCAGCCATATTTCAAATCCTGGTATTGTGTTCCGCCTTCAGTTCGGCTACGGCTCAACCCGCGTACTCTCCGGGACAGATTCTTATCAGGTTCAGAACGGCGGCGGCCAAAACCGCTGTGGGAAGCCTGGAAAGCCTGCACCTGCGCTTTGCCGCCGGCACCCCCGAGCCCGTTTTTCAGCCACCCGCCGTCCCTGCCAAACGTGCCCTGGGACTGGCGCAGGTGTACCGCCTTGAGATCGACCCCGGCGCAAGTCCCGTGGAAGCCGCGGCCGCCTACACCGAGCACCCCGACGTGGTTTACGCACAGCCCATCCACCTTTTTTACCACCACGACGAGCCCGACGATCCGCGACTGCCCGATCAGTACGGTCTGGATCAAATCAGGTGGCAGGTCCTGCGGGACGGCCTTCCGCCGGAAGAACAGCCGGTCGTCATCGCCATCATCGATTCGGGCGTGGACTATACCCACGAAGATCTGGCAGACAACATCTGGATCAACACCGTCGAAGCAAGTGGTCGTCCCGGCGTTGACGACGACAACAACGGGTACGTGGACGACGTTCGTGGATGGGACTTCACCCACACCCCGACACTACCGGCAAAAGGCGACTATCTCTCGCCCGACAACGATCCCATGGACGAATCCAGCCATGGCACCCGTGTTGCGGGCATTGCCGCGGCTGTGACAGACAACGGCTTGGGCATCGCCGGCGTCGCGCCCGACGCCGCGCTGATGTCACTTCGCGCCGGCGTGACGCTGCAATCCAACCTTACCTTCCTTGAAGAAGACGACCTCGCGGCCGCAATCCTCTATGCTGTGGAAAACGGCGCCCACATCATCAATATGAGCTGGGGTGGGCCGGAAAGCGCGTTCCTGATCCGCGACGCGGTGCGCTATGCTGCCGCGAGCGGCCTTGTCCTCGTCAGTTCCGCAGGTAACAGCGGCGAATTTGGCCTTTCCTACCCGGCCGCCATGGACGAAACCATTGCCGTGGGAGCCACGGCGCCGCAAGACCGGATCGCCGCGTTCAGCAGCCTGGGGGTCCCGCTGGACCTGGTCGCGCCGGGCTCGGGCACGCTTACAACCATGCCGGGAAACCGCTATGCACACGCCTCCGGCACGTCCTTCGCGGCGCCCCACGTCGCGGGCCTCACGGCGCTTATTCTCTCCCGTCGTCCCGATCTCACCCGCGAGCAGGTTCGCACGCTGCTCACGGCGTCCGTAATCGATCTCGGTCCGGAGGGTTGGGACAGCAGCAGCGGCGCCGGTCGTATCGATGCGGCGATATTGCTCGAAAAAACGACGGGATGGACCGATCCCCCCGTCGTGCAGATCGACCACCCCCGGACGGACGACGGCGCCAGGCGGAACGTAGACATTCTCGCCCGGGCCGATGGTCCCAACGTTGCCGGCTACGAGCTGTTCTCCGGCAGGGGAGAAGATCCTCAATCCTGGAACCGGCTCTCCGGTGGACCGCCGGGATCGAACATCCGGCATTCCTGGACCCCGGGTACGCCGGCAGACACCACTGCCATCCTGCGGCTGCTGGTCAGGCTGACGGATGGCACGACACTTGAAGATCGGGTGCGAATCGGCATACTGCGGGCCTTGCCGGTTATATCCAAAGCGTCTTTCGCACCCATACTCATTGGAAACCGCCAGGCGTACCAGGCCGAATGGCACACCAGACGTCCAACACGCGGCGCCTTGCTCTATCGCTCGTCTACGGCGACGCGAGAAGACACCCTGTTTTCGGACATCATCTACACCCGTCATCGCGTCACCCTGCCTCCGGACATCCCGCCCGGGCCCCTGGAATACCGGATCATGTCCAGGGATGCCGGGGGACAGGCCGTGTTTTCCGAACCGTTGACGTTAAGGGTGGATCCGCTTCGTCTCTCCTCTCGTGGTTTCGTGGAGATCGACACCCTGCCCGACGGGTATCTTGCAAACGAGACCGCCGACTTCGACATGGACGGGCGGCCCGAACTCGTACTGATGCCCTACGCCAGCGGCCGTCCCTACAACACGAACCTGATTGTGGAACGTGACGAAAACGGAAACTTCACAACCGTTTTTCGCACCAACGAGTCGTTCCTGCCATGGGCCCTGGGCGACGCGAACAACGACGGTCGCACCGACCTTCTCGGCATCAACTTTCCACGCACCAACATCGCGCGCCTACGGCTCTTCGTCGGGACTCCTTTTCCTTCCGAGACCCTTATGGACCGCCCCGAATACCAGGGCGGCGAAATCGTCGATGTCGACGGTGACGGCCAAAACGAGATCGTGGCGCTTTCGGCGCTTACCGGGGACATTCGAGTATTTGAAAGTACCGTGGAAGGCGTGTTTATCGGAGGTGCCCCCCTTGCGAATCCGACCGAAGGCACCAACTGGCCCGGTCTCCGGCTTGTCGTCGCGGATCTTAACGGCAACGGGCGGAAGGAAATCCTCTCAGGCGACGACGACGGAGACCTCTGGATCTATGGAGCTCTGCCCGGCGGCGGTTTCGCGCAGACCTGGAAACTGGCGGGCAGTGACAGTACCAATACCCAATGGATCGGCGGCGGCGCCGATATCGACAACGACGGCGACGTGGAGTTCGCCGTGGCCCGTGCGGCGGAAGACCGGAACGACGCGCTCAACGGCCGGTGGAACCTTGAAATCTACAGTGCGGACGGATTGTCCTCCTATGCTCTGGAGTGGTCGATTCGAGTCTCGGGTGTCATCTCGACGGGAAACGGCATTGCGACGGGCGATGTGGACGGCAACGGTATCCCCGACCTGGCCGTCTGTCTGCGACCGGACCTCTACCTCATCCGCGCCACCGGCCCGGATTCATACGAACCCGTCTGGCATGAAACCGTTTCATTGACTTACCGCCCGCTCATTGCGGATCTGGACAGGGATGGTTACGCGGAGCTGCTCTACAACCGGGACGGCGCCGTACGTTTGATGGAACGCACCGAGCCGGGCATAAGCAGGATTCTACAGATCGTTCATGCTTATCCGCTGGGACCGGAAAGCGCACGGCTCGCATGGGCGCCCGTCGAAAGCGGCGCCACCTATCGTATTCTGCGCGGGGTCGACGGAAGTATGCCGGAAGCCATAGCGGACAAACTGACCACTAATTCGTACACGGACATCGGCCTGGCCGAAAACAGAGTGTATCGTTACGTTGTGATTGCCACTCTGCCCGGCGGCGACGAGATCAGCTCCGAAACACACGCCCTGCGCCCCAATCCGGCTCCGGAACTGCATCGCGTGGAAGTCATCCACGAGAACAGTCTCTCACTCGAGTTCAGTGAACCGATGTCAGCCGGAACGGCCAATCCGAACGGATATTCGGTCACCCCCGACCTGGGTCGCCCGACCTCGGTAATTCTTGACCGTACGAGCCAGCGCGCCCTGCTTTCGTTTTCCGTGCCGTTTGAAGCCGGTCGTGAGTATACCCTTGCATGTTCCATGGCCGCTGACTCGTCAGGCGTACCCCTCGCTTCCGGATCCAGGAACGTCTCGTTTACGTCCGGGCAGACCACCTTTCCTTCGGCGGGAATCGCCGATTTCGACGAAAGCGGCAGGGTTGACTTTTCCGACTTTCTGCTATTTGCCAGCGCCTTCGGCTCCACCGATCCCCGGTTCGACCTGGACGACGACGGCAACGTCGCATTCTCGGATTTCGTCCGGTTTGCTCTCCTGTTCGGCAAGGTGGTATAGACTGCGGGTCTCAGGTCTCGGCGCGTCGCTTCTTTATCCATTCGAATGCCCAGACAAGCGCGAACCCGGCGAATAGAACAGCCTTCACCCAGACCGCCTCCTCCCATATCCCTTCGCTCGCATATCTGATCAGGACGTGATACGAAATTGCGATCAGACCTGTAAAGACCAGCCATGCCGGTTGCCGGTAGAAGACCATGAAGGGTACCATCCAGATCGCATACCATGGGTGCAATGTCGGCGTAAGCAACAGGAAGGCGCCAACGAGGAAGAACCCTGCCTGAATCGGCGGCATCCTGTTGAACGTGACGAGAATTACCGCCATGGCAAACGCGACCGCAATGACCGTGCGTGCCCACTGCGGGTTACCCAGCACGTAACTGAGGATGTCAAAGGCCGGTGCATTGAAGCTCCAGTGTTCGGCATAAGTGAGGAACCCTGTGAACAGTGCCTCTCCGGCTTCCAGGTAGGGCAGGTACCCGGCTGCTATCGTCGCTGTGAAAATCAGTACAGGCCATACGGCCTGCGGTCTGAAGCAAGCCGGCAAACGCCCTTCGGTCCTTCGGGAGATCCTCCCGCAGATCCAGCGCAAGAAGACCGGAACCAGGCAGATGGCAAAGAACTTGCTCAAAAAGGAGAGTGCCAGCGCGGCGAATGCCCTCGCGTAACCTCCAACCTGAAGATAGAGGAACGCAATAACCATGAAGGAAACACCCAGCGCATCGACGTGGCCGTTGCCCGCCACCTCCACCAGCAACAGGGGATGCCAGAGGTATATTAGCAACTGTCCCGGATGCTGATCGTATAGCCGAATCAATCCCAGAAGAAACCACGCCGTCAACAGATCGAAGAGAGCGAGGCCGATCTTAATGGCCCAGATCGACGGATGAATGAGATAACATATGTGGAAGAACATCTGAGCCAAAGGGGGGTAGATGGTGGGTACGCCGGGATGGTTTACCTGGGAGAAGACCTCGTCGTCCTTGAGGTCGGCGAGCGCTTCGGAAACAGGTGGATATACGTAGGGATTTATCCCCCAGGCCTGCACGCGTCCGTCCCACAGGTACCGGTAGACGTCGTCCGAAAGGCCGGGAGCCGAAAAAACCAGAATGACGCGGAACAGAAGGCCAAACAGCACCACAGTCTTCAGTGAAGCCCCTGTACAACGCCACACAGCCGCCAGGTAGAAGACCATCCACAGCCCGAACAGAACAAAAAAAAGCGGCATCCTGTACCGGGATTCACCCAGTGCCAATATGCCGACTGCACACACGCCGATCAGGATGCCGGAAATCAAGAATCTGCTTTGCCGGGTGTCCTGTCCCAAAAATTCCTCACCATTCGACCGCCGATTCATCCCGTCCGGCTGAAACGTGGTCATTGAGCTTGTCGAAATGCCCGCGTTTCAATATCCGTCGATGGCCCGATATCCCTTCGCCGACCCCTTGACCTGCGTGCTCGCTCAATGTCCTGTACCGAAATAGTGAACACTACCGGCGGAGCGAAACAACCCTGGCCCTGCGCCGCAAAACCTCATCCGGTACGAGATCGCGCATTGTATTTCGACTCTCCCGGTCCATTGCCCAGTAGTCCTCAATCCGATAACGTCTGCCGTTCTCGTCAGTTACCGTGATCGACGGCGGTTCCGAACCGTCCAGCGCCTCGCGGTCCTGCGTTCGAAACACGATTTCTCCCTCTTCCGTGACAACGGTCCATTCACCGCCCGTTCCGCGAGGCGACATCGACAGGATTTCCCGAATCCGGGGAATAAAGTAAGCATCCTTCAACGCGGCCTTCAATATTACCTGAGAGTCGGCGTCCAGGGAGCCGGGATCTTCGATCAGACAGATCTCATGTCCGTCTTCTCCCAATAACCCCACGAAGCGGTCGGGGTTGCTTCTCGGGAACGCCCGGGCGACCCGGTCTACCGGTTGCACAATGTCCCCAATGACGGCCTCTATCTGGTTTTCGCGCCGGCGCAGCCGTATTCTCATTTTTTCGGGACGGGACACCTTACCTCGCCTGCAGAGCGACTTTATCAACGGACTGCTAACGGGCGATGCGGCGGCCCGGGTCTCGCCGGAGGACAATCTCTCCGCGTTTGAAGACCCGAACCGTACCGGTAGACTCCGAAACCGCCACCGCGATCGCTTCGGTGTTCTTGGTTACCGCTGCCGCGGCGACATGCCGCGCACCCAACCCCTTGGGCAGGGTGAGACCCCTCACATACGAGGTGATATAGCGACAACCTGAGCGAATGACGCCATCCTCCTGGACGATGAAGGCGCCGTCCATCAGAGAAACCTCCTTCACGCCTTCGCGGTTGTCGGGATCGCAGATGTTCCGCTCCCGTCTTGAATACCCGCGGAACGGATCATACGTCATCACGCGGGAATTCGCCAGCACGCGGTCGGAGTCGCCCAGCACGAAGAGAGTGCCTACCTGCTCTCCTTCCCGGCCTTCACGTCCGATGTCAAGGGCGATATCCAGCACCGACTTGACCACTTCAGTGGGGAGATCGCCCGCCAGCAGAGCCAGGCTCTCCGCATCGAAGTCCTCGAACTCCCGGCGGGTATCCACGGTCATCAACGTATCCACGCCACCGTGTCCCATGACGCTTGATAGGCAAATCAGCTGACTGCCCTTTTTGATGTGACCGGCCTCCATGCCCAGCATAATGCCCTGCCGCACGCGTTCCAGATGGGAAACATCGTCGAAATCAAGACTTAATCGGCGGACCCCCATACGCTCGATGCCCTGAAGAAAGCGATCGCGTCGTGTGACCAGCAGCACCGGACAGGAATCGTTCAGGGATTGAACAGCCGGCCTCGTCACGTCGGAATCCGCCACGAGCAACACAAGATCAGCACCAATCTCACCTGAGAGACTGGCGGCGGTTTTCAATAAGGCGTGTGCGCTTGTCCGGTCCTGTTTTGCCACGTGAGCTATCTCCGTGAACCGAATCGCCGTTTTCTTCCGTACGTAACCGGTTGCTCGCTTTGTTTCTCGGACACGCCGCCATCCGGAACCGGCGCCGGTGTGTCTTCGACAGAAAGAAAATCGGACGGAATCTCCCGTGAGAGGACCGTGGGTCCGCAGTCGAAAAATTGAACCCCTCCCTCAGCGGCCTTTCTCGCCTCTACCCGTATCACGGTCCCCGGCCCCTGCCGGTGTCCCGCCAGCCTTCGCGCGACGTCGGCGTCGAACGAGAGGTGCACGTATTGCCTGTTTTCGGGCTTCAATCCCGATCTCAGGATGGCTTCCACTTCCGACACGCTTGCACCCTTGTACAGGTGTTCCGGAGGATCGATGGGTTCGGTTCCCAGTTCCATGGCGAAACTGTGTCCATAGCGCGCACGGATCCGCCCTTCGACAATCTCAAATCGTTTCTTGCTGGCTCTGTATACAAGTGCTTCTACGTCCGAAACTTCGATATCGGCATCCTGTTTCTTCAACGCGGATATCACTGCGTCGAAGTCCGCGAAGCCGTACCCGTCGACCTGGATGCCGAACTCTTCCGGCCGATGCCTGAGCATCAGTGAAAGCAGCTTGGATACCCTGACTGGAGATCGGTAACCTTCCATATCCATTCCTCGTATTGACAGTTTCAAAGTTTCGATTCAGTTCGTACGCGCAGGTGATTGTCCGCCCACCTGCCCGATGTCACCAGCTGCCCGCCGAAGTCAGAAAGGGTCGTTCGGTATGTGATTCTTGAACTGCAAAGTCTCAGGTAAAAACGTAAGAGACACGCTGCCCGTCGGACCGTTGCGCTGTTTGCCGATAATGATATCAGCCTTACCCAACTCATAAGGCTGGCCCTCGTCGTCTTCTATTCCGTACACCCCCGGTCGATAGAGAAACGCGACCACGTCTGCGTCCTGTTCGATGCTGCCGCTTTCGCGCAGGTCGGAGAGCTGCGGCCTTCTGTCGGTCCGGGCTTCAACAGCGCGCGATAACTGCGCACAGGCGACAACGGGCAGGTCCAGTTCTTTTGCTAATGCCTTAAGGGATCGAGAAATACTCGCGATTTCCTGCTCCCGGTTGTCCGCTCGCGTCGAAGTTGTCATCAGTTGGAGATAATCAACAAAGATAAGGCCGATGTTGTGTTCCAATTTCGCACGCCGGGCCTTTGCCCGCAATTCAAGGACGGAGACGCCTGGCGTGTCATCAATAAAGATCGGCGCGTCCGAAAGCCTCTCCGCTCGGCTCGCCAGGTTTTGCCATTCCTCCTGGGAAAGGCGCCCTCTGCGCAACTGGTGTGAAGACACTCCCGCTTCGGCACAAAGCAAGCGGAGTGCGAGTTGCTGCATACTCATCTCCAGGGAGAAATAGAGTACGGACGTTTTTTCTTCGCTTTTTTCCGCCAGGGCGGCATTGCGTGCCATGCAGAGCGTCAGCGCTGTCTTTCCCATCGCCGGACGGGATGCGATTATGATCAAATCAGACGGCTGCAGGCCTGCGGTTATCTCATCGAGATCTGTAAATCCGGTGGTGACCCCCGACAGTACGCCGGCCTGCGTCTGGGCTCTTTCAATGAGTTCGAGTGTCTCGTGCAGTTTGGACTGCAGGGATACGACGCCCTGTCCGAGTTCGCCTTCAGCAATTCCGAACACCCGCTGCTCGGCCCGGTCGATTACCTCGTGGACCTCTTCCGCCTCGTCGTAACACTCCGCAATCGTCTGCGTGGACGCGTCGATCAACCTGCGGCGCTGGGCGCGCTCTAGCACGATCCTGGCGTGGAATTCCGCGTTTGCGCCGGTCGCCATTTCGCCGCCCAGGCCGGCAACGTAGGCGTACCCGCCCACGTCTTCGAATTGCCCGCGGCGCTTCAATTCCTCCGCAACCGTCACTTCATCCACCGGCAGGCCCCGCTCGGACAGCGCGAGTACGGCCGCGTAGACCCTGCGATTTGAGGTATGGTAGAATGCCGTTTCGTCGCCAAGGACCTCGATCACTCGGCTGATAGCCGCGTTGTCAATGAACATGGCGCCGAGAACCGCCCGTTCGACCTCAAGCGCCTGAGGTTGCGGACGATCGACGGGAGTCTGTGCGCTCGATGGTTGGGAAGCCATAGGATCACGCGTTGAGCAGGAGCTTATCCAAACAAGGGGCAAAGAACACGCGGATGTGCCTTTTCAACGGGCTGTTAGCCGGCGGTGTTGTCGTATACGCGCCTGAGCAGTTGCAGATCCTCCCAGGCGGGGCGCTTCCAATGCCGGTTTCGCAGTAGCGCGGCCGGATGATAGGTGGGGATCAGATGGATGCCGCGATACGAAAAGATCCGACCCCGCAGACTGCCCATCGGTTCATCGGTTTCCAACAAGGTCTGCGCGGCGAATAGACCAAGGGCGCAGATCGCAACCGGCTGTATGTGCTCAATCTGCCGTTCGAGAAAGGGCTTGCACGTTTCTATTTCCTCCGGTCGCGGGTCCCGGTTACCCGGCGGCCTGCATTTGATTACATTGGCAATATAGACGTCTTCGCGCTTGAAACCGATGGCTTCGATCATGCGGGTGAGCAATGCGCCGGCTGCTCCGACGAACGGCAGCCCCGTCCTGTCTTCTTCCGCCCCGGGCGCCTCACCGACAAACATCAGTCCCGCATCCGGATTGCCGCTGCCGAAGACAACGCTGCGCCGGCTTTCACAGAGCCCGCACATTCGGCAATCGCGGATCGACTCGTGAAAATCGGCAAGCCGCGCATCCGCGTCTGCGCGCGCGCACCTGAACTCCGTCAGACCGAATTCCGCCTGCGCTTCAACAAACCCTCGCACGGCTTTCAGGGTCTCTATGGTCTCGGCGTCTGGGTCCACCGGTCTATCACCCAATCCAGAATCCGGTCTGCAACCTCGAGCTTGGACATCTTTGGCAAGGGTTCCGCCTCATCCCCGTCAATCAGCGTGACCACATTGGTGTCAACGCCGAATCCGGCGCCCGATTCGTTCAAATCGTTCAAGACGATCAGATCCAGGTGCTTTTCATCAAGTTTTTTTCGCGCGTTTGGCAGACCATTCTCCGTTTCCATCGCAAATCCGACCACGATCCGGCCATTCTTCCGGGCGCCCAGCCCCACCAGAAAGTCTTCGTTCGCAACGAGATCCAGCGTCAACCCGTTGGCGTTCTTCTTGATTTTCGCGTCGGAGACGACGCGAGGCCTGAAATCCAGCACGGCCGCCGTCATGACCAGGGCATCCGCCCCTTCGAATGCCGATTCGGTCGCCGCACGCATTTCGGAAACCGTCCTTACTCGAATGAATTCCACACCAGCGGGTTGATCCAAATCGGCCGGGCCGCTTACGAGAACCACGTCCGCGCCGCGCTGCCTGGCGCGGCGGGCCACCGCGTACCCCATCTTTCCGGTGGATCGATTCGTGATAAAACGAACCGGGTCGATGTCTTCTTCCGTCCGTCCTCCCGTAACGAGGATCTTTCGACCCGAAAGATCTCCGAATGTCACTGCCGAGGAGACGGCTTCGGCGACGATGCGTTCCGGGTCCGCAAGCCGCCCCAACCCGCTGCGGCCCGATGCAAGCGCCCCATCCTCGGGACCAATCAGGCGATATCCCATATCGGCAAGGCGCTGGAGATTGCGTTGTGCCGCTGGATGCCGGTACATTGCGGTTTCCATGGCCGGCGCCACCATCACGGGCGCCTCACTTGAAAGCAGGGTGCACGTAAGCAGATCGTCTGCCAGACCGTTTGCCATTTTGGCAATCACATTGGCCGTTGCAGGGGCAATCAGAATCAGTTCGGGCCATTCGCCCAACTTGACGTGAACAATATCCGGATCCCCCGCGTCAGGAAAAAGCCGGGTGTAGACAGGGTGGCCGGAGAGCGCCTCAAACGTCAGCGGCTGTATGAATTTCTGCGCAGCCGCGGTCATCGCCACCCGCACTTCGGCGCCTTCACGCTGCAGGCCGCGAAGTACCTCAACTCCTTTGTAGGCGGCAATCCCACCGCTAATTCCCAGCAGGATCCTCGTTTTCGACGGCATTGCCATCTTCCGCTTCCATTTCCTCATCGGCGTCGTACGCAATTTTCACTTTTCCCGTGGAAAGACGATCCAGCGACAGCGTCGTGGGTTTTTCCGCCTCTCCTGAAACGTCTCTCGCCATCCGGGCCTGGTTGATCCGGCGGGACTCTCTAGACGCGGCGCTGACCGCCTCATACGGGTTTATTTCGTCGCTGCTTATCTCTTCGAGAAAGAAAATCCGTGACATTTGGATCCAATCCTCCGTCTGTGTGGGGCAGGGTTGCCCGTGATCGCAATCGAGTCGTTTTACGTGCAACTGATTTGGACGATCTGATTGCCCGTCGTAAATTCACGCTAAGAAGCTGTTTTAAAATTCCTGT
This sequence comes from Gemmatimonadota bacterium, assembly GCA_028877215.1. Taxonomy (GTDB): domain Bacteria; phylum Latescibacterota; class UBA2968; order UBA2968; genus JAAXHE01. Next base: position 3,531 of record JAPPFJ010000010.1, on the reverse strand, counting down.
TCTAAGGCACATCCCGCCGCCCGAATTCATCAAGTAAGTCGGGCATTCGCCACGGCCTGCGCCTTTCAACGCGAATCAGTTCCTGAACATCGGATATGGCGCGATCAAGCTCTCTATTGACGACGAGATAATCGAACTCCACGGCTTTAGCTAGCTCAGACCTCGCATTCTCCAGCCTGCGCATCAAGACGCCACCCGCTTCGGTCTTACGCCCTCCCAGGCGCTGCTCAAGCACCTTGACCGATGGCGGCAGCACGAACACGCTGACGCATCGTTTCCCGAGCAAGCGCTTCCACGTCGCCGCGCCCTGCACGTCTGCCACGAGCAGCACAACGCCGCCTTGTCCAAGTGCGTGCGCGATCGCCTCGAAGGTTGCGCCGTAAAGAAAGCCGTACACCTCCGCCCATTCGAAAAAACACCCCTGTTTCAGCCCCGCACGAAACGCATCTTCCGAAACGAAATGGTAGTCGACGCCGTCCACTTCGTTAAGGCGTTTGGCGCGTGTGGTGGTGGTCACACATACCCGCAGCGTGTTGTCGCATTCCAGCAGCCCCTGGCGGATGGTTGTCTTTCCTGCGCCTGCAGGACCCGACAGTACCACCACGAACGACGCGGGATTGCTAACGAGGCGGTCTTGCAGGGCCTCAATTCCGAACGGTTTTTCCATCTGTGGAACCGATCACGCTGCTATTCTATGTTCTGCACCTGCTCTCTGAGCTTCTCGATCTCTTCCTTGACCCCGACCACCAGATGCGCGATTCCGGTGTCGCCGGCTTTGGAGCCGATTGTGTTGGCCTCGCGGAGCATCTCCTGGAGAAGAAAATTCAGACGCCTGCCGACCGGCTCGTCGCGACCCAGCGTCTTCAGGAACTGTTCGTTGTGACTGTGGAAGCGGACCGTTTCCTCGGTAATGTCCATGCGCTCCGAGAGCAGGGCAATTTCCGTGAGGAGGCGGCTCTGGTCGACACTCTCAGGGGCGATGAGTTCCCGGAGTTTCTCGTCGAGCCTCCTGCGGGTGGACGCGACCTGACCGGGTGCCAATTCCTGTATTTGCCCGACCAGATCCTCGAGTTGATGAACCCGCTGGACGATATCCGCCGCCAGCTGTTTTCCCTCTGTCGTCCGCATCGACTGGCATTGAGTGACGGCCTGTTCACAGGCCGGCGCAACCACCTTCCAGACTGCTTCCAGATCCGGTGGGCTGGTCTCGAATTCGAATACACTCGGCATTAGCGCGACCTGCAGGGGATCGGGTGCATTTGAAGCGCCCAGGCGAGTCTGCAACCGCGCAAGTCCGTCTCGATATCCCTCAAAGATACGTTCATTCAGAACCGGGATGCCCTGTCCAAGCGAGTCGCCGCTCACACTTACCGAGACGCGAATGTGGCCCCGGGAGAAAACCGAAAGCACGAGCTCCTTGATCCGTTGTTCCAGGGGAGACAGGTGTCTGGGCAAATGGACGGATACCTCGCCGTAGCGCCCGTTGACAGACCGTAGCTCCACCGACGCCCGGTAGCCGTCTGTTTCGACTTCTCCCCTCCCGAAACCCGTCATGCTGACAACCATGCGTTCTCCTGGACTTACACCGCACAAATCGTGTAAAATTCTGAAATTGAAAAAGATAGCACATTCATCACAGCTTGTCAACCCACAAGCCTCGGAAGCTGTTTTAAAATAACCGGTGAGTTCTCGAGCGCGAGCGAAAAAGTGGCGGTTAAGAGGCACGAGGGGCGCGCAGCGCCGACGGGAAAACCCGCCTATGAGAGGCGAGCAAGCGCGGCCTCGATCTCGTAAGACGGGTGGGTTTGACCAACGCCGACCGGCGCCTTTGCAGCCGTGCGAAGACCGCTGGGAATCTTAAGACAGCTTCTCAGTCCCTATGCCGGAAATTCGAATTGCCCCGCGATTAGCGCCGGCGTATATTCCCGGAACGCAACGGAATCATGTCAGTCAGCGCCGGCTTCAAACACCGAAAGGAACCGAGATGTACGATAGATGCCGTTCTGCGGTGATTTACTCCTGCGTTTTATGCCTCTGTCTGAGCGGCGTCCTCGCGGCGGCGGCGTATCCGTCGGAAAAGGACCTGGTCAAGACTGAAGTTCATCAGGTCGGGCGGGATTCGGAAGATCAATACATCGTTTTTCTGCGTAACAGCGAGACCGCACGACTTCTGCCCATCTGGATCGGTCCCTGCGAAGCGATGGCAATCTGGCGCAAACTGAAGAATGAGACGTTTCCTCGTCCGTTCACCCACGATCTGTTCCACAACGTTCTGGAAGGGGCCGGCGTCCGTCTCCGATCCATTGTAATCGACGAACTTCGCCCACTGAAAGAAGGGGGGCTGGGGAGTACGTATTTCGCCGTACTTACCCTGCAGGGTCCGGATGGAACGACGTTCAAAATGGACGCGCGTCCGAGTGATTCAATGGCATTGGCCGTTAGAATGGGCCTACCGGTACACGTGGTTCGTGGCATCATTGAAAGCCACGGCATTCCTGAAAGCGAGGCGCCTCCGAAACCGGCTGCCCCCAGAAAGACACCCAGGTACTACTAACCTTGATTCGTAAATCTTCGCGGACGTTAATTCGAATATGTGCTTGTAAATAAAGGCGATTAAACGGCGGATTACCAGGATACACCAGGTCACTGGACGTGAAGGGAAAAAACGTCATTCTATACGTCGATATTGCCCCGTTTCGGAGGGTTTTATCGCGTCGCCGCGTTGCTGTTTATTTCGGATTGAGGCTAACCTCCCGAAGGAATCGTCCTGCCACCGGTGGTCGAATGGTAAGGAGTTTTCGCGACGGAACGCCATGTCCCGATGCTGCAACTTCAGGCATGTTTCATGACACCACATCGAAATCGTGTACGTCCTCGCCTGCCTCGATCGATAGAATATCGAGCGCGGCGGACGCACCCTGACCGGCGGAAATAATCGCCTGCGTTTTCCGCAGCCGCGTACTCCATCCCACTACGTAGAGTCCGTCTATTGCCGTACGACCGTCCCTGTCGCATCCCAGCCCGTCCGGACCTCTCTCAAGACCGATACTCACGCCAAGCTTCACATTGGTTCCGGCCGCCAGAATCAGATAGTCACCGTTGTGGGTGGCCCCGTCCTCCGCGGTCAATGTAAAGCCGGCTTGCGTCTTTTCGATACCGGCGACCTGCACGTCCTCAATTCGTGCACCCTGAGCCGCGACCTGATCCCGGGAAATGCGTTGAAACTCGCTCCCGGTCAATTCGGGAATACCCAGGTAATTGTAGAGCATGGCTTTATGCATGGGGGTTGTATTCTGCCCGAACACCACAACATCCATGCCGTTCTTGGCCAGGAACAGAGCCGCGCTCAGTCCACCGGGACCATCTCCTACCACCAATACCGATGCCATTGCATCCTCCTGTTAGAAGTTGTTCTAAAATTACCGGTGAGTTCCCGAGCGCGAGCGAAAAAGTGGCGGTCAAGGCGGGAAAATCCACCCATATCCAATGTATCGTGGCTGCGCGCCCCTCGCCACTCTTGGGTGGATTTGA
>JAPPFJ010000015.1:28744-92677 GCA_028877215.1 Gemmatimonadota bacterium | reverse complement strand
CCGCCTAATCCATCAGGATGCGCTCCCCGCCATCCACAACATTTGACAATATCTCATTCTGCTACGATGTCTGCCAATCGGCACAAATTCGCACAAAGAAGCGCCGATAGCACCGAGGGAATGCGCGTTTAGGAAATCGCCCGGTTTCTTGATGTGCAACAGAGATATCTCCACAAACTGATCCGGTGCATCAATAAAGACGGCTCCGCCGGAAAACCCACTACTTCAGCGAATTAACGCTACTCAAGTATTCCTTCAGAAGAGCAGTTCCTCGAACTCCTTCATCGCCACGGTTCCGCCAAAAAAAAATGGGAGGCATCATCGCGGATGATGCCTCCCGTTCGGTTGTTGCTTTTGGTTTCAATTTTCAGGTGCATCAATGGGCATCAAGCTGGAAGCATCCAACCAACCCTCACGACGTACCACCTCCCGAACGCGCCTTTTGGCAACCCGAAACTTCATCCGGCACCAAGTGGCATGATCAGCCGGACATGCAATGGACGCATATCGGCGGTCACTAGCTCCGCATCTTGTTAGTCAGGCGACCTTCCTCAATATGCGGAGAACCAGTTTGAGATCGCGCTCCATTTTCCCTGCACACAACCCCAGGGGAGACCTCTAGGCCAATTAGCGGTTCTTCAAGAACTCAAGGGACGCTCGCGCACTGGCCCGAACATTGTTAGCAAGCAATTCATCTCGACTGATCGCGGTAAGGCGAGTTATGACGTCTGGTTCATTAATGTATTTCAAAACACCTATTGCGCGACCTTTCATTGAATCATGGCTTTCTTGTGCTACTCGCAATAGACGTTGCTTAAGGAGCCGTCGTTTTGGACCACAAGTGGAGTTACCCAGTTTCGCGGACGGTGTCACTCCACGCACTTCCCGTCCGGCTTGTTCACCTTGTTCCACTCCTCGATGAACTGATCCGTCAGATCGCGCACGGAAGACATAATCTTACGGCTGCTTGTCCCATGGATACCCGCCGTCTCTGCTCGCCATGTCTGGGAATAGTTCAATTGTCCGGACAGGGGTTCGTGGACCCACTTTTTCAATTCAAGGAGTAAGTAGAACGACTGTCCGATCACATTGACGTGCATGTACAGGTGGGGCAGGAATACGACCGATCCCTCGGAGAACCCGAAGAAACTGGACTGATGCAGCCCGGCGGAACGGAGCCTGGATTCGACCGCGGCGATAATCTCCTTTCTCTTGAGACCGGTCTCTTCCGCATCGTGCGATTTGTGCTCGACCACGAGGCTGACACCCACGCATTTTGTATACAGTTTGAATTCTTCTAACGACCCCTTAGTCTTATCGCGCTCATCGGAAGCCGCACAAACGCCAGCAGCAATTGCGACCAACGCAGCAACGAACACGAATCGCGTTTTCATATTCAACTTCCTCTGAAGTCAAGCGAAGCAACTCTTTCCGCGGGAACCGTTTAGTATTCGCGGAAGCAGAGTCAAGAAACCGTGGGAGGCCATTGCAAAAGGCGACTGCGGGACAATTCGTGGAGATTGTGGAGAGTTCGAGATAATATGCCAATTTAGCATATATATGACAAAATGGCATATATATTCATGCGATGTTTTTGAGTCCTATCGCAAGACTTCAACGCACAATGTGTACATGGCAGATTGAGCTGCTTGCATACGGTATGGTATTGTAGTCCCCCCACCGCATCAGCCGTCGCCGCCCTCTCCTCAATCTTTCGACCCTTCGACAATCCTTCGGCAGGCTCAGGACAACGGCTCAGGGACCGAGGGCTTGCTTCGACAGGCCACTTCGACAAGCTCAGTGCGGGCAGCACAAGCAGGACAACGGCTCAGGGGACGGCTCGGCTTCTGCGACTCCCCCTCAAGGGGGGAGTGATCGGTTTACAACGCGCGCGAAAGTTTGGTGTCACCTGGTTGGTTACGGTTGAGCAAATCGATGCCACGCCAGGTCTTTACTCAAACGAGTCATTCGTCGCAAAGATGCCAATCAGAGTCTTTCACCGGGTTTTAATCAGCCGTTAATCCTGATTAATCATAGTTAATCCTGGTCCGGTTTTTGTTCCCCTCGCGCCGGTCTTCGATCTCTCGATCAACATTTCCAGATAAATCATTCTCCCTGAGTTCGATACGTCCTGATTTCTCGCCGATCACGATACCGATCTTCTGCCTGCCGTCCGGTGAATTGCCGATGCGGTTGTTGACGAAGGTCAGGTCGCGGGTCTCGCCCAGGATGCGGATGCCGCAGCCGTCAGACCCCTCTCCGTTGTCCAGTATTTCGTTCCTCTCGAAGGTGTTCCGGTGCCCCGCCATCGGTTCGGATTCATCGCGGAAGAGCACGCCCTCACTTCCGTTTCCGTTTGCCTCGTTGTTCAGAAACGTGTTGTCGGTATCCTTGTGGCCGATGGAGATTCCAGACTCGCCGTTGTCATTGAGACGGTTGTTTTCGAAGATCCCGTTTTTGACCCGCCAGCAGAGAAACAGGCCGATGCGCCCGTTTCCGGTCGACCGGCAGTTGCGGATGGCGGGCGAGCCGCTTCCGCTGCCGGGGTGCAGGCCCAGGTGCGTGTTTCCACTGCAGACGCAGCCTTCCACCGACACATCGTTGCTTTGCTGGAAGCTGATCCCGTCGCCGTTGTAGTCTTCGATCGTACAGCCAATGATTCTCGTCCCGTGACTGCGGTACAGGAAGATACCCGCGCCCCTGCAACCATTGAGGTACGGGTTGTTTTCTTTGTTACCCTGAATTGTCAGATTCTCTATTACCGCCCCTTCAACGTTGTAGCCGCTGATGACCGGAAACGTGGTTGCCGCGCGGGCGTTTCGGGAAACGAGATAGTCACCCAGCATGGGCTTGCTGGCGCCGAATGTATTACCGTCCGCCCAGATCAGCGTACAGACGACGGTGTGAAATCCGCCCGAGTTGTCGTCCGTTACGCTGACCCCGACACCTGGCGCGAAGCCCGCGGTGTCGGCAACCGTGATCTGTTCCTCGCCGTAGTCCCCGTCGAGCGTGAGCGGACTTTCAACTGCATCCGCCTTGAATAGAACGGACTCCGGCCCCTGTCCGCGGACGGTGACCCGGTTTCTCAGGTGCAGCGAGTCCCGCATCGTATAGGTTCCGGGGCCGATTTCCACGGTCCCGCCGCCCAACCCCGCGATATAGTCCACGGCCGCCTGAAGCGCCCGGTTATCGTTCCCGGTTATATCGGCATCTGCCGGACCCACGGTGACTGTGGGGGTACTTCGCTTCGATGACATCGCGTAATCCTCGATTCAGGTCATTCCCAACTTCATACAAATCAAAGTCTCTTCCCGGTTTTCGGGCACAGTTCGCAGCAATCCAGGTTGAAATCGCAATTGATCTGCTTTCAATACATGAGCCGGGTCTGATCTTAGTTGGCTGTTGGCAATCACCGTTGATCCCGCTCCTGGTGTGGATGTTAATCCTGTTTATTCGGTGTTTAATCCTCCTCAATCCTGGTATGGTTTTGATCTTGATCCCGGTCTTGGTTCTAATCCTGCCTAATCCTGCTTAATCGGTTCTTAATCCTGCTTAATCCTGGTCCGGTTGTGGTTTTATCCTGATATCATACTTCCCGGGCACGGTCACGGGCAGGTCTCCGCTGTCGATCATGCGGTGCAGCGGCGAGGGTCCGGATGCGAGGGGGAATGTGACCGTGTCGCGGATCCGGGCGGATTCGTAGATGCCCATGAGGATCTCGATGGTCCCGCGGTTTGTCCGGATGGCGTTGCGGTGCTCGTTCACACGACCCTCCAGCCAGTCCACGAGCTCCGCGGCCTGGAGTATCCCGACGTCCGTCTCCTGCGCGGCGTCGACGTCCTTCCCCCCGGCGCCGTTGAGCAGTCGCGCGCCTTTGGATGTGACGACCAGGGTGCCCTCCGTTCCCTGCAGCGTCATCGCGCCGTCCGGCGGCGCCGGATCGGGCATATCGCTTTCGATCTGGATGCGCGCGCCGTTTTCCAGCGCGATGATGCCCGCGCACAGATCTTCGATGGGGTCGTGGCGCTCGTGCCGGTCGGTGCGCCGGACCACCTGGCCGATCGCCCAGGCGGGATCGGGATCGTCCATCAGGTACCGCGCGATGTCGACGAAGTGGGTGCCGTTGTTGAGCAGGCCGCCGGTCGTGTGGCCGTAAAAGAGTACGGGCTGCCCGATCGCGCCGTCCAGCACGAGTTCTCGACCCTTCACGCAGGCGCCGCGGAACCGGTGATGGTGGCCCACGGCAATGCGCGTTCCGTTTCTTTCCGCGGCGTGGATGATGCGGTCCACTTCCTCCAGGCTGCCGGCCAGCGGTTTTTCGCACAGGATGGCGGCGATACCGGCCTCTGACGCGGCAACCGCGATATCCGCGTGCGCATTCATCCACGTGCAGATGCTGAGGATCTCGATATATTCCTCGCTGAACATGTCTATAAGGCTGGTATAGCGGTTTCGGATGCCGAATTCATCCGCGCGGCTGTTCGCGGCCTGCTCGCTGATGTCCGCAATGCAGGTCAGGTCCACGTCGGGATGGGCCTGCCACGCACTGATGTGTCTTCGGGAGATACTTCCTGCGCCTGCCACACCGGCACGAAAAGATGCCATAGCGTTCCTTTCGGGTTGATCGTTTCCATGTTCAAATCTCTGGCGGCCAATTCGCTTGACTGGCCGCCTCAGGTCCTGTTATCATACGAAAAAGACGGAAGTCTGAACAGCAAAACACGGCTGACAGGGAAAGGAGTCCATTTCATGTTGACGCTGAAAGGCTGCAGCGACCGGCAGGAAAGGCTGCGCGCCAGACTGAATGCGGAAGGTGTTGGCGCGGTTGTCCTGACGGACCATCTCGAGATATACTATCTGACCGGCGTGCTGTTGTGCGGATACCCTGCGTTCCAGTTCCCGGCTTTCCTGTACTTCGAGACGGATGGCTGTTCCTGGCTGGCGGCACATACGGAGGAGGGCGAAGCGCTGGTGGACGACCGGCTCACCTACGAATGGCACATCATGAGCACGATGAATCCCGATCCCGTCCGCCAGCTCAATGAAGCGGTGTCGTCAGGATTGAGCGGCGGGAAGCCGGTCTCCCGCATCGGATGGCAGGAGGAGGGGCTCGACCGGCTGCTGGCGGAAACGGTGGACGCTCGGCTGGCGCCGGATGCCTGGGTGCCGGTCGATGACTTGCTGGCAGGCCTCCACAAACGGAAGGACGCCGACGAACTGGCGCTGTTGCGAAAGAGCGTCGAGGTCGACCTGGCAGCCTATACGCGCGCCCGGGAAGTGATCGAACCCGGGGTGAACGAGCTCGACGTGCTGGCGGAGGCGCAGCAGGCGGCAATGAAGGCCGCGGGGGAGGTCGTCTATCACGGCGGCGACTATCAGGCCGGTGTCATCGGAGGGACCGCGAGGGACCGAACGATAGAGGCGGGCGAGCTCTACATCATAGACGCCCAGTCCACGTATCGCGGGTACTGGTCCGATCTGGCGCGAACGTTCGCGGTGGGAGGGGCGCCCACCGACCTGCAGATGTCGGTCTACGAGCACCTTGCCGGCATTCTGCGCGACGTACCGGACCTGGTGAAACCCGGAGGGAGCGCATCCGCGCTGTGGAAGACGATCGACACGCGTATTCGCGAGCACGCGCATCTGTCCGAAGCCGGCCTGATCCACCACGGCGGCCACGGCGTGGGGCTGAGGGCGCACGAGGCGCCGGACATCAACCGCGACCGCGACGCGGTATTTGAAGTTGGCGACGTGTTCTCCTGCGAACCTGGGGCCTACAGTGACGAACTGCGCGCGGGTATCCGTCTGGAAAATACGTTTGCGATAACGTCCAGGGGCGTGCAAAACCTGTCCGATTATCCGCTGGATCTCATCCCGTTCAAGTGGTGATACTTCCTGCGAATGAGTCATTTGGACAAAGATTCAGCCTATAACGCCGGTCGCGTGCAATTTCGGTTGACTTCCATTCGCCGACCGGGCTAATTCTAGTGTCCTGTCCCAAAAATTCCTCACCATTCGGCCGCCGATTCATCCCGTCTCGCTACGTTCCCCTCGCTCGCCGACCATTCGCAGGTCGGAGGCGCCTTGCGAGACGGGCGACTCAGCGGCCGAATTTAGGCAACTTATTTCCGGGACAGAACACTAGCGGAAGCGTGTTTCGCCGCGGCACTGCTCGATTCCAACTCGTTTTTCACGCGAAAAAGCGGCGTCCGAGGGGCAAACGTGGCCATTATCGTAGATAGCGGAAGGCGTATTCCCTTCCTGAGAGGAATGCTGACGCACTACCTGCTGGAGCAGGGGTTCTCCTTCCGGGAGGCATATCAGGTCGCCGACCGGGTCAGAAGTTCCATTCAGAAGCAGAAAAAGGTGCCCGCGGGCAAGATGATCGACCTGGTACATACCCACGCGCGCGAACTCTTCGCCGACCGTCCGGTGGGAGACGGGGTTTTCTGGGCGCCTCGGTCCAGGCAGATACTGGTCGAAGACGACTTGGGCACCCGGCCTTTTTCAAAGGACCATCTCTCCGACTCGCTGGCCATAACCGGCGTTGACGAAAGCCAGGCCTATCGGATCGCCGAGCGGATCGAGGGCGATTTCATCCAGAACGACAGAACGGTGGTTTCACGCGACGACATCCGGAAAGCCACGCTGAACATGCTCCGCAGCGATTCAGGCGATGCGTTCGCGGAGCGGTACGGCATCTGGAACCGGTTTCGCAATGGCGGGCGGACGATTCCACTGATCGTGCTCATCGGCGGGGGGACGGGGGTCGGCAAGACAACGGTCGGCGTGGCGCTCGCCAATCTGCTGCGGGTTTCGCGTGTCGCGTCAACCGACGAAATCCGGCAGGTGATGCGACTGATGATCTCGTCCGATCTCATGCCCGAATTACAGGTCTCTTCATACGCGGCGTGGGAGGCGATCCCCGTGCCTGCCGACGAGGCGCCAGATCCAGTCATCTACGGGTTCCGCGAACAGGCGGCCCGCGTCTCCGTGGGTGTGAGGGCGACCATCGCACGGGCGATCGACGAAAACGTCAGCCTGATCGTCGACGGCGTTCATCTGATGCCCGATCTGCTCGAACTGGAAGCGTTTTCCGGAAAAGCGCTGTTTATCCATCTGAATCTATATCTTACTGATTTGCAGCAATTTACGGACAGATTTGAAAGTCGGGGCAAGAAGGCTTTCGGACGCGCGCGGCACCGGTACGTCAAATCACTGGACCAGATCATGAAGATCCAGCAGCACATTCTGGATGTTGGCGACGGCGCCGGCGTGCCGTCGTTCGAGAATGCGGATCTGGACGAGACCGTGCAGTCGATTTCGCTTCTGATCATGGATACGCTGCGGAAGGGTTCGAAAGGCGGGTAGGCAGGCCGGAATCCAGGGAAACGGGCGTGTAGCAGAAGGTCAATAGACAACGGGCTTGCGAGTGGAGAAAAGAGCGATGATCGACACACACGTTCATCTGGGACAACTTCTGTTTGACAACCCCGGGTTGACACCCGCCAAACTCCTTCGCTGGATGGACCGTCAGGGAATCGAAAAAGCGGTGGTGATGGCAGTTGAAGTCCCTGAGGAACTGGACTTCTTCGTGACGACGAAGGAACTGCTTAGACTGACGCGCCGCCATCGCGACCGGCTGAAACCCCTTTGCGCCGTGGACCCGCGTCACCGGTATCCCGGCCGTTTCCAGCCGTACCCGATCATCGCGAGTTACATGGATCAGGGTTGCGTCGGATACGGGGAGAACCTGTGCGGTCTGCCGGTGGACGATCCGATGCAGGAACGCGTCTACGAGGCGTGCGACCGGTTGAACATTGCCATCGTGATGCACTTCGATTCCTGGATTAATCGGGACAAGCCGGGGCTCACCGGGTTTGAACGCATGCTGAAGACCTACAGAAACGTGAACTTCATAGGACACTCTCCCCACTTCTGGCGCGAAATCTCCGGAAACGTGGATGCGGGGGTGGGTTATCCCGGGGGACGGGTGGCTCCAGGCGGCAGAGTAGAAGCGCTCTTCCGGAAGTACCGGAATCTGTACGCGGACCTTTCAGCAGGGTCCGGGTACGGGGCCATTACGAGGGATCCCGAATTCGGACTGTCGTTCCTGAAACGCTGGAAACACCGGTTGTTGTTCGCCACCGACTACCTCAGAGTGGGGCAGGAAACGCCCATCGTGGACTACATCAGAAACGCGCCATTGTCGAAGGACGCGTTCGAACGCATCACGCGGAAGAACGCCGAAAAGGTATTCCGGATTTGAAAGAAACCTTCGGCGCAAACGAGAGAACAGACAATGATCGACACGCACCTGCATCTGGGACAACTGGTTCTGGAAGACCCGGGCCTCACACCCGGCAGGCTGTTGCGCTGGATGGACAGTCACGGGATCGAGAAGGGGATTGTGATGGCGGTAGAGGTTCCCGAGGAGCTCGACTTCTACATGACGACGAAAGAGTTGCTGAGGCTCACAGGGCCGCACCGGGACCGCCTGCTGCCGCTGTGCGCCGTCGACCCGAGGCATCGATACCCCGGAAGTTTCGAGCCCTACCCGATTCTCGAGCATTACATGGACCGGGGATGCGTGGGATACGGCGAAAACCTGTGCGGACTCCCGGTGGACGACCCGATGCAGCAGCGCGTATACGAAGCGTGCGACCGGCTGGGATTGGCAATCGTCATGCATATCGACCACTGGATCAACCGGGACGACACCGGATTGCCGGGATTCGAACGGATGGTGAAGACTTACCGGAACGTAAAGTGGGTGGGCCACGCGCAATATTTCTGGCGGGAAATCTCGGGGGAGGTGGGGCAGGGCGAGCGCTATCCGGAGGGACCGGTGGCGCCCGGCGGACGCCTGGATACGTTGTTCCGGAAATATTCGAACCTCTATGCCGACCTCTCGGCGCAATCGGGCTACAACGCCATTACGCGAGACCCGGCATTCGGGCTGAGTTTCCTGAAGCGCTGGAAGCATCGGCTGATGTTCGCCACGGACACCATCCACACGCGTCCGTCGCCGGCGTGTTCCATCGTCGGTACCCCGCCGATGCTGGGTTATATCCGGGAAGCCGATCTTTCAAGGGATGCCTTTGAACGTATCACGGCCTTAAACGCGGAATCGGTGTTCCGGATATCGTAGGACAACCTGATGGAAGAGGATGGAGATGGACCTACCCCGGATGTTTCCGTTGCGGCAGACGTTTGACGCGGAGAGTCTGGACGACCCCGTTGCCGGGACGCGCGCGTGTGTTCTGAACTCTTCGCTGGGCGAACGCATTTCCCGCGGCGACCGGGTTGCGATTACGGCCGGCAGCAGGGGTATTCACCGGATTGCACAGATGACCCGGGCGATTGCGGACTGCGTCCGGGAACTGGGGGGCGATCCCTTCATCCTGGCGTCGATGGGCAGTCACGGCGGGGCGACTACCGACGGACAGAAAGCCATTCTCGCCTCGTATGGCATTGAGGAATCCACGATGGGAGCGCCCGTCGATGCCACGATGGACGTGGTGGAGGTCGGGAAGACGGAAGATGGCGTTCCGGTCGTTCTGAACCGGTTGGCAAAAGAGGCCGACGCGGTGGTGCTGGTGAACCGGATCAAGCCGCATACGTCCTTTCGCGGGCCGTACGAAAGCGGATTGATGAAGATGATGACGATCGGATTGGGGTCCCACAGGGGGGCCACGCTGGCGCACTCGATGGGTGCGGACGGTTTGCCGCTGATGATCCCGGCGTGGGGGCGGATCATACTTCGGGAAGCCCCCATCGCGCTCGGCGTGGCGATTCTGGAAAACGCTTACGAGCAGACGGCAAAAGTGGTTGCCGTTGAGCCGGACGAGCTGACGGCGGTCGAGCCGGAATTGCTGGATGAGGCCCGGGAACTGATGCCCCGGATACCCGTCGATCGGATCGACCTCCTGATCGTGGACCGGATCGGCAAGAATATCAGCGGTACGGGAATGGATCCCAACATCATCGGACGGATATGGCTTGCGGGTGTCAAGGAGCCGGATTCGCCGCGAATCGAACGCATCGTCGTGCTGGACCTGACGCCCGAAACGCACGGCAACGCCAATGGAATCGGCCTGGCTGACGTGACCACGCGCCGGCTTGTGGACCGTATCGACTTCAAGGCGACGTACGCTAACGCGATGACCAGCACGTTCCTGAACCGCGCGTACATACCCATCGTGGGCGAAAACGACCGGGAGGCGATCGAAATTGCGCTTGGCACGTGCGGGAACGGCGGGAACGGGGGTGTGAGAGTGATGCGGATACGATCGACGTTGGAACTGGAACACCTCTGGGCATCCGAGGCGCTGCTTCCGGAGCTTTCCGCGTTGCCGGAGGTGGAAGTGTCAGGCGAACCGGCAGGAATGGACTTCGACGTGGAGGGCAATCTGACGATGTCCGGCTCGCGGTCCGGATGATGACCGGCCGGGGACGGACGTGATTATGCGGATAGTTCAACCCTTACCGGGGTGGGGGAGCCGGCAAGGGGGTGCTAAAACACCCCCTTTTTCTTCAACAGGCGTCGGACCCTGGCGCGGTCTTTTGCCGCGAGGATACGGCTGGTGGGCGTCACGGCCGGTTGGGGTTGCGCCTCGCCACGCATAGGGCCGCCCGCAAGGCCCATCATCTCCAGCCCGGCCTTGAGCATGGGCGTGCCGAGTTCGCCCCTCAGGGTTGTCAGGGGCTCGAACCAGTCCCGGAGTTCCATCGCCGATTTCCAGTGCCGCCGCATACCGGCATTGTGCATCTCGATGGACATCGGCAGCGTAAGGTTGGCCATTCCCGTTGTGAATCCGCTGGCGCCCGCGAGATAGTAGTAGGGCGCCATATTTTCGCCGCCGCCCGTGATGATGGGCACGCGGTGACCGATGGCCCTGCAGCCGGTCCGCACCCAGTCGACGGCATTGCTCTCCTCCTTGATGGCGACGACCCCGGCGAGCCTGGAAAACCGCCTGACAAGATCAATTGAGAGGAGTTGCCGCGGTGCCCGGAACGGGATGATGCCGATATCCACGGCTTTCGCGATTGACAGGTGGTGTCGCCAGATCGCCGCTTCGCCGCGCGCAACGACGGGGTCGTGCGGCATGACAAGCAGGGCGTCGCAGCCGGCGTCCTGCGCACTTTCCGCCATCTTCACGGCTTTTCCCGTACTCCATCCGATGCCGCAAACGATCCTGCACGACCCCCGGACACCCGCAACCGCCGCGGCGGCCAGGTCTTTGACTTCGGACGGGGACAGGGCGTAGAATTCCCCCGATCCGCCGCAGATCACGAGGGTCTTCCGGCCCTTGACCCCCGCAAAATAACGCGCGTTTTTCTCCAGGCCCCCCGTATCGATCCGATATGCGCCCTTTCGGTTCAGGGCGGTCTTCATCGGCGTCATTACAAAGACGTAGACCCCTCGTGCGTTCGTCGACCTTCGCAATGTCCCGCCATCGCCCATGACTGACGTTCTCCGCGCCGGCGCCGGCCGATGCACACCTCGTGCGCCGTTACGCCGTATGCGGATCGAATGCGGCCGAGACGTTCTGCATGCCGGCCGCGACGAGGCCGCCGTCCGATCCGAGTGCTATAAAGGTGAACCCGTCCCGCACCGCGGCGTCGAGATGATCCGGATCCAGAAGCAGTATACCGGCGGCCTTGCCCGCCCGTCTGGCGGCGTGTGAGACCCTTGCCCTGGCATCCAGAAACCGGGGATGATCGAACTGCTGCGGAATCCCCAGGTTGACGCTGAGGTCGAGGGGGCCGATGAACAGGACGTCCACGCCGTCTACCGCGGCGATGTCGTCAATGGCGTTCACGGCTTCCGGTGTTTCAATCTGCACGACGGTCGTCAGCAATTCGTGGGATTTACTGAAATATTCCTCGAAGTCCCGTCCGAACTCGCTGCCCCGGTTCAATTTCGCAACGCCCCGGATACCTCGTGGGGGATAGCGGCTCGAAGCCACGGCTTGCTGGGCCTCGGCCACCGTGCTCACGTAGGGTACCATGACTCCCGAAGCGCCCATATCCAGAACGCGTTTGAATCTCGGGGGTTCGTTGGCCGCGATACGCACGATGGGTACGGCGGGCGTTCCCGAGACCACCTGAAGCTGGACTCGAAGCGTTTCCAGGTCCGATGCGCCGTGTTCGATGTCGATCAGGACCCAGTCCAGACCGCTCTTCCCGGCGATCTCGGCCGTGACGGCGGACCCCAGGTTCAGGAATGTACCTGCAACGACTTCGCGCTCAAGCGCGCGCCGGCGTATGCTCTTTACCATGGCGGAGCCTTTCTGCACGGTGCTGTGGATCGTGGGGCGCGGCGGGACCCGGTCGGCCGTCGCGCCAGGTCTCCCGTGACCGAACATGGATGGGTGGAACAGCGGGTGGCGCACAGGTGGGATTATTCATCGTCGCAGTCGGGGCGGGCCGGGTCCTCGATGACGACGCCGTCGCGGAGGTATTCCAGCGCCTTGGTATAGCTTCTGTTCTTCAGGTAATGATCCAGTTGCCGGGACGTGAAGGGGGCCAGATTACGGTGGAGCGTGGCCAGATGGTGCAGGTGGTCCGCGATCGGTTCTCTTTTTTCAATGGCTTCCATCAGCGCTTCCAATGCGTTCCTCAGCGATGCAGCTTGTGCCGACGTCACGAAAACCTCCTTATGGATCCTGCCTGCGGCTGGTTCGGTCCGGTGTTCGTCCCGGAATTGGATTGCCCTGTTTCGACCGACGTGTCGCCCGGCCGGAATCGGCCTATTTGAAATAGGCCTCCGGCCTTCCTTCCACCTCCTCGACAAGCGTGTCCACATAGGTCCGGATGGGGAATAGCCGGCACCCGGCATCGCCCACCGGCCCCCGGTTGAGCACTCCGTTTTCTTCCCAGAATGCACCCATCGCCGGTCGGTTGATCCTTCCATAGGCGCCATCCGGCTCGTTCTCGAGGCGCCGGTGCCAGCAGATGACTTCAACAAGATGTATGTAGGTGGAGGTTTCGTACGTCACGCCCAGCATGAGCACCTTGCCGCCGGCCGAATACGCGCGGACCATTGGTGAATTGTCGCCGTAGGTCTTGCCCCACGGGTCGCGGTCCCACGGAGAAGAACGCCCGCTTCTGTCGCGGTGGCCGGCAACGAACGCCCGGGCGTTTGTGCCGCGGGCGGCGACGGAATGGGAGTAGTGGTCGGAGCGATACGTTCCGGGCAGCGTGCGGAAGAATTCGGTGAGCCAACCCACCGTCGAGGGTGTGGCGTCCGGGTCCCAGGTCTCGGCGCGCAACCGGTTGTCCTCCAGGAGATTGAACGAAGGCATCAGGATGAGGCCGCCGGGATTCGTCGCGTTCTCAAGGGCGCTAATGACGGTAAGCGCGCCGCCGTCGACCCTTCCGAGGCTCTTGAAAGACGAGTGAACGAAGAGCGTATCGCCCGGTTCCACGCCAAGCGCTCTAAGGTCACGGCAGAGCGTATCGAGCGTATGCGTCCGAGGAACGGCGTCTTCCCCGGTTGACGACAGTTCGCTGTTTGTCTCCATACTTTACACAAAATTCCCCCCGGGATGCAGCGTTCAGGGAGAATTTCGGGGTTCGAAAACGGGTTCAGGCACGGGTTCCCGTGGGGAACACGGCAGTCTGGAGAATCCGGTCGTGCAGCGCCTGTCTGGCGGCGCCCAGCGCGAGAAAGCATCCGAAGAAGAAGATCACGCCCCCTGCCAATCCCAATACCGTCAGCAACTGGCTCCCGGTGAGCGAGACAATCAGCGTTGCGACGACCTTGATCTGTTTTAGAACCATGCGGAGAATCAGCGTACCCGTGGCCGCCGGCGCGCCGCTGGCGGCCCGGATCTGAATCCTGAGGACGATCTTTCCCGGCGATGCGCCGGTGAGACCCTCGATCAGACAGTAGAGGAGTTGAACCGAAGATGCGAAGACCCCCACGCTCGCCATCAACCGCGTCAGTTCGGAGAGGTTGTGCAGGCTCGACGGAACGTCTGAGTCGTCGCCTCCCGCAACATAGTCCGAGATGGAAGTCAGTATCCCGATGGCGATGACGTCGATCAGGAATGCGACGAATCTTCTGTTGAACCCGATTCTGCCGGCGGGTTCAAACGGACGCATCTCCGATAGCGGTTCGTCTGCCATGGCTGTTTCCTTCACTCCCTTCCCGCGGATTTCGCGTGGCGGTCGTCGCTGAAGCTACGCTCAGGCGTGCCCATTGTCAACCAAAAAGCGGAGGAACCACCGTCGGATGGCCCACCCGAATTCGCCGGAAGAGTGTTGTGGTCATCCGCGGTATTGCCGGTGTTCTGACCGCGCCGGCATTGGGGTTTCACCTCGCAGAAGACGTATGACGTACGGGGGAAGTACAAAGGCGGCTTTGTGGATCTCGTCATTGTAGTATTGCAGGCCGTGGGCATCCGCAAAGCGGCGGGCTCTCGCCGGAACGATGTCGTTCTGCGGGTCCGCCAACTCGGCTGTGGCATAAGAAAAGCTGAGCAGACCGGTCGCATACGTTGGGATGCAGGCCAGGTAGCAGTGCACGTTTCCCGTGCCGAAGACCGTCTCCTGGCGCCTGTATATTTCAGAGAAAGTCCCGCTGTCGAGCGCGGGCGGTTCCGTTTGCGCGGCCATAACGCCTCCGGGAACGAGGCTCTCCCGGACCCTCCCGTAGAAGGGTTCTGAAAACAGATGCTGCGGTCCGCCGGCGGGATTCGCGACATCGACGATGGCGAGATCGAAGGACTCGGCGGGGCAGGTTTGCAGAAAGTCGAAACCGTCCGCAATTTGAAGCGAGAGTCTGGGGTCATCGAAGGCAGGCGCGAGGGCCGGGAAGTGTTTCCTGCATGCGCTGACAACCGCGTCGTCGAGTTCAACGACGACGACCTCCTCGATCCGCTGGTAACGCAACAGTTCTCGAAGGGCGCCGCCGTCGCCGCCCCCGACAACCAGGGCTCGCCTCGCGTCGGGGCGGGTCTGCATGGGTACGTGGACGATCATCTCGTGGTAGATGTGCTCGTCGCGTTCCGTGCATACGATCGCCCCGTCGATCACCAGCGTCTTGCCGTACCCGTAGCTGTCGAGAACTTCGATCTTCTGATGTGGCGACTGGTGCTGGAAGAGCGCGCCGGCATGCCTGAGCGAGAGGGCAATCTGTTCCTCCCGTCTGGTAAACCAGAGATTGCGGATGTGCGCTGGAGGGTTTTCCGCGGCTGCCTGCGTCGGCGCGGCATCGGCTTGAGTGGGACCATCGAACCGGCCGCGGTCGATTTCCCGGGTCGTGCCGTGAGCGGCTTCCAGGTCCGACTTCAGCGCTTCATACGCCGGCCACGGATCGATCGTATCTCCGCAGGTAAACAGATCGACCGCGGCGAAACCGTACTCGGGCCAGGTATGGATGGAGAGGTGACTCTCGTGGATGACAACGACGCCGGAGACGCCATAAGGCGAGAAACGATGGAAGGAGGTGTTGATGACGGTGGCGTTCGCCGCTCGAGCCGCACGAACCATGCACGCTTCGATGCGGATGACGTCGTTCAGTACGGATGCCGGAGATCCGTAAAGCTCCACCAGTATGTGTCTGCCGAGAGACACGGCTTACGGGTTCCGTAGCAGGTGTGGGCATCGACACGCCGGGCGGGGCGCCGGGGGTGTCGATGGGCGCGGAAGGAGGGTACTGAACGCCATCAGACGTTCTCCCCCGCGGAGGCCAGGTTGGCCGTCCGGCCCCTGTCGATCAGTTCAACGCCCTCATTCGCGTATTGACGCTGACTTTCTTCGGGAATCGTACGCCAGATGAGGAACTGTTTCCGGATCTGGTTCATGAATCGCTGGTTGCATCGTTTCCACGAGGCAAGATCGCCCGAAAGCCGGTCAATGGTGATTTCAAGCGCGTGAATGTCGAACGCGCCAGTGGGCGTGGACGTGAGGCTGATGTTCTGGCTTACCCCGAGATCGAAGGGCGCCAGCCAGATTGTCGTATCGATACGATAGCCACGGCCCCGGTCGGTGTCGTACGTGGACAGATTGGCCCCGTGGGTAAAGAAGGTGCCCATCGAACTTTCCGTGTGAAAGTCGAAGTACCTGGTGAGAAACGTAAACAGCCCAAGAACCTCGCCGCCGGATATGGTGAACGGAAACTCGAAGTGCCAGCGGTCCCCGTCCGGTTCGGGGAGTTTCCAGCGCCGGGTGATATCCGGAACCGCCATCTGGGACGCCCGCCGTGCAGGGTATACGGTGGACAGGATCACCACGAGCATGACAAGCGTTGAGGAGGCCATGGCGGACACCGAAGAATAGTTCACCGTTATACCCTCCAGAAGCCCCTGCCAGAGTACGACTTTGGACACGCCCTGTGCCAGCAGATAGCCCGAGACCGCGCCGAGCACCGCGTACACGCAGGACTCGGCCAGGAACAGGAAGGCGATGTGGACGGGCGCCAGACCGACCGAGGAATAGATGCCGATTTCCCGGAATCGTTCGTACACCGATCCCATCATCGTGTTCAACACGATCAGGGCCGCTATGGCGATGGGAACGAAGAGGTTGGCAAGGCCCTGGGGCGACGCCTGTCCGTACGAGGAGTACACGGAAACGGCAATCCGCCCGATCTTTCCCTCAGGAGAAATGTCCGGGATCCCCGCAAAGAGGACGACGGACAGCCGCGAGATGAAACTCTCCACGCGCGCCTTGACGACCGACGGTTCCCTGAACCGGACCGCAATTGCCTGGAGCGGGCTGTTGACCTCCCTCAGGGTCTGGTAGGGGACCACCATCACGTTTGCCGGGTCGAGGTGTTCGAACTCCATGATTTCGACGTCCGTCTCCTCCAGTCCGGCCTTCTCCCGCTTCTCCTGCTGGGCCATCTGCATGAACACGTTCTCGTCGGTCAGCACGAAATCGGCCGGCGTGAGCGGCTCGCCATCGAGGTCTTCCAGATCTTTCATCCGTTCGGCGTCGATCAGTCCGACAACCTTGAAGCGCTCTCCGAAGAGGCGTACCTCCGCCTGTCCGATATCGGATTCACCGATCTTCAGAAGGTCAGCCATCGCCTGGGGCAACACGGTAACGTTCCGTTCGTCTGGAAGGAACCACCGACCGGCGGACAGGCAGTCCTGGATTCCGATCACATCGGTCTCCTGCGCGGTCAGACCCACAATGCCGAGCGCGTTTGCCGACGCGCTGTCCGATACGACCTGGATGGCTTTTTTCTCTTTGGAGGCGTACCAGCTGCGCGGCGCAATCAGGGCTTCCTTTCCGAAGTTGGCCTGCGCATAGTCCAGAACGGATTCCTCCAGCGGCGCCCAGTACTTGCTGCGGATGAGCATCCCCGGATACGGGCCCAGATTGTCGCGCGCGATCTGGTGAAACTTGAGCTGGGACTTGATGGAAGAGAAAGAAAGGACGGTAAAGGTGAGCAGCACCAGCGTGGTAAACGTAAGCAGCGTTCTGAGTTTGCGCCGCTTCATGTTGGCGATGCCCAGTTGAAACGCAGCCAGAGAGGCGGAAATCCGTCCCACGTCCACGTCGTGGATAACGGCGGCCTCCGTGCGGAGGTTGCGCATTTGACTGTTAAAGCGGGAGAATACCAGACTGATTACGAAGCTGGCCAGCGACAAGAGTACAAAGGCGAGGAGAATTACGAAAGGATTGGAAAGGTCGAACGCGGGATGGACGATCGACAGGAAGATCCAGATCACTACGAAAATGCCGGCAAAACCCGCAATCTGGCGCCGGATATCCACCGCAGTGAAAATCAGACGCTCTCCGAAGAAGGCACAGGGAAGCACCAGGGCCATAAAGAAGATGATGCCGCGGATCACGTCGTTCTGCGTCCCCTTTACATCGGGATACGCACGTGACTCGAGACCCAGCGCGGCCCGCGAATGTCTGATGAAATCGTCCCACCGCAATTCCTGCCGGGAGGCGTCCGCCTTGTCCAGGTGTTCCTTCGCCCTGCTGTGCAGATCGGCAAGACGGTCGTTTTCGATTCCGAAGGCGTGAAGTTCGCGCATTCTGGCGTGGTCCAGGACCCACATGTCTCTGGCGGCCTGGTAAGCCGTGTGCGTGATTGCGCCGTGAGTGGCGGCCACAAATCCGCTTTTATGCGCAGCTTCGACGCTGGTTGTATCCGTTGCATTCAGCAGCAGGTAGCGGATGCCGATCCCGCGCGTATGCATGGTGAGCTTGAGTCTTGTGCCGGGAGGGGTGAACACGACCCCCACCGGCTCGTTGGGGCCGTAGCCCAGGGTATATCCATATTCCCTCGGAGCAGTGTTCCCGTCACCGTACAGGGAGAGACTCGGGAGTTTGGTGAGGTAACGCGGGTCCACGGTTTCGTAAAAATCCGTAGAAACACAGGGAAACAGGATGCGCGTGGCGCGTGTTATCCACCAGTCCATGCCGAATTCAGGCTTGTAGATCCGGGCTGCCTGTCCTCGATCTGTCGCATAGGTGATTTCGCCGCTTTGCGGGTCAAGATAAAAGGCATCGAGTCCAACCCAGCGCACGGCGAGACCGGGAACGTAGAACTCGCCGTTTTCGTCGGCCTGATCGTAGAAAATGGCACGTACGCCCTTGACCGATTTCTCGTAAGACATTCGCAATACCGCCACCGCGCCCCTGCGGGGCCGGTCCGGCGTGATGCTGCGCCGGGGAAAGGTGAGGATGCGTCCCTTCAACGCGCGCATCCGGTCCTTCATCTTGACGCGGTAATCGGGCAGGAAGCCAGGATCGTTCAAGGCCTTGCTGAGCGCCGCGGTCAGCAGCCGGATCTGATTCGTCAGGTTGGTCAGATTGACGTGGTCGACGGTGTCGTAGGGGGTATCGACCCTGAATCGGGCGTCGTTGATGGTCACGAAAGCCAATGTCGGCATTCCCGCGGTGAGTACGACCTGTGAGTCGGTCTTTAAATTGCCGCCGGGAATGAACATGTTCCAGCTCATGCCCGACGGCGGGTTGATGCCGTCGACGAGGGACCGCTTTGCGTCCATGCCGAATGCCGGCGCGAGGTCCGAGCCGAGGGTGCTGAAGCGTTTGCCGAGAGGCGTGAAGAACCGCTGGAAGTAGAACGCGGTCGAACCGTTCCAGACGGCCATCTGGTCGGTTTGCGACGTGAGGTCCAGGGAGATCCACAGCCGGATATCGATTGGGTCGGTCATCAACGCGGCGAAATGTTCCTCTTTCCGCGCATGCCTTCCCAGGAAGTCGCAGACGCCGCGGAAGCCGAGATGGTGGGCCGAAGTGGCCAGGAAAAGGACGGTATGGGCGGGCGGATGCGCCTTGAAGTATTCAGCCATTTCCAGCATGGCGGCGATTCCGGATGCCTGTTCGGCGCCTGGGGCGAGCGCGGGCACCACGGACATCGCGTCGTAGTAGGCGTCGATCAGGACAACGCGTTCCCGAAGCTGCGGATCCGCGCCCGTAATCCAGCCCAAGATGTTCTGCGTCGGATGCCGCTCCCAGTCCATCCGGGACTTCAATTCCACTTCGATCCGCTCGCCGGCGGCCAGTCGGCGCCTGAGATGCTCCCCATCGGACTTGTCAATCCAGAAGCGGGGCGCATTGAGCGGGACCTGGAAGAATTTCTGCTCCGCCTCGGCCGTTGTGGTCGAGTCCGGCGCGACAAAGACGATCGCCCTTGCGCCCAGCATGGAGGCGTTCATCCAGCGGTTCCAGGAGTTGAAATCCAGCAGCACGACGCTCCCGCCCGGCTCTTTGCCGTTGAAATCGGCGAATTCGCCGGCGCCGCCGTCAATCAGCGGGGCCCGCAGTCCGGCGCGCGGCAGCGTGGACGTGCGGACCAGGTTGGGCCAGACCGCATGAATGGGGATGATGCTGGGCTCACCGAGGATGCGAAGCCCGCCGCCCTTGTCGACCGGCGACGTGACGTCGTAGGTTTCCACCGAGACCTTTTCCAGACCGATACGTTCGAACTCTTCCCGGATATAGAGAGAAGCATCCCTGTGGCCCGGATAGCCCACTACACGGGAACCCGATCCGCTGAGCCGGAGCAGACGGGACTCGACTCCAGCCGGCGTGATTCGGCCACGGATGCTGTCGGCCAGTTGCTGCTGGCCGGTTGCCACCCGGTCGGGCGGCGGATCGGGATAGCGGATGTCGAACCATGCGAACAGGCGGTCGGTCAACGCCTGAGGGGAGACCAGGGTCAACGCGAGAAAGGCGATCAGGATGACCAGGCCGAGTGTAATGTTTCTTGTTTTCACGGAAATACCTGAATCTCAATGAGGATTTTCGTCAATTGGACGTCAGTGCGCTTCCTGCTGAGCAGGGTTTCCGGCCGGATAACAGAACACTAGTACCATTTGTGTACCACGTGTCCATCCGGCTGGAACCAGATGGCGTCCACGACAACGCCTGCGGCCACCGACAATATGTAACCTACCAGCATGCCGATGAAGAACGGTCTCGACTTCCTGTAAAAGGCGGCGCCGGCCAGCTTGAGCATGCTCAGCTTGACCAGCCACGCGACAAAGATGGTTGCGCTTGTAAGTCGCGAAAGCGCCGTGCCGGAGAGGGCGAATCCGATTGGATGCAGCGGCCACCAGACGAAGCGATACCGCATCAGATTCAAGAGGGCCATGACGGCGGCGCCGGCGAAAAAGAACCAGTAGTTGACCGGTTCGATCGGGCTGTCGACGGCCTTTATGGAGTTGGCGATGCCCTGAATCTGTCGGACGCCGGCGTGGATGATCAGCCAGTTGGGCTGGATATTGTACCCCCCCATGGTATAACCCAGCCACACCGTGTAGATCGTGGACGTGACCATGCCCACCACAAACGCCGCGCAGATCGCCCCGAACAGCCGGCGTTTGCCCGTCGGCAGGAATTCCGCCAGGCGATTGATGTGGGTCATGGTACCCATGGAGAGGCCCCGGTAGTGGTTTACGGCCCGCGAGGACATGCTCAGCGCCATCTTGGTGTATGCGGTATACGTGTGGGAACCGCCCAGAAACCGGCTGACGAGACCCCACGCCGACGTGGGCGGGTTGAGGTAGACGATTCCGGAGTCCGCGAGCATCTTTGAAACCGTCGTATACACGAAGAGCATGCACAGGATGAGAAGAACGATGATCTTGACCTGCATGCCGATCCACGCCAGCCAGAGCGCCATGTAGAGACACCCGGCAATCAGGCCGATCACGGCGTGCCGGTAAGAAAGCAGCTCCTTGCTGTCGTCCGGAGTCGGTCGATCGGGGTTGAGGGCTTTCCTGATGACGTCGCGCAGGTGGTGTCTCGCGACCCACATCGCCCATAGCGCGAAGGCCGTAAACCCTCCTGCCGTCTGCCAGATGTAGCGGCCTCGACCATAGTAGGGTGAGATGGCCGACACGCCGAAACCGCTCAGGATACCTCCTTCGAGAATGAACAGGACATCGAAAAACCAGAGGCTGAAGAGGATCTCGAGGCTGGCGAAATACGAGAAGCAGATGACAACCGTACTCAGGAAGAAGAAGCCCGGGGGATAGTCGCGCGAGAAAAAGAACCAGCGGGCGGAAGCGGTCGGGAAACGGGGGAACTGGGGATAGAACCAGGCAATCATGTTCCAGCCGAAAACGAAGGTGGTGAGCATGAATCCCGCCCAGAACACCTTGCCCTTCATGAATTCCGGGAACCATCTTCTTCCCGTTCCTCCCTGCGTGGTGAACTCGATGATGGGTTCCATCGCCGGGAAGACGAGGCGCTCGTATTCGGACCACTGCTTGCGGAAGATGATGGAGAGGCAGGCAACGGCAAAGGCGACCGCGCAGAGAAACGTAAACCACCAGAACAGAGGCACGGCCCAGACGCCCCAGGGTATGGTCGCCCCCTGGGGCAGGCCTTCGTAGAACCAGGCCATCGCGTTGCCTTCGTTCTCCGGAATCAGCCAGCCCGGCAGGTAGGGGTGAAGGTATCGCGCCCATTCGTTCTCCTGGGTGACGAAATAGTGCGGGGCGACCATGATACCCACGAGGTAACCGCTAATCCCGTAGGTAGGCCCCAGAGAACTGATGAACCCCATGCAGAAAATCGTGATCCACTCGGACGAGGAGAACTGGAACCGCCGGCCGAACCTGTACGCCAGCATCGAACAGAAGATGATGGAGAGAAGCGTCAGGATCAGGTTGCCCATGGGCATATGGCTGTACGCCATAAACGACGCGTGGAGGATATAGCGCACAGTATCGCCCAGGATGCCGATGGCTACCGAAAGGAGGAGCCCGTAGACGATGGACCTGACGGTCACGCCACGATTCTTCACTGCGCCCGCGTGGGCAGCGATTCCGGCATCGGAAATCGTCGGTTTCGTCGATGGTATTGACATGGATTGCCGTTTCCTGAAACGAACTTGAGCGGGCCCTGCATCCGGAGCGGAAAGAGGCGCCAATATCCAGCCGTACCGATCACTTGGCCGGCCGGCTCAGAAGAGTTCGGGTCCAATGGCTTCCGCGGGCGCGGTAACGAGCGGGTTGAGCGCGGTTGCCCTTTGCAGACACGCCCCGGCCAGGCTGTCCCGCCCCGAGAGCAAATAGTAATGCGACAGCGTCTGATAGCGTTGAGCCGTCGGGTTCTCCGCGGCGTTGCGTTCCAGATAGCGAATGCGCGCGGCCAGCCTGCTCTGGCGTTCGAAAACAGCCAGTTGCGCCTCGGCTTCCTCGTCATGTCCGAGGGCGAGCAGGGTCTGACCCATCACATATCGAGCGCGAGCATGATGGGGATCCAGTTCGACCGCCCGCCGTACATGTGACAATGCAGGGTGTGGCCGTCTCCTCCGGAGTTCGGTACTGGCGACGTCGCAGAGCAAATCGACATCTCCCGGGGATTCCTCAAGGGCACGCCGAAAGCAGGCCGCGGCCGAGTCGAGTTCGCCGCGGCTGAAGTGAAGGCGACCCAGACCGGCGAGAATCCGGCCGCGGCCGCCGCCGAGGGCCCCGGCGCGACGGAAATGGGCATCGGCGCTGTGCAGGTTTCCCGCCGCGAGGTAGAATTCGGCCAGTTCCAGGGCGTGCGCGGGGTTGTCCGGCATCCCCTCGACGGCTCTCAAATAGGCGGCCTCGGCCTCCCGATCCGACCGCGCTTTGCGAAGGGCGCGCGCGTATCTTATCCACTCCCGGGGGCTTGTCACGTAAGGCGAAATCGCCTCGAGGGTCGTCTTCGCTTCGTCGAATCGTCCCCGTGCGGCAAGGAGTTTTGCAAGACCGTACCGGGCACGCACGGAGGGCGAGTGGATGGCGATGGATTCCCGGTACGCCGTCATCGCGCTTTCATCGTCTCCGTGTTTCAGCGCGGTCTCGGCACGGACGCAAAGATCGGCCGCACGCTGCTCCGCAGTCCCGGACGCCGGCCGAAACCAGACGATTGCCAGCGCCACGGGAAGCATTACGGCCAGCGCTCTATAATTCCGTGCCGCAGTATTGACAATATTTCGCATCGGGCTCCCGGATCTCGGCGTTGCACCCCAGACAGGACCGGGCGCCGCCCCGGATTCTCATGGCCTGCGAGATTTCAACCGACAGGATGCCGGTGGGAACGGCGATGATGCTGAACCCCAGCAACATCACGATCGTCGCAAGCATCTGTCCTGGCGCGGTCTTGGGAGAAATATCGCCGTATCCAACGGTGGTGATCGTCACGATAGCCCAGTAGATGCTGCGGGGAATACTCGTAAACCCGTTTTCGGGTGTTTCAATCACGTACATCAATGAGCCCAGGATGACAACCGCCGTCATCACCGTAAGCACAAAAACCGCGACTTTTCGGTAACTTGACTGAATCGCCCGGAGCATCATCCGGGCCGCGGCCAGGTACTGAACCAGTTTGAGTACCCGAAAAACGCGGAGCACGCGGAGGACGCGTATGACAACCAGGTAATGACTGCCGGGCAGGAGCACGTCGATATAGGTGGGAAGGATGGCGAGAAGGTCAACAATGCCGAAGAAGGACGTCGCGTATCGCAATCGGCGTTCGGCGCAGACAAGCCGCAAGATATACTCGAGCGTGAAAACCAGCGTAAAGAACCACTCAAGGACGTAAAGAAGGTCACCGTGGGCGTTCCGGACGGCGTCGACGCTGTCCAGCATCACGGTCAGGACACTCAGAATGATGGTGAAAATGAGAACGAGGGCGAACCTGCGCCCCGCGGGCGTTTCCGATTCGAACATGATACGCCGGAGACGCAGACGCCAACCGGAAACCGGCCGTCTGCCGTTTTGTACGTGTGTCATTTGCATTTCAGGATGTATGATCGCAACCGACCCCTCGCTTTTCTTACCGCAATGGCAGTCCCGAATGCACGGATCGGGCGATTGCGGTCTGCGGCTGACCCTCGGCCAGAACGCCTTTACGGGACTGCGCCTCGTCAGTAACGGGTATCCACAAGCCATGCTTCTTTGGGATGGGATTCCCAGCGTTTTCTCAGCGCCGTCTCGTTGGGACTGAACCGCCCGCCGCGGGAAATGCCGCCGTGCGAGATGTTGACGCTCACGGCAACGCTGTCACCGGCAGGCACCCAGTGGGGCGTGAGCAACTGATTCCAGAGCAGGTCGCCCTTTTCCATCTTGTACGAAAGAACGTCGTCGGGATCGTGATCCGGCGGACCGTTCGGCCCTCTGAGCGCCTCGCGGTTGTTGACGGCGTCGTAGAGGGGTGCGTATTTGTAGGGATCCTTGAACCCGTTGAAGTATTTTACGCCCCAGACCTGCCATGCAACGACGTGCGAGGTATCCATGTGGTATGACGAGCTGCAGTTCGTGCCGGAAATAAAAATGATGGGGTAACAGCGTTGCCAGGTAAATCCGTTCGACGCCAGAAAGGTGCGCCAGGGAATCATGACCTTGTTCTGAAATTCACGCAGAAACTGACCCGCGCCGTAGAAATTCTGCAGGTGAAAGTGGGCAAGCGAGAAGGGCCGGTCGATAACCTCGGCGATGGGAAGCGTTTTGAATTCCTCACGCTTTTCATTTTTTTTATCTTCCGAAAGGTCACCTGGAATGTTGATTCGCGCCTGGTTGTCCTTTCGAAGGATATCCACGATTTCTTCCGCGGGAGGAAGCTCCATGTCAAAGCGGAAGTACTCCGGGTCGATCAAAAAGTTCTGAAGGCCGTTCCAGCGTTCCTTGAGTTCGTCCTGGTTTCGGACAATGATCTGCATGGTTCCTCCCACCGTTTCGGACGCCGGGCTCAGCTCGAGCAGGCCTCGCAGACGAAACCGAAGCGCATCCGCCCGTCGTCGGGGATTTCAATTTCAAAGTCGGACTTTACGGGTACGTCCGTTGAACCGCAGAAGTCGCATTTGCCGCGTTCGGGGTAACGGTTATGCGTTAGCGTTTCCGGCGAGAATCCGGCATGTCCCGGGCGGGTTTTCAGATAGGCGGCGGCCTGACGCCGTATCCCTTTGTCGGAATCGCGTTCGGCCGCGCGCTCGAAGATGGCGTCCAGAGCGGGGTCATCGGGTCTTCCTCCGTCTTCCAGTGTGTGCCAGGCGGTTTTGCGCACATCCGTGTCGGGGTCTTCCAGCAGTTGGTAGAGCGCGGACCAGACGTCCTCCCGGCGTCGGCGGACGTGACACGGGCAAAGCAGATTCGCGGCGGCCTTTCGTTCTTCAGGGTCTTTGCTGCGGGAGCGTTCTATAAGACCCGCGATGGTCTCGCCGCTGACGCGCGCTTCACCGACTCTGAATGCCCGCTTCTGATATCTGTTGAGTCCGGGTTTTCTCCGCCGCACGGAACCTCCAGGGCACGATTTTGACGTCGAG
This sequence comes from Gemmatimonadota bacterium, assembly GCA_028877215.1. Classification (GTDB taxonomy): domain Bacteria; phylum Latescibacterota; class UBA2968; order UBA2968; genus JAAXHE01. Next base: position 66,933 of record JAPPFJ010000015.1, on the reverse strand, counting down.
TCCCGCGTTCTTCCATGCCGGCCGACGGTTGCGCCGGGCGTACGGATCGACGGTCTCGGTGTATTCAATATAACGTGAAGCGGTTCAATATAACATGCGGCGGTTCAATTTCAAAATTCTAGTGGTCTGATCAATGCAGGAGTTATATATATCCGGACATTCCGTCAAAACCTGAGCATGGGCCTGGTTGCCAGGGGCGCGGTCGGCCGGATCGCCACACCTCGTCGCGTCGCGAACCGGGCCGTCCGGATCCCGACGGCCACGGAAAAGCGGGCTGTCGGCGACAATCCACAGAAGGGAGCATGAGTTCAATGGAGAGCTTAGCGGAGGATGTTCGGTTGGATCTGCTGCTGAAGGCCGGTCGCGTCATCGATCCCGCCAATGACGTCGAAGGCATTCGCGACGTCGGTATCCGGGACGGCAGGATTGCCGAGGTATCGGAAGACATCGCCGGAGAACGGGCGATGCACGTCATCGACGTGTCGGGTCTGCTGGTAACGCCGGGGCTGGTGGACATTCACGTCCACGCGTACGACAACCGGCTGGATCCGGGGCCCGGGAAATTCACCGCCAGCCTGGATGCGGACGCGCATTTTCTCAACGACGGCGTGACGACCTGCGTGGATACAGGGACGGCAGGATGTGAGGAAATCTCGCATTTCAAACAGACCGTGATGGAGACGAAGATCTGCCGGATACTGGCGTTTGTCAACATCTCGGCGCCGGGAATGGGGAATTCGGAGCAGGATATCCGCACGTTCGACGCCGCTGGCGCCGCCGCCGCCGCTTTGGACCACCGGGATGTGGTCGTCGGCATCAAGACAGCCCACTACTGGCCGCGAGGGCCGTTTGACGCCGACCACCCTCCCTGGGCATCCGTGGACGGGGCGGTGGCGGCCGGCGACCTGTGCGGGATGCCGGTGATGGTCGACTTCTGGCCGCGGCCGCCGGAGCGGTCCTACCCGGAGCTGATTCTCCGGAAGCTGCGTCCGGGCGACATTCACACCCACGTCTTCGCCCGGCAGTTTCCCGTCGTGGACGCCGACGGCCGGGTGCGGGACTACATGATCGAGGCCAGGGAACGTGGTGTCTGGTTCGATCTGGGACACGGTGCGGCCAGTTTCTGGTACCGCAACGGCGTGCGCGCCATCGCGGACGGGTTTCCGCCGGACTCGATCAGCACGGACCTGCATACCGGAAACATTCGCGGGTCCGTGGTCAGCATGACCGACACGATGTCCAAGTGCCTTCTCATGGGAATGCCCCTGCGGGAGGTCGTCTACAGGTCGACGGCGGCGCCGGCGCGGGCGATTCGACGGCCGGACCTGGGCACGTTGGGGGTCGGCGCCGAGGCCGACGTTGCGGTGCTCGCCCACCTCAGGGGTGCGTTTTCCTTCCGGGACTGTGGCTGGGGCCGGATGGACGGAAGCGAGCGCCTGGCGTGCAAACTGACGATCCGCAAGGGTGAGGTGGTATGGGACGGCGACGCCAGGACCGTCGCGGCGTGGCAGGACCTGCCGGATGACTACTGGGAGACGACGTTAACGCCCGTACCGATTCGGCGGCACTGGCGTTAAATGGAAATGTTCGCTGCAATCACCCCCGCTGTCGCCGGCCGGGCCAGCCGCGGCTACCAGTCGGCCACGCTCCCGTCGGACGCGTAGGTGGTTTCGCCGCCGAGTTCCTCGGTGTACGCGCATCGTTTCCGGACTTCGCGCTCATCGGGTTCGATGCCCAGTCCGGATTCTGCGGGCAGCAGAATGTGTCCGTTTTCTACCCGCCAGGGGTTCTTCAACAGTCCTTCTCCGAGACACGCGTCGACCTGCTCCTGAATCAGAAAATTGGGTGCGACTGCGTCGACGTGCAGGCATGACGTGAAAGCGACGGGTCCGATGGCGCAATGCGGCATGATGTGCATATAGTAGACTTCGGCCATGTTTGCGATCCTGAGTGTCTCGGAAATGCCTCCGGCGTGCGAAACGTCCGGCTGGATATAAGCCGCCGCCTGGTTCTCGAAGATCCTCCGGAATTCCCATCTGCTGAGCAGCCGCTCGCCCGTGGCGATGGGGAAGGGAACCCGGTCGGAGACGCGCTTAAGTGCATCCACGTTCTCCTGCGGAACGGGTTCTTCCACGAACATCGGGCGCATGCCCTTGAGTTCGTGGCAGATTTCAATCGCCAGAGCCGGAGTCATTTTTCCGTGGAAATCGAAACAGAGCTCCACGTCGGGTCCGACCCACTCCCGCATCAGGTACGCCCGGCGCACGAACTCATCGATGACGGCCGGGGGTTCATGCGCCCTCCACGTACCCCCTGGCCCGGACTTGAAGGCCTTATAGCCCCCGGTTTTCCGGAGCATCTCCAGGCGTTGTCTTGAAGCTGCCTGTTCCTCTTCCGTAAGTCCGCCAATTCCCCAGTGCGCGTAGACCCGAATCCGGTCCCGGACCGGACCGCCAAGCATCCGGTACACCGGCGCACCGTGGTATTTGCCCGCGATGTCCCAGAGCGCCTGGTCGACACCCGACAGGGCGGTCATGAGGACGGCGCCTCCCCGAAAGAACGCGGAACGGTAGATATGCTGCCAGTGGTGCTGGATGCGGAGGGGGTCTTTGCCGCAAAGATAGGCGGCCAGTTCCTCGATGGCGGCCGCGGTGCTTCCCGGCCTGCCTTCCAGCGTGGTTTCGCCCCAGCCCACGAAGCCGTTGTCGGTTGTGATTTTCAGAAGGCGGGTGCGCGGCCTTGGAAAAAACTGTTCGATGCGATCGATTTTCATCCCGTTCCCTCCACGAGCAGGATCGCTCTCCGCCCTATGCGTCCTTCTTTTCAGTCGAGACAGTTCAGGGTTGAGAGGCAGGCGCGCGTGTGGGGAATGGGATCCGCGTGACCCGCCCGGAAATGCGCGCGCGCGTCTTCGACAAGATGGTCCAGCTGCTCCGGGGTATCCACGTCGTACCAGGACGGCAGGATGCCGGCGGTGAGACGAAGGGACCGGATCCGTTCAAGCGTTTGAGCGAGTACGTGTTCCGTGCTCCAGTCGATGTCACGGAAGATTTCACGGATCGGCGTTGAGAGGCCAACCAGATAATACCCGCCGTCCACACTGGGACCGAGTACGATCTCGTGTTCTGCCAGGAGTTCGAATGCGCGATCGATTCGGCTGGGCGGCAGTGAAGGCACGTCGGTTCCCACGATCACGACGCGACCGGAGCCAATGTCGAAACAGTGACGGGCAGCCCGGTACATTCGTTCGCCAAGGTCGGCGGAGACCTGCGGAAATGGGACCCAACCAGCTCCGGCCAGATCGGAAAGTTCGGCTTCGGATCCGGGCGGGTCGCAGGCCACGAAGCGCCGGTCCACAGTGGCATTTCTTGCGGCGTTTACGGTGTCCAGGATGAACGCGCGGTAGATTGCCGCGGCCTGGGTCGGTGTGTACCGGGAATGCAGGCGGGTCTTGACCGTGCCGGGTAATGGGCTCCTGGCAAAGATAACAAGAGCGGTGGTCACGGTTACGTGGTCTGATCGGGTTGTCGGGCGTCATGAAAACGCGGCTGGAGCCCGGCGCTGCATTGAATGCAAGCGGATTCAGGCACGTGCGGTCCCATCCTCCAGCTTCCGTCGCAACAGCTGGTTGGCCACTTTGGGATTCGCCTGGCCTTTCGTGGCCTTCATGATCTGTCCCATGAAGAAACCCAGCAGCTTCCTGTCTCCTCGTCTGTATCTGTCGACGACATCGGGGTGCTCCGATATCACCGTGTCGACAAGTCCCTCGATTTGAGACGCGTCACTGATCTGTGCGAGTCCCTGTCGTTCGACGACCGCTTCGGGCGACGCGCCGGTTTCAGCCATCGCTGCGAAAACGTCCCTGGCGCTGTTCGCACTGATGGTGCCGGCCCCGATCATTTTGAGCAGCGCGGCGAGGCCTTCCGGGGTGGCCTTGAGTTCCGCTATGTCGATCTTGCGCTCGTTGAGCGTGCGGAGGACGTCGCCCTGCACCCAATTTGCGGCGGCTGCAGGCTCGGCGCCGGCGGATAGGGCTGCTTCATAATAGTCGGCCACGCTCCGGTCCGCGATCAGGGTGTCGATCTGGTCCGCCCGCAGTCCATAGGCAGATGCGAAACGGGCTCGTCTCGCGTGGGGCAATTCGGGTACGGTGGCGCGCACCCGGTTGACCCACACCTGGTCGACGACGACCGGAACCAGGTCCGGCTCGGGGAAATAGCGGTAGTCATCCGAAGACTCCTTGCCGCGCATCGGCCGCAGACGGCTGCGGTCCGGATCGAATAACAGCGTCTGCTGTATGATTTCCCCCCCGGTTTCGGACGAGTCGATCTGCCGCAAGATTTCGAGTTCGAGGGCCCGCCGGCAGTTGCGTATCGAATTCATGTTCTTGATCTCGACCTTGGTGCCGAGTCCGCTCGCGCCGACCGGCCGGATCGACACGTTGGCGTCGATCCGGATGTGTCCCTTCTCCATGTCCCCTTCCGAGACCCCTGTATAGGTCAGTAGCTGGCGCAGCCTGGACATGAAGTGGTAAGCTTCGTCCGGCGAAGCGATGTCCGGCTCGGTGACGATTTCGATGAGGGGTACCCCGCAGCGGTTGACGTCCACCATGGATTCGCCGGCGGGCACGAAAGCTTCGTCGTGGATGCTCTTGCCCGCGTCTTCCTCCATGTGGATCCGAGTGAGGCGCACGGTCTTGGTGCCGTTCCCTAAGGGGATGTCGATACCTCCTCCGGTAGCCAGGGGCATTTCTTCGTTGGACTGAAACTGGGAAATCTGATACCCCTTTGGCAGATCGGGGTAGAAATAGTTCTTCCTCAGGAAGCGGCTTCGTTCCTGGACTGTGCAGCCAACGGCCAGGGCAATGCGTATGGCGTGCTCTACCGCCTCCCGGTTCAGCACGGGGAGGGCGCCGGGCAACCCCAGGCAGACCGGACAGGTGCGCGAATTGGCTTCGTCTCCGAAAGATACGTTGCAGCCGCAGAATATCTTGGTCCGCGTTGCGAGCTGGGCGTGGACCTCCAGACCGATGACGGGCTCGTACTTCATCGGGTCAACTCCTGTTCGACCACGTAAGCGGCCCTGAGCAGACGGTTTTCCTTGAAGGCAGGCCCGAGCAGTTGCAGTCCGATGGGCAGGCCTTCCGCTGAAACGCCGCATGGGACGGAGATTCCAGGGATGCCGGCCAGGTTAACCGAGACCGTGTAGATGTCGGAGAGGTACATCTGGAGCGGGTCTCTGGTCTTTTCGCCGATGCGGAAGGCGGGTGTCGGCGACACCGGCGCGGCGAGAAGATCACAGGATTCGAAAGCCCCTTCGAAATCGCGCTTGATGAGTGTACGTACCTTTTGGGCCTTCAGGTAATAGGCATCGTAATAGCCTGCGCTGAGGGCGTAGGTGCCGAGCATGATGCGGCGCTTTACTTCCTCTCCGAACCCGGTGCTGCGCGTCCGGCAGTACATGTCGATCAGATCGTCGCCTTCGGCTCGACTTCCGTACTTGATTCCGTCGTACCGGGAGAGATTCGAGGATGCCTCCCCGGTGGCGATGATGTAGTAGGCGGCTATCGAGCAGGCCGGATGGCAGGCGACTGGGAGGTCGACCTCGCGGATTTCCGCCCCGGCGTCTTCCAGGACGCCAATGCCTTCGATGATCGCCGCTCTCACTTCGTTATCCAGGCCTTGCCCGAAATATCCCGCCGGGAGCCCGACGGTCAGACCGGCGACGCCCGTTTCAAGGCCCGCCGTGTAGTCGGGTACGGGTAAATCCACGGACGTGGAATCTCGCGGGTCGTGTCCGGCGATGACGTTCAGCAGGAGGGCGGCATCCCTTACGTTGCGGGCCACGGGACCGATCTGGTCGAGCGACGACGCGTAGGCGACGAGGCCGTAACGGGAAACGCGACCGTAGGTGGGCTTAAGGCCGACGGCGCCGCAGAACGAGGCGGGCAGACGAATCGACCCGCCCGTGTCCGTGCCCAGGGCGAGTACGGTCTGGTTTGCGGCCACGCTGGCGGCGCTGGCGCCGCTGGAGCCGCCTGGAACGCGCGTCGGGTCGTGGGGATTGCGCACGGGTCCGTACGCCGAGTTTTCGTTGGAGGAACCCATGGCAAACTCGTCCATGTTGAGTTTGCCAACGATAACCGCATCGGCTTCGCGAAGGCGCGCGACTGCGGTCGCGTCGTAGGGCGGAATGAAGTTCGAGAGGATGCGGGAACCGGCGGTGGTGAGCAAGCCGCGTGTGCAAAGCAGGTCTTTGAGGGCAACCGGTATACCGGCCAGCGGGCCGACGGGGTCTCCGGCCGATACTCTGGCGTCTATCTCCCCAGCTTTGCGGATTGCTTCGGATTCATTCAGGGTGATGTAGGTGTTGAGCGCGGGGCTCGTCGTTCGTATGCAATGAAAAACGGCCTCGACAAGCTGTCTGGACGTGATCTTGCCCGACAGAATCGACGCCGTCAGTTCGTGGGCGGGCCGTTCGTTCAGTGGCTTCCCGGTAACTGCCACCATTCCTCCCGGCTACTGTTTCGCGGTTTTTTCCGAATCCGGTGTCTTGTCGTCGGATTTGGATGGGGGATCGACTCCTGTTTCGATTTCATCCTGAATGTCTCTTAGGCCTCTCTTGAATTCCGTAACGCCTTTGCCCACGCTCTTGGCGATATCGGGAATGCGTTTGGCCCCGAAGAGCAGTAGAATCACCAGGAAGATCAGGAGGATTTCCCACGTTCCGATTCCACCCAGCATGAATTGCCTCACATTCGAAAAGAACCGCCGTCCGTTCGTCCGGCAGGCCCCCGCGATGGTTCCATGGATGCCGGAGTTCGCGGCGCCCGCATCGCGCAGTTGCGCGGCCCGTCAAACCGGCACGAAATCCGGTCAGTAGGAATACTTGACGTAATAGTACGCCGCTCCGATGCCGATCAGGCTGAGTACGTTGAAGTCCAACGAAAAGCCCAGAGTGAGCGTCATTACCAGCAGGTTCAGGCGCATCGGGTAGAATTCGTAGGCGACCAGAGGATCCACAAGCACCCTGGACACCATGTTGTCTTCCAGGCCGAGGCTGCCGAAGACCACGTTCAAAACCGCGCCGAAAACCCGGCTGGCAAGAATGCCCACGAAGATCGCAACAATCAGGTGACCGACGCTCTTGTTCTTCATCGACTACCGCTCCGCTCCGGTTCCGGTACGATCTACATATCCGCCACTTCCCGATGTACAATCAGATGCGACACCCACCGTACCGCGCCTGAGATCGAAAATGCAAACGCGATTGGGAAAAATGCCTCGTCGGGGAAGAGTGCGACGGGGATGAACGCCGCGATGGCGATCCCCAGTCTCCAACGGTCCCTCCGCGTTTCAATGCTGAACCGGGGAAAGGCGGGATATCCGAACTGACTGACCATGAGAAGGCCCAGAATCAGGCACAATAGAAGGCCCACGTGGGGTTCGCGTGTGCTCTGCCAGACGCGTTCGGCAAAGACGATATAGGCGGCCATGGTAGCGGCAGCCGAGGGAATGGGCAGGCCGACGAAGTCGTCCTTTTCTTCTCCTTTGACCTGGACGTTGAACCGCGCCAGGCGTAACGCGCCACACAGCAGAAACAGAAAACAGGCAGCGAACGGCAACCATACCGCATCCAGCATTCCCTGCAGGTATTGAAACATCAACACCGCAGGAGCCACGCCGAACGAGCAGACGTCGGCCAGGGAGTCGAATTGAACCCCGAAGTTGCTGGGCGTGTCCATCAGCCGGGCGAGTTTGCCGTCGAAGGCATCGAGGAAGCCCGCGATGACAATCAGCCATGCCGCGGGGACCAGTTTCCCGTCCATGGCATAAGCGATCGCGAGGAAACCGCAGCAGAGGTTGCAGAGTGTGACCATGCTCGGGACGGCAGCCCTCTTTCTCATGGTGGAATGGCTCCGAAATTCGGGTATTTTTCGTTTATTCCCTATTGCTGCCCGGCTGGCGCCTTCTCCGGCTCGAGGCGGGTTGTAAAGCGCAGCCGGCCGCGGATGAGGTCCAGCGCCAGGATTTCCCCGACGTGTGCGCTTTCCAGGATCCGCCCCACGTCAACGGCGCTTCGAACGGGGTTGCCGTTCACCGCAATGATCAGGTCGCCCGGATTCAGCTTTGCACGGGATGCCGGACTGTTGTCGACGACACCCGTGACGAGGACTGCCTGATGCGTATATAAACCCAGTGCGTTCGCCAGTCCTCGCGTCAGTTTCGGGTGCAGCTCGAAACCTGCCCAGAACTCCTGAACGCCCCCTGCGATCAGCCGGTCGGCGATTCTTTTCGCCCGGCTGATGGGGATTGCAAAACCGATGCCGAGGGAACCCCCGCTCTTCGTGAAGATGAAGGTGTTGATGCCGATGACCTGCCCGACGCCGTTGACCAGGGGACCCCCGCTGTTGCCGGGATTGATGGACGCGTCGGTCTGGATCATGTTCGAATAGGAATGCCCACCCTCATCCTGTTCCAGTCTCAGGTTGCGGTTGATTGCGCTAACGACGCCCGCGGTAACGGTCGGCTGGGGATCTTCGATCAGCAGCCCGAAGGGATTGCCGATGGCGATCGCCCACTCGCCGATGATGACGTCGTCGGAATCACCCAGGTCCGGGACCGCGAGATTTTTCGCGTTAACCCGTATGACCGCCAGATCCGCGCCGGGGTCGACCATCACGTCTTTGCGCGTGTCCTGGACCTTGAAGCTTCGGCCATCGGAGAACGTGACGGTGATTTCCCGCGCGCCCTCGACGACGTGGAAGTTGGTCAGAATGTAGCCATCGGATCGAATTACAACGCCTGATCCGATCCCCGGCCGTTTTTCGTGAACGGTTCCGGGATACCAGTAGAAATCGAAAAACGGATGTACATAGCGGACATCGACCGGTTCGAAGGAAACCGTGGTCACACCCACGACCGAGGGCGCCACCCTTTCGACCGCCCGGACGATGGCGTTTTTTCTGGAGGCGTCAATTTCGGGACCCGCGGCGGAAGCCGGGGTCGCCCCATCCGGTTTATCTTCGGCGCCATGTGACAGAAACAATGCCACTGAGACACCTGCAAGAACGATCCAGACCGGTCGCCGCACGTCCTATTCTTTCGGGTCTTCGTAAGAGACTTCTTTTAGAAACAGGCCCTGGGGCGGGGCGTTGGGACCCGCGCACTGCCTGTTTCGAGCCTGCAGAATCGCGTCGATCGCCTCCGGCGCGCGTTTGCCCCTTCCCACCTGAACCAGCGTGCCGACAATTCCCCTCACCATCGACCTCAGAAAGCGGTCGGCCGAAATTTCGACATGGACGGCGTCGTCGATGCCGGCCAGGGTACACTCGAAGATGCGGCAGTTCCGGTTTTCTCTTTCCGCGGAAGCCACGCAGAAAGACGTAAAGTCGTGATTGCCCAATGTCCGGCTGGCCGCGGACCGCATGGCGTCGATGTTCAGCCTGCCGCGCAGGTGCCACTCCTGACCGCGGCCGATGGCCCGGCGCCGGTACGCGATGCGATAAAGATACGTTCGACGCGTTGCGGATCGTCGTGCATGAAACGTGGGCGAAACTTCGTCTGCATCGAGAACGACGACGTCGGGCGGCAACGTGCTATTGAGTGCGGCGCCGATCCTCTGCAGTGGCAGTGGATTCAACGTGGAGAAATTGGCCACCTGTCCAAGCGCGTGAACCCCCGCATCTGTGCGCCCCGCGCCGATGGCGCGGATGGGGTGTCCCAGAAGGGAAGACAGACAGGTTTCCAGAGTTTCCTGGACCGTGCGCTGGTCGGGCTGAACCTGCCAGCCCTTGAAGTCGGTACCGTCGTATTCCAGTCGGAGCCGAATATTCCGTTGCATTCCAGCTGGATCGGCTTGAATTGTCGGGGACGGCGCGGAAGAGGGCCTTGTTTCGGCGCGGCAATCGTGCCCAGGGAATGAATACCGGATCCCGGCGACAACGCCGTGGGAATTCGAACGGTATTTGCCCGATTGCGGACCGGTAACCGGCGCGAATTTTACCGAATATAGCATCTCTTCAGGATAATGTCAATGGATTGTTCGAGTGGCGTTCCGCCCTGCGGGACGCGTCGCGAGTGGACATTTTGATGCATCGGTTGAACGTGTCTTTCAATATGAAAACGCGAAAGCCGGTCAATCCGCCGTTATCTGAATCGGTACGGATTTTGCACCTGGGTTCAGGAAATTTGATGCGAAACGGAGGGGGCGGAGATGCGGCGTCCGGCTTTGCTGTCCGCGGCGTGTTTTGCCGCGGGAGTGCTCATGGCCCATCGTGTGGACATGCCCGCATGGGCGGTATGGGCGGGAGGCCTCGCGCTCTGGATCGTATGCATTGTCCGCTTCAAGAACGGTTCCGCGTGGCCGGGAGCTCTGCTGGTTGTGCTTGGGGCAATGCGGTATGAAAGCGTTATGCAGGCGTTGCCCGAAGACCATGTGGCAGGGTTTACCGGACGCGACCGTCCCGTCGTGCTCGACGGGCGCGTGGCCGAGGAACCTGAATGGATGGAAGACGGGTTGCGTATTCGGTTGGCCGCCGAACGGGTCACCGTGGGCGATACGGTGTATTCAGTTCAGGGAACGGTTCTCCTGCGTTTCAGAAAGTTCCGGCCTGAGGTGGATTACGGAGATCGCCTGTCGTCACAGCTGCACCTGCGCAAGCCGAATCCCGCCAGGAATCCGGGCGCGTTCGATTACCGCGCATTCCTGGAACGGAAGGGAATCCACGCCATGGGCTCCGTGTCGAGAAGGGAACAGGTCCTGGAGGTCCGCGCGGGCAGGGGAGGCTGGCTGTGGACGTACGTAGTACTTCCGGTGCGGCGGGGCGTGCGCGGCGCGGTGGCGTGCAACCTCTCCGGGGGGCCGGCAGGGCTGCTGAGCGGGGTCTTGCTTGGCGAAAAACGCGGGGTTCCCGACCCCGTGCGTACCGCGTTTACCCGAGCCGGGGTCAACCACGTACTGGCCGTTTCGGGATTGCACGTGGGCCTGATTACCGCAGTGGTGTTCTTCGCCCTCGGTGCAGTGGGATGCGGCAGGAAGGCGACCGCCTGGGCTACCGTTTGCGCGGTGCTGCTTTACGCGCTGGTCACCGGGCTTCCGCCGTCGGTTGTCAGAGCCAGCACGATGTGCGCGATTACCATTTGGGGTCGCCTGGGAAACATACAGGGCGAGGGACTCAATTCACTCGGCCTGGCCGCTCTCGTCATCCTGATTTTCAGGCCTCAGGATCTGTTCGACGTCGGCTTTCAACTCTCCTTTTCCGCTACCGGGGGAATCCTGATACTCCATCGGCCGATCCGTGCCTGCCTGCCCGGCGGCACTGCAGGCGGCCTCGCTGGGTGGATATGGGCGCCGCTTGCGGTGTCGGTGGCCGCGCAGGTGGCCACACTTCCTCTTGTGCTGACCTACTTCGGGCTTCTTTCGATCGTATCGATTCTTGCCAACCTGGTTGTGGTACCCCTGATGGCGGTCGCCGTCGCGCTGGGGTTGCTTGCCGTCATCGTTTTTCACGTGTTTTCACCCGTGGCGTCGTTACTGAACGGCGCGAACTGGGTCGTCCTGAAGGGCGCGATCCAGGCCGCGGGCTGGTTTGCGGCGCCGGCATGGGCTGCCGTCGAACTGCAAAGACCCGGATGGACTGTCATCGGGCTGTATCTCTGTGCCGTGGCTTTGATTCTGCCAGAAGTGAGGTCCGGTCGATGGGGCCGCCGGTTGTTACTTGTGGGCCTGTCACTTGTGAATCTCTGGGTCTGGTCGGGAATCTGGCAGCGTCCCGCGGACCTGCGCATGCTGGTACTGGACGTGGGCCAGGGTGATGGAATTTTTCTGAGGCTCCCGAACGGGAGGACGCTGCTGGTAGACAGTGGGTTGCGCGCGCTGAACATCGACATGGGTGAACGGGTACTGCTCCCTTTCCTTCAAGCTGAGGGTATCAATCGGATCGACGCCGTGGTCGCGACGCACCCCCACAGCGATCATATTGGCGGATTCGTAACACTCTTGGAGAATGTAGAGGTTGGCTGGTACCTTGACGCAGGGCAGTTTTATGATTCATGGACCGCCCGCCGGATCCGAACACTGATACGCGAGAAGGGCATACGTTATGCGGCGATTGAGGCGGGTGACCGATTTGGTGGACTGGGTGAGGTTGATGCTCTCGTACTGCATCCAACGTCGGATTACGTTTCGCGGAATGGGCCTGCACCGCTGGGCCTGAACAACGGTTCCGTGGTGATTCGACTTGCGTTTGGAGGCTCGGCCGTTCTGCTAACGGGGGACATTGAGCATGAAACGGATCCGGATCTTCTGCGGTGGGGGGACAGGCTCCGCGCACAGGTGTTGAAGGCGGCGCACCACGGATCCCGAACCTCTTCCACCACAGCGTTTCTGGACGCCGTGCGTCCCGATCTCGTGGCGATCTCGTGCGGTGTCCGGAACAAATTCCGCCATCCGTCCCGCGAGGTGATCCGGCGTTTCGAAACAATGGGGATTTCCATCTACCGGACCGATGAGATGGGCGCTGTAGAGATTCGGATCGATGAACAGGGAATCGACGCCAGGGGATGGCTTGAAACGCCGTAACGAAGCAAGCGGAACCGCCACCGGTGTGGGGGTCGTCTGGCGAGGTGGATGCGGACGCAGGGAGGTGAGGAGGGCAGGACCGCGAAACAGACGTTTGACGCGCGAAACCGGCCGCGAGCGGGAATGGCCGGGGTCGAACGGGACGGGAATGCGGATCAAACTAAAATGGGCGGATAGCCGCACAGGAATACGGAATCAGCAAAGAGCCACGATGCATAAGAAGAAAAGCAGCAGTTCTATATGTTAGGTCTAGCCGGCAGTATTATCTCCCCCAATAAGACTGCCGCCAACCAAAGAGCCGATGCTTTTACTTCTCCCAGGCTGGATCACTTGCTGAAGCCAATCTCGGTAACGGCTATACCGCCCATTCATTCTATTTCTGACAGGATGACGAAGTGCCGAAGTTTCACAACTCCGACCAAACGAACCGGTGTGGAAGGGTTCAGGGCCAACGTCAAAACGAACCGCGGCCATCCCCCGGTTCCCTACTCGAATCCGGGCGTCTTTGCCAAGCACCAAATATGGAAAAGGCACACGGATCCAACAATGTAACTTGCTCCAAGACAACATCTTATGTAGAGACGGTCTCTTGGCAAGCACGATTGAAATATATATGCCGATCGTGGCGTCGTCAAGGGCAAATTTAGGAAAAGAGAAGGTGCGGAACCGGCAACTTTCGCATAAGATACTGAAACTCAATTGGCTGGACGTTGAGATATTTTTTTAAGGGCTCGGTTGGTTTCCCTGGCCTCCTTTTCACAATAAAAAATCCCCCAATTTGATCGTTTTTCCGAACCTTCCACGTAAACAGCAAGTTAGTGAAATCCCGTGGCCGAAGGATGTCATGTCACAAAAAAAAAGGCAACTAGTGGCCCATTTTTTGCTTGTTTCGATGTGTTCAGCAGATGCAGATCGGTCGCCATTATGACGCCCGCGGGTCACTCGTCCCAGACACCCATGCGTCCGAATTTGTCGACCCGCTCGCGGACCAGCTCTTCCGGCCGTTTGCGCGCCAAATTTCCCAGTTCGTCGAGTAAGATTCGCTTCAGGTTTCGACTGGCCGTTTCCGGATCCCGGTGCGCGCCGCCAAAGGGCTCCGGTACGATCCGATCGACGATTCCCAGAGGGACGAGGTCCTGGGCGGTAATCTTCAGTGCCTCCGCGGCCTCTTCCTTCTTGTCGCGGTTCCGCCAGAGTATGAGAGAGCAGGATTGGGGGTTGATCACGGAGTACCACGCGTTTTCCAGCATCAGGATTCGGTCTCCTACACCGATGCCGAGCGCTCCGCCGCTCGCGCCTTCTCCGATTATGACCACGATGACGGGGACCGGAAGACGCGAGATCTCGAAGAGATTCCTGGCGATCGCTTCGGAGACGCTCCGCTCCTCAGATCCGATGCCCGGATAGGCTCCGGGCGTATCGATGAGACAGAGGACAGGGCGTTTGAATTTGGCGGCGAGTTTCATCACGCGAAGGGCCTTCCGATACCCTTCAGGGTGCGCCATGCCGAAGTTTCGATGGATATTTTCCGTCGTATTACGCCCCTTTTGCGTACCGACGATCAGGAGTGGCTGTCCGTCAAGACGGGCGAAGCCGCTTACCACCGCCGGATCGTCCCGATAGTTCCGGTCTCCGTGAAGTTCCATGAAGTCGGAAAATATCAATCGAATATAGTCGATCGTATGAGGACGCTGGGGGTGCCCCGCCAACTGGTATATCTGCCACCGGCTCATAGCCGAGTAAATTTCCTTCTCCGCCTTCTGCAACCGTTTCTCCAGGGTGGACAGTTCAGCCGTCACGTCCGCATTGTCAGACTCGGCGCGGGCTTTGAGGTCTTCAATCTTATTGTCCAATTCCGCAATGGGACGTTCGAAGTCCAGGTAAATCCTCTTCTTGCCGTTCATGCTCGAGTGTCCTTTCGGGCTGCTTAAGAAGCTGTCTTAAAATCCCCAGCGGTCTTCGCACGGCTTCAAGAGCGCCGGTCGGCGTTGGTCAAACCCGCCCGTATCCAATGTATCGAGGCTGCGCGCCCCTCGCCTCTCTTAGGCGGATTTTCCCGCCTTGACCGCCACTTTTTCGCCCGTGCTCGGGAACTCACCGGTAATTTTAAAACAGCTGCTAAATCCTGCTGACGGCATCCTCGATACGGTCCATGGCCTCGTGAATCATCGGCAGAGACGCGGCATACGAAAAACGCAGGTGGTCTCCGGAACCGAAGCCGCTGCCGGGAACGCATCCGGTCTCGGCCGCTTCCAGCAGGTAGTTCGCAAGTTCGACGTCGTTACTGACGCGTTCGCCGTATAAATCGGACACGTTTGGAAAGGCGTAAAAAGCACCTTGTGGAAGACGGCACGAGACGCCCGGCAGCCGGTTCAGGCGCGCGACGATCAGGTCACGGCGTTCCTGAAATGCGGCCCGCATGGTTTCCACGCTCTCCTGGGTTCCCGTGAGCGCTTCGATGGCCGCATACTGGGAAATCGTGCAGGTGTTGGTGGTTTCCTGGCTCTGTACTTTGGCGATCAGTCGCATCAGTTCGGGTGGACCTGCGCCATAGCCCACTCGCCAGCCGGTCATCGCATAGGCTTTGGAAAAGCCATTGACAAGCAGGGTTCTGCATCCGGCCCCGGGGTGTACCGCGGCGATGGAAACGTGCTCGGCGGGGTCGTAGACGACTTTTTCGTATATTTCGTCCGAGATTACATAGATGCCGGCGTCCGCGACGACGTCCGCAAGAGCGCCCAGTTCGTCGGGCGTGTAGACTTCACCGGTGGGATTGCAGGGGCTGTTCAGAAGGATGAACTTGGTACGCGGCGTGATGGCGTCCGCGAGGGCACGGGGCGTAAGCCGGAATCCCGTCTCCTCGGTTGTTTTCAGGATGAGGGGCTTGCCGCCCATCAGTCTGACCTGGTCAGCATAGCTGACCCAGTACGGAGAGGGAATAATGGCCTCGTCGCCCGGGTTGACCAGCGCGACGACCGCGTCGAAAATGACTTGCTTGGCGCCGCACGTAACGACAATCTGCGACGGATCGTAGTCCAGGTTGTTCTCTCTTTTCAGTTTTTGTGCGATTGCCCGTTTGAGTTCGGGCAGGCCCGATGCAGGCGCGGTGTACTTCGTGTGCCCTCTCGTAATGGCCAGGATCGCGGCGTCCTTGATATTATCCGGGGTATCGAAATCGGGTTCACCCGCAACCAGTGAAATGAGGTCCGCGCCCCCTCGTTTCAGTTCACCCATTCTGGCAAACGTGGCTACCGTAAGCGACTCATTGACGTCGAGCACACGATTGGAAAACGGCGGAACGGTCCTGTTTATCGACTGAATTGGCATAGATTTCTGCACGTTCCGAAAAACCGCGGACAGCGTTCGCGTGAACCGCAGGGCGATGCCTTACACTCAATCGCTTCCTGCGTTCTGTCAGGTCGTGTATTCGGCGTTAATGCGAACGTAGTCGTACGTCAGGTCGCAGGTGTATATGGTGGCGGACTGGTTTCCCTTTCCCAGGTCTATTTCGATATCAACGTCATCCGCTGTCAATGCCCGTATGGCTTCGTCGGTATCGTAGGGCAGACCGCGTCCCCTGCCGTAAATCGGAATGCCGGCCATCGAAACGGAGACTTCGTCCGGATCTACCGGAACGCCGGCGTAACCGATTGCGCAGAGGATGCGGCCCCAGTTCGGGTCCCTGCCGAAGACGGCTGTCTTGACGAGGTTCGAGTTGCCCACGGAAAGCCCGACGGTTCGGGCTTCGTGAGTGGACGCGGCTCCAGCGACCCGGACGGTGATGAGCTTCGTTGCGCCCTCGCCGTCGCGCGCGATCTGCCTGGCGAGGCTGCCGCAGACGGCGTTCAATCCCGTCTGAAAGGTTGCGACTTCGGCGGTGGAAAGCGGGCGTTCACCTGCAGCGCCGTTGGCCAGCAGGAGAACCGTGTCGTTCGTGCTGGTGTCGCCGTCCACCGTAATGCAGTTGAAAGACCGGTCTACGGCCTCGCGAAGGCAGGTTTCCAGCCGGTGCGGGGCGACTCCGGCGTCCGTGGCGACGAACCCGAGCATGGTGGCCATGTCGGGAGCGATCATGCCCGCCCCCTTCGCGATGCCGCAGATGGTGACGACGGGTCCGTCCAGCCGGATTCGGACGGACGCCATCTTTGGAACCGTATCGGTGGTCATAATGGCAGCCGAGGCGTCGGCCCAGCCATCGTCACGAAGTTCGCGGACAGCCGTCGGGATGCCCGACCGGATATTTTCCATCGGGAGCGGCACGCCGATCACACCCGTGGAGTTGACCAGTACGTTTTCCGTCGCGATGTCGAGTTCGCCGGCCACGTCGCGGGCGGTCAGCCTGGCGTCGGCCAGGCCCTGTTCTCCTGTGCAGGCATTGGCGTTCTTGCTGTTGATGACGATGGCCTGGGCGGTTTTGTCCGCCAGGTGTTCCATGTTCACCCGGATCGGCGCCGCCTGTACCTGGTTTGTTGTAAATACGCCTGCCGCCGCCGCCGGCCTGTCGGAGGTGATGAGGGCCAGATCCCTGCCTTCCGGCTTCAGGCCACAGGCCACGCCGGATGCACGAAACCCTTCGGGCCGGTAACAAACGTCTTCCTTGACTGTCAAGGCCGATCCTCTCAGAAGAATGCCCGCTTGATGTTCCTGACGGCCTGTCGGATACGGTGCTCGTTTTCGATGAGGGAAATACGCACGTAGCCCTCGCCCATGTCGCCGAATCCGATCCCGGGGGACACCGCGACTTCCGCTTCCTCCATCATTTTGAGCGCGAACCTCATCGAGCCCAGATAGCGGTATTTGTCGGGAATCTGCGTCCAGATGAACATGGACGCCTTGGGCTTTAAAACGGGCCAGCCGATCCGGTTAAGCCCCTCCACCAGCACGTCGCGTCTGGATCGATAGATTTCAGCGGCCTGGACGACACAGTCCTGCGGACCGTCCAGTGCGGCGATGGCAGCGACCTGGATAGGCGTGAAGATCCCGTAGTCGTAGTAGTGTTTGATGGTTTTCAACGCATCGATGACCTCCGGATTGCCCAGGCAGAAACCGACCCGCCAACCCGCCATGTTGTACGTCTTGGACATCGTGAAGAATTCCACGCCCACTTCCTTTGCCCCTTTTACCTGGAGCAGGCTGGGCGCACGGTAACCGTCGAACACGATATCCGAATACGCCATGTCGTGGATGATGACGATCTCCTGTCGCCTGGCGAAGTCCACGATTTCCTCAAAGAAAGCGAGATCCACCGTCGCGGTGGTGGGGTTGTTCGGGAAGTTGAAGATCATCATCTTCGGTTTGGGCCAGAGTTCTCTCGCCACCATCTGAATCTCGGGAATGAACTCTTTCTCCGGGCGCAGAGGCAGGCTCAGCACATTGCCGTTTGCAATGGCGACGCCGTAGAGATGCAGTGGATACGCGGGATTGGGCACGATTGCGAGATCGCCGGGGTCCAGGAGAGCCAGGCAGATGTGGGCAAGCCCGTCCTTGGATCCTATGGTGGCAAGGGCTTCCGTGTCGGGGGCCAGGTCGACGCCGAAGCGCCGTCTGTAATGCCGGCAGATGGCCGCACGCAACGCGGCGATTCCCTGTGAAGGCGCATAGCGGTGGGTCTTGGGATCGCCTGCAACTTCGACGAGTTTGTCTACAATGTGCGACGGGGTGGGCTGGTCCGGATTTCCCATACCCAGATCGATGATGTCCACACCCTTCCGGCGCAGGCGCATCTTGTGCGCGTTCACTTCGGCAAACACGTACGGAGGAAGGCGTTCGATTCTGCGGGACGTGATTTTCATTTTCGAAACCTGAAAACGGACCCGATGCTGTCCGGCCCCGGTCGGGCAGGCGTTTACGCGAGCGCTTCCTGCCGTACGGGTTCGCTGGCGGTCAGACAACCTTCCGTGAGCAGCTTGTAACTGAGGCTGTCCACAAGCGCGATCCAGCTGGCTTCAATGATGTTTTCAGACACACCGATCGTATTCCAGACCCGGTGGCTGTCGGACGACTCGATGAGAACGCGCACCCTCGCGGCGGTTCCGTCCCGGGCGGAAAGGACGCGCACCTTGTAATCTTCGAGATGGACTTCCTTGAGAATCGGGTACACGGGCTCCAACGCCTGCCGGAGCGCCGCATCAAGAGCGTTCACCGGACCGTCTCCGTCGGCCACCGTGTGATACGCCTGACCGTCCACCTCGACCTTGACGATCGCTTCGACTTCCGTCCCTTCCGCCGACTTCCGGTTGATCGTGCGGAATCCGATCAGCCGGAACGGGTCGGAGATGGCGCCTAGTGCCTTTCGGGCCAGAATTTCGAAGGACGCTTCAGCGGCTTCAAAGACGTATCCCTCGTGTTCGAGTTGCTTGATCTGTCTAAGAAGGCGTTGAAGCGCCGGATGTTTCTTGTCGAGTCCGGGAATGAGATGGTTCAGCTTGGCGGCGATGGTGGCGCTGCCGGACTGTTCGGACAGGAGAAAGCGACGCTCGTTGCCCACCTGTTCCGGCCGGCAGTGTTCGTACGTGGCGGGCTGTTTGACCATGGCGTCGATGTGAACGCCGCCCTTGTGGGCAAACGCGCTTTCGCCCACATAAGGCTGCCTGTGATCGTGATGGACGTTCGCGATTTCGCTGAGAAAACGGGAGAAGTCCATGAGTCCGGCGAGTCTTTCCGGTCCTATACTGGATCTCTTGAGTTTCAGTTCGAGACTGGGGATGATGGAACAGAGATTCGCGTTTCCGCAACGCTCTCCGTATCCGTTGAACGTGCCCTGTACCTGAATGGCGCCCATTTCGACGGCCTCAATCGCGTTGGCGACGCCGACGCCGGCGTCGTTGTGGGTGTGGATCCCGAAGGGCACATTGATCTTTGCCGTAACGTTTTCGATGACTTCGCGGAGTTCCGAGGTCAGTGTGCCTCCGTTGGTGTCGCAGAGGACCAGAATGCCGGCTCCGCCTTCTTGTGCGGCCAGAAGTGTGGCGACGGCGTAATGAGGATCGGCGATGTACCCGTCGAAGAAATGTTCCGCGTCGTAGACGACCTCGCGTCCGTTCGATGCGATATAAGCGACCGAGTCCCGAATGAGCCTCAGGTTCTCGTCGCGAGTGGTACGGAGGACGTGGGTCACATGCAGTTCCCAGGACTTGCCGAAGAGTGTGACGACATCTGTGCCGGCCTGCAGCAGCGTATTGAGGATCGCGTCGTCTTCCGGATGATTGTTCGCGCGGCGCGTGCTGCCGAAGGCGGTAACCTTCGCGTTCTCAAGCGGGAGTTCACGGACGCGATTGAAGAACTCCATGTCCTTTGGATTGGTGGGGTTCGGCCATCCGCCCTCGATATAGTGGACGCCGAGGGCATCCAGTCGTTGCGTGATCGTAAGCTTGTCATCCAGCGAAAACGCTATCCCTTCGGCCTGCGCGCCGTCTCGGAGGGTGGAATCGTATATCTGTACGCGATTGGACATCAAAAGCTCCTTAGAAGCGGTATTGGAATTCCCAGCGGTCTTCGCGCCGTGAATCCTGACACAGCTTCCTTTGCATTGGGTTGGAGATTCGGTGAATTTGGAGCAGACGCGCCCGATGGGCTTTACGGCCGCGCCCGCGCGTTCAGCAGACCGCCTACCCAATGCGGCCCGGGCGGTCACAGCCGCCCGGTCGATTCCACTTCCCTTCTGAAGCGTTCAGTTGTGTCATCCGGTATTTCCCGTGCTATGCGCGTGCGACCTCGTCGGCGATGAGGTCACCTACTTCGGAGGTGTTGAAGCCCATTTCACCGGCGCCCATGCCCTTGAGTTTCGTGCCGACAACCTGGATGATGGCGTTTTCCAGTATCACGGCGCCTTCGGTCTCGCCCAGGACGTCGACCATCATCTGCGCGGCGGCGATGCCGGCGACTGGATTGATGACGCCCATGCCCGTATACTTGGGAGCCGATCCGCCGATGGGTTCGAACATGGATACGCCTTCGGGGTTGATGTTGCCGCCCGCAGCGACGCCCATGCCGCCCTGAATCATCGCGCCCAGGTCGGTGATGATGTCGCCGAACATGTTGTCGGTGACGATAACATCGAACCACTCCGGGTTCTTTACCATCCACATCGTAATGGCGTCGACGTGTGCATAGTCCCGTTTGACATCGGCATAATCGGCGTCTCCGACTTCATTGAACGTGCGCTCCCACAGATCGAAGGCATAGGTGAGCACGTTGGTCTTGCCGCAGAGGGTGAGGGTGTTCGTTCGCCCCCGCCTGCGGGTAAATTCGAAAGCATACCTCAGGCAGCGCTCCACACCCTTCCGGGTATTGATGGACTCCTGGACGGCGACCTCGTCGGGTGTACCCTGTTTGAGGAATCCGCCCGCGCCGGAATAAAGGCCCTCGGTGTTTTCACGCACGACGACAAAGTCGACGTCGGCGGGACCCTTGTCCTTCAGGGGGCAGTCCACGTTGGGGTAGAGTTTGACCGGACGCAGGTTGATGTACTGGTCCAGTTCAAAGCGGGTTCTGAGGAGAATACCCTTTTCCAGGATCCCGGGTCGAACGTCCGGATGGCCAATGGCGCCCAGGTAGATGGCGTCAAAACCGCGCAGCTCTTCAAGGGCGGAGTCCGGCAGGGTTTCGCCGGTTCTGAGGTATCGTTCGCCGCCGAAGTCGAAAGTCGCGGTTTCAAAGTCGAAACCGCATTTCCGTGCGACCGCGTTGATGCATTTCAGGCCTTCCACCACAACTTCCGGACCCGTGCCGTCACCGGGGATGACTGCGATCTTGTAGGACAAAGGCTTCCTCCAATGCGTTAAAATCCTGATATATAGGGGAGACCACGTGCGATGGACCGAACGGACTCACGACCCTCCAGAAGCATCCCGGTGGCATCCCACGTTCCTTCAAGGAGTTGAATGCGGTCGCCGTCGGGAATCCGGATGTCGAACCCGAGATCGCCGCATGACAGGGTCCGTTCTTCCAGGTCGACGGCTATCTCGCTTTCCGGATCGGATTCGACGGCATCCATCAGCGCCTGTATACTTCCGGCTGGCGCGGTGACGCAGGGCAGGCCCATTGCCGTGCAGTTGCCCTGGAATATCTCCGCGAACGACTCGCCGACGATGGCCCTGATACCCCATCGCATGATGGCCTGCGGTGCGTGCTCACGGGAAGAACCGCAACCGAAGTTGCCGTTGACCACCAGAATCGAGGCCCCGCGGTACCGGTCGTCGTCGAAGGGATGGTCCGTGGACTTCCGGTCGTCTTCGAAGGCGAATTCCCCCAGGCCCTCGAAAGTGATGTTGCGCAGGTACCTCGCCGGAATGATCCGGTCGGTATCGATATCGTTGCCCCGCAACGGAATACCTCGACCTGCCGCGCGGTTTACCGAGGAGGATGCACCGTTCATCATCGGGTCCTTTCACGCCAACATGGCGCGCACGTCCGTTACTTCACCCGAAACGGCCGCGGCCGCGACCATCGCAGGACTCATCAGGAGGGTGCGGCCGGTCGGACTGCCCTGGCGGCCTTTGAAATTCCGGTTGCTGGAGGAGGCGCATATCTGGCGGTGCTGCAGCTTGTCCGGGTTCATGGCCAGGCACATGGAACAGCCGGCGTCCCGCCACTCGAACCCCGCTTCGCGGAAGATCTCGTGCAGGCCTTCGGCTTCCGCGTTCCTGCGTACCGCATCGGAGCCGGGCACCACAAGGGCCTTGACGCTGTCGGACACACGGTTGCCCTTCACGATGCCGGCAGCCTCCCGGAGGTCGGAAATCCGGCCGTTGGTGCAGGAACCGATGAACGCGACGTCGATGGGCGTGCCCGCGATGGGGCTTCCGGCGTCGAAATCCATGTATTCGTAGGCTTCGGCGGCGACATCCCGTTCGTCGTCGCGAAGATCCCGCAGTGCGGGGATCTTTTCGGAGACATAAACGCCCTGGCCGGGTGTGATGCCCCACGTAACCGTAGGTTCGAGCGCCGATCCGTCCAACTCGAAAACATCGTCGTAGTGGGCGTCGGAGTCCGATGCCATGGACTTCCACCAGTCAACGGCCCGTTCGAACCCGCCATTGGACGGAGAATATGCCCGGCCCCTGAGATAGTCGAATGTGGTCCGGTCCGGGTTGACGTATCCCGCGCGTGCGCCGCCTTCGATGGACATGTTGCAGATGGACATGCGTTCTTCCATACTCAATCCGTCGACAACCGGCCCGGCGTATTCATAGGCGTAGCCGACGCCACCCTTGACGCCCAGACGACGGATGATGTTGAGGATGACGTCTTTCGCGTAGACGCCGCTGGAGAGGCTGCCGGTCACTTCGATGCGACGGACCTTGAGCGGATGCATTGCCAGGCACTGCGTGGCCAGCACGTCGCGCACCTGAGACGTTCCGATGCCGAAGGCGATGGCGCCGAACGCCCCGTGTGTCGACGTGTGGCTGTCCCCGCAGGCGATGGTCATGCCCGGCTGCGTGAGCCCGAGTTCAGGTCCGATGATATGGACGATGCCCTGGCGGTCGTCGTGAAGATTGAAAAGCGGTATATCGAACTCCCGAGTGTTTACCTCGATCGCGCCGAGCATTTCCTCCGCCATGGTGTCCATCAGTGGACGGGAACGGATATCGGTGGGGACAATGTGGTCTACGGTGGCATAGGTGCGCTCGGGATATGCCACTTCGAGGCCGCGTTCACGCATCATCTGGAATGCCTGCGGGCTGGTGACCTCATGAATCAGATGCAGGCCGATAAAGAGTTGGGTCTGTCCCGACGGAAGCTCGCGAACGGCGTGGGCGTCCCACACCTTGTAAAACAGACTCTTGCCCATGAGTGGTGTCGACCTCCGCGAATTGCGTTTCAGACGCCGGAAACGGCGTCGGTTCGTCCGGATAACGGGCTGCTCTTCAGCCCGGATGGGCCTTTACAACGGGCTGTTATACCGCTTCTGTTCGATGTCGCCGTACGCCCGCGCGCAGGGCCAGATGGTTCAGCGCATTGATGTAGGCTTTCGCGCTGGCCTGAATGATGTCCGTGGATGCGCCCCTTCCGGTGGCGTCGTCATCCTTCTGGCTGACCTTGACCGTGACTTCGCCCATCGCTTCCGCGCCGTGCGTGACGGAGCGGATGTGGTATTCGTCGACCTTGGCGTCGGTCGAGGTGGCGTTCGCGATGGCCTTGTAGGTGGCGTCGACAGGGCCGTCGCCCCACGCGGACTCCTGGATTTCGCTTTCACCGTCCACGCTGATCCGCACGGTGGCGGAGGGAATGGTACCGGTGCCGCTCGTGGTGTGCATATACAGGAGTTGGTATTTCTCCGGGATGTCCCGGATCTCGTCCTCGACGATCGCCATCAGGTCTTCGTCGTACACTTCCTTTTTCTTGTCTGCCACCGTCAGGAATCGCTCGTACGCCTTGTTCAGGTCACTCTGATCGAGGTGGTATCCCAGTTCTTCGAGGCGGTGTCGAAGGGCGTGCCGCCCCGATCTTGCCGTGAGCACGATGCTCGTCGCTTCGAGTCCCACGTCCTTCGGGTCGATGATTTCAAAATTCGCACGGTTCTTAAGGACGCCGTCCTGGTGTATACCGGAACTGTGCGCGAAGGCGTTGGCGCCCACAATGGCCTTGTTCGGGGCGACGGGGATTCCCATCAGGCGGCTGACGAGCCGGCTTGTCGGACAGATCTCCCTGGAGTCTATATTCGTATAGAGCTCGTAATAGTCGCCCCGGGTGCGGATTGCCATCACGATTTCCTCAAGCGAGGCGTTTCCGGCGCGTTCACCCAGACCGTTAACGGTACATTCCGCCTGCCGGGCGCCGTTGAGGATGGCTGTAAGGCTGTTGATGACCGCCATGCCGAGGTCGTCGTGACAATGTACACTGATAACGGCCCGGTTGATATTCGGGACATTTTCGCGAATATTGCGAATCAGCCCGCCGAATTGTTCGGGTACGGCATAACCGACGGTATCGGGTATATTGACAGTGGAGGCGCCGGCCTCGATCGATGCCTCGATGACGGCATAGAGGTAATCGGGTTCGGTACGTGCGGCATCCATGGGAGAGAATTCCACGTCGTCGACGTACGCACGGGCCCTTTTGACGGCATCGACGGCCATTCCGAGCACTTCGGCGGGGGACTTGCCGATCATGGAGATGTGGTTCGGCGAGGTACCGATGAAGGTGTGGATTCTGGGTCCGGCGGCGCCACTGAGCGCCTCGCCGGCCCGGTCGATATCCTTCATTACGGCTCTGGCAAGGCCGCAAACGGTCGGCCCTTCGACTTCCTGTCCGATTCGCCGTACCGCTTCAAAGTCCTCGTCGGACGAGATGGGGAAGCCGGCTTCGATGACGTCGACTTTCAGCTTGCCCAGCTGTTGGGCGATTTCGATCTTCTCCCGAACCGAAAGTTTCGCGCCGGGCGTCTGTTCGGCGTCACGCAGCGTGGTGTCGAAGATAACGACACGGTCTTGATTATCCATGGGGTGCTATCGCCTCCTGCGTGCGGTGCGTCGTGCCATTGTTCTGACCCGGAAAAAAGTTGCCTGAATTCGGCCGGCGAGCGACGGGAACGTAGCGAGACGGGATGAATCGACGGCTGAAGGTTAGATATTATCGGATCAGAACATCAGTCCCCGCCCCCGGCAACCTGCTTCGTCTGGGAGTCGCGCAGAAGCGCGACCGTGCCGGTCCTGGCGATTTCGTTGATTCCGTAATCCCGGAGCATGTTGATCATCGCCCCGATCTTGTCCTCTTTTCCAGTGACTTCGATGGTCATTGAGTTGGTACTGACATCCACGACGCCGGCCCTGAAGATTTCCGCGATCTGGATGATCTCGGAACGTGTGTCGATTCGGGTTTTCACGTTGATGAGCGCCAGTTCGCGTTCGACGAATTCGCCCTGCGTGATGTCGATGACCCGGATGACGTCCACCAGCCGGTTGAGTTGCTTGACCACCTGCTCCAGCACGCGGTCGTCGCCCCGCACGACAATGGTCATGCGCGAAATCGTGGGATCTTCTGTTTCACCGACGGAGAGACTGTCGATATTGAAACCTCGGCTGGAAAACAGGCCTGAGATGCGGCAAAGAACGCCGAAATGGTTCTCGACCAGCGCGGAAATGGTGTGTCGTATTGGCATTTTTCGTTCCTCTTGGCAAGCATTTGACAGGGCAAGGTCATGGCGATTGCCCGAGAGGCTCGTTCCGGGATCGGCGTTTTCTGGTTTTTCAGGGGATTCGACTTGGAAGAGAGCCTCTTGTGTGCGTTCAATTGTCCGGAAGGATGGCGGACAGTAAGAGGCTTGAGGATGCGGGGAGAACAAGAATTCGCGTACGTGCGACGGCGTGCGCGGTGGAAGGGCGCGGTGCCGGGAAGGGGCAGGCGCCGGAGGACACTGGTGCGCAGGTTGGGGTGTAAGGAATCATCGTCGCACTCTCCATTTGGATCCGACCATCCTGATCTTAAGAAGCTGTGTTAAAATTACCGGCGTGTTCCCGAGCGCGAGCGAAAAAGTGACGGGCAAGGCGGGAAAATTCGCCCAAGAGAGGCGAGCAAGCGCAGCCTCGATCTCGTAAGACGGGTGGATTTGACCAACGCCGACCGGCGCTCTTGCAGCCGCGCGAAGTCCGCCGTGAATTTTAATTCAGCTTCTAAAATACGAATATTACAGGATTTGTAAAGGCGTGTCAAGGAAAATCAAGTAACCTTATAAATTCGTCGTCACGCTCTCGCTGAAGCCCACCGAAAACATGGATGCACGATCTGCCGCTTGAGGCACAGCGGACCCGCACCGGTGCGTTTTTCTGATCGGGGGCTTGACACGATCCGACTTTTTTTTTTAATTTTCCGGTCGAATTCAAGTGCGCCAGGTGTAATCCGGTAACATGGGTTGAAGGAGGACCGTGCATGATCCGTGTGGAGAACCTAGTCAAGAACTACGGTGACGTCCAGGCCGTTCGGGACATCAGCTTCCAGGTCAACGATGGCGAAATCCTGGGATTCCTGGGTGAGAACGGCGCCGGCAAGTCAACCACGCTGAAGGTGATGACCGGGTATCTGTCGGCAACCGCCGGCGACGTTTTCGTGGACGACATGAACATCGTCGACGATTCACTGGAGATCCGAAGGCGTGTGGGGTACCTGCCGGAGTTGAATCCGCTTTACGGTGAAATGATCGTTTACGACCTGCTTTCGTTTATTGCGACGATCCGGCGCATGGAGGGGCGCGCGTTCCGGCAGGCGCTGGATCGCGTCGTCGAGCAGTGCGGGCTTGCGGGCGTCGTCCACCGGGCCGTGCAGGAGTGCTCCAAGGGGTACAAGCAGCGAATCGGCCTGGCAACGGCAATGCTGCACGATCCGGATATACTGATTCTGGACGAGCCCGTGACCGGGCTCGATCCCAACCAGATCGTGGAAATCCGCGAGTTGATCCGTTCGCTCGGGCGCGAGAAGACGTTGATCATGTCTAGCCACATCCTGCAGGAAATCGAAGCGACCGTGGACCGGATCATCATCATTCACAACGGTGAAATCGTGGCTGACGGGCTTCGCGAGGAACTGATGTCCAGCTTCAGGGGTCAGACGCAGTTGACGCTGGAGGTCAAACAGGCCGAGGAGGAGAGCGTGCAGGGGCTGCCCGAACAGCTGCAGGGTGTTTCGCTTTCAGATACGGCCGAGAATAACGGATCTCGAACGCTGGTCCTGGAGTACGACCGCGACACGGATCCCAGGGAACGAATTTTCCATTATGCCAGAGAACAGGGATGGGTGATCCTGGAAATGAGCCAGGCTCGGGTTCAGCTGGAGGACGTATTCAGGAATCTCACGGCGGAGGGGGCGTCCAATGCGTAATACGAAGGCGATCTATCTGAAGGAACTCCGTTCCTATTTCAACAGCCCCATGGCCTACATCTTTCTGGTCATTTTCGCGGTTCTGAGCGGGTACTTCTTCACGAGCACGTTCTTTCTGATCGGCCAGTCCGATATGCGCGCGCTCTTCAACATTGTACCGCTGGTCTTCCTGTTCTTCGTGCCGGCCATATCCATGGGACTGATCGCAAGGGAAAAGAACCTGGGTACCATGGAAGTCCTGTCAACCATGCCGATCCAGGACATTGAATTCGTAACGGGGAAATACCTGGCGGCCGTGAGCCTGATCGTTGTGGGGCTGCTGTTTACGCTGGTGCATTTTCTCACGCTCCTGGCCGTTGGCACGCACGTCGACGTCGGCGCGGTGATGACCGGATACGTGGGCCTGGTCCTCGTGGGCGCGTTCTACGCTGCCGTGGGGACGTTTGCAAGCAGTCTGGCCGAAAACCAGGTGGTTTCGCTGATTATCGCGCTTGCGATCATTATGGTGTTTTTCCTGCTGGACAAGCTGCTGCTGTTCATCCCGGCGGGGCTGGCGACAATCGCGCAATACATCAGTGTGGACTTCCATTTGTCGAATATCGCAAGGGGTGTCGTGGATTCCAGGAACCTTGTCTATTTTGCCGGGATGATCTGGCTGTTTCTGGCGCTCACCCTGCGGGTTCTGGAAATGAGAAAGTGGAGGTAGTCGATGCTTGCGGTTCACAACAGACGTTCGTTCACCATCTATCTGCTGTTGGCGGTCGTCATCGTCGCGGCCCTTAACTTCGTGTCCAGAGACCTGTTCTTTCGCCTGGACCTGACCGCGAACGGGATCTATTCGCTTTCCGATTCCAGCAAACGGGTGGTGGCGCAGGTTGAAGATCTGTTGACGATGAAGGTCTACTTTACGGACAACCTTCCGGCCCAGTACGGCAACAACCGGCGATACCTGCAGGATATTCTGGAGGAGTACGAAGCGTTCGGCGGTGGCCGCGTGCGTTTCGAGTTCTTCCGGCCGGAAGACGACCAGACGCTGGCGGACGAAGCGCGGAAGTACGGGATTCAGCCCGTTCAGCTCCAGGTGGTCGAGAACGACAAACTGGAAGTGAAGCGGGTCTACATGGGGATGGTCTTTCTCTATGGAGACGGACGTGAGGTCATCCCGGTGATTGAAAGCACAACCGGCCTCGAGTATGAAATCACCACGCAGATCAAGAAGCTTATCGATACGGAAAAGCAGGCGTTGGCATTTGCGATTATAGGCTCCGAGCCGCCCAGGGTTCGGAACGTCTCCGCCGTGCTTCAGCAGTCGTACCTCGTTCGGAACATCAGACTGGCCTCACCGGTGCCCGATGACATCGGCCTGTTGATGATCGGCGGGGTGACGGATTCGTTGAGCGAGGTTGAGCTCAGGAATCTGGAGGCGTTCGTGGACCGCGGGGGCAATCTGTTCATCGGTCAGGGGCGGGTCACCGGTGACCTGGAGGGGCAACGCGGCACGCCGATACAGTCAAATCTGTTTGAATTCCTTGAATCGTTGGGCCTGCAGGTGAAGGAAAACCTGGTGCTGGACCAGCGGTGCAGCGCGATCACGATCAGGCAGCGCCACGGGTTCCTTCAAATGAGCTCACAGTTGGAGTATCCGTTCTTCCCGGTGGTACACCGCTTCGGGGAGCATCTGACGGTGAACGGACTCGAACAGGTGCGCCTGCTCTTCAGCAGCGAGATTTCGCTCGCCGACTCGGCCGCCGGCGCCGTGCGGACCATGCCGCTGATGTATACGTCCGACCGGTCCGGCGTGATGACCGGGTTCTTCAATCTGCGTCCTCTGGAGAATCCGTTCTTCAATACGTTGAATCAACAGGGAAAGGTGGTGGGGGCGCTGGCGCAGCGGGAAGGTCCGCAGGGAGTGAGCCAGGTCGTTCTGGTGGGTGATTCCGGTCTGTTCGAAGACGAATCGGGGGGGACTTTTCCGGAGAATTTCGTCTTTATTGCGAATGTCGCCGATTTCCTGATGGGCGACAGCGACCTGGTGGCGCTCCGCTCCCGGGAGATTACGACCCGCCCTCTCGCGGAACTCGGCGACGCCGAGAAGGCGCGCTGGAAATGGCTGAATGTCTTGCTGCCGCCGGTTCTGATCGTTGCGTACGGGTTGCTGAGATGGCGACGGGAAGCCGGGCGCGCAAGGATGTTGGAGGAGCAATATGGTTAAACGGTTCAGGTTGTGGCTGATTGTGATTCTGGCGCTGGCCGCCGGCGTCGCTTACGTTCAGTTTTCCAAGACGAGGCATACCGCTTCCGGCACACAGATTTATGAGGGAAGCAGGGACGACGTTCAGCAGGTCGTGATCGAACGCGGGGACGAACGCGTTGAGCTGCGGCTCGACGGCGACGTGTGGCGGCTTGTGGGCCACGATTCCCTGGAGGTGCGGGAGGCGCCGATTGACAATCTGTTCGACAGGGTGTTAAAGGTCGAGCGCACGACCCTGATGACCCGGAACGCGGACCGGTGGAACGTCTATTCGGTGGACGATTCAGCCGGGACCCGGTTGTCCGTAAGGAACGCGGGGGGTGCGGAACTGGCCGCTTTCGTGTTCGGCCAGTCCAGGCGGGACTGGAGCAAGAATTATGTGCGTCTCGGGTCCGGTAAAGCGGTTTATCTGACCAATAACAATATCACCTACTATCTGAACGCAACGCCCGACTTCTGGGGCCGGAAGCCGGAGCCGGCCGCGGCGGACACGACGGGCCCGGATATCGACGTGGGCGTGGATGCTCCTTCCGAATCAGCGCCATTGTCTCCGGTTATGATCGATGCAAAGCGGGATACGTCCGGCCCGCTGAACCTGAATCTGGGTGCGGTGGCGGATACGGCAAAAACCCGGGAGTGAGAGGGTAGTACCAGATTGTGCCTGCATCGTCGACGCCGCAATCGAAAAGACACGATATCGAACTGGCGCGGGAGTTCCATTCCCGCGCTTTTTTCGTATCCAGAATCCGGTTGCATTGACCCTCAGGGATATTATCTTGCGGTCGGACCGCGGCGTGAATTCAGGAGGGTGATCGTGCAGATTGCATGGAGCGGCCTGTCTCAGTGTTACGAGTTCGATACCGGCGAAATCATGGGCGGCATTCAACCCTTTACGAACTACCACGGCATCTGCGGGTTGATGCACCGGGGATACAGGGCCGGCGTGGTTCGGCACAGCAAGGCGCTTTTGAATGCCGAATATTATCTCAGGCCGGGATCGGGGATGG
This sequence comes from Gemmatimonadota bacterium, assembly GCA_028877215.1. GTDB lineage: Bacteria > Latescibacterota > UBA2968 > UBA2968 > JAAXHE01. Next base: position 36,279 of record JAPPFJ010000015.1, on the reverse strand, counting down.
TGATGTACCCGCGGCGGCTCACCCTGGAAAGGAAGGTGGCGCACGAGTTGAATCAGAACGGCGTGGCTGTCCACTTCCCCGCGGAACCGGATTTCGGGCTGGAGATGGACCTCGTTTATCGGCCGCACGGCGACGCGGTGGACCTGAAGATGACGATACGGCCGTCGGTGGACATCCAGCGCTTCGAGATTTTTTTCGCCTCGTACATCGCCGAGGTCTTCGACGAGACCTGGGTGCCGATTGCGAATGCCGAGATGGGCCGGACCTGGACGCGGCTCAACAACCGGGCGGTGATCAACCGCACGTTCGGCGTCGCCAGAAACGACCTGTCGCGCGAGATGATTCAGGATGGACGTTACGGTGAGCTGGAGAGGGGGTTGCACCGGGACCTGGAAGAAAGCGACTTCAGCCTGCCCATCCTCGCCGCGAGGAACTCGACCAACGGGTTCACGCTGGTTTTCCTCTGCGACCCCACCCACACGACCTACCTGACCGGTCAGTACCACGGATGGGACACCGCGCACGACTGGTGTTATGGCGCGGACCTGGCGGCGGGCGCCGAGATGGTGGCGAACACGAGAATGGTTTATCGGTGTTTTCCGGATGCACGGGTCCTTGGCAGGGGGATCGCTGAATTGTGGACGGCCTTTGCCGGGCCCGGGTCCAAATCCTGACAAAATCAAGGAGGCAGGAGTATGCTGGCGATCGATGGCGGTGAGAAGGTCCGTAAAACGCCCATGCCCGCGCGGCGTCTTTTCGGTGAGGAGGAGAAGCAGGCCGTGATGGCGCTCTTCGACGAGAGTATCCGTTCGGGGAACGCGTTCGGGTACGACGGGCCGGAGGAACGCGCGTACGAACGGGATTTCGCGGATTTCATGGGCGGCGGATACGCCGACCTTGTGAATTCGGGCACTACTTCTCTTTACTCAGGGCTTGGCGCGCTGGAACTGGAGGTCCCCGGCGAGGTGGTGGTGCCTCCTGTCACCGATCCGGGCGGGGCCATGCCCGTGGCGCTCCTGAACCTGGTGCCGGTTGTGGCGGACGCGGACCCCGGCACGTTCAACGCAGGGGCGGAACAGATCGAGGCCGTGCTGACCGAGCATTCACGTGCGATTATCGTCGCGCACATCGCAGGGGAGCCGGCGGACATGGATCCGATTCTGGAACTGGCCGAGTCGCGCGGATTGCCCGTGATCGAAGACTGCGCGCAGGCGCATGGCGCCAAGTACCGGGGACGGCTGGTGGGCAGTATGGGGACGATGGGGACGTTTTCGACGATGAGCGGCAAGCATCACGCCACGGGCTCCCAGGGCGGCGTGGTCTTCGTGAAGGATCACGACCTCTACTGGCGGGTGAAGCGATTCTCCGATCGGGGCAAGCCATTCAATCTCGAAGGGAGCGGTCTCTCCAACGTGAGGGCGAGCCTGAATATGAACGGGAGCGATCTGGCCGCCGCGATCGGCCGGGTGCAGTTGCGCCGCCTGGGCGAAATCGCGGATAGCCGTCGGAGGGCGGGAGATGCGATACGGGACGGCATCGACCATTTGAAGGCTGTATCCATGGGCAGGCAGGTGCCCGGTACCGAGTGCGTATACTGGTTCCTCCGCTTCCACGTGGAGACAGCGAAACTGAGCGTGGACAAGGCGGGCTTTGTCAGGGCGCTGGCGGCCGAGGGCATCTCGGCGTCTGTGTCCTACCGGCACATCCCGTCCGAGTCGGCGTGGTTCAGGGAACGCAAGGTCTTCGGCAACAGCGACTATCCCTGGGGACTCCCCGACTACGGGGGCGACCGCAACGCCACCTTCCCCTGTCCCAACGCGGTCGAGGCCGCCGAGAGCCATTTTACAATGCCAATCCATGAGAACTACGGAGACCAGGAGGTTTCCGACATCATTGCCGCTCTCGAAAAGGTGGAGACGGCATATCTGAAATAGGCGGTTGTCATCCGCGGCACTGAAGGGGCGGCGCGCACGAGAAACCGTACGGGATCGGAGAATGGCTGAAGCGGACTTCAGACAAATAAAGAGTGTTTACCTCGCACAGGAGATCTACCGTACGGCCGACGTCGCCGATCTCTGGATGGGCGAAGACGATGCCGGTATCCGCCTCTTCAGGGGTTCGGTGGTCGAGAACGACAGCCCCGGCGCCGGACGGTCGGACGACCTGGACGTGGACCCGTTCTTGGAGCTGTCCGGCAGGTTGACGTTGAAAAAAACACTGGTGGTGCGGAGAAACCCCGCTGGACCGGCACAGGTGGCCTTTATCGCACGGGAGCGGAGAGGTCATTCGGCCACGCTGCGAATCAACGTCAACGGACGGGAGGTGCTGCGCCCGCCGTCCCCGCTGGCCACCCCGGACGCGAGGCAGTATTGGGAGCTGGCGCGCGATGAAGGCGCCTGGAGCTGGAGCCGATGGTATTACGTGGATTTGCCCGACGGCTGCCTTCGCCAGGGCGAAAATCGGCTGGTTTTCGACGTCGCCGACGGTGGGGTCGGGTGGAGTCTGATGGTGGCGGACTACCGGGATTTCAAGAAGGGGACGCCGGATCCGGTCGTGCTGCCGGCTTCGAGTCTTGTGCGCCGAAATGGCGAATGGGCGCCCGAGCGCGGCGAATATGTAATCCGGCTGGTCCTGGGCGGGTACCGCGAAACCGGGCTTGCCGTATCGCCGGTCATCGATGCCGCGGGTGAAGGCGAGGTTAAACGGCGGTACGCCATTCGTGAACTGCGTCTGGATTGGGACGTCGAATTGCCCGCCGGCGCCGTCGTCCAATGTGACGTGAGGACCGGACAGGATCCGGTCGTAAATGTTGAGGGATGGAGCGGCTGGCAAACGTGCGAACGCGGGTTGGCGGTAACGCGCGTCGCGGGACGTTATCTCCAGTGGCGGATGCGGTTACAGACGTCGGACCCGGCGTGTACGCCCGTGTTGAAGGCGATGCTGGTCGTGGCCGACGCACGTCCGGAGGGAGTCGCGCCGCCCCGGGTCGTCGGCGCGGAGAACGCGTCCATCCGGCGTTCTTCGTACTGGATCGCGGACGAGGACTATTGGCACGACACCTTAAGGGAACTGCGCGACCGGTTCGAACTGGATGCCGTTGTCTCCGGGGCGCAGACCGAATTCGAAGCGATCGAGCGCCTGATGGCGTGGGCGTATTCGGTTCCGCTGGGTGCGTGCCGGCACTATCCGTGGGACGTCCTGAAATGGCTGACGCTCGATCGGGATTCATCGGGTGCGATTGTAATGAACCGGTACCCGGAACGGCGGCGCGACAAGATGTGTCTCTATCCCAATGTCGCACTGGTAGCCGCCTGCCTGAGTTTCGGATATCCCGCGCGGCACGTGAACTTCCACAGCGAAGGCATGACCGGACACGAGATCGCGGAGGTCTGGTCGAACGACTATTGCAAGTGGGTCCACCTGGACGCGACGCGGGATTTCTACTGGTACGATCCGAAGACGCGAGTCCCGCTGGATACGCTGGAGGTGCACGAGGTCCTGGCGAACAGGCTCGAGGACGTCGAACGCTGGGAACGTCCGTATCTGTTCCGGCAGGATCTCGATGCCCTCGTCCGTGACCTGCCGATTGCGATTCGGGAAGGGAGCCACGAGTTCTCGACAAGGGAGGGGGCGCACTTTCTGTTCAGGTCGTTCTGTCATTTCCGAATGATCCCCCGCAGCAACGTGTTCAGCCAGCCGCGTCCGCTGCCGGTGAGTCAGGGTACCGAGGTGTGGGCCTGGGACGGGTATCTCAACTGGGCCGACGAAAAGGTACCACCGCTGCCTCACTTCACGCGTCACACGAACCGGCGATCCGATTTCTATCCGTCGATGAACCGGACCCGGTACACCGTTTTGGGGAGTGAGGATGGGACCGCACTGAGGGTCAACCTGGAAACGCAGACACCGGGTTTCTCGGGCTATCTGTCCAGCCTGGACCGAGACGAGTGGAAATCTTGCCGTGAGGCGTTCGACTGGCAACTGCACGACGGGGTGAACACGATGCGGGTGCGTTCCGTCAATAGCGCCGGCGTGAAGGGCCCCGTCAGCAGTCTGGCCGTTGCATTGTAACGGTATCCCTTTCGTTTTTTCTAAAAACGTCGTCGTCTGCCGCCCCTGCGGGGGTGGCTTTTTTTTGTCGGCGGGCGACCTGACACCGGTTTTTTTCGTATGTGAAGGATACTTTCCGGCGTGATGCGCATCTGTATACATGTCACACGCGCGGTGATTTGACCTTTCCTGGAGGCGAATCTTGGATACGCTCGGAGATCGAGACCTGGTCCGTCTTGCGGTCTCGGGAGAAACATGGGCGTTCGGCCGTCTGGTGGAGCGCTACGGCGAACGGGTTCTGGCGAGGGTCCGCCGCGTGGTCAGACGTCAGGACGACGCCGAAGACCTGGCCCAGGAGGTGTTTCTGCTGGCGTTTAGACGCCTGGGTCAACTCCACGATGGCAGCAGATTTTCCTCGTGGCTTTCGAGGATTTCCGAGAATACGGCCCGAAAGTGGCACCGGCGGCGGATGGTGCAAATTCGATTCGAGGAGCGATTGTCGAAGGAGTGGGCCGGGCACCCCGTAGATGAGTCGGAGTCGGAACGGGAGGCCCGCATGATGGTCAGGGAGGCGATTCGCCGGCTTTCAGGCGCGCACAGGGAGGTTATTGAACATCACTATTTCAAGGGGCGTTCCTACACGGAAACCGCACATCAGTTGGGGCTGGAAGTCAACACCGTCCGCAGCCGCCTGCAGAAGGCGAGGCAGCGGATCAGAAAGGAGATGAGGGAGATGACAACCGTTGGAAACACGTACGATCTTACGACGCAGGACCTTCGGGCCCTCCATTGGGCGACCCGGTTTGTGAGCACGGACGAATCACGCCGTATACTTTGCGGGGTGTGCCTGGAACCAGGCGGACGCGTTGTCGCATGCAATGGCGCAAGATTGCTGCTGCGCACGCTGGAGGGCACGGAGGACCTGGAGAAGCGGGTTATCCTGGGGCCCGGGTTCGAGATGTCGGCGCCAGTTCCAAAGCGGGCTACGCTATCGATCCGGGAGGAACAGGCATTTCTGAACGCCGCGGGAGAAGACGAACTCGTAGTACCGATTCTCGACGAACCCTATGTAAACTATGAGGTAGTGATACCGGAAAAGGGCGGTAGTTTCGTTCGGATATCCTCTGGTGAATTGCTGCAGGCAGTGAGCCTTATCGCGGAGCATCTTGAACCCAGGCATCCGGCTGCAGAAGTCTGGACGTATTCGCCACAAGTAGAGGTTCAGATTTCTCGGGAGCATCAGACGCTCTCGCTGATCACGTCGAGAGATCTGGGCTATCGTGCCGCCAGAGAGAATGCCGGTAAACCTGTATCGAATGACGATGCCCCATGGGCCGGCGTTCCGTACTGGCGGTTCACGACCTCAATGGATGGCCAGATCAACCTGGAAGACAGTCCTGAACCGTTCAGGTCCAGTGTAAATCACGCCTACCTGAGTGACGCTGTCTCCGGAATTGAAACCGGGGGAATGCTGGAGATACACTTTTCAGACCCCATGAAGGGTCTGCTCTTCACGTCCTGCGACCATCCGGACCGGAAGGCGCTGGTGATGCCGATGAGAATCGAATAGACGGCAGTGGGGAACGTGTACAAAACGCAAAGCGATTGGCAATGCAAGAGCCGGGCGCCCCTTTTGGGGAGCGCCCGGTTCGACTTTCTGAAGGGATATCGACCGCATATCTATCGGGCAGTCGCCCTCCACGTTGTAATCTCCTTCATGATCCGCCTCCTTTCTTTACTCAGACCGGCCACGCGCCATGACCAGTCCGGGTTCTGTCGACGCATCAACAGGATGGATACTGTACGGTCCGCATGTCTACACACCTGTGGATGCACGGGCATCAGCCCCGCTGCGAAGGGCCGGCCGATGATCGTCATTCCATCCGCTGTGGATCAATGTAACGGGAAGCCCCGCATATGTCCGTCAGGACGGCGTTTAACGGCGCCAGAGAGGTCTCCGGCTCGAGCACGACGTCGTACGCGGATCGATATTCCTGAAGGTGGTCGGTGTCGGCCGGGAAGGCGAAGCTGAGAAGGCGGGTGTGGTTGATGCGTTCCGCCATCCTTGCATCTTCAAGCGTATCTCCCAGGAGCAGCAGGTTGCGGCGGCCCGCCAACCCGGGGGCGGTCGTCGCAGGCCGGACGTGTTTATTCAGGCTGTGGATCAGCGGGGTCTTGTACGACACCGCAATGCCGCCGGGGTCGAAAACCAGCGTGTTGGCGATAATGTCCAGATTGTCCGTGGATACGCCTTCTTCGGCGAGTCGGGCTTCGATGATTTCCCGGATGCCGGCGGACAGGATGATCAGGGGAATGCGGCGCTTGCGGAGGATATAAAAAAAACGGCGCGTACCGTCTCGCAGGTGCGGCCGATTTTCGCGAACGATATGGCGGATCGTCCGCGTACTGAGCTTGTAATCCAGCAACAGATCGAACTGAAGGGACCACCAGCGGCGCAGGTGACGCGACTTGAGGCTTTCCGACAATTGGGTATCGCGTTCGATCCTTCGGTAGCGATCAAACAGTTCCCGGTAACGCCGGGAAAACGCCGGACCGAGATGTCCACTGTTGGCGATAACCGAACAGGTGGATTGATCGCTTCCATCTTCCGCAGCGGACCGGGTCAGCGTTCTGTCCCAGTCGCTGACAACAAGGAGCCTATCCGGTCCGTCGGCCTGAAACTGCTGCAGCTTGTAACGCCATCGCATGCGGTGATTCGGCGTTCAGGGATGGTGGTCTATTGGGACGATCCGGTTTCCAGGGACTGGGACAGCACCTTTTTGAGGATTTTTCCGGGTTTGAACATAACTTTTCGGCGGGCGGGCACGTAAACCGTTTCGCCTGTGCTGGGATTGCGGGCCTGGGTCTTTTCCTTTGTCTCTTTGACTTCCCAGGAGCCAAAGCCGCGTATCTCGATCCTCTTGCCGTTGCAGATGGAAGACGTCATGGCTTCGAAAAGGACGTCGACGGCTTCCAAGGCTTTGGTTTTGGGGTGGCCGATGTTGTCTGAAAGGTACCTCGCCAGAGAAGCCTTGGTGATCGTTGCCATGCGTTTTCCTTGATTGAGGCAATTTCCCGGAAATTTCGACCCGGGAACAATAACCCAGAATTTTCCCGATGTCAACAGAAAAACAAGATCACGGAATGACTGTTTTACGTGCCGTTCGGCGCCGACGAAAAAGGGGATTGCGGGCGGCATATCCCATTGCCTTTCAAAAGATCCCTTGCCCGCTTTTCGCGCCGGGTTTATATTGAAATCCGACGCCCGAGCACTCGGCAGGCGTGCCCGTGTTCGCGGGTTCCGTATCGGAATACCAAAGGGAGACCTCACTCTATGAAACCCGTTTTGTTGGGTCTGCTGTCAATATGCGTCGTAGTGGGCCGGCGGGGGCGCCGCCCCAAAAAAAAAAACCCCCCGAGCCCGACCCAGGGGGGGGGGGTAGAAAAAAATATGGTAAGGCCCGAGCGGGGGTAAAGCCGAAAAA
>JAPPFJ010000015.1:0-28734 GCA_028877215.1 Gemmatimonadota bacterium | reverse complement strand
CCCGGGTGGGGGGGGTCCCTTCTCCAAAAAACAAAGGCCCCCCAAAAACAATAACCCCCTGTTTTTCCGTCGGGACGTACGGCTGGGGCGGCGCGGCGGGGGGGGGCCCCCCACGACGAAAACAACCCCGCGGCTTCCGAGACGCTGGCGGGGTCTTACGATCTATTGAGGTTGACGCCTTCGGGGGGATCGGCGATAACACCGCCGAATGCTTCCGGGATTATGACGTTAACGGAAAATCGGTATTCGATTGTGGCCTCCTACGTTACTGCGGGTTCGGAGGACGTAATCCGGGTCGCGCAGAGCGGGGGGTACTCAAGGTCCGGCGCAAGCCTGAGCCTCACCCCCGACGGTGGAGGCGGCGCCCGATCTGGGCAGGTGGCGGACGGTGGAAGTTCGATCACCGTTCTGATTTCGGTGCAGGCAGGCGGACAGACGCAGAACCTGACGCTAGTCTTTTCCAGGTCTGGCGGATAGGGCCCAAACGGACTTCAGGTGTTGGAAGCGAAACCTGTTAAAGGAAGATATGTGCGATGAATCGACTCGGCGCGATAGTGCTTCTTCTTGCCATCTTCACGGCTTGTAAACCCTCGGAGGACACGGATCTGATCGCCATGGTCAAAAAGGGGGATGAAGAGGGCGTAAAGACGCTGCTGGACGAAGGCGCCGACGCGAACGAAGAAGGCAAGGCGGGTACGACTCCGTTGATCGAAGCCGCAAAAAAGGGCGTCCCCGAAGTCCTGCGGGCGCTGCTCGATGCGGGTGCGGAAGTCAACGACGACCTTTATAGCAGAACCGCGTTGATGGCGGCGGCGATCAAGAAAGATTCGACGATCACCGAGATCCTGCTGGAGGCGGGCGCCGTCGTGGATGCCAGAGACCTGAACCACCGGACCCCGTTGATGTTTGCGTCCGACGTTGGTCTGACGGGTGTCGTCCACGTGCTGCTGGCTGCCGGGGCGGACGTCAACGCCGTCGCGCGGTCCGGATGGACGCCGCTGATCTACGCGGCCTACGGAGGTCACAAAGATGTAGTGAACCGGCTGCTGGATGAGGGCGCCGAAGTCAATGCCGTCACCAGAAACGGGAAGACCGCGGTCTGGCTGGCGGAGTACCGGGACAAGACCGAGGTCGTCGAGATTCTGACGGAGGCGGCCGCGGGGGACCGATAACCCGCCGGCACGCATGTGTTTTGATGGCAAGTTTCAAGGCGCTCGTCGAGTGCCTTTTTCTCTTGCAAGGTTCAGGCCATGCAGGGATTCATCGCTTTGCCCCCGAAAAGTGAATACTTCTCATGCTCTTGGCCTTTTTCGAACTCCTGGTTTCTAATCCTGCTTAATCCTGTAAATCCTGGTCGGTTTTGATCCTGCTGTTGGCTTCTAACCCTGCTTAATCCTGTCAGTCCTGGCAGGCACTTATCCTGTCCATCCATGTAAGTTTGAATTCTTTAGAAAAGAGGCCGAGTGGCGATCCTGAATGCGGCAATTATTGGTCTCGGCGGGAGATCGAGGGCGCATCTCTCCGTGTTGCCGGTCCTTTCCGACAGGTACAGATTGGTCGGCGTGTGCGATATCGACGCGGAAAAGGCACAAGCGGTCGCCGAACAGACGGGTGCGACGGCGTATTCGGATCTTCAGTCGATGCTGGATTCGGAGTCGCCGGACGTCGCATTGATCGCTGCCTTGCCGGAGCTTCATCACCCGATTGCGCGCATGCTCGCCGAAAGCCAGGTTCACATCCTTTCCGAGACTCCTATTGCGCACACGCTTCCGTGTGCCGACATGATGATCAAGGCCGCGGAGGATAACGGCGTTTATCTGGAAGTCTCCGAGAACGCCCGTAGATGGCCTCGTGAAAGATTGAAACAGAAAATCGTAGAGGAAGGACTCATCGGAAACGTCCGGGAATTCTACGTTTCGTATACGTCTGGATCATATCACGGCATCAGTGCGATCCGGTCGATTCTCGGATCGGAACCGAGGGCTGTTTCAGGTTCTTTTCCGGACTCAGGTGAAGTGAGAGAGCGGGGTATCATACGTTGGGCGGAAGCGATCCGCGGGACATACGAACATAACACGCGGCGGAAGAATTACTGGGAGGTTATTGGTTCGGACGGAGCTATTCGTGGAATGGAACTGAACCTTTATAGGGGGGACAGAAAGTTGCCGATTGTCAGCGGGGCATCGGCAACCGGGCAGACAAGCATGATACATCGATCCAGCGTGGGCACAAAGCCTGAGGCTGTCTGGGAGAGTCCGCTCAGGGCTTATGCGCTTCCCGATGAAGACAGCATTGCCATTGCCGAGGCCTGGTGCAGCATGCACGATGCCGTGGTCCAGGGAGCCGCTCTGGAATATGGCGCGCACAATGCCAGAAGAGATCTCGAAGTGTTGATGGCCGTCCGAGAGTCGGGCGGCAGGGAGGGGATATGGGTGGACCTGCCCCTCGAGCGTATGACAGACCACGAAAAGAGGATTCACTCAGCCTTTGAAGAGAACTACGGCGTCGACCTCTTCGATCTGACGCTACACCATCCGGCGCAGCGGGGATCGCTCACCCCGCGTCTGCGGGAACTGTTGTATTGAGTTGGGCAGGCCGTGCGAGCGCCAATTCTGATATCGCGAAATAAATGGGATCCTGATCCTCCTAACCGCAGGAGAACGAAATGATCAACAACATTCACAAGATCGCCCTCGTCAGCGACGATATCGAAGGCGCCGTACGCTTCTATACGGAGACGCTGGGCCTGACCGAACTCGAACGCTTCCCGAATGAGGACGATGAGGACTTCGTCTTTCTGAAGGCCGGCGACGTCATTCTGGAACTGATGCCCAAAAAGACCATGGATGCGGACGTAGGCTTTCACCACGTATCGTTCAAGGTTGGCAACGTCGACCGCAGCGCCGGCGAGCTCAGGGGAGCGGGCGTGGACATTGCCGTCGAGCCCTTCGACGCGGAGGGGACCGATATCCGCCTGAGCTTCTTCAACGGCCCGAATGACGTACTCCTGCAGCTCTTTCAACGTGAGTCCGATCCCGCCTGAAGGGACCTCTTCATACTCCAAAGTCGGCAAAAACAAAAAAAGAAACCGTGCGCCCGACGGCGTACGGTTTCTCATGTGTGGTTCCGCGTTGGGCGACGACGCAGAGATTATTTCCTCGGATCCATCACGCGTCCGACAAACAGGATCGCATCCGTGGCATTGTCTTTTATTAGGAAGATGAACGGCCGGTCGGCCGTGAAGGCCGGCGGCAACGAGGTGACACCGATCGTCCCGCCCGTGGCCGCGCCTGCCTCGGTACCCCGTTCGTCCACCTTGACAAACGCCTTGTGAACGACTGCCGAAAGGTACAGGTCCTTCCCATCGGCCATCCCCGAAAAGTCCGCTGACTCAGGGTCGAAGGCGTCGACCATTCCCATCCCGGCCAGGGTTTCGGCCAGTCTGAACTCGGACGTGAATTCGAAGGAAGGAATGGACAGCCGGAGGCGGATGGGTCTCAGCTGCTTCGAAATCTCACTGACGAGGCCCGCGCTCAACGCGTCTTCGAACTGATCGTATTTGCCCTTTGCCGGGAGGAAGATCATCATCGACGCCTCCTCGCCGCCGTAAAGCAATTCCACGGCCTGGGTCTGGTGCGTTTCGTGCAGCGCGTAGCTGAAGGTCTCCGTCTGGCGCATCATCGGTACGTCGACGCGATTGCCGTCTGGCAATTGGAATGGTTCATTCGACGTCCGTCTCTCGTCGAAAGGGAGGCGCCAGGCCGCATTAAAATAGATGGCATTCGCCAGTACCAGCCTCGTCAGACGATTGATGACACCCTGCGGAATCAGGTCCTGGATCCTGTCTTCCGTACGTTCCGCGACCCAGTCGTTGATGGCCGTACGCGAAGCTTCGGGATCGTCTACGAAGTCCACTGCCCGCATCCCGGCGCCATAGTTCTCGGCCAGCTCGTCGAGGAAGTCCGGCAGGAACGCGTACCCCTTCTGTCCCCAGATGGCATTGGCGATGTTCAACCGGAATTCGCCACGCTCCTGGCTTTCGCTGTTTTCGCCTCGGGATGAAAGCGCGAGGTCAAGGACGTTGAAGGCGGGGTGCAGCTGGTCCGCGGGAAGCTGAAAACGAAGGACCTCCTCCATCTGACGTGCCGTCTCGCCTCTCGCGCCGGCGTACATCATGGCCAGCGCCACGGAGATGCTGTGCGGCGAATAGAACAGGTTCCCTTCCCGCTCTCGCAACGTGCCGTAGAGGTCCAGCGCGAACGCGCTGTTTCCCCGCACCAGATCGTCCAGCTTCACGTCCGATGCGGACAGAGAGGTCTTTCGCGCCTTTTCGGACCGCAGCACTCCGGTCGACGGGTCTTCCCTGTCATCCTCCACCTCGTCAACCGGCGACTTCCCTCCGCATCCGGGGTTTGCTGAGATCAGAATCGCGGCAACGAATGCGGAAAGACACCTTCTGAGTGGGATCCGAAACCTTGTCAGGTTTGATCGTCCTGTTGCAGAGTCGATCATTTCTCGAGGCTCTTCGGTGGAAAGATGTGCACGTATTAGGCGTCTGTGCCTATATTTGTGGGAAATCTCCCTACAACGCCGTAGCGTCTTCAGCCACGTCCATATTGGCGGAAGCAAACACGCTCGCCCGTTCTTTAAACGCCTGCCCCTGCGGCGAGTTTCCCGTTAATCGGTGTTCGAACGGGAAACCTGAGATGTTATATCCCGCCCGGCGGATTGGTTTGTGTATGGGTATGGCTTGACATATAGTGTTTTTTTGTGTCATGTCTACTCTTGGTGGACATAGGAGAGTCCCAGGAACTGCCGAACAGCTTACGAGGGGTTCGGTCTCCTTGGCGACGAGGTTACGGAGGTTTTTCGGGTATAGGACGGCGAGCAATGACCAGACTTGACGGAATCGTTGTTATTGGCTTCAAGAGTATTGCCTACGCCATGATTAAGTTGCGTCCTCTAAATGTTTTGATCGGGGCAAACGGATCAGGAAAGTCAAACTTTATCGATGTATTTTCGTTTCTACGCGCCTCCATCCAAGGACAGTTGGAGCGCTATGTCAAACAGGCTGGCGGAGCAAACCGGATTTTTCATTTCGGCACAAAAGTCACCTCAAAACTCGAGTTGCAAGTCTCATTCGACCGCAACCAGTGCGGATTTGCAATGGAATTGAGCAGCGACGACTCTGATGGACTCTATATAGATAATCTGACGTTCCATCCGTCTGGTCCAGCCAGTGGTAAATCCGAGGATCTGAATTGGGCTAATGTATCCAACTTACCCTTTTCGCATCAGGTTGGCCGGCAAGTTGATCGTTGGCAAACCTACCATTTTCACAACGCAGGTGCTACGTCGCCATTGAAGACGACCTCCGATGTCAACGACAATCGCAATCTTCGTACGGACGGGTCGAATCTCTCGTCGTTTCTGTTCTTACTGAAAAACAAACACGAGGGTTCATACGCCCAGATTCAACGTACCGTTCAAATGGCAGCTCCATTTTTCGAAGACTTCGCACTCGAACCCATGGCATTGAACGAAGACAAGATACGTCTTGAGTGGCGCCACGCGGGATCTGACTCGTACTTCGATGCCTCGTCACTGTCCGACGGAACGCTCCGGTTTATGGCCCTTTCCACACTTCTGCTTCAGCCTGTTTCGCTTAGGCCGCCTGTTGTTCTTCTGGACGAACCGGAGCTTGGACTGCATCCGTTCGCAATTACACTTCTGGCTTCCATGCTGAAGCAGGCATCCGAGGAATCCCAGATCATCGTTGCCACACAGTCGCCGGTGTTATTGGATCATATCGATCCGAAGGACGTCATCGTCGCAGATCGTGTGAACCGCGCGACAACCTTCGAAAGACTGGATAGCAAGAGGCTCGCGGCCTGGTTGGAAGAATACAGCCTTGGTCAGCTATGGGAAAAGAACGAAATCGGTGGCCGTCCTGCGGTGGAGGACAACGGTAATGGATCTTTGGAATGACTCGGTTGCTTGTCCATGTAGAGGGCCAGTCGGAGGAGCAATTCGTCAATGACCTGTTGGCACCGTACCTGTTAGATTTCGGTTATACAGCCATCAGCGCTCGTTTAATTGGAAATGCCCGTCAACGGCACCGACGCGGCGGAATGCGGTCTTGGATCAGTGTGCGGAAGGACATTACTGGACACTTGAAAGAGGATCCGGGATGTATTGCGACTACCATGGTGGATTACTACGCAATGCCGAAGACTGGTTCAAGAGCGTGGCCGGGTCGCCTGCAAGCTACACATCAGGGATCTTCATCGGAGAAGGGAAAGATAGTTGAAGATGCCCTATCGGAAAACATCGCCAACGAAATGGGGCCGAATTTCGATCGGAGGCGTTTTATCCCTTTTGTCGCAATGCACGAGTTCGAAGCAATGCTTTTCAGCGACTGTCATAAATTCGCCCGTGGGATCGGACGTCCTGATCTGGCATCGGAATTTGAGGAAATCAGACACCAATTTGCGAGTCCAGAAGAGATCGACGACTCGCCAGACACAGCGCCTTCGAGCCGTATCAGAGCCCTCGTACCTGGGTACCAGAAGCCATTGATGGGTACGTTCGCAGCGAGTGAGATCGGCCTCAACGCGATTTGTGCCGCATGCCCGCACTTTCGACGCTGGCTCGGGCAACTCGAACGTCTCGCGCCAGAGGGACAATGACCACAAAGACACCGGCAAGGGCAAACTCTCCTTCACCATTGGCGAAACGGACATCGATGTCGTAGTCAGACAGATTCAGGTGAAAGCAAAATTAGTCGACGTACTCCACCCCAATAGTGGCGATATGCGTAGCGATTGCCCTGAGGTGATTGCGTGTTGGCTTAAGGATATCGACAACAACAACGATAATTGCTTCGTCCGCCGCGCCTAAATCCTTGGCGTGAACGATCCTTACCAATCTTTCGAAACCAACCTCAAACCCGAATTCAATCGGGACGTTTGGGAAGCTCCCAACAGCGACACCTCGTGGCCTTTCGCAATGCCGTCGTCCTGCCCGAACGCGGTAAGAGTGATCAGTCACCAGAGCGACGAGGCGATGAGGGTGTCTCGAGTGTGATCGAAATGAAGATCAGCGAAGATTGGATGCAATTAAAGAAGGAAGTCGATCGAGTTTGGCGCGATTACTCCTGCCATCGGAAGGATCAACCGAACGCGCAGATGTGCAGGTTGCTGGTTCTGGGAGAAGACCATCGGTTCAGATACCATCCAGGATTCGATCCGATCGCACTCTGTCGCGCTGCGTGGCGGACATCTATTCGCGGGCGTCGGGAAGGTGGCTCCACCATCGCAATGCAGCTAACCAGGGCATTGACCAAGAGAGACGACTGTTCATTGTCGAGGAAGATCCGAGAGATAGTTTTGGCTATTCGGCTGACGCGGTACCTTCCACGCAAAGACCTTCCTGGACTCTACCTATGGGTAGCATATTACGGTTGGAGAATGAACAACCTGCGCCAGGCGTGCGATCGGTTAGCGATTAAGCCGACTTCACCAAACTTGCACAATTCTGCTAAACTGGTTGCTCGCCTTAAATATCCAGAGCCACAAAGAGCTTCGGCAGTTCGACGCCGAAGGATAAAAGAGCGATGCACTTACCTGATTGAACGATACAACAAAGCCGAACAGCGTGCGAATTCCATTTTGGAATGGTGCGATGAAGCCCTTTGAATTTGCCCCATCACTAAACGAAATAACTGATCGTTATCCGGCCAGCGACCAGTTACTCGAAGCTCTTGACACAAGCGGCTACTCGGATCGAGTCGCGATTGCTCGTCAATGGCTTTCGGAAGGGGTTCCATCTGCATTTCAACACTGTCCCGCGGTCTTTGAGTCCCTCCGATTCTGGCTAGCTTTAAAGCTAGGCGTAAAGGCCAAAGAGATTAGCTTGGTCGGGAGTGCGCGCCTAGGATGGTCGTTGGCACCAAGAAAAATGGGTAAACCATTTGATCGAGAATCAGACCTTGATCTATTCGTCATTTCGCAAAGCTTGTTTCCATTGATTTGTGAAGATTTCTGTCGTTGGAATTCAGACTACGTAAACGGGCGAATTTCACCTGAAAACAAGAACGAGGCGGAATATTGGCGGGATAACAGTAGAAGAGGTTCCGGGCTCATTGAACGCGGTTTTATGGATGCAAAGTTGATTCCAACGCGTGGGGGATATGATAGACAAAACATCCACAATACAATGTGGGAACTGGTTGAGAAACTCAAGGCCACGGTGACTGAACCCAAAATCCGCAAAGCTTCATTGCGTTGTTACGATTCATGGACGTCGTTCGAAGATCAAATATCAAGAACACTCAAGAACGCCGCTCAAAGTCGTTTGAATTAAATCTCCTGGAAAATCAGATGGATTTCCGTATATCTGACACGTTCACAGACAGCCTCGCCAGGTTACCCGGAAACGAAAATAGGACCGTGAAAACCACGGCCTTTGATTTGCCGACGAATCAGGCACCGGGCGACAGCAGATCTCGAAAGTGAGAAAGTGATGGCGGAGAAGAGAGACGGTCTTCCGTACGTCTGGGTGACCTGGCTGACGAAGTTGCTAACCGGAGACGCGTCATGTGAGTGGGCAGGCTGGTTTCAAGCCCAACACGACAGAAAGACCTGGACTGCTGTGCCGGATGATTTTGATGCGACGACGTGGCAGATCGAACATACGGCGGCAAGAAATGAATACCAGGAAATGCTGGAAGAAAAGGGCTTTGACGTGTCAACCGAGTCTCAGAATTCGTTCCACCTCAAGGGAAGGACAGCGACGGTTGGGGGAAAGCCTGATTTGATCGCGGTGAAGGGAAGTCGCGGCCTGATTGTAGATATCAAAACGGGTCAACCCAGGTCATCGGATCACGTTCAGGTCATGCTCTATATGTACGCCGTTCCGAAAGCATTTCCTGCCAGATACAAAGAGGTTGTGTTCGAGGGTCGGGTTGTCTATGGAGAGCGGGAGGTCCCGGTTCCATCGTCGGCCGTTGACAGTAAATTCATCGAGCGATTTGCAGGGTTAATTGGAAGGTTGGCGTCGAATAAGCCGGCCAGAAGAGTCCCAAGCTATGGCGAATGTGGATTTTGCAGGATTCCGGCGAGCGAATGCCCTGAGCGAGTGGACGACGACACACCTGCCACAGAAGTCGACGATTTCTGACCCTGGAATAACACCGCGTCAAGTAAAATGCACGGTCCAAAGATCAAAGAGGGAGCCGATGGAATTTTCGGCTCCCTCTTGTGTATTCTGGTGGGCCCTGCAGGACTCGAACCTGCGACCAACGGATTATGAGTCCGCCGCTCTAACCAACTGAGCTAAGGGCCCGATAACAGTGAAATCTACGAGAAATGGACGAAAGGACAAGCGTTTTGTGGTCAACGCGGCGCTACTTCGGTTTGCGCCTGACGTCCGGCGAACAGTTCTTTGCGTTGGCGGGTGAGATCTTTGTGTTCGGCCATCAACGCCATGGGATCGGTCTGTCCTCCGGCCGCTCGCAGTTGCGTCTCCACGGCCGCGATTCGAGTGTCGAGGGCTTTGAGTTGCATCCGGGTGAGATAGTCCTGCAACGGTATCCGCCCTTCCGGATTGAGTATGCCGGTTTCCATGGACAGCGCGGAAACGATTCCGGCCAGTCCGGCGTCCTCGCAACGATTCAGCAGCGCCGCCGCGGAGGCGGTCCGCCCCTCCTTACGCGCCGCCGCGATCATCCCCGAGATACGTCTATAAACGCCGTTTGTAAAGTGTCCGGCGTCTATCTCCGCGAGTACCGTATCGGCCGTGGAATCGTCAGTCATCATCAGCGTAATGAGTTCCCGTTCCATTCGGGGGCCCGGCTCGAACGACGCCGTTCGAGAATCTGCATCTTCATCGGCCGGGTTGCGCCCGCTTCGCCGGTAACGGGCGGCTCGCTGTACCGCGTTTATGACAATCGCTTCCTCGATCCCCAGCTTCTGCGCGGTTTCCTGGATGAGAAAGCCCCGCCGGGCGCTGTCCCCTGCATGCGCGATAATCTCCGAAACGGTCCTGACGGCGCGGGTCTTGCCGTCCGACGTGGACAGGTCTTCCCGCGAACGAACCCATTCGAATAGAAAATCCATTAAAGGCGCCGCGGATTCGGTCAGCTCGTTGAAGCCATCCGAACCCCGCTGCCGCACGAAGCTGTCAGGATCCTCGCCGCCGACCAGCGTGACGACACGAATCTCCAGTTCGGACGCCATCATCGAACCTATGCCGCGTACGGTCGCGGCGGTTCCCGCGGCATCGCCGTCGAAAACGAGCACGGCCAGATCCGCATACCGCTTGAGCAGGCGCGCATGGTCAGTCGTGAGTGCGGTCCCGGAAGAGGCGACAACGTTGCGGACGTCGAACTGTGCCAGGGCGACGACGTCCATGTATCCCTCGACCACAACCGCCGACCGGGTTGTACGGATGGGCTCCCGGTTGTTCCAGAGGCCGTAAAGCGTGGCGCTCTTGTTGTAGACGGGGGTCTCGGGTGAGTTCAGGTATTTGGGCTGTTGTTCCGGATCAAGGGCGCGTGCGCCGAAAGCGACGGTCCTTCCGGTGTGCGATTGGATGGGAAAGATCACGCGGTCGCGAAAGCGGTCGTAGTGTCCGCCGTTCTCGCGGGATACAGCCAGGCCCGCCCGTGCGAGCATCTGCGCGCTGAAGCCGCGTCGGCCGGCCACGCCGAGCAGACCGTCCCACGCATTGGTGGCGTAACCCAGCGAAAAGGCTTCCATCATGGACTCGGACACGCCGCGCCCGATCAGGTAATCCCGCGCGCGCGCGCCTGACGGGTGGCGCATCAGCATATGGCGAAAGTATTTCTGCGCGAATTCGACCGTCCTGTACAGCTCGTCGTTTGTGTCTTTTTCCGCGGGTCTCCCGGATTCGGATTCAGGCAGTACGATACCGGCCTGGTCAGCGAGCTTGCGCACGGATTCGACGAAACTGATGCGTTCGAGTTCCATCAGGAATCTGAATGCATTTCCGCCCGCGCCGCAGGAGAAACACTTGTAGATCTGCTTTTCCTGGGAGACATTCAGGGAGGGCGTCCGGTCGTCGTGAAAGGGACACAGGCCCAGAAAGCTCTTGCCGCGTTTGCTGAGCGCGACAAATTCGGATATGACGTCGACGATGTCCACCGAGTCGCGGACCTGTTCGACGGTATCTTCAGGGATGAGGGCCATGACGGGCCAGCCAGTCGGATTGAAAACAGAGACAAGGTTGCAGAAACTTCAACGCGCTGAATCCTGCGCGATCGCAGGCGAGAGGGAATGCGGATCGTCAGCGCGGGGGCATCCCGCGTTCACGCATCCACCCACCGGTTGTCTTCCCTGATCAGATCGATCAGTTCGTCCACGGCGACGGCGGTAGGGATGTTGCGCTTGACAATATCCTTGCCTCGGTAGAGCGTAATCCGGCCCGGGCCGCTGCCGACGTACCCGTAGTCCGCGTCGGCCATTTCACCCGGACCGTTCACGATACATCCCATGATGCCGATCTTGACGCCTTTCAGGTGGTCGGTGCGGCCGCGTATCAGGGCGGTGGTTTCCTGCAGGTCGAAGAGCGTGCGGCCGCAAGAGGGGCAGGAGATATACTCGGTTTTCGAAATGCGGGTGCGAGTCGCCTGCAGGATACCGAACCCGAGACGGTTGAGGTCGCACGGTTCGGAATCCGGCGACTCCAGCCAGATACCGTCGCCGAGCCCGTCGGTGAGCAGGCCGCCGGTATCGATAGCGCCGTGAAGGATGAGCGCGTCGTCGTCGATACCAATGTATTCCCTTTTGAAAACGACGGGAATCCGGATGTCACGCTCGAGGAACTCAGCCATGGCGCGGCGCAGGTCCGGCATCGCGTGGGCGTTTTCCGTACGCAGGACAAGCACGCAGTTGGCTGCCCCACGCAGCATATCATGCGCGTCCGGGTCCAGGTCATCCGGATCGGCGAGTACGAAATTCAGGCGTTCGGACCGAAATGGAGCGTCGTGAAATGTGTCCAGATCGAACAGCGGATAGGCGTTCGAAGCCTCGCGCCGGTCGCGCCACGCATCGTAGTCCAGGATTTTGCCGAGCGTGCCCGGAAGGCCGAAGTCGATGTCCCGTCCGCCCAGATAGATGAAGTCCGGCGCCATGTCCGCGATATTCCATTTGTCCAGTTCGGCGTCGTATTGATAGCCGATGGGGGACAGGCAGGCTGGTGACTGCGGTTCGTGAGGGGTAAGGATCACAACCGGCACATTGTCGCCGCCCACCCGGTCCGCGGGCCGGGTCCGGCGCCGCGTATAGGTGTATGGATCGACCGGGTATCGGACGATCGCGGGAATCGGTGAGTGCCCGGGTCTGGCCGCGTAGCGTTCGACCAGACGGATGCAGACGGGAATCTCTGCCTCGGGCTCCTCGGTCAGTGAGACGCGAACGGTGTCACCCAGACCGTCTTCAAGGAGCGCGCCGATGCCCACGGCGGACTTGATGCGGCCGTCTTCGCCGTCGCCAGCCTCGGTGACGCCCAGGTGAAGGGGATAGTTGAATCCCTCGGATTCCATGCGATTGACCAGCAGCCGATAGGCCTGGATCATGACCTGTGGATTGCTGGCTTTCATGGACAGGACAATGTCGTGGTAGTCCAGGTCGGCGCAGATACGCGTGAATTCCAGTGCCGATTCGACCATTCCCAACGGCGTATCGCCGAACCGGCTCATGATGCGGTCCGAGAGGGAGCCGTGGTTGGCGCCGATGCGCATTGCGGTGCCGTATGCTTTGCAGATGTTGACCAGCGGTGTGAACTTTTCGCGGATGCGTTCGATCTCGGCGGCGTATTGCGCGTCCGTGTATTCGACAATCTGAAATTTCTTCTTGTCCGCGTAGTTGCCGGGGTTGACCCTCACCTTCTCAACAATCCGGGCGGCGATTTCTGCCGCATTGGGCGTGTAGTGAATGTCGGCGATCAACGGTGCCACGTATCCCCGTTCCCGGAGTTCAGTCCTGATGGCCTCGAGATTGCGCGCCTCGTTCCGGCTCGGCGCCGTGACGCGCACGTAGTCCGCCCCAGCCTCGATGATCCTGATGGACTGTTCAACCGTGGCGAGCGTGTCCATGGTGTCCGTTGTTGTCATGGACTGGATGCGTATGGGATTGTCCCCGCCGAGCGGAACATCGCCGATGGCCACTTCCCGCGTCCGGTAACGGCGATATTCGGTGAGACTGTTGCAGTATCTCCCGGGATCGGTCTGGAGGTCGGTATTCAGCATGGGCAGGTTCACGTTCAGGGCGGAATTTCGGTCCTGGATCCTTCTTGATTCTAATATAGACGAAACCCCCGGAGGTGTCAATCGGCGCCGGTTTGGCTACCGACCACAGCGGCGGTGCGGCGGTGATTGGCATGAATGCGCGTTCAGGCATCCAGGTCGAGCGTGATCATCGTAACGCCTGCGCCCCCTTCGCCATGCAGTCCCAGGCGCTGAGACTTGATGAATTCGTGCCCGCGGAGACGGGCGCCGATC
The DNA here is from genome assembly GCA_028877215.1 of Gemmatimonadota bacterium. GTDB lineage: Bacteria > Latescibacterota > UBA2968 > UBA2968 > JAAXHE01. Next base: position 15,212 of record JAPPFJ010000015.1, on the reverse strand, counting down.
GCCCGGCGAAGCGCGCCCGTACCCTTTCCGTGGATCACCGCCGCGTGCTCCATGCCGGCCAGATAGAGTTCATCGATGTATTTGTCGACGGCTTCCACCGCCTCGTCTGCGGTCATTCCTCGCAAGTCCACCTCAGTTGCAACGGCGTCGCGTCCGGCCAACCCGAAGCGGGCCGTTTCCGATGTGGTCTCCGCGGCCGATTCCACGAGTTCGAGGTCTTCCCGACGCGCCTGCAGCCGCAGCTTGCCGACTTCGACCGCGACCCGCGATCCCTCGTTCCGCCCGTCCGCGACAATTCCTTCTTTGCCCAGGCTTCGTACGAGCACGCGGCACCCGGGTTCGAGCATTGCCGCGGGCGCAGCCGGTTTCACCACAGTGGCCGCCAAATCTCGCCGGGCGCGCTCGACCTCGGCTCTGGCCCTCTTGATCGAGTCCCTGTCGGCGCTGCGCTGTCTGAGTTCGGAGACGGTGCGTTCGATGAGGGCATTGGCGCCATCCAGAATGCGCCGGGCCTCTTCCTCGGCGCCACGTTTGAACTCGCGCTCTCGTTGTTCCACATCCTTCAGGCGGCTGCTGTATTCGGCTTTCAGGCGTTCCATCTCACTTCGGGAGGATCGTGCTCGATCCAGTTCCTCGTTATAGTGCTGGTACGTGTCGTCAAGGTCCGCGATGAGGGCTTCGAGGCGGCCTATATCGCTTCCCGCAATACGCCTGGCTTCGTCGACGATCTCTGACGGCATCTTGAGCCTGCGCGCGATTTCGAAGGCATAGCTGCTGCCTGGCGTGTTGAGACGAAGCTGGAAAGTGGGCGTCAGTGTCGCCGCGTCAAAGGCCATGGAGCCGTTGGCCATACCCGCTGTACGGTGCGCGAACGCCTTGAGCGCGCCGTGATGGGTCGTGGCCACCGTGCGGCAGCCGCGTTGGGTAAGCGTATTCAACAGGGCCATCGCCAGGGCCGCGCCCTGATCGGGGTCGGTGCTGGCGCCGACTTCGTCGAGTAACACCAGGGATCGGGCTTCCGCATGGTTGGTGACTTCAACCAGATTCGCCACGTGTGAGGAGAACGTGCTGAGGTCGTTCTCGATCGACTGCGCATCGCCGATGTCGGCAAAGACGCCGGTGAAGATCGGAAACTGCGAATGTTCCGCTGCCGGCACGGGCATTCCGGCCTGAGCCATCAGCGCGAGCAGGCCGACGGTTTTGAGGGCAACGGTCTTGCCGCCGGCGTTGGGGCCGGTCAGGACGAGGGTGCAGATGCCCTCGCTGTCCATGGAAAGGCTGAGCGGGACGATGGAATCGGTCCGGCCTTCGCCGTTCAGCCGGCAGAACAGAAGGGGATGCCGTGCGTCGTGGAGTTCCAGGCGCCCGTCCACGTTGAAAACGGGTTCGCTGCATTTCAGTTCGCGTGAGAAACCGGAAATCGCGTAGATGGCATCGAATCTACCGAGAATGCGGAGGTTTTCAAGCAGACATCCGCTGATGTGGCCGACGCTCAGGGTGAGTTCCTGAAGGACGCGTTTGATCTCCTGCTGTTCGGCCAGTTCGAGTTGCCGAAGCCGATTGTTGTGCGCCAGGGTGGCCATCGGCTCGACGAAGAGGGTGGCGCCGCTGGCCGATTGGTCGTGTACGACGCCTTCCAGCCGGTGTTTCTGGTTTTCCCGAACGGGAATGACGAAGCGTCCGTTCCGGATGGTGATCAGCCGTTCCTGCACGACGGTGTCCGGTAGCCGGTTCAGGATGTTCTCGATGGAACTGCGGATGCCGGATCGGGTTTGTTCCAGACCTCGGCGGATCCGCTTCAATTCGACGCTGGCGGAATCCTTGACGGTCTCCGTGGACGGATCGACGGAACGTTGAATGCGGGCCTCCAGATCCGGATGCTCGGACAACCCGGACATGAGCTCCTGGAGCCGGGGATATTTCGCTTTCCTTTTGTGAAAATACCCCAGAAAGCGGCGTGACATCCGCACGACTTCCTGGATCTGGACGAGGTCGCCGACGGTGAGCGTTGTACCCGGTACCGAGGCGGTTTCCGCCGCGGCGCGGACGTCGGGAATGCGTCCGATCGGTACGGGATCGTCATACCCGATCAGATCCATGGTTTCCAGCACTGGACGGAGCCGGGATTCAATGCGTTCGGGGTTGTCGGCCGGGGCCAGACTCTCGACTTCGTCTCGCCCCGGCACGGAAACGGTGCGTTCCGCGATCAGGTCGAGGATCTTTTTGAATTCGAGGGCCAGGAGGGTTTTCGGTGGCAGTGTCATGGGGATATAACCCGGTAGGACAAACAACGGACGGCTTCTGACGCTAACGTATCTGTGCCGGCAGCAGGATCCGTTACTTCTGTTTGCCGCCTGCCGGAGGCGTTTGCGGGTCTCCGGAAGTTTGCTTTTCTTTGTTTTGTGATTCCTCTATAAGTACCTTCAGGCGGTCCCGTGCCTTACCGGTTCCCCGGGTCATACTGTCCATGAAAGGATGGATCGATGACTCCGGGTCGTCCGGTACGAGGTATCTGTAGAACTCCGACGCCTGAGGAACAGCGGCCTTCACGGCGTCCATAAGGACCAGGCAGGCCTGCTGAACGTGGCGTGTCAGACGGGCGTCGTCAATGTACGCCTTCACCCCGGGGTGAGGGGAATACGCCCTCAGCAGCAGGATCAGTAAACCGAGAAGGAGTAATCCCTGCGCCAGGCCGAGGATGCCGCCGCACAGCGTGTCCACGATTCCGAAGGGTGTGGCCTTGAGCATCGCTTGGAGCATTCGTCCAAGTACGAAACAGGCAATCAGCGTCGCCAGGAATACACAGACGAAGCCCAGCAGGGCTGGGCCATGGTCGGCAGGCTCACCGGAAATCCACTCCGAGACCGCGCCGCCGTACGCGAGGCCGAGTCCGTAGGCCAGTATAAAGCTGAGCAGACCGACCAGGCTCCGGGCCAGTCCCGTGCGGCAACCCCTGAAAACCATCCAGCAGAGCCCGATCAACAGGATCAGGTCGACAATGTTCATTCGGCCCTCCCTCTGCCCCAATCGCAAACTCGCTGCATCGGAACTGCGTTGAACCGGGAGTTCAGCTCAACCACGATGTGCAAAAAATACAACCGCATCCGAAGGCGAATCGGTGCGGTTGTCGTTAACATAATTGCAATTTTGGCTTATTGGTTGAAGCGCGTTTCGAATTTCATGCGTTTGCGCTTCGCCGCGGCAATCTTGCGCTTGCGGCGCTCACTGGGCTTCTCGAAATGCTGGTGCTTCTTCATCTCGGTCATAATTCCTGCTTTTTCGCAGGTTTTCTTGAACCTTTTCAGCGCCTTTTCAAATGGCTCGTCGTCTCTCACCACAACCCTGGCCATATGCTCGATTCCCTCCTTTCCGTTTCCTGCGGAAACAGGCATGCGCCGGATCGGTAGGTGTTGACGGCAATGCGCCAGTCCGTTTGCCCGCCGGCATGCGATGTCTTACAGGAATTTAATGGTTCCAAATATATAAACTCATAAGATATTATGCAAACGGTTTTTCTTTGGTTGACTGGATGCTTGAATTAGACGTATACTCTTTATGCGCCCGAATGGGGTTCGGCGCCACGCCGCGGAACGCCGGGTTTCTGCTTCCTGCCCTGCCGTCGCGTCGGCAGAGCGAGATAACACCAGGACGTCCTGACGCGTGTGGCGAGTGCGCGCGCGCTGCGGGTCTGAGCCTGTCATCCAGAGATTGCTGCGGAACTTAACGGCATACTAGACGTTGACGTTAAATAGGGGAGCCGCACAATGGGTGCGCGAACGAAGGATGTCACAGGTCGGACAGGCGGGCCCGGACACGCGGGTCTAATGGGCGCGCCGCTTGTTCGGAAGGGCCGAATGAGGGTGGGGCGCCGCGGTACATACAGTCTGGGCGCCTATCTCTTTCCGGCCGCAACGGTGATCATCCTGGCGTTTCTGGTATATATGCAGATCTTTGTCGTGGATCCCATGCGCCGGGACTCCCGTGACCTAATCAAACGTCTGGCCTTCTTTTACGGATTGGCCACACAGGATACCGTTGTCGTCAGCGACCTGGATGTCAATGAAATCTTCAGGACCATTACCAATGCGAATTTTCCCGTGGTCATCACAGACTCCAGGGGTGAACCCCACTTGTGGAAAGCCATACAGATTCCCGAAGGCAATCCCGCGGACCTCAGCCCGGTCGACCGGGAGCGAATGGCCAGGATCGTCAGAAAGTTGGATAGCGAGAATCCGCCGTATTCGTTCGAGATTCCGCAAATCGGACCGCGAGTGCTGCACTTTGGCGATTCGCCGCTGGTACGCCGGCTGGCATGGCTGCCCTGGGTTGCACTTGGCGTAACGGCATTGTTTATCGGGGTTGGATATCTTGGATTTCTGAATGTCAAGAACAGTGAGCAGAGATCGATCTGGGTGGGCATGGCGCGGGAGACGGCTCACCAGCTCGGCACGCCGCTTTCCTCGCTGTACGGATGGATCGAGTTGATAAAGTCTGAACTCGAGCATTCTACCGGTCCTGTGGATGAACAGACGCGCAGGCGATTCGATCAGATCGTGGTTGCGATGGAGGAGGACACCAGCCGGTTGGATACGATCGTTTCCCGTTTCAGCCTGATCGGTTCCACGCCGGAGCTTCGTCCGGAAAACCTTCGTCACGTGATCGAAGAGACGGCGTCCTATTTGCGCGACAGACTCTCGCGTGAGGTCCGGATCGTACAGAGAAACTACGATATACAGCCTGTCCCGTTGAATCGGCAGTTGCTGGGTTGGGCTTTTGAGAATTTGTTCAAGAATGCAGCGGACGCGATGGAAGGGAAGGGTGGAAAGATAGAGATTACCGCAAAGGCGCGGTCCGAGGGCAAATGGGTGGATATCCGGGTTCGTGACAATGGTAAAGGGATTCAGCCCCATCTGGTCAAGCAGGTTTTTCTGCCCGGTTACAGTACGAAGGAGCGGGGCTGGGGCCTGGGGCTTACTTTTGTCAAACGTATTATCGAAGACTATCACCGGGGCAGAATTTCCATTGAGGAAAGTTCACCGGAAATAGGAACCACGTTCCTGATTTCATTACCCGTGAGGCCAGCGGAGGAGCGGAAGGCTACGTGAGGCCGGGAGCTTGAACGCTATGAGAGAAAAGCAGGTGCTGTGGGCAGACGACGAGATTGACCTCCTGAGGCCGCATACGATGTTCCTTGGTTCCCGGGGGTATAAGGTGACGCCGGTGACAAACGGGGATGACGCGATTGCTATGGTCAAACAGCGGGGGTTCGACATCGTACTCCTGGATGAGATGATGGCCGGCCGCGGTGGACTTTCCACGCTGGCGATGATCAAGGAAATCAATCCGGATATCCCCGTAATCATGATTACGAAGAATGAAGAAGAGCGCCTGATGGAGGAAGCGCTGGGCCACCGGATCGACGATTATCTCACCAAACCGGTGAACCCCAGCCAGATTCTCTCTGCGTGCAAGAAACTGCTCGACGCGCGGCAAATCGTTACGGGGCGCATGGGATTGGATTATTCGGCTGTGTCCAATCGCATTCGCTCGTCAATGGCTGGCGACGTGACCTGGCAGGACTGGATCGACATCCACGTGAAGCTGTCCGAATGGGATCTGGAACTGGACCGGTTCTATGACGCCGGCCTGAGAAAGATGCACGAGGATCTGCGGCGGGCATGCAACCGGGCATTCGGACGCTTCGTGGATGCCAACTACCGCCATTGGCTCCAGGACGATATGGATTCTCCGGTGTTGTCCGTCGACGTCGTGAGCGAGTTCGTCCTGCCCGCGCTCCAGGAAGGAAAGCAGGTGTTCTTTGTGGTCGTGGACTGCATGCGCCTGGATCACTGGCTGGCAATCTCGCCGCTCTTGTCCGAACTGTTCAATATTGAGCAACACTATCACTATTCCATTCTTCCTACCGCCACGCCCTACTCCAGAAACGCTATTTTCAGCGGTCTCTTCCCCAGCGACGTGGCCGAACTGTATCCGCAGGAGTGGCGTTCGGGCTGGGACGACGACAACAGCCGCAACCGGCACGAGCACCAACTCCTGGACAACCAGATTCAGGAACTCGATTCAACGCTGAATCTGGATACACGATACGTCAAAGTACTGGATATTGCGGAGGGCAACCATCTCGTCAAAAAGGTGCATTCGTACCGGTCTTTCCCTCTGATGTCGGTGGTATTCAATTTTCTGGACATTCTGGCACATGGTAGGTCGGAATCTGATATTTTGAAGGAGATGGCCCCAAACGAGTCCGCGTACCGGTCGCTCAGCCGATCCTGGTTTTCCCACTCGTCGTTGTTTGAAATGTTGCGAAAGCTTGCAGAAACGGATACCACGGTGGTGTTGACGACCGACCACGGCTGCGTTATGAGTACGCGTGCCACCGTGGCGCACGGTAATCGGGAAACGTCGACGAATCTCCGGTACAAGTATGGCAAACACCTTCGATGCGACCCCAGGCACGCGCTGTATATCGCGGATCCGAACGTCTATCGCCTGCCCCATCTGGGCATGGGCACCACGTACATTATTTCGCGGGAGGACTACTATTTCGTCTATCCCACGAAATTCAACGAATACCAGCGGTATTACGCGAACAGTTTCCAGCACGGCGGCATTTCACTTGAGGAGATGGTCCTGCCGGTTGCTGTGCTGAACGGAAAATAGACTTGGGCGTCGTCCTCATGATCTCCGCCGGCTGACGCGGGCAGGCTTGCAGGACGTTTCACCCTGTCGATGATCGGCCATTTCTGAATCCTCCCACGTAACGAACCCCGATGCAGACCTCAAGGGCCGAAATCAACACGACGTCCCCGGATGAGACGCGAGCATTCGGCAGGGAGTTGTCCGCTCGATTGCGGCCGGGCGATTGCGTCGGGCTGATCGGAGAACTCGGCAGCGGCAAGACCTGCCTCGCACAGGGAATCTGTGAAGGGCTGAATGTCCCGGACCGGGTGACCAGTCCCACGTTCATCCTGGTGAACGAATACCTTGGCCGGGACGCCGCGTCCCGCCCGGTATCGATCTACCACTTCGATCTTTACAGGCTTCCGGATCCCTGCGCCCTCATCGACCTGGGTTGGGATGACTATCTCGCCGGCGACGGCATCTGCCTGATCGAATGGGCGGAACGCGCCGGATCGTTGCTGCCCGAGCGAACCTTGCATATCCGGATTGATATCCCGGAGTTCTGTTCACGCAGAATCATACTTGACAACGGAGAAAGCAAATGACGCGGCACGCATGGCGGATGCTGCTTCTGCTTGCCGTCTGGTCGGCGTCTTCCGTTCCCGCGCTTGCCCAGGGCAACGTACCACGATGGCTTGTCGATGGGCCGACTGCCGGCATGCTGCCTGCGGGTCGCCTGGCCGCGGACCTGCGGCTGTATGGCGACAGCGGCATTCTCTCCCAGATCGAAGTGGGCGTCCACAATCGAATCAGCATCGGGGTTTCGTTCGGCGGACAACATATCGTAGGCAGCCGCGATGCGGCGTGGAATCCACGCGTGGAGGTTGCCGGCCGCGTCCGGGTGATCGAGGAGGAGTTGAAGATTCCGGCTGTCGCCCTTGGCTATCACTCCCAGGGGTACGGGGAATACGACGAGACCTTGAATCGATATGCGGTCAAGTCCAAGGGCCTTTACGCGGTGGCGAGCAAGAACTACGGATTCCCGCTCGGAGACGTGGGGATGCACGCCGGATTGAATAGCAGTCTGGAAGACGGTGACGGGGATGGGGATCTTTCGGGGTTTGTGGGCGCCGATGTCGAGTTCAAGCGTGTCTTTGCGCTATTAGTGGAATACGACCTCGCGATCAACGACAACGAAGACAACTCATTGGGCTCGGGCAGAGGGAGGCTGAATGTGGGCGGGCGGTGGATGCCTTCCGAGCGGTTGAATCTGGAAGTGGACGTCAAGAACCTGTTTCGTGACGGCAAGCGGTCGAAAGAAATCGATCGACAGGTCCGGCTGGTATATTACTCGAAAATCTGGTAGGAATCTGATCGGGCCTGTATCCTTGCCGCCCAATCTACGTTTCGGTCCTTTTGATCTGACGCGGGGCGACAAACAGGGTGATTTCATTCCGGATGTTGACGAGCCCCGGGGCGGCGCCTCGGGGTTTTTGAACGTACCGGATCTCGGTGCAATTGACGGGCACGGTCCTGGAATTCCTGGCCTTGCTCCAGTAGGCCGCCAGGCTTGCGGCTTCCGTCAACGCGGTCTCGGATGGCTTCTGTCGCTTTCCCTCTCGCTTTAGAATGACGTGCGATCCCGGGCATCCCTGCGCATGAAAGAAGAGGTCGTCCTTCGCCGAGCCTTTCGTGAGACGGTCGTTCTCAACGTTGTTCCGGCCCACCAGAACGGTCCACCCTTCGGAGGTCCGGTAACGTCTGGGATGTGTTTCGGTTGAAGAGTTCCTGCCGGTGGTCGTTTTCCGGGTGCGACGCTTGAGCCATCCTGTCGCGGCCAGTTCGTTTCGAAACTTCGCAACATCGCCGGGGCCGTTGGCCTCGTTGAGTCGCTTCAGAAGTGCTTCGACCCTGGCCAGTTCCGTCTGTGCGGCCACCCGGCGTCGCGTGAGGATGGGTCGCGCTTTTTCGACCTTTCGGCTCCGTTTCAGGTAGGCGGCGGCATTTTCATGCGGCAGTTTGTTGGCTCTGAGCGGGATTGTCACCGGCGGTTCGGACGGGTTGTACACGTCCGGAAGGGTCACAGACGAGTCACCGAGACGGATTCTGTGCAGCCCGGCCAGGAGGATGTGCCCGTATCTTCTGTAGCGTTCGGCATTATCGCAATCCTCGAGATCGGACTGGATTCGCGTGATCCTGCTTTCGAGTGATGCGCGGCGCCGATTCAGCACAGTGACGACCTCACGTCGGTCTGTGTCCAGGCCTACCCGGTTTTCCTCCAGCCTGGCGAGGCGTTCGATCGCGTCGCTGGCCGTTTCGCATACCTGCTCCACGTTACCTGGGCCACGCTGCAGGTTCAGTACCCGGATAGACGGCGGACTGTTGGGAATGCTCACGATCTCGGGTCGATCCAGAAAGGGCGGATTTGCAAACACGTTTTGGATCAGACTGACCAGATTCCGAATTTTCTCGGGCGCCGGTTCCACGTCTGGTTTGACGCCTGTTTCCGCGAACAGCGATTCGGCGGTCAGCACATCCAATCCTGCAACGGCTCCCGCGAGCGCACGGGCGGGCTGGTCCGGCCGCTGCCTGAACGCAGCGGCGAGATGGGCGGGTTCGAGTTCACGGGGCGGAATTCTATCCTGTGCGGGCGGGGGACGATACGTTTCGCCCGGAGCAATACGCCGTTGGCGGGACGTCTTTCCGCCCACACGGCGCAGAACCCCCAGTATCCGCTGATCCGGTTCCGAAGTCAGGATGACGTTACTGTGCCGCTGGATCAATTCAACGTACATGAGATAGCGCCGTTCACCACCCAGTCGGTCGCGTTTGCACAGGTTGAATGAAAGGACGCGCTCCATCGGGATTTGAGAGATCCCAAGAATTGCACTGTTACAAAGATGGTGTTTCACCCAGGGCGGCGGGGCGTCCGAGGCCGGTAGCAGCCGATGTGCCCGATGCAGGCGGCCTGCGTTGGGCGATGCGGAGAACAGCAGGCATAATCCGTCGGTCGTTTCGACAGCAAGGTCGTACATACCCGACAGGGCGGCGCGCCGGACGTGTTTGCCTGGAAGGATTTCGTTCAGTTCGTCGCATAGGCGTCTCAGTGTAAAGTAGCTGAGGTTCATTCGCGCACATCCGCATTCGAAGGACGGATAAGGGCCGTGTCTCTTGACAATTTTGACCGGACCTGGTATCCTTACACGGCCCTTGACCGTGTATCGGGAACCGATTTGACGGCCCAAATCTGGAGAGGGAGGACGATGCCTGAACAACGACCCGTAAATCCCAAGGAACTGCAGAAAGATCTGAAAGATCTCATCGAGCAGAAGTACGGCGCCCAGGTCGTGTTTCCGCAGGCCGAGGCCGAAGGGAGCAATGAAGGACCACGCACGGAGGAAACGCAGGATGAATCGATCGACTTCGACCTGAAGCCGGAAGAACTTGAGGCCTTTCTCGCCGAATACGTGATCAAACAGGACGAGGCGAAGGAAGTGCTCGCCACCAAGATCTGCACCCACTTCAACCGGATGAAGCTGGATCGTGAAGATCCTGAATTCGAACATCGTTCCGTGGGTAACATCAAGAACAACATCCTGTTGATCGGCCCGACAGGAGTGGGCAAGACCTATCTGATAAAACTAATCGCTCATCGAATCGGTGTTCCCTTTGTCAAAGGCGACGCGACGAAGTTCAGTGAAACCGGATATGTCGGCGGGGACGTCGAAGACCTGGTTCGCGAATTGGTTCGCGAGGCCGGGGGCAGCATTGAAAAGGCCCAATACGGCATCATCTACGTGGATGAAATCGACAAGATCGCTTCGACCCCCAACCTGGTAGGGCCGGACGTTTCGCGAAGCGGTGTTCAGCGCAACCTGCTGAAGCTGATGGAAGAGACCGAGGTGGATCTCAAAGCGCCGCACGATCTGGCATCGCAGATGGAAGCCATGATGCAATATCAGCAAAGCGGAAAGATGGATCGCAAGAAAATCAACACACGGAACATACTCTTCATCGTTAGCGGTGCGTTCAACGGGTTCGAGGATCTGATCAAACGCCGTCTCAATCGGAACAGTCTGGGTTTCAAGGCCGAAACGGAGCGGCCGCTGAACCCTGAAGCGGACCGCGTCTCTTACTTGAAGCAGGCGACGACGGAAGACCTCATCGCGTTCGGCTTTGAGTCTGAGTTTGTGGGGCGTTTGCCGGTCGTGGCGGTACTCGAACCGCTTTCCGTCGAGGACTTATATCAGATTCTGAAGAGTCCGACCAGCTCGGTCATTCTTGGCAAGAAGCGGGACTTTCTGGCCTACGGCATCGACTTGGACTTCGAAGACGCCGCGTTGCGCCGGCTTGCGGAGCAGGCATCAACTGAACAGACCGGGGCGCGAGCGCTGGTCAGTGTCAGTGAACGGGCGCTGCTGAAATTCGAAAAAGCGCTTCCGTCTACCGATATCCGTTCGTTTACCGTTACCGACGATGTTGTGGATAACCCGACGCTGCAGTTGCAGCAGCTGCTTGTCCACCGGGACATCTCGTCTTATACGGCGCGTTTTCTGGATGCATACGGGATTGAATTGACGTTTTCGGATGCGGCAAAAGTCGTTTTGGCCGATTCCGCGGCACTCGAGGGCGTGTCGATTGAAGCGCTGTGCAAGACTTTATTCGACGATTACGGTCACGGTCTGAAGCTGGTGGGCAAGTCCGAGTTTACGATCGACAAAGACGCAGCGGAAAATGCGAAAGGGCACCTGGATCGAATGGTTAAAGCATTCTACAGTACCATTGGAGAAAAACCCGCGCGCGCGAAATAACGTCAGGTTCTGTTTGTCAGAGCCAGCCTTACGATGCCGCCGTTCTCCACGAGCAATTGACGGGCCGTCTCCTTCGAGACGGCCCGTTTTGACATCACAATTGCCGTCTTGAGATCGCCGGCCGCAACGAGTAACCGCCGGCTGTCTTCATGGGAAAGCCCCGTCGTTTCCATCAGAATCCGTCGGGCGCGGTCGTTCAGCTTTGCGCACGTGGGTGTCAGGTCCACCATCAGATTGCCGTACACCTTGCCCATCCTGACCATGGACGCCGTCGAGATCATATTCAATACAATCTTGGTCGCGGTGCCGGCCTTCAGGCGCGTGGAGCCGGTGATGGCTTCGGGGCCGACTTCCGGCACGATGCTGATTTTCGCGTCCACCTGCCCCGCCGCATTCGGATTGCACGTGAAAAAGACGGTATCCGCGCCCTTGCGCCGGGCGTACTCGAGCGCGCCCAGCACAAAGGGCGTCACGCCGCTGGCCGCAATACCCATCACGATATCCCGCTCCGACAGATTCCGGCGTCGAAGTTCACGCGCACCGTCTTCCGGCCGGTCCTCGGCGCGTTCCGCCGCTCGGAGAAGCGCGCCGGCTCCGCCCGCGACAATCCCCTGAACGGTCCCTTGCGGGGTTCCGAACGTGGGGGCGCACTCGGCGGCGTCCAGGACGCCGAGCCGGCCGCTGGAACCGGCGCCAACATAGAAGAGCCGGCCGCCGTTTCTCATCGCCATCACCACAAGTTCCACGGCCTCAGCGACCTGCGGAAGTACCGCATTCACAGCCCGTGGGACCTTGCGGTCTTCTTCATTGAGGATTTCGAGGATCCGCAGCGTGGACGCCTCGTCGATGTGCACACTGGCGGGATTTCGTTGTTCCGTTGGCAGCGAGGCCCATCTTGATGTGTTCACATCGGACATCGACCTATCATTCCTCTTCTTCCGCCTCGCTGCGCAGTTGTCGAAGTGTCTTCCGAAGGCTTTCGACGGCTTCTCCGTATCCAGTGAAGTCACCTTTTCGAAGGCGTGACTGCGCCGTGTCGAACTGCGCGAGTGCGGTCTGGCTCAGCTTCCCGAAAACCGTCGAAGCCGGCGACGGGATGTGCCGAATATCCGGAATGGTTTCCCGTTCTTCGAAAGCCAGGATCAGCGCCCGTTCAAGGTCTTCGGCCATCGCGAGTCGATCGCCGTGCGCCACGAGTACACGCTTCAGTTCCGGCATGCCGCTCTGGGTGGCCCTCAGGTAGAGGGGTTCAACGTAGATGAAGCCGTTTTCGATGGGAACGACGAGCAGGTTGCCGCGCAGCACGTCCGAACCCCTCTGGCTCCAGAGTGTGATTTCCCGTGAGACGTCGGTATCCTGGTCGATGCGGCGTTCGATCAACATGGGACCGTAGACAAGCTTCTTCTTGGGCAGTTTGTACACCATAAGCCGGCCGTAGTTCGAACCGTCGCATCTGGCGAGAAGCCACGCAATCATATTGGCTTTTCCGGCGGGCGTGGAAGGCAGCATCAACACGAATTCCTCCCGGTCAGCGTCCGGCAACTTGACGATGATGTAGTACGGCGCCATGACCCGCGGGCGTTCTGAAACCCCGTAGATTTCCATGGCCGGTTCCCAGACATCTTCACGGTTGTAGAATACCTGGGGCGAGGTCATGTGGTACGTGTTGTATAGAGAAGCCTGGATTTCGAACAGGTCCGCCGGGTATCGGACGTGGGCGCGCAGCGCTTTCGGCATGTCCTCCTTTGGCCGGTACAGGTCCGGGAAAATCTCCATGTACGACCGGATAAGCGGGTCGTCCGGATCCCACACGTAAAACGTGACCGTGCCGTCGTACGCATCCAGCGTTGCTTTGACGGCGTTGCGGATATAGTTGGCCTCCCGCACGTAGGGCCTGCCGTGGGGTTCCGCGTAGGGGTACATGTTGCTTTCGGTATAAGCGTCCTGTATCCAGACAAGCCGTCCGTTCACCGTGACCAGATAGGGGTCTTCGTCGAAGCGGAGATACGGCGCCAGTTTCTGGAACCGTCTGGGGCCTTCGTCCCTGAAACGACGGCCGATGTGCCGGTCGAATTGAATCCGGCTTTCGGGCTTCAGGTTCTGCGTAACCAGAAGGTAGGGATCGGCGAAGCGCAAGGCGAACAGGAGTCGGCGAAAAAATGAGTTGACGGGCACCCCGCCGGTACCGCGATAGGTGGTGTATGCGTTTTCGTCGCCCCGGGGGTAGTCGAACTCCTCGGTCCTTGTGTTGACGATTACGTAGTCCTGCCTGGCTTCGCCATAGTAGATTTCCGGGCGGTCCACCCGGATGTCCACCGACGCATTGGGCGGGATGTCCTTGACATAGAATTCCGGAAGACCCTCCTGGCCGACTTCATTCGCCGGGCTCATGCAGAACCCGTAGCCGTGGGTGTAGACCAGGTGGCGGTTGACCCAGGTTTCGCCCTGAGTCGCCATTTGTTCACGCGAGAATTCCCGGGCGGCCACCATTACCTGCTGATATTCGCCGTTGATCGCGTACCGGTCGACGTCGATACTTCCAAAACGGTAATAGGACCGGATTTCCTGAAGCTGGCTGTAGGTTGCAATCAGGGGCCGGCGGTCCCACAGCGGGATGCTGCGGATGGTGGGCAGATTGTTCCTGATATCCTGAAAATCCAGATCGGACTCCGCCGGAAAGGGGACCTCTTCGATTCGATCCAGGCCGTACGCCCGCTGCGTGTGTTCTATGGTCCTCTGAATGTAGGGTTCTTCAAGTCTCAATTCGTCGGGTTTCACAACGAATTGTTCAAAGAGAATCGGAAACAGCCAGCTGAGCAGAAGAATGGCCGAGACATAGGAGGCGCCGCCGAAGGCGATAGGCCACCACTTCCTGTCGCGCAGGTTGTATACCAGCAAAGCCCCGAGAACAATGGAGAGGACCATCATCAGCCGGTAGACGTATACCTGAACATGGACGTCGGTATATCCCGCGCCGAAGAACGCGTCTTTCCGAAAGGAATAGAGAATTTCGTATTCCTTGAGCCAATACCACCAGGCACAGATGAACGCGAGAATCGCCGTCAGCGCGGAGAGGTGGGCGCGGACGTACGGCGTCGACGACCAGCCCCGTTCCACTTTGCGCAGTGCGCGGTCCTGATGATAGGAGAAACTGACGAGTACGATGGTGATAATGACGGCGAACGCCAACCAGCCCTGTACAAAATTGTACGCGGGGAGGTGGAAGAAGTAAAAGCTGAGGTCGTTGGCGAAGACGGGGTCAGTGAAACCGAATTGTACCGGATAAAAATATCGCAGCAACGGCATCCACGCGGCTGCGCCGATCAGGCCGGTTGCAGCCGTCAACAGGACGATTGCGGCCGACCAGAGGATGAACTGGCGCTTGCGTCGTTCCGGCAGTACAGGCTCAGCGTCCGCAACGAGGACCTCGAGCGGCATCTCGCGGGTATGCCGGCCGTACTTGCGCGCGATGCCGATGTTGACAGCCGCGATGGCAGCGAAAGTGGACGCAAAGGCCATAAACGAAAGAAGGCGGGCCAGGGCCGTGGTGACGAGAACAGACCCGAATCCGAGGTTCTGAAACCAGAGCCAGTCGGTATAAAAGTACACGGCCAGGCGAACGCACGTGTAACCGAGAAGCAATCCTGCCAGTGGAACAAGAAACTTGAGGGCTCGTTTTGACATTGTCCGTGGCAGTTCTTTCGTTAAGAAGCTGTTTTAAAATTACCGGTGAGTTCCCGAGCGCGAGCGAAAAAGTGG
>JAPPFJ010000026.1:42986-94208 GCA_028877215.1 Gemmatimonadota bacterium | reverse complement strand
GCGAGCTGGGTTTAGAACGTCGTGAGACAGTTCGGTCCCTATCTGCCGTGGGCGCAGGATATTTGAGGAGATCTGTCCTTAGTACGAGAGGACCGGGATGGACGAACCTCTAGTGTACCAGTTGTCTCGCCAGAGGCATCGCTGGGTAGCTATGTTCGGCAGGGATAAGCGCTGAAAGCATCTAAGCGCGAAGCCCACTCCAAGATAAGATATCCCGTGGGTTAACCCACCTGAAGGCTCCTTGTAGACTACGAGGTCGATAGGTCGCAGGTGTAAGCGCAGCAATGCGTTCAGCCGAGCGATACTAATCAGCCGTGCGGCTTGATCAATTAACGGTTTCTCGGCGGATCGTGCGTGCGTTTTGTTTGCAGCGGGATCCTGTTCCGTATTCGGTTGTCCGTTTTGTTTTCCTGGTGGCTATAGCGGAGGGGGTACACCTCTTCCCATTCCGAACAGAGAAGTTAAGCCCTCCAGCGCCGATGGTACTGCTTGGGTAGCCTTGTGGGAGAGTAGGTCGCTGCCGGGAAACTACAACAGGGTCCGGGATTCGGACGAATCCCGGACCCTGTTGACGTTTTGGAGCCAAGAAAGACTTGACAGGCGTGAAAGTTCTGTATTAATTGTGCGTTTCGCGCCTGAATGAAACGTACTGCTTGCACTCGAGTCGATGGCGCTTGCGGGCGATGGACACGTCGCGGCTTTTTTGTGTTTTTACAGGAGGAGGCGCGTGAATAGCGAAACGCCTGACAGGATTCGGAACGTTGCCCTGGTTGGCCACAGCAGCACCGGTAAGACCTCGCTGGCCGAGGCGTTGCTTTATTCCGCGGGTGAAAGCAATCGGTTGGGGACGGTCGATGCCGGCACGACAAAGTCGGATTTCGCCGAGGCCGAGATTGCCCGGAAAATCTCCATCAGCATGTCAATGTTGCATTGCGGATGGAACGGCGCAAAGGTCAATATTCTGGATGCGCCCGGATACGCGGATTTTATCGGCGACGCCAAGGCGGCGCTATGGGCGGCGGACAATGCGGTTCTCCTTGTTCACGCGGCAAACGGCGTGGAGATCGGGACGGACAAGGCTTGGGGTATTGCGGAATCCTTCGGGCGTCCCCGACTGTTTTTTGTGAACCACGTCGACAAGGAATTCGCCGATTTTCATAAAGTTCTCAATGAACTTCAGGAGCAGTACGGGCGACACGTGCTTCCGTTTCAGATGCCCGTCAACCAGGGCACCGGCTTTAATCAGATCATCGACGTACTGAATCAAAGGCTGTTGACGTATCCGGCCGATGCGAACGGGAAACCCGAATCAGGCGAGGTGCCTGCCGATCTTCGCGACGACGTCGAGTCGCTGCGGGAACAGATCGTCGAAGCGGCGGCCGAGAGTGACGATGAGTTGACGGAGAAATACCTGGAGGAGCTGGATCTTTCGGAAGAGGATCTCTCGCGCGGACTGAAGCTCGGCATCCTCAACGGAACGACGGTTCCGGTCCTTTGCGGCGATGCCTCCAGGAATATGGGTGCCGATCAGTTGCTGGATTTCCTCGTCGACAATATGATGTCTCCGTCTGAAGTGCCCGCCACCGGCGGACGTATGGTGTCAACCGACGAACCGGCCGAACTCCGGCCGTCTGCGGACGGGCCGCTTGCCGCCGTGGTGTTCAAGACCGTTTCGGAGACCGTCGGCGATCTGTCATTCGTCCGCGTGTATTCCGGATCGCTGCCGGCATCCTCCGAGGTGTATAATTCGAGCGGAAAAACGGCCGAACGGGTAGGGCAGATCTACGCCCTGAACGGCCAGGACCGCGAAGAGGTGCCGTTTATTTCTGCCGGAGACATGGGGGCGCTGGTCAAGCTGAAAGACACGCATAGCGGCAATACGCTGTGCGAACGGCGCAACCAGGTGGAGGTCGCGCCGCTGGATTTCCCGCATCCGCTGATCCGTATCGCGGTGGAGCCGAAATCACGCGGAGACGAAGAGAAGATCAGCATGGGTTTGCAGCGTATTCACGAGGAAGATCCAAGTTTCATCGCCGGATACGATGCGGAGCTGAAACAGATCATCGTTCAGGGGCAGGGAGAGCTGCACCTCGACGTCGTACTCGAAAAACTGAAGCAGAAGTTCGGCGTAGAGGTGATCACGGTCGAGCCGAGGATTCCGTATCGGGAGACCATCACGTCTCCCGCCGAAGGACACCACCGGCACAAGAAGCAGACCGGAGGGCGCGGGCAGTTCGGGGAGGCGTATCTGCGAATCGAGCCGGTGAGCCGCGGCGAAGGATTCGAGTTTCAGGACGAGGTGGTGGGTGGTGCCATCCCTCGCAATTATATTCCCGCGGTTGAAAAAGGGGTTGTCGAAGCGATCGAACGTGGGGTGCTTGCCGGGTACAATGTAGTGGATACGCGGGTTACTGTCTACGATGGTTCGTATCACCCGGTCGATTCGTCCGAAATGGCCTTCCACATGGCGGGTTCCCAGGCCTTCCAGAAGGCGTTTATGAGCGCGCGGCCGATTCTGCTGGAGCCCATTTATCGTGTGACGGTCATGGTGCCAGAGAAATATATGGGCGATGTGATGGGCGATCTGAACAGCCGCCGGGGCAGGATACAGGGAATGGACCCCGAAGGCAGTTTTCAGGTCATTCGTGCCGAAGTACCGCTGGCGGAGCTATATAAGTACTCGACTTCGCTGCGTTCGATGACACAGGGAACGGGTGACTATACAATGGAATTCGACCATTACGAATCCGTACCCGCCGAACTGACCCGGAAGATCGTAGAAGCCTCCAGGAAGAAGGAGGGCGAAGCCGTAGAGGCGTGATTCGGCTCAGAGACCGATGGCCTCAGGCGATGTCCTCCAGGACATCGCCTGCTTTTGTTTATGATTGTCGGCTCTCATGAACCGCGGAACCTCCGCGGGCAAAGGACAGTTTTGGCGCCCGGGCTGCCGAATTGTTGCCCGCGTCGGATCATGAGAGACGAAAAATCCGCGAGCAAAATTGCTCGTTTTTGTATTGCCTAAATATCTATTTGTTGCTATATTATCAAATAGTTAGAGCGATTTTTTTTCGGGAAGTTTGTCGTTCTTCGACGGAGGTGGGCGGTTTATGGCCGGTCATTCGAAATGGGCGAATATCAAGCACAGAAAAGGACGTGCGGATGCCGCCAGGGGCAAGCGGTTCACCAGGCTGATCAGAGAAATCACGGTGTCCGCGAGGGAAGGAGGCGGGGACGAGGCGAATAATCCACGGCTCAGGGCCGCCATTTTAAACGCAAAATCGGAAAATATGCCGGCCGCCAATATAGAACGCGCGGTCAAGAAAGGCACCGGCGACCTGCCGGGAGAATCGTACGAAGGTGCGGTGTACGAGGGATATGGCCCGGGCGGGGTCGCGCTCTTTATCGAGGTTTTGACCGACAACAGAAATCGCACCGTATCTCAGGTGAGGCATCTCCTGAACAAGCACAATGCCAGTATGGCCGAAAGCGGCTCGGTAGCCTGGGTTTTCGATCAGAAGGGGCTGGTTGTCGTGTCCAGAGAAAACGCCGACGAAGAGACACTGATGTTGGCCGCCCTCGAGGCCGGCGCCGAAGACATCGTTGAAGACGACGCCGTTTACGAAGTTTACACGTCACCCCAGGGTTTCGGGCCTGTACAAAAGGCGCTTGCGGCGCGGCAGATCCCCGTTGAGCGGGCCGAACTGACGCGGGTGCCTCAGAATACGGTGACCGTAGAAGGGAATACGGCGGTACGCCTGATCCGCCTGCTGGAGACGCTGGAGTCTCAGGACGACGTCCAGCGAGTCTATGCGAATTTCGAGATGGACGAAGAGGAACTGTCGGCGCTGATTTCGCCCTGAGTCAACGGGTTCTGCCGTTTTAGCCTGCTAATTAAGGCACAAAAGCCCGAGCGGTCTCCCATTTCTCCCCCCTACATGTCCAAAATGCATTACGAAAGGCGGGCACCTTGCTGGTTCTGGGCATAGACCCCGGCAGTGTGATTACCGGTTACGGTGTAGTGGAATGCCGGGGCCGCAAGAGCCGTATGGTAGCAGGCGGTACATTGCGTCCGGATACGGGGTTACCCTTTGCCGGGCGGCTGCTTGAGATTCACGACGGGCTCCTGAAATTGATCGAAGAATACTCGCCCGACGAAGTTGCGGTCGAAAACGCTTTCTATCGTGCCAACGTGAAGACATTGATGAAGATGTGCGAAGCCCGGGGCGCAATCATGGTGGCGCTCGCCAGATCGGATCTGCCCGTTTTCGAATACGCGCCTCGCGAGGTCAAACAGGCTGTCGTGGGTCGTGGCGGTGCGTCCAAGGAACAGGTTCAGTTTATGATACGGAATCTGTTCGGTCATAAACGGGTCACGGGACCATACGACATCACCGATGCGCTTGCTGTCGCGGTTTGTCACGTGAACCGGCTTCAGGCGCCCGGGGGTGACGCCGTGCACGCAGGCGCCCGTGGGGGAAAGCGGGCGGTGCGCCTTCCCGACGGCAGCGGCGGGCACACGCGTGCGGGACGGATGGACCGTCTGAAGGAAAAGCTGGAGGAATTGGGCGTCGAAAGCGTTCGAACGACCGGAGCGAAACGAAGGGGTCGATAGTCGAATGATCGCCTATCTCGAAGGCAAACTGGCCGTGAACAGCCCCACGCATCTGGTTGTCGACGTTGCAGGCGTCGGCTTTCTCGTTCACATTCCGATGTCAAGCTACGACGCCGGCCGGGGGCGCGGGGAAACCGTCAAGATACTGACCCATTTGCACGTTCGCGAAGATGCACTTACGATTTACGGATTCGAAACCGAAGCCGAGCGGGATCTGTTCGAGTTATTGATTTCGGTTTCGGGAATCGGTCCCCCGCTGGCCCAGAAGATTCTTTCCGGCGTCCAGATTCGAACTTTTCGCAGGTTGGTAGCGTCGGAAGACGCCCGTGGACTCACCCAGATCAAGGGAGTCGGGCAGAAACTGGCGCGGCGGCTGGTACTCGAATTGAAGGACCGGATCGGCGATGTCCCCGATGACGACGTCCGGGGGCGGGTATCGCCCGTGGCGGCGGGACGGGCCGAAGAAGCGGTTAAGGCGCTCGCGGGTCTGGGCGTGCCCCACGTGAAAGCCCGCAGCGTGGTCGACAACGTGATCGGCGATCAGGGTAACGAGGCATCGGTGGAAGCAATCATTCGAGAATCGCTTCGGAGACTGTAGTCTTCAGTTGCGACGTTCGACAATTCATCCGGGTTTAGCTGCCCGTTGAAAAAGCCCATCCGGGTTACGGCCGGCTCTTGCGGTCGAAATACTGCGTTGGGCTCCCTCGCCGAATCGCTGGATGGGACTCGGTCGCGCGCCTTGTCTTCGGCCTCGCCTGCAGAGCGACTTTATCAACGGACTGTTAGTGCGATAACGGAAGACGGATTGGAATGAATGGAAGGGTAAGCGACCCTCAGATGCAAGACCAGGACCGGATTGAAGGCGACGATCAGCTGCGCCCGGCGCGATTCGCCGATATGACCGGACAGGAGAAGGTCAAGGAGAAGCTGCGAATCGCGGTTGATGCGGCAACACACCGGGGCGACGCCATGGACCATGCGCTTCTCTACGGCCCGCCCGGGCTGGGGAAGACAACGCTGGCATTTGTCGTCGCCAACGAGCTGGGAGCGGAAATCATGCCGACTTCCGGGCCCGTACTTGAACGCGCCGCGGACCTGGCCGGTCTGCTGACGAACCTGGCCGAAAGGGACGTCCTCTTCATCGATGAAATTCATCGGATGAACCGGGTCGTGGAGGAAACGCTGTATCCCGCGATGGAGGACTTCGTGCTGGATATAATGCTCGACAGCGGGCCCGGCGCACGCTCTTACAGGGTTCCTCTCGATCGATTTACGCTCATCGGCGCAACAACGCGCTACGGCCTCCTGACCGGTCCGATGCGGGATCGTTTCGGCATCGTCGAGCGGCTGGACTTTTATACCGAATCGGAATTGCAGACCATCGTCGAACGCGCTGCGCGAATACTGAAAATCAGGATCCAGTCAGAGGGGGCGTACGAAATCGCACGGAGGTCGCGGGGTACGGCCCGGATCGCAACCCGGTTATTGAGAAGGTCGCGGGATTACGCGCAGGCGCGTGCGCGGGGTACGATTACGCTGGACGTTGCAGGTCGCGCGCTGGAACTTGCCGACATAGACAACGAAGGACTGGACGAAATGGACCGTCGACTCCTGTCGATGCTGGTGGAGAAGTACGGCGGTGGTCCGGTGGGCCTGAATAACCTGGCGGCCGCGCTGGGCGAAGAGCCGGATACCATCGAGGACGTCTACGAGCCCTATCTGATTCAGGAAGGATATCTGCTGCGTACCCACAGAGGGCGTCAGGCCACGCCGCTCGCCTATCGACACCTCGGATTTACCCCGCCGGAAGGAAAGCAGGGGCGCCTGTTGTGACGTCACTGGGGACAGTTACATAGCGATTGCGGCGAGAGGCTGAAGCGATGTACGTGTTGGGTATCGAAACCTCGACACCGGTGTGCAGTGTCGGTCTGGTTGACGAAAACCGGGTGTTGACTTGCTACTCGCAGAATACGGGGCTGCGGCACGCGGAACGGACGGTTGCGTTGGCGGAACGGGCACTCCAGGACGCTGGACTCACGGCTGCGGACCTGCACGGGGTAGCCGTGGGATCGGGGCCGGGTTCGTTTACGGGCCTGCGGATTGGAATGGCCGCTGCAAAGGGCCTGTGTGTCGCATTGGATCTGCCACTCCTGGCAGTGTCGACGCTGAAGGGCCTGGCGGCCCAGGTTGTCTTCGAGCGCATGCCGGTCTGTGCAATACTCGATGCACGGCGTGGCGAAGTCTACGCGGGTGTGTACAGCGTCGGCGGAGGCACCCTCACGGCACGTCTTCCGGATACCGCTCTTCCTCTTGAAGATCTGATTCCGAAGCTCCCGAAGCCGGTGTTGTTTGTCGGCGATGGCGGGATAACATACCGGGATCGTATCGAGGCATCCCTGGGCGTAGACGCCCGGTTCGCCCCCGCGTCCACCCACCCCAGCGGCGGGTCCATCGCGATTCTTGGCGCTGAAGCCCTGCAGGACGGAAATTCAGTCGACCTGGCGACGGCGGAGCCGGAGTACCATCGCCGGACTCAGGCCGAAAGTGCGGGAACAACAGGATAACTGCACAGGAGTCCGAATTCAATGCGGTTCGAGTCGCGGCAGGCGATTTCCGAATTCAGGCTTCTTGGAATGGGCGCGGGCCACCTCGACGCGGTCGTGGCGATCGAGCGCGACGGCTTCGCGGATCCATGGCGAAGAAAGGACTTTGAAGACGCGATAGGCAGACGGAACAGCTACAGCCTCGTCTACCTGAACGGCAGTCGGGTCGTCGCATATGCGGTTGGCTTTCTTGAGTCCAACGAATATCATCTGGCCAACCTTGCAGTGCACCCCGCGTTTCGGCGCCGCGGAATCGGTAGACGGTTCCTGGAGGCCGTATTGAAGGGGTTGCCCGTACGAAATGTGGATGTCGTCACCCTCGAGGTGCGCGTTTCCAATCTGACAGCCATCGGCCTTTACAGAAAGCTCGGATTTCGGACCGTCGCGATTCGCCAGGGATATTACAAATCGCCCGCGGAAGATGCGCTCGTCTTGTTGAAGGCGCTGCATGGACGATTCACCGATTGGGTGAACGGCCCACTCGCAGCTTTACGTTGAACTTACGGCAGGGGACTGACGAATGTTCAGCCAGGCAGTCGTGGGACAGAAGCGTGTGACGGAGCGGCTCGAGCGGATGGCGGGAAGCGCAAATCTGCCGCATGCCCTCCTGTTTACCGGGCCGGAGGGCACCGGAAAGGTGGCCGCGGCCCTCGAAATGGCGAGGAGCCTTTACTGCAGTGAACCGAATGCCGGATGCTGTGAGAATTGCCGCGGATGCAGGAAGACGGCGGGTCTGAATCACCCTGACATGTCATTGTTGTTTCCGATTTCACAGCGGTCGTCGCCCGAGATGGAGCGGGAAACGTTGGTACAGATCGCAGAGGATCCTTATGGGTACCCGCTGCCTGCCGCCCACGCGACCCATTCAATCGGACAGATTCGATCCCTGCAGAAACAATTCGCGTACGGCGCGTTCGAGGGAGGATGGCGGGTGGCGGTTGTCATGCATGCGGATCGGATGCGCGTGGAAGCCGCCAATGCGCTGCTGAAGACGTTGGAAGAACCTCCCGCACGGTCTCTGTTGATTCTCACGGCGGCCGCACAGGAGTCTCTGCTACCGACGATCGTCTCCCGCTGCCAGTGGGTGGTGTTTACGCCCGTCTCGGTTGAGGACGCGGCCCGGGCATTGTCGAACAAGCCCGGAATCGACGCGGACGCGGCGATGTCCGTCGCGCGAACCTGCGGCGGAAACCTCAGGCGTGCCCGGGAAATGATCGATCATCAGGTGGACGGCCTGCAAGACCGGGGGTACCGGTTTCTGGCCGCGCTCCTGTGGGACGAGGAAGCTAGAACCCATGCGGCGCTGGAGAAACTGGCAGCGGACAGGGATGAAGCCCTGCAACTGCTCGGCAGCGCGGAGATGTGGCTCCGCGACGTCCTTCTTCTCCAATATGGCGACTCCGGAAACGTGACACACGCCCGGAGGTTGGACGAGATTCGACGACTGTCCCGTGCGCTGGGTCTGGAGGGTGTGAAGAGCACCGCCGATAAGATTGAAACGCTGCGCGAGATGAATCGTCGCAACGTCAATCTGTACGTTGGCCTCGTTTCGCTCTGGCGCGAAGTCAGGGGCGCTGCGAATTAGCCGGCATGCCACGCGGATGGGAGGCGTAGCCGATGAGAGCTGATCGCCTGTCTTCGGGGCCGGAAGGTTGAGTGTATGGGGCGATTCTACATAACAACACCAATATACTATGTGAATGACGAGCCGCATCTGGGGCATGCGTACACGACCATAATGGCGGATGTCTTCGCCAGGTATCACCGGGTTGCGGGCGACGACGTGCTGTTTCTGACCGGGACGGACGAGCACGGTCAGAAGGTGGCCCAGGCAGCGAAGGAGCGCGGTGTCCACCCTCAGGATCACTGCGACGAGATGGTCGAACGATTCCGGAGACTCTGGGCGACATTGAATATCTCTTACGATGATTTCATCCGAACCACTGAATCCAGGCACAGGCGCGTCGTGCAGCAGATTCTCCAGCGTCTATACGAAGCCGGAGAGATCTACCCGGACGACTACGAGGGCTGGTATTGCGTTCCGGACGAACGGTTCTGGACCGAGAAGGACCTGCTGGACGGGAAATGTCCGGAGTGCGGGCGCGAGGTGACGCGGATATCCGAGAAGAACTATTTTTTTCGCATGGGCAAATATCGTGAGTGGCTGACAGACCACATCCGAGACGACTCCCGGTTTGTGCTTCCTCCTGCGCGCAGAAACGAGATGCTCGGGTTTCTCCGCCGGCCGCTGAACGATCTGTGTATCTCCAGGCCGAAGGCCCGCCTGGCCTGGGGCATTCCGTTGCCGTTCGACGAGTCATACGTGTGCTACGTCTGGTTCGATGCGCTGATCAATTACATTACGGCTGCGGGTTATCTGCAGGATGCCGACGCTTTTGGACGGTGGTGGCCGGCTTCATGCCATCTGATTGGCAAAGATATCCTGACCACGCACTGCATTTACTGGCCGACGATGTTGAAGGCGATGGGCGTTGAGACCCCGGACTCCGTGATGGCCCACGGATGGTGGCTGGTCGACGACGAAAAGATGAGCAAGTCTCTGGGAAACGCAATCCGGCCCCTGGATCTGGCGGACAAATACGGTGTGGACGCCTTTCGGTATTTTCTGGTACGCGAGATGGTGCTGGGAATGGACAGCAGTTTCGGTGAAACGGGGTTTGTCCACCGCTATAATTCCGAACTCGCAAACGATCTGGGTAATTTACTGAATCGCACGGTGGTCATGGCCAAACGATACCTGGGCGGGCGGGTGCCTGCTGCAGACACGAACCACCCCGACTTAGCGGAGTTGAAGGTGCAGGCGCGCAGGACGCTGGACGGCGTGACCGACGCGCTGGACAAGATGAATCCCGCGGGAATCCTCGATGCGATCTGGGACCTCGTCCGGCAGGCAAATCGCTTTGCGGAGGCGCAGGCGCCGTGGAACCTGGCCAGGGATCCCGACGGCAAGGATACCCTGAAGGCGACAATCTACGGTCTTCTTGAGACGATGCGTTATCTGGCGGTTCTGTTGTTTCCGGTCCTGCCGGAAAAAGCAGAGGAGATCTGGGCGCAGATTGGCGCGGACGGCGAAGTGAAAACCCGGACCATGCGGGACCTTCATTCCTGGGGCGGGCTTCGCGCCGGGGCTGACGTGAACGCGGGGAGTCCGATTTTTCCCAGGATTGAACCGGTGGAAAAGGACCTATCGGAGAAAGCAGACATGGCTGACGGCAAAGAAGATCTCGTCCCGTTCAAGGAATTTCAGAAGCTGGAGTTTCGCGTGGCAAGGGTGGAATCCGCCGATCGGGTTCCGGGCGCCGATCGCCTGCTGACGCTGCAGGTCAGCCTGGGCGACGAGCAGCGCCAGATTGTGGCCGGAGTCGCAAAGCAGTATCAACCGGAATCGCTGGTTGGCCGCCAGATCGTGGTGGTGGCTAATCTGGAGCCGGCGACGATCCGCGGGGTGGCGTCCGAAGGAATGCTGCTGGCTGCATCGGCGGACGGCCGTGTAGCCCTGCTGCAACCGGACGCCGACGTTCCCGACGGAGCCGAGGTGGGCTGAGAAGATGCTTGTCGATACCCATGCCCATCTCAATTTCCCACAGTTTCTGGGAGACGAGGAAGCGACGATACGCCGGGCTCGTGAGGCAGGGGTAGGGAGCATTGTCAACGTCGGTACGAACCTTGACGTGAGCCGGAGGGCGCTGGACCTCGCTCGGAATCACGAAGGGGTCTATGGGACGGTGGGATTCCATCCGCACGACGTCGAACTGGCCGACCCGGACGGTTTGAATACGCTGAAGCGGCTTGCACTGAACAAAGAGATTGTGGCCGTGGGCGAGACGGGACTGGATTTCTTTCGGAACTATGCGCCCAGGTCCCTACAGGAACGGGTATTCAGGTTCCATATTCATCTCGCACGCCAGACTGGACTTCCGCTTGTTATCCACAGTCGCGGTGCAGAGGACAGGGTGATGGATATCCTTGAAGAGGAAGACGGCATTGCGGCCGGCGGAGCATTGCACTGTTTCGGCGGAGGTCCCGGGCAGGCGAAGCGGGCGGTCGATCTTGGTTTCCATCTGGGCTTCGGCGGGACGGTGACCTACAAACGCTCAACGTCGTTGTCCGTGGCGCTGGGTATTCCGCCCGATCGGGTGCTCCTGGAAACCGATTGTCCATATCTCGCGCCCGTCCCGCACAGGGGTCGGCGGAATGAGCCGGCTTACGTAAGGCAGATTGCCGAGTTCCTGGCGGGACATGCGAACGAGCCGCTGGAACGTTTCGCCGCTCGAACCACGGAGAATGCCCGCCGGGTTTTCGGATTGAAGTGATGACCAAGCCCAACAAGGGCCTTGCGCAGCATTTCCTGACCGACGCCGGGGCCGTCCAGAAGATCGTCAGGGCCGCTCGTGTGCACGCGAACGACCTGGTGGTTGAAATCGGCCCGGGGCGAGGCGCGCTGACCGGCGGGTTGCTGGCGCAGTCGGACAGCGTCGTCGGGATCGAACGGGATGAGGCGTTGTGTGATTTCCTGCGGTCACGATTCGGGTGCGGGCTGCGTTTGCGCAAACAGGATGTGTTGGAGGTTGACTTTTTCGAACTGATTCGCGGGGAAGGATTTGAACGTGCGATTCTGGTGGGAAACCTGCCGTATTACATTACGGGTGCGGTTGTACGGCGTATTCTGAATGCGCGGTCCAGGTTTAAACGGGCTGTACTCACCGTTCAGCGGGAGGTTGCCCGACGGATCGTCGCCACGCCGGGCAGCAGAGACTATGGGGTTCTGTCGATCGCCGTTCAGTTGCATGCTCATCCGAAGATTCTATTTGACCTGGCCCCTGGTGTCTTCTACCCTGCGCCCAGGGTCTATTCGTCCGTGATACGGATGGATTTCCACAGGGAGACTCGCTACCGTATTCAGGATGAGCGGTTTTTCTTTCGCGTCGTCCGTACGGCTTTCGGTCAGCGGCGAAAGATGCTGAAGAATGCCCTGCTGGGAATGGTGCATGGAGAAATGGAGATCCTGAACCGCGTGGGAGCGTCGGCGGACATCGACTTCAGGTTGCGTCCGGAAGCTGTCTCCATACCGGAGTATGAGCGGATTTCCCGCGCGCTCAAGGCGTCTTTTCAGTCCAGCGGGCAGATTCACGAGAGCCGATAGCCGTCATGTGAAACGTACCATAGCGGATTGTCGAAGTGAGCGATATGCCCGCGGAGGCGTCTTCCGTGGCAGATCCGTTCATCTATCCGAGAGGGAAGAGAAATGCCTCCGATGCCGAAGGCGGACAAGATCTGGTTTAACGGAAAGTTCGTGAATTGGGACGACGCAAGGATCCACGTGTTGTCGCACGTGGTACACTACGGATCCAGTGTTTTCGAGGGGATTCGCTGTTACAATACGCGAAAGGGACCGGCCTGTTTCCGGTTGGCGGATCACGTGAATCGGCTGTACGATTCGGCCAAGATCTATCGGATGCCGATCCCTTATAAACACGAGGAAATCTCCGGGGCCATTCTGAAATCCATCCGTACCAACGAACTTCAGAGGTGCTATGTGCGTCCCGTGATCTTCAGAGGATACGGCAGTCTGGGCGTAGACCCCTCAACCTGTCCCGTTGAAGTCGTGATTGCCGTCTGGGAGTGGGGCGCCTATCTGGGCGAGGAGGCGCTGGAAAAGGGGGCCGAGGTACGTTTTTCCTCGTGGAACCGGCTTGCGCCCAACACGATGCCCTCGCTGGCCAAGGTCGGCGCCAACTACATGAACTCGCAGCTGATCAAGCTGGAGGCACTCGCCGACGGATACGTGGAGGGAATCGCTCTGGATGCGCAGGGCCACGTGAGTGAAGCGAGCGGAGAGAACATCTTCATGGTGAAGAACGGCGCGATTTACACGCCCTCCACCGGGTCGTCAATTCTGCCGGGAATTACCCGCCACACCGTCATTACGCTGGCGCGCGATCTTGGCTACGCGGTAACGCAGCGCGCCATACCCAGAGAGTCGCTGTACATCGCCGACGAAGTTTTCTTCACCGGCAGCGCGGCCGAGGTGACGCCAATTGCACGAATTGATCACATTCCAGTCGGCGAGGGGACGCGAGGCCCCATCACAAAAGCGCTGCAGGACGCTTTCTTCGGTGTTGTGTCGGGCGAGACGGACGACCGTCACGGCTGGCTGACCCATGTCTATCAGTGAACCGGCGAATTCGGAGACCGGGTCACGGAAGAGATTTCCGGATCGGAATGCACTATATGTACGATTTAAGTGACAAACGTATCGCTGTCGTTGGCGCAGGGAATATGGGCGGCGCGTTGATTGCGGGCCTGGTGCAATCAGGTGTTCTGCCGCCGGAACGGGTGACGGCGGTGGACATCGACGATGCTCTATTGGCGTCGCACCGGCGGGCTCTGGGAGTCAATACCGCCCGTGACGCGGCAACGGCGGCCTCCGAACAAGACGTGGTGGTACTGGGTTTGAAGCCTCAGGTCTGGGCGTCCGTTGTCGCGCCTCTGGCGACGTCGCTTACCGGTCGGCAACTGGTGATTTCCATTATGGGAGGCGTACGGACCGGGGCTATAGAGGAAGTTCTGGGGCGGAGGATCCCGGTTGTGCGGGCGATGCCGAATATCCTTGCGCAGATCCGGACGTCGGTCACGGCCATCTGCCCGGGCCGATTCTCACAGGAAACCCATATGGCTGCGGCTGAGGCCATCCTGGAGTCGGTCGGCGCGTCTGTCCGCCTGAGCGAAGCGCAGATGGACGCGGTTACCGGGCTTTCCGGCAGCGGCCCTGCCTTTGTGTACGTGATTATCGATGCACTTGCCGATGGGGGTGTGAGGATGGGGATTCCCAAGCCCGTTGCGCTCAAGCTGGCCGCGCAAACAGTTTTCGGTGGAGCGAAGATGGTGATCGAAAGCGGCCAGCACCCGGCGGTTTTGAAAGACCAGGTAACGTCCGCGGGCGGTACGACGATCGCCGGATTGCAGGCGCTGGAACTGGGCGGATTTCGCGCTGCGCTGATGAAGGCGGTGGAAGCGGCGACCCGGCGGTCTGAGGAGCTGGGAACCTAGCCAATCAATCTCTGGATCAGAACACTTTGCCGGGGCTCCGGTCGGAGGTCGTGATGATCGTGATTGTGGACTGCGGCATGGGCAATCTGCGCAGCGTCCAGAAGGGTTTTGAGCGTGTCGGACACGCTGCGGCGATTACGGATCGGCCCGAAGACGTGAACCGCGCCGGCCGCGTGGTGTTGCCCGGTGTCGGGGCCTTTGGAGACGCGATGGTGAATCTGAAAGCGGCAGGGCTGATCGAACCACTGAGGGATTCAATCGCCAGCGGTCGACCGTTCCTCGGGATCTGCGTCGGTCTCCAACTCCTGTTTACCGAAAGCTATGAGATGGGCCGCCACCGGGGATTCGGGGTTCTGCCTGGTTCCGTGCGTCGGTTTCCGGTCGGTGTGCGGGTGCCTCAGATCGGCTGGAACCAGATCCGAATTCAGAGGCAGACGCCGCTTCTTGCAGGCATACCCGACCGGTCATTCTTCTATTTCGTACATTCATACTATGCTGACCCTGAAGTGGATACCGATCGTGTGGCAACAACGGATTACGCGCTGGATTACACGTCGATCGCGGGACGGGGGGCCGCCTACGGAATTCAGTTTCATCCCGAGAAAAGCCAGGAACTCGGACTGCGTATCCTGAAGAATTTCGCGGAGCGGGTATGTTAGCGAAACGCATCATTCCCTGCCTGGACGTCAAAAACGGCCGGAACGTGCGCGGGGTGAAGTTCTCGGCGGACCGCGATGCCGGAGACCCTGTTGAACTTGCCCGCCGATACGACGAGGAGGGCGCGGACGAGCTCGTTTTCTACGATATTACGGCCTCGGCGGAAAGGCGGGACATCGTCGCCGATCTCGTGCGTCAGGTGTCGGAACAGGTGTTTATCCCGTTCACGGTGGGCGGCGGCGTGCGGACATTTGAAGACATCTGCACGATCATCGAAGGCGGCGCCGAGAAGGCATCCATCAATTCGGCCGCGGTTCGATCACCGGAGCTGATTACCCGCGGCGCGGGACGTTTCGGCACCCAGGCAATCGTCGGATCCATCGATGCCGTTCGCCGCGGCGAGTCGTCCGGGAAACCGGAATGGGAAGTCATGATCGACGGTGGAAGGACGGCCACGGGCAGGAACGCTCTGACGTGGGCGCTGGAATTGGTCGACAGGGGCGCGGGGGAACTGGTGTTGAACAGCATCGATGCCGACGGAACGCGAGAGGGTTACGACATCGAGCTGAACCGCGCCGTGGCGGATCTCGTGGATGTGCCGATCGTGGCGTCAGGGGGATCGGGTGGACCTGAGCACATGTATCAGGTGCTTCACGAGGGCAAGGCCAGCGCGGCTTTGGCGGCGTCCATTTTTCATTATCGGCATTATAGCATTCCCGAGGTAAAGGCGTACCTGGCCAGCCGGGGCGTCTGTGTACGCCCCCGGGTGAGGGTGGATCTGTAATGGTCGACGACGTAACGAACGGATCGCGAGAGACCCGCAAATTGGATGGATCGGCGTGTGATTCCGTTCTGGACCGGAACTGCTCTGAACGCAAGGAGCTGTTCGAAGGGGTTCGGCGTGTCGTGCTGAAGCTGGGTACACGGCTGGTCACGCGGAAGGACCACAGGCTGAATACGAAGTTGATTGAGCGTCTGGCTGCAGACGTGGCCGACTTGCGCCGCAAGGAAATACAGGTTGCCGTGGTGTCGTCCGGCGCGGTTGGCGCAGGAATGGGACGGCTGGGTCTGGAGGATCGGCCGCGCCGGCTGTCGGCGCTGCAGGCAACCGCGGCTGTCGGGCAGGGGCTGTTGATGAATGCCTACAAGCTCGCGTTCAGAACCCATAACGTGCCGGTCGGGCAGGTTCTTCTGACAGCCGATGATCTGGACAACCGGCGGCGTTACGTCAATGCGAGAAACACGCTGGATTCGCTGTTTCGGTTTGGCGCCGTTCCGGTTCTCAACGAGAACGACAGCGTGGCCGTTGAGGAACTGCAGCTTTCGGTAGGCGACAACGACCGCCTTTCGGCTCTCGTCGCGCATCTGATCGACGCCGACCTCCTTGTCATTCTGACCGACGTCGACGGGTTCTACTCTGAAGATCCGGACCGCCACTCGGACGCGCGCCTCATAGCGCGGGTTGAGGAGATACGTCCCGAAATGATCGAAAGGGCGGGAAGAGCCGGCAGCCATGTGAGCCTGGGTGGGATGCGTTCGAAACTGGAGGCTGCGCAGAGCGTGACGCGAGGAGGCAGGTTGGCGGTAATCGCAAACGGGCACAGGATCGGGTTGAGCCGGATCCTCGCCGGTGCGCCGGCCGGTACGTTGTTTCTTGCCGCGAGGGAGAGGCTGCCAGGCCGAAAACTCTGGATTGCCAATTCTCGTCGCAGCGGCGCTGTTATCGTTGACGACGGCGCGGTAGAGGCAATTGTGAAACGGGGCAAGAGCCTGCTGCCTTCGGGTATTTTGAAAGTGGAAGGCGCTTTCGAGGCTGGAGAGTTGATTGCCGTTGAAGACAGGCGTCGGATGGAGGTCGCGCGAGGCGTGGTGAAGTACGGTTCTAGTGACGTTCAGCGGATATTGGGCAAGTCGACCGGCGAGGTCGTTTCGATTCTGGACGTGGAATCCGGAGGTGAGGTGGTTCACCGTGACGATCTGGTCGTGCTTTAGTGTGGTGGTGTCTCCCGCCCGGACACCGCAACTTTGCCGCGCATTCTTCAGCGGCACGACAATTCAACGGGAATTATCGGAATGAGATTCTATAGAGTAAAACGGGATTTCCTGAACGCGCCGCGCAGACGCATGTATCGATTCCTGTGGATGCTGCCGGCCTTGTGGTTCGTCTACCTGTTTTTCGCCGGAGACAGCGGTTATCTGCAGATTCGGGAACGGAGTCGGCAGATTGAAAAGATGCGCGGTGAGATTGAAACCGTTAGGACGGGTAACCGTCGGTTGGAGGCCGAGGTCGAAATGCTGAAGAACGACCTGGCGATCATCGAGAAAATCGCTCGGGAGCGGTACGGTATGATTAAAGAGAATGAAGAGGTCTATATGGTGTACCCGGATGCGCCCGATCCGACGTCGGTAACCGGGAGATGATTTCGAAGTCCGAAGGGCTGGTTCTACGCGGGTACAGGATGAGCGAAAGCAGCAAGGTGGTGGTCATCTATACCCGGAACGCCGGCAAGGTGCGGGTTGTGGCCAAAGGCGCCCGGCGCCCCAGGAGTAAGTTCGGCGCCAGCTTGGAACCGATAACCTGGGGGGCATATGTCTTCTACAGCCGGGAAAACAGAGACCTGCACACTCTGAGCGAAGGTGACATTCTATATTCTTTTGAGGATCTGAAACGGGTTTACCGCCGCCTGGCTTACGCTAGCGCCGTGTGTGATCTGCTGGATCGTCTGACGCCGGAAGAAGATCCGAATTCACTTCTTTGCAGCGTCACCCTGGACTCGCTTCGATGGATGGAAACGGTCGAGGAAGAGGCGGTTGAACTGCCGCTCTGGTACTTTCAGCTGAAGGCGGCGGCGATGCTGGGATATCGTCCCCATCTGGGCGGATGTGTCGGGTGCGGCTCGCGAATTACCCGTGACAGGGTCTGTTTCGACGCGGGGCGCGGCGGTACGGTCTGCGGCCGTTGCGAACGTGGGGGCATCGAAGTTGCAATGGCGACCATTCGTTACCTGGAACACCTCCAGACGGCACGTGCGGACCGAATCGACGACAGTGGTTTCCGGGCGGTCGATACCGGGGAAGCGCGTCGTGTGCTGCGCGGTTTCTTGTGGCGCCACATTGAAAACCGGGGCCAGGTCAAGTCACTGGACTTTCTGAATCGTCTGCTGGCTGCGGAAGGGGCATCTGCTTCTTACGGCAGTTGACGAGGTGTCGGCGGCGTGCCGTATCTGGAAATGCAATCTGCTTCAACCTTTTTTGGTAGAGGGACGGGTTAGCCGAATGCGACAGCAAGGCGTGTTGGAAAAAATATATGATCCTGGTTCGGTCGAGAAGACATGGTACGCATTCTGGGAAGAAAAGGGCTATTTCAAGCCGGAATATCGGACCGGCGGAAAGCCGTTTTCCATCACGATTCCCCCGCCGAACGTTACCGGGGAGCTTCACATGGGGCATGCGCTGCAGCACGCAATCCATGATGCTGTGGTGCGGTGGAAGCGCATGCTCGGGCATCGAACCCTCTGCCTGCCAGGCACCGACCACGCGGGCATTGCTACGCAGATGAAGGTAGAGCAACAGTTGTTCGAGGAGGACTGTAAGGGACGCCACGACATCGGCCGGGACGAGATGTTAAAGCGGATCGTGGTCTGGAAACGGGAATATGGTGGAACCATTCTCAACCAGCTGCGGGAAATGGGTTGCAGCTATGATTGGGGGCGTGAGCGATACACGATGGAACGCGGATACGCCCGCGCGGTTTTGTCGGCCTTTGTAAAGTTCTACGAGAGGGGATGGGTCTACCGCGGCAGGCGAATGGTGAACTGGTGCCCGAGATGCGGAACCGTCATCTCGGACCTGGAGGTGGAGGAACGGGAAACCGAAGGGCACCTCTGGCATATTCGGTATCCCGGCGTGGACGGCGGGCCAGACGTGGTGGTTGCGACGACGCGCCCGGAGACGATGCTGGGCGACACGGGCGTGGCGGTACATCCCGATGACCGGCGCTGGCAGCGGGCAATCGGTGAACGCGTCATGCTGCCGTTGATAGACCGCCCCATCCCGATTGTTGCTGACAGCTATGCGGATCCCGAGATGGGCAGCGGTGCGGTTAAGGTGACGCCCGCACACGATCCGAATGATTACGAAATCGGATTACGACACGGGTTGCAGGAGATCCAGGTCATCGGATTCAGCGGGGAGATGACCGGAGACGCCGGCTCATTCAGCGGTATGGACCGGTTCGCCTGTCGAAAAGCCGTGATTTCGGCTTTGGAGGATTCCGGACTGCTCCAGCGGACCGAGGACTACGAACACGTGGTGCCGCACCACGACAAGTGTGGCACGTCCATCGAGCCGCTGCCGATGGACCAGTGGTTTCTGGCCATGAAGTCACTGGCGAACCAGGCGCTGCCGGCCTTGAAAAAGAAAGAGATAAGGTACGTACCGGACCGATTTCGGGCGTATTCCGTCGAGTGGCTCGAGAACATCCAGGACTGGTGCATCTCCCGTCAGATCTGGTGGGGACACCGGATTCCGGTCTGGACCTGCGAGGACTGTGGGGAAGTGCTGGTTCGCGTGGATGCGCCCGTTGTCTGCGACGCCTGCGGCAGCCGGTCACTCGTGCAGGATCCCGACGTTTTGGACACCTGGTTTTCGTCGGCACTCTGGCCTTTCGCGACCATGGGATGGCCGGAGCAGGCCGATGACTTGAAGGAGTTCCATCCAACCGATCTGATGATTACCGGAAGGGATATTCTATACCTCTGGGTGGCAAGGATGATCATGACGGCCGTCGAGTTCGTGGATGAGATCCCTTTCGGAACGGTTCTTGTTCATCCGACCGTCCAGACGCGCGACGGCAAGCGAATGAGCAAGTCGCTGGGTACCGGGATCGATCCCAGGGAACTGATCGAACGGTACGGTGCGGATGCGACGCGTCTGTCGCTGCTCTACCAGTGCGGGAGTTCGCAGGACGTTCGTTTTGACGCCGACATCGTGGACAACCGCCTGCAGGATTCACCCATAACGGAGTCCTGCAGGAATTTCTGCAACAAGGTCTGGAATGCGGCGCGGTTCGTCCAGATGAACCTGGATGGGTACGAACTCGCGAGCGGGTCGCCGCCGGCGTCTGCCGACGATCCCGCGGACCGGTGGATTCTCAGCCAGTACAACCGCACCGTTCGCGCGGTGACGGAGTCCCTTGAGGCCTATCGGTTTGACGAAGCTTCAAGGTCCCTCTACGAATTCGTATGGAACGCGTTTTGCGACTGGTACCTGGAAATCGCCAAGGTGCGGCTGAACGGAAGCAATCCGGACGCGGGAATGATGACGCGGAGCGTGCTCGTACACGTTCTGGAAGGTTCCCTGCGTTTGCTACATCCGATGGCGCCGTTCATCTCCGAAGCGCTTTGGCAGCAGCTTCCGCACTCAGGAGAGGCGTTGATTGTGGCAAGGTGGCCGGAGGCGGACCAGAGTCGACTCGACGACGCGGCGGAACGGGAGATGGCGTTCATTCAGGCGGTGGTGGGTGCTGTACGGAATATTCGCGGTACGATGCGGGTGCCGCCAGGCAGACGCGCGGACGTCCACCTGAAGGTAGATTCGCCGGAAACCGGGGACATCCTGAACCGTTTCGAGATCTATCTACGAACGCTTGCCAGGGTGGGGGATCTTCGCATCGGCGCAGACGTCGTCAGGCCCCCTGCTTCCGCCAGCGCGGTATTGAAGGACGTTGAAGTCTACGTGCCCTTGCATGGGCTCATCGATCTGGAAGTTGAGCGGCAGCGTCTGCGAAAGGAGATCGAGAAGCTGGAGACGCTGCTCGGCGGGCTGGACAGGAAACTCGGTAACTCAGGATTTCTGAACAATGCGCCCCCGGAGGTTGTCGAAAAGGAAAAGGGGCGCCACGCGCAATACCTGAGTGCGCTCGGCAGGTTGAACGAGAATCTCGCCGTGGTAACGTCATGACGCGCACCGACACCAACGGCCTGTCTGGCGCGCGTCGCTGCGCGAAGACTGCTGGAAATTTTAAGACAGCTTCAAGGGGTGACGCGATCCGGTCAGGTGGAAACCCATGAGGTTCAGGATCAACAGGGTGTTGAGATACTACGTGCGCCGGATGCTGCTCTATTGCGGCATATGTGTGCTGGTTTACGCCGGCGTCGCGGGAGGGGTGGTACTTCGTTTCAAGGACGAGTTGCCTTCTTTCGCGCAGTTGGAGGAGGTGGAGCCGGCGCGCACCACCCGCATCATTGCAGCCGACGGCGCGGTATTGAAGCGGTTCTGGGTCGAGAACCGGGTGCCGATAACTTACAATCAGATACCTGAAGCCGCCATCTCGGCGCTGACCGCGACCGAGGATCAGCTCTTCTGGCGTCACTGGGGCGTGAGTTTTCCCGATATTTTTCGCGCCGTCTTGCGCAATCTGACGCAGGAGGGCAGCCTCAAGGGCCACGGCGCCAGCACGATAACGCAGCAACTCGCCCGGAACCTGTTTCTCGATCAGAAACAGACGTGGACACGCAAGGTGAAGGAACAGTTGACAGCCGTGCTGCTCGAACGGACGTATACGAAACGTGAAATTATCGAGATATATTTCAACAAGGTCCTGTTCGGCAACGGCGCATACGGTCTTCAGTCCGCGGCAGAGCGTTTTTTCGGCAAAGACGCCGGGGATTTGACGCTGGAGGAGTGCGCGCTGCTGGTCGGTCTGCTGAGAGGACCGTATTTCTACTCGCCAATCAACCATCCCCGGCGGGCCAGAGACCGGCGCGACCTGGTCCTTCGATTGATGCGAAGCACGGGTCGAATCACTCAGGCGCAGTACCTTTCTTCGACGCAGCAACCAATTGTCCTGAAAGATGCCAGGGATGAAGAGATCGGTGAAGCGCCGTATTTCACGGAGTACATCCGACGGTATCTGGAGGTGAATTACGGTTGGAATCTCCTGTACAAGGACGGCGCTTCGGTCTATTCGACAGTGGACAGCAGAATCCAGTCAATCGCGGAGGAGACCCTGCTGAACCACCTGAAAAGTGTACAGAAACGGGTAGATGCGAAACGACGGTGGAGCCGGCCGGATTCGGCTTTCTGGGCCGGAATCAACACCCTGGAAGACACGCTCAGGGCTACCGTGGTACAGGGAGCCCTGGTCGCCATGGACACCCGCACCGGGCACATTCTGGCCATGGTCGGCGGACGCGATTTCACCGAGACCAAGTTCAACCGGGCGGTTCAGGCGCTGCGCCAGCCCGGATCGGCATTCAAGCCCATCATCTACGCGTCCGCAGTTGCACAAAAGATCCCGGCCACGCGCCGCTATCCGGACACGGCCGTTACCGTAGAGATGTTTGACGGCAGCCTGTGGCGGCCGCAGAACTACGATCGGAAGTTTCTGGGCTGGATGACGATGCGGGAAGGTCTCGCCATGTCGAGGAATGTGGTGACCACGAAGATTCTGGAAGATATCGGACCCCGTACCGCGGTGCGCCAGGCGAAGCGAATGGGAATTGCGAGCAGGATCAGGGCCGTAAAGTCCCTCGGTATGGGTACAAGTGAAGTGAAACTGATCGACCTCGTATCCGCCTACGGCACGTTCCCCAACGGAGGCATCCGCGTGGAGCCGGTTGCCATCCTTAAGATCACGGACAAGGACGGCAACGTCATTGAAAGCCGGGTTCAGGGCAGAGAGCAGGAGGCGCTCAGTGCGGAGGCGGCCGCTGTGGCGACGAGCCTGCTCCGGTCTGTAATGGATATGTATAAGCAGACCCCCAAGGGTGTCTGGCGCGGCACCGGTACGGGCGCACGATCGCACTACGGGTTTCGGCGGCCGGCGGCAGGAAAAACGGGTACCACCCAGAACTTCGCGGACGCGTGGTTTGTAGGCTTCACGCCGCAGATCGTGGCCGGCGTGTGGGTAGGGTTCGACGACTATCGGGTCTCGCTGGGAAGCCGGATGTCGGGCGCGGCGGTAGCATTGCCGGTATGGGC
This sequence comes from Gemmatimonadota bacterium, assembly GCA_028877215.1. Lineage (GTDB taxonomy): Bacteria > Latescibacterota > UBA2968 > UBA2968 > JAAXHE01. The sequence goes on along the minus strand of JAPPFJ010000026.1, from coordinate 71,282 downwards.
GAAATTCATGAAGAAAGCACATGAGAAACTGGGTTTGTCCAGTGAGGAATTCGAGTTGCCGCCGGGGGTCGCTCAGTTGGAGGTATGCGGCGATACGTTCGAGGTGGCGTCGATGTATTGTCCGAACCGCCTGGAAGAAGTGTTCGTGCCCGGATCCGAGCCCACGTCTCCCTGTCCGGACCATACGGCGGCGGTGGTCAGAACTCCGGGCCTGAAGAAACAGGATCGTGAGAACGCGAAGAGAGCATATCAGTTTTAGTGAATGAGTACGGTCCGCGCCCCGACCTGGCAGTGAGACATGGGTCGGAAGGACAACAGAGAAGCCCGGCGATAGTCTCGCCGGGCTTCTTCACTACGGTTGGGATTGCCTCGTTATGCTCTCGCACGACGCGCGGAGGCGACCGCGGTCTCCTTCCGTCGATCGAGGGCATTCTGCCAGACCAGCACCAGCGGACTGGCCACGAACGAGGAAGAGTAGGTTCCTATAATTACCCCGATCATCAGAGCGAAAGCAAAGTCGCGAATGACCTCCCCACCCAGGAGAAGCAGGCCCAGGACAACGAGCAACGTTGTACCGGAGGTGAGAACGGTACGATTCAGGCTTTCATTGATACTCCGGTTGATGACCTCAGCCGAACTGTCTCGGCGGTAGAGCCTTCGATTCTCACGGATGCGGTCGTAGACCACAATGGTATCGTTCAGAGAGTATCCGACGATCGTAAGCAGCGCTGCCACGATGGCGAGAGATATCTCTTTATCCATCAGGGAAAACACGCCCAGGGTGATCAGGACGTCGTGGAAAAGCGCCACCACGGCGGCAATGCCGAACTGAATCTGCTTGAAGCGCCACCAGATGTAAAAGACGATCAGAACCAGAGAGACGAGGATGGCATTTACCGCATTCTGTTTGAGTTCGCTGCCGATTTTGGGCCCAACCGCCTCCTGGCGCCGCAGCCACTGTGTTGGATCGGGAATGCTGGACCCGAATTCCGTTTTGAGCGTGTTTTTTATGGCATCCGCCGTGACTGTTCCTTCCGCTTCTTCCTCAACGCGAATGAGTATATCGGATGCCGGGCCGAAGACCTTGATTTCGCTGTGTCTGAGGTCTCGTCTTTCACCCTTGACGTCGACGTCCTGCAGGGCATCCCTCAAATTCGCGACCTCAACCGGAGGATTGAAGTGCAGCTCCAGCAGCGTGCCGCCCGCGAAGTCGATGCCAAGGTTGTAGCCCCCCTTCGTAATCGTGGAGCCCACTCCGATCAGTATAAGAAACGCCGACAGAACGAATGCCGGTTTGCGCAGGCTGAGAAAGTCGAACGAAGGACGACGGAATACGGTCAGTCTGCCGATGCTGATGGAGGTGAGTTGCCAGCGATTGATTGCAATATTGAAGAGGGTTCGGGTGACGAACAGTGCGGTGTACATACTGCAGAGGATGCCGACCATCAGCGTCAGTGCGAAGCCCCGGATGGGACCCGTACCGAACTGGTAGAGTACGACGGCGGTGATGATCGTGGTAATGTTGGCGTCGACAATGGTGAGCAGCGCTCTGCCGTATCCGTCTTCCACGGCGACACGGACGGTCTTGCCGTTACGCAACTCTTCGCGGACACGCTCGAAGATGAGCACGTTGGCGTCGACGGCCATACCGATGGTCAGGATGATACCGGCGATTCCGGGCAGAGTGAGTGTCCCGCCAAACCCGGCGAGGACCGCCATCACGAACACGAGATTCAGGAACAACGCAAAGTTCGCGACGATCCCGGAAAGGCCGTAATAGAGTATCATGAACACCATTACGATGGCCAGTCCGATCAGGGCGGCCTTCCGCCCCTGCTCGATGGAGTCCCTTCCGAGCGAAGGACCGACGGTCCGGTCTTCTACGATAGGCGCGTTGGCAGGAAGGGCGCCCGCCCGTAAGACAATGGCCAGGTCTTTCGCTTCCTCCAGGTCTCCACTGCCTTCGATAATGGACCGTCCGTCGCGAATCTTGGCGCGAATGGTCGGCGCCGAGTAAACCTGGTCATCGAGAATGATGGCCATGCGTTCTTCCAGGTGGGCGCCTGTCACCCGGGAGAAGAGCTTGATACCGTCGTTGGTTGTGGTGAAGTTGATGATGGGCTGCCCTGCGTTTTCGAAACTCTGACCCTTGGTCACTTTTGCGTCCTGGACGATTTCGCCGGTCATTTCGATGCGCTTGTACAGAAAGTAGAGGCGGCGGTACTTCTGTCCATCTCCGAATTCCTCCACTTCGTTTCCCCACAGGAACTGGGCATCGTCCGGAATAAGCCCCTGGATTTCAGGATCTTCGAACAGCAGGGCCTTTACGGTCTGTATTCTGTCGGCGGGAACAATCAGATCTTCTCCCAGTGAGAGTACGTACCGTTTGATCGACGGTTTTTCATCTTCGGCCTCTTCCTCGAAAAGGCCGGCTGCGTCCCGTCTTGTCGAGTCTTCTCCGGCCCGAGCGGCCAGGCGCGATTCGATTTTGTCGATCAGGCCAAAGCGGTCGGTTACGGGAGCGAGGATTTTGAACTCGAGCCGGGCCTGCGTCTGAATGAGATTCTTGGCGCGCTCCACGTCCTGAACGCCGGGAAGTTCAACCACGATCCGCCACTCGCCCTCCCGGTGGATAATGGGTTCGGCCACACCGAACTGATCCACCCGGTTGGTGATGATCTCCTTGACGCGATCGACGACGTCCGTCCGCTCGTCTTCCGTGAGTCCGGTCGGATCCACCTCAAGTACCAGATGGATGCCGCCCTGAAGATCCAGCCCCAGGTTGACGGCTTCCCTTTTGGCGGCTTCGAGTCTGTCGGGATCCGAAGGCGGGTCGAAGTAGTACCGGTACGTTGGAAAGAGGTAATACACGGCCAGCAGGATTGAAGCGAGGATGATCAGAATGCGCAGGTTGTCTCGTTTCATTATTGAATCTTGACTCCTTTAAACGCGACGGCTCCGGGTACGGAGTGGCGTCGGGCGACAATGTTGTTCCTCAAGTAACGACGGTCTACTTCTGCCGGTCGACCACGTGTCTTACAGCGAGTTCCAGCGCATTTCGCGCTTCCGACGACTTCAGCTCCGCCAGACTCTTCAGACCGGAGGATGCGTATTCCCGCGCTTCCTGGCGGGCGGCCTCGATACCGTCGTAACGCCTGACGAAGCGGAATACTTCCTCGAGTTCCGCATCGGATTCTATGCCGTTCCGCACCTTTGCCTGGATCGATTCGGCATCGCCGTTGGGACAATTGGCCAGCGCGCGAATCAGCGGCAACGTCAGTTTTCTCTCCCGTACGTCGGTCCCGACCGGCTTGCCGAGAGACGCTTCGTCGCCAATGAAGTCCAGGAGATCGTCGGTAATCTGGAAGGCGATTCCCACGTCCTGTCCGAACGTGGACATCCGGGAGACCTGCTCGGGGGTGCCGCCCCCCAGAATGGCGCCAACCTCGCAGGCAAGGGCCATCAGCGATGCGGTCTTCTTGTCGATCATTTTAAAATAGCGTGCGGCCTCCGCGTCGTTTCCGCTTTCCACTTCCAGTATTTCACCCTCGATCATCCGACTCACTGCTCGTGTGGCGGCTCGCATGACGTCCATGGAGTCGAGGCCGACCAGAAGTTGCAATGCCCTGGCCAGGAGAAAGTCTCCCATCAGGACGGCGGCTTTGTTGCCCCACCTCAGGTTGAGAACCTCCGCGCCCCGGCGTTTGTCGGCAAGGTCGATGACGTCATCGTGGATCAATGTTGCCGTATGGATGATTTCAATGCCGGCAGCCGCATCCACCACCCTGTCGGAACATCGGCCGATGGCCTGCGCGGTCAACAGTGACAGGGCCGGACGAATGATCTTTCCCTTCGTCGTCAGAATATGGCTGCCCATGGCCTGAACCAGATTTACATCGGAAGCGAGCGTCTCCGTGAATCGCCTTTCGAATCGCTCGATCTGGGGCTGTATGGGCTGAAGAATCTGATCTAGCATAGAGAATTGGATTCGCCGCGCGCCGGCTGCGGTTCGGGCCTGAGAATTCGGCAGTTTCAATGTCGGGATAAGACCTTCCAACGTAACAAAAACGGGTCTGTTTGTCAATCAATAGCTAACTACCGATACTGCGTACTATTTCCCACCGCTCGGCGGGAATGGCATCGTATCCGAGCCCTCCGCGTTTGGTGTAGACGTACGTCGATTGATCGTCGGACTCGATATGCAGAATGGGGTACCCCGTGTCGTAGGCGCCGCCCCGGACCATCAGTGTGCGTCCGATCGGACTCCCGTTGGACGGCAGCCGGTCGATCCGGTAACGGCTGCTGGTATTGTCGGTATTCACGTCGAGTATTCTTCCGCCGACAACCGGCGCCTCCAGTTCCAGCGCGTGATCGTTCAGTCTTGCCATTGTGCCGCCAAGCAGATAGGTAAACGCCGGTTGTCCGTCCCGGGCCATGGAGAATACGGAAACCCGGCCGTTTGTTTCAAGTGTTCCCTGTGGAAAGTCAAAAACAGCAGTCCGACCTTCGGGACAGACCACAACGATGTCCGTGCCCGATTCCCATGAGACGACAACCCCCGCGGCGTCGCCGGAAACGGGGGCGAGCCGCTCCACCGACGTAACGTACGGACGGGAACGGGGACTGACGTCGAAAAGGCTCAGAAAGACGCTCCGGGCGGGAAGGCCGGTGCGGCGGCGGACCACATACGGTAGGGTTTCACCGGTTTTGACATTGTCGCGTGAGCCCGTGCCACGTTCGCCCCAGCCCCTTCCGATAAACACCTCCTCGTCGGCGTCTGGCAGCGCATGCGCGCTGAACCGCTGCCCGTCCATGTCGAAATGGATCGACCATGCCTTATCGGCCCGGGCCGCGGCCAGACCCGACAGGTCCCGCCATTCGGCCCCGGTCGGCTGGAGGTCCAGGTTCCGCGTTTCGCCTTCGGCGACCGGTCCGTGGAACAGATAATCGTGAACGCGGCCGCCGGTCACACTGAAGCAATCGATCAGATAGCTGCCTGCGCCGCCATGGTCGATTACCGCGCACAGACGGCGATAGGTATCGACGTCGTAGGCTCTGGAAGAAACTTCGGCGACCTTGACCCGACCGGTACTGTCGAACAGGTGGAGGGCGCCGCCGCGGCCGTCGCGTTTCTGGTCCTGCTCGTCGACGACCACCGTGTTGTGCGCGATTGTGCGAACGGTATTTTGTTTATCCGGCCGGTCCCAGAGGTAACCCAGGTCGGTCAGGACTTCCCGTCCGTCTTTCCAGTAGACGAGATTCAGGCTGTCTTCGTGGTGATGTCCGCCCCAGTCCGAGGCGCTGAGGAGTGCGGTGCTCGCGCGCCCGTTATCCCCGGTGCGCAGCAGGCCGATTCGCAGGGACGGAAAGAACTGGTCCGTGAGGAACAGTGGAGCCGCCGGGTCGGCTTTAAAGTCCGGGTCGCGGTGGAAGAGTGCATACTCCCCGCCGTGATTCTCCAGATCGAATTCGCACAGTTCGGCGAGCAGGGCGGTGTGGTTCGCGTCGCCGTAGCGGGCCGCAATTATATCGGCAATATCGACGGACATCCTGCAGGCGGTTACGTCGTCGGCGACAACGCCGTACCCCAGATCGGGCATCGGGCTCTTGACGTATCCCTCCAGCACCGCCCTGTAACGGCTGTCGCCGTAGATGTCCAGGCTCTGCGGATGGGCTTCCGTGGAGCCGGAGTCCGCCGGGAAGGAGTACCCGTGCGCGGCGTCCGCGAAGTGTCGGATGCCATTGAGCGTCATGAATCCGTAACCGGGTGATTCGGAACTCATGCCGTCGTCCAGAAACCAGTTGTAGACGAAATGATTGAACCCGTCCAGGCCGAAGCGGACCAGGACGGGATCGTCGAGACAGAGTCCGACGAGGCCCGCCGCGGAGCGGTTGGTCGCGCTCTTGTTGTTGAAGGCGGGATCGGCCAGCAGCAGGATTGTGCTTTCAAGGAGAAGGTCGCGTTCGATCTTACGGCGCGCGTCCCGGGTATACACGGGACGGCCGGCGGCTCCTGCGCCGCGCGTGAGGTCGTAGGCGATGGTGACGTCTGAGACGAAGGTGCCTTCCATGCCCACGCCCGTGGCGCGCCCGGCCATCCAGTAGCCCACGTGCAGTCTGCGGTCCGGCCGGTTTGGCGGCACCACCAGTTCCGGCCTGGGCAGATCCAGGATGTTTTTCGCGGCGACCTCGGCTGGCGCGTCCGAGAATTCGCCGTATCCCGAGTGAACCATATAACCGGGATAGACTTCGGCGAACCGCAGGAGGATATCCCTGGATCGTTCCGCGTGTCCAATCTCCTCTGTCAGCGCGTAGGCCAGCGCGCACTGGCGCGCCATGCGCGCCATGTACTCGCATTTTCGTGCCCGGATGTTGGCGGTCCAGGACGAGACGAAGGGGAATCCGATCAGGTCCCAGTGTCTGCCCGTATAATACGTGATTTCCTGTCCTCCGCCGAAGTCGGTCCTGAATACGACGTCTTCCGGATAGTCCGAATTGGGATAGACGGTCTTGCAGGTCGTACAGATCAGTTGATCGGGACTCTCCGGTTTCCAGCTGTAGTGCCCGTGCACCGGGGCCGCCTCGCAGGCCGGGCACATGGTGAAAAGCTCGCTGTTGGGCGTCTCGCGGGGAATCCACTGAATCAGATCGTCTGGCGTCAGATGAGGTATGACGGCGATCGACGCAAGTAGATCTTCGAGGAATCGCCGGGCCCACGCGTGTCGCTCGATGTTCATGCGGGCGACTTCGAGATCCTGCGGTTTGAAGAGGGTTGAGGGGGGGCGGACTGGACTGGTATCGATCTCCATAGCGCACTCGCCTTGTGACTGGTTTCGAACTCCCGGTGATCTCGTTCGGAAATGGATTTCCGGAATCCGGCCGGCGGGCTGCCCGGGCGGCAACGCGCCGCCACGGACGCCCCTCGATTGCCGAGACGGAAACCTGAAGTCCGTTATCCCCGTGCCCGTTCCAGGTAATCGGCTGCTCCCGCAGCGATCCACGGGGCCAGAGTCGTCAATAAGAATCGTGCGCCGAGGTCGGTGTATTTTTCCACGTTATCGTTGGTCGTCAGTGTCCCCGGCGTACGTCCCGCGCCCCTGATGCGAATCAGCGTCTCGTCGACCGTGCGCTGAACATCGGGGTGGTCGTTGTTGCCGATATGGCCCATCGAAGCGGCCAGATCCGACGGCGCCACGAAGAAGACGTCGATTTGATCCACCCCGAGGATGGTATCCAGGTTCCGCACTGCGACGATGTCCTCAACGAGTACGACCAGAAGCGTCTCATCGTTTGCGGCATGCAGATAATCGGGTACGCCGTAACCCTGGCGGCTGGTGAAGAGGCCGCGCTTGCCCGACGGCGCGAATTTACCGCCATCGACGACGTTGCGCGCCTCCGCAGCCGTATTGACGTGAGGAACGACGATGCCCTGCGCGCCCCGGTCCAGCGTGCGGTAAATAAGGGCCTGATCGTTGCGGTTGACCCTGACGATCGAGGTCATGCCCCAGATGTCGCAGGCCCTCGTGAGGTTGCCGAGGTCGGCCGCGTCGACGGGTCCGTGTTCTCCTTCCAGCCAGACGCCGTCGAAACCGGAGTCTCCGAAAGCGTCGATGTCATCGGCATGCGTGAAGCCGCTTGCGATGCAGGCGACTCCGCCCTCGGCGAGTCTTCGTTTGACGCGGTTCGGTCGGATAGTCAAGTACGATTCTCCTTTTCGAATTGACAGCAGTTTCTGCAGCAGTTGAAGCCCAGAAAGGGTCCAGCGAGCCCTACGTTAGAGATCGATGCTGACGGGCGCGTGGTCGGAAACGGTCAGACCGGCCTCGCGGTGGACGGCGGCATTGCGGAATCGTGTTGCGACTGCGGCATTTCCAAGCAGGTAGTCGATACGCCAGCCCCGATCCAGTTCGCGGGCGCGCCCGCGATTGGACCACCAGGAATAGGGCCCCTGTACGTCTCCGAAATGCTGCCGGACGAAGTCGTACCATCCGGTAGCCAGAAGGTCGGTCATCCACTGCCTCTCGTGGGGGAGGAATCCGGAGTTTTTTTCGTTTCCCCTGGCGTAGAAGATGTCTTTATCCGTGTGAGCAATATTGAAGTCGCCGCCGAGGACCACCGGTTCGTCCCGGTGCGCGTAGGGCTCTGCCCAGGGTAGAAACCGGGCCATCCAGAGATCCTCCTTGATCTTCTGGCGATCTTCGCTGGATGAGCCCGAAGGCAGGTATACGTTGACCACCCGGACATCCTTCACCCGTACCTGGAGGATCCGACCTTCCGGATCGGACTCGTGGATACCGGTGCCGAGAACCTCGAACCGGTGGCGGGACCAGATCGCAACCCCGGAATACCCTTTGCGCTGGGCCGGATGCCAGTGGACATACCAGCCGCGCGGGTTGGCCCACTCCCCGGGCAGTTGTTCGGGGAGCGCACGGACTTCCTGGAGGAGGAGTACGTCAGGCGCGATCCGTTCGACGTACCGGGCAAAGCCCTTCCTGAGCGCTGCGCGCAGGCCGTTCACGTTCCAGGTGGTAATCCGCATGGGCCGGGAGGTTGAGAGCACACCGGGTTTGCCGGCGGCCGAATGGTTAGACGTTTTGTGGACGGGACGGCAGGGCGGCTTCGATACTGAGTGTCTGATGCTGCCGGGATATAGTGATGCCGCCGTTATCGGTTTCCAATACGACGTCGGACGGGTCGTAGTCGATACCGAATGCCACGGCGAACCTGACGGGTCCCGGTTTAAGTACGGTATCGATCTTCAGGTATGCGATTTCCAGGCTCTCTGCGTCTGCGTGGCCGGGTTTCAGGTTCTCGTGTCTGTCCGCGAGGAACACGGCGTCCGGGGGTGTCAACAGACGTGCGTTCACTACTGCATTTCCATCGACGAGCGTGGCTGATGCTCCGGTTATTTCCGGCGTGCCCGAAAGGTGAATTCGGGACTCCATCCGGACCGGGTCCGTAACCTCGATCTCGTCAATGACGACAAAGAGCTCCGGACGGAAGTAGATGAAATGCCGGACGAAAACGGTAAGTCCGTCGATGCCGTAGGCGGGTGCGACGGAAGCCCTGAGGTAGTCGTGAGCGCCCGTAAACTCGGTCTTTTCCACGGTACCGACCAGGCGACGTTCGCCGGGCTGCCCCTGTCCGTCGAAGAGCGGCAGATTGTGACCGTGGGTGGACTTGAAGATCCATTCGCCGGGGTCCCCGTAGCGGCCGATGCCCAGTTCTCGTACGACGGTCCTTTGACCCGCGTGTATAATATAGTTCCCGACGTCCGCGTGGCCGTGGGGTTCGACCGTCGCCCCGATCTTCAACGCCATGACAGGGGCGTTCGGGTCCTCCCATGATCCTCGCATCACGCACCAGCCGGCATCCGGAAAGTAGGCGGACGGGTGGGGCGGGTCGGGCAGTTCGGGAACGGTATCGGACGCATCCCAGAAGAGCTCAGCCAGCCTGGTGGACGGACGGCGGTCCGTGGTGAGCCGATCGAAGTAGGCGGCCGCGCGATTGTCGTATTCCTGCGCGAACTTGCGGAAGGCCATACCAGCGGGAAAATGCTTGCCGCAGTCGGCGAAGTTGACCACGCGGTCGGGCGGGAGATAGCAATTGATGGGGAATTCGACCGTATTCCTGAGTTTGGGATGGTCGTACAGGCTGATCCCTCCTCCGGTGAGCCGCCTCAGCGCATCCGAAAAGGGAAAGGAAGTTACGATTCCGTAGTTCCAATACCCCGGGCCCTCCTTCCAGGAACCGTCGTTCTGAATGGCATCGTAGAATTTCGTGATGCGTTCAATACATTCCCGTATGACGCCGAGCATGGCATCACGAGGGCGAATCTTCGTCCGGAGATGGAAATATCCCGCATCGAGCATGGCCAGGGCGCACAGGCCCATGTTGGATACGCACACGGAACACCAGTTGCTGTCGTAACGGGACGCCCAGAAGTGATGATGCATGCCGCCGGTGCAGTGGGCCAGACCTCGCGCAAAGACCATGAACTCGAGTTCACGGCGCTGGTTCTCGGATAGGGTGTCATAGAGCAGGTCGTAAGCGGCGGCGAAACAGGCGCAGGTATGGCTGCCGTCCAGATCCAGAAGCATGAATTCGTGGACCGGGTGGACCCACGAGGGCCAGCTCATTATTGATGCGAGGCCCTCCCAGGCTTTTTCGGCATAGGCCCGATCCTGGTCGACCGCGTAAGCCAGCAGATAGTCTTCAACGAGATTCCGCGCTTCCCCGGATAGGCGGCTGTACGCCTCCCAGTTGCCGTTCCTGTAGCTGTCCTCCCTCGGCGGCGGCGTTGGGAACGGGAGATCCAGGTGAGCGTTCAGCCGCTCGCGCGTCTGCGCGTAGACCTTCGCGTGGGAGCCGTCGAGGCAGATCGCGCGCACCCGGTCCAGGTCTGCCCTATCGAAATAGAGATAGGGATGTTCCAGAGTCTCGGGTATGAGACGTTCGACGTCGGGTACGGTCACGGAGACTCCTGATCATCTGGAATCGGGTGGGAATCGCGAATCGCCGCCCACGCATGTAGAGCCAATGGGGCCTGGCGGGGTATCGGAAGTCAATATAGCGATCGGCAAATTGGGGGTCAAGCAGATGTGTTGGAGGGACAGGGCACAGGCGTCCGCTACGTTCGCTTTCTGGCGAGCAGGACGCGTTCCCTGCCCGAGAGGTCGGGAATGGTCCGTTCATGGATGAACCCGGACGATTCTGACAGGAGATTCAACACGTCCGGCGCGGTGCCGTCCGCGACCTCGAGTGCCAGCCAGCCGCCTTCGTAAACGTGGCCCGAAGCCTGGGTGATGATCGTGCGGTGGAAGGCCAGCCCGTCCGGCCCGCCGTCGAGTGCGAGCGGGGGGTCGAAGCAGCGAACTTCGGGCTGAAGGGACGGCAGGTCGCGTTTTGCGACATACGGCGGATTTGATACGACGGCGTGGAACGCGCACCGGGTCCTGAATGCGGCGAGAAGGTCCGCGCAAACGAAGGCGACCCGCTGCTGAACGTCGTTTCGACAGGCATTGCGGGCCGCCAGCCGGAGTGCTTTCGAGGAAACGTCGGTTGCGACCAGGCGGCTCGCGGGAAGCGCGTGCGCAAGCGCCACGGCAACAGGACCCGCCCCGGTACCGACGTCCAGAATCCGCGGCCCTGTATGGGCATCCAGGCGTTCGACAAGCGATTCGACGAGGATTTCGGTTTCAGGACGGGGGATGAGCGCGTCGGGTCCGACGTGGAACGGAAGGGAGAAAAACTCGGTTTCGCCAAGCAGGTGCTGAAGCGGAACACGCGTGCGCCGTTTTCGTACGAAATCCCGGAGGCGCTGAAATTGCGCCGGCGTAAGTCGTCGACGAGGGTTCACGAAGATACCGGAACGGCTGGTTTTCAGGACCGCCGCAAGCAGCCACTCAACGTCCGTGCGTGGGTCCGGTACACCGGCATCCGCAAGGCTGCGTTCCATCGTGGCCAGGACGTCGGCGGTGGTGGGAAGGGAGGAGGATTCGGCCATGGCCTGTCCGTCGAACAGTCCGTTGATAAAGTCGCTCTGCAGGCGAGGCCGAGCAACGCAGGTTTTCGACCGCAAGGGCCGGCCGCAGCCCGGATGGGCTTTCTCAACGGGCTGCTAGGCCCCGTGCCCGGTCGACATCAGGTGGGAACCGAACTATTCTGTTCGCCGTCTTTTATAATCTCGGCATGGTCTGCCAGGCGCAAGGCATTGATGAAATCGTCCAGGTCGCCCTCGAGCGTCTCTTCGAGTTTGTGGAGTGTGAGTTTTATCCGGTGGTCGGTGACCCTGCCCTGGGGAAAATTATACGTGCGGATCTTCGCGCTTCGGTCGCCTGTGCCTACCTGAGCCCTCCGATTCCGGGAGGCTGTGTCCCGCTGGTCCTGGAGCGCCCGATCAAGGAGCCGGGCACGGAGGACCTTCAACGCCTTGGCCTTGTTTTTGTGCTGTGACTTCTCGTCCTGGCACTGTACGATCAGGCCGGTGGGCAAATGGGTAATCCGTACGGCTGAATCGGTGGTATTGACACTCTGGCCTCCCGGCCCCGAGGAACGGTAGACGTCAACCCTGATCTCATCGGGATTGATTTCGATATCCACGTCTTCGGCTTCGGGCAGTACCGCAACCGTGGACGTGGACGTATGGATGCGCCCGCTGGACTCGGTCTCGGGAATTCGCTGGACGCGGTGTACGCCGCTTTCGTATTTCAGGTTTCCGTAGACATCGCTTCCGCCGACCGAGAAGATGACCTCCTTGAATCCGCCGATGCCGGTTGGATTGGCGCTGAGCAGTTCGGCCCGCCACCCCTTTGATTCGGAGTAACGGGTGTACATTCGATACAGATCGGCAGCAAAAAGCGCCGCCTCATCGCCTCCTGCGCCGGCGCGGATCTCCACAATAGTGTTTTTGCCGTCATTAGGGTCCCTGGGGATCAGCAGGAATTGGAGTTTCCCGGAGAGCCGGGCCTCCTCACGCTCGAGTTCGGCGTGTTCCTCGCGGGCGATTTCAACCAGTTCGGCGTCGTTCGAGTCCCGGATGATTTCCGCGGCTTCCTCCAGGTCGTTTGCAACCTCCCTGTATTCACGGTATGTGTTGACGATTTCTTCAAGACGGCGAAACTCCCTGGTGAGGTCTCTGAACCTGTTGGGGTTGGCCGCGACGTCCGGCCGCGCCATTTCCAAACGGATCTCTTCAAATCGATTCTCGACGGCTTCCAGTTGACCGAACATGCGGCTTCCCTGCCTGGTTTTCGAATGGACGGATCGGTCTCTGCGTCGTGATGCCAGGCCGATATGTTGTAGCAGGAATCGGCGCCGCCGTTTTCCCGAACAGCGGCGAGTCGCCGACTCCCGCAAATGCCCCAGCGACGAATGCAGTCGGACACTCGTAGAAAAGACAACAAAAAAGGCGAAGCGGTACGCGCGCCCGACGGAAGGCGGACGATGCCGTTTCACCTTATGATTGACACGCCGGGTGGCTAATCTTCGGCGGCTGCCTTTGCGTCGGCCTGTTCGGGGACATCCCCGGCTTCTTCGTTGTCTATATTGTATCGCCGCCGGTACCGTTCCACCATGCCCGCGGTGTCCACCAGTCGCTGCTTGCCCGTGTAGAACGGATGACAATCGGAGCAAATGTCGACCCGAAGGCCGGGCACGGTCGCGTGCGTATTCAGGGATTTCCCGCAGGCGCAGGTAATGGTGGTTTCCACGTATTCGGGATGAATATTCGGTTTCACGTGACAAATACCCTCGAATCTGGATGAAACGACGACAGAATCAGCCACACAATGTATACAAAACAGAGTTCCAGCGCAAGAATTTAAAGGCTGAACCAGGCTGCCCGATATGAAACCGCCGCCGCGGGCGCATAGGGATCCGCAGATCCTGAATGCCGCTCTTACAGCTGTCTGTTCATCGAATCCAGGAATGCCTCGTTGTTTTTTGTACCAGCCATTTTCTCCTTGAGAAACTCCATGGCTTCCAGGGCGGGCATCTGGTTGAGCAGCCGGCGCAGGATCCAGACCCGGTTAAGTTCCTTTTCGTCGAGCAGCAGTTCCTCTTTCCGGGTTCCGGACAGGGTTACGTCGATAGCGGGATAGATGCGCCGGTTACTCAGGCGCCGGTCCAGTTTCAATTCCATATTGCCGGTACCCTTGAATTCTTCGAAAATGACCTCGTCCATACGGCTTCCGGTCTCAACGAGAGCAGTGGACAGGATGGTCAGGCTGCCGCCCTCTTCGATGTTTCGCGCGGCGCCGAAGAATCGCTTGGGCCATTGCATGGCGCTGGAATCGAGGCCGCCGGTAAGGATCCTGCCGCTGTGAGGGACGACGTTGTTATAGGCCCGGGCGAGGCGCGTGATGCTGTCCAGGAGAATGACGACGTCCTGTTGATGTTCCACCAGACGCTTGGCCTTTTCGATGACCATATCCGCCACCTGTACATGCCGGGTCGGAGGCTCGTCGAACGTGGAGCTGATGACTTCCCCGTTGACGGACCTCAGCATGTCTGTTACTTCCTCGGGGCGTTCGTCTATCAGGAGCACAATGAGATTGATTTCCGGGTGGTTCTCGGTGATCGCGTTGGCGATTTTTTGAAGCAGCATGGTTTTGCCCGTAAAGGGAGGGGCTACGATCATGCCGCGCTGCCCCTTGCCGATGGGCGTCAGCAGATTCATGATTCGAGTTGAGAAGTCGTTCGAATCGTATTCCAGTTTCATGCGCTGCCGGGGATGCAACGGCGTGAGGTTGTCGAACAGGGTTTTTTGTTTGGCCTGTTCCGGATCTTCGAAGTTCACCGCCTCGACCCGGATGAGCGCGAAATACTTCTCGTCGTTCTTCGGCGGGCGAATCTGTCCGGAAATGGTGTCTCCCGTGCGGAGATTGAAGCGTTTGATCTGCGAATGTGAAACGTAGATGTCGTCCGGACCCGGGAGATAGTTATAATTGGGCGACCGCAGGAATCCGAAGCCGTCTTCCAGGATTTCGAGAACGCCTTTGGCCAATATCAGACCGTTCTTCGCGGTCTGTGCCTGGATGATCGCGAATATCAGCTCCTGTTTTCTCAGGCTACCGTAGCTCTGGATCTCCAGGGTCTGGGCCAACCTTGCGAGTTCCGAAATGGTCATGTTCTGGAGTTCCAGTACTTCCACACCACCTGCCCGTGGCGGTGCTTTCGGGATTTCCCTGGTCGTTTCGGTTGCCATTGGCGGATCCAATTTATCGAAGTTGCTGCGTATCAGATGCAGGCGGCCTGTCTTTAAGGAATTCCGACCGAACCCGGACAGCCGGAGACAGCGGCGGAAAAGCGGATCGGACGTGTGTGACCAAAGGGGGCGGTTCGAGGAAGTTCCTGCAGCCAAGGATGCCTGAAGCGAGGAGCAGTCTGTATATGTGCGGCAAAAAAGTGGGAAGAAAGCGGGAGGATTACAGTGAAAAAGTAAACCAAGAGGTAAGTGTTGTCAAGTTTTTTCTTTATTTTTCCGGAAGATAGAGAAAATGCCATTAAAATGTATCACAGGATCGGTTCCCGGTGCGGGGGGCTGACGTCTATCGAGATTGGAGCGCGGACTGACACGCAGCGGTGTGGTTCGGCTGCGGAATCGGGCTTGCCTTTTGAAGATGGACTGCATAGGTTAAATGGAATCCGGCCGCCCGTCGAAAAAGCCCATCCGGGCTACGGCCGGCCCTTGCGGTCGAAATACTGCGTTGCGCTCCCTCGCCGAATCGGGCGATTCGACTCGGTCGCGCGCCCTGTCTTCGGCCCCGCATGCAGAGCGGCTTTATCAACGTAATGCTGAAGGTGTTCGGGGGAGCCGTTATGCCGAAATCCGCCTCGGAATACAGCGCGGCGCTGCTGGAGGGCCTCAATGAAGGCGTAATTGCGTTCGACCTGCAACGCAAGGCCGTGCTGGCCAACGGGGCGTCGATTCGTCTACTGGGACTGGCCGGACAGGAAGTGGCCGGACGCCGGGCCGACGAGCTCTTCGCCGGACGCCCTGAACTGCTGAAGATACTGGATGCCGGGTTCCGGGATTGTCTGCACGCGGAACCGAAAGACCTGATGTTGCAGCAGGAAGACGGTGGAATGCGTCGTTTGGGCGCGACCACGTCCTATTTGCAGGCGGAAGAGAGACAGGGGCTGGTTCTGGTTGTCCAGGACGTTTCCGCCCTGAAGCAGATGGAGTGGGAGACGTATCAGGTTGCCAAGATGAGCGCGCTGGGACGCCTGGCGGCGTCCGTCGCCCACGAGGTCCGGAACCCGCTGGGCGCGGTGGACATTCAGCTGCAACTGCTGGAAGACGACCTTCGGGCAGTGGAAGACGGGTTGCGGAGCCGCATTTACCGCAGGCTCAACGTCGCCCGCATGGAGATGAAGCGGCTCGACCGGATCGTTCACAATTTCCTGAGGTTTTCCAGAACGCCGAGGCTGGACCTCAAGCGGATCAGCCTGAACGACGTGGTTCGGCATGTGTTCGATCTGGTCTCTCCGGAAGCCCGCGAACGGGGCATTCGACTGAAACTGGATCTTCGTAAGGGTCTTCCCGAGGTCAATGGTGACGATAGCCAGTTGGGACAGGCCGTCCTGAACATAACGGTAAACGCGTTCCAGGCAATGGAATCCGGCGGGCAATTGTGTGCGAGAACACGGGCGGATTCCGCCGGCAGCCAAATCTTTCTGTCAATCTCGGATAACGGTTGCGGGATTCCCGATGAGGAGATCGATCGGATATTCGAGTACTATTATACAACCCGTGATGAAGGCACCGGACTTGGACTGTCCATCGCCCAGCAGATTATCTATCAACATCGGGGCCACATCGAGGTGGAGAGCGAAGCGGGAAAGGGAACCATATTCAGAATACACATGCCAACTGCCGGGCAGGCAGGTTAGTGTTCAAGGCAACGCCGCCAGGCGGGATGAATCGGCGGATGAATGGCGACATATATCCGGGACGGGACACCATACCTCGCCTGCAGAGCGACTTTTCCAACGGACTGTCAGACCAGGGTCACGCGCATGGAGTGAGATGGAAACGAGAGATATCAGGATCTTTGTGGCCGACGACGAATACCACATATGTGAGGGGCTCAAGGAGTCGCTGACTAACGAAGGGTATTCGGTCGAGGTCGCCTACGACGGGGCGGAGGCGGCTGAACATTTGAAAGCGCGGGTCTACCACGCGGCCATACTGGATCTCAAGATGCCGGGAATCGATGGCATAACCCTGTTGAAGCGGCTGAAGCAAACCAGCCCCGATACCGGTGTCATCATCATCACTGCCTTTGGCGAGGTCTCCACGGCGGTAGATGCCATGCGACTGGGCGCGTATGATTACCTGGCGAAGCCGGTGGACCTCAAGCGGCTTCACCTGTCCCTGCGACGCCTCCTGGAACATCAGGCCCTGGTTGCCGAGAACAAGGAGCTCCGGGCCTGGCTGGGTTCGACGGAGACCTTCGGCCAGATCGTGAACCGGAGCGCCGCCATGCAGCAGGTCTGCGAGACGCTGGCGCAGGCGGCGATAACGGATGTGCCGGTACTGGTGATGGGCGACACCGGCACGGGCAAGGAGCTTGTCGCCCGGGCTGTCCACCAGCGAAGCCGCCGCCGCAACGGGCCGCTCGTGGCCGTGAATTGCGGGGCCGTTCCCGAAACGTTGTTCGAGCGAGAGTTGTTCGGCCACGTCAGGGGTGCGTTTACGGGCGCACACGCCGACAAGCCGGGACGCTTCGCCGCTGCCGAGGGCGGCACATTGTTCCTCGATGAGGTCGGCGAGATTCCAGTGGCGAACCAGGTGGACCTCCTGCGCGTCCTGGAGGAAAAGGTATACACCCCCGTCGGCAGCAACGTTTCGAGAAAGGCGGATGTCCGGATCATCTTTGCCACGAACAGAAATCTGGATCTGGAAGTCAGGGAGGGTCGATTCCGGGAAGATCTGTTTTACCGGATCAACGTCGTTCCCATCCGGCTGCCCCAGTTGAAGGATCGCAAGGAGGATATTCCCCTGCTTGTGGAGACCTTTGTGGATGAACTCTGCACGACTCATCAAAAATCCAGGAAACAGTTCACCCCCGACGCGATGCGGATGATACTGGATTACGCCTGGCCGGGAAACGTTCGGGAACTGAAAAATGCGGTGGAGCGTATCGTAGTGACGTGCCCGGAAACCCGGGTCGGTCCCAAACGGCTGCCCACGGCCATCCGCGCCACCGCGCCGGTACAGAGAGATCTTGTAATTCCATTGAATTCCTCACTCGAGGAAATGGAACGCCGGTTAATCGAGAACACGCTGACGCACGTGACCTCCAACCGGAAGGAAGCCGCCCGAATTCTGGGTATCAGCGTGCGGGCGCTGCATTACAAGATCAAGAAATACAGCCTGGGCTCCTGAAAAAGCGAAAACCGGCAAGATTGGCGCATTTGGCGCCGCCGTCGGCGTCACGCCGCAAATTTTGCGCAATCCGGGGCCAATCGAGTGCAAATTTTGCGCCATCAGGCGCAGGAGATCGAATGTGTAGCGCCCGGCGATCCCGATCGCCGGGCGTAAGTTTATTTATAATAATCATCTGTACATCATGGAATAAAACTGGCATTAAAGTTGCTTATAGATAGGGCGACGATTCCATCGAATTCGCTGATACGTGTGGAATTCGTCGGATACAGGCGTTTTCGGGTGTGATTCAATGGCAGGATGTCACGTTGGCAGCCGGGGTTTCACCGGGCATTCTGCAAAAATTGCATTTCAAGAGCGACTCGATTCGGGAATTCGGCACAATTGAAACCAAACGCACATCCGGTTGGAGCGGGAACGGGGTAAGTCCGGAGACAGGCATGGCGTTGACAAAGTTCCATTATAGCAGTGAATGGGAAACGGACTTGAGCGGTGTGGTGGGTTTCCACCCTGCGACGATGGTCCGGAACCTTGAGCCCCGGGATCGGATGGGCGCAATCAAGGCGCTCGTGAACCGTCTGCACGGCTCGGGCTACGTGACCGACAGTTTGCGATTCCTGCAATCCGTTCTCGACAGGGAAGACCTTGAGAGTACCGCGGTCGGAAACGGGATCGCGTTTCCCCACGCACGTTGCGGATCTGCGGCGCATCTCGGTATGGCGTTGGGCATTTCAACCCGTGGTGTGGACTTTCACTCGGATACGCATCCCGAGCCGGTTCGACTCATATGCCTCGTGGCCGTACCCGCGGAGGGCGATATCAGATATCTGCCCCTTCTCGGCTATCTGTGCCGGCTTTTCCATGAGGAATTCACCGAAACTTTCCTCGAGTCCCGTACTTCAGAGGAGATGAATCGCCTTCTGCTGCGGCAAATGCGCCTGCACGGGGCTCTGCCGGAGGCGTGCATCGCGCACGTTCCGGCGACCTAGAAGCTGCCTTAAAATTCCCAGCGGTCTTCGCGCGGCTGCAAAAGCGCCGGTCGGCGTTGGTCAAATCCACCCGTATAGGCAAAGATGGGCGGAATTTCCCGCCTTGACCGCCACTTTTTCGCTCGCGCTCGGGAACTCACCGGCAATTTTAAAACAGCTTCTTAGACACGCAAACGCACACTGATTTTCCGGAGGTTGGACACGTGGCTGGAATAATGATTCAGGACAGCGAGTCTCTGGACCTCTATCTCAGGGATATTGCTTCTTCGGAGCCGCTTAACGCCGAGACCGAGATCGCACTCGCGCACCGGATCCGAAAGGGAGACCAGAAGGCCAGAGACAGGCTGGTTGCTTCGAATCTCCGTTTCGTGGTCAGCGTCGCCAGGGAATACCAGAACCATGGCGTGCCGTTGGCCGATCTCATCAGCGCGGGAAACATGGGTCTGATGACGGCCGCCGAACGATTTGACGGGACGCGGGGATTCAAGTTCATATCCTACGCGGTCTGGTGGATCCGTCAGGCCATACATCAAAGTCTGGCGCAGGATTCGCGAGTGGTGAGGCTGCCCATCAACCGTATCGACCTGTTGCACAACATCGCGAAGGTTTCGCGGGAGATACGACAGACGGAGGAGGCCGACCCGGATCCTGAGACGATTGCGGAGAAGCTCGGCGTTTCCGTGGATATGGTACAGGATACGCTGCTGAGGGCACGCGACGTCTGGTCGCTCGATGCGTCTTTCAAAGACGACGATGACCACAGCCTGCTGCATATCCTGCCGGACAGTTCTCAAAAAGCGCCGGACCTGGAAGTGGTCGACGAGTCGGTCAAGGACCAGGTGAAGATGGTCCTTGAAACGCTCGACGCTCGGGAAGCGGAAGTGTTACGGCTCTATTTCGGGCTGGGCGACGAAGAAGCGATGACGTTGGAGGAAATCGGCACCCGGTTCAGCCTTACGCGGGAACGGGTCCGGCAGATCAAGGAAAAGGCCCTCCGGCGACTGCGGCATCCGCGGAGACGGCTGCAGCTGGAGCCGCTGATGGAGTCGGCATAAGTGCAATCGCCGGGGTCGCAGGTATTCCTTGCCAGGCACCGGAACACGAAGATTCCGGGTGCGGAAGTCACGGGTCGGAGACGAAAAATGGTCTCCGCCCGTTTTTTGTTGCCGGTCAATGTAGCCTGCCCGCTACGGTATCGACGTCGGTAACTTCGACATGAATCCGGTTTCAGCCTGACTCGTCGCGACAATTCAACGAATAAATCGACGAAAGTGCCGTCTTTTTGCTTCATTCGGTATCGGCGCACTTGACAAATTCCCACAATCGGGCCTATATTCAGGGCAAATTCCAGAAAGGGGGTGAATTGCCATGTCGAACAGGACCGATCTAGTCGATGCTATCGCAAATCAGGCCGGTCTGTCAAAAAGGAATGCGGAAGCCGCACTGCGGGTCGTTCTGAACGAAATCGCCGATTCGCTCAAGAGCGGCGATCGCGTCGCCATTTCCGGGTTCGGGACGTTTTCGGTCGGATCCAGAGCCGCGCGTACCGGTCGAAATCCTCAGACGGGTGAGACAATTCAGATATCCGCGGGCAAGACCGTTCGCTTCAAGGCTGGCAAGGCGCTTAAGGACGCTGTCAATTAGCCGACAATTCGTCATTTCCTGAATCAGAGCCTCGAGAGCAACACACGTTCGGGGCTTTTTTTCTTGACAGCGGGGGCTCCTGGAAATATACTGTTTCGCGCGTCGCAAGGGGCAATCAACAATGACGCATTCGGCGATCCTTATGGAGACAGCGATGAATCGGCGAACGATGTTCGCATTATTGACGGTATGCGCGGTGTTGACGTTTGGCTGCAGCGACCGCCTGGCGCAGATGCAGGAGCAGCTTGCAGGCCAGTGGGAACTGCATTCACGAACGCTGCCCGACGGCACGGTGCTTCGAAAACCCGATGTTTCGGGGGTGTTCTCGTGGCAACCGATCGATTCGAGAAAAGCCCACGTGACGCTGAATATGCTGGTGGACTCGGGCGGCGAAAAACCCAGAACATTCGATTTTGCCGCAAGCAAGTACGAGATTTCCACGTCCGCAATTACACGTTCCAGGTATCTGCTTATCCGGCAGGGCTACCGCTCCTCTTTCGACGCGCCGATCACGGTTTATCATAAGGCCAAGGTCGAAAAGGGTAAAATCACGCTGGAAGACGGGATGATTCGCATCACGCACGAGCGGGGGTACAGCGAGGAGTTCCGGGGCGATCAGATGGTCGCGTCGTTCCCCGGCGTATTTGTGGATAGCTGGAAGCGGGTGCGCTAAAACCTTCGCCAGCGCTCTCTCCGGCCATTAGACTCGACTGGGCGTTCCCGTTCGTTCTCGTGCGGTTTATCTGCTGCGCGCCCCTCGCCACTCTTCGGTGGGTTTGACCAACGCCGACCGGCGCTTTTGCAGCCGTGCGAAGACCGCTGGGAATTTTAAGACAGCTTCTAAGGCGAACTGTCCTGAAATCCCGCGAGGGGTGCAGGTGTCCTGATGAACCGACGTTGTCAGAATCGCCGTGGATCCCGATTGAATAAGGCCGGACAATTCTCCGAGCCTTTTTTTTGTCCTTGTCTCGATCTCGGCAGAGATCTCGCAGGCCTGTTGTCAGCCTCCCGGATTTTTTCGCCGAACGCGGGGAAGATTCCGTTCCTTCCGGAACAGATGATGTCACTTCGGCCTGCCGGATTCTTGGTGTTCTTTAACAGTCCGTTGATAAAGTCGCTCTGCAGGCGAGGCCGAGCCATTGTGGCCGAAGACAAGGCGCGCAACCGAGTCCCATCCTGCGATTCGGCGAGGGCGCGCAACGCCGTATTTCGACCGCAAGGGCCGGCCGCAGCCCGGATGGACTTTTTCAACGGGCTGTTAAGGGAGTTTACATTCGCGTTGCGGTCGGAATGCGATCCGTGGCGAAACTCTTGACGTCGCCCGAGCCGCAAGGAGACACGCTATGAGCAGGTTTTTTGAGCCGCTGGAAAAATTCGAAATCAGAAAGATGCCGGAACTGAAATCTTCCTTCTGGAAACTGGCCGGCCCGGGCGCGATTCTGGTGGGTCTTTCCATCGGTGCGGGTGAGATCGTAATCTGGCCTCGTATCGTAGCCGAATACGGAGCCAGCATGGTGTGGGCGGCCTGCCTGGGCATTTTTCTCCAACTCTGGATCAACTTCGAAGTGGGACGCTGGACGGTTGCCACCGGTGAAACGGTATATACGGGATACAGCCGGGTGTGGCGCGGATTTGCGCCTGTATTCATTCTGCTGACGATCTTCAGCTGGATCGCACCGGGGTGGGGGCGGGCATCCGGACTGGCCTTGAAGGCACTTCTGGCGGGGCCGCATGGATGGGGTTCGGATACGTTCTGGACGATCATCACCTTTGCGGGTGTGGCTCTGATTCTTTTCGGTCCGAAGTTGATCTACCAGTCCGTCGAGCGGAGTATCGAGCTTCTGGTTGTGGTGGTAACCGTCGGCCTGATCGCGGTCGCGTACGCAGTCGGATCGGCGGAGACGTGGGCATCGTTGGGAAGAGGTATCGCCAATATCGGTTACATCGATCCGGGAATGAGTGTAAAGTCGATGTTTATCGCGCTTGTATTCGCCGGCGCCGGAGGTACGGCGAATTTATTCTATACGTTTTACCTGCGCGACAAGCACGTCGGTATGGGCGCGCATCTGCCCCAGATGCGAAATCCGCTTCGAGGTCGGACCGAGGCCATGCCCTCGACCGGATTCCGTTTTGAGCAGACAGAAGAGAACATCGCTCGTTTCAGAAGCTGGTTCGCCTACGTGAAGAAGGATCAGATGCTGTTTTTCTGGGCCCTGAATTCCGTAACCATTCTGCTCTTCATCTTTGGTGCGCTTGCGGTATTGCATCCCAACGGAATCGTACCTGCGAGGGGCACGCTGATCTGGGACGAAGCAGCGGTTCTGGCAACGGTCTGGGGGGAGACGGGCAGGTATGTCTTCCTGATTGTGGGACTGGCCACACTCTTCAGTACTCAACTCGCTCTGGTCGACGGGGTGTCGCGATCGATCGCCGACATCATTTACACCAATTTCAAAATGGCGCGAAGGCGAGACCTGAGCTGGTGGTATCTTGTCGTCGCGGCTACATGGATTGTAGCCGGTTGCGTGATCACTTACGTGATGGAAGCCCGTGGCGTGAGCGAATTGGGATTCCTGTTCAATGCGGCATACATCGGCGGATTCGCAATGGCGCTTTACACGCCATTGACGCTTTACATCAATCATCGTCATCTGCCCGCGGCCGCACGTCCAGGGTGGCTTTGCACGGGCATGATGTCCATTGCTTCGCTGGTATATATCGCGTTTGCCGTGGCGTGTGTGATCTGGGAGTTCGGGCGGATCTGAGTCATATCGCACGAGAGAGCATTTATTGTGACCTTCGACGGCGAATTCTTCCGCGTGGCGCTGACCGCCGATTTTTACGATACCGAGGGTGTATGCAAGTTCAAGGATATGGGACTTGAGGCATTTGACAACCATGCCCACATCAAAACCTCGGTATTCGATGAGCATCGGACGGAGATCGGCGTTGACCAGGTAGCGGACGCGCAGGGTGTCCTGGTTCTGACGCCCGAGGTGACCGCCGAGACCGTGTCCGCCTCGGAGGATCTGCTGGCCATCGGGCGCTTCGGCGTGGGGTACGACTCCGTGGACGTCGGAGCCTGCACCGAAGCCGACGTCGTCGTGCTCATTACGTCCGGCGCGGTCGACCGTTCCGTGGCCGAGGCTACAGTGGGATGGATGATTGCGTTGACGCACCACATGCGCGTCAAGGACCGCCTGGTGCGTACCGGCGAGTGGGATGCGCGAACCGGATATATGGGAAGTGAGCTGAGAGACCGGACGTTCGGGGCCGTGGGGCTGGGAGGAATCGCGCGGGAGACGGTACGGCTGCTGGGTACGTTCGGAATGAATCCGCCCCTGGCATTCGACCCTTACGTGGATCCGGGCGAGGCGGGAAGACTGGGGGTGGCTCTGGTTTCGCTTAAGGAGTTGATGGCGGCGTCGGACTTCGTGTCGGTCCACTGTCCGCTGACCCGGGAGACGGAGGGGTTGATCGGCAGGCGGGAACTGTCCGCGATGAAACGCAGTGCTTTTCTGATCAACACCGCGAGGGGCGGCATCGTGGATGAGAATGCGCTGTACGACGCCCTGGAGTCCGATGCTATTGGCGGCGCCGCGCTGGATTGTTTCGAGGTGGAGCCGGTGGTGGAACCGCAACGGTTCGGAAGATTCGACAACGTCCTGCTGGCGCCGCATTCGGTGGCCTGGACGGATGAGCTGTTCCGTGACATCGGACTGGCAGCCTGCCGGAGCATGGTGGATCTGTCACTCGGGGCGCTTCCCCGGGGCGTGATCAATCCGGAGGTATTCGACCGCCGGGGATTTCAGGAGAAGTGGGCGCGGCTCCGACGTCGACGGGACCGCGGCGGGTGTGGAAACCGCAGGGCTTGAAGAGGGGGCGTTCGAGCCGAAAGCAGGCGTCGGAAAAGGGAGGTTGTCCGTGGCTGACGTGATCAGGATTCATCCGGAAAACAGAAAGGTCTTCGACTATCGCGGTCGCGCTCTGGTGCTGCTTTGTGCGACCGAGCATTATGGTGCGGTGATCAACCGGCCGTTCCGGTTCGAACGGTATCTGAAGGACGCGGCCGAGCGCGGGCAGACGCTGACACGTTTGTTCACGCTGTTCAGAGAGTTGCAGACGCCTGTAAACCCGTATTCGACCTGCAAGCCCGAATCGCCCGACTATGTCGCGCCGTTCGAGCGGACGGGGCCTGGAAACGCGCTGGACGGACAGCCGCGGTTCGATCTTTCCCGCTGGAACGCCGAGTACTTCGATCGGTTGCACGCATTTCTGTCTCTTGCGGAGTCGCATGGCATCATCGTTGAGGTGGTGCTCTTCAGCAATACCTACAAGGACGAGGTCTGGGCGCTCAATCCGCTGAATCCCGCCAACAACATAACAATGGAAACCCCGGATCAGCCGGTACCCTGGCAGGAGTATATGACGTGCCGCCGGACGGAGCTGCTGGAGTGGCAGCGCGCGCACGTGCGGCGCATCGTGGAAGAAACCAACCGGTACGGGAACGTAATCTACGAAATCTGCAACGAACCGTGTCATTTCCCCGTTACGGACGGCATGCCCGGGTCGGAGGAGGTGAACGGCTGGCAGGCGCAGTTCATTGCGCAGATCCGCGAGATTGAGAGCGGGATGCCGAACCGGCACCTGATCGCCGGACAGGAAGCGATGACGATCAGACCGTTCGATCAGCCCTCCGACGGGTCGTTCGCGACAATGGATTTCGACGTCGTAAATATCCATCCGCTTCCGAATACCCTTTGCGATGGTCGAAGTTATGATCTCGGCGACTTCATGTCCAAGCAGCTCAAGTTGAGGCCGTTGCGTGACTTTACCCTCGCCGCATACGGACGACCGAAACCGCTGAATCACGACGAGGACAATATCGCAACGCAGTACAAGGAAGTGGAAGGATGGACGGTGCACCGCAAGCGGGCCTGGACCGCGCTGTTTTCGGGGGCGCATTACGATATGATCGATTTTTCCATCGTGCCGTACCTCGAGACGGGAACCCGGGACTCCCGAAACGGGATTCGACGGTGGATGGGCAACCTGTCCGGGTTTATCCATTCCATCGATCTCACCAGGGCGCGCCCGGTCATGCCGGGATGGCTTCGGGAACGCCCCGACCATACCCTGGAATCGGTGTTCGCGGTTACCGGCGAAGACTATTGCATCTATCTGGCCGACGCCCGCGAACGGGAGGAGGCCGGGTGCGGCGATCCGATCCAGGGCGGGCTCTGTTTCGATCTGCCGCCGGGAACGTTCGAGATATCATGTTTCTCTCCTTCGGACGGCGTTTATTCTCCTCGTACTCCTCTTGGCGGCGGCGAATCGCGCCGGGTGTCTCTGCCGCCGTTTCGGCACGACGTTGTCATACGCGTCACAAGAGTGGAGTAACGCAATGATGCGAATGGAGGGACAGGTCGCCTGGGTGAGCGGCGGCGCTTCCGGAATGGGAGAGGCCACGGCCGGACTGTTCGCTGCAGAGGGCGCGCGCGTGGCCGTTGTCGACGTCCAGGAGGAACGCGGTGTCCAGGTGGCGAACCGCATTGCGGAACAGGGCGGAGACGCGGTCTTTCTGGCCTGTGACGTAGCAGAGGAAGGACAGGTGCGGGCTTCGATCGAAACGACCGTGGCGCGTTTCGGGAAGCTCCAGGCCGTTGTCAATTGCGCGGGAATCGTACACGTGGGGCGCCTCGATGATTATAAGGAGAAGGATTGGGACCGGCTGATGGGGGTAAATCTCAAGTCGATTTACTTTTCGCTCAAGTACGCCATCCCTCACTTCAGGGCGCATCGGCGAAGTTATATGGTGAATATAGGATCGGTTGGAAGCCTTGTCGGTCAGGCCGACACACCCGCGTATACCACGTCCAAGCACGCGGTGCTGGGATTGAGCCGGTCGATCGCTCTGGACTACGCCAGGGACGGACTGCGCTGCAACTGCATATGCCCTGGCATAACGGACACACCCATGCTGCGGTACCATCTGAGTACGACCCCGGATCCGGCGGCCGCGCTGGCGCAGCGCCTGCAGCGCGTCCCGACCGGAGCCGTCATCCGGCCCGTGGATGTCGCACGGGCAGCGGTTTACTTCTGCTCCGAGGCGTCCGCGGGGATTACCGGCACGTCCCTGGTGATCGATGGCGGATATATCGCCGCGGCCGAGTGGGAGACGTCGGGGCCAACACGATTTTCGGAGGAGCCTTGAACGCGAAACTGGCATGCTCGGACTTCACCTTTCCCCTGCTTTCTCACGAAGACGCGCTCAAACTGGTCTCGATGCTGGGTTTCGACGGCGTGGATATCGGACTCTTCGAAGAGAGGTCGCATCTGTGGCCTTCGCGTGAGTTTGAAGACGTGCGGCGCTCCGCCCGCGAATTGAAGAAAAAACTGAACGACGTCGAACTCGAGCCAGCCGATGTGTTTTTGCAGATGGCGATGGATTTCGTGCCCTATGCGATCAACCATCCGGAGCGGTCGCCGCGTCAGAAGGCACGGGACTGGTACCTGAAGGCGCTGGAATATGCCGCCGAGTGTGGGTGCGCGCACGTGACGACGCTGCCGGGTGTACATTACCCGGACGAGACGCGGGCCGACTCGTTCGGCCGTGCCGTGGATGAATTGAACTGGCGCGTGGCTCGGGCGGGGGAATGCGGCATCGTATTCGGCGTCGAGGCGCACGTCGGTTCCCTGGTTCCAAGGCCGAAATCGACGGAGCGCCTCGTGCAGGCGGTTCCCGGCCTGACGCTGACGCTCGATTACACGCACTTCACGAAAATCGGCCTGCCGGATTCGGACGTGGAACCGCTCGTAAAATATGCCAGTCACTTCCACGCGCGCGGTGCGCGGCGGGGCCGGTTACAGACGTCTTTCGATCGGAATGTCATCGACTACCGGCGGGTCGTCGAACTGATGGGGGCCAGTGGATATCGAGGATGGCTGGGCGTCGAATACATATGGATCGACTGGGAGCATTGCAACGAATGCGACACCGTATCGGAAACGGTGAGATTTCGCGATTTCTTCAGATCGATGAAATGAGGTACGCGGAAGATTCATCGACCCGAGCGCGGACCATGTTCGGTCCTATTGACAAGCCCGGGAGTCACGAGTATATTCGAGTGAACACGATTTCGGTAAGGATCGTGCCATCGTCCATATCAGATTGTTTTTCTTTTATTTAAAGGAGACACATCATGGCACGTAGAGGTGTAAACAAGGTAATTCTGATTGGCAACGTCGGAGCGGATCCCGAACTGCGGTATACGCCCAGCGGAACCGCCGTCACGAATTTCAATATCGCCACCAATGAGAGCTGGTCCGACAGTTCCGGCGAACGCCAGGAGCGAACCGAATGGCATCGGATCGTGGTTTGGCGGCGGCTGGCGGAAATCTGCAATCAGTATCTGCGTAAGGGCAGCAGGGTCTACATCGAGGGGAGCCTGCAGACCCGCAGCTGGGAAACGCAGGACGGACAGAAGCGCTATACCACCGAGGTCGTCGCCAGGGATATGCAGATGCTCGATTCCAGGGAGGATTTCGATTCCGGAGGGGGGGCATCGCAGGGTTCCGGTCAACCGAATGAAGGAACGCGGGACGCGCGATCAGGTTCCCCTGAGAACGGAGCCGGAAAGGATACGGGGTCGGGCGGGTCGGGCCCGGGGGGCGCCGGGGGGGGGGGCCGAGGGCCGGGGGGTGTTTGGGGGGGTTGTGGGGGGGGGGGGGGTGGGGGTGTGGTCGGGGGGGGGGGGGGGGGGGGGGTGG
>JAPPFJ010000026.1:0-42976 GCA_028877215.1 Gemmatimonadota bacterium | reverse complement strand
TTTTTTTTGTGGGGTTGCCTGGTTTTTGGTAGCTGTTTGGGGGGTGGGTTTTTTTTTTGGGGGGGGGGGGGGGGGGCCCCCGCCGCCCTTGGGCGGCGACGACGATCTCCCGTTCTGATTGGGGCAATTTCGACATCGGGGATCGTTCAGCATGATCCAGGGTCGCCGGGCTGCGAATTCGTCTTGCAGCCCGGTGTTCTGTACGTAAATTGAAGACGTGTCGGCGGCCGGGCAGGCAATCCAATCCTACCAGGCGCCTTTGTCCTTCGAGACAGAACCGAAATGAAGCTGGTGGCGGCATGTTGAGGTCGATAGCGTTTTTTTCAGGTGCGGCGCTCATGGCATTGGAAATCGTGGGAAGCCGGGTACTTGCGCCGTATTTCGGAAGTTCCGTTTTCGTCTGGGGCAGCCTGATCGCGGTGGTCCTGGCCGCTCTGAGTCTGGGCGCGTACGCGGGGGGCAGGCTGGCAGACCGCATGCCCACGGGACGGCCTCTTGCCGCGTTGCTGGGCATGGCCGGTGTGATGGCGTTCGTGATGCCGTGGGCGGCGGCGGCCGTCAATCGGGCAGTCTTCCTGATGAATCCGGGTCCCCGGGGCGGCCCTTTGCTGGCCTCGGTCGTACTGTTCGCGATTCCGGGTGTGGCGCTGGGAGCCGTCACGCCCTTTGTCGTCCGGATGCTTGCGGACAGGGTGGACAGGGTTGGTGGCGTTGCGGGGACGGTATCCGCATTGTCCGCCGCGGGCAGCATCGTGGGGACGCTTGGTACGGCGTTCTATCTGATACCCGCGATGGGTGTAAGGCATATTCTACACCTCATCGGTGCGGTGCTGATGGCATTGGCGGCGATGGCTCTGTGGGGAACGGGAAAGGGCGCGGAACCGTCGGGGAACACGTCGCGATTCGACGCGAGGCGGACGAGGCCGGGAGACGGATGAGGATTGTCACGACATCGTGGAAACCTGCGGCTGCTCAATTGCGTGCCGGATTCGCTTCTGGCGACACCCGGTCCTGTCCGATTTCGAAGAGGCTTGCAGGCACGCTGTTCTCCTTCAGCCCGCCGTTCTTGATTCTTCTGGTCCTTTTTCTCACGGCATGCAACGTCCGGCCTGAGATACCGAAGCAGGAAAGACCGGTCTACGTCCACGACTCCCTGTACAATCACATCGTGGTTTCCGAAGACGGCGAAGCCCGGTACCTCCGGTTTGGTTACGGCGCAAAACAGAGCGCGATGACGCTGGGAAATCCCACGGTGCTGCGCGTGCCGTACACCGCTTACCTCGCGTTGGGGATGGTATTCACAAATCCGGAGCGTGCGCTGATGATCGGACTTGCGGGGGGATCGGTCGCCCGATTCGTACGGTCCGCCCGCCCGGACCTTACCCTGGACGTGGTCGAACTCGACGCCGAGGTTGTTCGCGTGGCAAGGCGGTACTTCGGCGTCGAGGCGGACGGCGGCCTGAGGATTCAGGTGGAAGACGGCCGGATGTTCGTCAAGAGAACGAAAGATCGGTACGATTGGGTTATCCTGGATGCGTTCCACGCGGATTCCATGCCGCACCATCTGGCAACCGCGGAGTTCTTCAATGAAGTAAAGGGAATACTCACGCCCCGCGGCGTTGTAACCATGAACGTGGCGCCGCTCGGGCCCGGCGTACTGTACCTTTCGATCATCCGTACATTGACACGGGTGTTTCCTCAGGTGTACCTGTTTCAGGTGCCGAACCGGAGCAATATCGTGGCGGTGGCCACGCTGGATGGGTCCCGGCTCGACGGCAATCAGATCGAAATGGCGATTCGTGAGCTGAAGACGAGAACCGGGGATGCGCTGGAATTGCTGATCCCGGCGCCTCCTTACGGAATGCAAAAGCCCCTGGTCCGGGGTGTTCCGGTGCTGACCGACGACTATGCGCCGGTGGACTGGCTGCGATTCCGGCGGGCGCCCGCGGCAGGGATCAGATAGACGTGGAATCGTGCGGCTACGCGGCACGATGTGCGACCCCTTTATAGGAAGGAGAGAATCGATGGCCGAGGTCTGGAGTCCCGAACCGGAGTTGCTGGAGTCGCTGGATTCGGCAGTGCCGGGAATCCTGGCGTCTCAGAAGGAGAACGGGCAGTTCGGTACGGAGCCGTGGGTCTGCGGTGACCAGAACGTGATTCTTGCTCTCGCCGCGGCGTGGCACCTTGAAGAGAGCAGGTACCACGGCGACGATGAGGTCCTCGCTGCGGTCGTTGGTGGCGGAGACGCGCTGATCGACGCCCAGGATGAGCAGGGCAAGTGGACGTTCTTGAAAAAGGACTATTCGGAGTGGGGGCAGATTTTCATGCCGTGGACCTACAGCCGGTGGATTCGCGCGTACCAACTGGTTCAGGAAGCAATGCGCGGCGACGCGCGTGCCAGATGGGACGAGGCCCTGCTGATGGGGTTCGACGGTATTTCGAAGACCTGCCTGGCCCATGTCCACAATATCCCCGCACATCACGCGATGGCCCTGTTCTGCGCGGGCACGGTGTTCGGACGCGACGACTGGCGTGCGCAGTCGCGGGCGTTTATGGCGAAGGTTGCGCAAGCACAGTCGCCGCAGGGCTGGTGGCCGGAACACAACGGACCTGTCGTGGCCTATAACTTCGTATATTCGGACTCGCTGGGGATTTACTTCGGGATGTCGGGTGACGAGGCGGTGTTGCCCGCGCTTGAACGCGCGGCCGCCTACCACGCGAGTCTGACCTATCCCGACGGCAGCACCGTTGAGACCGTGGACGGCCGCAACCCCTACCATGGTGGCGTTCACGATGGCAATCCCGGGTTCAGCCATACGGCCGCGGGCAGAGGGTACCTGGCGCAGCAGCACCGGCTCCTGCTGGCGGAGGGCACAGGGTTCGCTTCGGATTACGCGGCGAGCCTGCTGCTATATGGCGGCCAGGGAGAGGCGCTTGAGACGGCTGCGGGAAAGGACCGGCACGTCTTCCGGATGGGGGACGAGGCGACCGCGGTCAGGAACGGTCCGTGGTTCATCTGTCTTTCCGCCTTCGTTGTGGATTTCCCGCAAAATCGTTGGGGCCAGGACAGACAGAACTTCGTGAGCGTGTTCCACGACGGAGTGGGGCTGATCGTGGGCGGCGGCAACACAAAGCTGCAGCCGCTGTGGAGTTGCTTTACCGTTGGAGACAAGGCGCTTCTCTCGCATACGCCCGGGGACGAAGACCCGGACTTCGACGTCCCCGAGGGATTGATCCACGTGCCGGACGAGCTTTCTTACGACTCAGGGGAGGACGGCGGTCGGCTGCAGATGCGCTACGGCGAGGAGAGCTGCAGCGTGGACGCGAAGATCGAGTCTGAATCCGAATTGACGCTCGTGTACACCGCAACGGGGAATTCAGGTTTGCCGGTGGACGGACACGTGACGCTGATGCCGCACCTGGACGGTGAGGTGCGTTTCGCATCGGGAACGACGGTTGCGCTGGGCGATTCGAAGGCGGAGTGGGCTGGCGAGGCCTGGATGCAACACGCCGGCTGGCGCCTGCACCTGCCGCCCGGAAGTCGCGTGGTCTGGCCGGCATTGCCACATAATCCCTACCGGAAGGCGGGTAACTCGACCATCGAAGAGGCCCGGCTGGTCGTGGTGTTACCGTTCTCGGCCGACGTGGAACGGCATGTGTTGAAGCTAGAGGTCGTGTAGGTACGACGCAAGCCCGTTTCGAGTGGTTTTGGTGAATGATCTACACAGCTGAAGGCGGCTGGTTCGAGCTACGCGTGGACTTGCCTTCCCATGCGTCGGAAGCGGTGTCGGAGCTGCTGTTCGGCCTCGGGAGCTGCGGTCTGCAGGAAAGAGCGGGTTCAACCTGCGCCAAGACAGGGCTAACGGCATACTTTTCCGTTGAAAGAGACAGCGGCTGCGTGGTATCCGGCCTTTGGAGCGGGCTCCATGCGCTGAAAGGTGATCTGAGAAACGTACGGGTGGAAATGGCTGAGGTCGCGTCGGAGGACTGGGCTTCGTCCTGGAAGTCCCGTTTCAAGCCCGTTTACCCGGTTCCCTCCATCGTGGTTTGTCCACCCTGGGAACGGGTCGACGATCCTGAGGGCGGTTTCAGTCTTGTTATCGAGCCCAAAACGGCTTTCGGAACCGGTCAGCACGAGACGACCCGGCTGGCCCTGAAGATGATGCATGACGTCGTAAAACCCGGCGACGTCGTGCTGGATGTGGGCACCGGCTCCGGAATCCTGAGCCTCGCCGCGGCCAGGCTCGGGGCGGCGCGGGTGACGGGTATCGATACCGATGGGCTGGCCGTTGAGAATGCCCGCGCGAATTTGCGCCTTAACGGGATTTCCGGCAACGTGGCGTTTTCCATGGGCACACTGGAAGGCATTACGGGTGAATTCGACGTCGTGGTCGCCAATATCGACGCACCTGCACTCGTCCGGATGCTGCCTGCGCTCCCGTCGCGCCTGGCGACGCAAGGAAACCTGATCCTCGGGGGCGTGCAGGTTCAGGAGCAGTCGGAACTTCTGAGGGCGGTACGCGCTGCCGGACTCCGGGTAAAGGAGGTCGTCGCCCAGAACGGGTGGTTGGGTATCCGGGCCGCCTGACAAATCGAGTCTGACGACCGCAAATCGAATTACGCGCATCGCCGGAAAGCCCGCCGGGTTCCCTTATTCCTGGCCTTCGGTCAGTTTGAGCAGTTTTTCAGTCGACTTCAGTCCGTGACCGGTCAGTGGCGCAACGATGCACTCGTCTCTTTCCGTGGGGATCTTCCTGAAAGCCGCAACGGCGGTCGCGGAGGTGGGTTCGGCATACAGGCCCTGCTTGCATATATCCAGCAGGGCCCTTTCGATTTCAGCGTCCGTGACAGCGACAATCCGGCCGCCGGTCTCGTGAACGATGTCCAGGATCTGCGAAGCGCGCGTGGGTTCCGCGATGGCGATTCCCTCGGCAATCGTACCGCTCGAGTCAACGGGGGCAAGATTTGCCGATTGATCCCGCCACATCCGGTAGAGCGGAGCGCAGCCCGCTGCCTGAACGGCGATCATCCGCGGAAGCCTGGCGATCAGCCCGTTTTCCAGAAGGTCCCGGAATCCGAGGAACGCGCCGATCAGCATGGTGCCGTGCCCCGTGGGGACGATTAACGTATCCGGTGCGCTGAAGTCGAGTTGCTCCCAGATCTCAAACGCGTAGGTCTTGGTGCCCTGGAAGAAAAACGGATTCCAGACGTGGCTTGCGTAGAAGTGGCTTTCGGCCGCTTCCATGGCCGCACGGGCCGTGTCCTCCCTGGAGCCGGGAACGCGGATCAGATTCGCGCCGTAGAGTCGGATTTGCGCCAGCTTTCCGGGAGAAGTGGACTCGGGCACGTAAATTTCGCATTCGATGCCGGCTTTTGCCGCATATGCGGCGACCGCGGCGCCCGCGTTGCCGGAAGAGTCCTCCACGACCTTTTCAACGCCCAGTTCGAGGGCGCGGCTGATCAGAACGGAAGCGCCGCGATCTTTGAAGGAACCCGTGGGAAAGAGGTTTTCCTGCTTGACGCTGAGCGGCTTACCGTCGAACTGCATCCGGACGACCGGCGTAAACCCCTCGTTGAACGAGACGACGTGGGCATCCGCCCCAATCGGCAACGCTTCCCGATATCGCCACATTCCAGGCGGCCGGCGCCCAATCGCGTCGACGTCGATCGCGCCCTGGAATCCGACATCCAGGGCCGCGCCGCAACCACATCTCCAGAGGCGGGTGTCAGAGCGGTGTACGGCGTCGCACGCCTGACAGGCGACCTGAAGCGTCATGACAGGGTTCTTCCTTTCAGCATGGCAGACGTGACGGCGATGGCCGCGCGACGAGGGAGTAGCCGTCCCGTAAGATTCAGCATTCTGTTGGCGAAACCATGGATCACCGAGGGTCTCTTTCCGAGTTTCCTCAGCGCCAGGGCCACGACGGCATCGGGTGTGGCCTCTCTTAAGCCGCTGGCGTCCTTCATTTGCGCCACGCTTGTGAACTCGGTCCTGGTAAATCCCGGAGACAACGCGAGGGAGTCGATGCCTCTGTTTCTGCATTCCTCCCAGAGGGATTCTCCCATCAGCAGATTGAAGGCTTTGGTTGCGCCGTAGACCCCGAGGTACGGGGTCGCCTGGTACGCGGCGGTGGACGCCAGAAAGATAAGCCCGCCGCGACTACGCTCGAGCATGAGCGGCAGGTAGTGGTTGGTGAGCAGAACCGGCACGACACAGTTCAAAAAGGTCATGTTTACCAGGCGATCCAGGTCCAGATCCGCGTATGCACCGGAGAGGCCGAATCCGGCGTTGTTTACGAGTAACCCGATTTCCAGGTCGCTCGTCCGATCCCCGACGTGGCAGCAGGCATCAGGACCCGTCAGGTCCGCGGGTACGATGCGCGTCTTTACGCCATGGTTCCGCCGGACATCGTCGGCAAGCGCCTCCATCTCTTGCTCGCGGCGGGCTACAAGGACCACGTTAAGGCCTCTGGCCGCCAGTTGCCTTACAAATTCCGCTCCCAGGCCGGATGACGCGCCCGTAACCAGGGCCCATGGGCCATATTTCTCGTGCCATTGCATGCAGCAGGCGCCTCACCGATCGTTAAGCTCTAACCTTAACTCCGCAAAGACCGCAACGCGGCACCGCGACGAAACTTTCCGAAACGGGCCGAAATGGTCGTAAGGAAGGACGTTTTTTCCGTTCACGTTCAGTGACTTGGTGTATCCTGGTAATCCGCAGTCTAATCGCCTTTATCTACTTGCATATATTCGGCTTTACGTCCCCGAAAAATGACGAATCATGATTAGTCTTCCAGCGCGGATTCGGCCAGTGCGTCAGTATCGTCAACCATCTTTTTCCAGGCGCTATCGGAATAATCGGGGCCGAAATCAAAGGGCGGGGTTTCGATGCACATTGTGCGTTTATAGCCGATTTGCGCCGCATGTCGAAACAACAGGCGCCAGTCTACCCGCCCGTGGCCGGGGGCGAGGTGAGAATCACGGTCGCCCGCGTTGTCGGCGAGATGAAATGCGACCATCCGCGGACCCATGACTTCAAAAAACCTGTGCGCGTCCCCTCGTGCGGCCACCAGGGCGTGACCTGTATCAAGGCAGAAGCCCAGATTGGGATGGGCGAAGTCACGGACGATGCGCTCGAAATGCCCGGGTCGGGACGTAAACCTCCCGCCGCCGGACGGAAGCATATTTTCGAGAGCGATCGTGAAGTCCAGGCCTTCCGCTTCCCTCAAGAGGGCGTCCAGGCTTTTTCCGATCTGGATGAAATAGGTTTCGAGTCCCTCCACATTGGCGTCGGTCCGGTTGGTGGTCGGATGCTGGATGCCAACCGTTGCCCCGATCAGCGATGCTTTGCCCATCCACAGGCGCATCTTGTCCACGGCCTGCCGGCGTGTGGTTTCATAGAAGGAAGCGATGTCGTCGTCTGGGGAAAAGGGCAGGTGAAACGTCTCGATACACAGCCCCGCCGATCGATAGCTGCCGCCAATCGCCTGAAGTTCGGCTTCGGTCTTCTCCTCGAACAGCGGGGTTGCGCCTTCAATGCCTGCCAGACCTGCGAAGCGACAGGTATCGATGATTTCATCGTGGGACTTGTCGGCGAGCCCGTAGCCCGTCGTGGTCCACGTCCAGCTTTTCTGCATAATGGCTTCCTTTCGATTAATCCCTTTTCTTCTGAGACCGTTTGCGCTCCCAGCGTTCGTACCAGTCCAGCAACCGGGGTGTTGGCGCGAAATCGTGGATCGTTACCCGTCTTCGTCCGGGCAGGTAGTTGCCGAGATGCCAGCCATTGGGATGGTAGAGCGCGAAATCTCCCGCGTCCATATACAGTCGCTCCGACCGCGGCATCGCCTGCGCATACTCCAGGCACGCGCGTTCCCTCGTTTCGTCAGGTTCGTCTTCAGGCGGCAGCGGAGCCCCGGCGGCATTGATTTCATCCGTGAGATCGTCTCTCAGGTGACTGCCGGGCACATACCATGTACAGTTGTCCTCATATAGAGGGCAGTTGATCTGGTTGAACCAGTGCGGGTCGCGGTTCACCCGCCGAAACTCATCCAGGTCCGGTACATTGGATGTCTCCCGAATGTCCCGGTGCCACGCCGTACACCACGGTTTGTCCCGCGGCTCCAGCAGCAGTCCCATACGTTTGAGTCCGCTATTGGCAATTTTGTGTTCCGGCGTCAGCACCCTGCCGATAGCGTCTACCAGCGGGGGAAGTTCCGCGTAGTCCTGGAAGGGTCCGATATCGATGTCGTAGTCGACGATGGGCTGGAGGCGCTGTGCCTGAGGACCACGCTTTTCGCGGGCATAATGATGCGCCATCGCCGTGGCGCGGCGAAGGTCTCGAATGAGCCCCGGCGGAAGGATCTGCCGGAAAATCACGCAACCCCGGGTGCGGTATTCGTGGATCATAGAATCACAGAATCTGAATCCCAATGGCGCCTCCATCGGTTCGCGTGGTCGAATTCCTTCCTCAGACCTTCTTCACGATATCGCCCACCCGAACGGTGCCGGGTTGAACCACTCGTGCGTTGAGACCGCGAAGTCGAAGCCGCCTCCCCAGTTTCGAGTTGACGAATTTCATGGCATCCACGCCAAATCGGGATACGAATTTCCCGCAACCCGTATGGGGATGCTCGGATACCCGGATCACTGCGGTACCAAGGGACAATCGGGTACCGGGCGGCAGGTTTTCCTGGCTCAGGTCCAGGTCCAGGTACAACTGGTCACCCGCGAGTTGCCATCGGTCGCTGTCCTGCGCGACAAGGGCGGCGCACCGGGCGTTCATCACGGTGAGCTGTGTGTAGGGATCGGCCGAACCGTCCGGGGTTCGGGAACTGCCGCGGGACTTCCAGTTGTCGCCCACGAGGCCTTCCGACGGGTGAAGTTCGCCCTCGGCGAGCACTTCGCGCTGCTCGACTTCCGGTCGACGCACGATCATCTTCAGGACGCCTTCGTCCTCCGGTGAGTTCCCGACGTCGTCCAGGCCCTGTTCGAGTTCCTTCATTGTCAGATGTCTTACGCCATCCATATTCACCCTCCGTTTTGACGGTTGTCTTGTGTTGGGAATTGCATCCTGTTGCGAGAATGGCACGGATACCGTGGGCGCCACGGGCCCCGGATGCGAAATCATGTCGGGGCCGAAGGCCAGTCAAAACCGTAGCCGACTCCTCTAACCGTGGAAATCGCGCCGTTGAAGCCGGCCAGTTTCGTTCTAAGCCTCGCAACGTGTACGTCGACGGTACGCATGCCGCCGTGATAGTCGTACCCCCAGATGCGGTCGAGCAGATCCGAACGGGTAAAGACGCGACCCCGGTGGACGACCAGATACTTCAGCAGTTCGTACTCTTTCAGCGTGAGGTCGACGAGGACGTCGTTGACGCGAACTTCGTAGCGCACCAGATTGATGGCAAGTTCGTCCAGCCGGATAACGTCCCTTCGTTCCGCACGCCCGAGGATCAGTCGCAGGCGAGATTCCAGCTGCCCGAGGGAGTACGGCTGCGTGATGAAATCCGTGATTCCGGCTGAGAAGTCGATATCTGCGACGCGGGCCTCGTCGGTGATCAGCAGCACCGGCGTGTTACGGGAAGCGGGAGGCCGCAGCAGGCGCTGAACACGGTTGGGCAGGTGGCCGGGGAACGTGTCGTCGACAACGAGGAGATCGGCCGGATTACCCGGCAGGCTGCCGGTATCGGGCAATCCGACGCGATCCTGGTTCCAGGCCAGGCGCGAAACGGAATGACCGATCGACTCCAGGTCTGACTTCAGGCGTATGCCTTCTGTTTCACTGGCAAGCAGCAGGATGCGGGACATAGAATGGGCGCGGCGTCTTGCCGCGGATTTGCGGCGGAACTCGCTCCCGACGGCGATTTGTCAGGTCTGACTCGTCCGGCCGGAACAGTGGCTTGCAACCGGAAGGCGGAAATTACAGCGTGTCGTTCAATTCTGTCAAGGGATATCTAAGTGCGGCAAAACCCCGGTATCACCGGCCTTTCGGGACTAAATGCCGGTCGGTCGGGCATTGTTGCGGTTTGCCGGATGCCATATACAAACCGAAAGAAGGCCGAAACGCACAGCAGGC
This sequence comes from Gemmatimonadota bacterium, assembly GCA_028877215.1. Lineage (GTDB taxonomy): Bacteria > Latescibacterota > UBA2968 > UBA2968 > JAAXHE01. The sequence continues at coordinate 32,901 of JAPPFJ010000026.1, read as the reverse complement.
TCGGCCCTCTCACGGGTACAAATATAGCAAAATACAGATACGAAGTCAATAAATTTAAATCCTTTAAAAACATAATATTATATTGACTTTATCGTTACCGTTTCGTATTTTTTCTCTCTGAATGGCTCGTTTTTCATATTGACCCTCCTGTTCCAGCGGCTGATGGAGTGGCCTTTCCGTGTTCACGGGGAGGATTCAATGGATCAGAAACCGGACAGTCACAGGTGGGAGAACTGTGCGGTCTGTGGTGCGAAGATTCCCGCGGAACGCAGGGCTGAAATGCCCACTGTGTCGACGTGCCTGCAGTGTCAACAGCGGCGGGAATCGCGGGAAGGGCCGGACGATGATCGTGACGAAGCTCGAAGCGGCGCAACTGGCGCGCCTGAACCCGCCGCGCGCGATTCGGTGGAGGTACGGGGAAATCTGGTGTTGGCGGGGGACTGGTCAGGAAATCTGGTCGACCTGCTCGCACGCGAAAGGGAGGTGAGGCGGCTTCTGGAGACGGGTGACCCCCGGAGGGCTCGAACGCTGGTACAGGCGCTTCCCGTGGAGGAGCAGGCGGCACTGGTAGCGATGAGCGAAGAGCCGGAGGAGATGCTGTCAATGACCGGGGCTGACAGTTCCGGAGTTCCCGGCTACAGCCCGCAGGTTGTGGAACTGCTGCCGGCCGAGACGCTGGGAAGTCTGATTTCAATCAATCCCGATGAACGAAAGTTCAATACAACACTGATCCGGGCGATGTCCCCCGATGTCCTGAGGAGCACGATGGCCGAGACGCTGGACCGGGTAGACAATCCCGGATTGCGCACGCAGGTGTCCTGGGAATGGCTGCAGGCCCTTGCGACGCTGGGTGAATCCGACCGCCGGGCTCAGCTGTTGCGCGCCGTGGACCCCGCACATCTGGAAGACGCGCTGCTGGACCGGTTGGAACATCTGAAGTTGAATGAGGTCGTCGGATTTCCCGGCTTTCAGGTCTACCGGTTTCGGCTCTTTTCCACGGAGGGTCTCGGCGGGACCCGTCCCAGCGCGTTTGTCGACGATCCGGAGACCGGTATCGTGCTCGACGCGCTCTATGAAGCCGCGCCGGCCGTGCTTTCAGATGCGATTCGCGGGGCGTGGGAGCGGTCAGCCGCCGAAGATGAAGAAGAGAACACGGGGCAAAAGACGGAGACGAAGCAGGCAGACATTGTGGAGCAGTCGAATGAACCTTCCGACAGGCGTTGATTTCGACAGACTCAGGGTCGAATCGGAGGGATTCCTGGGACAGGCCATCGCCCTTGGGATCAGGTACGGGAAACTGTCCGAACATACCCCTGACGTCCTGATGGCCTATTTGCGTACCACGGGGATGAGATTCGGCCGGCGGTACCGGACCGGGATCGCCGTTTCGCGTGATGTACTGGAGCAGGGAGTGGGCAAGACGCTGGTGAGCCTTGAACTGGGCCTGACCATTATCGCGGAGCAGGATCTCAACCGTGGCGTGGACCTGCTTGCCGAAGGCGATTTCGAGAAAATCCGGAAAAGGGGCTGGGAGGAAGCGTACGCGCGCCTGGAGGAGATGGGCCGAGTATGCCGCTCGATCCACGGAAGGCCGGAGTCGCGACTGTTGCGGGACTATGCCTCGCAGATCAACCGCTGGTCCCGCGTCGTCCCGGAGACCTGGATGGTTTCGGGAGCGGAGGATGAAGACGCAGTCCACGTGGACCCGCTGCGGGACTACGCCGGGTTTCGGGAATTGCACGCGCGCCTGAACTTCATCCGGCTAATCCCCTTGTCAGTCCTGCAACCCTTTGCAGAGGCCGTGGACGAGTGCGGTTTCAGCGACTTCGTTCGGCATCTGATTCTGGCGCTGGCGCTGGACCTCGAGACACTGGTCCCGGGCGCACGTGAGATATCAGCCTTTGAAACCGACTGTCTCAGCCCGGAAGGCGTCGCGCTCTGGGCGCGGGACAAGGTGACGACAAAAGCGAATGAGATGGCGCGCAAGGCGGTCGATGATTCGCACCGGCAGATGCTGTTAATGCAGGACGTGGAAGACGAGATGGCCTGCCTGGCGGGACTCCCGGCTGACGCGCTTGCGGACGCATTCGTGACCGATTCCTGATCCAGTTCGGTCTGGGAATGAAAACGGGCACATCCCGATTCGGGGATGTGCCTGTTTCGTATGGTGAATTCGACACCTGCCGCCGTCTTACCACTACCAACCCACAGACTCGGCCTTTTGCTTGACCTGGTGACGAGTATGGCGAATCCCGTAAGCGGCTTGACAACGATAGGACGACAGATATCGAATGAAGTTCATACGGATCGGGCTCTCAGGTTCCGGACTCTTTCTCGGCGGCGCGGTGGCGGGATTCCCGGCCTTGCTCGGGGGTGGGATCTTTGACGAGGCCGTAGGACTCGCGCCCTTCGTGCCCTTCCGGCAGGTATTCGGTGACCGGAAGACCTTCGGGCGTGACAAAGAGCAGGCAATGGCAGTATTTGTAGATCTTCATCTCGTCGCACGCGCAGATCCATTCCCTGCTGCGTTCGAGTTCCGCTTTCTTGTCGGGATAGAAGTTGCAGGGACATAATGGGCGGCCGAGCTCGTCGACGTGTGCCGCCAGACCGTTGACGACGGCTTCCGTGATGCCCCGGTCGGGATGACCGGTCGTGCCGGTTTTCTCGCAATATTTCTCGAAGTAGACCCACATACGCTTCAGGCTTTTTTCCGATGGCTGGACCAATGGCGGCCTCCGGGGTATCGGGGGTTGTGTGTATGATGGTAAAAGGAAAGCCTAACGGAGACCGTTAAGGTAGTCCATGGACTTCCTGAGTTCAGCTTTGGGGTCTTTCCCCGGCGGGATGGCGCATTCAAAGCCGCTGAAGTACTCGTAACCGATATCGTCCAGAGCCTGCAGTGCAGGTCTGAAGTCGGTATGTCCGTAGCCGGGGAGCACCCGGTTGCTGTCTGCCAGATGCACGTTCGTGATCCGTTCTTTGCAGTTGCGGATCGCATCCGCCATATCGGACTCTTCAATGCTCATGTGAAAGAAGTCCGCCATCAGGGTGACTCCGGGGCTGTCGACCGCATTGCAGATCTCAAGCCCGTCCGAGAGCGTGCACGGCCACCACTGTTCGTACCGGTTGAGCGGTTCGATGATGACGCTGCATCCGCAGGCCTCGGCGTGCGGACCGATATCGTCCTTCAGGATTTCGGTGAGCAGCCTCGATTCCAGGTGCGCGGTGGTCGCAAGAGGTGACAGGTCCGGAATACGGTGGCCCTGTTGCAGTTTGATGGCGATCAACGGAGGAAATATGACCCCGACGCCGCCCAGGTCGCCGCACAGTGAGAGCGCGTCCTTGAGGTTTTGCGCCGCCCTTCTGCGTTCCTCGTGTCTGGCATCCAGGAGACCCATCGATCCACGCATTGAAAATATATTGGGGGTGACGCCGGTTTCCGCGGACGCCTTGCGGATCTCGCCGGCGTGTGCCTCTGAACTGCTGGTGGTGATTTCGATGCCTTCGATGCCGATTTCAGCGAGGTTGCGGAATTTTTCCAGGATGGTGTTTCCGGGCGCCATATTTTCGCGTATGGAGTATTTCAGAGGCATATCGGGTTTCCTGCCGGCCGGGGGAAGGCCCGCCGTTCGAGGTTCGTCCGCGGGTATCAGACCCTTGTTGTTGACCGCTTGGACGCGCGCCGCGCAATATAGGATCCGGAATGTGGCGTGTCAAGTGGCGCACCGGCGGTTTTTGAGTGTCGGTACGACGCAGCCGCGACGCGCGGGTGGAGGCCGACGCCGCATCATTCTGAGATCGAGAGTGTCAATCTGGCGCTTTGAATCCTGTCGAGCCTGAACGGCCGCTCGCCCTTGCGTTGCCTGCAGAAGCCGTAGAGTACGCCGTGATCCACGAGAATCGGCTCGATCGAACGGGATGTGGATTTGGCGTTGCGTTCGGCAATGTAGTTTATCTCGAGGCAGAGACGATGGTCAATGGCGTATTCAATGAGCCGGCTGACGTCATCCTCACCCGCGGCCGGGTTGGCGCCCTGGTACTGCGAGAGCGCCTGGATGTCGTCCCGCGACGATCCGCCTCTGAACAGCGATTCAAAAGACCGGCAATAGTCGTTCAAGGCGCCATGGCTCTCGCTGTCCGGAATGCTCCGGAGGCTTCTGCGGAACCTCTTCAACAGACGTTTCAGGTCCTCCGGCAGCGGAACCGAACGAGCCGCGAAAGACTGAATGGCGGTTTCAAGGAATCCTGCCAACTGCAGCAACTCCGAACGTTTCAGCGTAATATTGTGCTGTTCATCGTCTGTCTCTCTGCTGGCGACGTTCGGCATATAGCCGCGGCTGTTCAGGGCATCCACAAGTTGCTCGATGCGCGTCGACGGGTTGAGTGCGGCCGTCGTCGGGGAGAGTCGAACGCCAAGGTGGGATGCGACCTTTTTCTGTACGAGGAGCTCGTCCAGCAGTTCCGGTCGTTCGCTGACCAGATAGCCGGAAGCCGGCGAGATTTCTATTTCGCCGTGCTTGCTTTCGCACTCCTGGATCAGGGCCTCCACCATTTCCGGCAATCCCGTGGCGCTGTGGTCCCGCAAAAACGCCCGGAGCGAAGCGCCATCCCATCCCCTGCTCATCGCCTGGTGGACAGTCTGGGGTGAAACCCGGAATCTTGCCAGTACGTCGACCTCCTTGAGTTCCGCAATGGAAAAAAGATCCATGTACAGAGCACAGGACAGGTCCGGCGGCGACAGGATTTCAAGGTTTGGTTGCAGGATGAACCGTCCGTTGCTGTGCGATCCCGTTTCTCCGGTGGAACTCGAACTCATAGGCTCGCGTCCGTCAAGGAGGGCCGCGCCGGGTACGGTGAGTCTGAAGACACCCCGGTGGTCCGGCGCGAGGGGTTCGCCGAACGCATCGGGATTCCCCAGGGCGATCAGCCCCATCCATGTCAGCGCGGAAACGAGGATGCGTCTGAGCAGTTCGTCGCCGTCGCCGCCGACCGGGTCCCGTGCAGCCGGTGGACGACCGTCCAGGCGGGCGAAGGATTCGGACCTGCGTGTCAGCAACGCATAAAACCGCGGATAGGATATCCAGCTGTCCGCCGGACAGCCGGCAAGGCAGTCCAGCAGGTCGCGGCGAAGCGCTTTGAGCGTATCGCTCCTGGTGCGTAACCGCGTGCCGGGACGTTCCGTGGTCCACTCATTCCAACGGTCGGTCTCTCGCCAGCTTGCAAACAGCGCGTTCCGGACGTCGGACACGCTCGAGAGCCGGTCGGCCGCGTCACCGGCGAGACGCCACGCCCCGGTATCGCGCGTGATGAGTCCCGCCGTTTCAGCAAACAGGAGCAGGAATTCGGAATAGCCCGGGTCGATATGGCCCCTGTAGTATTTGCTCACGTCCCGGAGGTGCGCCCTGGAAACGCCGCCGTGTTTCAGTACACGCGGCCTGCGCTGCTCGACGAATCCCAGAAGGGTACACAGATTGGGTACAAGGAATGTCGTCTGCTCCCGGGTCAGCGATGGTTCGGGTCCAGAACTCACCACGGTTTCCTCGAACGTGTCCTCGATCCGGTCGCCCAGGGCCCGAATCGCCGGTTTCAGGTCGGAGGCCAGGTGCAGGTGCGTATCGGCCAGGAGTCGATCTGTCGCATGGAAAAACAGGGGTGTCTTCCAGACCATCTCTTCGAGCGCGCGACGCCCGTCCTCACCCATGGCACTCAGGACTTCCTGCTGTGTGATGGCATCGTTAGCCAGAGCGAGATCGAGAATGGCTTGCTTCGCTTCCGGCAGGTCGGCAATGTAGGCCTTCAGATGCTCAGGGTCCAGCAACCGGGCGCGGATCGCGCGCGCAACAAATGCGCGTTGGGAATCATCGTTCTGACAGCCCACTTCGCTCGCGAATGCGCGAAGGAGGCCAATCGACCGAGACTGCATCAGCCGGCGGAGCCGTCCCTGATCCTGGTCCGGCAGGGGAATGGCCTTGAGGATGGGTTCCGGAATACCCACGAGACAGTCGCCCGTCCCGAGTGTTTCGGCATCTTCGAAGACCAGACCGAGTTCGGAGACCGTGTCATGCATGGTTTGAAAGCGATGGGTGAATCCTGCCCCCAACTCGTGTATGGCGTCTTCCTTGAGAAGCTCGCCTCCCTCTGCGGCGAGATTGACGACATACGCCCGATGTTGCGGCTGAAGCATATCCAGTCGTTTAAGGATCAACGACGGGTTGGACAGGTGGCGACACAACACGTCGATCTGCGCCGTCTTGTTGGCGCCGGTGTGAATCGGAAGTTCTGTTGCAGCGGCGATCCGGTGGAGCCGGTCGGTGGGCTGAAGGCTGAGTACGGCTCGCAACTTCATAGACCATCCCTGAGTTCAGGGTTTTGGTGTACGGAATCGATCGCAAAAACGAAAATACCGACTCCTCAGGTCGGTAATGTCGTCCAAAGCAGTATAGAATAAACAACAGGTTGTGTCAAGCCCCAATACCCGCTTCCTGTCCGGTGAGAAAACACGGGATTTCGAGCGTTCAATCCGTATATTGCCGCCGCGTTTTCCGGCATCCCGAACGGGGTCCTGAAAAGTCCGAATTCATTACAGAGGTCCAATGAACCCACTCTGCGTACAGCGTGCTGTTGCGAGAACAATATCGGCGTTGTTCAGCCCCCCGCTTGCGGCGGGCGGTATGTCGATCCTGCTGATTTCAGGGGTCACGGCGCCTCCGGTTCATCGCGTCGGGTGGCTGGCCATCTCTTTGCTGTTTGTGACCTGTCTGCCGATGCTGTACGTGGGTGTTCTTGTGGCGCGCAAGAAGGTGGATGGATTCTATATAGCGGATCAATCCAGTCGGCTGATGCCGCTCCTGGTGAGTTCTGCGAGCTGCGTTGCGGGATATGTCCTGTTGCGAGCCGCTGGCGCGCCGCCGCCGTTGAGCGCGTTCATGCTCAGCTACGTCGTATTGGGGCTGGCTGCCGCCGCGACGAACGCGCGATGGAAGATCAGCCTGCACGGCGCCGGCGTGTGCGGGCCGTTGGCCATGATTCATCACCTGTTCGGACTGTCGGCCATATACTGGATGCCGCTTCCACTGGCGGTTTCGTGGGCGCGCATGGTCCTTGGCGCCCATTCTCTCCCGCAGGTTGCGGCAGGCTGTGGTATCGGCTTTGTCGTCGTTCGGGTCGTAACTGCCGTGTATTTGTCCCGCTGAACTTCCGCGGTCAGGTTCTGACTCGGAAGCAGACCGCCGAAATGATCGTGCATTTGACAATCTCAGCGTAAGAAGCTGTCTTAAAACCCCCAGCGGTCTTCGCGCGGCTGCAAAGGCGTCGGTCTGCGTTGGTCAAATCCACCCGTATACCCAAATATGGGCGAATTTGCCCGCCTTGACCGACACATTTTCGCGCGCGCTCGGGACTCACCAGGAATTTTAAAACAGCTTCTAATGTCTGCCCCGTCTCAGGTCGACTATTCCAGATAAACTTCCGTCTCCTGCCAGAATGTGATCCAGGCGAACCAGAACGCGCTGTGCCCCGGAATTTGCTGCAGTACGCTGTCTTTCAGGGGACCCGAAATCGCCCGGCCCTTCAAGTCCCAGGTGGAGCGCGTCTCCCGGTCCCGCATCATAAAGGGATATGTCTGAGAGGTCGACGGAACTCTGTCGAAGACCAGGGTCCGCTGCCCGTATTTACGACTGAAGGCAACAGCCATTTGTTCAGCGCCGAACCAAACCACCACGATGTTTCTTTCCGAAAGCACGTCATTGATCACCGCCGCGTCGCCCAGTGCGGACGCGGGGTATGCCTTTGCCTTTTCTATAAACCGAACTCCGAAAGTCAGTTCCTTCGGTGAAAAGAGGCCTGCGAGCGGGTTTTCTTCAAGACGTGGAAACACCTGGAACCGCGGTGCGGACTCAGGGTCCCGGTATGATCCATAAGGATATATATTATAAAAACTTGTATCGTACGCGCCCGGTGTATTGATGCTGATAACGAACGTGTCAGGATGGAGTTGTTTCCAGTATCGCCAGGTGGTTTCGACGAAGGGCGGGGTATTCAATACCCATCCGGCCCTGACGCCCGAGATGCCCGTATGGGTCATCTGGGGATAGCGAATCTGGTCGTCATTCAGGTCGTACATGATCAGGTTGTTGTTGAAGAGTTCTCCGGATGCGCCGAACTTCAGCCGGTTGATCGCGCCGCCGCTCCACGCCGCGAATACGATGCCGCTGCCGGTGAGCGGCGAGAATGTGACCGCGATTGGCTGCCCGCCGATACGATCGTTGACGATCTGGTGGTACCAGGCCATCTTGTGGGGGTAGGCCTTGGAGACGCCATTGAGGCGTACGCCGATAACCAGGTCTTCGTCCGACAGATATCGGGCTTCCGCGGAAGCAGCCGGAACGAACCGCGGGTCGATCAGGGCGCGCGTGGCGTCCTTTTGATCGGCCCGCTCGATCTTGTCGTGGGGAAATGTCAGCGGGTTGAGGAAATTTCGCCCGGTGAATTCGCTCGATTCGACGCGGCTGGAGTCTGCACCGCTCCGCGCGTCGTCCTGGAGGACCGTCCTGAAGGTCCGGCCGCCTGAGCTTTCGGACTCATCGGTTGAATCGACAGGCGCCTCATTGCCGCACCCGCCGACGCACGCGAGGAGCAGGGGGAGTCGAAGACCGAATGAAATTCGCGCCGTCAATGGCATCACGTCGGTAGTCTCGTGGGTGGATTTCGGAAGTTTTCGATCCGCCGCGCGGGCTGGCCGGCGATACTGCCGGATGCGGGATTCCCGTTTTCGGGTTGCAAATTACCCGGCCCCGTAGAGTCGGGGCCGGGCCGGGTTTTTCTCGTTCTGCCGGGGCCTACCTGAAAAACATCGACACCCCGACCGTCGCAACGTGGCGGTTCAGGCGCCGACCGTCGGTAAACAGCGCAATGTAAGTGTACCGGGTGGTCAGGGCCGTCCGGTTGGATATTGACCTCCTGAACCCGACGCCTCCGCCCATTTCGCTTACACCTGCCCACCCCCAGTAGTCTTTGGCGGCGAACACCTCGAGGAACGGGGATGTGCGCCTGTCCAGGCGCAGCGGAATGTTTAGCCTGTAGAAGCCCGACAGCGAGGAGCCGAATCCGTCTTCGGCTGACACCGGATATCCGGCCGTGGTCTGCACGGGCGGGACCGGCGTCGCGACGATTTCCGCTTGATCTCCAAAGCGATCGTACGCCCGGTTGCCCACCACGAAGGACCCGCCGACCTGGTGCAGCCGGCTCAATGCATAGCCTACCGACACACCGCCCCTATAGAACACTTCACCACCGTCGTTAATACCAGCCGAGAGAATCGGAATGACTTCGAGGCGCCCCGCCCGAATGGGACTCATCGTCAGCCCCGATTCATCTTCGGGCTCCTCTCCGGGGAACATTTCGGCGCGAGCCGGCGTTCCCCACATCAGCAGGCCGGCAGTCAGAAAAACGATAGCAGCTTTCATGGCACAGTCCTTTCGTCAAGAGGTGTACGTTTCCTGACCAGCGGACATCCTTCCCGTGACGGCTACCGGGCTCGCACACGCCGTTGCCGTCGTACAGCTTCAGATACATCCCGGAACGGAAGCGCCCCTGACCAGCATGGCGTCGTTGTCTTCAACCGGTCCTGTATAGCGGCATCTCGCGGTGACGTAGTGTGTGGCATAGCCCCGTCGGCGCAGGTTGGACCTGTTCGGCCGGCTGGAGTGCAGAATCAGCCCGTGGTGAAAACTGCAACTGCCTGCCTTAACAGTCCGTTGATAAAGTCGCTCTGCAGGCGAGGCCGAGCAACGCAGTATTTCGACCGCAAGGGCCGGCCGTAGACCGGATGGACTTTTCCGACGGGCTGTTGAGCTCGATGGGCCGTTCTTCCTGCAGCCTGCCTTCCAGATCTTCAACGACCAGCACGCCTTCTTCCCGGAATCGAGCCACCTGCGCTTCGGACAGCTTCATCTCACACCTCGCTACCGAACCGTTCGTCTCGCGCCGAAGTCGAACGCTCCCGGAAACGCATTCCCCTGGTAGGAAAGGCCGACGACCGCCATCCAGCCGGCTGGATAGTTCCGACCGTGGACCGAAATGTTCATTGCCGTTTCCAATGTAAACCCGCGGTACGGACCCAGGCTGATCACGGGTGAAATATAGGTAATTTTCTTGATGTCCGACTGGATTCTTGCGCCGAAGACGGTAGCGGCCTTGCCCCTGATACCGTGGATCTTTACGCCGCCCAGCACCGAACGGCGCAGTTGCATTCCGGCTTCCGCGAGGAAGATCCACTCATCACCGGGGTCCCGGTCGATCTCTGCGTTTCTGAGGCGAAGCCGATAGCCGAAGTCGCCATTGACGTAGAAGGGCGCGGGCCAGAAGGAGCGGCCCATTTGTACGATGGCGTCGAAGTCCCACTGTCCTTCCCCGACCGGGATCAGGCCGTCTTCATTGACAAATTCGCCGGATGGCGCCTTGAAACCCAACTTCAACGTGCCGACGGCAGGCAGGTTCAACAGATTGACCTTGAGGAATCCGCGGAAGTCCCCGAATCCGGTCGCCGTTCGGGGTTCACCAAAGCCGGTGAGGAGTGGCGTATCCTGGTACTCCTGCCGGAAGAAGGGAAGCTGCAGGCCGACGTCGATTCTGTCAGTCGCACCGTAGAACAGATCGAAAAACAGGGCGCGGGAACGGTACCTGCCGTTGAACCGGTACCTGGCGCGGTTTCCGACGTTGTAGATCCTTGCGGGGTCCGGCCCTCTTCCCGCTCCGGACGCGCCGACGTATTCTTCGTCGGTCGTCTGGCTCAGGAAGGCAACCTTGCACCAGACGTGATTCCCGGGAAGCGTCCATGCGCCTGCGACGACGTTCCCGGGTATCTGGCAGGCAATGGCCGCGAGCAGTGCGACCGCATTGAATCTGAGGATCCCTATCTTCACGTTACGCACCACGGGTCGGGATCTGCGCTCGAGAACTGCGCCATCGATATCAACGTTGCCGAAATCTCCAATAGCACATCCAATCGGATATCGGGAGGGGCACTCCTCTCACCACGGTCACGGCTCGTAGACCGCGGTGTCCTGCCAGAATGTCGCCCAGGCGAACCAGAATGCGTTGTGCGCGGGAATCTGATAGAGCTGGTTGCCTCTGAGTTCGCCCGCCAGTGCCTGGCCCAGGAGGTTCCAGGTGGTCCCGGTCTCGAGGTCTCTCACCATAAAGTCAAACCGTCGATCTGAGGAAGGCACGCTCTCGAAGGTCAGCGTCAGATTGCCCAGATCACGACTGAAAGGCAGTGCCATCCCCGCCGCGGCGTCGTAAACGACGAGGACATTATGATCTTCGATCCTGTCGTTGATTACGGCGCGGTCGTCGCCCATTTGCGAGAAGGGATACGCCTTGGCAACGTTCCCGAATCGAACGCCCAGCACGATCTCCTTCGGTGGGTAATCGAAAAGAATCGGATTGTCGTCCGGATCCGGAAACAGGGGAAACAGGGGCGCCGACGCCGGTTCGCGGTAGCCCGAGTAGGGGTACGTCGAATAGCGCTCCGGGCGGTACATGCCCGTCGAACCCGAACTGACGACCAGCGTGCCAGGGTAAAGTCGTTTCCAGTTGCCCCAGGTGGTTTCGACCACCGGCATCAGCGTGAGCTCCTGTTCGGTGCCGAAGCCCTTAATGCCGATATGGGTCATCTGTGGGTAGAGTGTGTCGTCGAAGCGACGGTCGTACATCACGAGATTGTTGTTGAACAGCAGGCCGGAAACGCCGAGTTCCAGCCGTCCATTGCCCTCGCCCTGGCCGTCGAAGACCATTCCCGTGCCGGTAAGCGGGCATAACGTAACAACGAGGCGACGGTCGCTCACGACGTCGTTGACGATTTCATGGTGCCAGCCAATATTGTGCGGGTATGCCTTGGCGATGCCATTGAGGTATACCCCCAGTACGAGATCCTCGTCCATCAGATAGGCGGCGTCAGCCGAACCCGCGAGGACAAAACCCGGATCTGTCAGTGCGGGGATGCCGTCTTTCGCCACGCCGCCGCTGATCAGACGGTTCATGGGAAAGCTCGAGACGTCCAGGAAATTTCTTGACGGCAGAGGCGCCGTCCTGACTTCCCCGCCGTTGCTGCCAGCTTCCGGAGGAGACACCGGAGATGGAGGTGCCTTGCCCCCACAGGCGGTAAGTACGCCGGCAATAACGAACGGAAATGCCGGATGACGGAGAGGTTTCATACGTGAAGGGTCCGGTAATGGGATCCCGTATGTGTGTTCTTCCCGGTCGTGCGCGTTCCACGGGCGTGGTCGTGTGTCTGTGCAATGAAATTTAACCAGTTTGAACAGGAAAAAAAAGTACAATAAGCGCGAATTCCCTGTATTTTCTTGGCCGGGACGGGGATTGTGCGCCGGCTTTGGTCGATCCGCCTCGCAGAACAGGCAGGCCGATGTCAATCCTGGCGGGAACGGGATTCACGCCATAGTTCTTGCTTTTGCAATGAACCGTGTCTAAATTATCTATACATTTGGTCACTGTTTTTCGGCAGTGTACGTGTCACGAGGTCGATGATGAAGCGTTTTCAGGTCCAGGCGCCGTTTGAGCCGGCGGGCGATCAGCCGGAGGCCATCGCCGAATTGAGCGAGGGGGTTCAACAGGGGAACCGGTTTCAGACCCTCCTGGGGGCGACCGGAACGGGCAAGACGTTTACGATTTCGAAGGTCATCGAGAACATACAGATGCCAACCCTCGTCATTTCGCACAACAAGACGCTGGCGGCTCAGCTGTATGGTGAATTCAAGACGTTTTTCCCTGACAATGCGGTGGAGTATTTCATTTCCTATTACGACTATTATCAGCCGGAAGCATACAAGCCCGTGACGGATACCTTCATAGAAAAGGAATCCGACATCAACGATGAGATCAACCGGCTGCGCCTGCGCGCGACGAGTGCGCTGATGGAACGTCAGGATGTAATTATCGTGGCCAGCGTATCGTGCATTTACGGGATTGGCAATCCGGAAGAGTACGAAGGTATGCACGTCATGATCGACCGGGGGGACAGGGTGGACCGTGACGAACTGCTTCGCCGGCTGGTGGACATACACTACACGCGTAACGACGTTGATTTCGGCCCGGGGACGTTTCGGGTGCGCGGCGACGTGGTGGAGATCTATCGACCCGACAGGGACGATCCGGTACGCGTCGAATTCTTCGGGGACGAAGTGGACGCGATCAGTCTGGTGCAGCCCGTAACGGGGGAGGTGCTGGATACGCGGGAACGGGCGGCGATTTATCCGGCGCGGCATTTCGTGACCAGCGGCCAGCGGATCGAGCAGGCCATCTGGCAGATCGAAAACGACATGGCGGAGCAGCTGGAGGCGTTCAAGAGCCAGGGAAAACTGCTGGAGGCCCAGCGGCTGGAGACCCGTACGCGGTACGATATCGAAATGATGCGCGAGATCGGCTACTGCGCCGGAATCGAGAATTACTCCAGATACATAGACGGTCGAGAGCCCGGTCAGCCGCCCCACGTGCTGCTGGATTATTTCCCGGAGGATTTTCTGATCGTCATCGACGAGTCGCACGTGACGCTGCCGCAGATCCGGGGGATGTGGAACGCCGACCGATCGCGCAAGTCCACGCTCGTGGAACACGGGTTCCGGCTGCCCGCCGCTCTGGACAACCGTCCGCTGTATTTCGAGGAATTCGAAGGCAAGATAAGGTCGGCGGTTTTCATGTCCGCCACACCCGCGGACTATGAACTCGAAGCGACTGAAGGAATCGTGGTCGAACAGATCATACGGCCTACGGGCGTTCTCGATCCGGAGATGCTGGTGCGACCTGTACGCGGACAGGTGGACGATCTGATCGACGAGATCCGGGAGCGGGTGGCCCGCAGCGAACGCGTGCTGGTGACCGCGCTGACCAAGAGAATGTCCGAGGACCTGGCGGAATATATGCGGGATCTGGGTATACGCGCACGCTATATGCACTCGGAAATTGACTCACTCGAACGCGTCGATATCATCAGGGGACTGCGGCTGGGCGAATTCGACGTTCTGGTGGGTGTGAATCTGCTGCGTGAGGGGTTGGACCTTCCTGAAGTGTCCCTGGTGGCGATCCTGGATGCGGATAAGGAAGGATTTCTGCGCTCGACGCGATCGCTGATTCAGACGGCCGGGCGTGCCGCCAGAAATCTGGCCGGCCAGGTCATCTTGTACGCGGACGAGATGACGGACTCGATGCGCCGGGCAATCGATGAAACCGACCGCAGGCGCAGGGTGCAGCAGGCATACAACGATCGACTGGGTGTTGTGCCGCAGACGGTTTACAAGAGCCGGGATGAGATCCTTCAGACGACGGCCGTCGCCGATGCCAGGCAGGAGGAGGCGCCGATTGCGGCAGAGGAGACGTCGGGGTACGAGGCAGGTACCGACCCGTCGGATGTGATTGCGGAACTCGAGGACAAGATGGCAAGGGCCGCGGCGGAACTGGCGTTCGAACAGGCGGCGGAATACCGGGACCGGATCAACCAGCTGAAATCGGGCATGAAGGGGGTCTCGGATGACGCCGCGTAGGCGGGAAGATCGACTGGGATGGCGAACCTGATGGCGTGGGATGGCCTCGATCGCGCGGTCGATGCGGCGATAGCGGAGGACGTGGGCGACGGCGATATTTCAACCGCCTGGACCGTGCGCCCGAACGTGCGGGCACGAGCCCTGCTGATTGCCAGGGCGCCGGGCGTGATCGCCGGTCTCGCGGTGGCCGAACGGGTATTTCAACGGGTCGATTCTCGAATACGGGTGACACCTCGGACCGTGGATGGCGCGCGCGTCGATGGCGAGGATGCGGTGGCGGAGGTCGCCGGACCGGCGCGCGGCATCCTGACGGCGGAGCGGACGGCGTTGAACTTCCTGCAGCGCATGTCCGGAATCGCAACGATCACGTCGGCCTACGTGGCCGCCGTTGAAGGGACGGGCGCCAGAATTCTGGATACCCGGAAGACTGCGCCCGGCCTCCGTATACTGGACAAGCTCGCGGTCGTCGCCGGGGGAGGAACCAACCATCGAATCGGACTCCACGACATGGTGCTGCTGAAGGATAACCACATCGAGGCGGCGGACGGAATCGGACCGGCGGTGGCGGCGGTGAAATCGGCGATGGCCCGGGACCGCAGACGGGTGACGATCGAAGTGGAGGTGAAGACGCTTCGCGAACTGGACGACGCGTTTGTCGCGGGAGTGGATCGAGTGATGCTGGACAATATGGATCTGCAGACCACACGCCTCGCGGTGGAGCGGGCGAGGTCCTTCGGGCCGGAAGGCCTCCTGCTGGAAGCATCCGGCAATGTCACACTCGAAACGGTTCGTGCCGTGGCGGAAACGGGCGTGGATCTGATCTCCGTTGGCGCGTTGACGCATTCGCCGCCCGCCATGGATCTGAGCCTGATGTTCCAATGAGCGGTAAACGGCCGTGCAATCCCTCGGGCACATCGGTCCGCACCGATGGCGTGGAAACCCCGATTGCGTATCGGGTTCTCGAGGCGCTGGGTGGACGACGGACAGCGTACGTTCGTGTTCCGGATATTGCCGATGCGCTCTCGTGCAAGCACGATGACGTCCGCGGCGCAATAGGCGCGATACGCCGCCTCGGCTATTCCATTTCGGAGCGTTCCGGAGCGGGTATTCGACTGGACACCGAGACCGATGTGATCGTCCGGAGCGACCTTCTGGGAAGACTCGGTACCCGTGCCCTGGGCCGTCCTCCCGTCTGCTTTCTGGAGCTCGATTCGACGAATGCCCTGGCGACCCGGGCGGCTCTGGCCGGTGCGTCGCACGGCACAGTGGTCCTTGCGGAACATCAGAAGGCGGGACGGGGTCGCCTGGGCAGAACGTGGTTTTCGCCGCCAGGCGCGGGGCTCTGGTTCTCACTGATACTCCGTTACGAATTGACGGTTGCGCGCACCTGGATGCTTACACTCGGTGCGGCCGTCGCGCTCGCCGACGCCGTGGAGGCTTTGACCGGCGTACATCCCGACGTCAGGTGGCCGAACGACCTGTACCTGAACGATCGCAAGCTGGCGGGCATCCTTACCGAGGTGCGCGGCGGCGGCGACAGATTGGACTTCGCCGTTCTCGGCATCGGGATAAACGTCAACCAGGAGGAGGCCGACTTTCCCGCGGGCCTGCGGGATACGGCGACCTCCATTCGGTGTGGCACGGGTCGAACATACGATCGGACGGGGCTTCTGGCGGACGTGTTGCGGTCGCTGGAACACGTATACGCTGGCCTGGATGCCGAAAGCATAAGGGGACGGTGGGCGGGCAAAACCAGGATGCTGGGCAATCCGGTTTTCATCGATACGGATGCGGGCCCGGTTCGGGGTGTGGCGGAGGACGTCGGATCCGACGGCGCGCTCCTGGTTCGGGGCGCGGACGGCGGGCTCCGGAGGGTCCTGGCCGGCGACGTGGGAGGCGATGCGAAGGTCTAGAGGTCCTTCACGACGGGACCTTAATCAATCGTTCAAGTTTTACGGACAGCACGCCAAACCTGAATGTTTATTGCAATTGACATCGGGAATTCCAGTATCGGCTGCGCCGTGTTTGACGGCGAGGTCATGCGGACTCGCTGGCGCATGGACACGGACGCGCGGATTGACAGCGACGGGTACTCAACGCGCCTTGGCGACGTGCTGGAAGGTGCGGGCATAGCGGTTCGTGCGCTGGACGGGGCCATTGCGTCTTCGGTGGTGAGGAATATGGCGGATGTGATGGGCAGGGCCGTCCGGTCGCTGGCGGGGTGTGATCTCATCGAGGCCGATCCCCGGACCGATCCCGGGATCGACGTCGCCGTCGAGAAGCCCGAGGCGGTTGGCGTTGACCGGCTTCTGGCTGCCGGATCCGCGTTCAGGCAGGTCGGCGGTTCCGTCATCGTGGTTGACGTCGGCACAGCCCTAACCGTCGACCTGGTTTCCGCCGCAGGTTGTTTTATGGGCGGCACGATCTCGCCGGGGCTGAAGGCCATGACGAGAGTACTCGCGTCGGAAACCAGTCTGCTGCCGGAAGTCAGACTCGAAGCGCCCGCGTCGGCGGTGGGGCGCGACACGCCGGAGTGTATACGTGCGGGGGTCGTGTTCGGCGCGGCCGGAGCTGTGGATCGCGTGGTCGAAGAGCTGATCGATGCAACGGACGGAGCGCCGAGGGTCGTACTCACAGGCGGAGACGCACCGGTCCTTTCACCCTATCTCAAATCGCCGCACCATTCCGAACCCGACCTGGTGCTGCGCGGACTGGCATACGCCTACCGTAAGCGCCGTCGATGAACGCTGGATGGCGGCTGGAACAAACAAAGAATATCCCGCTGGCCAAGACGCTCGAAACGGGATTCTCATTCTGAAAGATCGGGATTCGCTTCCAGTGTCGCCTTTCAGGAATCCGCACTTCCGCCTGACTCGACGACGACCGATTCGACGAGGGATTTCAGGGTTCTCAGGTTGCGTTCCGCCGTTGAAAGCGCGTCTTCCATAGGTGGCGTCTCGAACACGAGCGGACCCGCATATTCTACGTCAACCAGCGCCTTCAGGCAGCCTTCAAGGTCGATTTCACCCTCCCCGACGTAACATGGCGTCCGGTCTGTTCGCGGGTCTTTTATGTGGACCTGTACGATCCGGTCCGCCAGGCAGTGGATATCGGCGACCGAATTGCTGCCCAGCATCTGCGCGTTGCCAACGTCGAAGTAGGCGCCAACGTACGGATTGTCCACCGCTTCGATCAGTTCCATCATTTGCTCACCGGTCACGACGTGGCTGCGCCCCACGTTCTCCAGGCCGATGCGGATGCCCTGGCCGGCCGCCTGTGAAGCAACGGCGCGGGTTTCGTATGCCCAGCGATGGGCGGCCTCGCACGGGGGCAATCCCAGCGGATTCGTGACCGGGATGAGTATGGTCCCGATGCCCAGGACGTTACAGGCATGAATGGCCTGGAACACGATCTGTTTGGCCATGAATCGGTTCGCCACGTCCGGGTCGGCAAAGGTATAACGCCAGAACGTGTGCAGACACACGGAGAAGACGGGAATACCCGCCGATTCAGCGCGTTCTCCCAGGGTTTCGATCGTCTCGTCGCTCCAGAGGTCGGAGGCGCGATACGTGTTTGCCCTGACGCCCAGTTCAACGCCGTCGTAACCGAGCGCCTTCGCTCTGGGGAACACATTCACCCAGTCCGACTGAATGACGTCTTCCAGAATTCCGAATTTGAAACGGTCCATTTACTTCCTTCCCGATATCGATAGATCCCGGTGATCAAACTGCTGTCCTGGAACGAAGACGTCTTTGGACTGTTGTGTCCTTTTGTGTTTTTGTGCCTTCTGTGGCCAATGTTTTTCGGCAAACGGGTAAAGAGTGACAATAGCCACTAAAAGCACAGAAGGCACAAGAGGTTTGGAAACCAGTCGGTGGGTGAAGAAACGCCGGAAGTCCGCGTGAAATATCGACGTCTTTCGTAGTCTTCCAGCCGTTCACGGGATGAGTATTCGCACCTCACATCACTGTAGTCCAGGATAATTCGCAGAAGAGAATTTTGACAGGTTCGAGTTGATCAGAATACTGAAACTGCCAAATCCTTCACGAAGACGAGGGCGGATCGGGTCCGGAAACCGGATTCCACCGCGTCTGGCTAAAGTAAAAAAGGTCGGGGGTCATGTCAACCGGATCGTTTATTCACGCCGGCGAAGAATTCCCTGTTTCTTTTTGGCCGGCCGGTGGATCGAATGGCATCAAGACGCCGTCATTCGGATTGACATCGGGTTGTGGTCGGGGTATTATGGTCCGATTGTCGAGGAGGCTGTACAATGAAGACAGCACTGTGCACGATTGCCTTTAAGGACCGGCCGTTCGAGGACGTCCTGGACCTTGCGGTCCAGGCCGGTTTCGACGGTGTCGAGCCGTGGGGAAAACCCCACCATATGCCCGCTTCGTATAACGCGGAGGAAAACCGGCGGATCGCCCGGTCCATTCGGGAACGAGGGCTGGAGGTATCGCAGTACGGATCGTACATCAATCCTGTCTCGGCGGGATTTGAAAGGGAGATGGCGGAAGGGCTGGATACCGCATCGGATCTGGGTGCGGACAGGATCCGGGTGTGGGCAGGGTCCTGCGGTTCGGATGAGGCGACGGACGAGGACTGGCGGAACGCGGTCTCGGGATTCCGCCGGTTTGCCGACCGCGCCGGTGACCGGGGCATGAGCCTGGTTCTGGAGATGCACCTGGGATATCTGTCAGACACGGCCGACGGCAGTCTGCGCCTGGTGGAGGGCGTGGCCCGGCATAATTTCCTGCTGAATTTCCAGCCGATGTACACGGACAACGCCCGCCGGGTCATTGCGGTGGCGCGGCAGGTGGCCCCGCACGTGGCAACCGTACACGCGCAGAATTATGCTTCTGAGGGGCGAAACGCACGCAGCCTGATATCAGAGGGTTACGTGGACTACCGTGAGGTCGTCAGGGAGCTCTCCGCTGCGGGTTTCGACGGATATCTTGAAGTCGAATTCGTCAGGGATGACGATCCTGGGGCCGCGCTGATTGCGGATGCCGGGTTCCTGCGCGGGTTGTGTGAGACAGCTTATTGACCATCAACCTGTGGAACGGGAGGTCGGACAATGGAACTGCTGCTGGTGTTTCTTGTATTCATGGCGATCCTTGTGACGGTGAATTCGGCGCATGCCGAAGGTCGGCCGAGCTATACGATCTATCGCGCGGGAACTCCGATAACGGTAGACGGACGGCTGGACGAACCGGCGTGGGTGGCCGCACCCGACGTGGGCGCGTTCGTCTTCCCGTGGTACAGCGACGGAAAGCGGGAGCAGACGGTGGCTAAAATGCTCTGGGACGATACCAGTCTGTACGTTTCGTATATCTGTGAAGACGCCCATATATGGGCGGACCACACCGAGCGCAACAGCGAAGTGTACGATGACGACTGCGTGGAGGTGTTTACCGCCCCGGATCCGGACCGGCCGCACGTCTATTTCAATATAGAGATGAATGTCCTGAGCATCTTCCTGGACAGGTTCAATCCCAGGGGCGCCGGTGTGGTCGACGATACGGGGTGGCGGGCGCAAGGCCTTCAGGTTTCAACGTTTGTCTCCGGTACGCTGAACGACGACGAGGATAGTGACTCGTACTGGGTCCTCGAGGCTGCCATACCGTTTGAGAACTTCGCCGGCGTTGCGAAGAACACGCCGCCGGCGCCAGGCGACGTCTGGCACCTGAACCTGAACCGGCTGGGCGGCAGGACCAACGCACAGTTCAGCCAGTGGTCCGCCAGCCGGACGCCGGAGCCGCAGTTCCATGCGCCGGACGATTTCGGGCGGGTCAGGTTCTCGGACGTTGCGAGTCCATTCTGGAAGCGATAGCGCTTCACCGGTAGGGGGCGGGGCGGACGACAGGGCGGCGGGCGCCGAATTGGAAGGAAGCACCTGATGCTGACAGCGCGTACAATCGTACTGTCCTGGCTGGTTCTGGGGAGCGCCGGCGCCGGTGTTGCGGCCGAGATCCGGGATATTGAGGTACTCGTGGACCGCATGGACCGGTTGTACCGCAGCGAAACCAGCTTCACGGAACTGGAAATGGAAATCCGGACACCCCACTGGCGGCGGACGCTTCGTATGAAGATGTGGACCGAAGGGATGCGCAAGACCTTCGTCACGATTCTGGCGCCGAAGAAAGAAGCGGGTACCGCGACGTTACGCGTGGGCACACAGATGTGGAATTATTTTCCCAGAGTCGATAAAGTGATCAAGGTCCCGCCGTCGATGATGATGGGATCCTGGATGGGTTCGGATTTTACGAATGACGACCTGGTAAAGGAGAGTTCGCTGGCGGTGGACTATCGGCCCGCCTTCGGGACGGCCGGAAGCGACTCGGTTTACGAAATCGTGCTGATTCCAAGGGATGAAACACCCTCGGTTTGGGGCAAGATCGTACTCACGATACGGAAGTCCGATCTGATACCGCTGTCGTACGTGTATTTCGACGAGCGCGGCGAACCGATGCGGGAGATGACGTTTTCAGATGCCACGGATTTCGGAGGGCGTACCCTGCCTGCGGTTTTGGAAATGAAGCCCTTGAAGAAACAGGGGCACCGAACGGTAATACGATACCTTGATGCACAATTCGACAGGGGCGTGCCGGAGGACACGTTTACCCATCGGAATCTGCGGCGCCGACGATGAACGGAAAGCAGCGGACCTTCGTCCTCTCGCAGTTTCGCGCCTTTCGTAGTTTCGTTCTCTCGCATTCTCGTAGTTTCGCAATCTCGTAGTCTCGTATTCTCGTAGTTTCACGCCTTTCTCAGTCTCGTTTATGGTGCTCAAAATCGCGTTTCGGAATTGCTTTCGCCAGCGGCGGCGGTCGGTCTTGACCCTGGCGGCGATGGCGGGGGGTTTTGCGCTTTGTTCACTATCCATCGGGATTTCGGATGGCACCTATCTGGGGTTGATCGAGGCGTTTACCAGGAACCGGACGGGCCACGTACAGATTCACGGGAAAGGGTATCTTGACAAACCCACGCTTTACAATACCATCGACGATCCCGTTCGGTTGGGGGAGACCGTCGAGTCGTTGGACGTTGTCGAGGCATGGACGCCCCGGGTGTATTCTCCGGTACTGGCCGCGGTGGACAACAAGACCACGGGCGCGCGGATTGTGGGTGTTTTGCCCGGCCGGGAAGCGCGGACGACTCGTCTCAAATTAAACGTGAGCGCGGGTCGGTTTCTGACCATGCGTTCCGAGCCGGAGGTCATGCTGGGTTTTGGACTGGCCGAGTCGTTAGGCGCGACCACGGACGATGAGGTCATATTGATCGGGCAGGCAGCGGACGGATCCATTGCCAACGACGTCTACCGCGTTGTGGGAATTGTGGGCGACGGCAAGGATCCGTACCAGCGCGTGGCCTGTTATATGCACCTGAAGGAGGCGCAGAGTTTCCTGGAGCTGGGTCACCGGGTCCACGAAATGGCAGTTGTGCTCGAGGACCCTTCGGCGTCGGTGCGCACTGCCAGTAAACTGAAGAGTCTCCTGGCCGGCGGCCCGGTCGCGGTCTCGCCGTGGCAGGTGGTAGAGAGGGCGTTCTATCGGGCCATGCAGGCTGACGTCCAGGGAATGTGGATCTCGCTGGGTATCATCAATCTGATCGTGGCGATCGGTGTGCTGAATACAGTACTGATGGCTATTATGGAGCGCACACGGGAATTTGGCGTGCTTCGGGCGCTGGGTACGCGACCGGCTGCCGTGTTTCTCCTGATCCTGGGCGAGACCGCCTGCTTGTCGGTTTTCGGCGTGCTGATCGGCGGGGGGCTGGGTATGATCTGCAACACGATTCTGGCGAAACACGGCATCGTCTATCCGACGCCCGTGGAATACGGCGGCTACGTTTTCGATCGGCTGATCAGTATGGTTTCGTTCAGGTCGGTCTGGATACCGGCGGTGCTGACCTTCGGCACCGCCGTTCTTGTGAGTCTGATCCCGGCGACGCGCGCGGCCAGGGTCGCGCCCGCACGGGCGATGCGGACTCATTGAGCGGTGATTGGAGCCGTCCTGTTCGACCCGCCGCAGCGCCTCGAACACCCGCGCGGTCGGGATGAGTACGGGCAATCCGATTGATCCGCAGAGAGCACATTTCATGTTGTATTTAATTAAAATTGCCTGGATGAACTCCTTTCGAAACGCACGACGGACGTTGCTGGCCGGGCTCGCGATCGGAATCGGATTGGCGGCGTTGATCTTTACGGACGGTCTGATGATCGGGATGTCCGACACGATCGTTCGGATTGCGACGGACACGTTCATGGGGCACGGGCAGGTCCACGCGGAGGGCTTCAGGAGTACCCGCGACGTGGCGCGGGTCGTGAGGGGGCTGCCCCGCGTGCTGGAGCGTCTGAGGAACGATCCGGAAGTGGAACGCATGACACTTCGCGTGCAGACGCCCGGTATGCTGGCCTCGCCGGCCACGTCCGGAACCGTGCTGCTCTACGGCGTCGACCCCAGCCTCGAAAGGCCGTTCTCCATGGTCGACGAGGCCATCGTTGAAGGGTCGTTCCTCGAGCGTGAGGACCGACGAAAGATCCTGGTGGGGTCGAAACTTGCGGAAGCGCTGGAGATTGGCCCGGGCGACCGGGTCGTGGTGACGGCGGCGGAGGCGGAATCCGGAGAATTGGCCCAGGAAATGTTCCGGGTGGGGGGGATATTCCGTTTTGGCGTCCGTGAACTGGATGGCGGGGTGGGTTTCGCACATATCGAGACCGTGCAGCGCCTGCTCGGACTTCCGGGTGAGGTTCACGAGATTGCCCTTCATCTCAAATCTTCCTCGGGTACAGAGGCAATGGACGCCGGTTTCCGGTCGCGGTTTTCACGGAACGGAAACGAAGCCCGGAGCTGGAGGGAACTGATGCCCCAGCTCAGCGCGGTTCTGGACATGTCAGGGTTCTCGTCGTTGATTGTAGGCGTGATCCTGTTTGCGGTGGTGTCGCTGGGCATTGTCAACACCCTGTTCATGTCGCTGCACGAAAGGATATTCGAGTACGGCGTCCTGCGGGCGGTGGGAACGCGTCCAAGGCGCATGGCGATGATGATTCTGTTCGAGGCCGGCGCGCTCTCATTGTTCAGCATCCTGATCGGATGCGGTATCGGATTTGCTGTGACGTTCCTCTACTCCGTACAGGGGATCGATTACTCGGGCATCGAGTTTGCGGGCGTGACCCTGCGGGAGTTGATCTTTCCGGTCCTGCGGCTGGAGCAGTTCGTCCTGTTTCCGGTGTGTGTATTTCTGTTTACGCTGGTCGCCGGGATCTATCCTGCTGTTTTCGCTGCCCGGCTGAAACCCGCGCAGGCGATGAAGATGTACGAATGAGCGCGAACCGGGGGCGTGGGAGGGCTGCATGCGTGGAGATTCCGTGTTGATCGAAGCGGAGGGATTGAGCAAGATCTACCGCGTCGGGGAGGTCGACGTATCCGCGTTGAAGGCCGTGGACCTCAAGGTTGCCCGTGGCGAGTTCACGGCGATTGCGGGACCGTCGGGATCGGGAAAATCCACGTTGCTGAATATCCTGAGCGGACTGGATACGCCCTCCGCCGGCCGGGTGAGCCTGGCCGGTACGCCAATCAGCCAGATGGGTGGACGCGCACTCTCCGATTTCCGCCGGGACCATATCGGGTTCATCTTCCAGGCGTACAATTTGATCCCGGTACTCACTGTTCTCGAGAACATCGAATACGTCATGTTGCTGCAGGGCGTTTCGCGCCGCGTCCGCCGGGAACGCGTGCAGGAGATGTTGTCTACCGTGGGCCTGGAGGGGATGGAGGACAGGCGCCCTCCTCAGCTCTCGGGCGGGCAGCAGCAACGCGTGGCGGTTGCCCGGGCGATGGTCTCGGGGCCTGACCTGATTCTGGCGGATGAACCCACGGCGAATCTGGATTCGGCAACCGGCGCCGCGCTGCTGGATCTGATGAGGGAATTGAACGAGTGCCGCGGGATGACCTTTCTCTTTTCTTCGCATGATCGAATGATCATGGATCGGGCTAAACGGCTGGTGGTGCTGAAGGATGGAAGCCTTGTACAGGATGTCACCCGGAGCGGGCCTTAGTGTCCTGTCCCAAAAATATCTAACCATTCGACCACCGATTCATCCCGTCTTGCTACGTTGCCTTCGATCGCCGACCTTACGCAGGTCGCCTGCGCTCTGGCGCCTTGCCAGCCGGGCGACTCGACAGCCGAATTCAGGCAACCTGTTTCTGGGACAGAACACTGGAAATTCGCGCCCGCCTGCGCATGGGTTGTTCCTGTGTTTTCTGGCTTTTCTGGCTCTGATGCCTGCGAGGGGGGCGACGAATGAAGGCCGACTCAGGCTGAGTGGATATGCGAAGTCGTTTGCGATGTTGGAACAGCGGGCGTCCGTCCCCGATATCCGGAAACCGGAGCCCCGGCGGATATGGTTGAACCGCGTTCGCGTGAAGCTGTTCTGGCGCCCGGCCCGGGTGTTGTCGGGCGAATTCGCGTACGATCTGTCTGCAAGAGCCGCCGGAGCGCCGTCCGCGGGCGCGCCGTGGTTACCGGCGTCCGCGCTGTTCGACTACCGGGTGAAGGACCTCGGGGACAGACTGTATCCCCGCGCTGACGGCACGGACCACAGCTTTACCGTAACTCAGAATCTGGATCGGGCGTTGTTGACGGTTTCGCTGCCGCGCGCGGACGTCTACGTTGGCCGGCAGGTTGTCGCGTTCGGCTCGGCGCGAGCGGTGAATCCGACCGATGTCATCACGCCCTTTTCTCCGGAAGTACTGGACAAGGAAGAGCGCGTGGGTGTGGATGCCGTCAGGCTGCGTGTGCCGGTTGGCACGATGGGGGAACTGGACGCCGGGGTGGTTCCAGGATGGGATGTTTCGAAACAGAGTGGCGCCGGCTTCGTTCGCGGCCGGTTCCTGGCGCACGGTGCGGACGTCCACGTGATGGCGATGGGGTTCCGGGAGCATTTGCTTCTGGGCCTGGACGTGGCCGGATCGCTCGGTGACGCGGGGGCCTGGCTGGAGGCGGCGTGGACCAGAAAGCCGGACGGCCGGTCGTTTCTGCGGATTTCGACGGGACTCGATCATCGAATCTCGAACGGAGTCTACGGAACCCTCGAGTATCACCTGAACGGGGCCGGTGTTTCCCGCACCCGCGACTATCGCGCGCTGCTTGAGGACCGGACCTATGCCGCGGGTGGGGTCTTCCTGCTGGGGAGGCACTACGTCGCGCCAGGTCTGGCGTGGCAACTTACGCCGCTCTGGTCGGTTCGCATGCCCGTTCTGTGGAACCTCTCGGACCGGTCTGCGTTCCTGTCGCCCGCGATTGAGTACGGATGTTTTCAGAATGGGACCGTCTCGGGTGGTGCACTCCTGGGGCTTGGCGGGGGTTCCGGTGCGCCTTCATCCCGGGCTTCGAATGGCGTGCAGTCAGAGTTCGGACAGTTTCCGACGCTTGGTTTCGTGTCCTTGAGCTATTATTTCTGACGGTCGCGGCGTAGCGCGAAATGCCATTTCGCGTTACAGGCGGGTTCCCGGCCGACGGAGGCGGTGGTAACCTCCGTATCGTTTGGCGGCACGGGAAATTCAGATTCCTTGCGAATCAGTACTCGACAGAGAGGTTTTCATGACTGACCATAGTGACGCCGCACGCCTGCATCGGGACGCCCTGGTGATCGATTCGCATAACGATGCGATCGTGAACCACATTCGCCGGGGGAATCTGGGTTTTTCCGGGAATCCCCCGACGGACGGAGACCGCCGGAACGCCACCGTGGCCGGATTGAGAGGGCGTCTGGATCGATCGGACGTCGAATCACCGGTACAGATCGATTTTCCGAAAATGAGAAAGGGAGGCGTGGATGCCGCTTTCTTCGCCGTAGACGTCACACTTGCGGTGAAGAACCATCTGACCTATGCGCTTGACGCAATGGGGTTTTTCGACTCGGAAATGGAAGCGCACGGTGACGACGTGGTGCTGGCGAAATCCGCGGCCGACATTTCGCGCGCGAAACGGGACGGCAAACTGGCGGTCGTGCTGGCAATCGAAAACAGCGACGGGGTAGAGGGCAGCATCAACGTGCTGCGCATGCTGCACAGGGTGGGCGTGCGTTCGATCGGCCTGACGCACGACGTCAGCAGCCTGGCCGCGGACGGAAATGCCGAAGCGCGCAGCCGGGGCGGACTGACGCGTTTCGGCGTGCGGCTTGTGGAAGCAATGAACAACCTGGGAATGCTGGTGGATGTTTCTCACATCAGCGAAACGGGATTCTGGGATGTGATGGAGGTTTCGCAAAAACCGGTGATCGCTTCCCACAGCAATTGCAAGTCGGTGTGCGACCATCCAAGAAACCTGAGCAACGAACAGATCAGGGCGCTGGCGAAGAATGGCGGGTCGATGGGCATTACGTTCGTACCCCGGTTTGTCGACAGGACGGCGCCATCGTTCACTCGCCTTCTCGACCACGTAGACCACGCCGTACAGCTTGTCGGCGCCGACCATGTGGGCATCGGATCGGATTTCGACGGCGGGGGCACGCTGATGGAGGACGCGACCTCGTTTGCCCGGATTACCGTGGGTCTCCTGGACAGGGGTTATTCGGAGGCCGACATCCGCAAGATTCTCGGCGGCAACCACCTCAGGGTCTTTTCGGAAGCGGCGGCGACCTGAAACCGGCCCGTCGCCGCATTCGGCCTGATCGCGGGGCCGTCTCAGGTGGTCTCGGGTAACTCCCTGCCGGTTCCGCCAAACCGGAGCTATTCGATGGACGGGACCTCGATTTTCTCTCCCTGCACGATTGATTTTTCCAGCGCTTCCAGCACGGCGACCGGTTTCAGCATGGATTCGCGGGTTTCATCGGTGTTGCCCGTCTTGAACATGTCGCAGAAGGCGCTTGTGCCGCCCAGATACGGATTCTCGTCGTAGCCGATCACGCGGTCGACCCGCCCCTTTTCGCAGATGACGGACACGTGGAAGGCGCTGTGCCCTTCGGTGAAGAGATTGAGCGTAGAGACGGAGCCGCTCGACGAATACAGCGTGCCGGTATGGTTTTTTCCGCCCAGGTTGACCTGCGCGTGGGTGACGTCGTTGTCGAGCAGTCGCACGGCCATGTCCACCTGGTGGATGCCATAGAAGAAAACGCCGCCCCACTCGGATTCGACGTCGCAGGGGCCGGTTGTGACCACGGAGACTACCCGGCCCATGTCGGCGATGTCTTCCTTGAGCCGGCTGAAGGACTCCTGTCTGGGTATCACGGAGAAGGAGCAGACGGGGACCCCGAGTTCCGACGCGCGGTCCAGGAAGCGCCTGCCCTCGGAGACCCGATAGCAGAACGGCTTGTCCACGAATAACGGAATTCCGGCTTCCATCAGCGGCCAGACCGCGGGCAGGTGATATTTCGCGTCGCGATGGTCCACGCACGCGGCGTCGACCTGGCCGATCATCTCTTCGGGGTGCTCGACGATATTCGGAATCTGTCCCCTATCTTGAGCATCTTCGGCATACCGGGCGGCTTCGCCCCACACGTGGGTGACGCGGCAGCCCGGTACTTTCTTGTCTATGTTCAACGTTTTCGAAATGGCGACGGTATGGCTGTTCTCCGCACCGACGATTCCGATCCTGATCATGGTTATCCTCCTTGCATGGATTTGGAATTGCGGCTCGCGATGACCTTAGAAGGTGTTTTAAAATTACCGGTGAGCTCCCGAGCGCGAGCGAAGAAGTGGCGGTCAAGGCAGGAAAACCCGCCCATATTTGGTTTATACGGGTGGGTTTGACCAACGCCGACCGGCGCTTTTGCAGCCGCGCGAAGACCGCTGGGAATTTTAAGACAGCTTCTTAGGGTCTCGCGGGTGAGCTGTCGGGCAGGCGGGCCTGCGTCCAGCCGATAATCTCATCCTGACAGGGATACTTCGATGCGAGATCCTCATCGACGTCAATTCCGAAGCCGGGCCGGTCGTTGGGATACATGAAACCGCCCCTGACTTCGGGCGTCCCGGGGAAGATTTCGCAGACGCGTTCGTCGAATCGGCACCACTCCTGGATACCGAAGTTGGGCGCCCAGAGATCCAGGTGCAGATTGGCGGCATGGCCGACCGGAGAAACGTCGCCGGGCCCGTGCCAGGCGGTACGAATGCCGTACATGCCGGCGAATGCCGCCACGTTGCGGGCCGGCGTGAGGCCGCCCATCTGGCTGACGTGCATGCGGATAAAGTCGATCAGCCGGTCCTCGATGAGCGGCGTCCACTCCCGCGGGTGGTTGAAGAGTTCCCCCATGGCGACGGGCGTGGCGCATTGCTGCCGGATGTTATGGAACCACTCCAGGTCTTCCGGCGCGAGCGGGTCCTCCAGGAAGAACAGCCTGAAGGGTTCCGCGTCTTTCGCGAACTGGACCGCGTCCACAGGAACGAGCCGTTCGTGAACGTCGTGGAGGAGTTCGATGTGCGGGGCCGCATTTGCGCGGACGTGGCCGATCATGTCGAGGACCCTCCGCGCGTATTCCCGCGGGTCGTAGTACGCCCCTTCCTGAGCCCCTTCCGGGCCGCGCTGGCGGGACGTTCTGCCACCGTACCCTCCCATCTGAACGCGGATGTGCTGATAGCCCTGTTCATGGAATTTCAGGACGTTGTCCAGGACTTCGTTTTTCTCCAGGCCGTCGGCGTGGGCGTAACAGGCCGCGGCTTCGCGGCATTTGCCGCCCAGAAGCTGGTAGACGGGCATCCCCGCGCGTTTGCCCTTGATGTCCCAAAGCGCGATATCCACGCCGGAGATCGCGTTGTTGAGTACGGGACCGTTGCGCCAGTACCCGTTGACCATGGACATCTGCCAGATGTCTTCGATGCGGTCGACGTCGCGTCCGATGAGAAACGGTTTCAGGTGTTTTTCGAGGGCGGCATGGACGGCGTGAAATCGCTGCGTAAACGTGGCGCAGCCGAGACCGTAGAGACCGGGTTGGGACGTGAGGATTTTGACCACGATGAGGCGGGATCCCGCGGGCTGGGTGAGGATGGTTCTGACGTCGCGTATAGTGACGGGCAAGGATGGACTCCGGGTTATTGGAGATGGAACCAGACGTTAACCGCGCCCAGGGGATTCTTTAATAAGGTCTGCGCGGTGAATTGTCCACGGATTTCTTCGGGGGTGGCCGGGTGATGAAACCGAACCGGTGCCACGCATGGACGCATCGGAAGGAATATGGTATCTAAAGCCGCCCTTCCTTCTGAAGGATGTCTCCTGCAATGGCGTAGGTTGTACCGTGCATCCCGATGACGACGAGACCCAGGCCCTCGGCCAGGTATCCGCCGGGGTACATGTTCGGAACGACGGTGCATTCATAGTTGTGTGGATGTGTGGGCAACTGATGGACCTGGAAGCGGTAGTTGTCGTATTTATCCACCGGACGAAGGGGTGGAAACCCTTCGAAAAGGGAGTAATCCGCGATGCCGCCGATTTCGAGGATGACGTGGTCGACTTCGAGCGTTTCACGGCTGCCATTGCGGCCAAGGTCGACGAGGCCTGCGGATGCCCCCTGTTCGAAACCCGCTACAAGGGTCTCATAGTGGGTATTCAGGCGGGGGGACCGGCTTTCCATGATTTCGGCGATACGCGCGTAGTAGGGGAGGCCGTAGCGGCTGTCCGATATGAGGCGCCAGTGGCGATCGAAGGGCTGGCGCATGACGTAGTGGACGTGTCTGCCCGCATCGTGCAGTTCGGTTGCCGCCCAGTCGGCGGACCGGCCACCACCCACGACGAGAATGCGTTCGCCGGGATAACTCCCGGGTTGGTCGTAGGCTGAAGTGACGAACGAAAGATGTTCGCCCGGTACATTGAGTTTCCGTGGAATGCAGCGCTGGCCCACCGCGTAGACCAGGTACTTGCACGTGTAGCGGCGTGTGGTTTCCGAACCTGCGACGCGGGACGTGAGCAGAAAACCCGCGTCGTGGGGCTGGATGCGGGAGACGCGTTCGTGTATGCGGATACGGTCTTCGACTTCGAAACGGGCCGGTACGGCGTGGTAATAATCCAGGAGGTGATGTTTCGCGATCAATGCGTTGACGTCCAGATTGATCTGTCGTTCGCGGATGTGACGATCAAGCGGATAAAAGGCGAATTCCATCCATTGCCCCGGCGAGAGCGTGAGCATGTTTTCCGGTACATTGTTCCAGACGCCGCCGACCTCTTCCTGTGTGATCAGCAATACGTCGACGGGTTCGTGCCTGCGGAATTCGAGGGCGAGTTCATTCTGCCCGCGGAACTTCTGTCCGGGATGGTGGAGAATGCGAAACAGGTCCACGGGACGAATGCCGGCGTTCACCACGGCTCTGAAATCGAGGCCGAGCAGCGTGCCGTCTTCCCCGCGAAGATAGCGGTCGACCTGCTCGTATCGACTGCGAAACAGGTCGCCGCCGCGATAATAAGGGTGCCATCCGCCGAGTACGACGGCCAGCGGCAGACCCGCCGGGCCTCCGCCCACGATGATGACGGTATGGTGTTCGGGTGTGGCCATGGTATTTTCGCCAAGAAGCTGTTTTAAAATTACCGGTGAGTTCCCGAGCGCGAGCGAAAAAGTGGCGGTCAAGGCGGGAAAATCCGCCCATATTTGTCTATACGGGCGGGTTTGACCAACGCCGACCGGCGCTTTTGCAGCCGTGCGAAGACCGCTGGGAATTTTAAGACAGCTTCGAAGACGGTCGTTCGGCCAGGGGCCGCGAAACGTCGGCAGCCGCCCGTACGCGCACGGCCTGCGGGCCGTACCGGGGGCCCGGAACCCCGCCGATTGGGGGGCGAACCGGGGCGTGGATGGTTCGGCCGAATACCGGCGGGACAGACCTTGACTTCAACCCTTGAATGCCGTATGATGGTGCTCCTGCAGAAGCGGCTACAAAGTAGATCAGGGGCCCTTGCGAGTCAAGTCGAATATCGTCGATTTCAAGATAGTTTCTTGGAACGGGGGAAGTCTATGGCGGACGCAGACCAGCTGGACGTTGGGGAGATTCGGGCGCAGGACCGGGCGCACGTGTGGCATCCGATGGTACAGCACCGGTCTCTGGAACACCGGGATCTCATGGTGGTCCACCGGGGTAAGGGAACCACCGTCGTGGACGCGGAGGGCCGGGAGTACCTGGATGCTTACGCGGGGCTCTGGAACGTCAACGTCGGGTACGGCCGCCGGGAGATCGCAGACGCCGTGTACGAACAGATGCTGCAGCTTTCCTACTATCCCCATCTCCAGGTGAATCTTCCCGCCGCCAGGCTGGCATCCAGGCTCGCCGACCTCCTGCCCGGCGATCTGAACCATCTGTTCTTCTCCAACAGCGGCTCGGAGGCGAACGAAACCGCGCTGAAGATCGCGCGTCAGTATGGCCGGCAGAAGTACCCGGGCGAGAACCGGTTCAAGGTGATTGCGAGATACCAGGGCTATCACGGGTTCACGTTTGGCGCGATGTCCGCGACGGGACAGGTTGCCAGGAGAGCGAAGTTCGAACCCCTGATGCCGGGGTTTCTGCACGTGAACCCGCCTTATTCCTTTCGCTTCGGGACGAAACTGACCTATCCCGATGGCGGCGTGGCGTGTGCGAACGAGGTCGAAGAGGTCATTGTCCGGGAGGACCCGGCAACGGTTGCGGCGGTCATTGCCGAACCGATCATCGGCGGCGGCGGCGTGATCATCCCGCCGGACGGGTACCTGCCGCGCCTTCGTGAAATCTGCGACCGATACGACGTGCTGCTGATCTTCGACGAGGTCATTACGGGATTCGGCCGGACGGGCAAGCTGTTTGCCGCCGAGCACTGGGGTGTGGTTCCGGATATGATGACCATGGCGAAGGGCGTCTCCAGCGGCTATCTGCCCCTCGGAGCGTGCGCTGTGACGCCTGAGGTGTTTGAAACTTTCCTGGGCGATCCCGATGAGCGTCGGGAATTCTCCTCGGTGTCCACGTATGGCGGGCATCCGGTCTGCTGTACGGCGGCCCTGGCGAATCTGGATATTCTGACCGCCGAACGACTGTGGGAGAATTCCGCGGAAGTGGGGGCTTACCTTCTGGATGGGTTGAAAGGGCTGAAGTCTCCGTTCATCGGCGAAGTGCGGGGCAAGGGGCTGATGATCGCCGTCGAGCTTGCGGCGCAAAGCGGCGAAATGCTGGATGCCGCACGGGTTGCCGCGGTGCAGGCGGGCATCCTGGAGCAGGGCGTGATCGTGGGTCGCATGAGCCACGTGATGGACGGACCCGAGAGTATTTTCTTCCTGGCGCCGCCCCTGATCCTGACGCGAAGCGAAGCGGACCGGATCGTGTCGGCGTTCGAGTCGGGACTTGGGAAGCTGTCTTAAAATTCCCAGCGGTCTTCGCGCGGCTGCAAAAGCGCCGGTCGG
>JAPPFJ010000019.1 GCA_028877215.1 Gemmatimonadota bacterium | reverse complement strand
CCGGCGCTTTTGCAGCCGCGCGAAGACCGCTGGGAATTTTAAGACAGCTTCTTAAGTTTCCCGTCTTCCCTCTAACCGCTCTTTGAGCATGTAGAGCGCGATAATCGTCTTCGAGTCCACAATCCGTCCGTCTGCCACCATGCGAAGGGCCTCCGCAAACGGGATGGTGTGCGTACGGATGTCTTCCGTTTCGGCTTCCAGCCCTGCGTGCTTCCGGATGCCTTCCAGTTTACTTACGTGGGCCAGATAGAGTTCGACGCGTTCCGACGTTCCGCCGGGACTGACGTAAGCGGTCGTGAGATGCTCCAGGGCGCCGCTGAGCGCGTATCCCGTTTCTTCCAGCAATTCGCGCCTGGCCACGTCGGGTCCCCCGGCGTCCTTGATGCCGGCGACTGTTTCCAGGATCCAGCCGCGCTCCGCCCGCTCCGATTCCGGGTGGCTCGCATATACGGGATAGCGGAACTGTTCGACCAGTACGATCTCATCGGTGTCCCCCGCGTACAGGAGTACCGCAACGCTGTCGCCTCTGCTGAAATTCACACGTACGGACGTTGGGCTCATTCGGCCGTCAAAACGCTCGTGTGAAACCTCGGCTTCTTCCATGCGGAAGAGCACCTGCCCGTGGGGCGAATGAAATGCGTACGGCGTGGACCGGTTGCTGACTTTGACTCTCATGAATTCGCTCCGTTCTCAATGAAGTTTAACCACACCCCGGCGCACCACCTGGTGAGAAGGAAGACGGGAGAGGGTAGAGATAACATGCCGTGCAAGATTTCTTGTCATGCCGCAGGCGAGTCGGAGGAACATATTGGCAATGGCTTCTTCTACCGTCTCACCTCTACCCTCTACCCGCATTCGGGTTTTTGTGGGCGATTTAACGGTTATTTTCTTTCGAATTGAGAATAACCTCGGGTACCTCGAAATCTATGTCCGACCTGCCCGTAATGCAACGCTGAATTTTCCTGTTTTAGGGGCATGTGATGTCCAGCCGACTCGCACTGTTTGGTGGAGAGCCCGCAGTTACCCGGGACGATGCGGATCCATGGCCGCGGTTTGACCGGGCCGAAGCGTCTCTGCTGATGGACGTGTTGCACAGCAGGAACTGGAACTACGGTCCGAAGTGCCGCGAACTGGAGGAGACGTTCGCCCGCTTTCAGGATGCCGGGTTCGGCCTGGTATGCAGCGGGGGCACCAATGCGCTGGAGGCTGCCTGCCGGGGTGCTGAGATCGGCGTCGGCGACGAGGTGATCACCAGTCCGTTCACCTTTCACGGCACGTGTATGGGTATTCTGGCGGCGGGCGCGACGGTAACGTTCGCGGACATCGCGCCGGATACCGACAATATCGACCCGGACGCGATCGAGGCCGCGATTACCCCCCGAACGAAGGCGATCATGGTCGTGCATTTTGGCGGGTTGGCATGCGACATGAGGCGGATTCAGACCATTGCGGACCGGCACGGTCTGGTCGTGCTGGAAGATGCCTGTCACGGCTGGGGGGCGACGTACATGGAAAAGGGTCTCGGCAGCTGGGGTCTGGCATCGGGCTTCAGTTTTCAGCAGAGCAAGAATATCACTTCCGGAGAGGGTGGCATCGCGTTGACCAACGACGAAGAGGTCGCCGACCGGATCGGGTGCGTGATCAACTCGGGCCGTTCCCGTTTCGATCGGGCGCCGGCGGAGATGCGCTGGGGAGGCAACCATCGCATGACCGACTTCACGGCTGCGATTCTGCTGTGCCAGCTGAAGAGGGTCCGCCAACAGACGGACATTCGTGAACAGAACGCGGCCATGCTGAGTCGGACGCTGTCGCGGTTCGACGGAATTGAACCGGTCAGGCGGTTGCCGGAAGCGACCCGTGCGAGCTGGCACATTTACAGCGCCAGGTACGCGCCGGACGAATTCGAGGGGGTATCCCGGGAGCGGTTTCTTCAGGCGCTCCGAGCGGAGGGGGTGCCCGCCAGCGGCGGCTATACCGAGCCGGTCTATCGGAATCCCCTGTTTCAGAACGACTGGAAGGCCGGCGCGTATAGGCCCTACGCATGGACCACGATGGATGAATCGCCCGACTATAGAAATCTTCATCTGCCCAACGTGGAAGCGGCGAGTGCAGATCGGATCTGGCTGTCCCAGCGGGCATTGCTGGCGACCGAGGAGAGGATGAAGGAGGTGTGCCTGGCATTTGAGAAGGTGGGAGCGCACGCCGATGAGCTGAATACCGGAAATGCAGCGTGAGATACGATACACGGATTCCCGATTCCGAAACATGACGCGCGATTCCCGGCGCAGATGGAGGGCTTCATGTTCGAAAACGCCATTGGTCTGAAGAAACGGATACGCAGTGGAGAACAGATTGTGGGTACGATGCTGCCGCTGGATGCGACGCGGGAGCGTTTCCTGCAGGTGATGGACAGCGGTCCGTACGATTTCGTGTCTGCCGACAGCCAGCACTCCGCGTTCAATGAGGAGCGGTTGGAGGAATTCTGTGGCATCGCTGAGGAATTGGACGTATTTGTCCAGTTTCGCATCAAACACACGAGGAACGCGTACCTGATCGGAAATTACCTGGACCTGGGGCCGTGTGGCGTCGAGGTGCCCCAGGCGGAGACGGATGAGACGGCAATCGAGGCCGTGGACGCATTCTACTATCCGCAGGCGGGGATCCGGAGTATCGGCGGACGTTCGCGGCGCGGGGCGTCCACGATCTCCGATCCCTTCGAATACGCGGACTGGTGGAACGCATACGGGGTGCTGTGGCTGCAGATCGAGTCGGTAGAGGCCGCGACCCGGGCGCATTTTCTGGCCAGGCCCGGGGTGGATTGCCTTTCGTTCGGCCCCACCGACCTCACGTTCAACCTGAGGTCACATCCCAATCACGCCCTGAAGTCGGTCGATGACGCCGTGGCCTACGTGGCAAGGTCTCTCGAGGGTACCGGTGTGGCCGTGTGTCACCGGATCGCCGCGGCCGAGCAACGGTCGAAATACCTGGACATGGGCGTGACGGTCATCCTGGAACCGCCGGGGGTCTGAAAGCTGAATCGCGGCGCGGGACATCAGTTTCTGGCGCCGTATTTCGCGCAGGGTGTACGATCATGGCGAAGTCATCGGGACCACGGGCCGAAGTCAATGTCGCTGACTTCTACGACCGGGCATCACCCACGTGTGGGATCGGCGAGGCGATCGCTTCTCTGTCTCCGGACGGAGGACGGGTCCGCGCGCCGGCAGGAACCTACCCGTTGCGGCAGCCGGTCTGTCTTTCCGGCAACGTGAGCCTGGTCGGGGACGGGCCTGCAACCGTCCTGGCGATACGGCCGCCGGAATCGGTCGCCCTGAAGAAAGACGCGCATCACGGCGAGTACGAGTTCGAATGCCTTGCACGTCCGCCGTTCCAGGCGGGCGACGCCGTCGGGTTGTGCGACGATCGCCAGACCGGTTGGCACGGTACCCACGGTGTCGTACGGGAGCGAAGCGGCGCGCGCGTCCGGATCGACGTGCCGGTGGAACGGGACTTGAAGGTGGCCGACAACGCGCGGGCCGTGCGTCTCTTTCCGGCGATTTACGCACTGGATGAGGTCGATATCGAGATTCAGGGGCTTCACATACGGGGTCCGGAAGACTACCGGGGACCCTGGTGGGATTTCACGTACGCGGCGGTCCATCTGGTTCGATGCCGGCGGGTGAGGGTGCTGAATTGCACGGTTTCGGACTGGCCAAGCGACGGTTTCGGCATTCAACGAGGCAGCGACGTCCAGGTGATGCAATGCCAGGCGCACGGGTGCAGAGGTCACGGGTTTCACCCCGGCACGGCCCTGCGCGCAAGTATCTGGTCCCACAATATCGCCGAAGGCAACGGCGGCGACGGGTTTTTCTTCTGCGCCCGGGTACACCATACGGTTTGCAGCGACAGCGTGTTCTCACGTAACGGTCAGCACGGAATCGGCGGTGTCGCGAACGGAGGCGATCACCACAATATCGTCAGCGATAACGTCTGCGCGTACAACGGGCGCTGCGGAATCGACGCCAGCAGGGGAGAGGAGCACATGCTTTCCGGCAACCTGCTGTTGAGTAATTCGCAGGAAGGGTCGGGACGATGGCCCGGGATCCGGCTGCACGACCTCGATC
The DNA here is from genome assembly GCA_028877215.1 of Gemmatimonadota bacterium. Taxonomy (GTDB): domain Bacteria; phylum Latescibacterota; class UBA2968; order UBA2968; genus JAAXHE01. The sequence goes on along the minus strand of JAPPFJ010000019.1, from coordinate 94,459 downwards.
GGACGATTGTCCGGGGCAACCGTTGCGCCGACGATCAGGCGGCTCCCACGCAGACCTGCGGCATCGTGGAGAGCGGGTCCAGCGATTTCAATCTGATAGGCGGCAATATGTGCGTAGGCATGAAGGAGCCGGTAGTGGTGACAGGCTCGAAGAGTCGCGCGGAGGGGAATCTGGCCTGATCGATCGTGCGTGGATTCCGAATTCAGTCTTTCAGGATGGCCTGCGGGCAGGGCGCGGTCCATCCGTGTCTGACAGACTGATGGCGGTTTGGGCTCGCCGGTCCGGTACTTCGGGCCGGCGAGTTTTGGTATTCCGGGACTAAACCTGGATTGCCGCGAGGAGCGCGCCGATAAACACTTTGGAAAGGACCTCGCCAAGCAGGATGACGACCGTGAATACGCCGATGGCTTTGCCCCCGCCCACGTTGCAGGAGACGGCAAAAGCGCGGTACATCAGCAACACCGTCCAGACGAGCAGAAGCAGCGCCAGAACGACCGCCAGGACGAAAACGGCCAGGTCGAGTGCTTCAACCTGTGAGAAGGAGATGAGATCGCTCCCTGAGGTGCCGGACTCGAACCGGGTCGAACCTTGTATCAGCTGTCCGGCCAGGTGGTCTGTAACGCGCCTGAAACCGGGGAGGAGCACGCAGAACAGGGTGATCGCCATCGGCGCGCGCGCCAGTGCCTGCGTGCCGAACACATCCAGCGGGCGGATCCGGCTACGGGATATCAGCCGCCCCGCAAGATAGACCAAAACGCCCATCACAAGCCAGTTGATCAGGTTTTCAGCGACAAAGACCCACGCCGGGGCGGGCGTGCCCGAATGGAGGTCGATGACACCGTCGAAGTGGTAATTCGTAGCCGCGCCGACGAGGCTGGCGATCACCATGACGGCCAGCCCGACGCCGAGGGCGGTTCCGCCCGCGATGTAGTAGAACGGGTTGAAGAGCCAGGTCTTCAGCTTGTTCGAGGGTGCACTTTCCGGCAATTCCATTACGACTCCCTCAAGAGACAGAGCGCCACGTCCCGGAACGTGACAATTGACGTTATGTTTCGTCGTGCGCCTTGTCCGCTTCGATCTCACCGATCTTTTCGATAAGTGCGTCGAGGCGGTTCCGGACGGTCGGGTAGGAGACGCCGTAGAGCCTGGCGAGGTCCTTGAGGTTCCCGCTGGATTTGACCAGGTTCAATATCAGTGAACGGTCTCCCTGACTCAGGCGCGTCAGGACCGGCAGCGCGTAACATCCCTGTACGACCGTATCGCAATGGTCGCATCCGAGGCGAACAACGTGCAACTCGCGGGCGCAGCTGGGACACTGGACGGGAAGGGTTCTGTTTGACATTATATATCCAATCTTTAAAATTATTTAATAACATATACAGAATATATAGATATTTCTATTATTTGTCAATATACACCTTAACATTATTCTTCAAGGTACGAAAAAAAACAGGCGGCTCTTCCTGCGCCGCCTGTTCTGCTTGAATTGACCTTGTCGAAACGAGCCCATTGGCGCGGGTCTGTCCGCGGCGATGCTGCATTTGTAGGGGCGACCCTTGTGGTCGCCCTCCTGCCGCTTCAGGCGCGAACCTCGGCCAGCGCATCCTGTACGGCTGCTTCGAGGGTGCGCAGATCGCTGGCGATATCCATGAACGTGAATCCTCCGCGTATGCGTTTCCGGACGATCTCCAGCTCGCGTTCCGGCATCCCGTAGGGCTTGCCGGCTCTTTTGCATCCGGCAACGAACGCCTGAATGGCGGCCTCGTGGTCCGGATGGCCCCGGTTCACGCCCATTGAAAGGGCCAGGTCGCCGGGCCCGAGGAAACCGACGTCGATTCCCTCGACCGACATGATGGCTTCGGTATTGTTGATCCCTTCCATGTCTTCAATCTGCGGCACGATCATCACCGCGTCGTTGGCGGTCCGGCGATATTCGTCGCCGTACACGGCGACCCTTCCCGTTCCGGCTGAACGGGCGCCCTCGGGAGGATAGCGCATGGCCTGCACAAGGGCTTCTGCCTGCCGTGGCGTACTCACGTGCGGTACGATGATGCCGTAGGCGCCCGCGTCCAGGATGCGCGCAAGCGAAACAGGATCGTGGTCCCACGCGCGGACGAAGGGCACGGCGCCCCGGGCCTCGATTGCGCGGAACGTGTCCGCGATGAGCGGGATGTCGAACGGCGAGTGTTCGGCGTCTATCGCCAGCCACTCGTATCCTGCGGCTGCCATGACTTCCGCGGCGAGCGGCGAACCCAGGTTCAGCCAGCCTCCCAGGGACAGCTCGCCCCTGAGGAGTTTCGCTTTGACGGGATTTTCCACGGGGTCTCCTCGTTTGGGTGGGGTGCTCGGTATGGTGCCGGTTCAGTCGATGCTCGACGATGCCATTTCGTATTCCCCCTGGACGCCTTTAACCGTATTCGAAGACTGCCGCTTGAACACCTTGCCGAACGCGCCGGCCAGGCGCACCGCCTCGTCGGGGTGATCGTCGATGAGGTTGCTCTTTTCCTTCGGGTCGTCCGGAAGGTGGTACAGTTCGTCGGGTTCGCCCTCGGGGCGCTGGATGTAACTCCAGGTGTTGTCGCGGGTACATCGGTCGATTCCGCCGTGGTATCCGGTGATCATCGTCCGCCGGTGATCGTCCGAATCTCCGGTGAGCACGGACATGAAGCTCCGGCCCGCCATTGCATCGGCGTTGCCTTCCAGGCCGAGCGCGTCGAGTAGGGTGGGCAGCACGTCCTGGTACTGGACGATCGCTGACGTCCGGCGACCGCCGTGTTTCCCTCCCGGCAGTCTGACCATGAACGGCACCTTGAGCAGCTCATTGTACATCCGGTCCGCGCCCTTCAGGAATTTTCCGTGGTCATTCAGGGGATGTCCGTGGTCGGCCAGCAGAAAGATAACGCTGTCGTCGTAATATCCCAGGTTTCCGAGAGATTCGAAAAACCGGCCGAGGCAGTGGTCCACAAAGGCGCATTCCCCCGCGTAGAGACCCTGGATATGGGAGATCTCGTCCGATGAGGCCCAGTCTTCCGACGGTCCGCCCATCGGCATGATGAGGCGAGGACCCCGGTACCCGGGATCGGTGTAGCTGTCGAATTCCGGAACGGGATTCCACGGTTCGTGAGGGTCGAACGAATCCACCCAGAGCATGACGTTTTCGTGCGCCCGGTTCGATTCCAGCCAGTCTATGGCGCTGTCGGCCACTTTCCACGCAAATTCGTCTTCCTTCGAGTGGAAGCCGTCGGTATTGGCCAGGAATTGCGAGATGCGCCGGCGCCAGGTCTCGGGAAAATTGCCGTTGACGTATTCATCGATATTGCGCCGGGTTGGCGCACTGATCCAGGGATCGTATTCCTGGCCGCGGATCCAGTCGTACGAGGCGAAGTCCCGGTGGTAGTTCATTCCGGGAGCGCGAAAATGGTAGGTGTCCGTGACGAGCCCGCAGACATATCCCTCTTCGGAGAGGATCCGGGCGACGTGTACGTCTTCCGCGGTGAGGGGCTGCCAGCCGCGGCTGTGCAGCGTGCGCTGGCCGGTCATCAGCTGACAGCGGATGGGAATGGTCGGCAGGGCTTCCGGATAGGCGTTGTCGAAGACCACCGCCTCCTCGGCAAATGCATCGATATTCGGCGTCCTGCACGCGTCGATACCGGAAAAGGGTGCGACGCCGCCGTTGTACAGGCTTACGTGGTCCTGTCGGAAGCTGTCGAGTACAATGAAGACCACGTTCATGACGTCACCTCCTCCTGGGAAACGCGGCGTTCCCAGCCGTCCCTGAACAGCGGCAGGTGGTTGTTCACGGAATAGGGGTGTTTGCGAATCTCGTCCACGTTGAGATCGATGCCCAGGCCGGGCGAGGCGGGTACGCCGAAGTAGCCGTCGACGACATCATAACTTTCGCCCGTAACCAGGTCCCGTTCCCACTCCACGTTGAATTCGTCGAAGGTTTCCTGTATGAAGTGGTTGGGCGTACACGCCGCGAGTTGAAGGCATATGGCGGTGCAGACGGGGCCCTGCGCGTCGTGCGGCGCGACCACGCCATAGTGCGCGTCGACCATATCGCAGATCATTCGGGTTGACCAGAGCCCGCCGCATGCCAGCGGCTCTGGCTGAAGGATGTGGACGACGTCGTGTTTCAGCAGTTCGGCGAATTGGTACTTCGTATGGAGGCTTTCCCCCGTGGCGATGGGCACCGGCGACTCTCTCGCAACCTGGGCAAGGGCATCGACTTTGTGGTGGGGCGTCGGCTCCTCAAACCAGGTGGGGTTGTAAGGTTCCATCTTCCGGGCGAATTTGAGGGCGGTGGACGTGCTGAATCGGCAGTGGCCCTCCACGAGAACGTCCACGCCGGGTCCCACGGCGTCGCGTACCGCCGCGATGATGTCGATGGCCAGCGCCTCGTCATCCAGGTCCGTGATCTGGTAGGCGGAACCGAATGGATCGAATTTAAGGGCCGTGTACCCGCGGCGGACCACGTCGAGCGCCTTCTCGTGAAAGTTCTCCGGCGTCCGCGGGCCGCGATACCAGCCGTTCGCATAGGCCCTGATCCTGTCGCGCATCTGGCCGCCCAGAAGCTGGTAGACGGGCTTGTTCAGACACTTGCCCATGATGTCCCAGCACGCGACTTCGATGGCGGCCACCGCGTGTTTGTGAATCTGACCGCCGTCGGTATACACGTCGCGGTACATCCGCTGGACGATGCGTTCGGGCTGGAACGGGTCCTGGCCTTCCCACTGCGGCCTGAGTTCGTGGATAGCCGATTCCACGGTCCTGGCCATGAAATTGACCGTGCCCTCGCCGACGCCGTATATCCCCTCGTCCGTATGCACGCGTGTAAACAGCCAGTTCTTCCACGGGTTGCCGGCGATAAAAGTTTCGACGTCCGTAATCTTCATGAGATGCCTCGTTCTTGGAATTGGGCGACGAAAGTACTTGAAACGGACTTCCAATATTGTTCCGGAGCCAGAGCCCGTCAAGTCGAATTTCCGTGCCTGAAGCGGATCGGAATCCCGTGGCGTCCCGTCACTTTTCTCTTCACAATGCGACAACGGTCACGTAAGTTCGTATGGACGGTTTCCAAGTCCGGGCAAATGCAGCGGAGGGTGGACGATTGGATGGAAAATTTCGGATTTCAGATGCCGATATAGCGGGAATACTGTCCGCCGGGGAGGTTGTGGAAGGCTGTGACCGTGCGTTCCGCCTCTATGGATGGGGAGAGGTGCTGAATCCGCCGCGCCGTGAAGACGTGCGAAGGACGGACGGCGCGGATGTGTTCCGCCTGGAGATGCCCGCGGAGTGGCCCCGGCGTTACCGTGCGAGAAAGGTGATCGTAGAGCGGTCGGATGTTGCTTCCGGGCGGCTTGCGGGGCGCACCGCAGTGATCGAACTGGATGACGTTGCAACGGGCCGGAGCGCGGAGCTGGATGCGGAATATCTGACCAATATGCGGACGGGCGCGGCGGGCGCGCTCGGCGTCCGCTATCTTGCCGCCAGTACGGAGGTGCTGGCGATTGTGGGTACCGGACGCATATCACGCGCGCTTGCGCTGTGCGCCGACGCGGCCCTGGGGCCGCGAGAGATCAGGGCGACCAGCCGGAGCGCCGCCAACGTCGAGGCGTTCGCCGAGTTCGTACAGCCAAAAGTGAACGCCCGTATTAGGAGTGCGAACGCCATTGGCGACTGTCTGGATGGGGCGGATGCCGTGATGACGGCGGTTCCCACGCCCAGACCGATCCTGGGACCGCGGGACGTTGGCGATGCGGTGCATCTGTCCGTTATCGCGGGCGACCCGAGGACGGCGCAACTCGATCCCGGGCTTTTGAGCAGCCGGGAGGTGGTTGCAGACCATCCGGAACAGGTTCTGAAGTCGGGAGATTTCCTGTTGGCCGGTCTGGGCGGGGACCGGTTGGCCGCAGACGGCGAGGGGCGCGTACTGAACATTGGAGACGCGGCGCTGGGCCGACTGGAAGACCGGCGCGGCCAGGGTGCGATTGCCTATTTTACGGGAATGGCGATCCAGGATTTGATGGCGGCGGTGCAGGTGTATGAACGTGTGGCAGGGCGTTGAGATCGGGGTTCCTTCAGGGGACCAAAACACCATAATCTTACCTGCAGCGCGACTTGAACAACGGACTGTCATGAATCGCGATCGGCGGACGCATTTTTCGACTGCTGTTTCTTGGATGCCTCCCACAGCCGGTCCATTTCTTCCATGCTGGCGTTTTGCGGGTTCTTGCCCTGCCTTCCAAGCTCCTGCTCGATATAACGGAAGCGGTACTCGAATTTCCCGACGGTCTTCCGAAGCGATTCTTCAGGGCAGACCTTTAGAAACCTGGCGAGGTTGACCAGAGAGAACAGGAGGTCGCCGAATTCTTCTTCTACACCCCTGTTGTCCGCGTCCCGCCACGCTTCGAGGAACTCGTCCACTTCCTCGCGTACCTTGTCTTCAACCTCGCCCGAATCTTCCCAGTCGAAGCCGGAACGGGCCGCCCGCTCCTGAACGCGTCGTGCCTTGAGCAGTGAGGGGAGCTGCCCTGGAATGCCGTCGAGGATGGATGGGCTCAGGCCCTTTTCCCGCCTTTCCCTCGATTTGATGGCTTCCCAGTTTTCAACCACCTGACCGGGGGTATTTGCGGTGGCGCTCCCGAATACGTGCGGGTGCCTGCGAATGAGCTTTTCGGACGTGGCCGCCGCCACGTCTTCCAGCGTGAACCGGGATTCCTCCCGGGCAAGCTGCGCGTGAAAGACGATCTGAAGGAGTACATCGCCCAGTTCGTCCCGCAGGCCATCGTCGTCTTCCCTGTCGATGGCGTCCAGGGTCTCGTAGGTCTCTTCAATCAGATAAGGTTTGAGGCTCTGGTGCGTCTGCTCCCGGTCCCAGGGACATCCGTCGGGGCCGCGCAACCGGGCCATCAGCTTGACGAGACGATCGAGTTCGGACATCCGGGATCCTTGATAAAGCGGGTGCAAGTCCACGCGCGGAATAGTGGCGGTCGCGGGCCCCTTTTTCACCGACGACAAACTACGTCGGAGGCCTTCGGGAGTCAACGCCTTTCGGGAACGCGGCGGCGCGAAAACTCGAAATTTGCCGTTGACAAATGCGAGGCCGCGATGTATGTTTTTTGTCGTGGAGCCGAGCCGAAAAATATCGCCGCACCGCGACTAATGCGTCTGCGTGACCCGATGTCCCAATGACCTGGAGGCGTATGAATGAGCAAGTCGGTCAAGGATATTATGCGAAAGATGGGAAACGATGAACTGAAGGACCAGGAACAGGAGCGATTCAGGCAGAAGGCGGACGAGGTATCGGAATATTACGACAACGTAGGGGACAAGTCGGAACTTGAGAAGCGCCACGACCGGTTTCGACAGCGGCAGGAGTATACCAGCCGGCTCGGACCCGCGGCTGAGCGGCTGCCTATCCTCACCAGGGAGGAGCGGGAACGTCGCGAAAAAGAGCGACCCGTTCGCAGGTCCATCCAGTTCGAGGGTCCAATCGAAAAACTGATTGCAAAATACAAAGACCCTAAAGAAGTCTTCAATCATATGTCGCATGGTCAGTTGATGAAATACGAACTGGTCGAGGAGACCGGTTGCATCTACGAAAAGGGCAAGTTGATCTTCGACGGCGAGAAACTCGTGACCGACGATGATCAGAGGCGTTGAACGGGCATTCCTGGGAGAGGAGGAGCGTACGGGAAGAGAAGCCGGAACCCGTGGCGCCGTCGTTGCTGGGTCAATTGGCCGGTCACCCGGCAGGCGAGGCTCCCGTTTCCTTTCGCCGAATCCAACAAATACTGCATTTGGCAAAACCCTTCGGATTTCTGAGCTCCGAAGGGCTTCTTTTTGGGTGGCGTGCTATTGTCCGCGAACCTCACCCGTATCGGGGGTCTTGCCAGCGCACTTCAACAGTCCGTTGAAAAAGTCGCTCTGCAGGCGAGGCCGAGCCATTGTGGCCGAAGACAAGGCGCGCAACCGAGTCCCATCCTGCGATTCGGCGAGGGCGCGCAACGCAGTATTTCGACCGCAAGGGCCGGCCGCAGCCCGGATGGGCTTTTTTAACGGGCTGTTAAGCAGGCTTCGAGGTACTCCCGAATTCTGTCTCCGCACTCGGGATCCTGAAGGGCAAAGTCGATAAACGCCCTGTAGTAGCTGGCGTGGCTACCGATGTCGTATCTTGTTTCGTCCGGTAACAGACGCACGCATCTGACCGATTTTCCCCGCCGTATCAGGCCTCGAATGGCGTCCGTGACGCCGATTTCTTCGCGCGCGGCCTGCGCAAGCGCACGGATTTCATCGAAGATATCGGGACTGAACACATAGCGGGCGCTCACGGCCATCAGGCTTGGCGCCTCGTCTGCACGGGGTTTTTCCATCAGATCGTGGATGGCGAAGCTGTCTGCGTTCAGATCGTCTGCCGGGTCCGGTTCGACGATTCCGTAACGTCCGACCATATCGGACGTGACCGGACGGACGCCCACGGTACACGCGGACCCGAATTCGAGATGAGATTCGATCATTCGAGCAAGAAAGTTTGGCGTATGCCTGGTGTTGATGATCGTATCGCCGTAGGCGACCGCAAAGTGCTCCGTGTCCACGAAGCTCTCGGCCGCGAGTATTGCCGCGCCCGTGCCCCGGGGTCCCTTCGCGGGGGAGAGCGCCTGCTGTCGGGTATAAAAGAACTCGATGCCGCGCCGGCTGTAGTCGAGTTGACCCGTGTCATTGGATCCGTGGTTCTGGCCAGACTGTGAGGCGAGATCGACGTTGTTGTCGAACTGGTTTTCGATAATGGTTTTGCTGTGAGAGGTAATGAAGAGACACTTCGTCAGATTCGCGGCGGCCATTTCCTCGACCACGTGCTGTATCGCGGGATATTTGCCAACGGGCAGCATCTCTTTCGGCAGGGCTCTTGTCGTGGGCAACAATCGGGTACCGAGCCCGGCAACCGGGATGACGACTTTACGGACGCGCATAAATGACCCTTCACAGAAATTGACCGGCCGCAAAGATAAACCTGCACTGGCGCCTTGTCAATGCCGAAGCATGCTGAATTTACGGGATTGCGGGCCGGCTCACCGCACGCGTGCCAAGCATAGAAATACTTTGCGTGCGGAGTGTATATTCGATAGATTTTCTCAGTGACTTGCCGTGCGTCTCTTCGCGGAAGGCTTGACCATGACGTGGATAGTCTCCCTGTGTCTTACGATCGTTGCATCCGTATCGGCGGCGCCGGCTGATTCGCTGCGAGTCCGGGCGGAAGCGGACATTGAGGGGGGTCGGCCGGAACGTGCCGTCGCCGCGCTGAAGCGGGTGATCGGCACGGGAGAGGAATCGGCGCGGGATTACGTCCTGATGGGGCAGGCGTACCTGGATGCAGGCAATCAGAAGGAGGCCAGAAACGCATTCAGAAAGGCAGTAAAAAAAGGCGCCAGGGCAGCCGGTTACAACGGGTTGGGACTGGCCTATATGGCATCCAGGCAGGGATTCAGGCGCGCAGAGACGTATTTCAAGCGTGCCCTGAGGGCCGATCCGGGCATGGCCGAGGCCCAGTATCACCTGGCGAGCGTCTATCTGGAAACGCGGAAACGCCGGGCGCGGGAGGCATTTGAGAGATTGATCGAAATGGATGCCGGCTACCCGGACGCTCATTACCAGGTTGGACTGCTTCTGGAGGACGACGGCAAGCGCCACGAGGCGATTTCCGTCTACCAGCAAGAGATGGTGGTGAATCCGGCACACCCCTGCGCGGGAATCCGGCTGGCCAGGTTGTGGCTTTCGCTGGGCAACAGCGAGGAAGCGGTCAGCACGCTCTCAGGACTGCTGAAGGCCGGTGGCGACGCCCGTGTTCCGGCCAATCGCGATCTCGCCGTCATTGCCCTGATGAATCGCGACTTCGAGCGTGCGAACGAACTGTTCGAGGTCTATTTCTCCTTCCTCCCGGAAGCGGAACAACGTAGATATCAGGACATATCCCTTGTGGCGGACGACGAGGACCTTGCGCGTTTTGAGGCGGCGTTGCCCGAGGAGAGAGATGCGCTCGCCGCACGGTACTGGATCCGGCGCGACCCAACTCCTCTCACGCCTGAAAACGAACGTCTGTTGGAGCACTATCGCCGTGTCGCGTACGCACTGGAACACTATACCAGGCCGGATGGCGGATGGGACAAACGTGGCGAGGTATTCATCCGGCTTGGAAATCCCGATCACATCAGCAGATGGGACGATATTCAGGCTGAACGGAATCGGGAATTACAGGAAACGCGCGTGGATTTCGTGAATCGTTCCCGGATGGCACTGGCCATTTCACCGGGGTTGCCAATCTTTCCGGTTGCCGCGAATGCCAAATGGGAATACTGGATTTACGCGCAGGTTGACGGCGGAATCGAGATCACCTTCGCGGAAGTTTTCAAGGGCAGGCGTTACGACTTCGCGCCGTTTCCGCTGAGCATCGCGCCGCATATCGGTGTCCATCTGGCCGAATTCCAGGGCGCGGTGATCATGCAGAATGTCGTGGCCAGGCGGCCGTCACGCTATTCGCCCGACTTTGCCGATCTGCCCATCGATTTCTACTACTATCCTGCGGATTTCAGGGGACCGGAGTCCAGGACGCGACTTGAGGTCTACTACGGGCTGCCTGCATCCGAGGTCGTGCGGTTGAACGTGGATGGGAAGACGGATCTCATTCTGCTGGACCGGGGCGTGGCCTTGTTCGACGGCTTGTGGAACGAAGTCTACCGTGAGGTGGATCAGATGGCCTTCAGGGCTCCCTCTGACCGGCAGGTTGCCGACGGTGCGTTCATTCCCGGCGTGATGCCGGTGGACCTGCCCCCGGGTACGTACCAGATGGCCCTGCAGGTAAGGGACGTGGTTTCCGGCAAGTCCCAGGTCTATCAGCAGGCGGTTGTCCTGGAGGACTATCACAAAACATCCGGGCTGTTGATCAGCGATATCGAACTGGCCTTCGCGACGGAACCGACGGAAGAGACGGAGGGTGAGTACGTTAAGAACGGCCTTAAGGTAATCCCGATGTCGTCGCTGGCGTTTCGGAGCCATCAGAACGCGTTCGTTTATTTCGAGATATATAATCTGAAGCAGGATGCCTTCGGACAGACGCGCTATCGAGTGGAATATACGTTGCGGTCAAAAAGGGACAGGGCGTTGCCTGCGAAAATCCTGCACGGACTGGGCCGGGTATTCCGGCTGTCGGAAAAGGACCAGGAGATCGTGATCGCCTACGATCAGGCAGGTAACCGGCCGGACGAAGTGGCGTACGTGGAGCTGGACCTGACCGGGACGCGAGAGGGCGGACAGCTTGTGAGGGTGGCCGTAACGGACCTGCTGGCGGATGAACAGGCTTCGAAGGAGATTTCGTTCAGCATCGTACCCTGAGGCAGGGCTCCCTGCGGGTATGAACCCGTTCCGGGGTACACAATACCCTACACCGTGCATCGCTGACGGCGTCTAGTGTTCTGTCCCGGAAATAAGTTGCCTGAATTCGACCGCCGGGTCGCCCGGCTCGCATCCTTCGACAGGCTCAGGAACCGGCGCCGGAGCGCAGGCGACCTGTGTAAGGTCGTCGAGCGAGGGGAACGTAGCGAGACGGGATGAATCGTCGGTGGAATGGTGAGGAATTTTCGGGTCAGGACACGAGAATCGGGAGCAACGTGGTGACACAGGCCAACCTTTCGGTCATTCCTTCGGTTGACTCGGTCATGGCCGAACCAGAGGTGCGGGCGTTGTGCGAGCGCTGCGATCAGCCGCGGGTCGTGCGTTTCGTGCGCGAGGGAATCGACGCGGCCCGGGAGGCCGTGCTTGAAGGTGAGGCGATCGGCGAGTCCCGGGAGATTCTGGTGCCATGGGTGGTTCGCGAGGTCTGCCGGCGTTTCGAGCGCATTACCGTTCCCGGTCTCAAGCGGGTCGTCAACGCCACGGGAATCGTGCTGCATACAAACCTCGGACGCGCGCCGCTGCCGGATGCGGCCGCCCGGGCCGTCGCGGGAGCTGCCGCGGGGTACAGCAATCTTGAAGTGGACCTTGAAACGGGCCGTCGCGGGTCCCGGACGGCCCTGGTCGAAGAACTGCTGTGCGTGCTGACGGGCGCGGAAGCGGCGGCCGTGGTCAACAACAACGCGGCGGCTGTATTGTTGTCCCTGAATACGCTGTGTCTGGGCAAAGAAGCGCTGGTCTCACGAGGCGAACTGATCGAAATCGGAGGGTCCTTTCGCATCCCGGAAATCATGGCGCGCAGCGGCGCAGTGATGGTTGAGGTCGGTACGACCAACCGGACGCACCTGCAAGACTTCGAGGCGGCGCTGACCGACCGTGCCGGTCTGATGCTGGCGGTACACCCGAGCAATTACAAGGTGATGGGCTTTACGGCCGCGGTTTCACTCGCGGACCTGGTTGCGCTGGGCAATCGGCGCGGCGTGGCCGTGGTCCACGACCTGGGCGGCGGCGCGCTGGTGGACATGCGCGAGTTCGGTCTGCCTCACGAACCCCTGGTTGCTGACAGCGTTGCGGCCGGCGCCGACGTGGTTACATTCAGCGCAGACAAGGTGCTGGGCGGCCCTCAGGCGGGTATTTTGGTCGGGAGGAGAGACGCCATTCAGAGGATCCGTCGGAACCCGCTCATGCGGGCGCTGAGGTGCGGGAAGCTGACGTACGCCGCACTGGCGGCAACGTTGAGACTTTTCCTGAACCGGGGGGAACTGTTGCGGACGCATCCAACGCTCGCGATGCTGACCGAGCCTGTCAAAACGCTGAAGCGGCGAGGTCGGCGGAGTCTGTCTCGGCTGAGTCAGCTGCCCGACAACGGGTTGCGGGTTGAATTGGTGGATTCGGTCGCTCAGACAGGAAGCGGCGCCATGCCGCTAGAGGAAATCGCCAGCGTCGCGTTACGTGTGTCATTCGTCGGTGGTTCCATAACCGAACTGGCGGCCCGTTTGCGGTCGAACGATCCGCCGGTTATCGGATACGTGCGGGACGATCGACTGTTTCTGGATCTGCGAACGGTGGCGGCCGGTGAGATGCGCATCGTAGAGGCCGCGCTGTGCGGGGCGGCGGGGATCTGTGTGGAGTCAGCCTGATGTCGCACGTTATCATCGGTACGGCAGGTCATATCGATCACGGCAAAACCGCGCTGATCAAGGCGCTTACGGGCATCGATACGGATACGCTCCCCCAGGAGAAGGATCGGGGGGTCACAATCGATATCGGATTCGCATACTGGAAGGACCAGGTCACCATCATCGACGTGCCCGGTCACGAACGGTTTGTGAAGAATATGGTGACGGGTGTCTGCTCGGTGGATCTCGCACTGTTTGTGGTCGCGGCCGATGACGGGGCCATGCCCCAGACACGCGAGCACCTGGGAATCCTGAATTTTCTGGGCGTGCGGCGTGGTGTTGTGGCGCTGAACAAGGTGGACCTGGTGGAGCCGGACTGGGCGGAACTGGTGGAGGAGGACCTGCGCGATCTGTTCAGCGGCACGTTTCTGGACGGCGCGCCAATCGTGCCCGTGTCCGCCGCGACCGGCGAGGGGATAGAGACACTCCGGACACTGCTGGAGGAAGAAATCGGGAAGGTGGAGACGCGCCCTGACGGCGGTGTGTTCCGTCTGCCGGTGGATCGGGTGTTCTCCGTCAGGGGATTCGGAACGGTCGTGACCGGCACCGTACTGTCCGGCGAGGTACGGGTGAAGGACGTGGTGATGCTCCAGCCGGCAGACCAGGCCGTTCGGGTGCGCGGCGTGCAGGTGCACGGCAGGGACGTGGAAACCGCCCTTGTCGGCCACCGGGCGGCGATCAATCTGGCCGATGTCGAGGTGGATCAGGTTGCGCGGGGCGATCTTCTGGCGCAGCAGGGTTATTTCAGTTCCACCTACATGCTCGACGCGCGGCTGCGGCTGCTGAAGGATGCGCCGGCGTCACTGAAGAACCGCGCGCGGGTGCATCTGCACCTCGGTCCGCGCGACGTGCTGGCGCGCGTGGTTCTCCTCGAAGCTGACGAATTGCACCCCGGTGAGTCTCAGCTCGTGCAGTTTCGCCTGGAAGGGCGCGGCGTGGCCGCCCGGGGCGACCGATTCGTGATCCGGCGTTATTCGCCCGTGCAGACACTGGGCGGCGGGGTAGTGCTGGATGCGCAGCCGGTCAAGCATCGCCGCTATCGGGAGGACACGCTGGAACGGCTGCGCGGGTCCGAAATAGAGGATCCGACCCAGGTATTGGGGCTTCGCCTGAGGGCGGCGGGATTCCGGGCCGTTCCCGCGCGGGACCTTGCGGCGGCGCTGGGGCTGTCTTTGTCCGAGACAGACGACCGGCTGCAGGATCTGCTGGATGACCGAAAAGCATTCGGCTTTCGCCACGCGGGAGAGGCCGTATACGTCCATATGGACTCGTGGCAGTCCCTGCTCACACGGATAACCGAAGCGTTGTCGACCTACCACAAGGCCAACCCTCTCAAGGCAGGGGTTTCACATAACGAACTCCGCCCGCTGGTGGAGGGAAAGCCGAATGCCGGCCTTTTCGAGCACGCAATTGACCATCTGCTTTTGGAGAAGGTATTGGCATCCGTTGGTCCCCTGCTGCGGCTGGCCGAACACCGGATCCGGTTCTCGGGGGATCAGGGCCGGATCAGAGAGGAAATACTGGATCTTCTGAGGGCGGCGCGGGCGGCTCCTCCCGATTTGAACGAGATTGGCGTACACCTGGCGAAGGACACCGCCGAAGTTCACGCTGTCGCGGCAGCCATGCAGGCGATGGGAGAAATCGTGAGATTCGACGAGAATCTGGTGTTTTTGCCGCGCACGCTCGAGGAGATCGAGCAGGGTCTTGTCTCGTTCCTGCAGCGAAACCGGGAAATGAGTGTTTCGGCATTCCGCGATCTGGTGGGCACTACCCGCAAATACGCCGTTCCGTTGCTGAACTATTTCGACAACAAGGGCGTCACCTTGAGAAAGGGGGACGTCCGGGTACTTGCCGGATAGTGTTCTGTTCATGAAACAGGTTGTTAAAGGCCGGCAGTCCGCTCTTTGTGCGGGAGTGGATGGGGCGCTGGTGGCCCTCGCGGGCTTCAAACCCGTTGCGGCGTGCTAATCACACGCTGGGTGGGTTCGATTCCCACACATTCCCGCCATAATCGGAAGCGGAGGTCTCACACGAGGCCTCCGCTTCTGTTAACCAGTTGTTGACAAAGAAGATGCGCCAATGTAACTTCGCAGTCAGAATCCGAAACGCAGATTTCCCGCATACGGAACAGAGCCGACGCACATATAACAGTCCGTTGATAAAGTCGCTCTGCAGGCGAGGCCGAAGACAAGGCGCGCAACCGAGTCCCATCGAGCGATTCGGCGAGGGCGCGCAACGCAGTATTTCGGCCGTAAGGGCCGGCCGTAGACCGGATGGGCTTTTTCAGCGGACTGGTAAGGGGTGTCAGATGGCGAGATGGGCTGTCGTACTGGTATTGGTCGTCCTGAATGCGAACGCCGTCCAGGGATGGTGGGTCCGCGGGCACGGCATCGTCACCAGAGCTGCGGTCGCCTCGCTTCCGGAGCGGATGCCGGGCTTCTTTCGCGCCGGAGGAGACGCGATCGCACACTATGTGTGGGACCCCGACCTGGCGAGGAATCGTGGAACGCCGATTTTGCGCCGCGCCGAAGTTCCCGAACACTATTTCAATCCTGAACGACTGAAGGACCCTTCACTGCCGGCTGATCGCAACGGGTTTCTTGAGTTTTGCGCAAAACAGGGCATCGCCCCGGACAAGGTCGGTTTCCTGCCCTATTCGGTAGCCGAGTGGACGCAGAGGCTGGCAGTGGCTTTTGCAGAGCACAGGCGCTGGCCAGACAATCGCCACATCAGACGAAAGTGTCTGATGTACGCCGGTTTCGTCGCGAATTACGCCCAGGACCTCTGCCAGCCGCTGCACGTGACAAAGTACTTCAACGGCCGGCCCGGTCCGGACGGCGCCAATCAACCCAGCGGCATTCACTACAAGGTGGACGATCTGATCCGCCGGATCGACCCCGCGCCCGGGGCTCTGGCATCTGGTCAACAACCCGTGGTATTGGACAGCCTGATGTCCGGAATTGCCGCGCAGATCGAAAACAGCAGGTCGGTCCTGGACGCCGTATATGGCCTGGAGGGTCGATTGCCGCCCGCGGGTGAGGGCGAGTGGAAGCCAGTTCCCGAGGTGGTGGCCTTCGGTATGGAACGCGCGCGGGTGGCGGTGAAGTTTACCGCGTCGCTCTACCTGACGGCCTGGCATCTGTCCGAGAGCCTGGAGTTCGAGGATTGGGTGGTTCGGGCGGACTCGCGGGATACAGAGTGAGAAAAACGTCCACGGGTTTCTTCGAATGTCCGGACCTACCGTGAAGGCGCGCGGATGAATTTCCTGATGATAGCCGTCGACAGCCTGCGAGCGGACCGGCTCGGATGCTACGGTTATGACCGGCCAACCACGCCATTCATCGATGCGGTTGCACGCCGGTCGGCGGTGTTCGATAACTGCTATGCGCCGTCCATACCCACGCAACCCTCGTTTACCTGCATGTTCACCGGACAGTGGCCCACCACGCATGGGATCGTAGCGCATCGGGGACGCTGGTCCCTGGGGGAGGCCGCGCCTTTTCTGCCCGAATTCCTGCAGCGGGCCGGCTACGCCACGGCAGCGGTGGACAATCTCGCGGATCATCACAAGCCCTGGTTTTCCCGGGGTTTCGGCGCCTGCCTGAATCCGAGGGAAGCGGGAAGTTATCCCGAGTGCTTTCGGTTCAACGAGCTGGCCCTCGATTGGCTGAATGCCCGCGACCGCGAGCCGTTCTTTCTCTTCGTACACTATTGGGATCCCCACACGCCGTACATGCCTCCCGTGGCGTACAGGGACCTTTTTTACACCAGCGATCCAACGGTAGAAAACAGGGGCAGCCTGGACGAATTCTACCGGCGGCCCCTGAGAAGCTGGTGGACATCCGGCTGGCTGGGGCGGATGGCGTCCGAGTGGCCGGATGCGGCGGGCGCGCAGATCACCGACATCGAATTCGTACGGAGCCAGTACGACGCCGAGGTGAGATGCGTAGACGACGGAGTCCGGGAATTGCTGGGGGCGCTTGAGGACCTGGGTATCGCGGAGGAAACGGCGGTGTTCATATTCAGCGACCACGGCGAGGAACTGGGTGAGCACGGTATCTACTTCGATCACCATGGATTGTACGAGAGCGATATACGGGTCCCGCTGATTGTGCGGTGGCCGGCGGCCGGGTTCAATGGAAGCCGCATCCGGTCCCTGGCTCAACTCACGGATATCGCTCCGACGGTGCTGGAAGGCGCCGGGCTGCCGGCTCCGCGCAGGATGGACGGGCGTTCGCTGCTCCCGTTCATACGCGGCGGATCGGATCGGGAAGAAGGGGAGCTTCTTCTTTCCCAGGAATGCACCTGGATGGCCAAGTGGGCCGTGTGCAAGGCCGGGTGGAAGCTGATCGCCGCACTCGAGCCGGACTTTTACGGCAATCCCATGCGGGAGCTGTATGATTTGAACAACGATCCTTCCGAGCAGCGGAACCTGGCGCTGGAACTTCCCGAAAAGACGCGTGAGATGGGTGAAATTCTGGCCTCGGAATTGTCCCGGCGTCTTGCCCGAGGCGGAAGAACCGTAGACCCCGTCGAAGCGCATGGGATTACGCTCGGCAGGGAGATGTTCGCCTGAATCCCGCGATTGTCGAGGTGGCTGGGGTGAATAGGGTGAACCTTTATGCGCGACTACAATGACATTGTCAGGCGCACCGAGGCGCTTTCACAGCGGGGCATCGGAATCCATGTGTTGGACCGCATAAACGGCCTTCCTGTCTATTGCGCAACCTCCGGCAATGACCCGACGCTGCCCGCGATCTACATCAACGGTGGAACCCACGGCGACGAACCGGCGGGAACGGAGGGGGCTCTGGTTTTTCTGGAGACCGGCTGCACGCAATGGCTGGATCGATTCCGGTTTTTCGTGATACCCTGCCTGAACCCCTACGGATATGTTCACAATACCCGGTCGAATGCCCAGGACGTGGACATCAACTGGGCATTCCTTCGTGAGGACGTACCGGAAATCGGCCTTTTGAAGCGATTCATTCGAGGGAGGAAGTTCGCGGCGGTAATGGACCTTCACGAAGACTGGGAGAGCCCCGGGTACTATCTCTACGAACAGGTTCGCGGACTCCCGCCCGCGGGACCCCGGATTACGAAACAGGTTTCAGGGGTCTGCCCGCTGAATACTCAACCGGAAATCGAAGGCGAAACGGCATTGAACGGCGTGATATTTCCGAACCTTGAGGTGGAAAAGCGGCGTCTTGGCGGCGGTGTGCCGATCGTGTTGTTCAAACAGTCGTATACCGATCGTCTGATTACCTCGGAGACGCCGTCGACGATGGCGATGGATGTAAGGGTCCAGGCGCATCTGACGGCGCTGGAGACGATGTTCGAAGTGCACTCGGGAGGATAGCGCGTGCGAGGTTCCGACCTGAAATCGGCGCGGATGAAGCAGGCATACCTCATCAGTTCTGCCGACGTGGTTGAACCCGCGATGTCGGTTGAGGATTGGGCGGACTTCGAAAGAGGCGTTGCGCTCTTCAACTGCCGCGAGCACTGGGAGAGCCACGAGGCCTGGGAGCAGGTGTGGCGCAGACATACCGAACCGAGTCGGATTTTCTTTCAGGGCCTGATCCAGCTTGCCGCGGCGTACCATCAGCTTCGACGCGGGATCTATCACGGGGCGGTGAAGCACTATAACAACGCATACTTCAAGTTGAAACAGTTTCCCGGCCTGTTTCTGGGTGTGGATGTCGGCGCACTCAGGCGGAATATAGAGACCGGGAGGGTGGAGGTGGAGCGTCTGGGACCGGGAAGAATGGATGAATTTCCCCATGACCTGGTGGCGAAGGTGGTATACAATCGGCCACAGGACGGTTGAGTGACCCGAGGAGCGGCATTCGCGGTTTACCTTGCCGCCCGTCGCCAGGTTCGTTCGTTTAACTGGAGTCCCCTGCAAAAAAGGAGCCCCGGACGCGGATGTCCGGGGCTCCTCCAGTTTAGTCTGACGGGGCGCCTGAATCAGCTGCCGTTTGCGCCATTGTCATAAAGCTGAGCGAAGAATTCGAGAGCCGCCCTGAACGAGATCACCTTGACGACCCTCCCGCTGTGGTCGACAACCGGGATATGCCGGTAGCCGTGCAGGTCCATGAGGTGCAGCGCGTATCCGATCGGGTCGGACAATCTCATGGTTGTGGGATTGGGCGTCATCACGTCTTCGACGGGAGTCGTTGCCAGGTCCATGTCGTTGCCGACGACTTTGACGAAGAAGTCACCCTCGGCCAGGATACCCTGAAGCGTCACGCCGTCTTCGGAAACCAGCAGGCAGCCGGCATCTTTTTCCTCCATCAGCGCCATGGCTTCCAGCATCGAGGCGCCCGGCGCGATGAATTCCGGGAGATGGAGCGCTACCGTGGAGATGGGATCGATGACCAGACGCTCGAATTCGCCCTTCGGGTCTATTGGATCCTCTCCGCCGATTCCCGGTATGATATCCGGGATATCCGTCTCGATTTCCTCCTCCACGACGTCACGCTCGGTCGGAATGCTGTCCTCTTCCGAAACGACCCAGGTATCCGCGGCATGATACAGCGCGGACAGATCGGCTTCCCCCTGCTGACTGACGGCCGCGCGCCCCTGCGCGAGTATCTCCTCTTCGTAGACCGGCCGGTCCACGCAACGCAGGACGCCTAACGGCACCGGAAAATCGGGATATTCCATGCGGCTGAGCATGTAGGCCAGCGCGGGCGGGTCCGCGGATTCATCGTGTACCAGCAAATCGTCTTCGGATGCGCCGTTCCCGAGTGACACGACTTCCGGCCGCAGATCGTTCATCCGAACACCCTTGTCCAGCTCCTTTCCGAAAATCATCGGCTGACCGTTTTCGAGAATTAACGTATTATCGTCCTTGACATCGGCTTCGGTAATGTGGAACCACGCGCCATCGTTGTAGATGTTGCAGTTCTGGTAGATTTCGACAAACGAGGTGCCCTTGTGGGCGGCCGCCCGGCGGAGCATTTCGGCAAGGTGCTTGGTATTCCTGTCGACGGACCGCGCGACAAAGGTGGCCTCGGCGCCAATGGCAACGGAGATGGGATTGAAGGACTGTTCGATGGAGCCCATCGGCGACGAATAAGTCTTGTGGCCCGGCAGCGACGTGGGCGAGTACTGCCCCTTGGTGAGGCCGTAGATGCGATTGTTGAAGAGAATGATGTTCACGTCCACGTTCCTGCGCAGGATATGCAGCAGATGGTTGCCGCCGATGGAAAGCCCGTCGCCGTCTCCGGTGATGACCCACACGTGCAGGTCCGGATTGGCCACTTTCAGGCCCGAGGCGAGGGTTGGCGCGCGTCCGTGGATGGAATGCACGCCATACGTGTTCATGTAGTACGGAAACCGGCTGGAACAACCGATTCCGGAGATGAAGACGATCTGTTCCCGGGGAATTCCGAGTTCCGGCAGCACCCGCTGCATCTGTGCCAGAATGGCGTAGTCCCCGCATCCGGGGCACCAGCGGACTTCCTGGTCCGATACGAAATCTTTACGCGTCAGTTGTAGTGAATCCAATGCGGCTTCGGCCATGGATCGTTCTCCAGATTCAAGGATACGGTCTAACAGTCCGTTGATAAAGTCGCTCTGCAGGCGAGGCCGAGCTATCGTGGCCGTAGACAAGGCGCGCGACGGAAGCGACTCTGGGGATTCGGTGAGGGAGCGCAACGCAGTAATTCGGCCACAAGAGCCGGCCACAGCCCGGATGGGCTTTTTCAACGGGCTGCTAGTCCAGTAATTCGTGGATTTTATCCGCGATCTCGGAAATCTTGAATGGCTGCCCCTGAACTTTGGGATAGCTGATGACGCGCAGAGGATACCTGGCATTCAGAAGCAGCGAAAGCTGCCCGCCGTTGATTTCCGGCACCAGGATCTTTCGATAGCGTAGAAGCAGGCTTTCCAGGTTCGCCGGAAACGGGTTCAGGTATCGGACGTGGGCGTGCGCGACGGACCGGCCGTTGGAGACCGCCCTGCGGACGGCGGACCTGATGGCGCCGAAAGTGCTGCCCCAACCGACGACAAGCACGTCGCCGGCCGATGGACCGTACACATCCTGACCTGGAATGCGATTGGCGATTCGCGCCACTTTTTCAGCCCTGACCCTGACCATGTGTTCGTGGTCCTTTGGATCGTATGAGACGTTTCCGGTGCCGTCCTGCTTGCCCAGTCCGCCGATGCGGTGTTCCATACCCGGCGTTCCGGGAAGCGCCCACGGACGCGAGAGGGTCTGCGCATTCCTCATATATGGCTGAAAATCTTCAGGATCCGTTTGATGTTCGAAGGCGATGGCGTCGATTTCATTCGGATCGGGAATCTTCCAGGGTTCGGAACTGTTGTTAAGATAGCCGTCGGACAGGAAGAAGACCGGTGACATGCTTTCAACGGCGATACGAAAGGCCTCGATACCCAGATGGAAGCAATCGGAGGCCGTGGCCGGGGCGACAATGGGAATCGGGCTTTCGCCGTTGCGGCCGAACATGCACTGGAGCAGGTCGGACTGTTCCGTTTTCGTAGGAAGCCCCGTACTGGGACCGCCCCGCTGAAAGTTCGCGACCACCAGTGGCAATTCGAGAACCAGGGCGAGGTTGATGGCCTCGCTCTTGAGCGCGACACCGGGACCGCTCGTACCGGTTGCGGCGAACGCCCCCCCGAATGCGGCGCCGATGGCGGAACCGATGGCTGCGATTTCGTCTTCGGCCTGGAACGTGCGCACGTCGAAGTTCTTCAGGGCCGCAAGCGCTTCGAGCAGGACGCTGGCGGGCGTGATGGGATAGCTGCCATAAAAGAGGGTCTTGCCGGCCTTGTGTGCCGCGGTGACGAATCCCATCGCGGTGGCCTGGGCGCCGGTCACGGCGCGATACGTGCCGGGTTCGACCACGGCTCGGGGTATCCTGTACCTGAACTGAAACTGTTCGGTCGTTTCCCCGTAGTTATACCCGGCCTTCAGGGTGGTTACGTTTCCTTCGACGACGTTGGGGCGGCTGGCGAATTTTTCTTCCAGCATGCGGATCGTCGGTTCCAGAGGGCGGTCGAAGATCCAGTATGCAAGGCCGAGGGCGAAGCAGTTCTTCATCATATCGACCTGCCGGTTGGACAGGCCTTCGATGCCGGCAACGGCCTTCTTGTGCAGGGTTGTCAGAGGCACTTGGCAAACGCGAAAACCCTCCAGCGATCCGTCTTCCAGCGGATCGGTATCGTAGCCGGCCTTGCGCAGGTTGTTTCGCGTGAAGTTGTTCGTATTGGTGATCACCACACCCCCGTGCGGCAGGTCCGGGAGGTTGGCCTTCAGCGCGGCCGGATTCATTGCAACGAGCACCTGCGGCTCGTCTCCGGGTGTGTAGATGTCTTCGCTTGAAATGCGTACCTGAAACCCGCTGATTCCCGGCAATGTGCCCGCGGGCGCACGGATTTCGGCCGGGAAGTCCGGCATGGTACTGATGTCATTGCCCACAATGGCGGACGTGTTGGCGAACTCACCGCCGACGAACTGGCTGCCGTCGCCCGAGTCGCCGGCAAACCGGACCGCGATGGATTCGACCTCCGTCAATTCGTCCAGCAAATCGGCCTTTGCGTCAATTTCCTCGACGACTGTTTCGGCCATCTGTATCGACCTCCCGGTTTCCTGGGGCTGCGGATCCAATTACGGAGTCCAGCCGCGCTAAGCGCCGGCGCGGGCCTTGGCAAACACGTCCGGCACGGGCGGCTGGTTGTAGATTTCCTGCGGAAAATAATCGCAGATGTATTTGATGATGGCATAATAGGTCAATGTGCCCAGGACCTTGCCCTCTCTGTTCGTTACCGGCATGTACCGGTAACGGTTCGAGGCGATCACCCGGGTTGCGTCCAGGATATTCATGTCCGCGTCGATCGTTTCAGGACCGGGCGTCATCAGGTCGTCGATCGGCGCGTTGCCGCTATCCGGATTGCCCGCCACTTTCTTCATGATATCGCGTTCGGTGAAGATGCCGATCAGCCGGCCGTGTCTCATGACAAGCGCGCACTTCCGGTGGCTCGCCTTCATCTTTTCGACCACGTCGCCCGCTCGCGTGCCATGTTCCGTCTCGACGTAGTACGACAGGTCGACCTGGGTGATCGGTGCGGTGTGAATACTCTCTTTAAGGTCCATCAGCCCCTCTGGAATCGATGCGCTCCGGCAGCCGCAGGTCTGAGTGGCCGGCGTCAGGTGCGTATGACACGGCGCGCCCGCTCGAGTATGGTTTCCCAAACCGACCCTTAACAATAAGCCGGACTTATCCTATCTGGTTCCAATATAAAGTATTTACGTTGCAATGGCAAGACGAATCCATTAGTTATTTTTGTTCAAATACCTTCGATACTATAAAATGGTTTATAAAGTTAATTTGGAGTCAAATACATAAGCGGACCTGAACCGCCGGGTTAGTGCAGGTTGCATAACCGACTCCTTCGTGCGTCGGAAACGGACGAAGAACCATTTGATTTAAGGCAAGTCGAATTCTATATTGAAAATCGGCTCTCATCTTAGTCCACATCCATCTGACAGGACCTGGATTTTCTGATATGCGCGTTGGCATTCTCTCTTTGGTTCACGAGTCCAATACATTCATCGGTACGCCCACCACGCTGGAGATGTTCCGGTCGAGCCGGATTCTCATTGGAAACGAAGTGGCGGACGTATTCGAAGGCGGGCTGAACGAGGTGAGCGGTTTTTTCGCGGGTCTGGCCGAGTCGGGCATCGAAGCGGTGCCACTGTTCTATGCGAGTACAGAGCCTTCCGGCCGGATTACGAAGGACACCTGCAACGCGTTGATGCAGATGATGTTCGAACAGGTCGACCGCGCTGGAGAACTGGATGGCTGGCTGGTGGCGCCCCACGGGGCGAACGTGGGTGAGGGAGAGGACTACCGGGACCTCGACGGATACTGGCTGTCGCGACTCCGGCGCATAGTCGGCGGGGAGACGCCGATCATCTGCACAATCGATCCGCACGCGAACCTTTCGGCGAGGATGATTGCAGCCTGCGACGCGACGATTGCCTATCGCAGCAACCCGCATCTAGACCAGAAGGAGGTGGGATTGCAGGCTGCGCGGTTGATGGCGCGGACGCTTCGAGGCGAGATCAGGCCCACGCAGGCGGCGGCGTTTCCCCCGATCGCCATCAATATTGAAAGACAGTTGACGGGCTCCGCTCCGTGCCGGCCGATGTATGAACTCGCCGATCGCCTTCTGGAACGGCCGGGCGTGTTGTCGAACAGCATCGTGTTGGGATTCCCGTACTCCGACGTGCCCGAGATGGGCGCGGCGATGATTGCCGTGACGGACGGAGATTCACGCCTCGCGGAATCCGTGGCCGGAGAACTCGCGGATCATCTCCACGCGTTTCGCGGTGATTTCAGGGGAGAGTTCATCGGCATCCGGGAAGCCGTCGATATGGCGCTGGCCACAGATGGCCCGGTCTGCCTGCTGGATATGGGAGACAATTCGGGTGGCGGGTCGGCCGCGGACGGCACGATGCTTGCGCACGAATTGCACCGGCGCGGAAATGCCAGAGGGTTCGTGTGTCTGTACGACGGGGAGTCCGTATCGAAGGCAGCCACGGCGGGCGTTGGCAATCGGATAAACCTTCGGATGGGTGGAAAGACAGACGAATTGCACGGACCGCCACTGGAGGCGCCGGTAACGGTGCGGGGCATCTACAGCGGTCGGTTTCGGGAGTCCGAGATTCGTCATGGCGGGCGGACGTCGTTCGATATGGGGCGGACCGCCGTGGTGGACACGGACACGGGCCTGACCATCAGCCTGACGTCCCGGCGGGTCGTTCCGGTGAGTCTGGGCGTGATGACCAGTTGCGATCTGCGACCGGGCGCGTTCGACGTAATCGTCGCCAAGGGGGTGCATTCGCCCGTGGCGGCATACGCGCCCGTGTGCACGGAACTGATCCGTGTGGATACGCCAGGCGCGACGGCGGCGGATATGCGGAAGTTCGATTTTCACCATCGCAGGCGACCGCTGTATCCGTTTGAAGAGATTTAACGTGCTTTCCGTAGATCGGATCCCATCGACTATCTCGAAAACAGGAGGATGATCCGTGACCATTCTATTCGAAGAGATGACCCGGGAAGAGATCCGGGAGATCGCGCCCACGGCTACGGCAGTCCTGCCCACGGCGGCCATCGAGCAGCACGGACCCCACCTGCCGGTATGTACGGACGCCGTTCTTTGCGGGACGATCGCGCGCCAGGCGGCGGCGCGTGCAAACGAGCAGGTCCCGATCGTGGTGGCCCCCACGCTGCAATTCGGCAACTCCCATCATCACTATCCGTTTCCGGGCGTCCTGTCTTTCACGACCACCACGTACGTCGGCGCAGTGACTGATGTTCTTGAGGGCCTTTCGCGAAGCGGATTCAGGCGGCTCGTGGTGTTGAACGGCCACGGTGGAAATTGCAACCCGAACGGGCTGGTGGGACAGGACTTCGTGAACCGGTTGGGCAATCCGGCGGCCGTGGCGACCGGCGATTACTGGACCATCGCGCGAGAGGGGCTTACCGACGTCATGCCGTCGTCGGTCATCCCCGGCCACGCCGGACGATTCGAGGCGGCGTTGATGATGGCGATCCGGCCGGACCTTGTGAACCGGGATGCATTGGACGCGATGAGCGGTCAGATCCACGACGATGCCGGTCTGGACGTGGGCCTGTCCGGCGCGGTGGTTCAGGTCCACGGCGAATGGCAGGCGGGAGTCGGCTACACGGATAACCCGGCGGATGCCACCGTCGAGGACGGTCGGGCCATGCTGGAAATAGCCATAAGCGACGTGTCCGACTTCCTCGTTGCATTTCATCGGAGCAAACATCCGGTTTGAACCTGCAGCATTGTGCTCCCCATGAAACTTGCCCAAACCTTTGAATTCTCTTAATATGTGTGCCGATTTGTCGGCCGCAAAAACGCCCGTTTCACAGGTAGAATCATGGAAAGACCCAATGTCGTCGTCATCGGCTATGGCTTTGCCGGCCGCTGCTTCCACGCCTATCTAGTGCGACTGGCCGGCGGCCTGAACCTCTACGGCATCGCCACGAGCCGGCCGGCCGCCCGCGACGAAATTCAGCGCGATCTGGGTGTAAAGACCTTCCGCCACTTCGATGAGGTGTTGGCCGATTCAGCCGTTGATTTAGTCGTCCTCGCCACGCCTAATGACCTCCACGCCCCGCACGCGATCCAAGCGCTGGCAGCGGGCAAACACGTTGTCACCGACAAGCCCATGTGCCTGAGCATGGCTGAGGCCGACCAGATGATCGCCGCCAGCCAGGCGCACGGCCGCTTGCTCAGCGTCTTTCAGAATCGCCGCTGGGACGGCGATTTTCTCGCCGTTAAAGACGCCCTGGGGCAAGGGCTGCTCGGCGATCTCTTTTTGCTGGAGATGTTTTGGGGCCAAAACGGGCCTCCGCGAGGCTGGCGTAGCATTGCACATCACGGCGGCGGCAAATTCCTCGATTTGGGCGCACACCTGGTCGATCAAGCCCTCCAGCTCATCTTCGCGCCGCTCGCAAAGGTGTACGCCACCTTCCACTCTGGCGACCCACTCAGCATCGACGTCGAGTCCCACGCGCTGGCCGTGCTCCACTTTGCCAACGGCGTCGAAGCGCGCGTGGAGACCTCGTCGCTGGCGAGCAAGTCCAAGCCGCGCTGGTACGTGCTGGGCACGGAAGGCGCACTGGTCAAAGAGGGCGTTGACCCGCAGGAAAAGGCCATGATCGCTGGCGACATCGACGCGGCTGAAGAGGCGCCCGAGCACTACGCCCGCCTCTATAGGTCAGCCGAGGAAACCATCATTAAGACGGCACCCGGTCGCTGGCGCTCCTACTACGAAAACATCGCCGACGCGCTCGCCGGCCGCGCCGAGCTGGCCGTCACCGCCGAGAGCGTGCGGCAGACCATGGTTGCTATTGAGGCCGCACGGCTCTCTGCCGCCGAGCAGCGGCCCGTAGCCCCGGAGGAAGTCGGGTGAAATTGCGGCCGGGCAACTACGGCAAGGAGACCAGCTTTGAAGTCCGCACGTTCGACGCGGAGATGCCGGTCGACGAATTCGCCCGCCTGCCCAGGCACCCACTCTATTTGGTACTCGACAATTTGCGCAGCGCCTTCAACGTCGGCGCGATATTCCGCACGGCCGACGCGGGTCGCTTGCAGGGTATCTACACCTGTGGCTACACGGCTCATCCTCCCCATCCCAAGCTCGACAAGACGGCGTTGGGTACCCTCCCGTACATCGAGACCCGCCACTTCGCCACCACGCTACAAGCCATTGAGCACTTGCGCGCTCGCCAGGTGCAGGTTTGGGCGCTGGAGACGACGTCACAAAGTCGCTGCTACACCGAGCTGAACTATCCGTGCCCCCTGGCCCTCATCGTGGGTAATGAGGCCCTCGGCGTGAGTCGCGACGCACTGGAGTGCTGCGACGAGCTGGTTGAGATTCCCATGTACGGCTACAAAAACAGCCTCAACGTCGCCGCGGCCAGCGCCGTCCTTGTCTTTGAGGTTCTGCGCCAATGGCAGGCCGTCAGCCACACCTGTCAGCCAACCGCCCCTTCCTGAAGCCACACCGCAGACTCGGGGTCCAGCCGTCCGTTTGCTGCGCGACTGGCTCGGCTTTGAGTTCGTCACCGCCCCCATTTCCCTGTGTCTACACGTAAAATGCAAGAAGTAAAACGACTGATCGTGGGTCGGCTGCAAACGCTTTCATTCCGATTTCTCGTCGGCAGAATAGCATCGAGGCGGGCGGGCAGGAATGTCGGCCCTATCCTCCAACGTGCGATCCCGACGTGAGGCCGCAGGTGCGACGTGCCGCTGGCCCTGAGAAAGTGGAATCACGCTGTGTCGCAGAACGCGACTTCGTTGTCGCATTTTGCGACGCTTGGGGCGGCATGTTACACTGTAACAAACGCCCGGAGTAATGCACACGGAAACCGGGCCGCGGGCGCCGGACGGCGCCGTGTTCCGGAGCGAGCGGTTTGGCGCCGGTTCCGGCGACCCCGCGGCCCGGGGAGATGCCAGCAGAAGGCGGAGGACGGGACGAAAATGTCCCGGTTCCGGCCGAGTTAATACGACAGCGTGTTCGGACTGCCAGTTTATGGACCGATCAGTGACCCGACGGCGCCTCAGGTACCGTTGCCGAAGCTGCGGGCAAAGATCACGAAGTCGTTGAACCCGACCTCACCGTCGCCGTCCAGATCGAACCGCGCGTCAAATCCGGCGTCGTCCTGGCTCTTCCCGAACTGCGACGCAAACTGCAGGAAGTCCGGGAAGCCCACGGCGCCGTCGCCGTCGAAGTCGGCAACAGGGGATTGAAGCGCGACATACGGGGAGGCATCCCACAATAGAATTGCGCTGCCGCCGCTGGCCAGCGTGCGTCCATCCGGCGAAAACGCCACCGTAGGAACCCATTCTGTATGCGCTGTGAACGTGGTTTCTTCCTGCCCCGTGGCCGGGTTCCACAACCGTACCGTACCGTCCCAACTGCTGCTGGCCAGCGTGTTTCCATCCGGCGAAAACACGACCGAAAAGACCCACTCCGTATGTCCGGTGAGAGTGAATTTTTCCTGCCCCGAGGCCACGTCCCACAACCGCACCGTACCGTCTTTACCGGCGCTGGCCAGCGTCCTCCCATCCGGCGAAAACACCACGGAACGGACGTGCAGCGTATGTCCTGTGAGGGTGTTTTCTATCTGCCCTGAGGCCAGATTCCACAACCGCACGTTGTTGTCCGAACTGCCACTGGCCAGCGACTTTCCATCCGGGGAAAAAGCCACCGAATAGACAGTACCGTCATGAGGTGTCAAGGCGCTTTTCTCCTGCCCCGTGGCCGCGTCCCACAACCGCACTGTACCCCAGCCGCCGTCGCCGCTTGCCAGTGTCTTCCCATCCGGGGAAAACACGACCGACTCGACTCCTCGGGTATGTCCTGTGAGTGTGTGTTTTGCCTGCCCTGTGGCCGCGTCCCACAACCGCACGGTTCCGTCCCAGCTGCCGCTGGCCAGCGTGTTCCCATCCGGCGAAAACGCTACCGAACTGACATCACGAGTATGCCCTGTGAAAGCGCGTTTTACCTGCCACGTGGCCACGTCCCACAACCGCGCCGTACGATCGCTGGCACTTGCGAGCGATGTCCCGTCCGGCGAAAACGCTAACGACCTGGCGTCACCGGAATGTCCAGCCAGGGTCTTCTTTTCCGTCCCCGTGGCCACGTCCCACAACCGTGCCGTATGATCCCAACTGGCACTTGCGAGCGTTGTCCCGTCCGGTGAAAACGCTATCGTCCTGATCGTTCCCGAATGTCCTGTCAGGGCGTTTTTTTCCGTCCGGGTGGCCATGTCCCATAACCGCACTGTATTGTCCGAACTGCCGCTGGCCAGGGTCATCCCATCCTGAGAAAACACCACCGACCTGACGGTCTCCGTATGTCCTGTGAGAATATGATTGACCTGGCCTGTTGCCACGTCCCATAATCGCACCATATTGTCGTAACCGCCGCTTGCCATGGTCTTCCCGTCCGGCGAAAACGCCACCGATCCGGGCCACCAGTTTTGTTCTTTCACGGAGCCTTTTTCCTGCCCCGTGGCCAGGTCCCACAGTCGCACCGTACGTTCGCTACTGGTGCCGACCAGCGTGGTCCCATCAGGCGAAAACACCACGGAAGTGACCGACGACGTGTGTCCTGTGAGGGTGTTTTCATTGCGCCCTGTGGCCGCGTCCCATAGCCGCACCGTTTCGTCCCGACTTCCGCTTGCCAACGTGGTCCCATCAGGCGAAAACACCACCGAATTGACAATGCCCGTATGTCCTGTGAGAGTGTTTTTCTCGTGCCCTGTGGCCGCGTCCCATAGCCGCACCGTCCTGTCCCAACCTCCGCTCGCCAGCGTCGTCCCATCCGGCGAAAACACGACCGACGTGACCCGATGGGTGTGCCCTGTCAAGGTGCTTATTTCCTGCCACGTGGCCACGTCCCACAGCCGCACTGTATAGTCGCCACTGGCGCTTGCCAGGATCGTCCCATCCGGCGAAAACACCATCGATACCACTCCGGATCTATGACCCGCGAGCAGTGAAACCTCGTCCCCGTTTTCGGTATCGTAGACCCAGATGCCAATGGTACCCCCAACCGCCAGTCGCTTGCCGTCCCGCGACCAGGCCAACAGGCGTGACTCTCCTTTGCCCGGGCGCATGAGGGCCCCCTGGGGCAATCCCAGGCGTGTATGATCCTGCGCGAGGCTGACGTGCGAAAACAGGACAATCATCAAAACAAAGGTGACGCCGAAAATCGTTGACCTTTTCATCTGAATGCCCTCCCTGACTATGATTGCGGTGATTAACCGTGATTCAAGGCTGATTGGAACACATAAAGATACTTAAAACACATAAAGATACTGTGACTGATGTGATCACTTCTATGACGTTGGATTGAGTAATGGCGATATGGAAAAACCGGTTTGTATCGTTCGGCGGAATAGCTCCTCCGCTCAGCAGCGCCACGTTTCTTTTCAGCACTTGCCCCGAGCCGTAGCTTGTCACGTAAACGTACAACGTCGAAACATCTGGTGTCGTGGATTCCGATATCACCCCCTTTTAAATCGCGGGCAGAACCGCGGCCGCTCAAGGCCGGTCGGACATCAGATCGCCCGACGCGGCCCGCTATGCCACGGCGCATTGGTGTCAACCAGCCGTGCCGAAGCTGCGGGCAAAGATCACGAAGTCGTTGAACCCGATCTCACCGTCGTCGTCCAGATCGAAACGCGCGTCGAATCCCGCGTCGTCCTGGCTCTTCCCGAACTGCGACGCAAATTGCAGGAAGTCCGGGAAGCCCACGGCGCCGTCGCCGTCGAAGTCGGTAACAAGGGTTTGAGGCGCGACATACGGGGAGGCATCCCACAATAGAATCGCGCTGCCGCCGCTGGCCAACGTGCTTCCATCCGGTGAAAACGCAACCGATGGGACCCAAAACGTATGCGCTGTGAAGGTGGCTACTTCCTGCCCCGTGGCCGCGTTCCACAACCGCACCGTACCGTCCCAACTGCTGCTCACCAGCGTGCTTCCATCTGGAGAAAACACCACTGAAAAGACCCAATCCGTATGTCCGGTGAGGGTTTTTTCTTCCTGCCCTGTGGCAACGTTCCACAATCGTACCGTTCTGTCCTGACTGGCGCTCGCCAGCGTCGTCCCATCCGGCGAGAACGCCACCGACCGGGTAAAACTGGTATGTCCTCTCAGGATGTTTTCTTCCTGCCCCGTAGCCACGTCCCACAACCGGACCGTTTCGTCCCGACTGGCGCTTGCCACCGTCGTCCCATCCGGAGAAAACGTCACCGAAAGGACTGAACCGAAATGTCCTGTCAAAGTGTCTTGCTCCTGACCCGTAGCTACGTCCCACAACCGGACCGTTTCGTCCCCACCGCCTGCGCTTGCCAGCGTTTTCCCGTCCGGCGAAAACGCCACCGACTCGATCCCTCGGGTATGTCCTGCGAGGGTGTGTTTTTTCTGTCCCGTGGCCGCGTCCCACAACCGCACCGTACCGTCCCAGCTGCCGCTGGCCAGCGTGGTCCCATCCGGCGAAAACGATACCGTAGTGACATCACGGGTATGTCCAGTAAGGGCGATGATTTCCTGCCCCGTGGCCACGTCCCACAACCGCACCTTATCGTCCACATCACCGCTTGCAAGCGTCGCCCCATCCGGCGAAAACGCCACCGACCTGGTAGACCCGGAATGTCCCGTGAGGGTGCTCTCTACCTGTCCCGTGGCCACGTCCCACAATCGCACCGTATGATCCCAACTGGCGCTTGCCAGCGATGTTTCGTCCGGCGAAAACGCGATCGTCCTGATCGTCCCCGAATGTCCTTTCAGGGTGTTTTTTTCCTGTTTTGTGGCCAAGTTCCACAACCGCACCGTATTGTCCGAACTGCCGCTGGCCAGGGTCATCCCATCATGCGAAAACACAACCGACCTGACCGTCGACGTATGTCCGGTCAGAGTATGATTGACTTGCCTGGTGGCCAAGTCCCACAATCGTACCGTACTGTCCCTACCGGCGCTTGCAAGCGTCGTCCCGTCTGGGGAAAACGCAACCGACCCGGCCCACCAGTTTTGTCGTGTCAAAGCGCCCTCTTCCTCTCCCGTGGCCACGTCCCACAACCGCACCGTACCGTCGCTGGTGGCGCTTGCCAGGTTCTGACCATCCGGAGTAAACACCACATAGGTGACAGACGACGTATGTCCTGTGAGGGTGCTTTTCTCGTGCCCTGTGGCCGTGTCCCATATCCGCACCGTTTCGTCGCGACTGCCGCTTGCCAGTGTCGTCCCATCCGGGGAAAACGCCACCGAATTGACGCTGCCCGTATGTCCTACGAAGGTGTTTCTCTCGTGCCCTGTGGCCGCGTCCCATAACCGGACCGTATAGTCGCCACTGGCGCTTGCAAGCGTCGTCCCGTCCGGCGAAAACGCCACCGACCAGACCCGATGGGTATGTCCTGTCAGGGTGCTCTTTTCCTGCCACGTGGCCGCGTCCCACAACCGCACCGTATAGTCGCCACTGGCGCTCGCAAGCGTCAGGCCATCGGGCGAAAACACCATCGATACGACTTCACGTCTATGACCCGAGAGCAGAGAAACCTCGTCACCGGTTTCGGCATCGTAGACCCAGATGCCAATGGTGCCGCCCACCGCCAGCCGCGTCCCGTCCCGCGTCCAGGCCACCAGGCGTGAATGTCCTTTGCCCAGACGCATGAGGGCCCCCTGGGGCAGTCCCATGTGTGTGTGATTCTGTGCGCGGCTGTCCTGTGCGATCAAGACCGCTGTCAACAGAATGAGGGCGCTTAAAGTCGATGACCTATTCATTTGAAAATCCTCCCTGACAAACACATACTGTGTGTGTTCGGATAAACTACGACAAAACAGCAAGAAGATTCTGCGACTGATGTGACACACTTTGTGACTTGAAGCGATTGATCTGGATATGGAGAGACGTTGTGCGCATTGATCGACCGCAACTTGCGTCCGCTCCCATTGCACGTCGTGTCATTTCGACGCTTGCCCCGAGCCATAGCTTGTCACGTATACGTACAACCTCGAAACGTCTATCGGCATGAATTCCAGCAATCACCTCCTTTCCTAAGTCAGCCGTCCTCCGCGAGACCTGCACCGCAGGCGCGACCGATCGCCTGGCGCCACCGGTTTTGACACGGCGCGTTTGCCTCATGAACCCTTGCCGAAGCTGCGTGCGAAGATCACGAAGTCGTTGAACCCGACCTCGCCGTCGCCGTCCAGATCGAAACGCGCGTCAAACCCGGCGTCGTCCTGGCTCTGACCGAACTGCGACGCAAACTGCAGGAAGTCCGGGAAGCCCACGGTGCCGTCGCCGTCGAAGTCGGTAGCAAGGGGTTGACGTGTCACAAACGGCGACACATCCCACAGAAGAATCCCACCGCCGCCGCTGGCCAGGTTCATTCCATCCGGCGAAAACGCCACCGAAAGAGTCCCCGTTGGAAGGGAGCCTTTTTCCTGCCCGGTGGCAACGTCCCACAACCGGACCGTAAGGTCCACGGCCCCGCTGGCCAGGGTCATTCCATCCGGCGAAAACGCCACGGTATAGATCCAATTTGTGTGTCCTGTAAGTGTGCTTATTTCCTGCCCGGCAGCCACGTCCCACAGCCGTACCGTATTGTCATTACCTCCGCTTGCCAGCGTTGCACCGTCCGGCGAAAACGCCACGGAGTTGACAGTGCCGTTATGTCCTGTGAGGGTGTCTCGTACCTGTCTTGAGGCCACGTCCCACAACCGTACCGATTCGTCGCCACCGCCGCTTGCCAACGTACTCCCATCCGGCGAAAACGCAACCGATCTGATTGTCTGCATATGACCTGTGAGGGTGTGTGTTTCCTGCCCCGAGGCCACGTCCCACAACCGCAACGTATTGTCCCAGCCGGAACTTGCCAGCATCGCCCCGTCCGGCGAAAATACCACCGATGTGACCCAGGACGTATGTCCTGTGAGCGTGCTTAATTCCTGCCCCGAGGCCACGTCCCACAGCCTTACCGTTCGGTCATTCCCGGAACTTGCCAGCATCGTCCCGTCCGGCGAAAATACCACCGACCTGACCCAGCCCCTGTGTCCCGTAAGGGCGCCTATTTCCCGTCCGGAGTCCACGTCCCACAACCGTACCGTCTGGTCAGAACCAGCACTTGCCAGCATGGCCCCATCCGGCGAATACACCACCGACCGGCCACCACTCGAATGTCCTGTGAAGATGTCCTTCCCCCGCCCGGAGTCCACGTCCCACAGCCGCACCGTATTGTCCCAGCCGACACTCGCCAGCGTCGTGCCGTCTGGAGAAAAAGCGACCGACGTGATGGTCCTCGTATGCCCTGTGAGGGTGTGTCTCTCCTGCGCTGTAGCCACGTCCCAAAGACGCACCGTACCGTCGCGACCTCCGCTTGCCAGCGTCGTCCCGTCGGGCGAAAACACCGCAAGATAGACTCTGTTTGTATGTCCTTTAAGGGTTGATTTTTCGTGCCCCGCAGCCACGTCCCATAATCGTACGGTACTGTCATTACTGGCACTCGCCAGCGTCGTCCCATCCGGCGAAAACACCACGGAAGTGACCGAGGACGTGTGTCCTGTGAGGGTGTTTTCATTGCGCCCTGTGGCCGCGTCCCACAAC
Source organism: Gemmatimonadota bacterium (assembly GCA_028877215.1). Lineage (GTDB taxonomy): Bacteria > Latescibacterota > UBA2968 > UBA2968 > JAAXHE01. Next base: position 59,656 of record JAPPFJ010000019.1, on the reverse strand, counting down.
CGCACCGTCATGTCACGACTGCCGCTTGCCAGAGTCATCCCATCTGGAGAATACGCCACTGAACTGACAGTATTGGTATGTCCTGCGAGGGTGTCTGTTGCCTGCCCCGAGGCTACGTCCCACAACCGCACCGTCATGTCACCACTGCCGCTTGCCAGGGTCTTTCCATCACGCGAAAACACCACCGAACCGACGGTATGGGTATGTCCTGTGAGGGTGTGTATTTTCTGCCCCGTGGCCACGTCCCATAACGTCGCCGTATGGTCATTGCTGCCACTTGCCAGCGTCCTCTCATCAGGGGAAAACGCCACTGCGTTGACCCAATCGGTATGTCCTGTTAGGGTGCTCTTCTCCTGACCCGCGTTCACGTCCCACAACCGCACCGTATGGTCATGACTGCCGCTCGCCAGGGTCAGCCCATCACGCGAAAATATCATACTGCTGATTCTGGAAGTATGGCCCGTGAGCAGGGAAACTTCCGCCCCGGTGCCGGCATCGTAGAGCCAGATGCCGACGCTGCCTGCCACCGCCAGGCGCTTGCCGTCCGGAGACCAGGCCACCACCCGCGTGTCGCCTTTCCCAAGGCGCAGCAGTGCCCCTTCGGGCAGTCCCCAGCGAAGGTAATCCTGTGCGCGGCTGTTCGATGCAGACAAAACAGTCACAAAAAAAAGAACGAGGCCCAAAACCGTTGAGCTCTTCATCTGAATGCCCTCCCTGACTATGAATGCGGTGATTAAGCGTGAATTATGGCTGATTCGAACACATAAAGATTCGGTGACTGATGTGAACACTTTTATGACTTGGAGTGAGAAATGGCGTTATGGAAAAACCGGTTTGTATCGTTCGGCGGAATGGCTCCTGCGCTCAGCAGCGCCACGTTTCCTTTCAGCACTTGCCCCGAGCCATAGCTTCTCATGTAAACGTACAACGTCGAAACGTCCAGCGGCGTGGATTCCAATATCACCTCCTTTCCAAACGTGGACAGGGCTGCGAGCAGCATGAACCGAATGCTCAGGCGATCGACTGGCCAAAACTCGTTCTGACACGGCACCTCACGAGCCCTGGCCGAAGCTGCGTGCAAAGATCACGAAATCGTTGAAGCCGACGGTACCGTCGCCGTCCAGGTCGAACCGCACGTCAAACCCGGCGTCGCCCCGGCTCTGACCGAACCGCGACGCGAACTGCAGAAAGTCGGGAAAGGCCACGGTGCCGTCGCCGTCGAAGTCAGCGGCAAGGGGCTGGGTCGTAACATACCGGGACACATCCCACAGAAGAATCGTGCTGCTACCGCTTGCCAGTCTCATCCCATCCGGAGAAAACACGACCGAACGTACAGTACCGGTATGTCCTGCCAATGCGCCTTTTTCCTGCCCCGTGGCCAAGTCCCAGAATCGCACCGTCTGGTCCGAGCCGCCGCTTGCCAGCGTCCTTCCGTCCGGCGAAAACACGACGGAATAGATCCAGGACATATGCTGTGCGAGTACGCTTATTTCCTGCCCTGTGGCCACGTCCCACAACCGTACCGTCTTGTCCGAACTACCGCTGGCCAACATCGTCCCATCCCCTGAAAACACGACTGAATTGACATCGTGGGTATGTCCCGTCAGGGTGCCTTTCTCCTGCCCTGTGGCCACGTCCCACAACCGCACCATCTGGTCGGAACTACCGCTTGCCAGCGTCGTTCCATCCGGCGAAAACGCCACCGAATTGACGTCGTCCGTATGTCCTGTGAGCACGTGTTTTTCCTGCCCTGTGGCCGCGTCCCACAACCGCACCGTATTGTCACCACCGCCGCTTGCCAGGGTCGTGCCGTCCGGTGAAAACACCACTGAATTGGCACTATACGTATGTGCTCTCACGGTGCTTATTTCCTGCCCTGTGGCCACGTCCCACAACCACACTACGCCCCTGCTACCGCTCGCCAGGGTCTGACCATCCGGTGAATATACAACCGAACTAACCCAATCGGTATGTGCCAGGTTGCTTTTCTCCTGCCCCGTGGCCGCGTCCCACAATACCACCTCATTGTCCCAACTGCCGCGCGCCAGGGTCCGACCATCCGGCGAAAACGCCACCGAACTGACAGACCCATTATGTCCTGTCAGGGTTCTGATTTCCTGCCCCGCCGCCACGTCCCACAACCGCACCGTGTTGTCACCACTGGCGCTCGCTAGAGTCGTCCCTTCCGGCGAAAACACCACCGACATCACACGGTGGGAATGACCTTGCAGGGTGTTGATTAACTGCCCGGTAGCCACGTCCCACACCTTCACCGTATAGTACAAACTCCCGGTTGCCAACATCGTCCCGTCAGGCGAGAATTCAACCGACCTGACCGCGCGGGTATATCCTGTGAGAGTGTTTTCTTGATCCCCTGTGGTCGCGTCCCACAACACCACCGTCTTGTCACCGCTGCCGCTTGCCAGGGTCGTCCCATCCGGCGAAAACGCCACAGAACTGACATAATCTTCATGTCCTGTGAGGGTGTTTTTTTTCTGGCCTGTGGCCGCGTCCCACAACACCACCGTATCGTCACTGCTGCCGCTTGCCAGGGTCGTCCCATCCGGCGAAAACGCCACTGAATAGACCCCTCGGGTATGTCCTATAAGGGTGTGTTTTTCCTTGCCCGTTGCCAGGTCCCACAACCGCGCCGTCTTGTCCCAGCTACCGCTCGCCAGCGTCATCCCATCCGGCGAGAAAGCCAACGAAGTGATCCCAATGGTATGTCCTTCCAGCGTGCTTTTCTCTTGTCCTGTAGCCACGTCCCACAACACCACCGTACGGCCACCGCTCGCCAGCATCATCCCATCCGGGGAAAACGCCACCGAACTGACGCTATAGCCCGTGAGCAGGGAAATTTCGGCGTGCGTGCTGGCATCGTAGATCCAGATGCCGAGGCTTCCCCCCACAGCCAGGCGCGTGCCGTCCGGCGACCAGTCCACCGCGTTCGTGCTTCCCTTGCCCAATCGCAAGAGGGCTCCTTCGGGCAAGCTCCAGCGATTATACTCCTGTGCGTGGGCGAATTGTGCAAACAAGACAGCCGTCGTAAGAAGAATGAGACTCAAGATCGTTTGCTTTTTCATCTGTACCCCCGGACTATGAATGACGATGGTTATCGATGAATTAAGGCTGATTAAGAGACATCAGGAGACTGTGACTGATGTGATTCTTTAACGACATGGTGCGAGTGATGTCGATATGTTGAGACCCGGTGTACTTCGTTCGACCACATTCCTCGACCGTTTCCACCGTAGAACGTGTCAGATCAGCAATTGCTCTGAAACGTAGTCTATCACGTAGGTACTGCGGCCAGACGTTTGACAATTTGGATTCCAATATCACCTCCTTTCAGATCGCGATCAGATTCGTGGCCGGCATTAACCACTTGTACATGCGATCATAGCGTTAAAGTAGCCGTACGACGGTCAGACGTTTATCAGCGTGGATGCCAGTTATCACCTCCTTTCCAGACGCGGCCGGATTGGGTGATCGATGATATGTCTAAACAGAGCTCGGTCAAGACTTCAGCTCTCATGCCGGAAACTCGCTCGAAGGCAGGGGGTTCCAGGCAATCATGCAGACCTGGAGCGGTATCGTTCCGACAAGGCCCCGGCGCCTCATCCACCCCGGCCGAAGCTTTTCTGGAAGATCCACAAATCGGCGGAACCGACCTCGCCGTCGCCGTCCAGGTCGAATCGCGCGTCATATCCTGCATCTCCCCAGCTCAGCCCGTACTGCGCGGCGAACTGCAGAAAGTCCGTAAAGCCCACGGTGCCGTCGCCGTCGAAGTCGGCGGCAAGGGGTTGCAGCGCGGCACGTGACGAGACGTCCCACAGCAGAATCGTACCGTCGTAACTGGCGCTTGCCAGCGTTTTCCCACCCGGTGAATACGCTACCGAATTGATCGGATCGGTATGTCCCGTGAGGGCGCGTATATTCTGCCCGGTGGCCACGTCCCACAGCCATACCGCCTTGTACGGACTGCCGGTTGCGAGCGTCATCCCATCCGGCGAAAACGCCAACGACCAGAAATTCTCGCCAGTGAGTGTGTTTTTCTCGTGCCACGTGGCCACGTCCCATAGCCGCACTGTACCGCCAATGTCTGCGCTTGCCAGCGTCCTCCCATCGGGCGAAAACGCCACCGATTGGATATAGCGGGTATATCCTGTGAGGGTGTGTATCTCCTGCCCTGTGGCCACGTCCCACAACCGCACGGTGCTGTCTCCACCAGCGCTTGCGAGCGTCAAGCCATCCGGTGAAAACGCTACTGTCCCGACTTTATTGGTATGTGCTGTGAGGATGTGTTTCTCGTGCCCTGTGGTCACGTCCCACACCCTCACCGTACTGTCCCGATAGCCGCCAGCGGTTGCCAGCGTCAAGCCATCCGGCGAGAACGCCACCGACTCGACAGTGCCGGAATGTCCCGCGAGGATGTGTTTCTCGTGCCCTGTCTCCACCTCCCACAACCGCACCGTATCGTCCCGATAGCCGCCGCCGCTTGCCAAGGTCAATCCATCCGGCGAAAACGCCACCGATTGGATATAGCGGGTATGTCCTGCGAAGGTGCGTACATCCTGCCCGGTTTCCAGGTTCCACAACCGGACCATGCGGTCGCTACCGCCGCTTGCCAGCATCTTCCCGTCCGGCGAATACACAACCGAATTGACGTTGGAGGTATGCCCTTCAAGTCTGAGGGCGCCCTTTTCCAGCCCGGTTTCCACGTCCCACTGTCGCACCGTATTGTCGAATGTGTGGCTTGCCAGGCTCATCCCGTCCTGCGAATACGCGACCGACCGGACTCTGGACTCATGACCTGTGAGGGTGTATTTCACATGCCCTGTTTCAGCGTCCCACACCCGTACGGTACTGTCCCGACTGGCGCTTGCCAGCGTGGTTCCATCGGGCGAAAACACGACCGAATACACCCAATGGCTATGTCCTTCTAGGGTGTACTTTTCCTGTCCCGTTTCCACGTCCCACAACCGCACTGTACTGTCGTAGCTACCGCTTGCCAGGGTCGCACCATCCGGCGAAAATGCCACCGAATAGACCCCGTGGGTATGTCCCGTGAGCGTGTGTTTTTCCTCCCCTGTGGCCACGTCCCACACCCGCACGGTACTGTCCCGGCTGGCGCTGGCCAGCGTGGCTCCATCGGGCGAAAACGCCACCGACACGACCCAGGGGTTACTATACTCATTCGTGTACTTTTCGTTGATCAGTCTGTGTTGTTCCTGTCCCGATTCCACGTCCCACACCCGAACCGTGCCGTCGCGACTGCCGCTTGCCACCGTCGCTCCATCGGGCGAGAATGCCACCGCCTCCACGTCGTACCTGTGTCCCGTGAGGATGCTTTTTTCCTCTCCCGTGGCCACGTCCCACAACCGCACCGTATCGTCCCTGCTGCCACTTGCCAGTGTAAGACCATCGGGTGAAAACGCAACCGCATTGACCCTGAACGAATGTCCGGTGATCAGGGAAATCTCCGTCCCGGTTTCCGCATCGTAGAGCCAGATGCCGGCGGTGCCCCCCGTTGCCAGGCGCGTGCGGTCCGGCGACCACGCCACGTCGAGCACGTTTCCTTTACCCAACCGCATGAGTGCCCCTTGGGGCAGATTCCAGCGATTGTAGTCCTGCGCGTTGCTGTTCTGCGCCAGCAAGACAGCCATCGATACAAGATTGAGACATAAAATCGTGAGCTTCTTCATCTTGATGCCCTCCCCCAACGTATGAATAAAACGCATGAAGAGACAGTAACTGATGTGACTTTTGTAATGACCCGGAGCGAGTGATGGGTTCACCTAGAGAGCTTGTGTACATTGCTCGTCCGGTCAAGCAGCGAGACGTTTCCCTTCAGCACTTGCCCCGAGCCGTTTAGCTCTTCACGCAAACGTACAGCGGCCCGACTTTTCGCGACGTGGATTCCGAAATCACCTCCCTTCAGATCGCGGACAGAACCGCGACCGCTCCAGGCCGGCTGCACATCAGATCGCCCGACGCGGCCCCGCTCTGCCACGGCGCATTCGTCTCAACCACCCTGGCCGAAGCCGCGAGCGAAGATCACGAAATCGTTGAACCCGACGGTGCCGTCGCCGTCCAGATCAAATCGCGCGTCAAATCCTGCGTCGTCCTGGCTCTGCCCGAACTGCAACGCAAACTGCAGGAAGTCGGGGAAACCTACGGTGCCGTCGCCGTCGAAGTCGGCAGCACGCGGCTGGGGCGTGACATACCGTGAAACATCCCATAGAAGAATCCCGCCGCCGCCGCTTGCCAGGGTCGTCCCATCCGGTGAGAACGCCAACGAAAGGGTCCCCGTTGGCAGGGTGCCTTTTTCCTGTCCTGTGGCCACGTCCCACAACCGCACTGGACGGCTACCGCTTGCCAGTGTCATGCCATCCGGCGAAAACGCCACCGAATGAACCCAATTGGTATGTCCCGTGAGGGTTTTTATCTCCTGCCCTGTGGCCACGTCCCACAACCGCACCGTATTGTCATTGCCTCCGCTTGCCAGTGTCGCCCCATCCGGCGAAAATACCACCGAATTGACATTATCATTATGTCCTGTGAGGATGTGTTCTTCCTGCCCTGTTGCCACCCCCCAGAGCCGTATCGTATCGTCCCAATCGCCGCTGGCCAACATCGTCCCATCCGGCGAAAACGCCACCGAATTGACATTATCGTTATGACTAACGAGGGTGTGTTTTTCCTGTCCTGTGGCCACGTCCCACAACCGCACGGTATGGTCCCAGCTGGCGCTTGCCAGCGTCGCCCCATCCGGCGAAAACGCCACCGAAGTGACATTTCTGTCATTTCCTGTGAGCGTGTGTTTTTCCTGTCCTGTGGCGACGTCCCACAACCGCGCCGTAGCGTCGCGACCTCCGCTTGCCAATGTCGCCCCGTCAGGTGAAAACACCACCGAATTGACCCAGGACGTATGTCCTGTGAGGGTGTGTTTTTCCTGCCCTGTGGCCGCGTCCCACAACCGTACCATTCTGTCCGAACCGCCGCTTGCCAGCGTCGTCCCATCCGGCGAAAACACCACCGATCTGCCCCCACTGGAATGGCCAGTGAGTATGTTTTTTTCCTGTCCCGCGGCCACGTCCCACAACCGCACGATGTTGTCCCAGCTGGCACTTGCGATCGTCCTCCCGTCCGGCGAAAACGCTACCGATCTGATAGTTCGCGTATGTCCCGTGAGTATGTTTTTCCCCTGCCCGGTAGTCACGTCCCACAGCCGCACCGTACTATCGTAACTACCGCTTGCCAGCGTCATTCCATCCGGCGAAAACACCACGGGACCGACCCTGTGGGTATGTCCTGTGAGGGTGTGTTTCTCCTCCCCTGTGGCGACGTCCCACAACCGCACCGTCATGTCCGAACTGCCGCTTGCCAGGGTCAAACCATCGGGCGAAAATATCACGGAGCCGACCCAATCCATATGACCCGTGAGGGTGTATTTTCCCTGGCCAGCGACGACGTCCCACAATCGCACCGTGTGGTCCCTACTTCCGCTTGCCAGCGTCAACCCATCCGGAGAAAACACCACCGAACTTACAGAATTCGTATGTCCTGTGAGGGCGTGTTTCTCCTCCCCGGTGGCGACGTCCCACAACCGCACCGTCATGTCCGAACTGCCGCTTGCCAGGGTCGAACCATTAGGTGAGAACACCACCGGACCGACCGCGCGGTTGTGCCCTCTCACGGTGCCTTTCTTCTGTCCGGTGGCCGCGTCCCACAACCGTATCGTATGGTCATTGCTGCCGCTTGCCAGGGTCATCTCATCCGGTGAAAACGCCACCGAATTGACCCAATCGGTATGTCCTGTCATGTTGCTTTTCTCCTGTCCCGTAGTCACGTCCCACAACCGTACAGTATTGTCATGACTACCGCTGGCCAGGGTCAACCCATCCCGTGTAAACACCATACAACTGACTCTCGACGTATGGCCAATGAGCAGGGAGACTTCCGCCCCCGTGCGCGCATCGTAGAGCCAGATTCCGACGTTGCCTCCCACGGCCAGGCGTGTGCCGTCCGGCGACCAGACCACCAGACGCGTGTCTCCCTTGCCAAGACGCAGGACGGCTCCTTCGGGCAGACTCCAGCGAACGAAATCCTGCGCAGGTCTGTTCTGCGCATACAGAGCAGCCGTCAAAACGAGAGTGACGCTCAAAATCGTTGGCCACTTCATCTGAATACCCTCCCCAACCGTGATAGACTCTGTTTGAACCGCATGGAGAGACTGAGATCGATGTTGACTATTATCGTGACCTGGCGCGAGCGGTTTCTGATACCGTTTGTCCAATTCAGATACCCCGGCCGAAGCTTTTCTGGAAGATCCACAAATCGGCGGAACCGACCTCGCCGTCGCCGTCCAGGTCGAATCGCGCGTCATATCCTGCATCTCCCCAGCTCAGCCCGTACTGCGCGGCGAACTGCAGAAAGTCCGTAAAGCCCACGGTGCCGTCGCCGTCGAAGTCGGCGGCAAGGGGTTGCAGCGCGGCCCGTGACGAGACATCCCAAAGGAGAATCGTACAGTCGTAGCTGGCGCTTGCCAGAGTCTTCCCGTTCGGCGAAAACACCACAGACAAGATCGGATCGGTATGTCCCGTGAGGGCACGTATATTCTGCCCTGAGGGCACGTCCCACAGCCACACCGCCTTGTAAGGACTGCCAGTTGCGAGCGTCATGCCATCCGGCGAATACGCCACCGTCCAAAAATTGTCGCCGCTGGTGAGGGCGCGTATCTGCTGCCCGGTTTCCGCGTCCCACAACCACACCGTACCATCAGTATCGGCGCTTGCAAGCGAAGCCCCATCGGGCGAAAACACGACCGCATGGACACCGTCGTCATGTCCTGTGAGGGTGTTTTTCTCCTGTCCGGTAGCCGGATCCCACAACCTCACCGTGTGGTCGTAACTGGCGCTTGCCAGCGTCAATCCATCCGGCGAATACACCACCCACGAGACAGACGCCGTATGTCCCATGAGGGTGTGTTTCTCTTGCCCTGTGTCCACGTCCCACAACCGCACGGTTTCGTCCCGACCGCCCGCGCTTGCCAGCGTTTTCCCGTCCGGCGAGAACGCCACCGACTCGACTGACGCCGTATGTCCCGTGAGGGTGTGTTTCTCCTCCCCTGTGTCTACGTCCCACAACCGCACCGTTGCGTCCCGAAAGCCGCCACCGCCTGCCAGTGTCGCCCCATCCGGCGAAAACGCCACCGGTCCTACGCCCCGGGTATGTCCTGCGAAGGTGCGTATATGCTGCCCTGTGGCCACGTCCCACAACCGCACTGTACGATCGCTACTGCCGTTTGCCAGCATTGTCCCGTCAGGCGAATACACCACCGAATTGGCAGACCAGGTATGCCCTGTGAGGGTGAGGGTGCTTTCCTCCTGCCCCGTTTCCAGGTCCCATACCCTCACCGCCCATGCCCGCGCCGACCTGTCGAAACTGCGGGTTGCCAACGTCATCCCGTCCTGCGAATACGAAACCGATCGGACGCTGGACGTATGTCCTGTGAGGGTGATTTTTTCTTGCCCCGTGCCTGCGTCCCACACCCGCACCGTACTGTCCCGGCTTGCGCTTGCCAGTTCCGATCCATCCGGCGAATACACCACCGAATACACATAGTGGGTATGTCCATCCAGGGTGCTCTTTTCCCGTCCCGTTTCCACGTTCCACAACCGCACGGTACTGTCACTACTGGCGCTTGCCAGTGTCATCCCGTCTGGTGAGAATGCCAGCGCATAGATCCTCCTGGTATGTCCTGTGAGGGCGTGTTTTTCTTGCCCTGTGTTCACGTCCCACACTCGCACCGTCGTGTCACCAGCGGCGCTGGCCAGCGTCGATCCATCGGGCGAAAACGTCACCGACACGACCCAGGGGTTACCAAGCTTATCCGTGTATTTTTCGTTGATGAGCTTGTGTTTTTCCTGCCCTGTGTTCACATCCCACACCCGCACCGTACCGTCCCGACTGCCGCTTGCCAGCAGTGTTCCATCCGGCGAGAACGCCACCGCCTCGACGTCGTAGTAATGTCCCGTGAAGATGCTTTTTTCCTGCCCGGTGGCCACGTCCCACAAGCGCACCGTATCGTCCCGGCTGCCACTTGCCAGCGTCAGACCATCCGGAGAAAATGCAACCGCATTGACCCTGAACGAATGTCCTGTGATCAGGGAGATTTCCGCGCCGGTGAGGGCATCGTAGACCCAGATGCCGGCGGTGCCCCCCGCGGCCAGGCGCGTGCGGTCCGGCGACCAGGCCACGTCGAGCACGTTTCCCTTGCCCAACCGCATGCGGGCCCCTTCGGGCAGGCTCCAGCGATTGTAGTCTTGTGCGTAGCTGTTCTGTACAAGCAAGACAGTCGTTAAAACAAAAGTGAGGCTCAAAATCGCAGACCTCTTCCTCTGAATACCCTCCCTGACTGCTCTAATTAACTTTGATCAGACCCCTGAAAGACTGTGACCGACGAACAATCCCCTTGCCCTTGAGCGCGCATTGCGAATTGAGAATCCAGGTGTGCAATTCTCAGCACAATTCCTGATCAACCGGCGCAATTGTCGTTTCATCACTTGTACCATGCTGCAGTCCTTTACGTAGACGTACAACCGCGAAACACCTGACGACGTGAATTCGAATATCACCTCCTTTCCGAACGCGACATGCTCTGTGACCTCTGCAGTTTGCCTTTGCGGCCAATCACCTGGAGCTACAGTCCTCTGGCATGGCCCCGGCGCTTCACTTACGCTTGCCGAAGCCGCGTGCGAAAATCACGAAATCGCTGAATCCGACAGTACCGTCGCCGTCGAGATCGAACCGCGTATCGAATTCTGCATCGCCTTGGCTCAGTCCCACCTGCGCCGCGAACTGAAGAAAGTCGGGAAGGCCCACGTTCCCGTCTCCGTCAAAGTCGGCGGCAAGAGGTTGACTTGCCACATACGACGACACATCCCACATCAGAATCGTACCGTCGCGACTGCCGCTTGCAAGGGTCGTCCCGTCCGGCGAGAACGCCACCGAATAGACAATATCGGTATGTCCTGTGAGGACGGCTATTTCCTCTCCCGCGGCCACACCCCACACCCGCACAGTACCGTCATCGCTACCGCTTGCCAACGTCGTCCCATCCGGCGAAAACGCCGCTGATCGGACAAATAACTTATGCCCTTTCAGGCTGCTTTTCTCCTGCCTGGTGGCCACGTCCCACACCCGCACCGTACGGTCAGAACTGGCGCTTGCCAGCGTCGTCCCATCCAGCGTAAACGTCAGTGACCAGACCGGACGGGTATGTCCCGTGACGACGTCTATCTGCCGGCCGGTGGCCGCGTCCCACATCAGGATCGTACCGTCCCAACTGCCGCTTGCAAGGGATGTCCCGTCCGGCGAGATTGCAACCGACAGGACTTCAGATCCATGTCCGGTGAGGGTGTATTTTTCCTGCCACGTATCGACGTTCCACAACCGCACCGTATTGTCCCAACTGCCGCTTGCCAAGGTCGTTCCATCGGTCGAAAATGCCACCGACCTGACTCCTCCGGTATGTCCTTCCAGGATGCCCTTCTCCCGTCCTGTGGCCACGTCCCACAACCGCACTGGCGGATCATCGCTGCTACTGGCCAGGGACTGACCATCCGTCGAAAACGCCACCGACCGCACGCTATACTTATGTCCTGAGAGGGTGCTTTTCTCCTGCCCGGTGGCGACGTTCCACAACCGCACCCCGCGACTGATGCCGCTTGCCAGCGTCAGACCATCAGGCGAAAACGCAAGAGAATGGACCAGCGACATATATCCTGTGAATTTGCTTTTCTCCTGCCCAATAGCCACGTCCCACACCCGCACCGTGCTGTCGAAACTGCCGGTTGCAAGCGCCATCCCATCCGGTGAAAACGCCACCGACAAGACCGAACTGGTATGTCCTTCAAGGATGCTTTTCTCCCGTCCCGTCGCCACGTCCCACAACCTCACCGTATCGTCGCCACCCCCGCCGCTTGCCAGCGTCATCCCGTCAGGCGAAAACGCCACCGAATGGACCCACCCGTTATGTCCCGTGAGGACGTGTTTTTCCTGCCCGGTGGCGACGACCCACAACCGTGCCGTACTGTCCTGACTGGCTGTTGCCAACGTCAGGCCATCCGGCGAAAACGCCACGGAATAGACCTGTCCGTTATGTCCCGTGAGGATGAGTTTTTCCTGCCCGGTGGCGACGACCCACAACCGCGCGGTACCGTCGTAACCGGCGCTTGCCAGCGTCTGACCATCCGGCGAAAACGCCACCGAATTGACAGTCCTCGTATGTCCCCCCAGGCTGCTTTTCTCCTGCCCGGTGACCACGTCCCACACCCGCACCCGATCGTCGTAACTGCCGCTTGCCAGCGTCGTTCCATCCGGCGAAAACGCCACCGATCGGACAGAATGCGGATGTGCTCTGATACTGTTTTTTTCCGTCCCCGTGGCCACGTCCCACAATCGTAACGTACCGTCGAGACCTGCGCTTGCCAGCGTGGTCCCGTCCGGCGAAAACACCATTGAATTGAGTCTTCTCGTATGGCCCGTGAGCAAGGAAACCTCGGCCCCGGTGTCGGCGTCGTAGAGCCAGATGCCGGGGCTGGTGCCAACCGCCAGGCGCGTGCCGTCCGGGGACCAGGCAACGTCGCGCACGACTCCCTTGCCCAGGCGCATTACGGCGCCTTCGGGCAGGCTCCAGCGATTGTAGTCCTGTGCGTGGCTGTTCTGCACAGGCAAGAAAGCCGTCGAAATAAGAATGAGACCGAAAATCGTTAGCTTTTTCATCTGAATGACCTCTCTGACTATGCCAAAACCGCATGAAGAGACAGTGATTGATGTGATTTTGGTGATGGCTTGGTGCTATATTTGGATTCTCGGAGAGGCCCGGGGCCACCGGTTGCCGATACCGCTTGTCCGCCTCACGTGCCCCGACCGTAGCTTTGTCGGAAGATGTTCCAATCGTCGTACCAGATGGTACCGTCGCCGTTCAGGTCGAAGCGCGCGTCATATCCCGAATCTCCCCAGTTCAGCCCGAACTTTGCCGCGAATTGCAGAAAGTCTAGAAAGTCCACGGATCCGTCGCCGTCGAAGTCGGCGGCGTGGGTTAACGGTGCTGCGCCCGGCGAGACATCCCAAAGCAGAATCGTACCGTCGTAACTGCCGCTTGCCAGCGTCGTTCCATCAGGAGAAAACACCACCGAATAGACCCGATCAATATGTCCTGCGAGCGTGCGTATATCCTGCCCGGTGGCCACGTCCCACAACCACACGGGCTTGCGCAGACTGCCGGTTGCCAGTGTTGTTCCGTTCGGCGAGAACGCCACCGACCAGTGGCTCTCGTGGCCATCTGTGAGGCTGAGTAAATCCTGTCCCGTGGCCGCGTCCCACAATCGAACGGTACCCCCACCATCGGTGATTGCCAACGTCGCCCCATCCGGCGAGAACGCCACCGAATAGATCCTTCCGGTATGTTCTATACGGGTATTCTTCTCCTGACCCGTGGCCGCGTCCCATAACCTCACCGTACTGTCCAGACTGGCGCTTGCCAGTGTCAGACCATCGGGCGAAAAACCCACCGACCAGACAGTGCGCGTATGTCCAGTGAGGATATTCTTCTCCTGACCTGTGGCCACGTCCCACAATCGTACAGTCTCATCCTGACTGCCGCTTGCCAACGTCCTCCCATCCAGCGAAAAAGCCACCGACCGGACGCGATGGGTATGTCCGGTGAGCATGTACCTCTCATGTCCTGTCTCCACGTCCCATAACCTCACCGTACTGTCAAGACTGGCGCTTGCCAGCGTCAGACCATCGGGTGAAAAAACCACGGACGAGACAGTGCGGGTATGTCCGGCGAGGGTATTCTTCTCCTGCCCCGTTTCCACGTCCCACACCCGCACCGTACGGTCGTTACCGCCGCTCGCCAGCGTTGATCCATCCGGCGAGAACGCCACCGTAGTTATTTCGCGGGTATGCCCTGTGAGGGTAAGCGTACTTTGTTCGTGCCCCGTTTCCACGTCCCACACCCGCACCGTATTGTCCCCACAGGCGCCTGTCACCGTCGATCCGTCCGGCGAAAACGCCACCGACCTGACCGAACTGGTATGACCTTCAAGGATGCTTTTCTCCTGTCCCGTCGCCACGTCCCACAACCGCACCTTATCGTCGCCACCCCCGCCGCTTGCCAGCGTCATCCCGTCAGGCGAAAACGCCACCGAATGGACCCACCCGTTATGTCCAGTGAGGACGTGTTTCTCCTGCCCGGTGGCGACGTCCCAAACCCGCACCGTACTCTCAGTACTGGCGCTTGCGAGCGTCATACCATCAGGTGAAAACGCGATCGACCGGACCTTTCCGACATGTCCCGTGAGCGTGTGTTTTTCCTCCCCGGTGGCCGCGTCCCACAACCACACCGTGGTGTCCTGAAGACTCGCGGTGGCCAACGTCGATCCATCTGGCGAAAACGCCACCGAAGTGACCCAGGGCGCATCCCGAGACCCATCTCCTATGACGGTGCTTTTTCCCTGGCCGGTGGCTACGTCCCACAACCGCACTGTACCGTCGCGACTACCGCTTGCCAGCGTCGTCCCATCCAGCGAGAATGCCACCGCCTCCACGTCGTAGGTATGTCCCGTTAGGGTGCTTTTTTCCTGTCCTGTGGCCGCGTCCCACAGCCGCACCATATCGTCCCGGCTGCCACTCGCCAGCGTGAGACCATCGGGCGAAAACGCAATCGCATTGACTTTGTATATATGTCCTGTAAGCAGTAAAATTTCCGCACCCGTACTGGTTTCGTAGACCCAGATGCCGACGCTGCCCCCCACGGCCAGGCGCGTGCCGTCAGGCGACCAGGCCACGTCGAGCACGTTTCCTTTGCCCAGACGCATGCGGGCGCCTTCGGGCAGACTCCAGCGATTGTAGTCCTGTGCGGGGATTTCATGCGAAAATAAGACGGTCGCAAATACAAAAGTGAGGCTCAAAATTGTCGATCTTTTCATCTGAGTGTCCTCCCTGACCGGGAATGAAAGTGACTAAACGGATCGACATTGATCGAACCGCACTGCCATACCCGGAACTGTTGTTCACGTGAGTGCAGGCATTAGCTGGCAGATTCAAGCGCAAGGCACGCCGCTCGGCCGCACCCGGGCCGTGAACCCGTGATTATGGTGAATTACCGGGAAATTGAAGCGGAAGACACGTCGCCGAATCACGCCCCGAACTGTGGCTCACATGATTCCCGTACCTGACCGGGATTGAGGCGCAGGGCGCGCCGCTCGGCCACACACGGACTGCGAATCACTTAACAGGGGGAACTGCCTGTGGTGAAGGCGCAGGGCGCGCCGACCCACCACACCCGGGACTGTAATTAACGTATGATACCAGTGATTATCTGTGATTGACGCTCAAGGCACACCATGCAGCCACACCCCGGACGTCGATTCACGTGAGCAGCGTGAATGACTGTGATCGTGGCGCAAGGCGCGCCGAACAACCACACCTGGGACAGCGAGGCATACGAATGACGGGGACAGACTGTGGTGAAACCGCAGGGCGCGCCACCCATTCATACTCAGCCCCGAGATTCACGTGGTTACGGGGTGGAACCTGTGATTAAACCCTATGAAGAGACTGTGCTTGATGGGATTCAGGAATTGACCTGGAGAGTGCGACGGCGATATGAAGAGTCCTTGTGCAGATATTTCAGATATATCGCTCGATCACTTACACAGCGCAAGGTTCATTGCGGCAACTTGCCCCGAGCCACAGTTTCTCACGTAGATGTACAGCGGTAAAACGTTTGGCGACGTGGATCCGAATATCACCTCCCTTCCGATCGCGATTAGATGGGGAGCTTAATTGTTCACGCGGGTACCGGCATTAGCTGACAGATTCAAGCGCAAGGCGGGCCATTCAGCAGCGACCGGGCCGTGAACCCGAGATTATGATGAATTACCGGGAAATTGAAGCGGAAGACACGTCGCCGAACCGCACCCCGAAACTGTGGCTCGCGTGATCCCCGTACTTGACCGGGATTCAGGCGCAGGGCGCGCCGCTCGGCCACACACGGACTGCGAATCACAAGTTAGGGGACCTGACTGTGGTGACGGCGCAGGGCGCGCCACGCAATCACAATCAGCCGGGAGACTCACGTGGTTACGAGGTGGAACCCGTGATTATACCGTACGAAGAGACTGTGCTTGATGGGATTCAGGAATTGACCTGGAGGGTGTGACGGCGACATGCAAAAGCCTGGGATACGTGCTTCAGCACGACCGCTCGATCACTCACACAGCGAAGCGTATGATTCCAACACTTGCCCCGAACCACAGTTTCTCGCGAAGATGTACATCGGCACAACGCTTGGCGACGTGGATCCGAATATCACCACCTTTCCTGAAACTGTTGAAACGTAATTATTGGGCGTAGGCCGTTCCCATGATACACGTGG
The DNA here is from genome assembly GCA_028877215.1 of Gemmatimonadota bacterium. Classification (GTDB taxonomy): domain Bacteria; phylum Latescibacterota; class UBA2968; order UBA2968; genus JAAXHE01. The sequence goes on along the minus strand of JAPPFJ010000019.1, from coordinate 43,203 downwards.
GTTGAAATTCCGACTGCACCTGAAAGATCGGCCACGCTAACCCTTCTGCCGACAATAAAAACTAATACCCGAATTTAACGGTATTTTAATACATAAATCTGAAGATGTCAACAACTAACTGATGGCAAAATGAGTGATCATAGAAATGCGAAAAACGGGAGCAGGCGCCCGGACGTTGACGCCGGTGTCACGAAGCGCCGCCCCCGCCCGTCAGGTCGGCGTGGGCAAAGTGCCAGTCTTCAATGTGGTTCAGGACGACGGCGGAGGTCAGGCTGCCGTCGTTTTCCAGGCCCAGTGTATTGTGGATGTCCACGATTTTCTCATTTGAGTGGATCCGGTTTCGCACAAACGCGTTCCATGCGTCTACGGCGCCCGCGTCCACACGTCCGTCGTTTTCTCCTAGAATCCAGGCTTCGAAGTCGAGATAGGACGGCGCGTTGTCCCGGATGAAACATACGGCGTCGTGCGGCTCGACGTTCACAGTGCGCAGAGCACGGGGATCCAGGCCGTCTTCGGTCATGTCCGGATAGTCGGGGTGCAGCAGGTTCCGTGATCTGAGGAGTATCTTCAGCCACGTTCGCGGGAGCTGGCAGACGTTGAGCGGGCCGTAGTCCAGGCTTGAGATGAGGGGCACAACGCGACCGTCCAGGGCAGAGAATTCCCCCTTGAGGTCGCGATTGTAGAAAAGCGACCAGTCCTGGAGGCCGTTGAGGACCACGGCGGACGTGACCGCGCCGTCATTGGGTATGCCGATGTCACCCGTGGTTTCCTCGAGCTTGTCCGGCCGTGTGTGGATTCGGGTGCGTACGGATTCGTTCCAGTTGTCGATCGAATTACGATCGAGCGCTCCATCGTTCTGCCGGAGGACCCAGGCTTCGAACTGCAGGTAGCCGGGCATGTTTTCCCGCAGATAGGCCAGGGTCTTCGATCTGTCCAGATTCAGCACTTCCAGGACGGATTTGTCCAGGCCTTCGCTGACGTCCGGGTACTCTTCGTCGAGTATGTTCGCGTTACGCAGCAGAACCTTCCACCATGTCCGCGGGAGCTGACAGACTTCGAGCGGTCCGTAGCACAGGCTGCTGAGCAGGGGAATCATAAGGGCGGTCTCCGTGATTGAGGTTCATAGGGCGCAGCACAAAGCTTTCGAACGGGAAATCGTCTCGGCCATGAGCGGTCAATCGCCATCCTGCCCTTCGATTCCCATCATTCCCAGTGCCGTCGCCGTCCGGATGACAAAGGCTCTCTCCTCGCTGGTCAGCGGACGCTGCGGGGGGCGGGGGTCGCCGCAGTCGATTCCGAGTTTTTCGGATATCAGGGCCTTCATGGACGCGATATATCCCACGCGGTTGAAGATCGTATAGAGATCGGCCGCCCGTTTCTGTTCGGCCTCCGAAGACTTGATGTCACCGCGGTGGTACGCGGTCCAGATATTGACCCACACATCCGGAGACAGCGCAAGCGGGCCGTCCACGCAGCCTGAAGCGCCGATGGTGAGCGCGGGTAGGAGCAGCGCTGCGCTGCCTATAAGGCACGAAAGGCCCATCCTGGCGAAATGGCGCGTGTTTGCGAATGCCGGAGCGGAGTGTTTCAGGCCGGCCAGTTGCGGTACATGCTCCTGAATCTTCTCAGCCAGTTCGAGGGTGATCTCCACGCCCGTGGCGCCTGGAAGGTTGTAGACGAAGAGCGGAAGGTCCGCCGCGGCGCCCACCACCCGGTAGTGTTCGACGATTTCGTCGGGTCCGGGCCGGTAGAAGAAAGGAGGCACGGCGCAGACGGCGTCAACCCCGGCCTCCGCGGCGTTTTCAGCCATCCTTGCGGCGCGCACAGTGGTGACCGCCCCCACGTGCATGATGATTTTCGCGCGACCGGCGGCCTGATCGGCGGCGGATCCGGCGATACGGGCGTTTTCCTCGTCCTCCAGCAGGACGCTTTCACCGGCGCCCCCGGCAACCCAGAAACCGTGGGCGCCCGATTCTATGTTGTACTCCATAAGCCGGCGGAAGGCATCTTCGTTAAAGTCGCCATCACGCGTCATCGGCGTGATCAGGGCGGGATAGATGCCGCGGAATTCGTTCATTTGACGTCTCTTGGTTAAAGTGTGGAGAACCGGACTTCCTTCGCGGGCCCCGGATCGAACTCAGCCGGGTACCGCGAGGCCTTCCTGAGCCTGAACATCCCGGGCGAGGGCCTTTTCCACGACCGTCTCTCCACGCCGCACGCGCGTGACGCGGCCGCCGGTCTCTCCCCCTGCCTCGAAGGAAACGAAGATCTCTTCATCGGTTCCGCGGAAGCTGAGTTCCACGTTGGCCCCGTTCACGGCGGCCTTCGCCTCACTCATCGAGCGAACGGATTGATCGCCAACCTGTATCAGGTGCAGGAATGCGTCGTCCTTACGGGCCGCGCCCGGTCTGACTTCCATCCGCCAGCGGCCCATCAGCTCCGGAACCTCCTCGTAGTGCATTCTTCCAATCGGATATTTGTTTTCGACGATGAGCTTCGAAGGGCCGGCGTCGATCGCATAGTTGACGCCGTCGGCCAGGAACTCCTTTCCGGGTCCGCCTACCTTTTCGAGAGTGGCGTCTTCGGGCAAGAGTGTCCGGGCGAGAATGCGTCCCCGGTCCTGATCCGACGTCCATATGCTGCCGTCAACCACGGGCTCTTTGGCATGGTGCATGAGCCAGGTCTTGGCGTAGCCGGCGCTGGTGGACGTGACGCGATCGAACACGACGAAATGGTCCGGCGGAAGAAAGACGAACTGGCGTACCATGAGGGCGCATTTTTCGCCGTTGTAGACCGGGGTGGCGTCAGCGGCGACGTAGGTGAAGTGGGGGTTGGTTTCGAAGGCGGTTATTTCGGAACCGGTGGTTTTGTTCTGTCCTCCCGCCTGCCCGTAGACCTCGCCGTTCCAGTAGGGCGACGGCGCCTCGCCGGGCATCTTGATCAATATGCAGTTGTGGGCGACGGTCTGCGCGTAGTAATTCTGCAGGTTGTCGGTATTGCCCATGCGGGTGCCGCTGTCCAGGGCAAGGAATCCCTTTTTGAAGATGGTGAAGTGCGTTGCGTCGTAATGGCGGTGGCTTCTCAGGCTGCCCCCACCGCAAAAAAGGGCATAGGTGTCGTGGTCGCCGGAGCCGGAACGCATGAAAACCTGACCCAGGTTTTCGAAGTGGCGCGCGGGCGGCAGGATGTCCGGCCCCGCGGCAGGCGGCGCGCTGTCGAGGCCGTCGAGCAGAAACGGGTAAACGGCCCACTTATCCAGCGGAAAGCCGCCGCCGGCCATGTCCCGTATATGTCGTGCGAGTCCGGCCCACTCCGGATGGGATTGACCGAAAAAGTGCATAATGTGAGACATATGGGTGTACATCCAGATCGTCCGCATACTGTTGTCTGTATGTGTGTTGTCTCCATAACCGAACTCCAGGTCGCCCGGCAGCCAGTTCCAGATCACGTAGTTGGGAAACATCCGGATGTGCGGCCAGTTGCCGGATATGTCTTCACCGGTCGACGAATGAAGGGTATGGATGAAATTCCATTGCGCCAGCGGGTATTCGCCGAACGCGTATCCGAGCGTGGGCGAGGCTTCGCCGCCGTCGTCGCCGCACGCGGACGCGCGATGAGCCAGCAGCCTGACGTGGTCGTCATAGCCCTTTTCGAGAAAACGGGCCGCCCTGGTATCGTCGATGCCTTCTTCGTGGAGCATGAGCCCCGCGAACCAGGCCAGGCTGGGCGCGCCGTAGAATCCGCTGCGGTGGTCGGAACCGTTGCGACGGCGGATGCCTGGTTTGTGGAGCGCTTCGTCCACGTGGTCGAGCAGCCGCAGCGCGATCGCTCGCCGGTCGTTCTCCTCAAGGTCGTTCCAGATCCAATCAAGCGTTACCAGGCACGCGGCACGGCTGGCGGCGTACCAGTTTACGGACTCATCCTCGGCGTAACAGGCGTGGTAGTATTCGGCGCTGGCGCGCAGTTCGGAAACGAGTCGGGCCAGCCGATCGGCGGCGGGCTCCAGGAGATAGACGATGGCCGAGCACATCATCCGGTGGCCCCAATCCCGCACTTCCGTACCGTCGGGCAGCGGCGGCGGCCGGTCGATGGCGGCCCATCCCGTGTCCGGCGGACTCGCCGCGGCGAAAGACCTGACCTTGAGGTAATGGTCTTTACAGACGGTCGACGCGCGGACGCGGATTGCCGGAAGCGTGTCGCGGTTGATGAAGATCCGCGGGTGGTCCGGGCGAATTCGGGACTTCCAGTCAGGGCCGGTTTTCACGGTGCGTTTCCAATACGCTAATGCGGCTGTTCAGGCATGAGTTGCCAGAGCTCATGTCCCCGGGTAAAAAGGATCCGGCTGCCTGCGGCGGCCAGAATCGGGTTCTGGCCGGGGCCCCCGGTGTGCGCGACGGTTAGCGCTGTGGTTGCGGGGTTGAGGCGGACGATGCGGTTGCCGTGGGTGAAGTAGAGATCGCCGTTCGCGTCCGCCACCATCGGCCGGTTGTGGGGTCTGCCGCTGGCGAACGGAATGCTGACGGCGTTGACGGCGCGGTCCGAAAGGCGGATCGCGAAGAGACGGCTGCCGCCCTCGTGGTCGTCGGACCAGAAAAAGACGCGGCCGGCGCCGCATCCCATCGTGATGAGACTCCGGGCGCCGTCGATTTCCCGTTCGTACAGGACGGTTTCGGTTACCGGATCGAAAATCAGAAAACGGGCGTTGCCCGCGGCGGGCCGGATATAGCCGTCCGCGACAATGCTGGTACCGAGGTATACGTGTTCGGGGCCTGCGGCCAGACCCAGGATGGAATGGTCGGGAACCAGGTGCCGGTACGACTTGTGGCTGTTGTCTTCCGGATTGACAACGGTAAGCGCGCCGCCACGGGCCCCGTAGTCAGGCATGGATCCGACGTAGAGTCTGTTGCCCGGTCCATTGAGAATGCCGGTGACGGGCCGGTACTGCTCGTCGCCCATCGGGCCCAGATTCCTGGGGTTGTCGCCCTCCGCCGGTCCGGGCCGCCAGGGTCGATTCGGATTGTACACGGTGAGGACGTTGTGAGTGTACGAGATGCTGTAAATGTCGCCGCGGGCTTCCGCGCTGCCGTAGATCTCGCCGGAACCGTTGTACGTCAGGCCCAGCATGTCCGCCCGTTTCGTCTCAGGTTCCACACGCGTGAGGGAAAGGCCCAGATGGGCTGAGCAGTAGATGTCCCCGGAAGATGTCGGCAGGATGGAAAAGATGCCGATGGGCGGATTCTCGATCCGTGTCCGGTGGAGATCGAGTTCGGCGGTCCTGATGTCGCAGATGCCGTAATACTGCGAATGGCCGGCGAAGAGGACCCGATGCTCGTCAAGGAAATAGTAGTTGCCGCGGCTTGGAACGTGAGGGATGCGGCAAACGAGGTCGGCCGCATGTGTTTCGAGGTCGATGGCGTAGATGTAACCGTCGTCCACGCTCAGGAAAGGGCGGCCGTCCGGGGAGGCCATCAGGTTCCGTCCGGAGGTGATCGCCGTCGTGACAACGAAAGAACCGAGGAAGCTGAGGTCGAACGCGGAAAACCGACAGATTTCAATACCGCCCTCAGGGTCGCCGACGGTGACAAGGAACTGGTCCCCGAGCCGCAGGAAGCCGCTGTAGGCATCAGGCCGGCCTGTCAGGTGGGGCGGCGACACGACGTTGACGTCATTCGTGCGGGGGTCGAAAGAATAGACGCCGTGCTGGAGGCCGTTCAGAATGCCGATGTTTCCGCCGTCGGTGACACAAGCGGCGAAGAGCTGGTGGTTGCTTTCCGCCACGGGGACGTCCCTGTATTCTCCGGTGCTCCGGTCGAAACTCACACAGTTGCCGGAGGGGTAGCCTGGCATGTAAAGCCGTCCGTCCGGTCCCTCGACCACGTCCGTGAGATGGGTGTTCTTCGAGGACGGACGATGCGGCGGAACGTCTTCCCATGACTCGGCCATCGGGTTGAAGCACGCGAGTTGCCCCGGTCCGTTCATCCCGAACCAGAGCTTGTTGTCGGAAAGGAGACGGACCTTCCACGATCCCCTGCCTTCCGGTTGGGCGAATGACGCATATTCGTGTCGCTCGAAGTCTGTGCGTACCAGAGCCGGCGGTCGGCCGGGGACCGCGGAGAACATGGACTGGTAGAGTACGCGGCGGCCGAGTCCGGGGTCGAAGATAAGCTCCCCGGTGGAGTTGGAGGGCGCCATGAAAGGGACGTCGCAGATCTTCGAAGCGTTCATTCAAGGGTTCCTTCTGTCAAGTTCGAGATATTTCAAAATTGCGGCCGCCGACGCGAATCCCGCGTCCGCGATCGTGCAGGGTCACGACGGGCTGAATATCGCCCTTCGCAAATACCCACCAGACACATGGCGCGGACGGGTCTGCGTTCGCGACCAGCGTGAGTTGGCCCCTGGAACCGGGGAGACGGTCGACGTTCCCGTCTGTGATCCGGGCCTGGGGCGAGCCGATCCAGAACGTAAGGTCGGGCGCGTAGATGCGCGCCATATTGTCCTGCACCCACCACGCGGCGTCCGGATGTCCGTGCCAGTGATAGGTGACGGACTCAACGGAGGCGCCTCGCACGCGGTCGGCGGCGACCACCAGGTCCCTTTCTGAAAGCCATAGCGTTCTGACGACCCGTTTCAACGCCAGCTCCGCGGGATAGCAGTCGGTCAGGTCCAGTTCTGCCGAATACGTCGTTCCGCCGCACCGCCGCAGAACCACCCGTCGGTCCGCCGGTTTCTCCGCCTGCGCCATCCCGTTGATCACAGGCGCATTGTGCGCCGTGAGCCCCAGGGTGAATTCGCGTTCCCTTTTCTTCATATACTGCTGATAACCGGGGTCCGATACCGGCCAGCGACCCCGTGCGCCGATGACGATGGTCCCGTTGTCGTTCTGAACGTGGCTCATCTTCGAGTTGCTTGCGGCCATGGCCACGGCCAGGTCGTCCGGCTCCCATCCGCTCCTGAGTACGACCGCGTAGTGCGCATCCATAGCCCCTGCCCGGGGCGGTTTCCATTGATCATCATCGCCGATTCCGTGAAGCGCAGCCAGTGCGTCCGCACGCATCCAGCTAAGGCCGCAGCGATTCAGGTACCAGCCCGTACGCGGCGACGCCCGGTGCCGGAAGAGCTTGGCATGGCCGGATATATGAAACGGCATCTCCCGGGGTTCGGCGTCGCTCAACTGGGCTATATTCGCGACGTCGCCCGGTGCTCCCAGGGCGATGGACTCATCGAGGACGTCCCCGAAGCGAGGATGGGCCATCATGGCGTTCCGTCTGGACGGTGAGAGCGTATCCAGCCAGTCGGCGGCGAAGTCCAGGATGTATCCGTCGTAGCCGATTCCTTCCGAATGACCCCCGGAGCGCAGGTCCAGGATCGCCCCCAGAAGCGCCTCCAGCCTGCGGTTCAACGTGTCAGCCGCCGGATGCGAAATGCTGTTCGCGGCAAGGGCGAGCCCTACCGTACCGATGAACGGGATGTTGTGCAGCGCGGTATGGGGCGCTTCCAGCGCGAGGATATCGTCCTTGCACGCATACGCGCCATGCCTGGCGTCGGACAACGGGAGTGTGTCCTCTATGTGGCGGAGAAACGCCCGCTCGATCTTCGTCCGAATGCGCGACGGCAGCCAGTCCCAACGGGTGCGGGCCTGCCAGAGGGTGCGCAGCGCGTGACCCGAACTCAGGTCGGGCATCGGCAGCTGCCGGTAGCACGGCCATTCGGCCAGCGCGTCAAGATCGGCGACAGCCAACCGGCGCGCCTCCCCGTCACTGAACCATGACGCCGCCCACCCGAGGCTCAGGATTCGCTCTTCCAGGCTCCACGCCAACCAGATGGACCATGGATACGCCCGGATACCCGGGATCGGCATTCCGGGCAGGTAGATCCCGCGGATCGGGAGGGGGTACGCGATCTTCCTCCGAACCCTGTAATAGTCGGCAATCAGATGGGTCTGGGGCCTGTAACCGTCGGCGCGCCGTCGAATCTCTGCCTCGATATGGTCCCGTCGCATCATCCGCATCAATGGTCGTAAATCTCCGGACCCCAGTCGATTTCCTGATGCTGCTGTTTCAGGATGACGGCTTTGTGCGGCGGCGCGTTGTTCATCAGAACCACGCCTGGGCCGACCATGGCCCCGGGGCCGACAATGCGGCCCGGCATCAGTATGGTTCCCACGCCGGTGCGTGCGTAGTCGCCGAACAGGGCCCCCGAAAAACCTGGCGCCGGATGACGGATGCCCTTCACTTCCACCTGCGTCGGCCCGTCGTCGAATCGAAGCGTTCCTACCTGGGTGCCGGCCCCGAACTCCGCGCCTTCCCCGTAGATGCCGGCGATCTGCATCTGGTGGGTGATGCGGCCGCCCGCCAGAATGACGCCGCTGAATTCTCCCAGAAAGGTAATGTGGTTGTTGCGGTCGACAAAGCCGGAGACTTTCGCGAAGGGCCCGATTCTGCAGTCGTCACCGATGACCGTGTGCGAGGCAATCTGTGAGCCTTCGAAAACGTGCGTGTTTCTGCCGATCCAGACGGGTCCGCTGATACGTGCCCCTTTTGAGATGGTCGCGCCTTCGTCGACGAACACCAGACCGTCGATATGTGCATCGGGGTCGACCCGCGCGGTGTCGGCAATGCTCGAGGCCTGCAGGCGCCGGGCCATTTCCTGCAAGGCCAGGCGGCAGACCGACTGGGGCTCCCAGGGCATGTCCATATCGAAGCAGACACCGTCAATGTCGACGGCGGCGGCGGGCCTGCCTTCCCGGTTCATGAGCGCCAGGGCATCGGCGATTTCATGTCCCTCCGGGGGCGTGACACCGTTTTGAACATTGGTAACAAAGTCCGACGTATTGCCAAGGTCCTGGAGCGCTTCGTTCTTGAATACGAACAGGCCCGACAGCGCCGTGCCGGTGGATGAACGGGGCTTCCACGTGTAATCGACGACATTTCCCGCCGTATCGGTTTCAATGCGGATGCAACGGTTGAGCTGCTCGCTGTGGTGTACGGCGGCAATGGAGCGGCCGGTGAATGCGTCCAGGAGTTGAGAAAGGACCGTCGGTTCGAAGAAGAGGTCGCCGTACACGACAAGGAAGTCGTCGCTCCCGATAAATCCTGCGGCGGCACATACTGCGTGGGCCGTGCCGAGTTGTTCCCCCTGTTCGATATAGGTGATACTGCATCCGAACCGGCGGCCGTCGGAAAAATGGCTGCGTATCCGGCCCTGCCGATGGCCGACAACGATGCCGACGTCGGTAATGCCCGCGGCGGCGATGCGTTCGACGCCCCACTCCAGCAAAGGCCGGTTGCAGATGGGAAACATGGGTTTGGGCCGGTAGTGGCTGAAGGGATAGAAGCGGTCGCCTTTGCCGGCGGCCAGGATGATGGCTTTCACCTGGAAACCTCCGGAAGTTGAAGCCGTTTGTCTGAATGCGGGTCGACCGCTGCCGGTTCCGTACCGGCTACCGGATGGGTTCCGGATCGATGGGACCCACGGGCACGTCGGTGAGATCCTCCGCGAAGACAATCCGCCCATTGAAGATGTGAGCGGCTTCGGCAACGAGCCGCTCCGGGATGCCTGGCGGTTCCAGCTGTTCGGTAACATGGGTCAGGACCAGCGTGCCGACGTCCGCATCGCGGGCGGTCCGTGCGGCGTCCAGGTGTCCGGAGCAGCAGCCCGTGATGCGCGGGTCCAGTTCCACGTCGTTGATCAGGTGGCACATGTGGATGAGCACGTCCGCGCCCTGCGCCAGGTCCGTAAGGCTGCCCGTGGGCGCCGTATCTCCGCCGAAGACGATCGTCCCGTACGGGGTGTCCAGGCGGTAGGCCAGGCACGTAAGCTGCGGTTGAACATGCACGACTTCAGCCGTTTCGACTCGCCAGTTTCCGGCCTGAATGCTCGAGCCGTCCGCCACTTCGGTGACGATGGGTTCGGGGCGTTTCCGGGGTAGGATTCCCCCGCGCCGTTCGTAGACGAACTCGCTTCCCGGGTGCCGTGTCCTCGCCTCCAGGTCCGGCCCGAAGGCGCCATCGGACCCCAGAAGCCTCTCCGTCATGCGTTTCACCGGGGCCGGTCCGTAGACGTGGAGATCGGGGACCTCTCCCGCGCCCTGGTCCCAGCGCGTGAGCACGATGCACGCGTAGTCCACACTGTGATCGTAGTGGAGGTGGGTAAGAAACAGGCGTGTCAGCGCTTCGGGAGGTACTCCTGCTTCGAGGAGGCGTCTTGCAATACCCGGTCCGCAGTCGAACAGCAGGACTTCATCGTCGAACGTCACGAGATAGCCTGAGCCCGCACGATGCGCAAGCGGGGTAGGGGTGCCGGTTCCAAGAAGGGTCAGTTTCAGAGACATGAAACAGATATCCGTTGTCTTCGCGTTGTCCGCGGACTGCTACCGGTCAACGTCGGCTTCGAAGTGGCGGATGAGGGGGGCGAGTTCTTTCCAGAATGTCTCAGGAATTTCGACGTCTCCGGCGGCGGCATTCGCCCGTGCTTCCGCCGGGACCCGGGCGCCGGGTATGGTGGTGGCCACCTGCGGATGACGCGTGCACCATTGCAGAGCCGCCGCAACCAGCGGTACGCCGTGGCCGTTACAGAGGTCCAGGACGCTTGCCACGTGGTCCAGGCAGGACCGGCTGAAGCGACGGGCGAGGTAGTTGATGCCGTCCGTCGGGCCTGTGGCGAGCAGTCCCCGTTCAACCGGCGTGGCAATCACGAGACCCACGTCGTGTCTGACCGCCGCCGGCAGAATCCGGTCTTCCGCAAGCTGATTGATCAGGCTGAGCGCCTCGGGAACCACGGCGGCATCGAATTCCCCCGTTTCGATGTACCAGGCGTTGGTGTGGGGGTCATTGGTGGCGGTACCGACAAAGCGCGTAACGCCCGTATCCTGGAGTTTTCGCAGGGCGCCGAGTGCACGGTCCTTTCCCATGACTTCCTCGCTGGGAATGTCCATGGCATCGTGGATGTAGAGGACGTCGAAGGCGTCGATTCCCAGACGCTGCCGGCTCGCCTCGACATGCCGCATCACGGCGTCGTAGGAATGGTCCGGCCCGGCCGCCGTCTGCCCGACTTTTGTCGTGACCGTGCATCGTTCCGCAAGGTCAGGGCGTTGCCGGAGGGCCTCGCCGATAATGGATTCGCTGTTGCCCGAACCGTACAGCGGAGCGGTGTCGATTAGCGTGGAGCCCGCTTCGATCGCCGCGTGCACCGTTGCAATCCCCAGTTCGGCCTCCATATGGCTGGACCGCGGGGGGGCTTCTCCGGATGACGCGGGCGGATCCGTTGCCCACGATTCCATGAAGTCGTATTCGGTCGCCGCGCGGTTGGCGTCAGCGATGCCGATAAAGCCGGTACCGAGGCCCACTATGGGGACTTCGAGCCCGGTTCGGCCGAGTTTTTCGGTCTTCATCGGCAGGCCTCACATTTGACCGGAATTGCGGCATCTGCGCCCGGATTCCAGGGCCGCGTTCAGGGCGGCGTTCAAGATAGCATGCGCCCGTTCCGGGCGCAACAGGCTTCTGTTCGTCGGGTCAATATACGCATTACGCGCTTGCCTTTGGTCATTGGGGGTATTATCATAATTCCGTTCTGCGCCGATACGGTTTTTTTTAAACAGCCCTGGAGGAGGCGGGTATGCGAAAGAGATATCTGTGTGTGATGTTTGCGGGATGCCTCGTCGCAATGACTCCGGCCGTCGCGGAGAAAGCGGCCGAAGGGGACAAGTGGTGGCCTTCGGAGTGGGGGCCGGAAGACCAGCGAGGAGCGGCAAACCGGTTGACCCCGCGGAAGGTAATGGAGGCTGCGGGATTGATCCGGAAAGGCAAGACCTACCAACTCGGACGGGTGTACGAGCCGGGCATTCCGCTCTTCGGCAACCGTCACTACAGTCTGACCATTCCCGGTTCGCCAACCGGAGGTCCCGTCGGAGAGAACCAGCTGATCTGGTACGACGAGATGTTCAGCGGCGAGATCGGACAGGTGGGGACCCAGTTCGACGGATTGGGTCACATCGGTACGCGTAAGGGCGATCAGGACATCTTCTACAACGGATTTACACGGTCAGAGGTCGGGACGGCATACGGTCTGGAGAAACTCGGAATCGAAAACGTCGGCGTCATCTTCACCCGCGGCGTACTGGTGGACGTGGCGAAGTACAAGGGACTGGAGCGGCTGGATGTAGGCTATGTGATATCCGCAGCCGACATCGAAGGTGCCTTGAAGAAGCAGGCCGTCTCGGTCACGGAAGGTGACATCGTGTTGATCCGAACCGGCCACGGAAAATTGTGGATGGTCGACAACGAGACCTACAACTCGGGCCAGCCGGGCATCGGGCTCGAGGCCGCGCGGTGGCTGCTCGAAATGAAGATCGTCATGGTCGGCGCCGACACATGGGCGGTCGAGGCCGTGCCCGGTGAAGACTCGGAAGGCGCGTTCCGGGTCCACGAGTTGTTGATCCAGCGTAACGGGGTCTATATCCTCGAGAATCTGGACCTGGACGGCCTGGCGGCTGACGGCGTTTACGAGTTCGCGTTCGTTTTCGCGCCGTTACGGCTGAAGGGCGCCACCGGATCGCCGGGAAATCCGTTCGCAATCAGGTAGTCCGTTCCTGATTCCACCGCGCACACTTGCGATGGCGCGAAAGAACAGACGTTGGGGGTTCGCGTGAATCCTGATGAACAGAAGCAGCGATTTCCGGAATTGGCGCCGGAATTGAGCTCGCGGCGCGTGATGGACTTTCTCAGGTTCTTCGGACCCGGAGCCGTCATCGCGTCGGTAACGATCGGGAGCGGGGAGACGGTCTGGGCGTCGCGCAGCGGGGCGATTTTCGGCTATGCAATGTTCTGGGCATTCAGTCTTTTCTGTCTCACGAAGGGTGTGCAGGTCTACACCGCGGCGCGGTACATGACACTCACCGGCGAACATCCGATGGAGCGGTGGGCATCATTGCCCGGCCCGCGCGGGCTGTTTCCCGGCATAATCGGCGTTGTGGTTATCGTTGCATTCCCGTTCTATCTTGCGAGTCTGCCGATCATGCTCGGCACGATCACGTCGTGGGTGCTGTTCGGTGACCCGGGGATGTACCCCCATGCCATCGCAATCCTGTTCATTGTGCTGCTTGCGGTGTTGACCCTGGTGCAGAGTTACGGGTTTCTGGAACGCGTTCAGTTGACACTCGTCGGGTCGATGCTGGTGGTCATGCTGATCGCGACGTTTGCCGTCAATCCGGACTGGCTGTCGGTGCTTGCCGGCGCGATCACGCCTGCCCTGCCCGATTACCCGCAATGGGTCAAGGCGAACCCGGCATTTGCCGATCGTACGCTGATCGTGGAGATGGTCGCATATATGGGCGTTATGGGCGGCGGTGTGCAGGACTACGTGGGATACGTGGGCATGTTGAGAGAAAAGGCATGGGGTTTGATCGGCAGGGTGACTGGTGGAAGCCGGAAGCCGGCGCTGGCCGTGGACGGGAAGAACGTCCGGCTGGGGCGCAGGTGGCTGAGGGCGCCGCTGATCGATTGTACGGTATCTTTCGGCAGTGTACTCGTGTTCACTGCGACGTTTCTGATCCTCGGTGCAACGCTCCTGCATACGAACCGGATCGTCCCCTCGGGAATGGACCTCTACAACTACCAGGTGGTCTTTCTCACGCAACTTCATCCCGGCCAGACGGCGCAAATCCTCCTGTCGGCGCTTTACAAGGCAGGTGTTTTCTTCGCAATATTCGGTACGGTCTACGGCGCGTTTGAACTCTACGTGCGGACCGCGCACGAATGCGTTCGATCCACCCTGTTGAAGTGGCGGGATCTGACCCTGGACAAGTTGCGCCTGTGGACGCTATGCTATTCGGGCGTTGCGGCGATCGGGCTCGTGATTTACGCCTGGTGGACGGCAACCCTGGACCCCCGCGGCGTGGGTTGGAACCCGATTTCGATGATGACGATTCCTCTCCACATTACCGGGGTCCTTCTTGCCGGACCCTGGTGCTTTGCCATGGTATGGGCCGACCGCAAATACCTTCCCGAACCGTTCAGGATGGGTCCGTTGCTCGTCGCGCTCAATATTCTGTGCGGCATTGTTTTCACCTACTTTGGCGTGCTGGCCGTGATCGAGGACTTGAAGCCGTTCTTCCAATAGCGGCGCGGGCGCGAGCGGGTGACGTGAGCCCGCCCCGTCAGTTGATCAACGTACCTGGTTTTCGGAGTACTGAACGACGCCGGAGTCCGGAATCCCATCCACGTCGGTCTTGCATATGACGACGGGAATCGACACGGAATGGCCGCACCTTCACTTCAGATGACATCCGTTGTCCATCAGTCATGAAGTCCAATTCCGAGACCGGGAGTGGCCCGGCCGGGGTCACGCTGAGGGAGGTCTGGCTCGCCGGAATGGCTCTGGCGCTTGTCGCAGCGGCTGTCCTGGCGCTGCCGGGGCGGCTGGGCAGGGGCGAGCGTCTGGACCGGCTGGCGCGGGCCGAGGATCTGATTGCCCGTACCGCGTACCGGAACGCATTGCAGATCCTGTCCGGGTTGGATCTGGCCGGGATGGACGAGTGGGCGATTCGCAGGGCGCAGCTTCAACGGGCCCTGTGTTTGAAGGCACTTGGGCGCTTTGAAGACGCATTGGCCGGTTTTCGCGCCGTGGAGAAGGCGTCTGAGGCCATCCGCGAATACATGGATTTCTGGCAGGCGGAATGCCACCGCGGGCTCGGGCGGGCAGACAGCGCACTGGTGTACTATGCGCGGGTTCTCGATACGCGGCCATCGGGGCGCCTGACGGAAGACGCGGCGCTTCTGGCGGCAGGACTCCATTTGAAGGCGGGACAGGCATCGGAAGCGGCCGGGCTGTACCGCCGGTTGCCCGACGGAAGCGAGAGGAAGGTCAGGGCACTGGCGGGCCTTGCGGTCGCGTTGAACGCCTCAGGAGATTCCACGGAGGCGCGGCGAATTCAGTTGCGGTTGGTGCGGGACCATCCGGAGTCGCCGGAGTCGCTGGCCGCGTTGGGTTCGATGGGGCTGTTGCGAACCGTGCAGGAACGCTTCTACGCGGCGATCGCCTATTCAAGCCATGGACGGTCTCGGGAAGCGGTGGGTATCTTGCGTCAGATCGCGAGGGAGTCCGGTGAAAGCGGCTGGCGCGGTCGGGCGCAACAGGAACTGGGGCTTGCGCATTTCAAGCAAAAGGACTACCGAACGGCACAGCGGGCGTTTCAGGAGGCCCACCGGCGGTACCGGGTACCGAAAGCGTTGTTTTATCTGGGACGTTGTTCCGTAAAACTCGGGCTTGATCTCAAGGCGGCCGGTCAATTCCAATCTTTCGCAAGCCGGTATCCCGCAACCCCGGGCGCCGCGGAAGCGCTATGGCAGGCCGCGATGGCCTATGAGCGGCGCGGGAGGCGCACAAAGGCGCGCAAGGTGTTTCTGAATCTTGCCGCCCGGTACCCCAGGAGCCGTCTTGCCGACCGGGCGGGGTGGCGGGCGGGCTATGCCCTTTTCCGCCTGGGTCGGTTCGAAGAGGCGGCCCGCGTCTTTATGCAACTGGCGGACCGTACGTCGGAAAATTACATGCGCGACCAGGGCTGTTACTGGACGGGCAAGTCCTATCAGCGGGCGGGACGTCCGGAGTTGGGCGCAAAATGGCTGAGGCGCGCGGCAGCCGGGTTTCCAACCTCGTACTACGCTTCCCGGGCCCGCGCGATTCTGGCGTTGAAGGACACGATGCACCCTCCGGGTCACGCATCTCCGGATGGAGACAAGCGGCTGCCCACGTACGTGCCGTCGCCGTTTCTATTGAAAGGTGACAGGCTGGCGGACCTGGGGCTCTACGAGGAAGCGGAACAGGAATACAGACACGCGAGGTGGGCGCACAGGCAGGAAATGCATGCTCTGGGTGAACTGCAGCGGCGTTTTGAACGTATCGGAGCGATGAACCAGGCACTCCGTATCTCCGGCCTGATCGTCAATCTGGAACGCGAACGCGGGGTGCCGATTTCACTCAACTCGTTCCGCAGACTGTACCCGACCTATTACTGGGGGGAAATCAGCCGGACCGCCGGGTCTCTCGGACTCGACCCCAATCTGGTTCTCGCGATCATACGCCAGGAGAGCGCATTCGACGATATGGCGTTGTCCAGAGCGGGCGCCCGCGGGTTGATGCAGGTGATGCCGGCAACGGGACGTCAGATTGCGCGCAAGCTGCGTCTCAAGGGGTATTCTACCGAAGACCTGTGGGATCCGAACACGTCCATTCGCTTTGGGGCCAGGCATCTTGCCGATCATTTCCAGTATTTCAGGAACAGCAAAGACAGACGGCTCGGCCTGGCGCTGTCGGCCTACAACGCGGGACTGGACGTGGCGCGGAAGTGGTCGGCCCGGCTCCCGGCTGACGACGTAGACGAGTTTGTGGAGAGTATACCCTACCGTGAGACACGAAATTACGTCAAACTGGTATATCGGAATTATCAGGTGTATTCGTATCTGCAGCAGACAACGGACGCGGGGGGATAGGGCGCTGTCGCTCTACTCGTACGGACGGTCCATTATATGGCCCGCATCATGGCGCCCACGCCTCGATTTGTAATCCTGGGGTCAATCTGCCAATCGGTTCAGGCTGAGAGCTGTTTTATCTGCCTTAAGTCGGCCGGGTCTCGACGATCTGTTTCCGGGACGGAACACCAGCTGAGGGTACATCCATGTCAAGAGGCAATGAACGCCGTATCTGGGTGGCGCTGGAGGACGTATTCATACTGCTGTCGATATTCGCGCTGTGGCCCGTGATTCTGGGATGGGAGGGGTGGGTGTGGGAGGTGTTGAAATATCTTGCCGTGGCAGGTTTGGTGTGGATCTTCGTCCGGCGGGTGAGGCGTTACCAGCGGCGTCCGAAAGTCGACGATTCCGGATCGGATTGATCGACCGGATCGGCGCGGCGTGTTCAGAGAAACCGGCTCAGCAGAGGGAACACGGACTGCAGCGCCTTCCCCCTGTGACTGAGCCGGTTTTTTTCGGCGGGCGGCAGTTCCGCAAACGTCCGACGGAGGCCGGAAACCAGAAACAGGGGATCGTAGCCGAATCCACCCGTTCCTCGCGGGCACTGCAGTATCCTTCCCTCGGCCGTGCCCTCGGCCGTCTGTACAGAACCGTCGGGTGCGCAGACGGCTATCACACAGCGGAAACGCGCCGTACGTTGCTCGTCGGGGGTGTCTTCGAGAAGCTGGAGCAGCTTGGCGTTGTTCTGCTCGTCGGTGGCCTCTTCGCCAGCGAATCGCGCGGAATAAACGCCCGGGGCACCGTCTAGCGCGTCCACTTCCAGGCCGGAATCATCGGCGAGGGAGGCGTGGCCTGTATGGTTTGCTACGGCATGCGCTTTCTTGATGGCGTTGGCCTCGAAAGTCCTGCCGTCCTCCACGATATCCCCGACGCCGGGGAAGTCGGTCAGGGAAAGCAGCCTGACTTCCGATCCCAGTATTTCCCGGATCTCTCTGAGCTTGCCGGGATTTTTCGTGGCGACCACCAGAAACGACATGGCAATCCTGAGATTCGCGGTCAATCGTGCGGAACCGGTCCGTGACTGAAGTACACTCCCTTATTCGAAAGCGGTCCTATATTTCATATTCCTTACGTGTGCGTTCGCGGAAGTCCGATGCATGAATGCGGATGATATAACACATTTCGATGAATCTCGAATGGAGCCTGCCCTCCGCCAGATCCTTTACGTTTTCGATGTCCTTGTTGGTCGTCACAATCGTGAATCGTCTATTGGCATAGCGTGTATCCACCAGGTTATAGAGCATTTCCAGCTCCCACTCCGTGTTCCGCTGTACGCCGAAGTCGTCGATGACCAGAAACGGGACGTTACCGAGTGTACGCAGAAATGTCTCAGACTTTCCGTGCATGGGACTGTTTTCGTCAAACGCGAATCTCAATGTCTGGAAAAACGCTTTTGACAGGCTGATGAATTTCCCGGGACGCCCCGAGTGGAAGATGAGCTCGTTGAGCGCGACATAGGAAAAGTAGGTTTTTCCCACGCCAGGTTTACCCGTTAGAAAGTACCCCCTTATCGGTTGGGAGGCAACGGCATGTGCGCCGGCGTCCGGGGGGGCGTTCACCTTGCGGGATTTTTCGATCAGGGTGCGCAGGTGGCGTTTGAGCCGGTCCGCGCCCTCGATCGGCTTCCCATCGAAACTTTCGTAGAAATCGTCGAGGAACTTGTATCGAAACGGATCAGGGATGCCGGAACTCCCGATGAGCCGGTTGATCTCCTGCGTCTTCAACCTGTAGCGCCGGCATGGACACCAGGCCGGTTCGGCATCCGGCTGTCGAAATATCTGGTACGGTGGCCTGCCACCGCATCTGCAATGTCTTTCGACCCTGGGAGACAGTCTGATTTCGCCGTGCATACCGGCCGTAACCCGTGGATCATAATAGTATCCCGGATCGCTGCCGGGCAGGTCGATTCGCATGGACGGATCAGTTCCGGGTGAGTTGTCGTTCATATCGATGTTTGAAATTTCGAATTCCGTTGAAGATTGCTTCGGCCATTTTGCGCTGGTACGAGGTCTTTCGCATCTGACTCTCTTCGGCCGGGTTGGAGACGAAGCCTATTTCCACGAGGACAGAAGGCATGTGCCCCATGGTGCCTCGCATCACGTAAAAATTAGCCTGGCGTACGCCGCGGTCCGGCAATGGCCTCATGTTTCCGACCACCTCGGCACTAATATCGGCCGCCAGATCCTGGCTTTCTTTCAGAAACTGAGTTGAAAGCAGGCCGAACTGGATGCTTTCGATTTCGTCCATGGCGCCCGATTCATCCTGTTCTTCCAGGTCGAGGACGGCGTTTTCCCGTCTGGCCACTTCGGCGGCTTCGTCAGTCTTGGCCTCGGAAAGGAAGTAGACCTCGAAACCTCGCGCACGGCGACTTCTGCTCGCGTTGCAGTGAATGCTCACAAATAGTTTCCCCTGGTTCTTTCTGGCAATGCGCGCGCGCTGACCGAGCGTAACAAACCTGTCCGTGCTGCGCGTCAGCACGGCGTTTACACCAAGCCGTTCTTCAAGCAGTTCTTTCAGACGAATGGAGACCTTCAATGCAATGTCCTTCTCCTTCGTCCCTCGTTTTCCCTTCGCGCCCGGATCTCTGCCTCCGTGCCCCGGGTCCAATATGATCGTGTCTATCGTCCAGCGTTCGCGGTCGACTTTCGTTCCGTGCAGGGGCAGTCCCGCACCGGGCCGCCGTATTCCGCGCACCGGCGCGCGGGACGGTTTCTCAACGGGTTGCACCTTTGGAAAACCCGGAAGGGTTCGCGCCAGCAGCGCCAGGATCGCTTCTGACGGCACGTAAAGAGCCCCGGTGTCGTGGTATCGCGTTTCCAGCGGCAGTCTGTATCCCACGTCGTTTACGGTCACGACAGAGGAAAAGGGGGTGAAGACGATCAGATTACCTCCCCTGCGCAAACCGATCTTTCCCCCGGACGGATAGGGATGGAGTCGGCCGCCCAGGACCCGGGCCAGGTCGCCGAGGGACACGTACGCGCCGCCACCGATTCTCCAGGCGGGAATGGCAATGGAGGCTTCCGGTTTTCCCGCGCTGGCTGAGGTACCCGGTGGTGAAAACACGATACAGGCGACCAGCAGGGAGGCGGGGAGAATTGACCGCCTCCAATTCTCGTTTCTCATGGGCTGTCTCGAAGGCATGTCCGCCTGCCGGCTTCGCGGCTGAACTGCGGCGATCTGCTAGTTTCGAAATCTCGTTTCTCGCACCTTGAGTTCGCGCCGCATTTCACGCTGCGCGTCGCGTTTGGCGATCTCCCGGCGCCGGTCGTATTCGCGCTTGCCCCTGGCAAGGGCGAGTTCGACCTTTGCTCTGCCGCGTTTGAAGTAAAGCTTCAGGGCCACAAGCGTCAGCCCCCTTTCTTCCGTACGGACCCTGAGCCGGTCGATTTCGTGCCTGTGCAGCAGAAGTCGGCGTTTCCGGACCGGATCGTGATTGAATCGGCTGGCCTCGGTGTATTCACCGATGTGAAGGTTGTGCAGGAAGACCTCATTGTCTTCCACGCGGGCATAGCTGTCTGCCATATTGGCGTTGCCCAGGCGCAGTGATTTTACTTCCGTTCCCTTGAGTTCGACGCCGGCTTCATAGGTGTCGACAAGAAAAAAGTCCCGCCTGGCTTTTCGGTTCTGTACAATGATTTTTATTTTTTCGGGCATTGGGTCAGAACGGCGACGGGTCCCGGTTCCACCGAATTGAACGTTGTGTGAAACCTGTCACTCCGCGATTCTGCGTACGCAGGTCCGCGGCCGGATGCTTTCAGC
Organism: Gemmatimonadota bacterium; assembly: GCA_028877215.1. Taxonomy (GTDB): domain Bacteria; phylum Latescibacterota; class UBA2968; order UBA2968; genus JAAXHE01. The sequence continues at coordinate 22,921 of JAPPFJ010000019.1, read as the reverse complement.
GTGTCATGTACAGGGGTGGAAATCTGACTTCGGGTGACCGCACTCACAGGGGACGCCGGTAAACCGCCGCCAATCTCCGGTCGAACCTTCCGAATCGAGCGAACCGGTTACTCCTACAACGGGTGACGTTTGAGAAGGATTTTAACCAGACGTTCGAGGGCGGCGACCTTTCGCGCGTCCTTTCGATCTCTGTAAGCCGCACAGAGGTTGAACATCATGCGGGTGAGAATCTGGCGGTCGGATGACTGGCGCAGCATGGATGGTTCGAAATCCACGTCGAATCGGGAGAGATATTCCGCACATTCATTCGCCGTCAGGAGTTGACCCTTGTTGAAGGGGTCGAACAGGAACTCCATGCCATCGGTCGTCTTGTACTTTACGATGAAGTGTACGGGCATCCCCACGCCTAGAATCGGAAGTTCGAGCCGGCGCGCCAGAAAAATGTAGAGCGCGGATATGGAGATGGGAAGGCCTGTTTTCCGATCCAGGACCCGGTTCATATAGCTTGAGGCCGGGCCGACGGGTTCGCTCTTCTGTCCACGGAATCCCTGGGATTCAAAGAGATATCGGTTCAGGGTCTGGATGACTCTGAGCGGATGGTCGTCGGGAGCGATCGAAGGCGCCAGGTCCTCGGCCATCTTATTGAGGTGGCTTCGGTATCGCTGAATGTCAAGAGCGGGGTATTCGAGCTTGGCCAGCGTAAACGACGCCGTTTCCAGATCGATGTCTCCGCGAGTTCCCTCGTGGAGATTCCGGAACTGCGATTCCAGAGGCGGTTCCTTGAGGCACAACAGAATCCGGCCGGCTTCCCGTTGTGCAGGTGAGCCTCCGGGCGCGGCATCGAGGACCTCGCGCACAGTCGGCTCGCCCATCATGAAAAGCTTGCTCCGCACGATTTCCACGATATCGGCGTCAGGATCGGCCAGCAGCGAAAGAACGGCCTGCACCCGTGTCGTGCCCAGATTCATGCCGCGCCTCGCGCACGGGCTCTCAGGATGACCATCAGGGCTGAGATATCAGCGGGTGAAACACCGGGAATCCGTGAAGCCTGACCCAGCGAGCGAGGGCGCACCCGGGCGAGCTTTTCTGCAGCTTCGCGGGAGATGGCGGGAAGGTCGAGATAGTTGAAGTTTTCTGGAAGGCGCTTTGCCTCCAGATCCTGAAATCTGGCCACCTGCGCCTTCTGGCGCTGAATGTAGCCTTCGTACTTGAGCTCCACCTCAACCGAATGGCACACGTCCGGAGGCAGCGGTTTCGGCGGCGGCGCCACTGTCTGAACAAACCTGTAGTCGATCTGCGGTCTGCGCAACAGATCGATCAGGGGCACGGTCTGAGCGAGAGGGGTTGTGCCGGCTTTCCGCAGGCATTGCTGGACCCGGTCAGAGGGCGGAACCCTCACCCGCTTCAGGCGGTCTTGTTCGGCGACGATTGCTCCCGCGCGACGATTGAAGGACTCGTACGCGCTGTCAGATATCAGCCCGATTTTGCGGCCGGTTTCGGTCAGCCGAAGGTCGGCGTTGTCGTGCCGCAACAACAGTCGGTATTCCGCCGATGCCGTGAACATGCGGTACGGTTCTTCGGTACCCTTGGTTGTGAGATCGTCAATCAGCACGCCAACATATGCCTGGGCGCGGTCCAGAATGAGCGGGTCCTCGTTCCGGACCTGCAACGCGGCATTGATGCCCGCCATCAGGCCCTGTCCGGCCGCTTCTTCGTAGCCCGTGGTGCCGTTGATCTGCCCGGCGAAAAACAAGCCGCCGACGGGCTTGGTTTCAAGGGTGGGAAGGATCTGGGTCGGGGGGACGTAGTCGTATTCAACGGCGTATCCCGGCCGCATGATTTCCGCGTTTTCAAGGCCGGTAACGCTGCGAACGACCTCAACCTGAACGTCTTCAGGCAGGCTCATTGACAGACCGTTGAGGTAGACTTCCAGGGTGTTACGGCCTTCGGGCTCCACAAAGAGCTGGTGTTTTTCCCTGTCTGCGAACCTGACAATCTTGTCTTCAATTGAAGGGCAGTACCGCGGGCCCACCGACTGGATACGGCCGCTGTACATCGCGGATCGATCCAGATTCCGTCTGATGATTTCGTGGGTTTCCGGTGTGGTGCAGGTGATGTGGCAGTTGAGCTGTTCCTGTGTGATGGCCCCGGTGCGGAACGAGAACGGACACGGTTGCTCGTCACCGGGCTGGACGTCCATCACACTGTAATTCACGCTGCGTGAATTGATCCGCGGCGGGGTCCCCGTTTTCAGCCTCCCCAGCTCAAATCCCAACTGCCGAAGGCCGCCGGATGCCCGCTCGGCGGAACCTTCACCGGCGCGACCTGCACTGTAAGACCTGTCCCCGACGTGGATAAGGCCCCTCAGAAACGTGCCTGTCGTCAGGATGACGGTCCGGCCCAGGAAGACCGTGCGGGATCTGGTGAGGATGCCCCTGATCCGTCCGTCGTCAACCAGCAGGTCTTCGATAAGGCCCTGCTTGAGATCCAGGTTCGGCTGACTTTCCACGACGTACTTCATCCGAAACTGGTATGCTTTCTTGTCGGCCTGGGCCCGGGGGGCCTGCACCGCCGGCCCTTTGCTCCGGTTGAGCAGGCGGAATTGCAGCCCCGTCGCGTCGATGTTCCGCGCCATCTCGCCGCCCAAGGCATCGATTTCCCGCACCATGTGGCCCTTCGCAATCCCTCCGACCGCCGGATTGCAGGACATCTGGGCGACCGTGTCCAGATTCATCGTCAATAGCAGCGTGCGGCACCCCATGCGCGCGCCCGCCAGGGCCGCCTCGGTTCCGGCGTGCCCCGCGCCCACAACGATGATATCGTAGTGTTTATCGTAGGTCCACATAGGTTGCGGGAGGCGTTATGTGACTGCATTCAAAGTGCCTGCCGGCACGTTCGTTCCATCTTCAGTTTTCCACTGCTCTTCGACTTCGAATCCCATGTCGTCGATGAGTCGATGGGTCTCCGAGGTGGACTGTCCTCCGGTTGTCAGATAACCTTCCATAAACAGGGAGTTCGCCGGATAGAGGGCCAGGGCCTGGAGGGACCCGAGCGTGAGTTCCCGGCCGCCCGCCATACGGATTTCCTTACTCGGATTGACAAAGCGGAACAGGCACAGAACCTTCAGGCCTTCCTGAGGCGACATCGGTTTGCGCCCGGCAAGGGGCGTGCCATCTATGGGATGCAGAAAGTTGACGGGAATCGAATCGATGTCGAGTTCCCGAACGGCGACAGCAAGGTCGACGATGTCCTGCATGGATTCTCCCATCCCGATGATTCCTCCACAACAGGTTTCGAGTCCGGCGGCCTTGACGGCTTTAAGGGTATTCAACCGGTCCGTGTAGGTGTGCGTGGTAACGATGTTGCCATGATGTCCGGCACTGGTGTTGAGGTTGTGATTGATCCGGTCCACGCCGGCTGCTCTCAACGTTCTGGCCTGTGCTTCGTCCAGCAGCCCCATACAGCAGCAGATGTCGATATCGACGGTCTGTTTGACTTCGCGCACGATGTCGGCAACGGTCTCCACTTCTCTGCCCGTGGGGCCTCTTCCGCTGGTGACGATGCAATACCGCAGTGCCTTTCCCGCCTTGGCCTTTCTGGCGCCGTCGAGAATCTGCTCGCGAGGCAACAGCGGATATTTGTCGATGGCCGCGGTCGACACGGCGGATTGGGAGCAGTACGCGCAATCTTCCGGACACAGTCCACTTTTGGCATTCTGCAAAACGTGCAGCCGCACTCTGTTTCCGAAAAAGCGGTGGCGAACCCGATAGGCCGCGTGGATCAGCAGGAGCAGGTCTTCGTCCGGCGTATCGAGCACCGCCAGCATTTCCCGATCGCTTAAGGGTTTGTTTTGCAGCGCTTTGCGTTCAAGGTTCGAGTAGTCCTTCATTTGAATATGAGCCCCCGGGAGCGTGATGCCGGAACCGCCGAACTAGCGGTAGACGACCAGACCCAGCACTGCCGTGCTGACGATAGCAATGGCCGGATGAAGGTTCAGAAAATGGATGGCGGCAAAGGCTGCCAGCGCGATCAGACCCGTGTGCCATGAGGTCACCGACTTGGGCGCCATCTGCCAGACCACCACCAGAAGCAGACCGACAACCGCCGGCCGGACCGCCTTCAGCATTGCCTGGACTGCCGGCGCGCCTTTATACGCCATGAAGAACAGTCCCAGGATCATCATCAGAAGGAGAGACGGAAAGACCGTGCCCAGAAGGGCGACGATCAGGCCAGGGGTCTGTGCGACCTGATAACCGATGTAGGCGGCCATTTTCGTGGCGATAGGACCTGGCAGGGCGTAGCCCATGGCGAGTGCGTCGGTGAATTCTTCAATGGTCATCCAGCCGTGTACGTCGACGACTTCCTCCTGGACCAGCGGAATCATGGACGGACCGCCGCCGTAAGCGAAGATGCCAATTTTCGTGAATGACACAAACAGCTTGATGAGTTCCATTACCGCCTCCACGAGCGGACAGGACTGGTGCGAAATTGCGTCATAACAGCCCGTTGAAAGAGCCCATCCGGGCTGCGTCCGGCCCTTGCGGTCGAAAACCTGCGTTGCGCTCCCTCGCCGAATCGCAGGATGGGACTCGGTCGCGCGCCTTGTCTTCGGCCTCGCCTGCAGAGCGACTCTATCAACGGACTGCTAAACGGCTTTGAATATAGCACATCGCCCATGTTCGCACAAGGCAAATCCCGGTAAAATACGCCCCGGCTTCAGGCCTGAAACCAACACGGTACGCCACTGGTTCTCCTCTATTCCTGCGCCGCCGCCGCCGCCACTTGCGGGCGTGTCCGATTTCATCCAGCCACTCGGCGTGGAACCCGGCGAACGGCCTCTTTGTGGCGGCCTTGACAAGCATTGGTCTTTTTCATATACTTTCCCCCGGTTTGATGTCCGGTTCGTGAAATGGATTGCCATAATACGGCCGTACCGAAGCAGGAAAAACAGGAATCAGCCGTCAGTTTGAAACAAGAGACCCGGCGGTTAACATCGGCGCCGAGACGAGGCAGCGCCGGAATGGGCCCAGCGACGGTTACGTCGGTGAGTGAAGGCGCCTCGACAAGCCTGCTTCGACTGGCTCAGCACGGGCAGCGCAAGCTGCACGGCAAGACCGGATGAACGGTCATCTGTTTCAGGGACGGGACACTGAACGGGGTGGTGAGAAGATGCCGGCCGCATCCCTTGCAGAGCTTGAAAGTATATGCAGAAGGAATTCGGCTTCGATCCTGTTTGCGCGCCTCGCCGATGAGCTGCTGCGCCGGGGTAACGTTGACCGCGCGGTGGAGATCTGCAGAGAGGGGCTGAGGTATCGCCCGTTTTACCCGACCGGCCATCTTGTCATGGGCCGGTGCCACATGGCGGCCGGACGGTTGGAAGACGCCCGCCGGGAGCTACACGATACACTCGCGCTGGATCACGACAATCCTTCAGCCAGCTGGCTGCTCGGCAGGATCGAAAGAAAGTTGGGTTCCAACGAAAAGGCGCGGCATTATTTCAGGTGCGCCCTGGCGGTCGATCCGTTGAGTCGGCTGCTGGTTGCCGAGATGGATGCTGATGCGCAGGCGGAAGCCGGCCCAGCCTCAGGATTCCGGCCCGGCGATGAGACGGAGCCCGTGGCGTCGGATGCAGCGGTCGAGGAAGACCGGTCCTGGGCGGAACGTGAGGATTTTTCCTTTCTGCTGCGGGACCTTCTGGACGATCGTGGCCACGATGAGAACCGGCCCGTGGTTGCCGACTCTGAAATCGCGCCGATTGCAACCTCCACCCTGGCCGAGTTGTACGTAGTGCAGGGGTTGATCGAGGAGGCCGTGGCCGTCCTGGCGCAAGTTTGTCAGCGCGAACCGGACAATAAGCGTCTTAGAAAAAGACTGAAGGAACTTAGGAAGATGGATGGCGCGTGCATGGGAGGGTAATGCCGAACGATGGTTTCAACGTCCGAATTCAGAAATGGAATGGTCCTGCGTCTGGACGGCGACCTTTATTATATGGTCGAATTCGAGCACTTTAAGCCGGGCAAGGGCGCAGCCGTTGTGCGTACCCGTCTCAAGAACGTGAAGACGGGCGCAATGATCGACCGGACGTTTCGTTCAGGAGACAAGGTGGACGATGTTCGGCTCGAACGGCGCAAGATGCAATATCTCTACAAATCCGGCGATCTGTTCTGTTTTATGGACAATGAAACGTACGATCAGTTCGAACTGCCTCCGGAGGTTATGGGAGACGCGGTTAAATATCTGAAAGAAAATGAGATACTGGAAATTCTGGTCGCGGAGCAAAACGCCGTGAGCGTCGCGTTGCCGATATTCGTCGAGCTGGAGGTTACGGAAACCGACCCCGGGCTGCGGGGAGATACCGCCAGCGGTGGCAGCAAGCCGGCCGTGCTGGAAACGGGAGCTTCCGTACAGGTGCCCCTGTTCGTTGAACGGGGCGACGTTTTGAAGATAGATACCCGAACGGAGTCGTACGTGGAACGAATCTGATCGGAGTGCACCGGAGGTTGATTTCGGTAGCATTGCGGCCAACTCGACCCGTTACCCTGTTACCGGCCGTCGTCCACTAGTAAGGAGCGCGCGTGAAACTCTCCAAAGCCATGACGGAGACCCTGCAGCGGTTGATCGAACTGGTTGGCGAAGACCAGGTCCGGGAAATTGAAATAGAACGTGGCGTTCTGGGGTATAAGAGAATTCGCGTCGCCGCGGGAATCAACGCGGCCGCCGTCCAGCCGGTTGCCCAGGTCGCACCGCAGGCGGCCGATTCAGACGATACGCCCGCTCCCGCAGAACCGGACGATACCGAAGGCCTGCACAGTATCAGTTCTCCGATGGTCGGCATGTTCTATCGTGCGCCGAATCCGGATTCGCCGGCCTTCGTGGAGGAGGGCGACGTGGTGTCGGTCGGGCAGACCCTGTGCATCATCGAAGCCATGAAGATAATGAATGAGATTGAAGCGGATACAAAGGGCCGGGTGGTTCGTGTCCTCGTCGAGAATGGCAATCCGGTCGAGTATAATACGCCTCTTTTCCTCATCGAACCGCTGTAAAACGATGCGGCGGCCCAAGCCGCCGTCCCACCAGATCTGTCGTGTCATCCACTCCCTTATTCGATAAAATCCTTGTAGCGGACCGGGGCGAAATCGCCGTGCGTGTGATCCGGGCATGCAAGGAACTCGGCATCCGGACGATCGCAATACACTCCGAAGCCGACAGCAATTCGCTGCACGTTGGCGTCGCCGACGAGGATGTCTGCATCGGGCCTCCTCCCGGAGACCAGAGCTATCGGAACATCCCTCGCATTCTGAGCGCCGCGGAAGTAACCAACGCCGATGCGATTCACCCGGGTTACGGGCCGCTGGCCGAAAACGCGGATTTCGCGGAGATGTGCGCTTCGTGCGGGATCGTATTCATCGGACCGTCTCCGGATGCCATTCGAAGGATGGGCGACAAGGCCGTTGCGCGGGAAACGATGCTTGCCGCGGACGTTCCTGTAGCGCCGGGCACGGGTGTACTGAACGCACTTGAAGAGGCGCAGGATGCGGCCGAAGAGATCGGTTACCCGATCCGCCTTAAGGCCGTCGCAGGCGGCGGCGGCAGAGGCATGCGCACCGTCGACTCGGCGGAGGGCCTCGAGCGCGCGTGGAATGCGGCGCAGGCCGAGGCGTCCGCGGCGTTCACGTCGGGAACGCTCTATCTGGAAAAGGAAGTCGTGGCGCCGCGGCACGTGGAAATCCAGGTCATGGGCGACCAGGCCGGCAACATCGTACATCTGGGTGAGCGCGAGTGTTCCATCCAGAGACGCCATCAGAAGTTGATCGAGGAGTCGCCTTCGCCAGTGGTCGACGAGGACCTGCGCCGGCGGATGGGCAGTGAAGCCGTTGCCGGGGCCATGGCGGTGAGTTACACGGGCGCAGGAACCGTGGAGTTTCTGCTGGATGCATCCGGACGCTTCTATTTTCTTGAAATGAACACCCGCATTCAGGTCGAGCACCCGGTCACCGAGCTGGTAACCGGATTCGATCTGGTCAAGACGCAGGTCCGCGTGGCCGCCGGTGAGCCGCTCCCCTTCGCCCAGGCAGACGTACAGCCGAAGGGGCACGCCATTGAATGCCGCATCAACGCGGAAGATCCGGATCACAACTTCCGTCCTTCCGCGGGAGAAATCAGCACGTTCCATGCGCCGGGGGGACCGGGTATACGGGTCGATTCACACGCATATGCCGGCTATCGGGTCCCTTCTCATTACGATTCACTCCTTGCAAAGTTGCTGGCGTATGGCGACACGCGGGAGGAAGCGACCGCGCGTATGGTCCGTGCCCTCGACGAGTTCGTCATCGAGGGAATTCCAACAACCATCCCGTTTCATATCAGCGCGATGGGGCACTCCGACTTCCGCCAGGGTCGGATCGACACGGATTTCGTAACCAGATTGGGATACGGAGGTTAACCTTGATTCGTAAGTCTTCGGGGACGTTAATTCGAGTATGTGATTGCAAATAAAGGCGATTAGACGGCGGATTACCAGGATACACCAGGTCACTGGACGTGAAGGGAAAAAATGTCCTTCTATACGTCGATAACGCCCCGTTTCGGAGGGTTTTATCGCGTCGCCGCGTTGCTGTTTTTTTCGGATTAGGGTTGAACGTCGGCAAGACCGGAGAGACGTCAGGCATCCGTCAAACGGACGGCTGGCGGCCCCGGTCTGGAAACACCACCCTCATCTTGGAGCCATCAATCATGTCGGAAATTCCGGACGGCCTTCTTTATACGTCAGAGCATGAGTGGATTCGCGTCGAGGGCGAACAGGGCACGATAGGCATCACAGACTATGCGCAGGGCGAACTGGGCGACATCGTCTTCGCCGAATTACCGGAACCGGGTGCCGAGATCGAGCAGGGGCAGCCCTTTGGAACGATCGAGGCGGTGAAGACGGTGGAAGACCTTTACGCGCCCGTGTCCGGCGTCGTTCTCCAGGTTAACGATGAACTTGGCGAGGACGCGTCTCCCATCAACTCAGATCCGTACGGCGATGGCTGGATGGTTGTGGTTCGGATGACCTGCAGCGAAGAACTCGCATCTCTTCTCAGCCCGCAGGCGTACGGCGCACTCGTCGAAGATGGATAGCTGCCAATATAGTCTTCCGTTCCGTCGCCGAATGCAGCCCGAAAACACAGGATTTCCGGTACGGCCAGCCACGTGCAAATTCCGGTCGGAAACACTGATTGGGATATGGCGCCTTGCGCAGGGTAAGCGCTTGACATCGTCTCGTAAAGGCTTTATTTTTTTCCTGTTAAGTCAAATCCGTAGCGCATCGCGGGCGCTGATTCAACCCGGCTGCAGACGCATCTGCTGACGACGTTCATACTGTCTCTCCCGTAGTTGTTGCAAGAGGGGATGTATGCCATTGCTGAATCGGCCGGTTCTGGTCCTGAATCAGAGTTACGAACCCATCCAGGTGTGTAGCGTGCGTCGGGCTATCGTTCTCGTGTTTCGCGGAAGGGCCGAAGTCATCGAAGCGCTGGATCTGTATGTCCGCACGGTTTCAGACCGGTTTCCGGTCCCCAGCGTGGTCCGTCTGGGCATTTACGTGCGTGTGGCGCCCCGACAGCTCGCACTTTCCAAGAAGAACGTCCTGAAACGGGATGGACACCGCTGCCAGTACTGCGGTACCAGGAAGGGACCGATGACGGTCGATCACGTGGTTCCCCGGACCGGAAACGGACGGGATACCTGGGAGAATCTGGTGTGTGCCTGTCTGCCATGTAACAATCTCAAGGGCAATCAAACGCCAGAACAGGCGGGAATCAACCTGTTGCGCAATCCCCGCAGGCCCACTACCGTCACCTCCATCAGCCAGCTGATCGGCGTGCCGGACCGTCGTTGGCGGCCGTATCTCTTCATGGATTGAACAACGGCGTCCGGAAGTCAAGGGAGATCGCTCGAATGAATGCCGAAGCGCCGGCAGTCCAGGGAAACGCCGGAGGCGATATCTACGGGGTGAAGCTGGACGTTTTCGAGGGGCCGCTGGATCTGCTGCTCTTTCTGATTCGCAGGGACGAGATCGACATCTACGATATCCCCATCGCCGACGTCACGCGGCAGTTTCTGGAGTTCGTCGAGATGATGCAGACGCTCAATCTGGAACCTGCCGGGGATTTCCTGGTGATGGCGGCCACGCTGATGAAAATCAAGTCACGTATGCTGCTGCCGGCGGACCCCGATGCGGATGAAGACGAAGAAGATCCGAGAGAAGCACTTGTAAGACGCTTGCTGGAGTACCAGCAATTCAAGGAAGTGGCCAACTGGCTCGAAGACAAACAGGATTCGCATCGGGACAGTTTTTATCGGGGCGCCGCGCTGGATGCAGGAGCAATCGACGAGCCCGAGCAGGATCCGCTCGCAGTCTATGGTTCCGTAAGTCTCTTCGATCTGATGGCCGCGTTCCAAACGGCACTCATGGCTGCTCCGAAGGCGGACTACCACGAAATACATCAACTGGAAGTCACGACCGAGGAACGGATGGAGGTCGTCCGTAGCATGCTGGAGGAACGGCATCGGGTTCAGTTTTCGGACCTGGTTTCGGGACTTCCGAGAATTGTTCTCATCGTCACGTTCATCGCCCTGCTCGAGTTGATCAAGACCGGGAGAGCCCTTGCTAGACAGAGCGGTTCGGAAGGTGAAATCTGGGTTTACAGGCGAGACGAGGATCAGACAGAACCCGGATCCGAATCCGCGCCTGATCGTTAACGGCGTAACCGTCATCAGCGGCATTTTACAGTCCGTTGGATACTCGGTCTAATGGGAACGTAATGGGCGAGTCGTATGACATAGACTCTGTCGCGTCGGATGAAGACGCGCGCAATCAGGGCATTGTGGAAGCCCTGTTGATGGCGTCTGACAGACCGCTCGGCGCCAGCCAGATCGCCTCGTTGCTCGATGGGGTGCGGGCTGGAGATGTGCGTGCGTACGTGGAGGACCTGAATACACAGTACGGCCGGACCGGGCGCAGCTTCAAGATCTCGGAAATTGCCGGCGGATTCCTGTTCATGGTGCATTCGGAATACGGCATATGGGTCCGGCGGCTCCTGAAAGACAAGGCGCCTGTCCGCCTTTCGTCAGCCGCCCTGGAAACACTCGCCATCGTCGTGTTCAAGCAGCCGGTCATGAAGGCCGAGGTGGAGCACATTCGCGGGGTGTCGGTCGACGGGGTTGTGCGTCATCTGCTCGAGAAGGGTTTGATCCGCATCGCCGGCCGATCCGATGCGCCTGGACGGCCGCTGCTCTATGGAACGACCCGGGACTTCCTGAAGCACTTCGGTCTGAAGACGTTGTCGGATCTGCCAAAGGTCAGGGAATTGGATGAATTGTTGGACGACAAGGCAGCTGCGGTATCATCACAGGGCGAGCCGTTACAGGCGATGGGCCGACCGGAAGCCTCGGCGGTCAATACCGGCGAAGGCTCCGGAAACGCTTCCGGGACGTTGACCGGCGCCGACGGGCGAGGCGGGTTATCGGGAGCGGGCGGCGTCGATACCGATGGAGGGGACCCGAATCCGTAACAACCGGGGGCGGAGGGTCGCGATGGGGAAGAGGGGAATCGTAATTGCCATCGACGGTCCCGCAGGATCGGGCAAGAGCACAACGGCTCGATGTGTCGCCAGCAGGCTTGGATATCTCTATCTGGATACCGGCGCGATGTACCGCGCCCTGGGTTGGGCCCTGATTCGCAGGGGTCTCAGCCCGGACGATGAAGCCGCGGCCGCCGGGACTGCCGCCGAACTGGAGTTCGAATTTCGCCTGGAGGACGGCGGCCAGCGGGTTCTGATCAACGGGGAGGATGTGACGGGAGAGATCCGTACGGCGGAAGTCTCCGATGCGGCTTCCCGGGTAGCCGTGCATGCCGCGGTCCGGAAGATTCTCGTGGCGCGCCAGCAGGAGCTTGGACGCGAGGGCGGTATCGTACTGGAGGGTCGGGACACCGGTACCGCGGTGTTTCCGGAAGCTGAACTGAAGGTATTCCTTGTTGCCGACGTCGCCGAGCGGGCGCGGCGCCGACACCGTGAGTTGCTCGATTGCGGAGTCAGGACAGACTTGGACGAATTGATGGGACAGATTCGCGATCGGGACGCGCGCGACAAAGCCACACAGCGGCGTTCGGGGTCCTGGCCGGCGTCGGATGCAATCACGGTGGATACCACAGGCCTGAATATCGACGCGCAGGTCGCCCGCGTGGTGGTACTTGCGCGCGAGTGCGGCATATAGAAAGAACCACCTGCACCCCATGAGGACAGACATTTACACCGGACGACCGGACAATGTTTTTTACCGGTTTCTCTGGGCGCTCGGCGTCGGGGCATGCAGCTGCCTGTTTCGGCTTCACGTTGCCGGCCGGCAATTTGTGCCGCGACGGGGTGGCGTCATCCTTGCAAGCAACCACGCCTCCTATGCGGATCCCGTATTCATCGGGGTTGCGGCGTGCCGGGAACTTTCGTATGTTACCAAGCAGGAAGCATTTCCCGTTCCTGTTCTTGGCTGGCTGATTCGGAAGCTGAACGCACTGCCAATAGACCGGTCTCGTGGAGATCGGGGCGCGCTGCGCGGCATCGAAGGGCGTCTCAAGGCCGGCGGTGCGATGTTTCTTTCGCCGGAGGGTACGCGCAACAAGTCGTCCCGGCTGAGACCACCTAAAGACGGCGTGGGTATGCTGGCGTACCGCGCGCGGGTTCCGGTGGTACCGGTCTATATTTCCGGCACGGTCAACATCTGGACGAGCCTGATCGGTCTCAACCGCGTGACCGTGCGGTTTGGAGAACCGATTCGCGTGTCTCCAGCCGGATTGCCCGCCAGACGTCGAGCCGCCTATCGTTCCATCAGCAGCGAGGTGATGCACTGTATAGGTAACCTGAGACCCCGCAGGCGCAATACCGGTCCGCCTGCGCCGGGTGCCATGCTTGAGCGCCGGTAAGTTCCCTGCGGAGATCCGGTCTCCGTCTTTTCCCTGTATATTTGCGCCGAACCGTGCGTCAGGGGCAACCGCCTCGTGCGGAACGGCCAAGGAGGTCGCAGTTTCATGTCGGAAGAAAACAACACAGCGAGCCAGCCCGTCTCCCAGCCGTCGAGCGCGGGGGCACTGGAAGCTTTGGACGAGCGCGAATACTCGGAAGAGGAATTCGCCTCGATGATGAGTTTGTATGAAGACACGATGAGCAATATTACCGAAGGTGAAATCGTCGCCGGAACCGTTTTGGCCGTCGCGGAGAATACAGTCGTGGTCGATATCGGGTTCAAGTCCGAAGGCGCGATACCACTTTCAGAGTTTGCCGATCCGTCCGAAGTCGAGGTAGGACAGGAAATAGAGGTCTACCTCGAAGACGTGGAAGATCAGGAAGGGCAGATTGTGCTGTCCAAACAGAAAGCCGACTTTATGCGGGTGTGGGACCGCATAAAGGACGCCTACGACAGCGATCAGATCGTCGAGGGCAGGCTGGTGCGGCGCATCAAGGGCGGTATTGTAGTGGATCTGTTCGGAGTTGACGCATTCCTCCCCGGGTCTCAGATCGATATCAAGCAGGTTAAGAATTTCGATCAGTTCATCGGCGAGGTTTTCCCCTTCCGGATCATCAAACTCAACAAGAACCGGCGCAATATCGTCGTTTCCAGGCGGGTCGTTCTGGAAGCCGAGCGGGAGCGTTTGCGCAAGCAGATTCTTCAGACACTGGAAGTCGGTCAGGTCCGCGAAGGCGCAGTAAAGAATATCACGGATTTTGGTGCCTTTATCGACCTGGGCGGTCTGGACGGTCTGTTGCACATTACAGATATTTCCTGGGGCCGGATCGGACATCCGTCCGAGGTGTTGTCCATTGGCGACGATGTCCAGGTCAAGGTACTCAACTACGACGAAGAGCGCGAGCGGATCTCTCTGGGAATGAAACAGCTAACGCCTCATCCCTGGGAGAATATAGAAGAGAAGTATCCCGTCGGGGACCGCGTGGACGGCAAAGTGGTCAGCATCACGGACTACGGAGCATTCGTGGAATTGGAACAGGGGGTGGAGGGCCTCGTCCACATTTCCGAGATGTCCTGGACGCAGCATATCCGCCATCCGTCCAAGCTTGTCTCAATTGGCGACCAGTTGAAGGTTGTCATTCTGAACGTAGACAAAGAGGGTCAGAAGATTTCGCTTGGCATGAAACAGACGACCGACGACCCATGGCTTTCGCTGGACGAAAAATATCCCGTGGGAACGCGCCTTACTGGCCTGGTGCGCAACCTGGTCAATTTCGGTGCGTTCGTGGAAATCGAAGAGGGAATCGATGGCCTCGTCCATATTTCAGATATGTCCTGGACACGGCGGGTGCGCCATCCCAGCGACGTCGTCAAAAAGGGTGAGCAGGTCGACGTGGTTGTACTCAATATAGACAAAAAACGTCGCCGCATCTCCCTGGGGCACAAGCAGACCATAGAAAACCCCTGGTCTGAACTTGCCGTCCAGTACGCGGTGGGCAAGACGACGGAGGGGAGAATTTCCCGCCTGCTTGAGCGCGGGGTCGTGGTTGACCTGACAGGCGACGTCGAGGGTTTCATTCCGGTTTCGCAGCTGGGACTGTCGGATCTGCAAACTCCCCAGACCCATTTCTCGGAACAGGACGAGTTGCCCCTCAAGGTCGTCGAGTTCGACGAAGAGCAGCGTAAAATCGTGTTGAGCGTGAAGGAATATCTTCGAGACGCCGAACAGGCAGAAATCGACGCCTATATCGAAAGCCACAAGCCGAAGCCGATAACGGTCGGCGAGGTGGTGGGTGACGCGGCCGAGCCCGAAGCGACCGCCGGGGATGCGGATTCCGATTCGGATTCCCGGGCCGGCGCCGAATCAACGTCCGAAGCGGATGATGCCGAATCGACGGGTGACGTGAAGCCGGTTGCACAACCCGAAGGCAGCGCCGAAGCGCCAGCCGAAGCGGCGGAAACCGGGTCGAACGGTGACGTTACGGACGATGACGCTCCGTCCGCCGCGGAGACATCGGGTACTGAGGACGAGACGGAAGCCGCGTCGAAACCGGAAGCGTAGGAACTGTGGACAGCGGGTTCGCTCGAAACAAAGAGTTGAGGAGTTGTCCTCAACTCTTTGTTGTTTCGACTCTGTGGACTTCGGAAATCTGACAAGCTTGCTTCGACGTTTCGACACCCTTCGACAACCCTTCGGCAGGCTCAGGACAACGGCTCAGGGACCGAGCTCAATGCAGGCAAGCTCAGCACAGGCAGCGTAAACAACGCAAGCGGCACCCGCAGCGCATGCCAGAAAGCCTACGGATGAACGGAAACGATAAAACCGTGTCGTTTTATACGCTCGGCTGCAAGTTGAATACCTACGATACCGAATGGTACCGTGAGCAATTCAGACACGAGGGGTACCGGGAGGTCGTGTTCGGAAGTCCGGCGGATGTTACGGTCGTTAATACATGTACGGTGACGGGACAGGGCGCCGCGCAATCCCGGCAGATGTTGCGCCGGGCGCATCGGATATCGCCGGAAGGCACGGTTGTGGCCATGGGCTGTTACGCGCAAACCGATCCCGATATGCTGATCGAGATGCCCGAGGTCGATCTCGTTGTCGGCACGGCTGAGAAGACCCAACTGCTCGATCTGATCAACGATACCTGTTCCATCGGACGAAGCTACGTGACCCGGCGTCGAACCGCTGAATTTCAGGACATGGATATCTTCAATTTCGGCGGAAGGGCGCGGGCGTTCGTGAAGATCCAGGAGGGATGCAACGAGTTCTGTTCATTCTGCATTATACCTTTTGCGAGGGGTCGCAGCCGGAGCCGCGGCCTGCAGAGCTGTCTCGACCAGGTGCGGAGGCTGGTTGACGCCGGATATCAGGAGGTCGTCCTCGCAGGCGTGCATATTGGAGACTACGGTGCGGATCTGGATGGAACCGGACTGCTTGATCTGTTCGAGGCCATCGAGCGGATCGAGGGGCTGCAGCGGTTTCGGGTGAGTTCCATCGAAGCGTCTTACATCAGCGATGCAATGGTCGACTTCTTCTCGTCCTCGTCCCGGTTCTGCAGGCACCTGCATATTCCGCTTCAGAGCGGCGACGATGGGATTCTGAGATCAATGCGCAGGCCGTATACGCGTGCGCGTTATCTCTCACTGATCGAGACGCTGGCGGAAAGGGTGCCCGAAATCGGCCTGGGCGCGGATGTGATGGTGGGATTTCCAGGTGAGACCGAAGAGGCATTTGCCAATACCTACGATCTGATTGACAGAGGTCCTCTGGCATTTCTGCACGTGTTTCCCTATTCGCCGCGCGCCGGCACGTCCGCGGCGAAGATGGGTTCGGAGGTGGATGCGGCCGTCAAGAAGAGACGAGGCGCGCTGCTCAGGCGTCTGGCCGAGCGGAAGACAGAAGCATTCAACCGCCGTTTCAGGGGTCGGACCATGAACGTACTCTTCGAAGACAGACGCGAGCCTGAAACGGGATACCTGCAGGGCGTTACCGACAATTACATCCGCGTGTATGCCCCGGGGCCCGAAAGCGCGAAGAACGCCATCGCCCCTGTGCGTCTCACTGACGTACAACGCAATCGGGTCATCGGCGAGCGGGCGGAATGTCCGGCACTGCCCTGATCGCGGGCGGACCTGCCGCCATCGCCGTTGTGCCTGGTCCGATTCCGGTTCTCTGAGTATATTCGTTCATACCTGACCGCGTGACGCCGGCAGCGGGCCACCCTGCCCGTCCCGCCCCCGGGCGGGTGAAAGATGGATCCGCGTCAGAAGGCTCGTCGTGGTCTCAACTTCGGCCGGCGACGTTTCAACGCCCGTCGCGCATCCCATCCAGGCCGTTGCCGGGTACCGGCGTTCGCATCGCATCCATATGTACACCCATAGGCGCATCAGTTTCTTCATCTTTCTGGCATTGCCGGCGATTCCCCTGCATTCCGATACCGTGGATCCGGTCGCGTTGTTCCGAGACGGGCGGTTCGACCGGGCGAAAGTCGCTTTCACTCGTGTGTTGAATGCCGAGCCCGAAAACCCGGTGGCATTGTACTATCTGGGGCGTCTGACCCCGGAGGGTGCGAAATCACGGGGTTATTTCAGGCGCCTTCTGAAGTCCCACCCGCGACACGAACTCGCGGACGACGCGCAGTTTGAACTGGCGGAAGCGGACTATGCCGGGCCCTCCGGGCGATATTATCGTGCGGCGAACCGTTACAAGCGGTTGCTGGACGAATACGGCAGCAGTCCCCTGGTGCCCCTGACGAGGTACCGGCTGGGGTGTGTCTACATTTCGACCCAGCGGCCGGACTCCGCGCTCTCCGTCTTTCAGTCCATAATCGATGCCTCCCCCCATGCAGGAATCGCGCCTCACGCCCGCCTCGGGCGGATAGAGGCACTCGTGCTTGCCAGGCGAACCAGAGAAGCGAAGCGCGAAGCCGATGCCCTGGTCGCAGACAGCCCCCCGCCGGCCGTCGCGGCAAGGCTGGCCGTACTCAGGGAACTTCTGAAAGGTCGGGATTCGGCAGGCAGGGTCTGGGTGCGCGTGGGTGTTTTCGGATCCGGGGATAGCCTTCGGCGCGCGTCCGGCCGGTTGGTCCGGGCCGGATTTCCTGTAGTTGACGAGGCGGCGAAGGTTACCGGCTTTCGGGTCCTGCTGGTCGGGCCGTTTCCGGACCGGTCTGCCGCCGAAGCGCAGAAGCCCCGCGTGGAGAAGGAGGCCGGGGTGGCGCATTGTGTAGTCGTTGAAAGAGATTAGGGATCGTCAGATGGCACGGCCAAGAGACGTTACGCCCGCAATGGAACAGTACCTGCGTTTCAAGGACGAACACAAGGACGCCGTACTGCTCTTCAGAATGGGCGACTTTTACGAGACGTTCTACGACGACGCCAAAGAGGTCTCCGGCCTTCTCGGTCTGGCATTGACGTCCCGTAACAACGGCAGGGGAGGCGAGAGCGTGCCGATGGCCGGCGTGCCTCATCACGCACTCGATACCTATCTTGCGAGGTTGATCAAGGCCGGTCGCAAGGTCGCCATCTGCGAACAGATGGAGGCGCCACAGAAAGGCAAGGCGGTTGTGCGCCGCGAGGTCGTCCAGGTAGTGTCTCCAGGTACGGCGCTCTCGGATAACCTTCTCGATCAGAACCGGAACAACTATCTGCTGGGTCTCTGGGTGGAGTCCAACCGGCTGGGCGCTGCGGTTACGGATCTGTCCACCGGTGATTTTCGCACCCTGGAACGGGATGCGGACGATCTGTGGGAAGTGCTGGAGCGAATCGGCCCTGCCGAAGTGCTCGCACCCGAATCCTGGGTTGAAGCCAACGAGGATGAGATGGCGCGACGAATGCCGGGCACGCTCCTCGTTCGCGCGGACGACTGGCAATTCGGATTTGCATATGCGCACGACCTGCTGCTGGAACACTTCCAGGTCAATTCGCTAAAGGGCTTCGGATGCGACCTGCTGACGTTGGGCGTCAGTGCGGCCGGTGCGGTGCTGGCCTATCTGAAGCAGAACCAGAAGGGCGCGGTCTCGCACATCACGCGTCTGTCACGTGAGACCGAAAGCGGGTGCATGGGCCTCGACCTGGTAACCCAGCGGAATCTGGAACTGGTCGCGTCAATACAGGAAGGCCGGCGGGAAGGTACGCTGCTGTCCCTGATGGACCGCACCAGCACCGCCATGGGAGCGCGGACGCTGCGGGCGTGGCTTTCCCAACCGCTGCTGGACATTTCGCGGATCGAATCCAGGCAGGATGCCGTGGAAGATTTCGTGCGGCATCCGGTGCGGCGTGAGTCGGTCCGCGCGGCGCTTAAGCATGTCGGAGACCTCGAGAGGTTGATGTCTCGCATCTGCTGCGGGCGCTGCAGTCCGAGGGACGTCGTGGCGCTCAAGACGTCGCTTGAGGCCATACCCGTTCTGCGGGACACGCTGGATGAGGCCGCAGCGGAACTGCTGGTGAAAGCGAGGCGTCATGGGTTGCCGGAACTGGATGAACTGGTTGAGCTTATCGGCCGCACGGTTGTGGATGAGCCACCCTTCCAGTTGAGTGACGGGGGCGTCATCCGGGAAGGCCATAACGCGGAACTCGACGAACTTCGCGACGCGGCGTCAGGAGGACGCCGCTGGGTGGCTGAATTGCAGGCGAAAGAGAGGGAACGTACCGGCATTCCGTCGCTCAAGGTCGGATACAACAAGGCGTTCGGGTACTATATCGAAATCACGAAGGCGAACATGGAAAAGGCTCCGGACGACTACCTGCGCAAGCAGACCCTGGTGAACGCGGAGCGCTTCATTACACCGGCATTGAAAGAGTGGGAAGCAAAGATCCTTGGCGCCGACGAACGGGCGAAGGAACTCGAGAAAGAGCTGTTTCAGCAACTCAGGGGCGAAGTTGAGACCTGGGTGGACGGCGTGCAGCGGACGGCGCGTTCCGTGGCGGTGGTGGACGTGCTGGCATGTCTGGCAGAGGTCGCCGCGGTCAACGACTACGTCCGCCCGGAAGTGGACGATTCGACGGGAATCGATATCCGGGAGGGTCGTCATCCCGTCGTTGAAGGGCTGTTGCCGGCGGGCACGTTTGTGCCCAACGATTTCTTCGTGGACGGTGAACGCGAACAGGTGCTTATTATTACCGGTCCGAATATGGCCGGGAAGTCCACGATATTGAGGCAGATCGGCCTGATCGTCCTGCTGGCGCAACTGGGCAGCTTCGTTCCGGCGAGAGCCGCGCGAGTCGGTGTGGTGGACCGGATTTTTACACGTGTGGGGGCGTCCGACAACCTGGCCAGGGGTGAGTCCACGTTTCTCGTGGAGATGAACGAAGCGGCAAACATCCTGAACAACGCAAGCACCAGAAGCCTGGTGCTTCTGGATGAAATCGGCCGCGGCACCAGTACATTCGACGGGCTGAGCATTGCCTGGGCAATGACGGAATATCTTCACAATACAGCGTCTATACAGCCCCGCACGCTGTTCGCCACGCACTATCACGAGTTGACGGAACTCGAGGAATTGCTTCCGAGGGTGAAGAATTACAGCGTGGCCGTCAGGGAGGAAGGCGACAACGTGACGTTTCTGCACCGGCTCGTGCCCGGGGGATGCGATCACAGTTACGGCATCGAGGTGGCACGGCTTGCCGGAATGCCGCGCAACCTGATCGCAAGAGCCCGCGAAGTGTTGCGCAGACTGGAAGCAAACGACCTGACCCCGTCGGAGAAGAAAACGCAGGCCTCGGTGAGTCGTGAGCCTGCCGTCTATACGGGACAGATGAACCTGTTTGAAGCGCCTCCTGAAGACCCGGTCCTGACCGAGTTGCGCAATCTGGACGTGGGCAAGACCACACCGCTGGAGGCTCTGGTTACGCTGGACCGTTGGAAGAAAGACGTAGAAGGCAGGAAGAACAGCGGCTGACAACCGGCGGCGCGCATCCCGATATAAGTGGACGTCTTGAATTGCGCCGGGCGCGGCAACCGGAACCGCTTACGGGGGCTTACAGGACGTCGTCAGAAGTCCCGTTTATGCGCCGGACGGATGAGACGCCCGGCACGGAAAGGATTTTTTTCCGGAGGTCCCGGAGCTGTGCGACGTTTCTGACCTCGACGGTGAACCTGTTACCGACGTGGCCGCCGTCAGTGTTCAGCCTGCCGTCGATCACAGGCACGCCAAGCCCGGAAATGGCCTCGCTGATGTCGCGCAGGAAGTTGGGGCGGTCGACGCCATTGACGCGAATCTGCACCGTGAATGTCGTCTCTTCTTCTGAATTCCAGTCGACGTCAATCAGGCGTACGCGGCCCTCAGGAAGATTTGCGATGTTGTGACAGTCCCTCCGGTGAACGGAGATGCCCTTGCCGCGGGTAATGACGCCGAGAACAACGTCGCCATATATGGGCTGACAGCAGCGGGCGAACTGGATCATCAGGTGATTCAGACTGTGAATGACGATCGGGTTCTTCCGGTCCCTCTTCCTGGGTTCCGGACGCTGCCGTTTCGGGGCCGGGCGGGCCGCGGGAAAGATCTGGTGAACCACCCGTTCGAGTGAAACGGTCCCGTTGCCCAGGCTGGCGTACAGATGTTCAATGTCCCGGAGGTTGAAGTGTGCAGCTGCCGACTCGAGTTTGTCCTCGGCGGTTCGTTTACGTCGTCGTTTGAGCTCGCGGTCCAGGATGTCCTGGCCAAGCCGGACGCTTTGAGAATACGCTTCCTCGCGTAACCAGCGCTTGATGCGGCTGCGGGCTTTCGCACTTTTGACAAAATCGAGCCAGTCACGGTTGGGTCGCTGGTGTGGTGACGTCATCACCTCGACGGTGCTGCCCGTTTCCAGCGGCGTTGACAGGGGGACCATCTGGTCGTCCACGCGGCTGCCGGTACATCGCAGGCCGACGTCGGTGTGTACCGCAAATGCAAAGTCCAGAGGGGTAGCGCCTTCCGGAAGCTGGATGAGATCGCCCTTGGGGGTGAAGACGAAGATCTCGTTCGGGAAGAGATCCACCTTCAGGTCATCTATGAACTCCCGTGGATCGCTGGTCTCACGCTGCCACTCCAGAAGGCTGCGCAACCAGGCCATATGCCGGTCCATTTCCGACGGGCCGCGCTTGCCTTCCTTGTAAAGCCAATGGGCCGCGATGCCAACCTCTGCGGTCTGATGCATTTCCCGCGTGCGGATCTGCACCTCCAGCATCATACAGTTCGGGCCGACGATCGTGGTGTGAAGCGACTGGTACATGTTGCTCTTGGGCGTGGCGATGAAGTCTTTGAAGCGGGCGATGACCGGCGGATACATGGTATGGACGAGGCCCAGGACGTTGTAGCATTCCGGTACGGTTTCAACCAGAATACGAAGCGCAAGCAGGTCGTAGATTTCGTTGAACGTCTTACTACGCACGTTCATCTTCTTGTAAATGCTGCTGAAATTCTTCGAACGGCCCGTCATTTCGGCCTGGATCCCGGCTTTGTCGAGCGCCTCGACAAGCGGTTTCCGGACGGCTTCGATGCAGGCCTCCCGCTCTTCTCGCGTCAGGTTGATCTTTTCCTGGATATACCGGTAGGCTTTCGGTTCCAGCCACTTGAGGCTGAGGTCTTCAAGCTCCGCACGGATTCGGGACATGCCGAGGCGGTGAGCAAGGGGCGCGTAGATATCGCGACTCTCGTCAACCATGCGCTCCTGGCTTGCGGGCCGCATGAATTTCAGGGTGCGCATGTTGTGGAGGCGGTCCGCCAGTTTGACGAGAACCACACGGATGTCGCGGGCCATCGAGAGCAACATCTTGCGGAAATTCTCGGCCTGTTCGGACTCGGGACTCTGAAAGGAAAAATCCCGAATTCGGGAGACGCCGTCCACGAGGCCGGCAACTTCACGTCCGAAATGGGACTCGATCTGAGAGAGCGGAACGCTGGTCTCGTCGACGACGTCGTGCAGCAGGCCGGCGGCGATGGTGGCGGAGTCGAGGCCGAGGTCGATCAGGATGCGACAAACGGCCACGGCGTGGGAAATGGCGGGATCACCGGATTTGCGCTGCTGGTCGCGATGGGCCAGTTCGGCAAAGTGGTAGGCTTTGGCAATGAGGCGCAGATTCTGATTCGGACGGATGTCGAACGCAGACCGGAGCAGGTTCTGAAGATCGGGAAAATCCGACTCAGTTTCGATAATGGATTCGATGGCAGGGAGGGATCTGGTTCCAGCCGTCAGCAGCGCCACGGAGACCTCCATCGGATTTGATCGGCCCACGTTCCTGGACCGTCTATAGCTGCCCGTTGAAAAAGCCCATCCGGGCTGCGGCCGGCCCTTGTGACCGAAATACGGCGTTGCGCACCCTCGCCGAATCGCAGGATGGGACTCAGTCGCGCGCCTTGTCGTCGGCCACAATGGCAAGTGTTCTGTCCCGGAAATAGATTGCCGAAATTCGGACGCCGAGTCGCCCGGCTGG
>JAPPFJ010000023.1 GCA_028877215.1 Gemmatimonadota bacterium | reverse complement strand
CCGCCACTTTTTCGCTCGCGCTCGGGAACTCACCGGTAATTTTAAAACAGCTTCCTAACGCATCTCCTGACGCGGCCGGAATCCGAATCTACGTTTGTTCGGCGACGCTCATCCTCCAGTCACTCTTGTAGATCGCGTATGCAGGCCTGTTTCCGACACTATGTTGCCCTTCGGAAGGAGATGGACGCCTGGCTGGCGCAGAGCCGGCGCATGGACCCTCCCGGGAGGTACGGCGGCGGCGAGGACGAAGCCAACTACGCCCTGGCCTGGTTCCCGCACTTTCTTGCGACGGGCAGTACGGCGGTCGTGGAGCACTTCGAGTATCTCCTGGATCAGCTCGCGGGCTGGGTCCGCCGCGAATGTCTGCACGGGTACGAGCCGGAGGCCGAGGCGCATCACGGTACCGAGCCGTTCCTGCTCTTTCTGCCTCGCTACCTGGGTCTGTTTCCGGAGGATCGGGCGGCGGCGCGACTGCTTGCGGATGCGGCCGAACACATCGGGAACTGGGAGAAGGAGATCCCGGCGTGGTTCGACTGGGACCGCAACCGGTTCTTCGGATACCACATAGGTACGCGCACCGTGGGGCGGGACCCGGAGTACGCGGTGGAACTCGCGGAGCACTTTCGGTTCATTCACATCGCCCTGTCGGCATACCGCGTGCTGAAACAGGACCGGTATCTGGACTGGGCGCTTCGGTACGGCCGGCGTCGCGCGGAGATGATCGTGGCGGCGCCGGAAGGGGACCTGCCTGTGATGTGGGGGCCGGACGGACGGCCTCTAGGCGAATGCGAATATACGGAATCGCAGCGCCGGATGAGCGGCGCCAGCCACCATTTGCCGGGCGATCCGGCACGCGGCGTGGAGGCGTTGCTCGCCTCCGGAGCGGTCCACGCGCTGGGCGATCTGTACCGCATGTCAGGCGAGGTCGTTTTTCGGGACGCGGGATTTCGGATTGTCGAGCCGCTCGTCGGCATGCTTCACGACCCCTACTGCGATCCCGGCGCCGCTGCCGTCTCCTTCTACCGCGGGGCCTTCGGCGACGACACCCTGGATGACCGGATCCGGGAAACGGTCGGGCGGCTTCCCGACGAGGAATCCGGCGAACTCGTGCTGATGGTGCCCGAGAAACCGAGAATGATCCTTCCTGGCGTTGGAAAGCGGGCGGATATGCTGCACTGGGGCGTGCAGGCGGAAGGTATAAATCGAGTCGCGCCGACGCGTGAGCCCTGTACGGCCACGTTGACGTTGGCCTACCAGATAACCGGCGACCGGTCGTTCGCGTCGCGGGCATTGAAGCAGGCGGCCCGGAAGCTGAAGGTGGCGCGGCGTGTGTTGAGGGGAGGAAGGGAGCACGCGGACATGGGTGGGGCGGTCTGCTCCGTCGCCGCCGGCCACGGGCGAAACTGGGGTTCCGGCGCCGTGACCGGATGTTACGGACCCTTGTTGCTCGGCGCCCGGGAACGCCTGGGCGCGGTGGTTCCCGCGGTGGAATTCCGGCGGTCGGGCGTCGGGTCCGGTCTGCCGGAGCAGGTGGTCTCGCTGGTTGTCCCGCCCGGCCCCGTCGCCGGAAACGTCCGGATCTACAACGGCGGCGGCTCGGATGCGGCCGTCTCCTGGAGGCAGCCGGGGGCCGCCTGGCAGGACGTTTCGCTCCCGCCCGGCGGCGAGGTCGAGACGGTGTTGCCAGGGGAGGATCGGCAATGAAATATCGTACGCTGGGACAGACCGGTCTGAGGGTTTCGGAAATAGGGCTCGGCGCGTTTCCCATATCCGGAATGCAGCGGCAGGAGGACGGCACCCGGTTCGGATGGACAGGCACCGAGGATGCCGAGTCGATTGCGCTGATCCATCGGTGCGAAGAACTCGGCATTAATCTGATCGATTCCGCTGAGGGTTACGGGGACGGACACAGCGAGGCACTCACGGGCAAGGCGCTGCGCGGACGGAGAGATAAATGGATCGTGGCCACGAAGGTCCAGCCGAACGCCGGTATCGATTCTGGATCAAGGGATGTGTCGGCGGTGCGGCGTCGAATCACAGAAGCGTGCGAGCTCAGCCTGAGGCGTCTGGGGATGGATCACATCGACGTCTATCAGTTGCACGCCGTTCCTTTCGAGTGGGCGATGCCGGCGGTCATGGAGGCGCTGGCGAAGCTCAAACAGGCCGGTAAGGTACGGTGGTACGGGATTTCGACCAATGACCGGCAAGCGGTGGAGAAGCTGCGTACATTCGGTCCTGTACACATGCTTCAGATCGGCTACAATCTGCTGGAACGTTCAGCGGATGGATTTCTGCACTGGGCGAAGGCTGAGAATATCGGTACGTTGATTCGCGTGCCCCTTGCAAAGGGGCAGCTGACGGGCACGTATTTCGGCGCGCAGGCACGGACGATCCCGGAAAACGACGTGCGGTACGAACGATTCAACAAACCCGAGACACTCGATGGTCTGAAGCGCCTGCCGCGGTTGCTTTTCCTGCAGAACCGCACACGAACCATGGCGCAGGCGGCGCTGCGGTTCGTGCTGGATCATCCGGGCGTATCGTGCGTGATCGCCGGCGCCAAGAACCGCCGGCAGGTCGAAGAGAACGCCGACACCGTAGGATTGCCTCCGTTGACCGATACGGAACTCGAACGGGCGATCCCGATCGCCGATACCATCGGAACGCCAGGTTGGATCTGACGTCGGAATTCCAGGTCTCACCGGCGTTGCGACGCACGCCGTACTGCAGTGTTCCTTTTGCGTCTTTTGTGCTTTTTGTGGCAATGATACCGGTCAGCTATTGGAACGACCGCAAAACCACACTGATGAAGTCATCGTCGTCGTGTCGCCTTGCTGTGTTTTCAAATTAAGGTCAGGCGGCGTCTCCGGAGATCGTAATTGTCTTCCATAGTCCGTATAGGCGTAATCGGCTGCGGGCGGATCCTGAACGCACACTTGCGCGGGTTCCGTGTCCTGCAGGAAACCGGGTTCGGGGATTGCTTCCGGGTTACGTCGCTCTGTGCGAGAAGAAGTGAGGATGCGCTCCGATTTCGAATCCGCGGCGAAGGACCGGGGCCCAGACCGGCGCCGGTGGAAGCCCCGGGTGACCCGTTGAACGCGCCGCACGCGTACATCAGCGACCTGCATCCGGGTCAGGAAACGGCGATTTTCACGGACTATCGCGAGATGCTGGAACGCGGGCCGGTCGACGCGGTGTGCATCCTGACCGGACACGATACGCATCACACCATCGCCATTGATGCCATGCGTGCCGGCAGGCACGTTACGGTCGAAAAGCCGATGGCGATCTCGGTAAGGGCCGCACAGCGGATGTGTGAGGTGGCTTCCGATACGAACACCGTGTTGAGCGTCGCGGAAAACGTGAATTTTACTCCCGCGGTGCGTGCCAACCGGTGGGCCGTCAGGGAGGGATTGATCGGCGACGTGCAGATGGTCTACCGCGGAGCGATCGGCTTCCGGTCTCACCGTCCTGATCTTGTCGCCGCGCGCACGCCGTGGAGGCAGTCGAAGCTGGGCGCCGGGGGCGGGGTGTCGATCGATCTGGGCGTGCATCTCTTCAACGGGGTTCGGACGATCTGCGGACCGGTGCAATCGGTGCAGGCCCTTTGGCGGATTCTGGAGCCGGTCCGCGTCTTGATGTCAGACGACGACCGCGGGGTCGCGGATCAGGTGGACAACCAGGTGGACGACGTGTTCTTTTCGAATTTCAGGCTGGCGAACGGAGCGATCGGGCACATGGCGGTGGCGCGCAGCGCCAGGGGAACGCAAATCGGAGTGCCGGGTGGCACGAATGTATTCGGCAGCATGGGGGCGTTGTCAGACGGGAAGATCTTCTCGGGGAATGCGACCGGGGAAGACGTTTTGCAGCGGTTCCAACGAGAGGCCGCGGATCGGGAGCGGGACGAAGCGATGCCGGGCGGGATCACCGATGCATTCGCGCTGGAGAACCTGGACTGGCTGCGGGCGATCCGCGACGGTTCGCCGGCGCGGATGTCCGGCGAGGAGGGGACGGTCGACCTGGCCCTGAGCTACGCGATCCTGGAGTCAGGGCTCCTGGGGCGCGAGGTGACGCTGGAAGAAATGCTGCGCGGCGAGGCCGACGGATACCAGGTGCCGATCAACGCGCACTACGGGTTGTAGTGCCACGCCCTGCGGATGGAATTCGACGATTGCAACGGCCCACCTGCCCCGGGCGGGTGGATTTCCTTTTTCGGGGTCTCAACGTCTTCCGATTTCGAGGTTGCGGAACCAGATCTGACTCGCGTGGTCCTGCAGCCCGATGTACCCGGTCCGGTTCATTTCGCAGTATGCGCGGTTGAATTTGTTGGGCGTGCCGTCGGGGTTCCGGCCCGGGGTGGTCCAGCGGCTCAGGTCCATTTCGGTGATTCGCTCGCCGTTCAAATCAACCCGGATGTCGTTGTCCACGGCGCTGAGGACCATGTCATTCCATTCGCCCGCGGGTTTGCAGGCGTTGTGTGTTGGAGCCTGGACGTCATACACCGCGCCACAGCACTTCGCAGTTGCGGGGTTCTGGCCGTATGTGTCGAGGATCTGGATTTCGATTCCGGTCTGCACGGGGTCGTCCAGATCGGTCCATCTGAAGAATACGCCGCTGTTGGCGCCGGGCGGGTGCTTGAACTCAAGCGAGAGTTTGAAATTTCTGAACCGGTCCTTCGTATAATACAGGTATTCGCCCTTTTCCGCGGTGCAGAAGATACAGCCACGATCCACCGTCCAGCCATCGGGATTGCCCGTGGCCGCCCAGCCGTCGAGGGTTTTGCCGTCGAACAGGTGCATGTATCGTCCTTTCGATGATCAGGTAGTGGAAATCTGCTGCCGTGTGGTCTGTCCCGTCTGGCGGCCTCGGCCCCGGAGACACGGGAACCATCTCCGCGCAATATCTGTCAAACCGGACGAAAAACAAAGCGAAAGTCACACTCGGTTGAGGAGGAATTGACATGGTGGGTCGAATTACACGCGGTCTGTCTTTATTGTTTCTCCTACCGGCCGGCATTCACGCCGACAACTGGCCGCAGTGGCGCGGTCCGCAGCAGAACGGGGTGAGTTCGGCCCGGAATCTTCCCGCGTCGTGGAGCCTGGAAAAGAATATCGTCTGGAAGACGGAACTGCCGTCGTGGAGCGGCAGCACGCCCATAGTCTGGAACGATCGCATCTTTCTGATGTCTCCATCGCCCGCGCGTACCCCGGAACAAAGGGAACCAGGCGGCCCCGAGATATTCATTCTATGCCTGTCCAGAAAAGACGGCGGTGAACGCTGGCGGCGCAAATTGGACGAAGGCAACGATCTGTGGCGCAAGCACAACAATACGTCGCCCTCGCCCGTCACGGACGGCGCGCACGTGTGGGCGGTTACGGGGAATGGCGTTGTGGCTTGTCTGAACGTGGACGGAAAGGTGGTGTGGATCCGCGACATTCAGAGGGACTACGGCGAATTCGGCCTGAATTTCGGGTATGCGTCCTCGCCGATTCTGTACGATGGCAAGCTCATCCTTCAGGTGCTTCACGGATCGTACACGGATGAACCCTCGTACATCGTCGCGCTGGACGCCGGGAGCGGCAAGGAAGTCTGGCGCGAAACGCGTGCGACCGGCGCCACCAGGGAGTCTCCGGATTCGTACACGACCCCCGCGCTTCTGCATCTCTCCGGCGGCACTCAGATTGTCGTAACCGGGGGAGATTGCGTGACGGGGCACGATCCGGCCACGGGGCGTGAAATCTGGCGGGCTGATGGCCTGAATCCGGAGCGGCGGGGGAACTACCGCATCGTGGCTTCGCCCGTTGTCGCCGGCGATATGATCTACGCGCCGACCCGGCGGCGTCCCCTGCTGGCCCTGGCTGGCGGCGGGACCGGCGACGTCTCCGGGAACGTGAAGTGGAAGTGGGAGGGTGCGGCCGCTCCGGATGTACCCACACCCGTCTGTGACGGGAGGTACTTTTACATGGTTGACGATCGCGGCCTGGCCACGTGTCTCGATGCGAAGACCGGCGCCGTCGTCTGGGGGCCCGAGAGAACCGCGCAGGGTACGGTGAGCGCGTCGCCGCATCTCGCTGACGGCAAATTGTTCCTGCTGAACGAATATGCCGTGACGACCGTCCTGGCCGCCGGCCCGAAATTCAAAGTCCTCGCTACGAATGAACTTGACGATACGTACACGCTGTCATCTCCCGTTTCCTCCGGATCTCAGCTCTTCATGCGGACGGCGACGCATTTGTACTGCATCGGCAATATAGACGAATAAGAACTGATCTTCTTTGCGAATTCTGATAGGCGTTGACACTGTGGTGCAGAATCATATATTGGTGCCGTTTCTGATAGGGAACCGGATTCGGACAAGGGGGGTTCTATGGCCACGCGACTGAATATCGGCCTGCTGGGATATTCGTTCATGGGTAAGGCGCACACGAACGCGTTCCGCAAGGTACCGATGTTCTTTCCCGATACGGGCGTCGAACCGGTCATGAAGGCGATCTGCGGTTCAAACAGGGAAAACGTGGCGGCGGCCGCGCGTACGTTCGGATGGGAGGAGTACGATACGGACTGGGAGAGAGTGGTCGCCCGCGACGATATAGACGTCATCGACATCTGCACGCCAGGGAATCTGCATATGCCGATGGCGGTCGCCGCCCTCGAAGCCGGCAAGCATGTCATCTGCGAGAAGCCGCTCGCAAACAACCTGGACGAGGCAAGGGCCATGCTGCAGGCCGCGGAGAACGCCAACGCGAAGACCATGGTCGCTTACAACTACCGGCGCGTTCCTGCGGTTGCGTTGGCCAGACAGCTGATCGAAGAGGGCCGGATCGGACAGATCTATCACTGGCGGGCGGTGTATCTGCAGGACTGGATCATCGACCCGGATTTCCCGATGGTCTGGCGTTTCGAGAAGGACAAGGCAGGTTCCGGGCCGCATGGGGATTTGAATGCGCACATTATCGACCTGGCGCTGCATCTCGTCGGAGACATCCGATCCGTCGTGGCCGCCGATACGACGTTTATCAAAGAACGACCGCTGGCGGATTCGATCGACGCGTCTCTGGGGGCCACAGGCGGGAAATCGGAACGGATGGGGACGGTCACGGTGGACGACGCAACGCTGTTCCTGGCGCGATTCGGAAACGGCGCCCTGGGTTCGTTCGAAGCGACCCGCTTCGCGGCGGGCAGGCGCAACCATAACCGGTTCGAAATCAACGGAAGCAAGGGGAGTATCGCGTTCAACCTGGAGAAAATGAACGAACTGCAGTTTTATTCCCGCGAGGACGAGGGGCATATCCAGGGTTTCCGCGAGATCATTGTGAATGAAGGGGTACATCCGTACATGTCGGCCTGGTGGCCGCCGGGCCATATCGTCGGGTGGGAGCATACGTTCGTACACGAGGTCAAGGACTTTTTCGAAGCGATCGTCAACGACCGGGAGGCTTCACCGAATTTCAGGGAAGGCGCGCGGGTCCAGGCTGTACTCGAAGCGGCCAGCGATTCGGCGAAATCGGACCGGTGGCGGGAGGTCCCGGACCTATAGACCCCTGCATCCGCCGGCGTGCATCGCACGAGACGCGGGAGCCGGGAGCAGCTGGAAGGAGCAACGGTTATGGCGAGACCATGTACTTTGTTTACGGGTCAGTGGGCAGACCTCCCCCTCGAGGCGATGGCGGAGAAAGCCGCCGGGTTCGGATACGACGGGTTGGAGTTGGCCTGCTGGGGAGACCATCTGGACGTCCGTGAAGCCGCCTCCAGCGACAGCTATTGCCGGAGCCGGCACGAGATACTGGAAAAACACGGGCTGAAGTTCTGGGCCATCAGCAATCACCTCGCGGGACAGGCGGTTTGCGACAACATCGACGAACGCCACCAGTCGATACTGCCGCCGCACGTGTGGGGCGATGGCAATCCGGAGGGCGTGAAACGCCGGGCGGCCGAAGACATGATAACGTCCGCGGAGGCGGCGAGGGCGCTGGGCGTCGGCGTGGTGAACGGGTTTACGGGATCGTCCATCTGGCATCTGCTGTATTCGTTCCCGCCGGTGTCGCCCGATGCGATAGACGCGGGTTTCAGGGACTTCGCGGATCGATGGAATCCCATTCTCGATGCGTTTGCGCAGAACGACGTCCGGTTTGCCCTTGAGGTGCATCCCACGGAAATCGCGTTCGATGCCGTCTCGGCCGCACGGGCGGTCGCGGCGCTGGGTGGCAGGAGCGAGTTCGGATTCAATTACGATCCGAGCCACCTCGTCTATCAAAACGTGGATTACGTGGCGTTCATCCGGGAATTCAAGGACCGCATCTACCACGTGCATATGAAAGACGCGTACCTGTCGCCGCTGCCCACGCGAGCGGGGATTTTCGGCGGTCACACCGAGTTCGGCGACCCCGATCGCTCGTGGGACTTCCGGTCCCTGGGCCGTGGCAGCGTGGACTTCGAAGAGATCATTCGCGCGTTGAACGACATCGGCTACGGCGGTCCCCTGTCCGTGGAGTGGGAAGACTCGGGAATGGACCGGGAACACGGTGCCGCAGAGGCGTGTGCCTTCGTAAACAGCGTGGATTTCGAACCGTCGGCCGTGGCGTTCGACGCGGCGTTCGCAGAATAGCAGACGGATGTTCGACTCACGCATACCGTCCCGGAGATAGATTGCCGAATGGCATTTCGCTTGGGGGACGCGGGACTCGCGGTCAGCAGGGCGTGTCATCAGGCCTGCCGGCCGCTTTTTCTTAGAAGCTGTGTTGGAATTCCCGGTGCGAATATTGCTGGGAATTTTAATACTGCTTCGGAGGGAGAGATCGTCAATGTGGATGCGTTTTCTGCTTCTGTTCCTGGCGCCGGTACTCGTCGCCTGCGAGGCCGAGCGCCCCAGGACCCTGGTGTTCGGCAGGGGCGGCGATACCGTCGGGCTGGATCCCGCGCTGGAGACCGATGGCGAATCATTCAAGGTCTGCGACAATATATACGATAATCTGGTAACCTTCCGCCCTGGAAAAACCGAGTTGGCCCCGGGGTTGGCGGAGTCCTGGACGGCATCGGACGACCTCAGAACGTGGACGTTTAATCTCAGGCGGAACGTCGTGTTCCACGACGGCACTCCGTTCACTGCGGATGCGGTCGTGTTCTCGCTTGCCCGGCAGTTTAAGCCCGACCATCCCTTTCACCGCGTGGAGGGAGCATTCCAGTATTGGAACAGCATGTCGATGAGCGAGATCGTCAGCGATGTGAAGAGAGTGGACGATCATACGGTTTCCATTGAGCTGACGCGCCCCAATGCGCCGTTTCTGTCGAATCTCGCGATGAATTTCTGCGGGATCGTAAGTCCCTCCGCCGTACGGAAACACGGCGCTGACTTTCCCCGGCACCCCGTTGGCACGGGTCCGTTTCGATTTGTGCAGTGGATAAAGGACGACCGGGTGGTGCTGGAGCGAAATCCTGATTATTGGGGCGATGCGCCTCAGATCGACAGGCTGATCTTCAGAAGCATTCCGGAGAACTCCGTGCGTCTGATCGCGCTCATCCAGGGTTCGATAGACGGAATGGATCATCTGGTGCCTGATTTCATCCCCAATATCGAAAAACATCCGAACCTTCGGCTTTTGACTCAGCCGGGAATGAACGTCGGGTACCTGGCCATGAACATGGATCGCGCGCCGTTCCACCTTCTCAAGGTGCGAAGGGCGGTGAACCACGCCGTGAACAAACAGGCGCTGGTGGACAATCTGTATCAGGGTCTGGCGCTGCCGGCGGTCAACCCGATACCACCGTCGATGTGGAGCTATCACGAAGGGATCGAAGGATACGGCTACGATCCGGAACGGGCCCGGGAGCTATTGACCGAGGCCGGCTATCCGGATGGTTTCAAGACGACGCTGTGGGCTATGCCGGTGCCGCGCCCTTATATGCCTCAGCCCAGAAAAATCGCACAGGCCATTCAGGCCGACCTGCAGACCGTCGGAATCCAGGCCGAGATCGTGAGCTATGAATGGGGAACCTATCTGGACAAGGTTTCGAGAGGGCAGCACGACATGGCGCTCCTGGGCTGGACGGGCGACAACGGCGACCCGGACAATTTCCTCTATGTACTGCTCGATAAGAGCGCGACGCAGCAGCCCGCCAACAACATCGCGTTCTACCGCAGCGACGAACTGCACGAGGTGCTGGTGCAGGCGCAGCGTGAGGTGGACCTCGCCGTCAGGACCGGGCTCTACCGGAAGGCGCAGGAAATCGTGTTCCAGGATGCGCCCTGGGTGCCGCTCGTGCACGCGGCGCAGACCGCCGCATTCAAGAAGACCGTGAACGGCTTCACGCTTCATCCCACCGGCAGCAAGTGGTTCCAGAACGTGCGGATCGCGGAAACGAACTAAAAGCGTGGGAACATCCGCATGACGAGCCCCGATCGGAAACCGGCGAGGCAATGCGCGTGATGGGCGTCTACATCCTGAAACGTCTGTTTCTTCTCGTCCCCATGCTGCTGGGAATCGTCGTCCTTGTTTTCCTGATGATTCACTTCGTTCCGGGCGATCCGGCGCAGGTGATGCTGGGTGAGCGGGCCAGCGCGGAGCAGGTGGCTGAGTTGCGCAGGCAACTGGGGCTTGATCAGGAGTTGCACGTTCAGCTCGGCCTGTACCTGTGGGGACTTGTGCAGGGCGACCTGGGCCGCTCCTTCAAGTCCCACGCGAAGGTGTCGTCCGAATTGCTGGCCAGGTTTCCCGCGACGCTTGAACTCACGTTGATCAGCATGTTGCTGGCCTGCGGGGTCGGGATCATTGCGGGCGTGGTGTCGGCATCCCGCAAGGGAACGGTCATGGATTATCTTGGCATGACGGTTTCCCTCGCGGGACTGTCGATGCCGATCTTCTGGCTGGGCCTGATGGTCATTCTGGTGATGTCCGTCTTTCTGGGGCTATTCCCCGTGTCGGGACGGCTCAGCACCCATCTCTTCATTCCCAGGGTGACCGGACTCTATCTGATTGACAGCCTGCTGGCCGGGGACTTGAGGGCCTTTGTCGACGCCGTCTGGCATCTCGTGCTGCCCGGTCTTACGCTGGGCACGGTGCCGATGGCGGTGATCGCGCGGATGACGCGCTCCAGCCTCCTCGATGTACTCAAGGAAGATTACGTACGAACGGCGTGGGCGAAGGGACTTTCGGAACGGATCGTCATCTTCCGGCACGCCCTGAAGAATGCGTTTATTCCCGTGTTGACCGTAATCAGCCTGCAGTTCGGATTTCTGCTCGGAGGCGCCGTCATAACGGAGACGATCTTCGCCTGGCCGGGGGTGGGGCGGTGGCTGCTGCTGGCGGTCTATTCGAGGGACTTCAGGGCCGTTCAGGGCGGGGTGCTGCTGGTTGCGCTGATGTTTGCGCTGATCAATCTTGTAGCGGACGTGATGTACGCGTGGCTGGACCCGCGCATCAGACACCGGGAAAATGCATGAACCGTTCGATCCATCGGAACGGTGGAACGGGCGCTGAAACCGCCGGATCACAGGTCCTGGCGGGCGCCGGCTGGGGCGGTCTGTTCTGGAAGCGGCTCCTGAAGAACCGGCTGGCGGCCGCGGGCGGCGTCCTGCTGCTGGGATTCCTGTTGCTTGCCATCGCCGCGCCCCTGGCGGCGCCGCAGGATCCCTTTGCTCAGAATCTGTACGAACGCCTCCAGCCGCCTTCGCTGGCGAATCCCTTCGGTACCGACGACTTCGGAAGAGACGTCCTGAGTCGCGTCATTCACGGCGCGCGGATTTCGCTGCGGGTGGGGGTTACCGCCGTGCTGATCGCGCTTGTTCTGGGCGTTCCGATCGGACTCGTCTCGGGGTACTGGGGCGGCGCGCTGGATCAGGTGTTGATGCGGGCGATGGACCTGATGCTCGCATTTCCCAGCATCCTCCTGGCCATCGCCATTGTTGCGATCCTGGGACCGGGGTTGGAAAATGCGATGCTGGCGGTTGGAATCGTGGCGGTGCCCCAGTATGCCAGACTGGTGCGGGCATCGGCGCTGTCCGTGCGTGGACAGGACTACGTACAGGCAATGCGTGCGCTTGGCGCCGGAGATTTCCATATCCTGTTCTTTTCGGTTCTCCCGAACTGTCTGACGCCCCTGATCGTGCAGTCCACGCTGGGTCTGGCGACCGCAATTCTCGATGCCGCGGGCCTGAGCTTCCTGGGACTGGGCGCGCAGCCGCCCTTGCCGGAGTGGGGCGCCATGCTTACCGGCGGGCGGGAACTGGTTCTGCGGGCGCCGTGGGTATTGACGTTTCCGGGCGTGGCGATCTTTCTGACGGTATTGGCATTCAATCTGCTTGGAGACGGACTGCGCGACGCCCTGGATCCCAGGACCTGACGTGGCCGGAGAAAGCCTTTGACTTCCGCATTCCCGTAGCGTATATTCGGCTTACACGGAAAGGAGGTGGTCAAATGAGCGAAATGACCAGTGGAGGTGGCTGTAGTTAGGTGCGCTGCCGGGTGCGGGAGAACATCTCGTCTGGTAACGCGCCTGGCGAATCTAAGCAGCCATCGAAAGACAGGCGATCCGTCGTCCTGACGGGCTCCGGCGATTGCCGGGGCGCCGTGAGATGGAAGCCGTCTCAAGAGTTGCGCCGTGAGGAGATGTGGCCGGAGTACCGGCTCCCGAATCGCGGCGCGTTTTTTTGTGGGACAACATTCCGTTGACAAAGCCGCTCTGCAGGCGAGGGCGAGAGATCGTGTCCGAAGACAAGGCGCGCGACCGAGTCGACTCCGAGGATTCGGCGAGGGAGCGCAACGCGGTCATTCGGACACGAGATCCGGCCGTAGCCCGGATGGGCTTTTTCAACGGGCTGATTTGGGTTTGTGCTTGACAAAATCACGCGAGCTATATATTTTTTGAGGCTTGACATTGCGTGGAATTGTCATGGAGAGGGGGTGAGTTCGAATTCGGCGTCAATGTGGACGCCGTTCGGATTTATGAATACGCCAAGCGCTAAAAAATCTGACGTCGAACGCAAGTGGTTTCTCGCTGATGCCGAGGGTAAGGTGCTGGGTCGCTTTGCGAGCGAGGTTGCCCGGATCCTGATGGGCAAACACAAACCGTATTATACGCCCCACCTGGATACCGGCGATCATGTCATCGTGGTCAACTCCGAAAAGCTTATGGTCAAAGGCGCCAACAAACCCGATCAGAAGGTCTATACACGCTTCAGCGGATATCCTGGCGGCCTGAAGACAAAAACCCTGAAGCGGGCGCTCGAAACACAGCCTGAGTTTGTGCTGGAACACGCGATACGGGGAATGTTGCCACGCACGAAACTGGGGCGCAGAATGATGAGGAAGGTCCGGATTTACGCTGGATCCGATCATCCGCACGGGAGTCAGGTGCCTGAAGCGATCGACCTTGCCTGAATTCCGCCGTATCTAAGCGTTATTGAACGAGAGGAGGTAGGGTCTTGGCAGAGATCCTTGCTTCTGCCAGAGGCCGGCGCAAGTCGGCAACGGCAAACGTAAAGCTTTTTCCCGGATCCGGAGAAATAACCATCAACGGCAGGCCGATCCTGGATTATCTGAAGCGCGAGACGCTTGTGATGATCGTGGAGCAGCCGCTGACGGTTACAGAGACGGCCGGACAGTTCAACATCGTCGCCAGCACCAAGGGCGGTGGCCTCAGCGGTCAGGCAGGGGCCGTTCGACTGGGTATCGCCCGCGGCCTGCTCGCCCTGAACGAAGACCTCAAGACGCCGCTGCGCGAGGCCGGGCTTTTAACCCGCGATGCGCGAGAGGTGGAGCGAAAGAAGCCGGGTCGCCCCGGGGCGCGCAAACGGTTCCAGTTTTCCAAACGTTAGCCGAGGTTGTTTTGTTATTGGCGTGTTGCGCACCTGGCGACGCGCCTATTTCACATGTGCCCCGACCTCAGGCCGGGTGTCGGTTTCCGACTGGTCTGTGGAATGACGGTCACAGAGGATCAACCCGTGGTATCCGGAGGATTGTATGGCAGTCGTTGAAATGAAGGCCCTGCTGGAGGCCGGTGTCCACTTCGGGCACCAGACCCGCCGTTGGAACCCGAAGATGAGAAAGTTCATCTTTATCGAACGCAACGGCATCTACATCATCGATCTTCAGAAGACACTGAGGCAGATTGAAGAAGCTTACCGCGTAATCAGCGAGGCCGTGGAACGGGGCGAGTCGATACTCTTCGTGGGAACCAAGAAGCAGGCGAAAGACGTCATTCTTCAGGAAGCGAAGCGCTGCGAGATGTTCCACGTAACCGAGCGTTGGCTTGGGGGCATGCTCACGAATTACCAGACGATTCGCCAGAGCATTCGGCGCCTCGAATCGCTCGACAAGATGGGCGCGGACGGGACCTACGAGAAGTTGACGAAAAAAGAGGTATTGCGGCTGGAGCGAGAGCGCGAGAAACTCGAGAGGTCTCTGAGCGGTATCCGGGATATGGGTCGCCTGCCCGGATTGGTATTCGTGGTCGACATCAAGAAGGAGAAGATCGCCGTTCACGAAGCGAGGCGTCTCAATATACCGGTTGTGGCCATTGTCGACACCAACTGCAATCCGGACGACGTCGACTATCCGATTCCCGGTAACGACGACGCGATACGGTCCATCGGACTCATCACCCGCCTGGTCGCCGACGCGGTGCTGCACGGGCAGAAGATTCAACGCGAGGGTCCCGACCGTGCGGAAGACGAACCCCAGATGCTTGGTCCGGAGATAACCGAGATTACCGAAGTCAATGAATAACGATCAGGATTGGAGCTGAAAGGCGCTACGTCCGCGGGGAGAACAGATGGCAATTTCTGCGAAGATGGTTCAGGAACTACGGTCAAAGACAAACGTGGGGATGATGGATTGCAAGAAAGCCCTCGTCGAAAGCGACGGCGACATGGAGAAAGCCATCGAGCTTCTGCGGACCCGCGGCGTCGCCAAGGCGGAAGACCGTGCGCACAGGACGGCGAAAGAGGGGTCGATAACATCTTACATTCACACCGGCAGCAAGCTCGGAGTGATGCTGGAAGTCAACAGCGAGACGGATTTTGTCGCCCGAACGGATCAGTTCCAGACGTTTGCCAGGGACCTCGCAATGCACATCGCCGCCAGCGCGCCGATCGCCGTGAGCCGGGATCAGCTGGATGAAGCGGGTATCGAGCGGGAACGCAGGATCTTCAGGCAGCAGGCGCTGGATGAGGGGAAACCCGAGCGGGTGCTCGACCGGATCGTGGAAGGGCGTCTGGAGAAGTATTATCAGGATGTATGCCTTATGGAACAGCCCTTTGTAAAGGATCCGGATAAGACCGTCAGAGACCTGTTGATGGATCTGATCGCACAGTGTGGTGAGAATGTGACCGTCAGACGGTTCGAGCGGTTTGTCCTGGGAGAGGAGAGCTGAGTGCGTCCGCTGCCGGCGGGATGAATCAGGCCGGCCGGCCACGGCGTTCAGGTTCGGAATCTCTATTCCGGACGATATCCGTTCATTCGCGAAGGGACATGGCAGATGGTCGACGAGATTATTTCAGAGACCAGGCAGTCGATGGCGAAAGCCGTTGAAGCGTTTCAGCACGAAATGGGAACGGTTCGTACGGGGCGGGCAAACACGGCATTGCTGGACAATATTCGCGCTGAATATTACGGTACGCAGGTGCCGCTGAACCAGGTCGCGACCATTGGCGTACCGGAGCCGAGGTTGATCGTACTTCAGCCGTGGGACAAGAGTGCGATTCCGGCTATCGAAAAGGCCATACAGACGTCGAATCTGGGTCTCACGCCGTCCAGCGACGGGACCGTCATCCGCCTGCCGATTCCCCATCTGACGGAGGAGCGCCGCACGGAACTCGTGCGTGTGGTGCGCCAGATGGCGGAAGACAGCAAGGTCTCTGTAAGGAATGCCCGGCGGGACGCCAACGAGATGTTGAAAGACGGCCAGAAAGAGGGCGAGATACCTGAAGACGAATCCAGGAAGGGGCAGGATCAGGTGCAGAAGCTGACCGACGACTTCGTGGCGGAAATCGACGAGTTGCTGGTGCGGAAGGAAGAGGAGATTATGGAGGTCTGAAACCTCGCGATCGTCCTCCGCCAGTCGCCGCTTTCAGGTCTTCCGAGGGTGGCGTTTTTTGTTTTTGCACTCATCGCGAAAAGTTTCGGGACCGGATCCTGGAGAATCCCGGAAAGGAGAACTCGGTAACCTAGTGTTCTGTCCCGGAAATAAGTTGCCTGAATTCGACCGTCGGGTCGCCTGGCTCACAAGGCGCCGGAGCGCAGGCGACCTGCGTAAGGTCGGCAAGCGAGGGGAACGTAGCGAGACAGGATGAATCGGCGGTCGAATGGTGAGGAATTTTTGGGACAGGACACCAGGTGCTCATTGGCTTTGTGGGTGACTTGCACGGGCGTGTGCTTCACGCGCTCGCCCTGATTGTGACGTGGCAGCAACGAAACGGCCGGCGTTTCGACCTGCTGGTCCAGGTCGGGGACATGGGAGCCTTTCCGGATATGTCCAGCCTCGAACGGACCGCCAATCGTCACTTTGCCCTGGATCCTTCACAACGCGACTTCGTTCGGCTGATATGCGCTGACAACGGTCTGGCAGAGTCTTTGGCCCGATTGCGGCAGTGTTTGGCGGGACCCGTCCACTTCATCCGGGGTAATCATGAAGATTTCGACTGGCTGGAACGACTGCCGCGGGACTCGGGTTTCGGGACAGCAGCCGTTGATCGTTGCGGATTGATACGTCACGTGCCGGACGGTACGGTGATGACGTTCGGCGGGTTGCGTATCGCGTTTCTCGGCGGCGTCGGGGAACGGGATGATGCGGCCGACATCAATCGCAGCGCGTATGAAACGCTTCTGACTCTGGAACCTGGAAGCATCGACGTGCTTGTGACTCATCAGGGTCCGTACGGCAGCAGCACCGGATTCAGAGGCGATATTCACGGATCTCGCATGATCACTGACCTGATCGAGAGGTCTCGCCCGACGTTTCACGTGGCCGGTCACGCCCATGTCCTTTCGGGCCCGACCCGTTTTGGCGAGACGACGTATCTCGGACTCGATTGCGTGGTTGCTTCGCCGCTGTATCACCCTGAGGCGCAAGGATTTCAACCAGGGAGTCTCGGCGTACTCGATACCGACCACGGCAAGCTGGAGCCGGTTACGGACGATTGGCTGGCCGAATTCGAAACGCCGTTCGATTTCGATGGCTGGTTCGACGGGCTTCAGGCTGCTTTCTGACGATTCGATATGCTATTGTTGACGGTAGTCGCGATCGTGTTTATGGCGGCGCTGGTCCATTCGTCTCTCGGGTTCGGGACTGCCCTGGTGGCGATGCCGTTGCTCGTGACAGTCATGGACGTCAACGTCGCGACGCCTCTGGTCGGCCTGACGATGCTGACGACAATCGCCCTGCTTCTGGTCGGCTCCTGGCGGGACCTGGACGTCAGGTCCGCGTTGCATTTGCTCGCCGCATCCATTTTCGGAATTCCTGTCGGCCTCCTGATCCTGCGTTTCGCACCACAGGATGTTTTCAAGGCCGGGCTGGGCATTCTGCTCATCGCCGTGGGACTCTATAACCTGCGTACGTCTGTACTGCCGAGGCTGAAACATTTCGGTTGGGCGCACGCGTTCGGCTTCGTGTCCGGCGTATTCGGCGCCGCATACAACGTCAACGCCGCGCCCGTTGCCGTCTACGGGATCCTGCGGCGGTGGCCCCCGGAGAGCTTCAGAGCGACCCTTCAAGGGTTCTTCTTTCCGTCGACGTTGCTCATCGTGGCCAGCCACGGACTGTCCGGACTGTGGACGGAGGACGTCTTCGGATTCTATCTGCCTGCCGTACCCGCTGTCATTCTCGCGGTTTTTCTGGGCCGGTTCATCGGCGCACGCATTGCACCCGATCGATTTCAGCGCGTTCTCTACGTGGCCCTGATGGCGTTCGGGACGATGCTCCTCGTTTCGCCCTTGTTAGCGGCCGTGGATTGACCCATCGCGAAACCTGAATCGCAGGGACCCGTTTTTCGCGCGTTTTTGGTTTTTCGTAGTCTCGCGGTATTTTCGCTTTCTCGTAGTTTCACGCCTTTCGCAGCTTCGTGTGTTTCACGCCTTTCGTAGTTTCGTCGTCTCGTAGTTTCGCGGTTTTTTCGTATTCTCGTATTCTCGCAGTCTTTTCGCCTTTCGTAGTTTCGTATATTCGTAGTTTCGTTTTTTTGAAAGGGAGAATTTCGTGAACGCTACTGAACCCATGGTCGTCCATTACGTCACGGATATGGGAAAAGCGTTGCCATTCTATCGCGACGTCCTGGGACTGAAGGTGGAGTTCGAATCAACGGGATGGAGCACGCTGCGGTGCGGCGGATGCATCGTTGCGCTCCATATCCTGTCCCCGGAGATGACCGAGGGCGCGGTTGCCCATGCCGGTCTGAATCTCCACGTGGACGATCTCGATGCCGCCGTGAAGGAAGTCTCGGCCGGTGGTGGGGACGTAAGAAATATCCGCGAAGCCGGCGGGGGCATACCGGTGCGCATCGCCGTCATCAGCGATCCGGTAGGCAACGTCTTCGAACTCCGGCAGTACGTCGGTGACTGATCCGGGACCTCTCTTCCCAGCCCCTTAAAAGCGGGGAGACGCAAGACGGTAGAAGAAAGGCGGGTAGGGGTGAGAGGGTAGACGGGAGAGGACCACACCCCGGCACACCACCCGGTGAGAAGGAAGACGGGAGACGGGAGAGATTGCCTGCCTCGTGAGGGTTCTTTTCGTGCCAAAGGCAACGAGGAATATCTTATCAGGCAAGGATTTCTTCTAACGTCTTGCGTCTTCCGTCTACTATGTTAAAAGTCAAGAGAAAACGACAAAATGTTGGCCTCA
>JAPPFJ010000034.1 GCA_028877215.1 Gemmatimonadota bacterium | reverse complement strand
GCAAAAGCGCCGGTCGGCGTTGGTCAAACCCGCCCGTATAGACAAATATGGGCGGGTTTTCCCGCCTTGACCGCCACTTTTTCGCTCGCGCTCGGGAACTCACCGGTAATTTTAAAACAGCTTCTCAGGGAATCACCGGCAAGATTACGCGCGACGGCCGGTTCGCATCGTGGAAGATCCGCTGATGCGCGGTCTGCAGCGCCGTCTCGCGGTAATCGTCGCCACCGGTATTGTGGTTCCGGTTGAAATTCGGAAAGTCGCTGCTGGCAACATCCAGCCGGATCCGGTGCCCCTTTCTGTACAGATTGCTGGTCGGATTCACTTTGATCGTGTATTCGTACACCCTGTCGGGTTCGATTAAAGACGGGTTATCAAAAGCCTCGCGATACCGGGCGCGCACGATCCCATGACACAACTCCTGGACGAAACCGTTCGGCCACACGTCCATCAGCTTGGCCACAAAGTCCGTGTCCCGGGCCGATGAAGACGCGAAGAGGCGCACCTCGACGGGTCCCGTCACCTCGATCGGCGCGCTCAGCGGCGGCGTCATATACACCATCACGTCGCGACGTCCGTCCAGAACCCGCTGGTCCATCGGCGCGTGCTGGCCGCCCGGGGTGTACAGGGTCATTACCGGGTCTCTCGGATCGTAACCGTACGCGTCCGGCGTTTCCTCACCCGGCGGCTCCATGGAAAGCCATCCCGCGCCCGTGGGTAGATCCGCGTGGCCCGAACTGTGCAGGTAGAACGACGTATACACCGTTCGTTTCAGCGGCCATTCACGCTCGCCGCGCCAGGTATTGGCCCCCATCACGAAGAGTTGCAACGGCGGCCAGTCCGCGGCCTCGCCCGGCTCCCCTTTCAGCCAGCGGGAAAACCACGCATCCGCGATATCGTAGAAGTCCCGCACGGCTTCCGGTCCGAAGTCCACCTCGCCCACCTGCCGGTCCAGGTCCAGGAGCGTGTGGGTCCAGGGCCCGACGATCATAAACTGATTCTGGCGGGCGCGTTCGCTCCCGCCGTTCTCGCGCATACCCGTAAAGTGCTTGAAGATGCCGATCTGTTGATCGTACCACCCAGCCGTACCCAGCACGGGGACGTCCACGTTCCGGTGTTTTTTCTGGAAGCCGAAGTGGTCTGCCGCATGGTCCGCAAGCCACCTCCGCCAGTGCCTGCCCATCCCCGGCATGACATCCTCCGGGACGTCCATCAGCGGCAGATACCACAGCCATTTGCTGCGGTCGCGTTCCTGCCAGAGCCGGGATGCGTCCTCTTTGGCCTTCTCCTTCCACGAATGCCCCGCCCGTCGCGCCGTATCCACGGAGAGGTTGTTGATCGTCCAATCCATCACGCGGCCGAGGCGAAGCACGCCGCTCAGCTCTCTGTCCAGCAGGTTGGCCGCAATCCCGCCGGCAAGCATCGCCACCAGGTTCGGCGGCCGCGTGTGCGCGAGTTCCCACTGTGTCCACCCGTCGTACGAATTTCCGAATGTACCCACCCCGCCGTCGGACCATGGCAGTGCAGCCGCCCAAGCCACCGTATCGTAGCCGTCTTCAGAATCGCGGTGATCAGCGCTGTAGAACCCGGGCTGAAACTCTCCGTCTGAAGCATACCGCCCGCGCACGTCCTGCAAGACCACCACGTAACCGCGTTCGGCCATCTCCGGACCGATCTCGAGCTGTTTCTCACCAGCCTTGTCGTAGGGTGTCCGGCAGAGCAATACCGGAAACCGTCCCGGCCCGTCGGGCCGGTACACGTCCGCGCGCAGCACCGTGCCGTCCCGCATCACGGCCTGCAGATCCCTGTCCTTCATCGTACGGTAAGGCATTCGCGTGTTCCCGTTCCCCCGGTTCGAATGACTCGACGGTGCACGCCGGAGACCCCCTCGCGGGGCGGCAATCAGTTCAATGACCAGACCAGCACGGTGGTATCCGCGGAACCGGTCAACAACCGCAGCCCGTCCGGACTCGCCGCCAGTGCATGTACAGCCCCCTCATGCCCCGTGAACTCGGCCGGGGGAGCCGTGGATCCCGGATCCCAGACAAACACCCTGCCATCCTGCCCCGCCAGACAAATCGACCCAGTATCGGGAAGATAAAGGATATCCTCAACGCCGTCTCCATGCGCGTACGAGCGCACCTCCCGCCCTTCCTGCAAGTCCCATTCAACCA
This sequence comes from Gemmatimonadota bacterium, assembly GCA_028877215.1. Taxonomy (GTDB): domain Bacteria; phylum Latescibacterota; class UBA2968; order UBA2968; genus JAAXHE01. The sequence continues at coordinate 101,512 of JAPPFJ010000034.1, read as the reverse complement.
CCCACCCGTCACGGCCCGCGGAGATCACATGGCCATCCGGTCCAAAGGCCACGGACTGTACCCAGCCACGGTGGGCGGTCGCCATCGCGTTCAACTCTCCGGTCGCCAGATGCCAGAGCCTCACGGTGCCGTCCCGACCACCGCTCACGAGATGCCGGGCATCCGCCGAGACCGCCAGCGCCAGTACGCCGCCCAGATGCGCTTCCAGCTTGCGTACGGCCCGTCCTGTAACGGCATCGCACACCCGGACCGACCCGTCGTCGGCGGCGCTTACGATTTCCCCGGCGCTCGCAAAGGCCACCGCCCGTACATATCCGCGGTGCCCTTCCAGCGCGCGCACTTCCTTGCCGCTCGCGCTCTCCAGGACCCGTACGCTGCCGTCCTTGCATCCCGCCGCAACCAGCGCGCCGTCGGGAGAAACCGCCAGCGCGTGGACCTCTCCGCCCGGGCATTCCACCGTTTGTGTTGTCGTCCATCCCCCCGTCTCCCACCACCGGATGGTCTTGTCCGACGATCCTGAAATCGCATGGGATCCATCGGGAGTAACGACGAGCGCCCGAACACCCGCCATGTGCCTTTCCCACCTCAGACGAGGCAGCCCCGTCTCCGCGCTGGTCTCCGCCAGAAGCCCGTCGCTGCCGTGGGACAGCACCCAGTTTCCATCGGGCGAAACCCGGATCCGGTTTACATGGCTCTGATGCGGGTACCATCGCCGCAGAACCTCAGCCGTATGACGGTCCCACAGCCGGATCGACCCGTCCCTGGATCCTGTCAAAACCTGCCGGTCGTCCCGGGCGTATGCCACGGAAGGCACCGCGTGCCCCAGGTGCCCCGTATAGGTCTCCAGGCGTTCGTAATCGCACAGGCGCCACTCGTTCGACATGTGGCGCGTGCCCACCAGAAGCCGCTCTCGGTCCGCGGACAGGCACATATCGTAGCAGACGTAATCCTCGACGAAGACCTTCAGCCGGGCGCCGGTCGCCAGGTCGAAGTGGTAGACGTTATTTCCGGGCTGATGGGCGACCAGCGCCGTCCGGCCATCCGGGCCGTACAGGCAGAGATCGAAGCGCTCGCCGGCATCTGAAATCGCTATGCGCCGCCGGCCGGTCTTACGGTCCCACTCCTCCACCCTGCCCGTCTTCTGGTCAAGCGTGAGCACCCGGTCCTCGTCAGGCGAATAGCGCAGGGAGACGAGCGACTTGCGTCCCGTATCAATGCGGACCGATTCCCGTGTTCTTTCGGCCAGGTTCCATTCACTAATCACGCCCGCTTCGTCGGCGAACAACGCCCTTGACACGTCGCGGTTCCATGCCGCGGCCGTGAGACGATGCTCCGAAACCTGTTGCCGTGCAATACAGTCGCCCTGTATCAGATCCCATATGCAAAGGCATGCCCCCGAAAGCACGAACGCCTTCCTGCCGTCGGCGGAGTAGAACATATCGGTGACCGACCCGCGCATCCGGCGGGTGCCGAGGCGGGCAACCGCGCGATCCGGCAGGGGATCGCCGAGATGGTCCTTAAGACCGTTCATGGCTCGACCCTCTGATTCTCGACCAGCTGACCCTCGGGCCCCAGCAGATTCTGGTACGCCCGCGTATTTCCGCCGGCCCGCACGACGTTTTCGGGCAGGGGGCTGAGGCATCGGTTATGGTGAATGCGGGCATCCTGGCACGGCGCACCCCGAATCACCACGCTGCGTACGTGCTGTGCGATAAACGTGTTGTGATGGATGTCCATCCAGTCTCCTGAGATCTCGGTCGCGTCTCCCCTGTCCTGTCCGCCGTGCATGTCGAACAGGTGACCGTTGGCATGATCCAGACAGATATTGTAACGGGCCTCGTAGCCGGAACCGGGCGTTCCGCTGGACGCGATATGGTGCCGGCACCAGTCAAACAGATTCGCCTCCACCAGGACGGTAGCGCCGTTGATGCTGACGCCGTAGCCCAGGCCGCCTTTCTGATTGTGGTGGATGAAGTTGTGGTGCACGTATCCCCTGGTCGCACCGTCGTCGAACCGGGTGGCTGCCACGCTGAAGCCGCGGATCTCGCAATTGTCGATCTCCAGCGCGAAGTGGGAGGTAAGAATTCCGTTGGATGTATGCGCCGCCCGGTCGCGGTGGGGGTAGGGTCCCCGAAAACGCAGCCCCGTTACACGAATGCAATCCCCGTCCGTCCGCAAGAGAAAGGGCGTATCCGGCGCGTTTGAATAGACCAGACCTCCCGCCGAGCCGTTCGTGCCGCGGTCTCCGGCCAGCGTCACCGCTTCCGGAATCCCGAGACCCGGCCGCCCGCTCATGTCGATCCGGACGTCAGCCGGTAAGAAGACCACGTCGCCCGCCGCCGCTTCTTTAAGCGCCAGCGCCAGTTCTTCATAACTGCGAACGGAACGGTCGCGGGTCTTGACGACGTCCGCGTAGCCATCGCCTCCGCCTATCGGATTCCCCGTGGGGTTGCATTCCGCACCGAATGTCTCCGCTGCCCGGCCCTCCCGGTTTTCTTCGTCCGCCCAACGCGCCGTACGCGCCGTGAGTATCCCCCCGCCCGACCTTCGTTCGATAGAAACCACTGAAACACCTCCGGTCTTCAACAGGACAGGACATTAGTCTAAAACCCCGCAAAAATCCATCGCCATCAGCGCATAGACCCTTGCGGCTGCCTCGATGCGGGCCACCGACACCCACTCGTCGTCGGAATGGGCCGTCTCATTCGACGGACCGTAGTAAAAAGTGGGCACCCCGGTCTCGTTCATGTAAATGTTGGCATCGCCCACCAGCCGTCTTCCCACGTACCTGACGTCCGCGCCAACCACCTCCCGGTGGGCCGCGGCCGCAGCCTGAACCGCAGGATCGTCCCGCGGCGTTTCGAACGGCTCCCGCTGGAGCGCCATGTCGACGGCGAGCTTCAACTCCCCCGCCCTGGCGAACGGCTCGGCCATCGACTCCAGTTCAATCAGTATCGAGGACATTGTCTTTCCCGGCAGCCAGCGCCGTGTCCCCGTCAGCACGCACCGGCCGGGCGTCCGGTTGAAATAGTCGCCGGCATGGACGATGCCCAGATCGATCCGTTCCGGTCCGGCCAGCGGATGGACGTCTCCGGCATCCAGTTCCCGCTGGCGTTCGGTTATTCTCCGGATCAGGTCGCCCACGTGACGAATTGGGTTTTCCGGGAACGGCACGTAATTCGTATGCGTGCCGCCGCGTTCGGACGTCAGCGTGATCGTAAACACCATCGATCCCATACTCATCACCCAGAGTTCGTCTCCGCCCTCCACGATGAGAATACGGTCGCACTTGAGCCGCCCGCTGTTCACGTCCGCCACGAGCGCAAGAGGGCCGTCTTTTTCCGCTTCCGGCTCCTCGTGGCCGACCACGCCGGTGACCAAGAGATTTCCTTTGAGACGAACCTCCGCCTCCCGCAACGCCTTTGCCGCACCCAGCATGGCCGCAACGCCACCCTTCATATCCGTCGACCCCCGCCCAAAGATGCGGTCGCCCTCCCGCCGCACCGGGGTGCAGTCGCCAACGGGAATCGTATCCAGGTGTCCGTTCAGCAGCAGCGTGGGCCCGTCGTTCGTGCCGCGGATCCCCGCGTACAGATTCCGCCGTCCCGGCGTCACTTCGTGCGCGTCCACGTCGAACCCCAGATCGGCCAACTGCGCCTCAAAGCAGGCACAGACTTCGGCTTCCTCGCACGTGACGCTTGGAATCTCGACCAGCCTGAGCGCCTGCTCGGCCATCCACTCCCCGTCTATGGCATTCAGAACCGCCTCTCGCGCGCTCATTTCAGACCTCACCGCAGGCATGGACAAATGCGTCAGACGTGGATGTATAGCCGACATTCGCTTCGATGAACCGGATCCCGAAGAAATCCGCCAACCCTTCTGCCTGGGTTTCCGGATAGTCAACGGTACTGCAACAATCCCGAAGCACGATCACCCGGTAATTCCGGTACATGGCCTCGGTAACCGTCGTGCCAAGACAGATCCGCGTGTCGAACCCGACCGTCACCAGGTTATAGATGCCCAGACTTCGCAGCAGGAAATCCAGGTGCGTCTCGAAGAACCCGCTGTACATCTGTTTCTTTACCACGTAATCGCCGGCGTCCGGTGCAATCACCTCCGAAAACGCGAGGATGTCATTCGGTTCCGGCCACGCATCCAGAACATCCACACCGCAGGTCCGGATGGACATCTTGCGCCATTCCGTCTGTTCGTTCGTGGAAGGCGCCAGGTAATTCGTCACGTAGACCACCGGGAGCCCGAGGCGCTTTGCCGCGTCTTTTGCAGGACGGATATGGTCCACCACAATCTCGCGGTTCTTCAACACGGCGGCGCGATACAACTCCGGGACGTTCCCCGGATCGTGGTCGGGGTCATAGCCCTTTCCGTAGACATCCACCAGGAAGAACGCCGTATTGTCCAGACCCAGCTCAAGCGCCTCTTCCGCATGGCCCAGATGCCGTCCGGGCGGGTGCTGCCGGTAATACCTGCCCTTCAAGCGGATCTTGCTCGACATCGACGCCTCCAGCGGTCAGTGTGTCTCCACGGTTACCGGTGTCCTGCTCTCCAGGGACCGGTAGGCGGCCTCGGAGAGCCGGGCGACCTGCAGGGCAAAGTCGGGGGCTTCGTACCCCTTTCCGCCGCTCCTGATCCAATCGAAGAACGCCGCATCGGGCGTAGTCTCCCGTATCCGATCGGGAATCGCCATCTGTTCGTCGTTCACCAGCACCGCCTTCACGTGCCACTTGTAAAGGTGGAAGACGATCGATCCTTCCGCGCCGTGGATAGCAATGCGTTCGTCGTGCTCGATGGCATTGCCGAACGTGCTGATTGTGCCCAGAGCCCCGCCCTCGAACCTTACGTTCAGTACCGCGTTGACATCCACCGCCTTGCCGTCGCAATCCATTAGTGCCGAGACTTCCACCGGCGCCAGTCCGGTTATCCAGAGCGTGGACGCGACCAGGTGGCTGCCAGTATCCATAAACATCCCGCCACCGGAAAGTTCCGGATCCAGGCGCCATCCCTTCACACGTCCCCAATTCTGGGTCACGTAGGACACCACCCCGCGCAACTCGCCGATATGCCCTTTCCGAACCAGTTCACGGGCGAACACGTGGGGCGCGAAGTAATTCCGCTGATAGCTCACCTGCAGAAACCGTTCTTTCTCCGTCGCCAGGTCGATCAAGGCCCGCGTATGTCTTGGAGAAACCGTCAACGGCTTTTCCACCAGCACGTGCAATCCGGCTTCCAACCCGAGCCGCGCCTGCTCGAAGTGCATTGAATGCGGTGAACTGATAAAGATAGCGTCGAGCGCCTCCTCCTGAACCATGCGGCGATAGTCCTCGTAATGGGCGACTTCTTCGCCGTATCGATCCATCAACAGACGGGCCTGCTCCAAAACCGGATCCGCCACGCATACCAGGTTCACGTCCTCCTCTGCCTGAATCCGCGGCACGTGCGCACCGCGCATATTTCCGCCGCAACCGATCAGACCCAGACGAATCGCTTCAGCCATTCCACCCTCCATCGTGTCATTTGTTCTCCCCACTCGACACACCCAGGCACGACCTCACATACTCCAGATTCCTGAGACTGTTCGCTGCCAGCCCCTCGAATCCATGGTCGGCCACTTCGAACGCGTCCGGGCTGATGTCCAGATGCGTCTCGACCACGACAAAGCCGCTGTACCCCTCGGCGGAAAGGGCATGCAGCTGTCCCGGCCAGTCCACGATCCCCTCCTCTGCCAGGGACCAGGCGCCCGTGCCCGGATCGAAATTCTTCACGTGCACGTGGGATACCAGATCTCTCAGATCCTCGTATTCCTCCGGGTACGGCGATGACGTACCGGCCCGGGCGGAATTGCCGGGATCCCAGCAAAGCGAGATTCTTTCTTCCCCCACCTGCCGAATCAACATGGTTGCCTCGGCGCCTGTCGCCCCCCAGCAGACCGCCTCGTTCTCCAGCGCCAGACGACAACCTTCCTTCGCCGCGATCTCCGCCATCTGTCCCAGCCGGTCCACAACCGCCGAAGGAGGACGCGGCGCCGCCGTCCGCTCGAATGCAAAACCGGACACCCGATCGGTGCCCAATCGCAGCGCCCATTCGCACGCCCGGGGAAGCGATTCGCGCAGGTGTCCATCGACTCCGGGGTCGTCCAGCGGCCCCTTGAAAAACCCCGGAGATACCCCCGAGATTCCCAATCCAGCGTCCCGGACCCGCGCGTGGAAGTCGGTCAACTCATCGTCATCTACGGCCGGGAACCGGCCACCCGCAAGCTGACGCAACTCCACGTGGGAAACTCCCCACTTTGCCGCGAGGGATATCGCGCGCGCCGGATCGTACCGATCGATTTCATCCGCAAAGACCGAAATCTTCACTTTCCGCTCCTCGGCGCCACTAACCTTGATTTGTAAGTTTGTGTGGACGTTAATTCGAATATGTGCCAGTTAATAAAGGCGATTAGAAGGCGGATTACCAGGATACACCAGGTCACTGGATGCGAACGGAAAAAATGTCCTTCCGGACGACCTCAAAACCCCGATTTACACCGGTACCTTCTGTGCATTTTGTGCCTTTTGTGGCCAATTTCACTCTTGTCTTTGTAGAGTCGAGGCTAACCATCGCACCGGTTTCACATATTTCCGTTCGTCATTTCAGGAATCCTGCGGCCCCACGGTTTGCAGCGCCTCGATCATCTCTGTCGAAGTGACCGAATATTTCCCGAACATCTCCAGAAACAGAATCGCGCCGCGGGTCTGCCACAACCCGTCCTGTGATTCAAACGACTCCATACCCGTCCCGCAGTCCCGAAGGATGATGACCTCGTAGCCGCGCTTGCTCATTTCAATCGTGCCGTAATCGCGCAGGAGGATGCACGCGTTGGTATTGAACCCGAGAAAGAACAGGAACAGGATCCCCTCGCGTTCGCAATACCGGTGTAACTCTTCCCCGTTGTAGATGACAACCTCTCCGTCCTCCACGTGAACCAGCGGATGCATCCGGCGCCTGGAACGCATTTCAGCAATTTCCGGCTCTCTCGGCTCGTCGGGTCTGGCATAGGCTGCATACGCTCCGGACTTGGATCTGAAGTCCCGGGGCGGCCACGTTTCCCCCGAACCGGCCGGCTTCGACGGATCGTCGATCAGCCTCACCCAGGCCGGATGATGTTCGGCCAGACCCGGCGCCGGCGCGTGGATCAGCCGCAGCCCGGCCTCGCGGCAGGCCGCGAGCAACGGCACGATACGCGCCTCCACGATCGCGTCCGCACGCTGTGCCGGTTCCTTCAGGTAATGCTCTTCCCACACGTCCACCAGCACGAGTGCGGACTGCGAGAGCGGTACGCGCCAGTCGAGGTATGCGTAGTCCGTGTTCTTCTCTTCCCACGGCACGCCAGGGTCCACGTGCCACCGGTAATACCTGGGCCTGATATTCAGCTCCCTATCCATAGTGGCTCCATCATTGAGGGTCATCGTAAAGCGGGACTGCGCCTTCATAGCGTTCCAGGTCCCGCAAGTCCGTCGAGTGGTGCTACGAGTCCGCTGTCAGCGTCACGGTGTCTCTCCCTTCCAGACCGGCGACGACGGGAAACGTCTTCCTGCGAGGACCCATTTTTCCCGGCACATACCGCACCGAAGGCGGGAAATAGGCATACAGCGCGGTGTGACGCGGGCGAGGAGACGTATTTGGACCGGATCCGTGAACTGCCAATGAGTGGAATAACACGGCGTCACCCGCATTCAGGGGTACGTCGGTTTTCCCGGAAAGATCCACGTCATTCCGATCCGTCAGGGACTCATTCTGACGACGGGCGATGTGACCCCAGGCCTGAAGCCCCCACTTGTGGCTGCCGGACAGGACCTGGATACACCCGTTTTCCGGACTGGCGTCGGTCAGAGCGATACTCACCGTTACCAACGCCGGGGGCTGCATCGGCCAGTACGCCGAATCCTGATGCAACCCGTGCGACGACCCGTGGTAGGCGGGTTTGAGCATCAGCGTACTCCGAAACAGCAGCAGGTCAGGACCGAGAAGCGACGCGACGAGGCGAATGAGCTTCGGATGCGCAGCCAGATCCCTGAAGACCCCGGATAATTCTCCCGTCTGTTCGATTTTTCGCAAGACTGGCAGACCCTCACGCGTCGCGTTTCCTGCGAATGGCTCGAGTTGAAAGCGGCTTGCCGCAGGATCGCCGCGCGCATCCAGCTCCACCGCCAGCCGATGCAACCGCTCGATCTCCCGCTCACATACGGCCACCTCATCCGCGGAAAGCAATGCCTTCGCCACGTAATAGCCATCTTCCTCGAATCGGATTTTCTGAGCGTCCGGTTCCATTGTTGCCCTGCTGGAATGGGTATGCCGCCTGCATCGACAAAACCGTACAAAACGAATCCGCCTCTGTCAATCACAAAACCACAGGGCGGTCAGAGAATCTCAAATGCGGTAAGCTCACCTCGGATTCAGCGCAAGCCAGGACCTCAGCGCCGGCGCCTTCGGGTGGTCCGGCGCGAGGTCCAGGACTCTTCTGAAGTTAGCGCGGGTCTTTCGCACATTTCCCAACGTATGATAGACAACGCCAAGGTTATAATATCCCTCGGCGTATCCGGGATCCAGAGCCACGGCCTGCTCATAAGCGGATATGGCCTGTTCATAGTCCCCCAGACTGAGATACGCGTTCCCAAGATTCGAATGCGCCCGGGCATTACCCGGTTTCAGCGCAATCGCTTTTCGGTAGGCGCCGACCGCCGCGTCGAACTGTCCCGTTCTATAGTACAGATCGCCGACATTGTAGTAGGCCGCAACGAACCGCGGCTTCAATGCGATCGTCTTTTCGAAATATCCCGCCGCCCTGTCATATTTCCTCAGACCGTACAGGGCATTGCCCATCTGGAAGTGAGCTTCCGCGAAATCCGGCTTCAGTTCAATCACCTTCTCGAATTTCCCAATTGCCCGTTCGTACTTCCCTGTATCGTAATACATATTTCCGAAATTGTAATAGGCTTCCGCGAAATCCGGCTTCAGCGCGATCACCTTCTGAAAGTACACCGACGCTCGATCATACTGTTTCAAGTCGTAATACAGGTTGCCAAGATTGTAAAAACCGCCCGCAAATCCCGGATCGGCTTCAACCGCCGCTTCGTACGCCCCGATCGCCTGAACGCTCCTCCCGTGATCCCTGTGGTATACCGCGAGGGTCTCCCATCCGTGCGACCGGGCGTGCGCCGACAGATATCCCCCTTCCATGTTGCTGGAAAACCGGGCTTCTGCGGACGAATCGTTCGCGTTAACGCCGATCCAGAACACCGTGTGCAGGACCGCGGCCACGCAGATCAGTCCGGCAGCATCGACGGAGACGATCCGATCCCGAAGCTCGCGGACTACAGTGAGCGCCGCCCACAACGTAATGGGCAATGCCGCGAAGGCGAACACGTCCCAATCCCGGAAAGCGCCAAGTTCGGGGTTCGCGACAATCGTAAACAGGATGGGAAACAGCGCGGCAACCAGAACAAACTGACGATCTGGCCCGCGCAGCCAGCTCGTCCTTCGGCACAGAAGCAGAGCCATCAGGGCAGACGGCGCGACGAGGAAGTACTGATTCACGAAATCGACCCATTTTCCAATTGAAAACAACCTGTAGTGTTGTTTGGGTCCAGGTTCCGCAAACAGGTTCAGGATATAAAACCCCTGTCTCTTTTGAAGATACGCGATCAGGTCGAACTGAATCAGCAGGAGCGCGCCTAAAAAAACGACCGCGCTAACCAGCACGACGAACCCCGCTCTCGCCGCCAACCTCCCGTGACCGGTTGTACCTGAGACACCCCCCGCCCGACCATTGAGTATGGCCAACGCCAGCAGGGAGGGCGCAAGCGTCATCATCGTTATATGTAGCGCCATCAGGACGCCCAGCAAGGCCGCGGGCCACCAGACCGTCAACCTGCCATTGAGTACGCGAATGCCCAGGAGCAGATAAAGCAGCATAAACGGGAACAGAAACCCGTAATTTTCAACATAAGCAAAAAAAAGCTGCATATACCCGGCCCCCAGCAGCAGAGCCAGAATCAGGAATCGCTCCAGGGCGTCCTTCCCCAGGAGCCGCGCGGCGTATCTGGCAACAACCAGATAAAGGATTCCGGAAACGCAACTGAAGATACGATACGTGGTCTCGGCGGAATGCCATGCTGACGCACCGGCACGGTGCACCCCCCTGACGATCCAGAACGTCAGCGGCGCGCGGTCCGTCCTCGGGACTTCGGACCAGAAGTCGTCCAGTTCGCGCATCAGCATAATTCCGTCGCCGAGCAGATGCACGGCGGATCGCATGCTCCAGAAAACCAGAAGGCCGACGAACAGAAGCAGGACCCACGAGAGAACCGATTGCCAGGCGCCGAGTCCGCTGTCGAAGATCCTTGCAATGCCCCGGGTCCACCGCCCAACGCGCCGCCGGGCAGCTAAAAAAAGCAGCGCCGTGCTCAACAGCACGAAAATCGTCAGAGACATGGCGTTGTGGAACCGCAGGAAATCCACACCCCAGACTGACACGGGCTGCCAGTAGGCGAACAGAATGTGCAGGCCAAGAAAAAACCCCACCAATATGATCGGCTTACCGGTATCCGTGTGCTCTTCCTTCCGTTGCATAATCGCCCGCTCTTTGTGCAGAATACTACGGGTCAGCCCGAGGCGTTTCGGGAAATCCGTCGCGCGATGCGTGGACCGACCAATATTACCGCCGCCGCCAGCAGCAGGACGACGTCGACGATCAGCAGGGTGAACCGCAGCGGTGAAAGCGTGGGTTCAATTACGATGCGGCTTTCCCCCGGGCCCAGTTTCAGCGCCACAAATCGCCCTGCCGTCGTGTACGGACGCACCTCGCCGCCGTTCAGGGTGATCCGCTGGTGTGGATAGGCCGTATATGCCAGCCGCGCGAAACAGGCCGCGCTGGCACGTACGACCAATTCGACCCGCTGGTTCCACAGCCGGTGGGCCAGAACCTCCACCCGCGGCGACGTGCCCAGGTCTTCCTTCACGTGTTCGTCCGCCACCAGGATCTGCTCGCACGTACGGTTTCTTACGTCGACGTCCATGGCCCGCAGCAACTTCACAAAGTCGCTCAATGCGAGGCTCTGCATTCTGCGCGCTTCCCGTTCATCCACATCGGACCCGGACCGGGCGCGCGACCGGTCCAGTTCAAGGACCGGATAGGACCATCCGGAGATTTTCGACGAGACGACGACAGGACTGGCTTCGGGGAATTCCTCGTGAAAGATCCGGTCCTGTTCAGAATCTGAAAACAGCAGGTGGCGGGTGTTCATCAGAAAGAGTCCCGCGCGGATGATGTCGAATCCCTGCATCTCGTTCAGGCTGGCCCCTTCCTCGAGACGCTGCAGCGACAGGTGAAGCAGATCCTGGAAACGCCGGACGAAGGCCGGGACAGACAGCGGGTACTGCGTAAACGTATCCAGAGGTGTCGCCAGGCCCGTCCGGAGGGTTAACCATGGGATGATGAAGTGGTAATAGATCCTGTTGGTCGTATGGAACAGTCGATAGCCGGGAAGCTGCCCGACTTCATAAGTCGCCAGCTCCTCCCCCAACCGTTTGTACACTGGGTGATGCAGTAAGGGCAACGGCTTCGCAACCGGCCAGGCGTTCCGGTCACGCCGCAGGTCCTGCAAGGCGCGCGGCCCGATTTTCGACGCCACACCGGGAGAACGGTACGGCTGCTGGAAAGTGGTTGGCCCCAAGTCCGCCAGGACCACCACGAGAATCGCCACGAAGACCCGGACGGGGCGCTTCCGCCCGGCGGCTCGCGCGGCCGCAAACAAACCCACCAGCACAGCGACAAAAAACACCACAAACAGCAGGTAGCGGGAGGCGTTCATCGCCTGCACCACCCCAAGGGACTTCAGGACCGGCCAACGGTAGCCGAATACCAGCAGCAGCGAACCGATCAGGCAGAAGCCGATCGGAAAACCCCAGGCACGCACTTCAGCCCTGCCGCTTCGAACGATCCGTACCGATCCCCACAGGGCAAATGCGACCAGACTCACCCCGAGATAGCCGCCGTACCAGTGGTCCTGCGCCTGAAAGAGCCGGAACCGGTAGTTGGACCAGAGCAGCAGATGCCGCCAGGTTGGCATCGGAAAATCGGACATGTAGAATCCGGCGTGAAGCCCCGTCAGTCCCCGTTCCAGGTACATCGGAACGGTCAAATAAGCGCCCAGCAGCGCGCCACCGCCGAAAAGCAGCAATCCGTACCGGATTGAAAAAGGCGTGTCTTCGCTTCTGGTCATCCGGCACCTGACAAACGCGTACAACAAGAGAAATAACGTTGCCCAAAATCCGTAACCGGGATGCGTAACGTGCAGACAACCCAGCGCGATACCGCCGCCAATGGCCTGGGCCAGCCGATTCGGATTGTTCCGAAGCCCCTCCCAGTAGTAAAACGGCAACGGAAGCAGGGCGTAGAACAGCGAGAGCGGCAACCTGCCCATAATGAGGACCTGCTGCGTATGCCAGAAACTCAATACGTACGCGAGCCCCGCCGCGACCCCGGCCTGTCGCGACCCGGTCAACCGCCGGACGAAAAGATACGCGCCCAACCCGGATACCGCGTGGGCGGCGCCCAGCACGAATTTGATCGACGAAAACGGCGCCTGAAGCACCAGATTCACAAGCCCGACCAGGTAGTAGAACAGGAAACCGTAAAACTGCAGGTAGGGCGTGCCATTGCAAAAGTAGTGCGTCCAGATCGGGACCTCACCCTGCAGCATTGACGTTGCCGCCAGCCAGGCGTACGTCACGTGCAGATACGTGTCGGCGCCGTGCGCGAATTCCCCCTCGGCAAAATAAAAGCGAACCAGAATCAGGCTCCCCGAAACAAGGAACACGACTGTCCGCCTTTCACTCGCGAAGATGTGCTCGAAAAATACCGAGAGTCGCCGCCCGCGCCACTCCATGCCGATCAGGAGCATTCCAACAAAGAATATTAGTATGAGCAGCAATACATCGGCGGTGCTGAGATCCACGAACCGCGATACAACGGAGAGAAACCCCTGAAGACTCTGATACCTCAGGCCCGGTCGAAGAACGCCGAACTTATCCAGCGTCACATACTGGAATAAAATCAGCAGCCCCGCCAGCAACGCCAGCAGGGCCGACACGTCCAGGGGCCATCCGGTCGTTTTACGTCCCTCAGGCCGTTTCAAATCGTACTCCACGTCTTTGAAGCTGTTCAGAAAATAACATGCGAGAATACGAAAAACCCGTGGGTGAGATCAATTGCCACAAGAGGCCCAAGACCACAATGCGGAGAACGTCGTCCAGGCACAGGGAATCGACTCATCTGTCGTTACTCGAAGGACAACCCCACTCGAGCGGGGAAAAGCTGGGTGCCGCCACGCTCTCCTGACGTAAATCCGGCCTCGAACCGGGCTTCGGCAAAGAGGTGGACCCGGTCCGTCAGCCGGATGTCGATTCCGGCGCCCGCATTCACCGCGAACCCGGTGCCGGATTGGCCGTCAACGTGAAAGATCTGGTTGCCAATCTCAACCACTTCCGTATCGGTTTCGGAATAGGACAGTATGCCCACGCCGCCAACCGCGTACGGAACCGCCCTTACGTCCAGATCGTCGGAATCGATCGCCTTCGTGTATTTCAGACTGGCATACGCGCTGAACAGATGTTTGTCGCCGCCGCTGGTGCTCGTCACAACCCCGAGCGCGTCGTTTTCCGCCTTGAATTTGCCCTCATCGAATCCAAAACGGACATAATTGATATTCCCCTGAAGCGCTATGCTGGGGTTGAGGAAGTATTCCGCTCCGACCCCCAGGCCGATGCCCGGATACCAGAAGTCCGACAGCGAACTGGATGCAGGCGCGGCGAACCCCGCGGTGACGAAATAAACCGGTTTCTGCTGTGCATCGGCGTCCGCTGCCCATCCGCCTGCATGCAAATGTACCCAGAATAAAATCGACAACACTCTCATCATAGGAGACCTCCTGAACTCAATATGATTTCGACGGAAAGGCGGGCGCCCACAAGGGACGCCCCTACAACGGCCGGGGAGATGATTGGAGAAGGTATAAAGACGCTTGATAAGATTGCGCAAATACGCATGCGCGAGTGGATCTGATTGTGCGGGGTTCTCCGATACGTTGCGGACGCAGGTGAGCATGGGCAGGCTTGAAACCTGCCCCTACGATATGGACATCGTGTCGGAATTTGATCTTTCGTCGAAACCGACTTATGTGAGCAGACAGTAATGTCCGCTCCACCTTCAAATCATCGTTCGCCCCATCCAGGTACCCTGCAGCCAAAGGACCGGAAATTACCACAGAGGGGTCATCAAATCCTTCACCCGTTTAACGGCTTACCTCTTACCGCCCTCCCCCAGCCTCCTCCATCCCTGAAGAATAGACGGGATCATCTCTACGGGTTGTCCGGCTTTGCAGAAAACCGCCCACATGACGTCCCAGACCCGCGGACTCCACTGGCACAGATCGATCCAATCGGCACACGGTGTACTATCCCCTTCCTTACTATCGACATGTCCGCCGATCACAGGATCATCTACCGACCCGTTCCACATCTGGTCCAACAGGGTATACGCGAACCGCTTCATATCGGCATCGTTGAATACGACGCCGCGCCGGCAGGCATCGACTGCAAATCCGACGTCGATCCGTCCATGGCTTGTATCTTCAACGCCGCTGTTCCCCTGAACGCCGCCTTCGAGCCAGTCCCAGTAATGCCAGGTATACGCCCGACCTGTTCTCCACAGGTGCCGCCTGAAATTCTTCGCCATCCGATGCGCCCGGTCCGCATACAGACCTTTCCGCGATACATTCTGCAGCGACAGGTAAGCCCGGCCCAGCGCGAGATACTGATTGTGCGGCATGATCCGGTTCGGAAACCGTTCAGTCATCCACGGGGAAAACCGATATCCGCCCGAGGCCGAGGATGCATCCACCCAGTCACGTTCGTGCTTATCGGCAATTTGGTCTCCGATAAAGCGAAGATACGCCCTGGCGCTGGTTCCGAAGCCGGCCTTCAGTTGCGCATTTTTCAGGACGTGTTCGACAAAGCGACTCACGGGATGCAGAAACATTCCCTGGTGAACGATATACTCCAGCGGCTCGCCTGCAAATACATGCACCCAGAACCGGTCACCGGCGCGCGCAGTGCCATCGATGGTGATCTTGAACGGTGCAAAACCCTTCAGCGTTGCGCCGGGCCGAAACCAGCCACCGGCCAATACCCTTCGTGTCCCATATTCCTGGACGGCGTACCTTCGCCCGGGGAGGACCTCCACGACGCGAATGCAATCCTTCGCCATGTCGCCGCCGCGGATAACCCACACCCGGTCCTCCTGTGGTGTGATCCGAGCCGTTCCGCGGTTGTGCATCGGTCCCGTTCTCACCAGCGCCACCGAATACGTCGGGGTGACCCAGGTCGCATGCCCGTCGGCAAAGTGGTCCTGCCCTGTGGTGATCATCCGGTCGAAATGGTCTACAACCTTTCCCAGCCACCCCTCGTCCCCGGTAGATTCATAGAGTTTGACGTACGCATCCAGAAACCCGCTCTCTCCCCATCCCAGGCTCCCGGAGTCCGATTCGTCCGCCTGCCCTCTGCCACGATTGTGTGACCGGTCATAGCCGGCAAACCTTTCGACCATTTCCTGGAGATCAAAAGGCGCTGTGCGGGTGTTCACGGATGCCTCCGCTTTGGACGGGCGCCCACAAGGGACGCCCCTACACGTGGTAAGGGGCGAACAATTCGCTATGTAGCAGGTAGTTTAATTGAAAATGTAGGGGCGTCCCTTGTGGGCGCCCCCTCTTTGCCTTTGATCTTCTCTCTCTCCTTACTTCTACTCTCTCACTCCTCGCCTACGAAGCCGTCTTAAAATTCCCAGCGGTCTTCGCACGGCTGCAAAAGCGCCGGTCTGCGTTGGTCAAATCCACCCGTCGTACGAGATCGAGGCTGCGCTTGCTCGCCTCTCATAGGCGGATTTTCCCGCCTTGACCGCCACTTTTTCGCTCGTGCTCGGGAACTCACCGGGAATTTTAAAACGGCTTCTTATGCTCATTGAACGTAGAAGCCGGTCTCTCTGTTCGATGTCAGTCCGCTGTTCAGGTCGGTCACGTCGATTTCCAGAATATACTGTCCGGGCTTTGTGGATTTCAGATCCAGCTCCATGTACACCTCTTCCGACTCCGAGTTTCCAATCTGTTCGTATCCCACTGCAAGTTCCTGCTTTTTGCCGGTCAGCACACGCACCAACTGCGAAATGACCCCCCTGGCCTTGCGCCCCTGGACGCCCTTGGGTCGAATTGAGTATTCGACCTTGTACCGGCTCTGCCCGAATTCGTCTTTCTTCAGGTGGTAAATCTCGTAGTAGACGAATACACCCTGGTCCCTGCCGAATGTACGCGTCGGAATGGGTATGACGCTGAGACCGCCCTTCCTGAATTTCCCCGTTTCATCCGATTCGACGACGGAATATGCCAACTGCAGCTCGCTCAGCTGCAGGAAATCCCGGTCGTAGTTGTCAATCACCACCTCCTGGCGGTACCGTCCCTGCCTACCGGACAACCTGTCCTTGACCTGCACCTCCATCCTGTAAGTGCCTGGCGGGACGTCCAGACCGACCAGATCGGGAACAAAGCCGCCGCGCATGCCTGTCAGGTCGCCCCCTCCACGAAATACCAGGTTACCCTGCCTGCGGTACACCGCACCGGTGCGAGGGTTGTTCAATGCCACGGAACGCTCCAGAAACATCTCGGTTTCGTCGTCGTCCCCCGAATACTTGCCCAGTTTGTACGGCGCTCCGAAATAGACCTCGAGGAAGGACCCGGTACCCCGTTTGTCCTCCCGGAAGTTGGCCAGATCGTAATAGAACTCCAGCGGCAGTTTGTTCTCAGGGGGCTTGTAGTAGTCCGGGGTTACCAGCGCCGCCTGTTGGGCTACGGACCGCGGATTGAACTGGTTGAACCGGGCCAACTGCTGCATCGGTATCCGAACGTCCATCGGCGGAGGCGCATACTCGAACTCGCCGCGCATGTGCTCGTCCGTAAACGTAATCTCGATGCCCCCGTTCACATCGGTATAGACCCAGACTTCCCATGGAACCATCGAGGCGTCGTCTTGTGAGGACACGGCCTTGAATGCGAAATCGTTTGGGGAGTCACCGAGCGCCAGTGCGCCCTGGTTCATCTGGACATTCTCAAACCGGAGTAACTCCAGGGAGGCATCCGAAACCTCATTGTCCGCCGTTATGCCCGATTCAAAGGTAATTCCGGTCCGCTGGTTCTGGCTCCCGGCTACGACCCGGGTGGCCTCGGTGTTACGGTCGGCGATGGTCAGGTCCACCACCTGCCGGTTGGCACCGAACCCGTCGCCCAGGTTCGCGCCACCGCTGAGATTGGCCTTCAGGCTGCGCACGGCGTACACGGGTCCGCCCATGAAAGTCATCTGGAGGGCCGCCTGCCCGTACATCTGCCGGGCAATACGTTCCCGGACCCGCTGCACCTTCAGGCTCTGGTCGTAATTCTTCATGTCGGAGGTGGAGCGGTAATCGGGTTCGCCGAACCGGATATACACCTCGCCCCGCCGGTCCCAGGGCTGTTTGCCCGTTGAATATGCGCCGAGTGCGTACCAGACCCGCCGGTAGTGTTCCAGCAGCCGCTCGTTGATGGTTGTGGTCAGGTCAGGGTCGTGCGCCGTCCAGAACCGCTTGACCAGGTCGACGCGACCCCGTCCATCGGCCTGTTCATAGGCCTTGCGTTCCTCGGGAGACATCAGCAGGACCGGATCGCGGTACAGCGCCTGCTCGTATGGCGTGGCCGCCTGCAGGAACTCTCTGAAATAACGATCCGCCCACTCCAACCGTCCCAACTGCACGCACGCCTGCGCCAGCACGGCCAGAACGCCCGTTTCATCCGGATGTTCGAGGACGTAATCCGTGAGAAGCTCCACAATCCGCTCGTAATTCCGGGACCGCAGATAGACGGCGGCAAGGCGCTTTCGCCCTTCGGGGTCTTCAGGCTTCAGCGTCATGTATCGGGCGTAGAGAAGCGCCGCCCGTTCGAAATCCTCCTCGTGGACCTCGAACCATTCACCCAGCAGCAGATAGGCGGGCGCAAACGTGGGATCGATGTCGATCACCTTCTCAATGTCGTATCTCGCGTCGTGTTCCCGCAGGCTGCGCCGAAGCCTGGCCATATTGAAACGCGCTTCAAGGTAGTCCCGGTCGTACTGCAGCGCCTTCGTATAGAAGCGGATCGCGTCGTATCGAGCCTTGGGCCGTGTTTCGTACACCTGCCCCAGCCCGTTATACGCCTCAGCCAACCTGTGGTCGAACCGAACGGCGCGTTCGAACGAACGCAACGCGGCATCCGGATTCCTGGACTTCAGATAGGCGTAACCCAACTGGGAATGCCCGCGCGCGGATTTCGGCGCCATCAGCGTGACCACCTGCAGCACCGGCACAGACGCCTTCGGATCCGTTTCCAGCGCCCGTCTGCCGACGTCCAGCAGCGAATCGACCTGTGCCGTACCCGCTGTCCTGTCCACCACCTCGAATCGGTCCCCGCGACGGACCAATTCCAACAGCCGACCGCGGTGATATGGACTGATCACCATTGCTTCGCCGTCGACGGCGCCGGATCGATAGAAATAGCTGATTGTGCGTTTCCTCCGATCCATTGGTGACCTGAACACCTGTTCAAGAATCCGCTCTTCCGCGTCGTCCAGCCCGCCGGCTCGCTCCGAAGCCTTTAAGACTTCCAGGTTGACAGGCGGGCTGCCGTTATGCAGTCGCCGGTACTCACGAATCATCTCACCGATCGCGGACAGGTTCTCCCTGCCGACCCATCGTGCGCCCTGTGACGCCGCCATCCGCGACCTTGCGGCCAGCGTTTTTGCGTAAGCCATTGCCGGCTTCGAATAGAGGAGCTGTTCCCGTGCAAGCGTTTCGAATTGCTGAGCTGCATGACGATAAAAGAGCTGTGCCTGGCGAAAATCCCACTGATGCAGGGCCGCGTAGGCCATTTTCACGGTCATCATCGCCTTCTCAACGCCCAAGAGCGAGCGGCTGGGGCCGTTTCCCGGACCCCCGTTTTGTGCGGAAACCCACGCCACGTCGAGGTGTCCGAACTCCACGACTCCCGGACGCCGGACGACGGTACCGTTTACCATCACCTCCCACACCTGGCTTTCCACCATCGGCACTGTCGCCTGCCCCAACCCTGAAAGACGATAGTCCGGCAACGGGCGGTCCTTATAGAACAGACGACGTCCGTCCGCGGACCATCCCAATTGTCCCGGCGGGCCCGGAAAGGCGCCCAGTTTGCGTTCGGTTCCCGCTGCATCCGCGGTCCAGACTTCGGTCAGTGCCGCCTGTCCGTTTTCATAAGAAGCCGTCCAGATCCGCTGGTTGGCCGCCTTAGCCGGGACCGAATGCCCGAGAAAGACGAACAGACAGCAGGTGGCGAACAGGCGAAGAGAGCGTGAACCGAATGGGATGTCTTCCCGACCTGGCACCAAATTCTCCTCCCCGAAGATTCGGGGCAAGGTGTGAAACGAGAACAAACCCGTCTTATTGTCTATCGTTAAACAATAAGGAATATGAAAGAAAAATCAAAGCTGAATCTCGCGCTGATTATGAAATTCGCCATCATTCCAACAGCATCCGCATCCGGCGCCGGGCCTCGGATGAAACCTGCGGATCGCCGCGCCATTGCTTCAGAAATGCTTCGTAGGCCGTGACCGCATCCCCTGACTTGCCCTGGGTTTGAAGCACCGTACCCAGGTTAAAAAACGCTTTCGTGTCTCCCAATGCCGCAGCCTTTCGATATGCCTGTGCCGCCTCATCCGGTCTGCCCGACTTCTCCAAAGCAACGCCGAGATTGAAGTGGGCTTCCGGATCCTCCGGCAGCAGAATCGCTGCCTGCCTGAATCCTTCGGCCGCTGCCGCCGGTTCGCCGGCCCGCATGGCAGTCACGGCCAGATTCTTCCACGCTTCCGCATATCGCGGATTCAGGTCTACGGCTTTTCGATACGCCGCGAGCGCCTGTTCAAAGGTCCCCTTTACGCCGTACGCATTGCCCATGTTATTATAGGTCATTGCCTCTTCCCGGATGGATAGCGCCCGTCGAAAGGCAAGAATCGCCTGGTCCATCCGTCCCCGCTCGGCATGCACCTGCCCGACCGCCTGGTGCATCTTCGCACTCTCAGGATATGCGCTGGCAGCACTGGAAAACAGGCTGAGATCATCTCTCCAATCTTTGTTTCGCACCACCGTGCGCGCGGCGTACCCCAGGCATACAAGGCCCATCGCGACAACCAGGGTGAACCCGAACCTCCTGAACAACCGCTCTGCACCAATACCCGCGAGCGCAAACACGCCGAGTGCCGGGATATACAGAAACCGCTCCTGGACCATTGAGTTCAGCAGTACCACGGTCTGCGACACGCCCATATAGGGCAGCCAAAAAAGCGCTCCACAGAAAAACAGCAGCGGCGATTTTCCCAAGGAACGCACCCATAACGCAAGTCCCGCAAGGGCCAGCGCCAGCCCCGCGAGCACCGCGGGTTCCAGCAGCGAAGCCGCAACCGGAATCGCATTGTACGAGTAATCCACGGAAAGCCGCCACGGTAAGACCAGGAGCGAAATGTAGTGCCAGAAGATTTTCCCGGCTGTGAGGATACGCGTCTCAAGCGAAGCGCCATAGAGTGGATTCACCAGTTCCGTCATCCCACCGGGTGCGAAGCCCAGTCCTGCTGCGGCGCCTCGCACGAACAGACAGATCCCGAATACGCCAGCAAAGCCCAGCCACCGCGGCCATCTTGCACGGCCGACATCCAGAATGCGCTGAAGCAATACCTTTCCTCCCGGTTTGTCCGCCGAGTGGGCCAGACGCACTGTCGACGGTCCTCGCCGCCCTTGCCGTCCATCACCCTTGTCGGATAAAATCCGGTTCTCCGGATCCGTCATCCCCGCCGCGAGGTCATATACGACGACCAGGCCCAGCAATGCAAGCGCGCTCTCCTTGCTGAGCAATCCACAGAAAAAAGCAACAAGCGCGAGCACATAGGCCGCTCGGGGACGCGAACGTTGGGTGTAAAACAGCATTCCAGTCAGCAGAAATGCGCCGGCGAGCAGGTCGGACCGGCCAAAGGTCACACCTGCCGCCACTTCTGAATGGATCGGATGCACTGCAAACAGAATGCCCGCAACACCCGCCGCAAAACGGGTCATGCCCGCGCGCCTGCACAGCATCCACGCTAAAAGGCTGCAACACACGTGAAGCAGCACGTTGGTCAAATGATACCGAAACGGACGAATGCCGCCCAACGCGTCCAATAGAAACGTAAGCACCGTCAAGGGCCGGTATTGACCTGTTTCGTTTCCGGGATAACCCGCCCAGTAGTGGGTGGTGAAAACGCTTTGAAAATCCAGCCGCTCGACGATCCAGCTTCTTACGATTAGAAATTGATCGTCGTAAACCAACCCGTTTACCAGCGCATTGGCATAAACCATAAACGCCGCGACGCCCACCAGAACGGGCCACGCCCACGTGTACTCTACGTCCGCTCCTGAGGACGTAACCGCCGGCGCCTTGCGTTTGGTGGATTTGCGTTTCGCCATGTCTGCGTGTTCAATACCTCCGTGGGCCGGGCACCCACAAGGGGCGCCCCTACAACGTCAGGAAGCGTTTCCGGGAGTTAACGAGAAGCGATGAGATTGCATAGGTGAGGTGCCAGGGCAAAGAGGGTTGTCGGGCTGGTATCTCCATAGCATCAAGCAAGATGAATAAAGAACGGGCGGCGTCCGGGCTCAGAGTCCCGGTCGCCGCCCGTCGGTTCATACGCCGACAAAGCGCCGGACTACATCAGATTTGAATCGGATCCAACGCTTTGAAAAGTCGCCGTTAGAACGTGCCGCCGACAGAAACACGGATCGGCGGATCAAACATAACGACGCCGTCGTTCTTCTGCAGGAGCGACACCGCCACGTCAGCCGTGATCGTGCGACCGCCGAAGGTCTGCTTCAGGCCGGCGCCCACGGCAATGCTCTCGAGGTCGTAATTCCACTTCCAGCCGGCGCGCAACGCGAGGGCGTTCTGCAGCCACAACTCGGCGCCAAAGTGCCAGCGCTGCTCGAAGTCGACGAAAAACGCGCTCTCCACGGAGGCGGTCATGTAGGACGGATCGCCCTTTTCACCGTAGACCTCCGCGGCAACGCCGATATTGTAGACGAGCGGCAACAGGTACGCGCGGTCGCCCGACTTGCGGTCAGGACCGAAATTCCTGAACGCCATTGCGATACGAAGGCTTCTGAAGCCGGTATAGAAGAAACTGCCCACGTCCACCGTAAAGCCCGTGGTCTTCACCGTGTAGAGTTTCTCCTGGACGTAGTTCGCCTTGGCGCTGAACGAGAACTTGTCAGTGAACTTGATCGCGTATAGTAATCCGACCGAGATATTGTGTACGACCACATCCTGCCCGGTTCCATTGGGCTGGTAAATGGTCGTTTCCTTGGAAGGCTTCGGGTTATGGGAAACGACTGAAATACCCAGCACCTCGCCCCTGGCCGAACGCGTGTTCCACACGGCTGCAGCCGAGTAGAGCTGCGTGTCCAGAAGGAATCTCGTCCAGTTCAACTGGTACGCCACGCGCTCAACGTGCACCAGCCCGGAGCCGTTCCAGAAGATCGCGTTGATATCGTCGGCTACCGCCGTAAACGCGTCGCCCATCGCCACGGCGCGGGCGCCCTGGCCGATCTTCAGGAACTGCATCCCGGAGATATTAACTTTCTTGACACCGTACTCACCGGTCACCCCGCCCCACTTCACGGCCAGAGCCGGTGAAGCGGCAAGCAGCAGGGCCAAGACCGACGCAATGATTAGCATGCTTCTTTTCACGTCATTTCCTCCTTGTTTGAGCCCGCTACTTGATCAGCACGAAGCTGCCTTTTCGGGTCTCTCCGCCGGATACGACAACGAAATAATACAGACCGGTCTGCACCTCGCCGGCGATATTAAACGTGATCTGCCGAAACTCGGTCTCACCCTTGGTAAGCGGGGTCCGGTCCGTTGTCTCCACGCGGTCGCCGGAGGCCGAGTAAATGTGAATAATCGCATCCGAGGTCAGTCCCACGATGCGAAGGTTGCGGGAGTTGGGATACTGGTGCACGCCGTCCACGTAATACGGATTCGGCACGATGAGTACCTCTTCCGGCAGACTCGACAACAGTGCCTGGAACGGCTTACGGTTGTCGCCGTCGTAGGTTCTGGCCGTGGACGGCCCCCAACCGCTTTCATACCCTCTCTTGATATTGGCCTGCACGCGTTCGCTGGGGATATCATCGATGGTCATCCCGCTGTTCCACGTGTAGGAGTCCACGCCCCTCGCATACGGACGTGCGGAGTAGAAGTAGGAAAAGCCGGCCGTGGTCTCCAGGTCTTCGTATTCATAGACACCGTTGGCATTGATGCCCCATTCGCCCCGGGGCAGTCCCGCCGGGCTCACGGAGGACCCGCTGGAACCGTTCTCGATGATCCCGTACAGCTCCCAGGGACCCCAGGAGAACCACTCGGATTTGTACAGGCGGACGCCGAGTACATCCTGCTCGCCCGTGTACGGGTTAACCGCGGATTCGGACTCCCTGCCCCACCGGATCAACTGCTTGGCCTTGGTGGAAGACGTGAGATTGTCGGCCGAAATATACGCCTCGGTGGGTGAGGCGGGCACCTGGTAGTTGTTGTCATACACCCAGTGGGCCAACTTCAGATTCTCCAGGGCGGCCTTCTCGCCGTTGGTCTTGACCTTCTGGATCTTGGCCTCAGGCGTTTCGGGTCCCCGGTCCCACTTGATGAGTCCGATGTCCTGCTCATTGGCGGGAATCGGCTCCAGCAGCGACGGGTGGCCCGCTCCCCAGGAAAACACGAGCTTGACGGACTCACCTGCGCCCACGCTGTACGGCCCGTAAACCGTCATGTCGTGGAATACCTTGCGCGTGGAAATGTCGCCCTCATCGGGATTGGCCTGATAGCCCGTGGCCGTTATCACGCCGGCCAACTGCGCGGCGTCGTGCGTGGTATACGTGGGGTCGTCGAAGTCGCCGGTTGAACGCGCATGCCACCACTGGAACGAACGGGGCTGCATGTCTTCTCCCGGCTGCACGTACTTGCCGCGGTCGGCTTCGTTGAACGAGAACTTACCCGCGTCGTCGGCATAGGCGAGAGGCGCCATGAAATAGGTACTCGGCGCTCTCGGCTGCCCTTCGGTCTGCAAGATATTGTAATTGGAGGGCACGATCGCCTTGAAGAACGGATCGCCGGTATCGTCGTGCGAGGAAAATGGGTTGTCGGAGTCCCTGCGGATGACCGCGCGCATATCCTCGCCCACGAACGCGCCGTTGGCCGAGAATGCGTTCGGATAGCCGTCGGCCTCCGTATACCACATCGTGTCGTCCATGCCGCGGGCATTTGACGCGTAGAAGTTCCAACCGAACTCCTCGAGAATGCCCATGGCCGTCATCGCAGCCACGTTCTTGAACGCGATGTAGAGGTTGTTGATGGGACCCGGCGCTTCACCCACGCCGTCGCCGTCGAAGTCGCCGATGTTGGTGAAGGTAAGGTCCACGATGTAGAAGTCATCGAAGTCCGGGTTGGACCAGCTGTAAACGCGCCGCTGCATCCGCAACCCGTTCTGTTTGTCAATCCACTGGGCGATGATGGTCTCTTCCGGGATGGTCACGTCCACCAGGTTGTGAGCGCCCAGGTTGAAGTTGGCGATGTGGGCCGGCGGGGTCGATATCGGGTCCCAGTTGGCGCCGTAGAGACTTCCATCGTCGTCGGCCGTGACCCCCGGCCAGTAATTGGCCAGCGCACCGCCGGCGCCCTGTTCGCCCGGAGAAATCGCACTGTTCGGCATCTCGGCAAGCTGCTCCAGCGGATTGGGCTGTCCCCAGTTCTCTTCCGGATTGCCCACCGGATCGTATGGGAACGCCTGGTTGTGTTCCACGATCTGCAGGTTCTCTCGAGGTCCAGTCACCGTGACCGTGCCGCGGTCGGCGTTCAGGATCCAGATGCCCTCGCCGCCCGATACCTTGTAGTCGTTGTACATCTGCGACTTCTGGTTGGACGTGAACTGGGAGAGCACCGCCCCGAAGGAACCCGGGCCGTTGCCGTTCCAGGGATAGGCGTTGCGCCTGTAGCCGCGCCCCCATTCCTGGTTGCCGCCCATACCGCCGATGTTGTTGTAACTGTTGGATATCAGCGACCGCAGGTTATACCTGCTGGATATGTTGTCGGGAGTGGCCTGCGCATCGACCGGGACCGGCTGAAATACAACCGCAGCCAGCGCAAGGCAGCTGATGCCAACCAACCCCTTGGTGATGAAATTCAATCGTTTCATATCCTTCTCTGCCTCCATTCGAAAGCATTACGGAGCAGACGCTCCGGAAGCGAGCGAAGCCGCCGCCTCCGGAGCGCCACTACCTTACCAGTTAACGCGCAGCCCGAACTGGGCAAGACGCGGCGAATGCGCGTAAGTACGATCCCGACTGTCGCCGTACAACAGGTAATTCTTGTCGTCCGGCGTCGGCCCGTCCAGTCCGATAAACGTCCAAAGGTTCCTGTTCGACGGGCTGGTCCGGTCCTTCTGGTTAAAGACGTTCCGGATGTCGGCGAAGAGTGTGGGCTGCACCCGACCGGTTACGTTGAAGGTTTTCTCAATGGCCAGGTCGGTCCGCGAATCCAGCGCGAGGTCCCGGTAATACCGGTTTCCGCCCTCAGGCGGGGCGTAGTTGAAGATGCCGCCCGTCTGGATGCGGGAGGTGACGTTCAGCCGGAGATTCTTGAGTACGGTCCCGACAAAGGCATGACCGAATTCGAAATCATCCGGGAACGACGCCAGCAGCGAGAAGCTTCCGAAGTTCCGGCGGTCGCCGCTCTTGGGCCGGAAGAACAGAGTGGTGTAGCTGCCCGTGTTGATCTTGACCGAGCAGTTCGGTCCGCAGTTCCCCAGGGCGGGGTTGTCGACAGGCCGCAGACCGTCCCACACGCCCGTCCCCAACTGACCACCCTTGGCCCGCGATCCATCGTGGTAGCTCTGGCCCTGCTGCGCGAACTTGACCAGGTCGTCGCCGGTCAGCCGGCGGGGCGCCTCGCTGCCGTCCGGAAGCGCGTCCCAGTAAATCCAGAAATTGGGAACGGTAATACCCCGGTCCGTAAACGCGTTGGTGGTGGCCAGATGTACTGTGGTGGCCGAGTCCAGGTACACGTTTCGGATCACGTTACCCAGCTTGCCGGTGGTGACCTGCGACCACTGGTAGTTGTACGAGACGTTGAAGGAGAAGTTGTGCGAAAAGGACTTGCGGATGGACATTTCGACGCCGCGGGTATCGCCGTACGCGCCGTTGTCCAGGGTCCGGGAATAAGGAATCCAGAAGTCCCTCGGCCCGACCCACGTCTCGTTGGGATACGAGGTGTAGTGGTCCACCTCACTCTTGTAATACGCGGTCAACGTGGCCGTGTAGTCGCTCACGAAGTTCCAGTCGGCGCCCACCTCGAAGGCCGTGGTCTTGGCGGGTTGCAGCAGGTGCAGCCCGTTCTGGCCTGAGTAGGTGGTGCGGAAGTTGTTCAACCGCTCCGTGGCGTCGATCCGGCCGTTCTCGTTCACGTCCCTGTCGCCGGCGTCGCCGGAGGTCCAGTAGTCTTCTCCGAAGTAATACCAGAGGTCCGCCCACTGGAGGAACACGCCCGTGGAGAACCGCATCTGCGACCGCTCCGTGATCGGATGCGAAACGCCGATACGGGGGCTGAACTTCACGTGCCAGGGCGCATCGGTGACCCACAGGGAGCCTTCCTGGTACGCCCAGTCGCGCGCGCGGGTATAATAGCGGAACATGGAACTTCCGCGGTACGCGCCGAAGGTCAACTGACGTGAGTTCGGATTGAACGTATCCAGGCGGACACCCAGGTTCACGATCATCCCCTGGAACTCCATTTTGTCCTGGAGGTAGGCGTTCAGGAAGAAGGGCTTCACCTTCTCGCCCATCTGGCCTTCGTTGGCTATTATCCGCATGTTACGGGCGGCCGGTGTGGAGTCGTACCGGAGAATCATCGTGAGGGCGCTGGTCTGGTACTCGACCCCCGCCTTCATGAAGTTACCCTTGGTGATCTGCGACGACAGATCGACCTTCGCGCCGATGCGCTGGCGGTCGTGCTGACCATATCGGGCGGCCTGCCGTCCGATGCTGAACCAACCTGCCTGATCACGGAAAATTTCTCCGGTGACGTCGTGAGTGCCGCTGACCGTGTCCATTCTGGACCGGGAATGCGAAATCCGCACTTCGTAGAACGTCCGTGGGGACAGCGTATGCGTCAGCACCGCGTATTGAAGCTCTTCGCTGAGCTCATGCAGTCCGGCCGCCGACCACTTCTCGGGCAGGAACAGGTCGCGGCCCGTCCCGCGCCTCATCGCGCCGCCGCCGCTGCCGTGACGCCCGCCGAAGAGGTCCGGATTGCCGTTCGAATACCAGTCCCAACCCAGATACATTCCACCGACTTTAAACTTGAGATTGGCGGTGGGCTTGATCGTAATGCTTCCGGAAACGTTGATGTTGCCCGGATCGTCCTGGAAACGGCCGCGGTCATCGTAGAAACCGATGCGCTCGGCCCGCGGCGTGACTGCCGCGTACCTGCCGTGCTTGGCCGTAGCCACGAACGACGCTCTCTCTCCGATCGGGCCGGACAGGTTGCCTTCAACGCCGTAGCCCACCCATTCCGTATAATTCGTCCTGACGTGAATCAGCTCGCCGGCGAGGTCCTCGAAAATGGGATGGTTGATCTTTCCGGAGAGATCCGGATATTTTTCGTTGGCCCAGACGGGGTTGTCCCACATCACCTTGTCCTGGTGCTGCGGGGAGTCGTAGACGTTCTCGCCCCAGTGCTTCTTGCCGGCGGGTTCGTAGCGGAACTCGCCCCAACCATTTACCTCGCCGCCGCCTTCCTTGGTAATGATCTGAACCACACCGCCCTGCGCATTGCCGTATTCGGCGGGTGTTACGCCCGTAAGCACGGACAATTCCTGGATCGCGCCACGGTTCACTGTGCGGTAATTGCCGCCCCGGCCGCGACCGTCGTTGTGGTTCATCCGTACGCCGTCCACCACGTACGCCACGTCGTTGCCATACCAGACACGGTCTACGTATCCGCCGCGAATCCGGTTGGAGCCGTCAACCGCCACACCCGGCTGCAACTGCAGCAGTTCGGACGTACGGCGCGCCGCCGCGAGGTTCCGCTCCGTCTCTTCGAGCGTAACCGTGTACTTGCTGGTGGTTTTGTCCGGCTCCACGAGGGGTCGGCCGGCCGTTACCACCAACTCGCCCAGTTCGAGGGCGGTTTCTTTGAGGTTGTAATTAATGGTGGTCGTGTGGTCCGTACTCACCTCCACGCCCGTCTGCGATACGGTTTCGTATCCGATAAGAGACGCTGAAAGGGTATAGACACCGGGCGAAATGTTGATGATGACGTAATACCCGTCGGCATCGGCCGTGGAACCCAGATTGAGTTCCTTGATCACGACGTTCGCGCCGGGCAGGACTTCCCCGGCCTGATCGCGGACCACACCGTTGATCTTGCCGGTGACGCCGGCCTGCAGGTCGCCGGCGACGAGACTGACGGCAGCGACCGCGACTGCGATTCCGAAAAACAGAAGCTTACGCTTCATTGTGAAACCTCCTTCGTTGGGTTGTTACCCCGGCTGCGTTGAATTAACGCCAGAAGTAAAACTTCATTTGCACGCCGACGTCGACCATATGCATAGGGCGCACCTTCTCCAGCCCGTAGAAGAGCATATTGCGCAATTCGCCCACAACGAAGTTGTAGCGCGCGCGCAGGTCGACGGCCAGGTTCTGGGTGACGAAACCCTCGACACCGACGCCGGCATTGGCGCCGATGGTGTATCGCTGATCGACCTGGTCTTCCATGACAAAGTCCAGATCAATGGGGTCGTTCGTCTGGCGGGAATAAACCAGGTTGCTGTTGATCGCGTAATAGCGATAAAGACCGCCTCCAACCAGGATGTAATACCGATAATCCCTGGCCTTGAAACCGTGCGTGGCGTTCTCTTCGCCGACGAAAAGCAGGCCGTTCACGATGAGGTTGTTCCACGTGATTTCGGACCGGCCGTTCGGGTGCGGGTATTCCTGCTGGTCGATCGGGTATTCCCAGAGATCGGATGCCGGTTTACCGTTGGTGAACTTCGAGTAGTTGTACTCGACTTCAATAACGGTGCGCTGGCTGGCGACGTAGCTCAACGTGGCTCCGTATTTGCCAGTGGCGTCCCAGCGTTCCCCGAGCCGATGCATCGGGATATTGTAATCGGCGATCCCGCCAACCGCCCATCTGCCTTCCTGGGCCTCTGCGCTGTTCGATAGACCCACTGCGGCCAGCGCAAAAACAGCCAGAAAAGCAATACGCACAACTTTCATCTACTCACCTCCCCATATGAGAGTGAATGATGCGGAAACTCCCCTCCGCCCATCACTTCGTCCCACGAACGAAATTTGCGAAGCAGACTCCTCTCTTCTCGATATACCGCCTCCTTTCTTCCCGGGCTCCCCATTAACCAAAAGGGGCACAATCCTGAACATGAAAAAATCATGCGATTACGCCCCCCGTTCGCCAAACATTGGTCTGTAGTATTAAAAAATACATTATGAAAAACCGATGATACCTGATGATTTGATTCTGGCACACTTCCCCTGTTTTTTGATGATTCCATAAAATTTAGTTGGCGCAAATGCATTTGTCAAGTTTTTTTTATCGGCCGGTTGTTGAGGGAACTGACTTCGCACAGCCCACGAAGACGCTTCGAACATCGGCCGCGGGCTGAATCCTCCCCTCTACCTATTTCTCCAGGATCTGAAAACGACCCTCCCGAACCGTCTGCCCACCGCTCACGAGATCCTTCACCGTCATCTTCACCCGATAGCGCCCCGGTCTGGCTTTGCGCAGGTCCAACTCGACATAGTCAGACTCGTTGGGCGAAGCGCCCACCTGCCTGTAGCTGACCGAAATCATCTCTCCTGATCCCTTCCGGGCGAGCGTTTTCAGCTTCTTCCGCCCGCGTCGCACTTCGTACCCAACCTCATATCTGGTGTTACCGAAAGAATCTCGAGTCAGATTGTATATCTC
The DNA here is from genome assembly GCA_028877215.1 of Gemmatimonadota bacterium. GTDB lineage: Bacteria > Latescibacterota > UBA2968 > UBA2968 > JAAXHE01. The sequence continues at coordinate 71,315 of JAPPFJ010000034.1, read as the reverse complement.
GAAATAGACGTAAACCGGTTCCCCCGATCGAAAGGCCCGGGACGGCGCCGCGTCGATCTGCCATCGGCCCCGGACCGATTTCGGGTCGGACTCCGGTCCGGCCTCTACGACGCGGTACGCCACCTGGAGATCGCTCAGGAGCAACTGCCCGCTGTCGTAGTCGGGTACCTCGACCTCCTGGTGATAAGCCTGAAGCCGGTTCGCATTCAGCCTGGACATCTGCAACGCCAGTCTGTAGGCGCCGGGCGGTGCGGTCAGGTCGACCCGGTCCACGGCCAACAGCCCCGCCCCCCTTCGGGACGGCGATATCCGCAGGTCAAGCCGGTCCCGTGTCTTCCGTACCTCCTCAGTCCGGTTTTCGATCAGCGCAATGCGCCGGTCCAGAGTCACTGTTGTGTCGCGGTCTCCGGCCACGAGGACGTTGTCGAGCGGCAGTCCCAGATTCAGCTGAAGATCTGCTTCACCGTTTCGCCCGCGGAACGTGAGCGCTTCGTAATAGAATTCCATGGGATTCAGATGGGATAAATTATATCTCTCGGGCAGGTCCTTCGAAATTCGCGCCACCCGGGCGCCGGGCGCGAGGTTGGGCAACCGCGTCATCAGCCGGCGCATGGGGCCCTGACGCTGCATGGCAAGCTCGCCCAGATCGTACCCGTCGGGTGTGGGCTCCGGAGCGAAATCGTAGATGCCGCTGTACAATTCATCCGTAAACACCACCTCCAGCCCGTTCTCGATATCCGCGTATATCCAGACCTCCCATCCCACCTTCGAGTAGTCCATGCTCGTGGTGACCGGCTTGTAATGCGTCAGCCCCACGTCGATTTCCTCAGGGCCGCCCAGCGGCTTGCTGTTGGTCCGCCACTCCGTCTGGGAAAGCGCTTTTTCGACCGTACGGTCCGACCGGATGGGATAAACCGGGCCGATGAAGTTCATGTCCATTCCGCGCCGTCCGTAAAGTTGAAACGCCAGCTTTTCCTGAACGCGCTGCACCTTGATGGGAACCTGCGCGTTGATCTGCCTCCAATTGGATTTCCAGTCGGGTTCCCCGTACCTGACGAACACCCGGCCGCGGGCGTCGAAGGGCCAGGCGATTTCACCGTACAGCGTCATTGCACGCCAGACGCGACGGTAGTGTTCCACGCGCCGCATTGCGCCGCCGCTCGTCTGGAACGGGTCGCGCTTGAGCCAGAAGCCCCTCAGAAACGCTTCACGATCTTCCGGCGGCGTATTCCGATAAGCCTGAACGTCATCCGGTCCGCCGACATTTGAAATGTCGTAATAGGCCGTCCGCAACTTTGGCGGCAGCAGTGTGATATACCGCTCGAACGCCCCGAGGGCCTCCTCGTGATCCCCCCAGGCGGCCAGTACCTGCGCCTCGAGAGGCAAACCTCGTTCCAGACCCATCAGCGCCGCCAGTTGCAGCACTTCGTCGTACCGCTCGATTTCCAGAAGGTGCATCGCAAAGTCGAACGCCGACTCCTCGTCGTCGGGTTCGCGCGAAAGGAACTCCTGAAAGTTCCGGATGGCTTCCGGCGTGTTCCCGCGCGTCAAATAATAGTCGGCCAACAACATATACGACGGCGCATGGTCCGGATCGTGGCGGAGTGCTGTCCGGACCGAGGCGAGTACCTCTTCGTTCTTCCTCAATTTCATGTACGCCCGCCCCATAAGATGATGGGCGTCGACATAGGTGGAATCCACACGTACGGCGCGTTCGAGGTTCTTCAACGCCCGCCTGGGGTTGTTCATCAGGTCGAGATAGACCCGCCCCAGACCGTACCGCGCCGCCACCAGCGTGGAATCCTGGACCAGCGCGTCCCTGAATCGCGCCCTCGCGCGTTGCGCGTCCCTGGCCTTCAGATAGAGCATTCCGATCCGCACCCGCAGCAGGGCAGGGTTGGGATACGCATTGAGGGCGCCTTCCAGTTTTCTTATCGCAACCCTGATGGAATCCGGGTCGTCAGACTTCGTCGTGCGGATGTAGACCGCGTCGACCTCGCCGGGCGACAGCGTGTCAGCCCGGGCCGAAGCAGCGCACCATACGATTACGACAAGGACAAGAACGCACAGGAACCCAGGGAAGGACCGGATGTTGCGTACATTTTCCGGACAGGACATCTCGTCAAGCCTCCAGGTACAATTATGCCTAGACCTTATGTATCGGTGTGAACGATCAGGCCGACTATCAGTGTATCCCAATGTTCTGCCAGAATGTGCCCCAGGCGAACCAGAACCCGTTGTGCGAAGGCAACTGAGTCAGCTGCCTGCCCTCGTGCGTCCCGTCCACACCCTCTCCCTTGAGGTTCCACGTTGTGCCGGTTTCGTTATCTTTTACCATGAACGGATAGGCGCTCACGGTCGAATTCACTTTCTCGAACGTGAGCGTGGTCGCCTGGCCGTTCACGGTGATCTCGCGCGAGAACGGAACGGCCAACTGAGCGTCCCGGTAGAAGACCACCAGGATGGGATGTTGTCTGGGGCCCTCAACGATCGTGTCGTTGATGACGTCTTCGCGGCGCATGGCCTGGAAGGGATAGGCCTTGACCATCTCACCAAAGCGGACCCCCATGGCCAGATCCTTGGCGCCGAAAAGGGCCGAAGTCGCTGTGTCCATGTTCGGAAACAGAATATACGCGTTTGCCGTCCGGTAATCCCCTCCCTGGGACGGATTTATGTAAGGATACTGAGTGTATTGGTTAATGTTGTATCGGGTCCCGTTGCCGTCAATCACCCTTGTATCGGGATGGATCCGCTTCCAGTATTCCCAAGTGCACTCGGTCACCGGAAGCAGTTCCAGTTCCTCGCTCTGACGGGGGCCCAGTACGGCCTTGTAGATCATCTGCGGGTATAGCGACTGCCTGTCCCTGCGGTCGTACATGATTAGATTGTTGTTGAACAACAGGCCGGACACGCCAACGTGAATCCGTTCGCCATCAGCTGCAACGCCATTGAAGACCATTCCCGTACCGGTCAGGGGGCAGAGCGTCACGATCACGCTCTCATCGCCCGCGGTGTCGTTTATGATTTCGTGGTGCCAACCAATATTGTGTGGATAGGCCCTGGCCTCTCCGTTTATCACAATCCCCATGACAATATCATTGTCCCGCAGATATCCCGCTCCGGCGTCACCAGCACTGACGAAATCGGGATCGGTCACCGCGGGTATACAATCAGGGCAAGCGCCCGACACGATCGCGTCTGTCGGAAATGAAGCCACGTCCAGGAAGTTGCCGCCGGCCCGGGGTTGGCGCGCGTGCTCGCTCCGGCTGCCTGTCGCGGACGAGCCCGGACCCCCGCCGGTGCCGTTCGTCGGTCCAGTCGTGCCTCCACCGCCGTTACCGCCGCAGGCCGCAAATAACACAGCGAGAATCAGGGGAAACGAAAACAGTCGCTTCATTCAGGACCTCCAGTTGGTCTCGCCGGTGCGTCGTGAATCCGGTGCAGGTGACACATTCATATTGTATGTACCGAGAAATTGAAATCTGTTAAATTGGCTCCGTCGCTCGAGGCGGCATTCCCGGGACGGGTGTTTCGGATCGATTGAGAGAATTCGTAATTCAGGAATAATATACCTGGTACAGGAATGAATGTAAACCTTTCGGTCGCAGATCCATGGGAAACGCAGCAAAAAAGGGCATTTTTGTCTATCTTTGGTTTACCTGATGCAAGTAAAGGCAGGTTTGAAACCTGCCCCTACGGTTGAGCATCGAGCCTTATCTCGATCTCCTTGCTCGCGCGCACACCGTAACGCAAAGGCAGGCCGGGCGGGACGCCCCCGGAGGGCATTCTCCGCGTCATTGGCGCGTTCCTTGACTAAATTCCATATTCCTTATATTTTATGCACCCCATTGGCAAACCCGATGTCCTTCGGGCAATTTCTTAAACTAACGACATTCCCGCCAGATGGCACTGCCAAAACCGCAAGAAACCTCCGTTGAATCGCAAGCTGGCCACCGGGACCGGGGCATCACGCTCCGTGCGGTGGGGATGGGCGTGCTCGTATCGGCCCTCAGCAGCGGCTGGGTCGCCTACTCCCGCACCGCGGCGGATACATCGTCGGTCAATATCACCCACCTGCCCGTCTCCTTTTTCGGCGTCTTCCTTGTCGTCCTCACGATCAACCTGATCCTTCGCAGCAGGCCCGGTTCGTCCGGTCTGGGGCCCTCGGAAATGCTCACGATCTTTGCAATGGGCCTCGTCGCCGCAATGGTCCCCGCCAGGGGACTCACCGGTATCTGGCTCGGCCTGATGGCGGTGCCGTACTACCGAAGCACCCCCGAAAACGGCTGGATCGACTATGTCCAGCCGTACCTCCCCGACTATCTGTTTCCAACGAACGACGGCAATCAGACGACCCTGCTCTACGAAGGCCTGCCGGGCGGCGCCGCGATACCCTGGAACGTGTGGTACCTCCCGCTGTTCTGGTGGCTCACGCTCATTCTGGCCGGGTTCACCGTTTGCGCCTGCATTACGGTGATCCTGCGAAGGCAGTGGGTCGAATACGAACGCCTGGACTACCCGCTGCTGGCGCCCATCCTGGAAACCATCGACGACGTCCACGACGCTTCGGGCAGAAAGAAGTGGCCGGACTACTTCAAGGGCCGTCTGTTCTGGATCGGCTTCGGGATCGCCTTCGGCATCATCGGCTGGAATATGATTTCGTATTTCCAGCCCACGTGGCCGCGCATCAGCATGAGTCCCAACAAAGGGCTGTTCTACTTCGCCCGGATCTTTCCGCCGCTGCTCACCCACATCAATACGTACACGATCGGCTTCGGGTATTTCGTGAAGCTGGAAATCCTCTTCTCGATCTGGTTCTTCCACTTCCTGCTGATGTCCGAGATCGCGCTGATCCGCAAGACAGGCTTTCAGTTCGGCCGCATGCACCAGTCCGGCGGCGGATGGGGGGATCCGCTCGTCCAGTGGCAGTCCCTGGGTGCGCTGTTCGTCTTTGTGGCATGGGGATTCTGGGCGGCGCGACACCACCTCAGGGACGTATTCCGCAAAGCCTTCTTCAACGAATGCGGTGTGGACGATTCCAGGGAGATGCTCTCGTACCGTACAGCCGTCATCGGGTTTATCGCGGGCAACCTCTACATTGTTGCATGGCTGCACCAGGCGGGGATCGAACTGGCGTTGCTGGCCATCACCGTTCCGGCCTCGATCATCATCTACATCGCGCTCGCCAGATTCGTATGCGAGTCCGGCACCCTGTACCTGGGACTGCCCACCAGCCCCCTGGATATGGGCTATCAGATCCTGGGTACGGAGACCATTTCCGCGAGGGTCCTGACCGCCTCGGCCACGTCGCACGCCCTGCGGTGGATGTATTTCATGCCGGCGCTCTCCCAGGGCGCAAAGGCGATCGACCGCGTGAAAGGCAACCGCCGCGTGCTGTTCTGGGCTGTGCTCGGGGGCCTGCTCACCGCGCTGGCCGTGAATATCTGGATGGTGCTCTATCTCGGCTACAAGTACGGCGCATTCAACTTCACGGAGTATCCGTTCACAAGATACGCGCCGCGCCTCTACGACGCCGTTGTCGCGAATATCAAGTCGCCGGAACCGGCCTCCTGGGAACGTCTCGTGCTGTTTGCGTTCGGCGGCATCCTCATGGCGGCGTTCACGCTCCTGCGTTATCGCCTGCCGTGGTGGCCGCTGCACCCCGTCGGTTTCATCGTGACCACGACCAGCCTGCTGCACGAAATCACCGCCATCCTCATCGTCTGGCTGTTCAAAGCCATCGTCATGCGGGTTGGCGGCGTACAGCTGTACCGTTATTTCCTGCCCCTCTTCTTCGGAATCATCGTCGGACGGGCCACGGGCGTTCTGGTCTCCTTCATTGTCGATCTGATCTGGTTTCCCGGCGGGGGCCACCACGTCCACGGCTGGGCGTAATGACGATTTCCACGCCGGTTTTCCGGACGTTTCTTGACAGATCGTCCCGTTTCCGCGTTATTTTTCTTTAAAAAATCGCCGGGGGTTCTCTGGAGGATTAGTTCATGCGGAAAAGCGATTCGCTTTCTATTGCAGTTGCTGTTGTGGTTTTGAGTTCCGCGGCCTGGGCGCAGAACGAGGGGCCATTGCTCTACGATTTTCCCCACGAGGTCAGCCCCTTTGACGAAATGGGCGGACTGCCCGGCGCCGCGATGTTCGACTATGACAACGACGGCGACCTGGACATCTACGTCGCAAACGGTCACGGGTTTCGGAACTACCTGCTCAAAAACGAAGGGAACCTCGAATTCACGGACGTCTCCAGGGAGGCGGGCGTGGCTGTCGAGCGAGAAACCCATGGCGTGGCCAGCGCCGATATCGACAACGACGGGGACGCGGACCTCTTCGCGGCTACGGACGGGCACAACTATCTCTTTCTGAACAATGGCGACGGGACGTTTACCGACATTACGGAACGTGCAGGGATCATTTCCAACTATTTCTCATCGACCGTTGCGTTCGCGGACGTGGACAACGACGGGTACGTGGATATCTACGTGGGCGGCGCGGGGGGCGAGGATGGCGTTGAGAAGAACCGGATTGTGGGCACAGGCGAACTCTATCTCAACAACGGGGACCTCACGTTCACGGACATTACCGATGAAACCGGCACCGAAGGGACGTACACATGGTCCGTCCGCTTCTGCGATTACGATGACGACGGGGATCCGGACCTTTTCACAGCAAACGACCAGGGCATCGCACTGGCGGGTGAGTGGTCTCCCATCCGGCTTCACAGAAACGACGGCGACCTGAGATTCACCGACGTCACCAGAGAATCCGGCCTGGGCATCACGGGAAGCTGGATGGGGCTCGCGTTTGGAGACTACGACCTGGACGGGGACTTCGACCTCTTCGCCACGAACGTTGGCGGCTCCTTCGTGGACAAGAAGGGGCACCAGGAGTACGATCTGCACGGATTCTTCCGCAACGATGGGGGCGTGTTCAGGAATATCGCGGAGGAGCTGAAGGTGTCACGGAACAACTCACTGGCTGAACTGCACTTCGGATGGGGCACGGTGTTTACGGATTTCGACAACGACGGCGACCTGGACCTCTATTTCGTGGGCAACTTCGAGATGCTCGAGGCATATCTCAATCCGGGTTACCTTCTGATCAACGACGGCGCGGGTTCGTTCGCCGATTCCACGGCGCGCTACGGTCTTAAGACGATTGACGGTACCGGCACGAACTCGATCGCGGTGGGCGTTGCTACCGGCGACGTGAACGACGACGGACACGTGGATATCTTCGTCGCCAATGCCGGAACGGACTTCCGTACGGGGTATCCGATGTTGTTCACGGAAAAATTCGACGACAACAACTGGATCCGCATCAAACTGGAGGGCACGGAGAGCAACCGGTCGGCCATCGGCGCCAGGATCCTGCTTACGGCCGGCGGCAGGACCCAGATCCGCGACGTGGCCAGCGGCGGCAGCAGTTTCTCGCAGAACAGCCTGTGGCCCACGTTCGGCATCGGCAAGAGTGCCATCATTGACTCGATCAGAATCAGATGGCCGAGCGGAATCGTTCAGACACTCATGGAGATCGAGCCCAACCAGACGCTGAAGGTCCTGGAAGAGCGGCCGCCGCCCGAGGTCGTCTACGCTAACCCCCGGGCCGATTTCGACGGCAACGGCAGCGTCGATTTCAGCGATTTCATCGCCCTTGCCGCGGCGTTCAACACGGATGACTCAACCTACGACCTGAACGGAGACAGCGTGGTCGACTTCGCCGACTTCATCGAATTTGCGAGGTCGTTCGGCCGGCCGCTGCCATAAATAAAGCCCGGCGGCAGAACCGTCGGGCTTGACCAAATTTCGCATTCTAATCCACGCGTCACTGTTCCTCCACCACGACGAATCCGAGGGAATCCACGGATGCGGACCCGAAGAGCCCGATCCCTCCCTCTACGTGAAAGAACGGCCGCCTGAAATTCTCGCCCGCCAGCCCTCCGAACCAGCCCTCCTGCGCCTCCGGCCCCGAGCGCACGTAGTCAAACCAGTTCCTGTCCACCGCATAGATCCGCATCAGGTGACGCCCGGTGAAGTAGATTGCGAACCACGGCAGCCTTACACTCCCTTCGGTGGACTCGATCGCCGGCGAACTTCCCGTGCGTTCCGGTGAGTCTTCGGACAGTTCCCGTGCGACCTCATCGGCGCCTCGGTCGAGACTCACAATGCCGACCTGATAGCCCGGCACGTCGATCGGATCGAATCTGGCCTCGAGAAATCCGGCCTTGAAGACCACCCTGTTTTCCGGCGCAAGAAAGACCCCGTCCGACAGATCGGCAAACGTCTTCAGCCTTCGCAGCACCGCTTCGGTCCTCTGATCCAGAATAACGGCCTCCCGCACGCGGACCGGCCAGGGCGTGACCGTCGTCGCCCGCGCCGTCCTGCCCTTTGAGGCCACCTCAATGACGTACGTCGTTGCAGGCGCCACGACAGGAGGATCTGCCGGGGGCGAATACTGAAACGGACCCGCGTCCGGATCCCGCGCATATCGGAAGACCCGGTCACCCTGGCGAAGTTCCACGATGGCGTCCGACACCACGGCGTGCCTCGGGCTGTCGCTGTCGCCCACGGCCACCGTCTGTGTCACGAATACCGGGGGCAGCGGCCGTCCGACAATCAGCAGTCCGTCGAGTACGAGTTCGCCCGCCGCGTCCGGACCGTACAACGATTCGGGTGTCCGTTCGGCCTGGCAGGCCGCGACCAAGAGGCAGGATGCTGCCGTCAATACCGACGCGACCGTATTTCGCGATATCATGGTTTCACCAGACCCGTTTCGATTTCAGAAGGCATAATTTATACCCAGCGTCGGCACGACCGGCAGCATCTTCACGACCTCGGGTTCGGTATGGATTTCGTCCGGTTCGAACTCGATGAACCATTCGTTGCGGCGACTGTAGACGTTGAACACCTGAAGGTACGCCTCCGCGTCGACGCCGAACAGACTGAATTGACGTTTGATGCTCAGGTCCAGCCTGTGGTACGGCAGCAGCCGCGCGCTATTCCGGTCGGCCGGCAGCGCATAGTTCCTGATTCCTGCTTCCGGCTCCGTGGGACGCCGCAGCCGGTAGACCGCCGACCCGGGCGTAAACGCCTGTCCCGTCGCATACAGCAAATTGGCGCCCAGTGTCCACCTGCCCACCCGCCAGTTGCTCACAAAAGAAAGATCGTGCCGCCTGTCGTACTTGGGCGGAAAACGCTTTCCCCCGTTCAACTCCTGAAAACGGCGACGAGTCCATCCCAGTGTATATCCGATCCATCCGGTGACCGACCCGGTGCGCCTCTGCAAGAAAAACTCAACACCTGCTGCAAAGCCGGTACCGCCGCTCACAAACGTGTCTTCCGAAGTGCCGGCTTCGGATCCGACGGCAACGTTGTTGTCGAAAAGCACAAGATTCGCAAGGTCCGTATAGTACCCTTCTACTGAAAGCTGATACCGCTTCGACGGTTCCCACTCGAAGCCAGCCACCCCCTGCCAGGAACGACCGGGCTCCACGGTCTCGTCGAGAGGCACCCAGACGTCGCCGCCGCTGAAGACCTCGGTGGTCACCAGCTGGATGTACTGTCTGTATGACCCGCCGCCCAACTTCAGTTTCAACTCGGGCGTGATGCCATGGCTCAGCGCGAATCGGGGTTCGACGTGAAACCTGTTTCCTTCGGTGAAATAGTTCGATCGCGCGCCCAGTCTCACGCTCGTCTCGGGCCGGGGCTGCCACAGGTCCTGCGCGTACGCCGAGAAAAGGAAGGGCCTTTCGCGGATATCCAATTGATCGTCCTGGTTGAAACTCTGTTTGTACGCGAAGTCGAACCACGTGCCGATAAACCCGAAATTCAGGGAATGCCGGCTGCTTGCGAAGAAGTCCAGGTCCCCCTTGACCGTGATATCCGTGATCCCGTTGGAAAACTCAATGGGGGTCTCGATCACGCGGACTTCCGTGTTGCTTTCGTATTTGCTGCCTGACAGGACGAGATTGCCGAAGACCGCTGGGGAAAACACATGGGTCCATCGACCCGTGAACGCGGTATTGCCCCACCTTACATTGAAAAAACTACCGTCATCCAGGTCGAGTTCCAGGTCGTCGCGTCCGAAGTATCCGCTGAACATCAGTTTGTCGCCATCACCAAAATCCCGATTGAATTTCGCGTTCGTATCGTAGAAGTAATAATACGGCACTTCGGTGTCCTCGTCCCTGATCAGGGAAAGAACCGGTTCCAGGTACGTCCGCCGGCCGGAGACCATCCATGAGCCGTTGCCCGCGGGTCCCTCCAGCGTCATCCGGGCGGAAATCAGGCTGATTCCTCCCGATCCCTCGAATCCCTTCCGGTTGCCGTCGCGATTGCGCACGTCCAGAACGGCCCCCAGTCGTCCGCCGTACTGTGCCGGATACGCGCCCTTGTGCAGGCTCATATCCTTGATGGCGTCCGGATTGAACGTGGAAAAGAAACCGAACGCGTGCGTGGGGTTATAAAGTGGAATCTGATCCAGCAGGATCAGCGTCTGGTCCGGCCCACCGCCGCGGATATACAACCCGCTTGTAAAATCTGAAGCTGCCTGTATGCCGGGCAGCAACTGAAGGCTGCGCAGAAGATCCGTTTCACCTACTGCCGGCAATTCCTGCAACTGCGCCGTCTCCAGCGTGACGAAGCCCGTCTGCACGTTCCGTTCCGCCTCGTACGGGTCCCCTTCGACAACGATCTCGCGCGACAGAATCGGCTCCGGGACCAGCTGCACGTTCAGTTCCCTCAACTCGGCGCCGGAGAACCGGAGGGTATCCACGAAGCTCCGGTATCCGATAAAGGAGGCTATAAAGGTATATTCGCCGGGGGGAATATGCTGGATTGCAAAATACCCGTCCACGTTGCTCAGCGCGCCCAGCGGCGATGCGTCGCCTCGCAGAACCACGTTCGAGTAGGGGAGCGACTCTCCGCTGGTGCGATCCGTCACGAATCCGCTCAGCGTGGCCGCCCCGACGACGCCAGGTAATAGGAGAACCAGTGTCAGAATGCGCAATGCACTCAACGGACGCCCCCATTCGCGTTGAATTGTCTCTCCGTGAAACCAACCACCGCCGCTCGCGGGTCTCCCGTGAAACCAGGTCGCGGCGACCCTCGGTCGAGTCCAGACGCAGAAAAGCCCGGCGTTGTCGCCGGGCTTCACTGTTCAGCAAGCCGTCAGGTTGTTCGAAATACACCCGTCCACCCGGTCCTGAATGCCTGATTGGAATAACGACCGAATCCCGCCGGAGTTCCCGGATTCTGTTGTCGCTACGTGCAGGCGAGATTGCCGGTTTCAGGACAACCATTTGAGCAGTCGGAGCACGCCCTGCTTCACGGGGTCCCGGTGAATCGACCTCGCGCCCGCGCCATGTGTCGGAGATCCTCGCTCGATGTACCAGTCGTACGCCTGGATCATCATCTCCGCGTTGCCGTACAGGGGCTTCCAGCCAAGCTGTTTCATCGGCTCCGAGAGGTCGAAATAGAATGGCTTGTGATAGGTCAGGTAGTGCCAGGGAGCAAGCGGACATATTTTCAAAACATCCAGGAGCTTCAGGACAGACACGGTCAGTCCGACCGGCAATCCCACAATTTCAGTCCTGCTGCCGGCGTGTCTGATGATTGCGCCCAGATCGTCGCGCAGCGTCGCAAACCGGTCTGCGCCGATATTGAATACGCCCTGCGTCTCTTTCTCCGCGCCCAGCAGCGCGGCCGTTACCAGGTCGTCGACATGGACAAACTGAAAGGGATTGCCACCGTTGCCGATGACGTAGATGTTCCGGCCGTCGCGAATCCATTCGAACAGGATCTGAAAAATGCCCAGCCTGCCCGGCCCGATGATGGTCCGCGGGCGAAGAATCAGACAGGGCAACCCTTTCCGCGCTGCTTTCCGGACCTCCTGCTCCGCCGCGAGCTTCGCGCGACCGTAATCTTCGACAGGCGCCATCGGCGTGTCGCAGGTAATCGGACACGTGTCAGGGATGCCGAAAACCGCCGATGACGACATGTGTGTAAACAGCCGGACGCCGGCGTCAAGCGCGGCGCGCGCGGCAATCCGCGTGCCTTCCACGTTGACGCGCCGGAAATCCCCGCCCGCCTTCGCCAGAGGCACCAGGGCGACGTTGTGATACACGAATTGCACGCCCGTCATCGCCCCCCGCACGCCGCGCCGGTCGCGAATATCGCACGCAACGAACTCCGCGCCGCGGGGGCGGTCGGGCGAATCGATGACATCCAGAACCCTTACGCCCTCACCCAGCGCGAGCAACCGCCGGACGATATGGCTGCCCAGGAATCCCGAGCCGCCCGTTACCAGGTGCATTGCCATGCGAAAGACCTGTCTGATCGTCGTGTCCTGTCCCCGAAATTTCTCAACATTCTCCCGCCGAACTGAGAAGCTGTCTTAAAATTCCCAGCGGTCTTCGCACGGCTGCAAAAGCGCCGGTCGGCGTTGGTCAAACCCACCCGTATAGACAAATATGGGCGGATTTTCCCGCCTTGACCGCCGCTTTTTCGCTCGCGCTCGGGAACTCACCGGTAATTTTAAAACAGCTTCTAACCGTTTCCGTGACCGAACACTGCGCAGCGAATGGCATCGCGCGTCAACGCCGAAAGCTCATAAACCAGGTGCGCGGGTTTAACTCTATAGTACCAGAGGCGATTGACAATTCGCTCGCCGGAAAAGACCCTGAATGGCACCCGGTGGACCCGCGCAATCCGGTAGCCCGACCTGGCGAAACAGTAATGCGCGCGGTAGGAGTGAGTGTGGGCGCAGACCAGGTCGACGGGGCCAGGCGGCCATCGATTCCGGTCGATGAGGTACTTTCGCAACAAACGCGCATTGCCGAGCGTATCGACGTACCCCTGAGCCGGGTATACGGGACAATGAATCCGCCGGCAAGCCGATCTGGCGGTCAGGTAAGCGTATGCCGCTTCCTGTTCGAAGACTCTGCCGCCAAACCGATTCGCGGGGGCCAGATACACGACGGTAGACGGCGTCGCGATTTTCGCGACATAGTTCAGGACCTGCCGAAAAACGAAACTGGGCTCGGGCAGGGTCTCTCCGCGGGCGCCCCCGGCCAATCCTTCCGGTACGACAACCAGGCGCCTTTCTTTCACGGGAGGAATCCCCGTTCGATACACCACCTGATGGACCGTCGCATGCCCTCCTCCAGGCCGATTCGAGGACAATAGCCCAGTTCCAGTTCGGCCTTTTCGATAGAACACGCGATGGTCTTGTTCATCTCAGACAGGACGTGCATCTCCTGCCAGTACAGTCCGGCGCGCTGGATGATCCAGTCGCAGGCCACGGCGAATTCACTGGCAATTCCCGGCAGTCTCAACCTCCTGTGCGCGACCGGCAGGTCGAATTCATGCTCCAGGAGTCTCTCGATGGTGTCAACCGTTTCGTTCATCGTGTATGGCTTTCGATCTGCGATCCAGTAGGTCTGTCCACGCGCTTTCCCGATATGACCGGCAAGCAGGATGGCCTGACAGAGATTGTCTATGTACGTCATGGAACGCCTGTTCCCGCCACCGCCAACAACGGGCACGCGCCCGTTCTGAATCATCTTGAAAAAGCGAGTCTGCCGCGGCGGTTGACCGGGGCCGTAAAACCAGCAGGGACGAAGAATCGTGGTTTCGAGTTTTCCCGACGCGTGCGCAGCATTGACGAAATTTTCCGCCAGCATTTTCGATTTGCCGTAACTCATATACGGCCGATTCGGCGAATCCTCGTCAAACAGGCGCTCGTTTCCGCTGTGATGACCCGCCGGACTGTTGGACGAAATCATCACCAGCCGCTCAACGCCGTGCTCCACGGCGCAGTCGACGATGTTGCGTGCACCGCCCGTATTCACGTCGTAGAAGTCCCTGACCCGCCTGGGATGAATGACGCCAATCAGGTGAAAAAGCGTGGCGCCTTCGGCATCTTTAAACAGCTGTTGCAACGACGATTTGTCGCGCACGTCGCCCGCTACCACGCTTACCTTCCGCGAAAAGCCGTGCAAGGCCTCCGGGTTCACGCCGTTTAACACAAAACACCGTATGCGGCGGTCCGCATACGGTTCCGTAAGCCACGGCATACCGGTACTGCCATTGACGATCGTATCGACCAGTCGGGTGCCCAGCCAACCGGGCGCACCGGTAATCAGGATCATGCGCGAGTTCCTTCCTTCCGTCGGATTTTACCGGCCGCTCGTCAACCATGGCAATTCAGATTAGAAGCTTGTGCCGGTATCCGGGTCGAAATCCGCCGAAAGGACGCTCCGGGCGCAGTCCGGCGGCGGAAAACGCTAATCCACACGGGTCCCGACCCATTCGGCCCTGTCGCAGGTGATGTCCACGATATTCCCGTCGGGGTCGAGTACCTTGAAAGAGACCGGCGGACGCACATCCGGATCGACCGGGTTGCGCTCTTTCACGTTTTCCCGCACGACCTCCGCTCCCCAGTCCGCTATGCGAGCCCACGTCGCATCCAGGTCGTCCACCAGGACGCCGAAATGGATGTACTCGTTACCCTCTCCGAGGGGTACTCGATTCGAATCCTTCGGCTGCTGGATCAACGTAATATTGTTCGTTCCGTCGCTCATATCCAGCGCGTCGCCGTGCGGACGGTGCGCGATAAAACGCCAGCCGATCACCTCCTCGTAAAACCGTCTGGACAGTTCCATATCGGCGCAGCGGAGCGCAAGGTGCCTCAACAGACCCATAGCTCCCTCCTTGGTCGGATTTTCCCTGTCCCGCAACTGAACAACCGTGAATCAGGACCTACAATACACCCGCGGCGCGGAGAACCGTTTCCTGCACGATCAATTCATGATCGAGTGACCGGACGGTCGGTCTCCGTCCCCGGATCTCGGCGACCATCGAGCGCAGGCTCCCGACGTACCTCGGTTCGTTCTCGACGGGCACCACCTGCCAGCCCTTGGTGAAACCGTCGCGAGCCTCGTCCAGACAGAGGCGTACCACCGGGTCCGGCTCCAGCGGCTCCATGACGACGCTTCCCCGTGTACCGTACACTTCGAACCGCCGCGACGGAAACGCCGACACTTCCAGAGAGGATGACTCGACGATCGCCAACGCGTTCTCATACTCGAAGACCGCCGCGGTATTGTCCCTGAAGGCGGGCACGATTCCGCGCTCGTTCCTGAGGAACGACGTAACCCGGTCCGGCCGCCCCAGCACGGCCACGACGATGTCCATCAGATGACACAACAGCTCAAACAGAATGCCGCCCTTGTGGACGGCAAGGCCCTCGCGCCTGTCGTCGGCCACCAGCGTGGACATCCGCCCGCGGACGGAGAAAACGTCCCCGAGCCTGCCGGATTTCACGCAGTCCAGGATGAACTGAAACCCTGCGTTGTACCTGAACATGTACCCCAGCTGGAGCAGCAGTCCCTTCTCCCTGGCCAGGGCGACCAGGGCCTGAAAGTCCTCCCAATCGTCCCCCGCCGGCTTGTCCAGCCAGACGTGTTTTCCACGTTCCAGGACCTCCCGGGCGAATCCCAGATTCTGCGCGATCGCGCCTTCCACTGCAATCGCCGAAATCGAGTCGTCGTCGAGCATCTCCTCCCTGGTGTCGTACCGGTCAACGCCCGTGTACGCCTCCATCGCGCCGCGTGCAGCGCGCACTTCCGGATCCGGCTCGAAAACGCCACAAAAGTGTACGTCCGGGTTGGCTTTCAATACTGCCGCTTTGCCAGCGGCGTGAGAGTGCAGCATACCGTATTGTGCAAACCTGACTTTCATATTTTCCTACCACGATGTGACAACGGAAAGCCGGCCCTGACCCGGCGCCGTCGTCTCTGTTTTACCCCTACACGGAGCAGCTCGCCCGTGTGATCCGGGAGCATTGGCACGCGTGCTGCTCCCATACACCTGCATGAAACTGCCGGGTCCTACGTTCCACCTGACCGGCCGGCACAACCCTGAAACGGTGTCTCCACACCCAGTTCCGCCGCAATTGCTGCCAAATCCCTCTGGTGGTCCGGACCGACCGGTATGCCCTCTGAAGCCCAGCTCTGCTCCCGTTCCCATTCCAGGGCCCCCGGAAGCAGCGCGCGGTCTTCGCCCGGAAACGGCTGAAGCCCTCGCACATCAGATATAAAGTCATCCATCTGCCGCTGAAACGCTTCCTGGGGCGCAAAAGCGGCGATATCCACGGCAAGGATGAAAGATCCCTGGTTCACCGCCGGCCACGACGCTCCCTGCTCGTCAAACGTCTGAATTCCCGCCAGCAGACCTCCCAGGGCGTGACAGACCGCACCCAGACCGAGACTCTTGAAAAACGTCGCTGGCATGCGTTGGAATATCGTCTCGAAGTTCCCGCTCCCGTAAGGCGCCAGCGCCGTCGACATATCCAGGACCAGCGGATGCTCCCGGCCGGACGGAACCGCAAAGCTCATCGGCGACGCGCCGTTGGCCGCCATGATCCCCTGGTCGGAGGACAGGCGGCGGACATGCGAAGACACGACGAAGCCGGCCATGCCCGCGCCCGAAATCACCCGGGAGTACTTGCTTGCAGCCCCGAAATGGAAATGGTTACGCGTGACCACCGCCGACATCCCCGCGGCGCTTGCCTTTTCCACGGCGAGGTGCGCCGCCCGCCATGAAGCAAAATGACCCAGCCCCCCGTCCCCGTCGATCGTGGCCGTCGTCGGGGTCAGATGCGCAATGGAACTTTCCGGGTTCGGATTCAGTTCTCCGTCGCGCAGGAGACGCAGGTAGCGCGCCGACTGCCGTGTCCCGTGGCTGAACACGCCGCGAATGTCGGTACCTACGAGGAGTTGGGCCATCAGCCGCGCCCGGTCCGCAGACTTCCCCACCCGGCGATACAGTTCGCGCACGAACTTTCGCATGTCCTCCGGCATCACCCGTACGAATTCCACGGGAACGACGTTCACGCCATATTCCTCCTGAGAAGCTGTCTCAAAACCCCCGGCGGTCTTCGCGCGGCTGCGAAAGGTTCGGTCTGCGTTGGTCAAAAGCACTCAAGAGTGGCGAGGGGCGCGCGCTCGGGACTCACCGGGAATTTTAAAACAGCTTCTGAGTCTGCCTGCAGAATAGGCCATGAGCCTACATGATACCGAACCGTTCAAACGCTTCACTCGAGGACATCCCTCCTTCGATGGCCTCACGGACCCGGTTCTCTCCCCTGACCTTGTCCAGCGCCCCGTTGATGACGTCGGTCTCGGCGGCGGCGGGGACGATAACCACGCCGTCCAGGTCACCGAACACGATATCGCCCGGCGAAACCGCGGCGCCGTTCGAAATCGTAATCGGACAGCGGAAGTCGACAACGCGCCCCCGCACCCGCTGGTCCTGAGCGTACCGGCCTGCGCAGAACGTGGGGAAGTTCAAATCCAGAATCCCTCGCGTGTCACGGCTGAATCCGTCCAGAACGGCGCCCGCCGCACCCAGCTTCATCGCCCTCGTACTCAACAATTCACCCCAGAGGGCGTACGTGGGGGATGCCCCGGTACATATGTAGACGTCGTTCGCAGCCAGATCGTCGAGCGCCTCGAACATCAGGCCGAACGGCCCTTCATCGTCCATGGAACCGGCATCCCGGTCGGTCCAATCGGCCTCCAGAACCGGCATTGCCCGGCCTGCCACGACCATATCGTCACGGAGGGGCTGAACCTCCGGCGGCAGGAACTGCCTGACCAGACCCACCGCATCCATCACGTCGCCGACCACGGCGGTGAACAGTTCACGCCGCATCAACTCGAAGAGTCCGGCATCGTCGCGCCATTCGGCCATACCGTCGTTCTCCTGATATTTATAGACAGCTACTTACCATCGGGCTTCGTACGTTCGTACCACGCGAAACCGTTGGCCCACATCAAAATCGTACAGATGTCCCTTCGAGTAGTCCAGGTCGTCCACCATTCCCCTCACGAAATCCACGTTGCCCACGTCGATCAGCGTTCGGTCTCCATCCCGGCGGACCTCGCGAATCCGGTAGGTCGCATCGCGCTCGTTATCGTTCTCGACGGAAATGAACCCACCCTCCAGGGGTTCGTCAGGCGGCCTTGCGGATGTCCAAATCCGGCCCGGCTCACACGCTTCCACCCTGCCCCGCCACACGCCCGACGACTTCCGGATGGACCGTTCATCGGTGCCAAGCGCTGTGCCTCCCGTCAGCACGGCCCATTGCGCCAATCCGTTCACCTCCGAGTACACGCCGAGACTCCCGTCGCACCAGATGCGTCCGTCCACCTCGACGAGAGCGTCGCCGTCGCCAAAAATCAACGTATCCACCCGGTCGCCAGGCAGATGGACTCTCAGCGCTCTGGCAGCGCCGGAGACCTCAACTTCCTCCGCGGAGTTGATCACGCGAACGCCGTCGTAGGCTTCGATCAGACTCAGGAACGAGGATGCGAGCCGGTCGCCACCTTCGTGCGAAGCGACCGCATAGGTCAATCTTCGCGGATTCCCCGGCTTGTTCTGAGGCGGGTCTCCGTGGCACAGCGCCACTTCGCCCGGCGGACTGAACAAACTCCACCGCAGATGCACGTCGGTCATCTGCGGCTTCCCTGCAGCGCGGGAATCCGCTCTGACCTTCCAGGTATCTTTCACCCTCCAGTCCACCGATACGACGGGCTCCGGCGAAGCGCAACGCCTTACATCGTACAGATATTGAAAACCGCTTCCCCTGTAACCGTTCAGATCCACGACGGATCCATCGTAAAACTCGCCGAAGCCGACGTCCACGCCAGCGTAAGTCCCGCCAGCCTGCCGCTGCAGCCGCATCCCCGACGTCGTCACGTCACCCTCGGCCGCGTGGAACATGAAGTGGTGAGATTGCCCGCCGGATACACGGAACAGATCGACGACAAAGAAGTCCCTGTCCGATACCCGCACGAGAACGCTGCACCGCCTGTAGGTGCTGCATTGCGGATAGACATCGGGAGACGACACGGAGACCGCCTTCACGTTCTCCGCGAATCCCGTGAAACCGACCTTGCCTGAATAGGTGCGTTTCTGGGGACTTCGATCCACCAGGACCGTATTGTGCGAAACCGTATGGTTCGTCCAGCCCGACCGCTTGGGCCACACCCGGGCGTGCTCGGGATAGCCCAGGTCCGGTAACAGATCCAGTCCGAAGCCGTAGAGTCCCAGATTGAGGCGGTCCGCGTGTCCGTGGCCCCCATTGCGACCGTAATACAGCCACATCGTCCTTTCGAATTCACCCTCTCCGTCGCGGAGCATCGCCAGACCGTATCCCGTCATCACGTCCGATGCCAGCCGCAGCGAACCACGCCTGCGGACCGTTTCCGCCACCCGGACCCGTATCGCCTCCGGGTCCGGATCCGTGATTGCGCCGTGGACCCTGTACAGATCACCGCCTGCCAGATGATCCACGGCCTGCGCCAGCTCGTCGTCTCCGAACAGTTCGAATCCGTACAGACATTGCTCCAGGTCCTGTCCGCCGAGTCCGGGGCTTCCGGTGCTCCCGCTGTCTCCGATGGAAGGGACAAAACGATTCAGCGCCGTCACGCGCATGAACGCCAAATACATCTGGCGGTATCTGGAAAAGTCGCGAATCCCGTGGCGCGTATATGACGGTCGCGACCCGAGGATCATATCGAGCGACCGCATTCCCAGGGGCCACCTCAGCCAACCCAGGCTGTATCCCGGAGCGCCCTCCGATCCCACGCCGTCCCGATCTATCTCGCGAGCGAAGAGCAGGGGAATGTGTCCTCCCGTGGGCCGGCGGCCGACGAGGAATCCCTCCCTGAAAATCCAGTCCAGCCGGTCATCCGTCTGATCGTCGTCGAGCGCGATCGCCAGCATGGCCATGGTGGCCTGGTCCCCGGGCTCGTTGTGGTGGATATCGCCCGAGAGGATGGCTTCGATCCCTTCCTTCAGAACATTGCGCTCAATATGCCTGCTCAACGCATCCGCGGCGCCCTGCTCGACCAGGCCGTGCCGCAGCTGTTTTGCCCTCAGAAACCGAAACAGCTCGTCTTCGTCGTTCCAGGCCGAGCGGACGAGATCGAAGCACTCGGTAAACGCCTTCAGCAGGCCGGGCTCCCAGATCCGACCGTAGATCCGACCCCTTCCGCTGAGTCCGTCGGAATTGAAAAACCCATGTCGCGCCCAGAACGACCAGTCCATATCGGGATAGACGTCTGCGATGCGAGCGAGCAGCACGCCCGCCTTGTGGGCGTAATCGCGTTCTCCAGTCAGCAGAAACGCTTCGTGTAGCGCGCTGCACGCAGAGCTGATCTCTGACCAGATTCCATAGTGTCCATAGACACCGACAAGCTTGAACGATTCGCCCTCCTCGTCGGTCCAGCCCGTCCCATCGTCTACGGCGAACCCGTGCCTGGGATCGGCCGGATCCGGATGGTCGGTATTGTAGAGCAACGATCGATCCGCACGTTCGGGATCGAACAGACCGTCTTCGGCGATCCCGCTCCGGTAATACGCAGCGAAGTCATTTGTCGGAAAGCGGCCGTTGCACGAAGGACATCTGATCTTCCACGGGTCCGCCAGCACATCGACTTCGAAGCGTCCGCCATGCGTGTAGATACCCTGGCCGCATTGCGGGCACCCCTTTTCAACACTCGCATTCGTGCTGCGCCCGATCGTCTGCCCCGTCACCAGCGCCCAGAGCGCATCGTCGTCGAGGCGCACCCATCTCTTCGCCTTTTCGACGGCGACATCCCGCCGGGCGGCGGCCCAGTCGAACCGCGCCGCGTTCAGCCGGGCGTTTCTCACCTGCTCCGGCGTAATCAGTTGTCCGCCTCGCCCCAAGAGAGCCTCCTTAACAGCCCTATGGATACGTTCCTATGTGGAGAATGCGACAAGATACGCGCGCCCCGGGCGATGATCAACGGTTTTGTTACCGCGCGCACCTTAGCAGCCCGTTGATAAAGCCCATCCGGGCTGCGGCCGGCTCTCGTGGCCGAATGACTGCGTTACGCTCCCTCGCCGAATACCCAGAGTCGACTCGGTCGCGCGCCTTGTCTTCGGTCACGATGGCTCGCCCTCGCCTGCAGAGCGACTTTGTCAACGGACTGTAACAGCCCTTAGCCCTGACGATATGGGTTGACTTGAGGGGCCGTCCCGCCTATCATATCGCCCGTCGGTCGGTCGCGCCACGGAGGAGTCAAACATGTCCCACGACAGCGTCTTTACGTTCCGCACGCACGGCGGCGTCTGTGCCGGCGAGACATGGATTTACGATCGCGACGAGCCCATCGCGCGCCTCGAAGACAAGCTGATCGAACAGCCCGAACAGAACCTCCGATATTTCAACGGTAACGCCAAGCCTGTCAACCTGCGAGACCTGAAACTGGCCCCGGGAGGCCGCCCGCTTGTTTGCGGCGTGCAGATGTACTGGGTGTTCCAACACCGCGTGCTCGCCACAACCGATCTGATCGACATCCAGGTCGGGGGCCAGGAAACCGACCGCCTTGTCCTCACGGTGATCACGGCCGACCCTGGAAGTGTGGCCACCTCGCGCCGTGTACTCACACTGACGTATGACGCCGCCTCAGGGTCGTATATCTACGACTTCAAAGCCCATTTGGATATCCACAGTCCGGAGGCACTGGACCGGGAAGAGACCGTATCCTTCGAGTATTGCGACCCCTGGTACAACGACGTCCCCGGGCCGACCGTCGAATTTCCGGGGATGTGGAAGAAAAGATATTCGCATCTCCTGGCCGAAACCGGTGACGGCGCCGTCTGGAAGATGCCGCTCAACCACATGGCGACCGGCATTCCCGGCCCGAGTTCGCTGAAGCGGGACGGCCTGTTTGTTCTGGCCTACGACGAGGGCAGCAACCCCGCCTTCGAATTTGTCGGCGACACCGCCGAACGCACGACGGTGGGTGTTTGCAACTGGGGATACGACATCCATTTCGCGGGTCACTACTCCCGCGACGAACTCTACGCGCCGTTGTGCCCGCACTTTCGCATCCGCCTCTGCCCGGACCGGAAGGCCGCGCAGATGATGGCTCGTGCGGAGCCCATTCCCCGGGTTTCGTACAACGGCTTTGAGGAACTCCCCCTTTACGAACGCAGAACAAGTTTTTCCCGTGGTCTGCAGCTCAACAGACCCACCCCGTGCGACACCGATCCCTGGCCCTGGCTGCCGGAGGGGGAGGGCACGGAATGGTGTAAGGATCACGGACGTTCAGACCCGTTCTCACTCAAGATCGACAAAACGACGGACGGACCCACCGAGTGGGTCATGGATCGTGAGAGCGATGGCGCGTGGACCGAACGCTGGACCCGATCAACCGGCTTTCGCGTTACCGTTTACATCAAGACCGAAAACGTCCAGGGACGCGGCGCCTTTCTGGCCGTACGCTGGGGCGTCTTCAACGAACCCGAAAAATACCCTTACATCAGCTCCAGTAAACTCACGGGCACCAATGACTGGACACGGGTCTGTGTGGAGATCCACGGACCATCCCCGCCGGACAGCGGGGCCGTGTACCTCATCCTGCGCCAGGATGGCAGCGGCACAAGCTGGTTCGACGACCTGGAAGTCGAACGCATCGCCACCTGAAACAACCGCCCGTGGAACCCCCGGAACCCCAACCCAGGACCAAGAATGAACAGATCTGTAGCGCCGTCGCCAGTGGGGTTTATCGGCGTGGGGTCGATGGGAAGCGGAATGGCCCGCAATCTGTTGAAAGCGGGATTTCCTCTGCTCGCCTACGATACGTGCAGGGAGGCTTTGGACCGGATCGCGAGGTCCGGCGCGCGGACGGCGGAGAACCTGACCCGAGTGGGCGGTATCTGCGAACGGATCGTTCTGATGCTGCCCGACACCCGTGTCGTGGAGGACGTGCTTTTTGGAGACAAAGGCCTTAAGCCTCAATTGAAGGCCGGGCATATCATCATCGACTGCGGCACGACACACCCGGATTTCACACGCGAGGCATCACGAATTCTGGCCGATCTCGGCGTTCACTTTCTGGATGCGCCGTGTTCAGGGATGAGCAGCCGCGCGGCCGATGGAACCCTTACCCTGATGGTGGGCGGCGACAAGGGTGCGCACTTTGCCGTCGAGCCGCTTCTGAATGCCATGGGTTCGTCCATCTACTATATGGGCGCATCCGGAAACGGGCAACTCGCCAAGATCGTCAACAATACCCTTTTCAATATCTCCTGCGCCGCGCTGGCCGAAATGCTCCCACTCACAGTCAGACTCGGCCTGGACGCGGAGAAGATGTGCGGCGCCGTGATGACCGGAAGCGGACAGAGTTACGGATTCGACACCTTCGCGCCTCTGATCCTCGAACGGAATTTCGAGCCCGGATATCCGATGGCAAACGCACGCAAGGATGTCGACGCCATCACCGGTATAATGGAAAATGAGGGTGTGAGACTGCCCTTGGTCACAGCCGCCGCCGATACGTTTCGCGCGGCTCTAGACCAGGGAATGGGAAACCTGAACAAGGGAGGGATGATCCAGGTCTGGGAAGCGGTCCTGGGAGTGAAAGTCCAGAAAGCTCAACGAAGTTGATCCCTGGCTGGCTCCTTCGGCCCGCCCAACCATCCGGCAGTCGCTTCGGCCGACTGCGATGAGTGCATCCATTCAATGACGACCAACACCGATATCCTCATAATTGGCGGGGGCTCCATCGGCGTCTGCTGTGCCCACTACCTGTCGGATGCGGGAAAGGACGTTGTCCTCGTTGACAAAGACCACGTCTGCGCGGGCAGTTCCTACGGCAACCAGGGCCTGATCGTCCCCAGCCACAGCATTCCGCTGGCCGCTCCCGGGGTAATCGGCAAAGCTTTCAGGTGGATGTTCGATGCTGAAAGCCCGTTCTACATCAAGCCCCGTATGGACCTCGATCTCGCGAGGTGGCTGCTGCAGTTTCAAGCGGCCTGCACCCGCGCCCGCATGCAGCCGTCACTCCAGGTCCTGAGAGATCTCAATCTTGCGAGTGTTGAGCTTTTCACGGAAATCGCCGCAATCGACGGCCTGGATTTCGGGTTTGAGAAAAAAGGCAGTCTGATGGTCTACGGGACCGAAAAGGGACTCGAGGGCGGAATCGAGGAGGCCGGCATCCTGTCCGATAAGGGAATCCGGACAGAGATACTCGATCCGGGCGGCCTGCGGAGGCTGGATCCCATCGCCAATTACCACGCCGCGGGCGCCGTCTACTATCCCCAGGACGCCCACCTAGTTCCCGCGAAATTCGTGAGAGAACTCGCCCGTCATGTTGCCGGAAACGGTAAACGCGTCAAGATACATCCTTCGACGGAAGTGATCGGCTTCCGCCGGCGGGACAGCCGGATCCGCACGGTCGTCACCACGCGGGGAGACTTCAACGCGAATGAGGTCGTTCTCGCGGGAGGCGCCTGGTCGCCGGTCATCGCCGCGGAACTCGGCATGAAACTGCCCATACAGCCGGCCAAGGGTTACAGCGTCACCTTCGAACGGCCGAACCGCTGCCTCACGGTTCCGGCCTCGCTCTCGGAGGCCAAGGTGGCTGTCACGCCCATGGGCGATATGCTCCGCTTCGGCGGAACACTGGAACTGGCCGGGCTGGACCTTTCCATCAACAAACGAAGAGTGGCGGCCATTCTCAACGCCGTCCCTCGCTATCTGCCCGACCTGGACCCGAACCGCCTGAAACACATCGAGACCTGGCGGGGCCTGCGGCCATGTACCCCGGACGGCCTGCCTTTTCTGGGTCGCAGCCCGACATACGAAAACCTTACCGTCGCCGCCGGACACGCAATGATCGGGATCTCGCTGGGACCCGTTACCGGCAAACTGATCTCGCAGGTGGTCACGCGTCAGACGCCGTCCATTGACCTCAATCTCCTTAGAGTCGACAGATTCGAAAGACCCTGAGGAGCTAACTGAAAATAACGAAACTACGAATGAACGAAACTACGAAAGGCGAATAAACGAAACTACGAATTGACGAAACTACGAACTGACGAATGAACGAAACTACGAAAGCGCGGGAATAAATCATCCGTCTTATGGTATTCTCGTATTCTCGTATTCTCGCTTTACGAAACTACGAATACGCTCATACGAATTGAAAACCGACGAAAGGTCACTTATGCCCGAGTTCATCCGGTCCGACAAGCCCAATGTACTGCTGATCTGCACGGATCACTGGAGTGGACTGCTCACCGGCGATGCGGGCCATCCCGTTGTCACCACGCCGACGATCGACCACCTCGCCCGTTGCGGCGTCAGTTACGCCAATGCCTATTCGGCCTGCCCCTCCTGCATACCCGCCCGACGCTCACTGTTCACCGGCATGAGCCCGAAGGCGAACGGAATGCGCTCGTTTATCGACGGCGTTGACTTCCCAGAAGTTCCCACCCTCGCCCAGTGCTTTCGCGACGCGGGTTATCAGGCGTATGCCGTGGGGAAACTTCATGTCTACCCGCAGCGTAACCGGATCGGCTTCGATGACGTCCTCGTAGAGGAGCAGGGCCGCCACGTTCACCACGACATTCCGGACGGGATGGCTGACGACTACGAGCTCTTTCTGGCCGAGCAGGGCTACGGCGGGCAGGAATACGCGAGCGGCATGACGCAGAACGATTACATCGCCCGCACCTGGCACCTGCCCGAGTACTGCCATCCAATCAACTGGGCAGCCCGGGAGATGTGCAAAACCATCCGTCGACGGGATCCTCGAAAGCCCGGCTTCTGGTACCTCTCCTTTTCCGCGCCGCACCCGCCCAACACGCCGCTGCAGACATATATGGAGCTCTACCGGGATGCGCCCCTCGACGAACCGGCCGGGGGCAACTGGTCGGCAGACTTCGATGACCTGCCCTACCACATAAAGACGCTGAGCAACCCGGACAACCTCGCGATGGCGCGCGCAAAACACCATGAATGGGAGTATTCACGGCGCGCTTACTATGCAATGCTCACCCATATCGATCACCAGATCCGGATCGTCATCGGATACCTGCGGGAATGCGGGCTCCTGGACAACACCATCGTGGTCTTTACGAGCGACCACGGCCACATGGTCGGCGAACACGGGCTCTGGTGCATGACGCCGTTTTACGAAATGTCCGCCAAAATACCGCTGGTCGTCATGCCGGTGAAGGGCGACAAACGCCTTCCGGAAGGAACCCGCGACGATCGCCTGGCGGAGTTCGCCGACATCATGCCCACATTGCTGGACCTGGCGGGCATACCCATACCCGATTACGTCGACCGCCAGAGCCTGGCGGGCGACCGTCGCCGGGACGAACTCTACGGCGAACACGGCGAAGGAACCGCGGCGATGCGCATGGTACACGACGGACGATTCAAACTCATCTACTACCCCGTGGGAAACCAGGCGCAGCTTTTCGACATCGCCGACGACCCCCGTGAAACACGGGACCTCGCAGGCGACAGCGGCTTTGCCGACACGCTGAACCGCCTGAAGGGCCGTCTGGTGGAACACCTCTACGGCGAAGATCTCAAATGGCTGAAAGACGGCGAACTCGTCGGTCTGCCGGCCAGGCAATACGTCCCGTCGGCCAAACGCGCGATGCGCGGCCAGCGCGGCCTTCGATTTTTGTAACTGAATTCGCCGGCACAGCCTCCGCAGGAAGGAGCCCTCTATGCCCACGACCGAAACCGGATCGCCTGCCCGTGCGGTCACGCTAATGATCTACACCCGAAATGAATACCGCAAGGTGTTCGCACGTGTCCACCTGCTCGGCGAAACCCATCTGGCGCAAGGGGGCAAGGTGGAGCTGGTCCTTTACAGCACACGTTCGGGGGAAACGCGGGAAACCAGGGTTGTCAGCAACATCGGGCACGAAGAGATCGCCTTCGACACGGGGGACATACCATCGGGTTGCTGCGACTTCAGGGCGACCTTCATCGACCGGTACGGCACCCGCTTCGCCACCCGGACGCTTCAGGACAAATGGCCGGGCGACTTTACCTGGCTGGGGTCCCGTTCCGGAATCTCTCGCCAGGTACCCGATCCATGGACGCCACTCGAGGTTACGGAATCAGGGAATGGCCTTGAGATTACCTGCTGGGGAAGAACCTATGAATTCCCGGCGACCGCGTTCGCCGCCAAGGCGACTTCAGGCGGCAGACAACTGCTTGCCGGTCCATTGAGGCCGGTTGCCCGCGTAAACGGCAGGAAAGCACGCTGGACGAAGGGTCGTCTCGAACTGATTTCGGCAGAAAGAGATCAGGTGGTTTTCAATGTCCGTTTCGAGTCTCCCGCCGGCCTGGCCGTAACGGCCAGAACCGAAATCGACTTCGACGGAATGGCGCGGATAGACTGGTCACTCACCGCCAGCACGATCCTGCGCCTCGACGCGCTCTCGCTCGAATTGCCCGTTCGCGGCAAACACGCCGGGTACCTGTACCACTTTCCCGGAAGCTGGGGCGGAGTCAGAAACGTCGGCGCGCTGTCGAACAACGGTCTCAAGATGGGATATCGCCCGTATATCTGGCTGGGGGACGAGGAACGCGGTATCGCTTTGTTCTCGGAATCGGACGCGGGCTTCCACACCCGCAATCCGCGGAAGGTCACCGAAATCACCCGTCGAAAGAACCGGGTAAGGCTGCGCATCCATTGCGTCTCGTCACCGATCAAGCTCCTTCCCGGCAGCCGCGAGGGCGGGCAGTTCACGGGCTTCGGAACCGAAGACGTCAGGCCGCTCACGCCTGGCGGCGTCGTTACCGACGAACTGCGATACACGTTCGGATTTCAGGCCACGCCCGTCAAGCCCGTCGTTGAGGACGCCTGGGACCAGCGAATATTCTGCATCGGCCAGACCACGACCGGTTTCAGTCCCCGACTGAACGTGTCGGACGCCCTCCTGGACAGGTGCGTGGATTCCGGTGTCCGGGCCGTCGTCCTCTTCGAGCACTGGGCGGACGCGGAGGCGTACACCCGGACCCCGCACGCCGCCGAAGTCCGGAAGGTCGTCAAGGCCTGCAGGGACCGCGGACTTCAGGTCCTGCTCTACTTCGGCTTTCTCATCTCGGACATCATCGACGAATGGCAGGCCGTGGGCAAAGACGCGCTCATTCTGCCCAAGGGCGGATATCCGGTCTTCCACTACCAGCCGCAGCCGGAACAATCCGCCTGGCGCGTCTGCCTGAACAGTCCGTGGCAGGATCTGCTCACGGATGGCATCGCGGGAGTGATGGATGAATTCGACATCGACGGGGTCTACCTGGACGGGACCGAATATCCGTTCGGCTGCTGCAATACCGAACATGGATGCGGGCATAAGAGGTCCGACGGCAGCATCGCCCAGACCTATCCCATCTTCAGTACGCGTTCAGCGATGCGGAGAATCTACGAAATCGTGAAGTCACGCAAGAAAGACGGCCACGTCAACGTGCATAACTCCACGTGCATGACCATGCCCACCCTCGGTTGGGCGACCGGATACTGGGACGGGGAGCAATTCCAGGGCGTCGGCAGCGGCGTGGACGTTTCCCGGCTGTTGCCCCTGGACGCCTTCCGTGCCGAATTCATGGGCCGCCAGTGGGGGGTTCCCGCCGAATTCCTCCACGCGGGCGCCGCCTACACCTACAATCAAGCGTGGGCGTTTACGCTTCTGCACGACATTCCCGTTCGACCGCAGAATGCGGACGATGACCTGGATCTGGCTGCCGAAGTGTGGCGCGCCATGGACGCGTTCGACCGCAAGAACGCCGAATGGATTCCTTATTGGAGGAATCGCAGATATATTGGCGTTTCTCCCGGGGACGCCTGCGCCAGCATCTATCGTCACGCGGAAAACGGCGTTCTGGCCGTTGTCTCCAATATGAACGGCAAACGCAAGAACGTCACGGTACGGTTGAACATGAACAAGCTGGGGCTCGGTACTGCCCCCGTTGCGGAGGACGCGCTCAAAAACAACACCGTCCCGATCCGGGACGGTGTTTTGAAATTCACGCTTTCAAGTCTGGAGTGGAAACTCATCCACATCCGCAACGTCTGAACGACCTTTCAGAAGCTGTCTTAAAACCCCCGGCGGTCTTTGCGCGGCTGCAAAAGCGTCGGTCTGCGTTGGTCCAAAGCCACCCGTATCGAGAGGTCGAGGCTGCGCTTGCTCGCCTCTCTTAGGCGCCTTTGACCGTCGGCGCTGCGCGCCCCTCGCGCCTCATAACCGACACATTTTCGCGTGCGCTCGGAACTCACCAGGAATTGTAAAACAACTTCTCAGGTTTCGTTGACCGCCTGCAAGAGTGCGTGGATGTATCCGTATGTGTAGGCGAAGGCGACTTGCGCGGGTTCCTCCCCGGAAATACCGGGGACGTGATCGGGCATAATCATGTATTCATAACCGACCTCGTTGAACGTGCGCAGCGCTCTAAGCATATCCACGTCCCCGTCGTCGGGAAACACCTCCACAAAGTCCCGGAACCCACCCCTGATATTCCGGAAATGCAGGTTGAAGATCTTCCTGCGCCGGCCGAACCAGCGGATAATGTCGTAAATCTCCTCGCCCGGGTCTTCAAGGCTCTCGGATATCGTTCCGAGGCAGAAATTCAGCCCGTTGTAAGGGCTGTCGTATAACTCGACGAACCTCTTCAGCCCGTCCACCATCCCCATAACACGGGCGACGCCGCGGTACGTCACATCGCCGATCCCCGGATCGGACGGATGACAGGCCATCTGAATGCGGTACTCTTCCGCCACCGGCATAACGCGTTCGAGCCAGTATTGGATACGTTCCCACATCGTATCGGCGTCGGCCGCCCCTCCTTCAAATTCCCCTAGGGACTGGTCGAGTTTTGCGTATTCAAAAGACGAAAGCCGCGACCCTCCACGACCGTAACGGGATTCGGTCCGGAGGTGACCCAGTATGGTAATGTTGTAGTTGAGACCCCGAAGGCCGGCCCTGGAGGCCATCCGGACGATTTCGCACAACCGGTCGATCTGCCGTTCCCGTTCATCGCTCGGGGCGAGAAACACGGCGCCGGCCGGATTACTGAACGCGCTGCCCGAGCTGAGCGGAATGTGAATCATCTCGAGATTGATACCGTACCTGTCAAACCGTTCGCGCATCCGGATCAGCATCTCAGCCGACCATTCGGTCCACGGCTCCACCGGCGTCTGGTCCACGTGGTACACGCCCAACTGCGACAGGACCTCAATATCGGTATCGTGACGACATCCCACCTGTGTCCCTATGTACATGATTCGGTCCTCTCAATGGATTTCGCCGATCGGGAGTCGGCGTCCGGCGGGTTTACAGTTTGCCGATCGTGGGTCTTGAGGGCAGCGAGGACGAAAACTGATCCACGCTTTCCCAGGGCGGCTTGAGCGCGTGGCGTGAGGCGACGGGCTCCGGTTGACGATAGCGCACATGAACGGTGTGCCTCGGACGCGGGGTGTGTCTGACGGAGCCGCAGTGATAGCTGCAATTGTTGAACATGACAGCCGTTCCCGCCCGGCCGTATATATCTACACGACCCGTACGCCGGGTCAGTTCCCTACCAAAGGCGTCCACCCAGGTAGGTCGCTCCGGGTCGACGTATCCGACGTCTGCGTCGTCGATTCGAAGCCTGTCCTGCGCGCCCCATCCGCTGCTCCCGGTGTGCGTCTTCGGCAGATTTCGTTTGGTTTCGACGCTCTCCGGAATGATGCTGAAGCAGTGGGACTCCGTGTCAACGTCATCCATGTAGAAGATTACCTGCAGCGCCGGCACGAAAAAGTCGTTCCGGTCCGCGCCTTCCACGTTTCCGCTGTCTTCGCGATGCCACACGCGCGTGAGACACAGCGGATCGCCGCCGTCCTGATCTTCGGGGGGCTGGACGTCGCAGGGTTCCCGCCTGAGAAACGTCAGGCCGGACAGCCCGGCGCCCGGACCCAGGATGCGGCGGACAAGGGGTGCGACAGAAGGGTGGCAAACCAGCCCGTCCAGCGCCTCGGTCCGGTGGAGAAGCTCGGGCGCGTCGCAACCCACGGACAGATGACCGGATGCCGCTGGAGCAGGCTCCCAATGTTCCGGGTGCGCGGCGCGGTCCGCGGCGATTCCGCTGTTGACGCGCGTGATCTCTTCATCCGTCAGCGCATCGCGCACGACGATGTAGCCGTTTTTCTCGAAAAATCCGATCGAATCTTCCATGGATGTCTTCCCTTTCGCAACCTGTTCGGTCTGTTGAATCCCGGGGTCCGCCCCCAGGAAATGAATAGATAATAACGACCGCACGTATGTCAAGGCAAAAACCGCCACTGGCGCCGCCCTGCGCATGGAAGTTGCCGGGCGCTCGACCGATGGATATATTAGATGCCGCACAGCCGTCGCTGACCGTCATTCTCAACGCCCGGTCCGCGTATAACAGTCCGTTGAAAAAGTCCATCCGGGCTGCGGCCGGCCCTTGCGGTCGAAATACTGCGTTGCGCTCCCTCGCCGAATCGATGGATGGGACTCGGTCGCGCGCCTTGTCTTCGGCCACAATGGCTCGGCCTCGCCTGCAGAGCGACTTTATCAACGGACTGATAAACGCCGGAGTACCGTTGGTCGGACACGCGCCCGATGCCGATCGCCGGAATCCGAAGGAAAGGACTCCCAATGTCCAGACTCCGGGACGTCAACACGACCGATATCGCCGACGCCATCCGTCTGGGCTGCCGCACGATGTGCAACGTGTTCAACGCGGACGACAACAATGTACCCTTCTTCAGTTCCAGGGTACTCCCTGAAGCCCGGCTGAGCTTCAGTCCCGTGCACTCCGAGTCCCATGTTCCCGGGCGCCACCTGAACGCACTGCTCAATGCCGAAGACGCCATCGGGATCGAACTGGACGAACGCTGCATCGACAACCACGCCAACGCCGCCTATCTTGCTTACGGGGGCCCGGTTGCGCTGCCGATCAACCGGGACGAAGTTGGCGGGCCACAGGTCAACTTCACACCGCATAACTGCCGGGAAGGATTTCATGCGTTGTACCCGCTGGTACGCTTCCGGCATTCCGAACGCGCCCGTGAGATCGCCGAAGCCAGTATCCGCGCGATTCCGAAATGCTGGAGTCCGGTAACCGGCTGGAACTACGATTACCTCGAAGGCGAACTCGGACTCAAAGTCCTTCGCTCCACCTTCGTGGTCGGGCTGGGACGGTCCATCGGTCCGCTGGTGAAGTACTATAGGGCAACGGGGCACGGCGCCGCACTCGATCTGGCCATCGTACTGAAAGACAGAGCACTGGACTATTTCAATGAAAGTGGCGACTACAACCGCGAGACTTTCGGGGCGCATACGCACTCCACCACGTGCGTGATGTCGTCCCTGGCACAGTTGGCCGAGCTGACGTCGGACGCCCTGCTGATGGGCCGTGTGAAAGCCTTCTACGACAACGGCCTCCGTGAAATCAGCGATCCGCTCGGTTGGGTGATCGAGAACAGCGGTGACGAAGCTCCTGGCGACAAGGGAGAAATCAACAACTCCGGAGACATTCTCGAAACCGCGCTGATCCTCGGTCGTTGGGGATATACCAGGTACTACGACGACGCCGAACGCATTCTGCGGTGCCACGTTCTGCCTTCCCAACTGCGCGACATTTCATTTATCGACGATCCGCCCAACCCCGACGGAGATGACGGTAAACGGGACGTCGCCAACCGGCACCATGGCGCTTTCGGGTTTCCGGCCCCCTATGGCCACCGCCCGATCGGCGCGGAATACATGAGCTTCAACATGGATATCGTGGGGGGCGGGGTGGGCTCACTCTGCGAAGCCTACCGGGAAACCGCGCGAACCGACGGCGCGGGCCACCGTGTCAATCTGTTGTTCGACCACGAAACGCCGTCCCTGAGAATCGAATCTCCATACACGCATTCGGCGCTGAGCGTGCGCGTAAAACGCGCCGGACCGCTATGGGTGCGTGTCCCTTCCTGGACGGACGCGTCGAAGATCAGCATCCAGGGTGCGACGGAAGCCCCGCGCGAGACGAACGGATATCTCTACGTCGCCCGGCCCCCGCTCAACCGTCCGATCACGTTCGAGTTCCCGCTCGTCGAAAGGGAAATCGTCCTGAATCACCGTACCCGGCAGATACGCGTCAGGCTGCGGGGAGACGCAGTTGCGGCGATGGACAACTTCGGCGCGGACCTGACGTTTTTCGAACCGTACGAATAATCCCGCCACGACGCGGACGGAACGCCAGCTTTTCAATCGAATCTATCAGCAAGGCACGTTCAGCGTCGAGCCATTGAAAGGAGCCGCGTTTGAAGATCACGCACGTAGAGGCCACCCCGGTCCGCGTACCCCGACCGCAGACCTTTACGAGCAGCCTCGGGCGGAGCCAGGAAACCGAAAACGCGATAGTCGAAATCCGGACCGACGAAGGCATTACGGGGATCGGGGAAGTCTGCAGCATCTGGGACCGCAAGGGCCGGGGTCAGGCCGAAGACATCAACGATCTGCTGGCGGCGGCGCTCTCGGGCCGGGACCCGTTCCGCATCGCGGAAATCCACGCCCTGATGAACAGCCTGCTGCACCGCTCCGAACCCGCGAAGGCCGGCGTGGACATGGCCCTCTACGACATCGTCGGCAAGGCGCTGAACACCCCGGTTTACAACCTGCTGGGAGGGCGGGTCCGGGACCGCGTTCTGCTCAGCCATTCCCTTTCCATGGGCGAACCGGAAGAGATCGCCGAACATGCGGCTTCTCTCGCCGGGCAGGGGTATAAGACGTTGAAGGCAAAAATCGGCATGGATGCAGACGCCGACCTTGCCACCGTCGAGGCCGTCCGTAATCGTGTGGGGAACGACGTCGTACTGCGCGTGGACGCCAACATGGGCTGGCGCAATGCCAAGGAGGCCGTGCGCAACATCAAATCCCTCGAACCCTGCCGGCTCGAACTGGTGGAACAACCCCTGCATTTCAGCGATCTGGAGGGTCTGCGGCACATCCGGGATCACGTGGATACGCCCATTATGGCCGACGAGAGTGTCTGGACGCCGGCAGACGCCATGGCGTGCATCCGGGCCGGTGCGGTGGACGTCTTCAATGTTTACGTGGCCGAAGCCGGGGGCATCTATCCCGCTGCGCAGATCTTCGCCATTGCCGAAGCAGCCCGCCTGCCCTGCATCATCGGCAGCATGCCTGAGCTCGGCATCGGGACGTCCGCACAGGCCCACCTCGCGTTTGCCATGCGAAACCTGGGTTATGCCAGCGACGTAAACGGCTTTGTCTATCACGCGGACGACGTCATCGTCGAAACCCTGCAGATTTCGGACGGTCATCTTCTGCCGCCCCCCGGACCCGGACTGGGCGTAAGCCTGGACCGGGACAAAGTCGACCGGTACCGCATCGCCTGAAGCCGACCTGCAAATTCCGAAACTGTCCAAAAGACCCACGGAGTACGCTATGACAACCGCCAGAGCCGGGTGGGCCGAAATTGAAACGACCCCGCCGCTCGGATTGCCCATGGGAGGGCGCGGTCCTCGTTTTACACCCGGAAGAGCCGTTCTCGATCCGCTCATTGCGCAGGCCACTGTCCTGGAAGATTCCGTGGGCAACCGGACACTCTGGATCTCCGTGGACCTCGTGGGTCTGTCGCCGGTTATCGCTGAACCTCTCAGATATGACCTTTCCGCACTCACCGGCATTCCCATCGAAGCCGTAATCCTGAATTTTTCCCACACCCACAGCGGCCCTATGGGCGGCTTCGAAGGCTACGCCACGCCCTTGCCCAAACCGACCGAACTCCATGCGTACGACGAGTCCCTGTGCCGAAACATCATCCACGTCGCGCTCGCGGCAGTGGAAAAGCTGCAACCGGTTACGGTGACCGAATACCGGGGCGCGTCGAAGGTAGGTATCAACCGCCGAAGAAAGGGACCGTCCGGAGAGACGGGAATGGGTCCGGATCCGGATGGGGCACACAACCCGGACCTGTGGCTGATCGATGTTTCCGCGCTGGACGGAGGCGACAGGTGTGTGGTCTACAGTTATGGTTGCCACCCGGTAATTGTCTACGGTTACGCGTGGGACGGCATCTCGGCCGACTTCCCGGGTGTCTGCCGCAATACGCTTCGATCCAAACTCGGCGCAAACGTGCATTGTCAGTTCATCCAGGGCCTCGCAGGCAACGTCAGACCCCGTGTCCTGGCGGATCTGATCCGAGGCAGATTCCGTAAGTCGACGCCCGCCGACCCGGTGACCGCGGGAACGGAACTCGCGGGCGACGTTGTCCGTACGCTTCACGGCACAGGCGCGAGGCTGGATCTGGATATCGCCGCGGCTCAGGGTCGATTCCTCGCCCCGCGCGACCAGGGGAAAATACCGCACGCGGACCACTGGCGATCGCTGTCTACTTCGGACGACGAACTCAGCCGGAATCTCGGCGGCTACTGGGTCGAGCGGCTCGAAAGCGGTATTCCACCGGTGAAGGCTGTGCCCTGGCCCGTGGGTCTGATACGCCTTGCAGAGGGGCGCCGGATCGCCTGGATTGCCGGCGAGGTCCTTGCCGAATGGCTCGGCCTCGTGAGAGCATGGCTGAACGACCCGGACCTGATCGCCTGGGGCTACTGCCAGGAAGGACGCGGTTATCTTCCTACCGACGAACTTCTGCCCGAAGGAGGTTACGAAGTGGACCGCGCCAACACGTACACCACCACCGGTCCGGGTCCCTTCGCCGAAGGGCTCAACGCGTCTGCCCGGAAAACCTTTCTGTCGCTCGCCCGTCAACTCCAGGTTTGACGCGCCACCGGCAAGGACTCCGACGTCGGTGTTACACCAATCATCCCCATCGTCGTATACCCCTGACAACACCTTCGATATGCCCGCAAATTGGCGCGACAATGCCGCCGCACCCTTTCAGGTACAGAAGCAGCCCGCAACCGGATCACGCGGCGTTGTTGCCGCCAACCACCCGATCGGCTCTGCCGCGGGCGCACAGATGTTCGCCCTGGGCGGGAACGCCATCGAAGCGGCGGTGGCGGCGCTCTTCGCCCTCAACGTCGTCGAGCCTCAGATGGTGGGCCTCTTCGGCGCGGGCTGGATCAACATCCGCCTCGCCGACGGCACGCCCGTCATTCTGGACACGTATGCCTGCGCCCCTGCCGCGGCAACGCCGTTCATGTATGCGCCCGTTTCCGACGCGTGGCCGGACTACATGCGGGCCGAAAACGACACCAACAAAATCGGCCCGCTGGCCATCGGGGTTCCCGGCGCGCTGAAGGGATGGTGCGAGGCGCTCCGGCGCTGGGGCGAGCTGGACCTGAAGACCGTCATTCAGCCCGCGATCCAGGTTGCCGAGAACGGATTTCCCGTCAGCCGGTATCTGGCCGAATCCGTGGCGCAGAATGAGCGGCATCTGAGCCAATTTCCCGAAACAGCCCGCATT
Source organism: Gemmatimonadota bacterium (assembly GCA_028877215.1). GTDB lineage: Bacteria > Latescibacterota > UBA2968 > UBA2968 > JAAXHE01. The sequence goes on along the minus strand of JAPPFJ010000034.1, from coordinate 35,024 downwards.
TTTCTGCCCAAAGGGCGGCCTCTTGCGGCGGGCACCCGGCTTGTTCAGTCCGATCTCGCCGCGTCCCTCCGGGACATCGCCGATGGAGGTCCCGACGTACTCTATTGCGGCCCGCTTGGAGAGAGAATCGTCGGTCACATCCGGGAAAGCGGCGGCATCCTCACCATGGAAGATCTGGCCGCCTATCGCGCCGTGCGGCGAAGCGCGGTCAGAGGAACATACCGTGGTTACGAACTCTCTGTGCCGTCGCCTCCCTGCTCCGGCGGCGTACACCTGCTTCAGATCCTCAATCTGCTTGAGGGATTCGACGTCGCGGATATCGGATTCGGCACGGCCGACGGCATCCACGTCCTCGCCGAATGCTTCAAGATCGCCTTTGCCGATCGCACGAAACACATGGGCGACCCGCAGCATGTCGACGTGCCGGTCGAATGGCTTATATCGAAAACCTATGGAGCTCAGCGACGCGAGGAGATCAACCTGGCGGAAGCGGCCCGTGTCGACGCGGGCATTCCGCGCTCAGCCGAATCCGCGTGTACCACCCATGTGACCGCCGCGGACGCGGCCGGCAACGTGGCCTCCATGACCCAGACCATCAACGAAGCATTCGGCTGCAAGGCCATTGCCCCGGGAACCGGCGCGTTCCTGAACAACAATATGGCCCTCTTTGACCCTCACCCCGGTATGGCCAACTCGGTCGGACCCAACCGGCGTATGCTCAGCAGCAACGCGCCCACCATTGTAACCAGAAACGGCGACCCCTGTTTCGCGTTGGGTACCCCCGGCGGCGTGCGCATCTTTCCCGCCGTACTGCAGGCGATCGTCAACCTTGTCGACCACGGAATGACCCTGCAGGAAGCGGTTGAAGCCCCCAGGGTATGGACCCAGGGCCAGGAGCTGGAAATCGAACCCGTCATTCCCCGCGAGGTAAGAACCCGGCTCACCGCCCGCGGTCACGACGTACGCGAAGTCAACACCGTTGCCGGAGGGATGAACGGCGTCGCCTACGATCACACCACCGGGACCATTTCGGGCGCCGCCTGCTGGCGCGCCGACGGGTCCCCAGTTGCCGTAGCAGGCGGACCGGCGCGCCCTGGAATCCGGTTCAGAACAGACGCCGGACGGACGTAACGTCGAACATCGCGTAAACTTCCCGCCGCCGAAACCGGGAAGCTGAGTCGTCAGCACCTGCAAAACGGCGCTATTCAATCCTCTGCATTTGGAACCGGGAGATTCGTTGACAATGTATCCCTGGCTGGAAACCTGGCATGGTGAATTCGATATCGCGGAGATGCTGGATACCGGCCGATGGCAACGATACCGGTCTCACGTCGAGCATCCAGCGACCATCTTCTCACGGAGCGATATCGACCGCGCCAGGGAGAACGTCTCCGACCACCCGTGGGCAAGAAAGGCGCTGGAGACACTTCTGGAAAGAGTCGAAGCTGCCGGGAAGGTTACCGTGGAGTGGGCGCGGACCTATGTGCCGTCGACGACCCCTTACTCACCCCATTTTACCATGTGTCCGAAGTGCGAGTTCGCGCCGATGCACGGCGCCTACGACTGGTATCCGGACGGTCCGGCGCACATCCACTGCAAGGGGTGCCGCACCGTATATCCAAACGACGAATATCCGGAAGACGTGGTCTTCGCAAGCCGCTTCGACCCCCGGCAGAATATCACACTATACGGCGGCAAGTCGTGGCAGGCATACGGATACGCGGCCATCCACTCCAGCTTTTCCGGCCATGCCCGCATACACCAGTGCCGGCACGCGGCGAACACGGCCGAAGACCTGGCGCTGGCCTACTCGCTGACAGGCATACCGGACTACGCGTCGAGCGCAGCGACTATCCTGAAACGGTTTGCCGACGTCCATCCCGCGTATCTCGTACACTCCTCGTACGGCGACATCGCGGACTTCGATCCGAAGGTCGCAGCAACCCGCGTCGACAATCTGCCCGAAGACGAATGGTGTCCGCCGGGCAACAAACCGAGCCGGAAGCTCCATCCCGGTTACTGGGCCGTACTGCGCTGGGGCTCCTCCGGAGGAATGGAAGGCACCTCGCTGCAGAAACTCATCCTTGCCTACGACCTTGTGGCCGAAACCCTTTCAGACGCGGAAAAACGGCATATCGAGCACGACCTGTTCCTCGACGCGGCCGTGATGCTCTTCTCTGACGACGTTATCAACAACAAGACCGGAATGAACCGTTGCGCCGTCGGCCTGATCGGAATCGTCTGCGGCGACCCGCTGCTGATCCGTTTCGGTCTCGACGGCTTCGTGAGGGCCGTGCGGGACTGGTGGCTGCCCGACGGGGGAACACCGGAATCCATCGGATACGCCGGCATGATGTTATCCGGTATCTGGCGCATCGCCGAAGCCCTCAAGCGCTATTCGGATCCGAACGGCGTGGATCTTCCGCCGGCGTCTCTGCACCGGGTGGACCTTTACAGATGGCCCCGCTACCGGGCGGTCTGGCAGAACATGGCCCGTCCGCTTCTGCCGGACCTGAACTATCCCCTGCTGGCGGACAACAGGCTTCCCTGCCACCTCTCCGCCATGTTCGCCGACGTCCTCGCGCGCAACTACCCGACGGAAAACAACCGCATGCTTCAACGGGACATTGCCGGGACAGAACGTTGCTATGCCGGCCGCATCGCACAGTTCTGGTACGGCGGAAACCTGGACACCGCGTCCGCCTTCTACCGGCAGCCTGCCGCACCGCCTGAACGGCCGCCCCGGTTCACCGACGATCTGGGGCCCCACCTGAACATCGGAACCCTGCGCACGGGACACCGGGGGAACGGCAGCGTTGTCATCCTGTACGGCGCGGACTTCAAGGGCCACCACCATCACGACCACCTCAATCTTTACTACTGGAGGGCCGGTCGTGAGCTGCTCACCGATCTCGGCTATCTTTGGGATATGGAAGACCTCCGTTACGGAGTCAACCGCACCTTCGCGCACAATCTGGTGCTGGTTGACGGTGAAGAGCAGGCAACGCACGGCCGCCGGGCAACCTTTCAACTCTTTTCGGCATGTGCGAACGTGAAGGTGATGGAGGCCTATTCCAACGTCTATCCCAACGCCTCGGACTACCGCCGGACGATCGCCATCGTCGGCAGCGGACAGCGCGAATACGTCGTGGATATCTTCCGCGTCCGGGGCGGCGGCCGACACGACTGGGTCATGCACGGACCTGACCGTTCCCTCACGATCTCCGGTATACGGACCAGCCCGACGGACGAAGAGATTTACGATCTCACGCAGACACGTCATGGTCAGTCGGTATCCCCCTGGTCCGCCGCGTCGACGCCCGGCAACGGGACCCCTTTCCGTGTACATGTCCCGGCGTGCGAATCCGAACAGGTTCTTGTCGGCGAGGGTTTTGGACAGCGCAAGGCCCGCGACAGAGGCGCCACCATCCCGTACCTCCTGCGCCGGCGAAACAACCGGGACAGTGCGTTCGTAACGGTGTACTCCGTTGGTAACGCCGTCAGCTCCGTACGCGTTCTCTACGTGAACCCAACCACACTCGCGACTGTCGTCGAGGTCACCACCAACACGGGGAGAGATGTGTTGATCAGCGCCGGTAACGACCGGGCCCCCGAATCCGTCGAGCCGGCGGGCCTGTCCGTTCGCTTCAACGGCCGATTCGGTTTCATCTCGGGTGAAGACGCCTGGCTGGTGGGAGGCACATGTCTTCAGCGAGGCGAAATCTCCCTCAAGCAAGACTTCGCGGCACTGTCCGGTCCCGTACTGGAAACCCGTGTTGACGAGAGTGAATCCGGCCTGGTGACCGATGGCCAGAAAAGCCGGCTGCGCCAGCTGGTGGGTAGACACATCTTCGTAGCCGAAGACGGAAATAGGATCCGGGCCTATCCGGTTCTCGGGCTCACGGAGTCCGGAAGACAACCGGTGCTAGTCACACGTCGCGGCGACCGGGGTCACGATATCCGGCACGGCAAGTCGTGGATGGCCTGGCTGGACACATGCTGAACACCGGAACAGGCGGCGGGCTGCAACGCGCAGCGGACGCCGGGTGGTTAGAACCGCCATATCCGGGAACTTCGAACGGACGGACGCGTTTCAGAGTTAAATCCCTTTGTCGTCCTTCATTTCCGGCAGGAGGCCTCGGTGATGCCAGGCACATTCTTTCGCGCTCTTTCGGTTCTCGCCCTTGTGCATTTTATCGCGAGTCCTGCGGGAGGGGATCCTCCCGCGCCCGCCGATGCACTGAAGAGGCAGCTGTCGAAACGCGGGGAAGGATCATCCAATAGGAAAATGCTGAAGGGGCTGCGACAGAGGCTTAATCGAAAACGGGATCTTGAGAAGGAACGCACAATGGCTACAATCGCGCTTGAGCGCCTGTTGTTACAGAGGTCGCCTCTGGATAACATGCCTATCGTCAACCACGGCGCCGGTTTCGCGTTCAACATGCCCATCGCCCGACCAGACCCCAACATCGACTACAAGCTGCGTATACTCAAGACGCCGGCCGTCCCATACGTCATGGATTCAATCCGGCCTTAATCGCGAAAGTTCAAGCCCAAATGACGAAACAGGGCATTTTACGGTCGAAGACTAAAAAGGCTCCGGGTTCTTCCCGAAGCCTTTTTCCTGCCGGATTCGAAGGGATTGAGAGGCGACTACAACCCGGATCTGTATTCGCATCGCGCTACGCCAGGGTAAGCGCCGTATCGATCAGACGCTGTCCGGCCTCCCAGGTCAGCGGCGCCGGCAGATCTGAATTGAACATGAAAGCGGAACGGACCTCGTAACCACCTCCATCCCATCCCGCCTTCGAAGGGAAATAGCCGGCGTGCGCGTTCGCCTGATTTACAATTACCAATCGATCGTCGGGCCATCGACGCCTGAGTTCGAGCCCCCACGAACCGAACAGCTGTCCTGGAAAACACGCCAGAAAGACATCCCCGATCCGAAACCCCTGCACCTCCAGTTGCACCTTGTCGGGTACCGTATCACCGGCCGCTCGCATCGCCAGTTGATCCCGTGCCCAGCCGGCCTGGTACGAATCAGGTCTGGAGCCCGCCAACTGTTCCTTCAGATCCGCGCTCGTCGGCAGTGTATCCAGCAGGCACGTACAACGGAGCCGACGCGCGTCGAGACAAGGCACGTCCGTCTGTGTGATGTTCCCGGCCAATTCCAGCACCGAACCCGCCAACCCGCCGCCCACTTTCTGCACCTCGGCGAAATTCTGTTCCGGCCGGTAAGGCCCCACGTCGCCCAGGCAACCGTTGAAAAACGCCGACGTACCGCCCCACGCTTGTTCCAGTTCATTGCAGACCACACCGGGAAAGTCAGGGGACCAATAGATATTCGTCCCGGTCAGGATGGTCGGATGGCAGCCGTAGTTCACCCACGTTGCCACGGCGCTTCCGTCCTCTGCCGAAAAGCGTACCAGCCCGAGCATCGAATCGATCGGTTGACCGTCCTTGCGCCGGTTGTGGTGAAACACGGGTTCCCGCGTCTGCGCGAAGCCGATCGATACCGGCTTCAGATCATCTGATGCTTTGATCACCGCATCGACGATCCGTTCCTTCAGGTCCGCCATATACGACGGGTCGGGTGCGTTGTCGCGGAACCGGTTGGTTACGGGTCCCGAGTGGGTGTGTGTCGTCGCAATGAGAATCCCGTCGATTGCAATTCCTGTCCGTTCCAGGATCGCTTCCCTCATCCGCTCCGTCGTGTCTTCGCTGAACCCAACTGTGTCCACAACGACGAGCGCAACACGTACCAATTCCTGTTCGCACACAAAAGCCCTGGCCCAAAGCGGCAGATGGACACCGATGGCCGGGTTCGTGCGACCTGCGTATCCCGCCATGGACAGTCCGACCGGCGGCGTCACGTCGACCTTCGCGGCGCCCATCCTCAGGTTCTTTCGCATCATCTCCTCCCTGAATCGAGTCGAATACCAGGCCGTCGGAATCGTAGAATTATCCTTGACACGCAGACGCCGCTTTTGTATTTTAGCCGCTTCGAATTCAGGTTGATAATCGTGTGTTTTTCATTGCTTTAGCAGTCCGTTGATGAAGTCGCTCTGCAGGCGAGGCCGAGCCATTGTGGCCGAAGACAAGGCGCGCGACCGAGTCCCATCCATCGATTCGGCGAGGGAGCGCAACGCAGTATTTCGACCGCAAGGGCCGGCCGTAGCCCGGATGGACTTTTTCAACGGGCTGTTAGCCACCCTAGCTCAGCTGGTAGAGCAACGCATTCGTAATGCGTAGGTCAGCGGTTCGAGTCCGCTGGGTGGCTCCACTTGCAGGAAAGGGCCTGTGTGATTGCGTACACAAGCCCTTTCTTGTTTCCGGATGATCCCGCTGGCAAGGCTAAACCACAACCGTTTCCGACCGGTTCTCCTTCCACGCATTCCAATCGCTCAGGAAGCGCTCGAGACCGTCTTCCGTGAGCGGATGCGCCAGCAGCTTTTTTAATACGTCGGGTGGCAACGTGGACACATCGGCTCCGGCGCAGGCGGCATCGATGACGTGGAGAGGGTGCCTCAAACTGGCTGCCAGCACCTCTGTCTCGAATCCGTAATTGTCGTAAATCCGGCGAATGGTCCTGATCAAGTCCATTCCGACGTGCCCGATGTCGTCCAGGCGCCCCAGAAAAGGACTGATAAACGCAGCTCCCGCCTTCGCCGCCAGCAGTGCCTGGTTGGGGGAGAAGCAGAGCGTCACGTTGGTGCGGATCCCTTCATCGCTACAGGCCCTGATCGCCTTAAGCCCGTCCAGCGTGATGGGAACCTTGACGACCACGTTGTCGTGTATGCTCGCCAGATGGCGCGCCTCCTCGAGCATCAGTCGCCACTCGGTACTCACGACCTCCGCGCTGACCGGCCCGTCCACGAGTTCGCAAATCTCGAGTATGATCTCCTCAAACGTTCCTTCTTCCTTTGAGATGTGCGTCGGATTCGTTGTCACGCCATCCAGAACGCCCATATCGTTGGCTTCGCGTATCTCGTCCAGATCGGCCGTGTCGATGAAGAACTTCATCACTCGCCCTCCTGCGGTTATAGATCGCGGAATCGGGGAATCTTCGAATTGCAACTGGTGTTCTGTATACTGATGAGTCGGAACGGGGTCCCATGTGACTCAGAATGCCCTGTCGACGAGAAAACTGCACATCTCACGCATGGTTTCCCGGGCCTCGGAGGGAGGAATCCCGTTAAGATGCGCTTCCGCGTCCGCCGCCCACGCCCGACACGCGTCTTCGGCCCTTTTTATGGAACCGTAATGCTCCATCAGCGAAATCGTCCTTTCAACCTCGTCCGTTTTCGTCTCTGACCGGTCTCGATTCAGGATTTCCCGCACCCACTCCTGCTCATCCGGAGAACATCTGTGGAAGAGATCAATCACCATCAGGGTCCGTTTTCCCTCCGCGATGTCTCCGCCGCGTTCCTTTCCGTAACCTCCCGAGGTCGTCGCCGGGGCCTGGTGCGCATCTTCGGCCCGTACGGTCAGATTCAGCAGATCGTCCTTGATCTGAAAAGCCACCGCCATTCGCTCGCCGAACGCACCCACCGCCCGCTGGCAATCCGGAGATGCGCCTGCGACGATCGCACCGGCGGTGCACGGCCCCCTCCCGCTGTACCATCCTGTCTTCAGACGCAGCATTTCCAGAAAAATCTCAACTTCGGGGACGGCGCCTGACTCGATCCAGCCGATGTCGTACGCCTGTCCTTCAAACGTGCGCTGGGCGCCGTAGAGCATTTCCTGTATCAAATCAAGCGCGATGGCGTCGCCGAGAATGTCCCGGTTGCTGGCGAGTATTTCGAACACCTTCGAATGGAGCGCGTCGCCCGCATTAACGCTTAGCGGAACGCCGTGAAGATGGTGCAGACATGGTTTGCCTCTGCGCATTTCCGAACCGTCTTCAATGTCATCGTGAACCAGCGCGAAAGACTGGAACATTTCAAACGCCGCCGCCGTCCGCAACGCCTTCTCCACGACGCCACCCAACCCCTCGCACGCAAGCAGCACGAGTACGGACCGAAACCGTTTGCCTCCCCGAATCGGATAATCGCGCATCGGTTCGTACAGATAGCCGAATGGCTCGGCCTGAGGCAGAAACCTGAAGAGCTCCGCATCGATGAGGGGCACGAAGGAATCGAGATAGGACTTCAGGCGATCGTTCACCGGCACATCCCTCGCACCCTTCCCCGCAGCGTCGATCCCGGCGTTTTTCCCGGGCTGTGATCCGGACGGCAAGACGCCCGCTTTATACGTAATACGTCAGAAGCAATCTTGGCCGTTGCGTGGAGGAAGCGAATACTCGTAAGTACTGGCCCTGGGCCGCTTGTTGAGAAGGAGTATTACTCAGGAAGGAGGAGTTTGGGGAGGAAGCTGCCCGAAAATATAGCGACAAGCATGAACGGGGTCAACTGTTTTCGTATTCCAGCCCAGGACGCCCTGAACCGGTTGCCCGGACATGCGGGAAACGCGCCGGGACGCCCTGTGTTACCACCGATAGGCATCGAAGACGATTCTCAGATCCCGTCTGGCTCTCAGAAAGTCCGAATACGGAGTCCGGCTCCTGTCGTCCAAGCATCGCAGGAAGTCCCGGGTCATCTCCCGATATCCCATCAGATCCGATATTCCGGGAAAGTAAAACCGGACGCCTCTACGCCCCTTCTGCAGCACATATAGACCATTGCTTTCAAAAACGATCTGTCCGTGCGTGCCAAGAATCCGGGAGTGCTGAAAGGTGCCCCCCGTGCGGCTTTTCATGTTCCACGAATACATTAACTCGGCCGTTACGTTTCCGGGATAGGTCAACTCAACAACCGACGTCCGCTCCGGTTTTCCGTCGCGCCTTCCTGGAAACCGGCCATTGACGCGTTCCGGATCACACTCGAACATCGCGGAAATCAACGCGACAAAGTGGATGCCGCCTTCGAGCAACGCGCCGTACTGGCGTTTCCAGCCGGCTGTCGCCTGCGTGAACATCTTCTTCACCTGTACCGACCTGATGTCTCCGATCCGGCGCTCCCGGGTCAATGCCTTGATTCTCTTGAGCAACGGTTTGTAGTAGTAGTTTTCGGCCACCATCAACAGCGCTTCCGGACGCGAAGCTACCGCGGCGCCGACGGCTTCCACCTCCTCCGGATTTACGCACATCGGCTTTTCGACCATCACGGCTTTTTCGGCCGAAAGCGCGCGTACCACCTGGTCCTTGTGGAATGCGGGAGGGGATGCAATCACCACCGCGTCGATGTCGGGCGATGCCAGCACGTCCTCAAGACGCCGGAAGCTGCCGCTGCCGCGAAATTCATCGTTGAATCGCCTTGCGCTTTCTTCGGACCGGCTGCAGAAAAAGAGCTCGGCCGAGCCCGAGAGGTTCTTCGCGTGCAACCGGGCAATGGTCCCGCAGCCCACCAGACAGATTTTTTTCATTTTTCCGATTCCCGCGAGGCGACGTCGTGTTTCCCGACGACGGCCCGCGAGCGGGTGTCTATCCATATTCCGTGCGAATGACATCCACGACCCGTAACGCGTTTGCTGCGATTGTAAGGCTGGGGTTGACCCCTCCCGAAGTGGGCATAAAGCTACCGTCGAGGACGAATAGATTGTCTATGCCGCGAAGTCTGCAGGATTCATCCAGAACGCTGTCCAGGGCGTGGTTACCGAAACGCAACGACCCAACCGCGTGGGAAAACGTCTCCAGATTGTAGATTCGGTGATACAGACCGCCCGCCTGCTTCAAGATGCGTCTGGCCCTGTCTGTCAGGTATTTCCTTCGGAGGCGGTCACCGTCCGAATATCGATGAACGACACCGGTCACCGCGATGCCAAAATCGTCCATTCGAGCAGTCAGATGCACCCGGTTTTCGTATTGGGGATCGTCCTCCGCGATGCAAAGCAGATTTTGCAGGTAACGTGTTACAAATGCCGACAGATTCCCGTAACCGAATGGCGCATAGTGCTTCAGAACCTCCGGCGCGGGCGTGTAGATGTCCTGAATCGTTCCCACAGACGTACCCAATCGGTCCCTCAGGTCTTCGTAGAAATCCGTAAAGCACAACTGCTTGTGAAATATACGGTCGGGATTGGTCCGAAACGGAAAGAGACCGGTGACCACCGCATTGCAGTGCCGCATCAGAAATCGGCCGATCAGCCGGTGGTTGTCGAGTCGCTCCAGCCCGGAACGCAACAGAATGGCCGGGCTCTGCAGGGCGCCCGCGCTGAGAATCACGACCTTCGCACTGAATTCGACCTCCCGCTTTGTGGTCCCGTCCAGACATCGAACCCGCACGACCCTTCCGTTTCGGCTTTCCAGTTGCAGTACGATCATCCCTGGCATGACAACCAGGTCGGACGCCTGTGCCTTCGCCAGAATTGTCAGGGCCACGTCGTTTTTGGCTTCGATACGGCACGGAAATCCATCGCAGGTCGAACATTGGATACATACCGGCCGGTCTTTGTTCGTGAAATTCAGCGCGAGCGGTATCTTGAAGGGACGGTACCCGAGTGCCTTCGCGGCCTCGTATATCCGCTTTGCCGGAGGCGTGAGTTCAATCCCTCCGAAACGATAGGCTCCGGACCTCGGCGGCTCATGCATATCCGCCCCTGCCTGACCGTGTACCTCCAGCAGATGCTCCGCCTCTGCATAGTACGGCTCCATTGCCGCGTAATCGATCGGCCAGCTCGAAAAATCCTTCTCACGCAACCGCAGCGACGCCCCTCCGTAAAATATCGACATGCCACCCACCGCTTCGTTCGGGTAGACGGAGTGAAGACCCCGGTCACCTTCTACTTCGAACGGTGAACGGCTCCTGTACCGCTGATCGATGAGAATCCCGCGCGGGCTCCAGTCCAGCGCATCCCGCTTCACCCAACCGCCGCGTTCGAGCAGCAGCGTCCGGAAACCCGCCCGGCTGAGCGCGAACGCCGCGGCGCCGCCGCCCAGACCCGAACCGATCACGATGGCTTCATAGTGTCGTGAGCTCATAAACGTACAGAACGATCAATCCGACGATAATAATCCACGCCGTATAGTGGTACTTTTCGCGCGTCTCGATGGATCGTGTGATCCGCGGCAGGTCCGGTCTGAACTTCCCGGACATCGTGCGCTGCACGTATGTCTTGTAATACTCAACCAGAAACCGTTCCAATCCGCCGTCCATGAAGATCAGATAACCGAGCGGTACCGGCGAAAACGGGTTGTTTGAATAGAAAAACACGGGAGAACATATGGCGAGTACCGTTGCGGAACGGAAAAACTTCAGAGGTGCAAATCCCTCAAAGGGAGCGTCCTTGTATGCGCCTCCGAGAGAAACCAGCATTCCGGTGGAAAAGGCAACCGCCGCGAACACCGCGAAGTCAACGATCTGCATTGAAAGAAACAGCAGGGTAAAGACACCTGACACCAGAACGACGCCGGACAGGAGACGCAACGGTTCGCTGGTAACCGGCCGGCCGAAGAACGTGATTCTGGACGGCACCGCGTATTTCGACTGATCTTCCGATCTGAAGAATCCCTTGTACAGCTCCGCAAGGAACCGTTCAAGGCCCATGATGGCAAAGAAGACCTGAAACAGGCTCAATTGGCGGAATTCACCGCTGAAAAAGGGAAGCCAATACAGAGCGCAGAAAATAACGGCATGGAAATAGACGCTGCGGGGAAAGGTGCGGCGTTTCATGCCCTCATAGGGGGAGTCCTTGAATGCACCCCACAACGAGGTGTACAGACCTGAAATCAAACTGACGAGAAACGGGATCAAGAAACCCATAGGCGGGTACCCTGGCTGCCGGCAATACCGAGGATAAGCGACTAACGGATAAGATATATCCGCACGTCCGACGCGTCAAGGCGCAGACAAAAAAAGGACAGAACACGTGAAGGAGCGCGTATTCTGTCTTCGAAGACAATCGTATACCGGTCAGAGAGTCCGCAAGTGTCAAGCGGGTCGGCATCCCGACTCGCACCGGCTTATGTCCGCGCACTTCCGACTCTGACCGCACCCCGCTTCCTCTTGATGCGATCGAGGATTTCGAGAACGGCGGGCAGGACGATCACGGCCGCTACAAAACAGGTCAAAAGGCCGATCACGGCCAGTTTTCCGATAGAATTCAAACCGGGATGCCTTGCCATGATCAGGCCGAAAAAGCCGATCATCGTCGTCATCATCGACACGAGCATCGCGCCTCCCGTATTCCGGAGGATTACAGGTATCGAATCCGCGCCTTCCTCCTGATACCTGTGGAACAGGTGCACGCCGTTATCGATGCCCATCCCGATGATGGTGGGCAAGGCAACCATATTGTAGAAATTCAGCTTCATCCCGGTCAGAAACATGCTACCACACATCCAGATGGCGCCGCAGATCAACGGCAACATAACCAGCAGCCCGTTTCGGATGCTTCTGAAATCGATGAATACAATGAGGAAGACGACCAGAAGCGTGATGCCGATCGCCCACCTGCTGTCCCGGATCATCAGCTTGAGCATATCCGCGAATATGATACTGGAACTGGATGAATAAAACGTCTTTCCGGATTCGGTCGTAATCAGGTGGGTGTCGTTCGCGAACTCAATCGCCTGGCGTCCGTCCCGAAGTTGCACGCTGGGGTAAATGAAGGCAAAATGGGCCCGGCTGCCGTCTACAGTTGCAAACTTGCGCAGGATGTTTTTCGGCAGGTCGTCCACACGCAGCTTGTTCACGTCCATCAATTCCCGCAACTCGTCCACACGCTCCTTCTGCTCGCCCTTCAGCAATTTCGCTCCTTCGCCGTCCACCAGTTCGCGAAGTTCGGCGATCAACGTCAGTTTTTCGTCCTCCTGTTCGGGAAGGAAGGACCAGAGCGTTCGGATCTTGTCAACCGTCGGTGTCGGATCGTCGGATGCGATCTTACCGTTTACCGCGTCGACGATTTCATCCAGCTCCTCTTTGCTGTCGGCCAGTACCACGCTCGGGGAGTGAGATTCGCCCTTGAACTTCGAGAGCGAATTAATCTTGTCTTTCACCTTTTTCGACGTCGCAAGATTGGAACGCAAATTGGTAAAGTCATATTCGAACCGGATCCGGTCTAGATTGTATGCCAGGTAGACCGTAACGGCGATCGCAAACGCGAACACGACCGGCGCCATCGGAAACCGTCCCTTGCCCGCGCCCCGATGGTGTCCGAGCACCTGCCGCATCCGCACGAGCTTCAGGCGCTCGTCGGCAAGAACGAGGAAGGCCGGAAGGACCATGGTCATTGACACCAGCGACATGATGATTCCGGTGCCCACGATAAAGCCGAATTCCGAAAATCCCTTGAAATCCGTTATCGTCAGCGAATAGAACGCCATTGACGTGGTCATTGCGGCCGTCAGGATCGCCTGCCCCGTCTGGATCAGCATCGTCTCGACCGATTGCCTGACATCCATATTCGCCATTCGATCTTCCAGGTACCGGGAAAACATGTGAATGCCGAAATCAATTCCCAGACCGAACAGAATCACGAACAGGAATCCGGTCATTGTGTTCAGGTTGCCAATCGCCCAATAGGTTATGGCAAAGGCCCACGTCAGCCCCATAACCAGCGGAATGGCAACAAAAAAAGCAGCCAGCGGCTGCCTGAAATAAAACGTGAGTAGCAGAACGACACCTACAAAGCCGAAAATGACTGTCGACTCGATATCGTCAAGAATGACGTTATATTCATCGATCTTGTTCTTATACGACCCTCCGATGGAGACGATCATCCCCGGATGGTAGGATACAGGGTCCAGCGTCTGAACGGCACTCTGGATAACGCCGTACATCTCTTTGGCGAATCCGATATTGCTCACCGTTCCCGATGCCGTAACCTCCACGGCAACGATGGTACTGTCCGGATTGGTATAATAGACTTCGTGTCCGCGGTCTCCGTTCTCCTTGTACTTCGCCTCGATATCCGAAAAATCGAGCGGTTCGTCGTCTTCGCCGTCGTCGAGACTGAAAAACAACGGGGATAACTTCAGTTTCTCCTGTCGGATGCGGTCGTCGATTCGAAGTTGAATGTCCTCCAAATCCTCGAGATCCATATACAGCAGCGCGTTTTCCTTGAAAAAATCCACTTCACGCTTAATATCGACGTAATTTACGTATTTCCAGTACTTTTCGGCCTTCAGTTCAACAAACAGGTCTTCCACAAATTTCCTGGACGCCGAAAAATCCTCGCACTCCGCCAGAACAACCAGGCTTCCCACGCCACCCAGACGCGCCTTGATATCTTCGAGCGTCTTCACGCTGGGATAGTGTTCCGGGATCAGGGCCGCGATATCCGTCTCGAGGCGCTGGATCAGACGATAGACAAAAAAACTGCAAAAGATCGAAAGGAGGGTCGAAACGATAATGATAATAGCGTGTCGTCGATAGACAAAGTCCGCCAGAAATCGCAACCTATCCTGCATGAATCATTCCTTCCCTTTCCCGTCTGCCTCGTCCTCGTTCAGCTTGTCTCTGAGTTTCTTTACAAGACCCTCGTACGACGACTTTCGGATTTCCTTGTAGAACTGAGATCGATTGTTTCTGGCCACGCTCAGGTCGTCGATCACCATATCGTAAACCAGCCATTTTTCGTTGACGGGGTGGAGCTTGTAGTCGATGTGGCTCTGTTCATCCTTGTAATGGACGATTGTCCGTACGACACCCTCCGTACTGTCGACCTCCGATCCCGCATACTCGATTTTCTCGGACTTCGTATACAGCTTCGGATCCGCGTAGTTCTTGACGATCAAACGCCTGCACAGGTCCGCAAATTCAGCCTGCTCGGCCTCCGTGCGACGCTGCCAGTGACGACCCAACGCGACCCTGGCAAACCTGCGGAAATCGAACATTTCTTCGACGATCGTCCTCAGCTTCTCCCGCTCTTCTGCCGTTTCTCCCTGAGTTTCCGAATTCACAATTGCCTTTATCGACCTGTCCCTGTCCTTCATCGACCGGAGCAGCAGTTCAGCCTGGCCCGAAGCCAGGGCGAAGCCAGGACCCCAATGCCCGACAAAGGCATAAAACACAATAATATACGACAAAATTCTCATTTTATCCAGTTCCTTTTTCGTCCAGAAACAAAACGACCCGGCACAGGAACACCATTCCGGCCGGCTCGAAACCCGTTCAATGCTTCCGATAACCTTCCTGCAGCCATGTCTCTCTTCAATCCGCCTTTCCCGAAACCAGCTTCTCCGCTTCCGCGGACCGGGTTCGCATGATGTGTCCGATAAATCCGAAGACGGCGCTTACGACCAGTCCGGACCCGAGCACAAAAATCCAGTATATCGCTTCGAGGCAGTTCAGAATTGCCAGGACACAGAACAATGCGGCGAAAAAGTCGCGGCGACACGCGAACTTCAAGCCGCAATAGATCCGGTGCAGTAATCCGCGGCGCCCTTCCGGCACCTCGCTCGAAAACCCCATATTGAAGCTGACGATGCTGCCCGATCCGCTGTGCTTCAGGTATACGCAGATGAGCAGGACCGCAAGTACATTCAGCGCGAGGGCACTGAAACCCAGCGCGACGACAACCGGTTGCGCTGTCAATTTATACATCCCGTATATGACACCTGAGAAGAAGCCAAGATAGGATACGTTGTCAGCAACCGTATCCAACCATTCCCCGAAGCGGGATCCCGCAAACTTGAGCGTGGCGATCTCACCGTCGCAACCGTCGACAATCGAAGCGAACTGGAAAAGCAGCCCGCCCAGCGCTACGTACAAATGGCTCCCTTCCGCCATCGCCCAGCCGGCCAGAAAGGTCACCATCATTGCGGCGATCGATACCTGGTTGGGGGTCACCGGCGTCTTCACGAGGAATCTGGAGATCCAGGAAGAGACCTTCCTGTTGAAGTGCCGCGACACAATCCCGTCAGTCGGCTTGCCCAACCGGGCAAACAACGCCGTTTCTCCCTGGCGCAATGCTTCCGGCGTATCCACGTCCTGCCAGAACAGACCATCAATGTCTACCGCCCGCATGTTTCCTCGCGACGCGATGATTCCTACGCCACCCGAAAGCGTATCGTCGCCGCCGGCAACTGCAAGCTCAAGACCTTCGAACAGAGCCGGACAGCAGAGAAAAATGCCCGTATCCACCGCGTCGTATCTGTTCAACGCCTTGCCGATCTTACGGATCCGGTCGCCTTCGAGGACGACTTTGGTTGCGTCTTCCAAATCCTCAATTCGTTCCAGGCGGGTGTCTACGCACAACGCCGATTCGCCGGCCCCCAGCAACAGACGCCGCATGCGGGTGATCACCTTCGGTTCGAACAGATGGTCCGCCATCAACAGAAGAAACGAGCCCTCCACAAATTCACGCGCCTTAAGTACCGATAGCCCATTGCCACGCTTCCACTCCGGGTTTTCAACCCATTCTATATGCACGTCGATCTGCGGGTCGTTTGCAATGGCTTCGCGTATTTCATCGCCCCGATGACCGATGACAATGACAAACTCCGAGATCCCCGCCCTTCCTGCGGTCAGTATGGCCCTCTTCAGCAACCCCACACCGGCCACATTAACCAGCGGCTTCGGCCTGCCGCATCCGTGTCCGTTAAGGCGGCTGCCCATACCGGCAGCAATAATCACCGCCTTTTTTACCATGTCATCCTCCCGACTTACTCCAGAATCGAATTTCCCGTTGCACGCATCAATGCCACCCAGGCGAGATTGAACTCCAATACAGCCTGATAGTACTTGGCGCGGATAATGCCGTACTCCTTGACCGCATCGACTATCTCTCCCGCCTCCTCCAGACCCGCATTGAATCCGTCTCTCGCCGAAACAAACCAACGCCTGGTTGCCCGGCGTGCTTTCCGTGCCGACCCGATATTTGCCCGCGCTTCAATGAGCGAAAGGTAGGCGCTTTCGATCTCCAGGCGGGCGCCATGTGTCGCCAGCCGAGCCTGATAGCTGAGCTTTTCGTAGGCCAGGCGGGCTTCCTTCACCTTCGCTCGCGTACTCGCGAATGACAACGACTGCCTGAAGCCAAGCACAGCGCCCAACTCGGTCACATTAAACTCATCCTTCAAAAACGGGTTCCGCTGGCGGTCTCTGTTCGGCGCAAAGCCGTATTTGAACCGGCCGGCGAGAAAAACCTGCGGAAACAGGTCGGTTCGGATAGCGCGCACCTGTGCTGACCGCACCCGCAGCCCTTCCCGAATCTGACCCAGATCCGGTCGCCCCTCGGCAAGTGACAGATAATATTCCAGTGGGCGGATCTGAACGTCAACCGGTTTCAGACTTCCGTCCGCGAGAACAAGAGAATCTGACCTTGAAAGCCCCATGAGAATTCGGAGCGCCGAGCTTGCGAGCCCCTGACTCTTGACAACCTTGTTCGCGTTTTCCTCCACGTCGTACACGAACCTGTCAATACGGTGCAAATCCGTATACGTGAAATCCCCCGTATCGGCTTCCAGCTTTTGGACGATCGTTCGCCGCGCCGTTTGGATCTCCGCCCGTGACTCATTCGCAAGGGACCGAAGCCGATTTGCCAACAACAGCAGATAGTAAGCCCTGGCGACCTGCTGCTCCAGGTCAAAGCGGGATCCGTCCAGTCCGGCGCGTTGCGCGCCGATCCCGCCGGATGCCGCTTCCACCGCTGCAGCGAGTTTTCCGAAGGTGAAGAGTGGCTGAACCAGCGACAGTTCGGTTCTCGAAAACACACTCATCCGCCGCCAGTTGCTCACCCCCGTAAGCGCGTCGCCGCGAGCCTCAGGCGAGGGACCGAATATCCATGTGAAATCCATACTGGGAAATCGCGCGGCATTCACCTGCATGAGCCTGTTCTCAGCGATCTGCAGGTCCGCCTCCGCGGCCTGAATGGATGGACTCGACGCGAATGCCATCCGCACGCACACGGCAAGATCGTATGGTTGTTGTCCGGATGCAGAATAGCAGGGACGGATACCGATCCCGAAAACGCAGACCAGAACAACTGATAAAGGAATCCTTGCCAGGTGTGAAATTTTACGACACGTGTGGGAAAATTGCAACGCCTCCCCCGTTATCCACCCGGACATATGGCGTGCGGATTCAGGCGGAAAACCCAGAACAAACTTCGGATGTACTGAATTCGTCTTCATTCGACTCGTTTTTTTTTGGATTCTATATAATTACAGCGAAAGTCGTGCCATGAAACCGGTCAACCATCGGCATGTCTTCAGGACCGTAGCGCTTCAAGTATAACGGCCTGCACACGCCTGGCTACTTCGACTGCGTCGTGCCGTTGAACCGCCGAAACCCGGGCGGCTGAACCCATTCGACGTCGCAATTCGCTGTTCTCGATTACTCTGAGAATGGTCTCCGCGAGACCTGCGACGTCGTTCGGCTTCACCAGCAGTCCGTTATAACCATCCCTGATCAACTCCGGAACGCCGCCGGTTGCGGAACCAACCACCGGCGTACCAAGTGCCAGAGACTCGATAACGCTTCTGGGACAGGGGTCGGGCGCAACGGAAGGGACAAGCGTGACGTCCATATCCTTCAGATACGGTCGGACGTCGGTCCTGAATCCCGTAAACAGGACCCGTCCCGAGTACCGCCCGTTGGCCACTTTGCGCCGATAGTGATCCAGGAGGTTCAACGAGCGTTTCGGGCTGCCCCCGACAACCACCAGAACCACGTCCTTGCGACGCGCCAGGACACGCTTCATCGCCGACAGCAAGATGTCGATACCCTTCCATTCTACGATTCGACCAACGAATCCCAGAACGACTACGTCAGGTCCAATTCGGTACATCCGGCGCACGCACCCCTGAACGACTTCCGGATTGAAACTGATCAGGTCCGCGCCGTTGTATACAACCTGGACCTTTTCCTTTGCCGATGGGAAATTTCCCGCGCACGCCTCGGATACCGCGACGATTCTAACAACACTCGAAGACTGCGCGAGTCTGTTGAAAAACCAACCTCTGAAGGTCTTACCATAAAGGGTCCGGCAGTGCCAGATGACCGGAGTGCCGCATACCATACCAGCCACCGTGCCCATCAACTTTACCATCATCTGGTTGCAGTATATCAAACCTACGTTCTCCCGGGCGACCATACGTACCAGATCGAACGTAAACCTCATGCTGTCGACGGCGTTCAGTACCACCGACGCCATCGTGCAGATGCGGTTCCGGCCGCGAAACCGCATCTCCGCCAGACGCTCCTTCAACCGGGATTCGATACGGTATGGGACCCGTATCTCCTCAAGCCTGCTTTTCAACACACCTTCGTTGGGCATGACGACCAGGGGCTCGAGCACGGCCGGATCGAGATGTTTCAACAGGTAAAAGAGACTGTTCCCGGCCCCTCCACGCCCCGTACAACCTGTCAGAAAAAGCACCTTGATCTTTCCGGCGCCCTTACCCGCGTACAAAACGGGCGACGAAACAACGGCCTCGTCGCCCATTCCACCGAAACGTTCGGTCATCAGTTCAGCCGCCTGATAATATGATATCCCAGGGGTGTCTGAACGACCCCGCTGGTCTCGCCCACCCGCAATTTCAGCACCGCTTCCTCAAACGCCGGATTCAGATCTCCAGGCGAAAAAAAACCCAGATCGCCCCCGGTTTCCGCAGAGGTATCGCTGGAAAATTGGCGCGCAAGCATTCTGAAATCCTCGCCCGCATTGAGTTTATTGAGGATTTCCTGCGCCTCGACTTCGGTTTCCACAAGAATATGGTACACCCAGAGCTTTCCGGACTGTATCCCCTCGATTTCGTCAATCTTCATCTGTGCGGCGCCTGCAATTTCCTCGTTCGGACTGTACGCAATGGCTTTTTCGAAGGCGCGCGTGGCAAGATCGAACTCCCGCCTCGAAGTTCGGGCAAGGCCAATATTGAAGAGTACGCCGGCGTTCGTGGAATCCACTGCCAATGCCCTGCTGTAGACCACAAGGGCCGAGTCGAGGTCCTGCTGCCCCGCATAGATCAGGGCAAGATCTCCGTAGGGCTCCAGAACGTTCGGGTTGGAACCGATCGTTGCTTCCAGCGCTGACTTTGCCTGCGCGATGTCTCCCTTCTGCAGATAAACCTGCGCGATACCGTACTCGAGACGCGCCCGTTGAGACTCAGGTGCTATCTCCATAAGTAACCGATATTCGTTTAGCGCAAGGTCCCATTTCTGCTGAACCGTATACAGCCGTGCGAGCGCTGAACGGGTATCCAAATCGCGTGGCTCCAACCGAGACACTTTCTCCCACGCTTTCCGCGCGACGTCCAGCGAGTCCACCTCCGCCGCCATCTGACCCATTGAACGATGCACTTCGGGATCGTCCGGCGCTAACGAAACAGCCTGCCGGTATGCGGCGAAGGCTTTCCCGGTTCGCCGCATCGAGTGGTAGATAGCGCCCTTGTTGACCAGCAAGGAAACGTCGTTCGGATTCTTCTTGAGTTCTTTTTCCAGTACCAATATCGCCCGTTCGTACAGCTGATTCGCATCCTGTGGTTTACCCAACGCCCCGTAGATCTGCCCCTGATTGATCATCAGGACCACACTTTCAGGGTTGTTCGTCAATCCCTCATCGAAAACCGAAAGCGCTTTATTCGGGTCCTTCAGCGCGACATGCAAACCGGCCAGGGACTGGTAGGCTTCGATATTGGCGGGATCCAGCGAAATCGCGGCCCTGAGGTCCTGCACCGCCAGCCCGGGATTGCCGGCCTCCTGATAGAGTATAGCCCTGTCCATCAGCAGGAGTACGGAATTCGGAATCTGCGCCAATCCCCGGTTCAATACATCCAGCGCCTCAGGACCTCTGTTGAGTTGCGCATGGATCCTGAATAGCGCGTCGTAGGGCGCTTCAAGATTCGGCCCCAAATCTATCGCCGTCTCAAAGGCGTCAATTGCGCCTTCCGGCTGTCCCAACTGCGCATACACCATGCCGAGCACGCCGTGAGCGTTCGCGCTGTCCGGGAATGTCTTCGCGAACAGACGGGCCGAAACCAGCGCGGAATCGGCTCTTCCGTGAGCGCCATGGGCGCCGATCTCCGCGAGGAAGTCCCTGGCACTTGCGCCCTCGCACCAGAGAACCAGACAACAGACGACAACAATCGACCGTTTCAACCGACCGCCTCCATTTGAAAGGTTCTTTCGAATTCCTACCCTATGTCCACAATCTGCCCCGGATCCGTTCGCCCGCGAATATCTTGACATGCTCCTGGATTCCCTTTATTATGCCGAGGTTTTCGATTTGCCAG
Organism: Gemmatimonadota bacterium; assembly: GCA_028877215.1. Classification (GTDB taxonomy): domain Bacteria; phylum Latescibacterota; class UBA2968; order UBA2968; genus JAAXHE01. The sequence continues at coordinate 13,855 of JAPPFJ010000034.1, read as the reverse complement.
ACGCGGGGCGGCGGGCTGTTTAGTCGACAACAGGGTCCAGGCCTCCAAAAGCGACCTCTGACCGGTTTCCTCGGCCCGCGACGATCACGCCACTGAACCCCCGGTCCCCCAGTATGAGCGTCCTTCAACGGGATCCCACTGCCGGCATCCTGCTCGCGCTTCTGGCGAGCATTCTGGCCTACGACCATCTTCCGGAACGGATTCCGGTACACTGGGACGGGTTCGGACGAATCGACGCTGAGTTGAACAAGCGCGCGGGCGTCTTTCTGCATCCCGGCGCAATGGCCCTCGTCTATTTTTTCTTTCGTTTGATCCCCTACGTAGACAGGAACCGCGTTCGCCAATTGAGGGACATCGGCCTTTACGATCCGTTCCGAAACGGCGCGGTCCTCCTGTTCGGATACAGCCATCTCCTGTTGTTGGGCATCGGCCTCGGGTGGGTAGACCGCGAGGCGAACCTCTTTGCCGGTCTGCTTTCACTCGCCGCCATCGTTGCCGGGAACCACCTCAAGCGCATACGACCCGCGCGGTTCGATCGTTTCCTGACAAGGATCAACGTTTCCGGCGCTCCACCCGCGCCAGCCTACGTCTGCAACGTCCTGATCCTCTGCGGCGTGATCGGTCAGGCAGGCACGGCGACGGGCGCGCTGCAACTGGCGTGGTTTCTCGTGCCGCTGGGCGTCGGCTACATATTCCTTCGCCTGCGCTTCCCGTCCGATCGGACGCCGACGCCGTGACCGTGCTTAACGAACGCCTGACCCTTCAGGCCAGCAGCCTCGCCCTGCTTACCGCCATCCTCTGGGGCGGTAACTCCATTGCCATAAAGATCGCTCTGGACGGCCTGCCCCCGCTGGCGCTGGCGGCCGCCCGCTTTCTTCTGGGCGGGCTGGCTTTAATCCCCTGGGCGTTCTTCTCCGGCGTCCCGCTTCGGCCCGGATCCGGAGAAAGCCGAGGTCTGTTTCAACTCGTTCTGATCTTTGTCGCGCAAATCTATCTGCTCAATGCCGGCACAAATCTCACGACGGCCGGCAGGTCTACCGTCTTTATATCCACATACCCGTTTTTTACAGCCGTCTTCGCCCACCTGTTCATGCCGGGCGACCGGTTAAGCAGCCTCAAGATCGCAGGTATGACCCTCTCTTTTGGGGGTGTCGTACTCGTGTTTGTCGAGAGTCTGACCAGTGGACGCCTCGACTATCTGCCCGGAGACCTTATGGTTCTTACGAGCGGTCTGCTGCTTGGAGCCCGGCAGGTTTATACAAAGAAGCTGACCCAATACATCCATCCCGCCCGTCTTCTGTTATGGCAGGCCGCGCTCAGCCTGCCGATGTTCATTCTGCTGAGCGCCCTGCTGGAGAACCTGAATACCACCGTCATCCGACCGGGCATCGTCGCTGCGATCTTCTACCAGGGTCTCGTGGTTGCCGGGTTCTGTTTTCTGGTATCCGTAACGCTCCTGAGACGCTACAGAGCTAGTCGCCTCGGGGTGTTCGGTTTCGTTACGCCCGTCGTGGGCGTTGTGTTCAGCAACCTGATGCTGGGAGAGGTGATCTCGGCGACGCTTCTCATCAGCGTGCTGATGGTGGGGATCGGGGTCGCCATTGTCAATACGGAGACCTGAAGCCGGTCTAAGGCCTGAAATAGACAGGCTCTCGACGTGTCGCGATCCGGACGCCACTCATTGGCCTTTCAACCGCCTACGTCTCCCCTACCATGACGAACGCCACGTCCGCCACGTTGGTTCCCGTCGGACCGGTCATTACCAGGTCGCCTAACGGCTTGAAGAAGTGGTACGAGTCGCTGTTCTTCAACGACTCGATAGCGGAAAGCCCCGCTGATTCCGCGCGGTTGATCGTTTCGGCATCCGCAATCGCCCCGGCCGCGTCCGTCGGGCCGTCGGTTCCATCCGTACCGCCGCTGAACAGTACCGTCCCCTCCCATCCGGACAGATGCATGGCGCCCGCAAGCACCAGTTCCTGGTTGCGCCCTCCCTTGCCGCTGCCCTGTACGGTGACGGTCGTCTCGCCGCCCGCAATCACGCAGGCAGGAACCGCCACCGGCGCACCCGACGTGAGAATCTCCTTTCCAATTGCCGAATAGACGTGTGCGACCTCTCGGGCCTCGCCCTCCAGGCGCGTGGACAACACCAGCGTATTGTAACCCAGATCCCGGGCACGGTCCGCGGCAGCGGCCACCGCCAGACCGTTGCTGCCGACAATGACGTTATGACACCTCTGCAGCACGGCGTCTCCAGGTTTCGGCGTTTCGGGAATCTCTCCGGCCGCACCTGCTTCGAGTCGCGCCCGAACCGCTTCCGGGAGACGATTCGAAACCTCGTATTTTTGAAATATCTCCGCGCAGGTCTTGAACGTTGACGTGTCGGGCACGGTTGGACCCGAAGCGATCACGTCCATGGGATCGCCGATGACGTCCGACAACATGAGGGACACGACCGTGGCCGGAAACGCCGCCCGGGCGAGACCCCCTCCCTTTACGCGTGACAGATGTTTACGGACCGCATTCAGCTCCACGATATTCGCGCCGCACTCGAGAAGCAGCCGGGTTGTATCCTGTTTCTCCTGCAGCGTAATGCCCTCGGATGGCGCGGGCATCAGCGCCGATCCACCGCCGGAAATCAGGCATATCACGAGCGTCCGGTCGTCAGCCCCCTCGAGGGCGGCGAGAATTTGCCGCGTACCCTCGACACCCGCCTCATCCGGAACGGGATGGCCGCACTCAACGGTCCGTATTCGGCGAAGGGGCTCCGCATGCGCGTACTTGGTATTGATGACCCCGTCTGAAATCCGGTCGCCCAGCTCTTCCTCCAGTGCCACACCCATCCGGGGCGACGCCTTGCCGGTCCCAATCACCAGCACCCGTTCGAACGATTCAAGATCGTAGTCTACGCCCCCGATCCGAAGCGTCCGTCCCTGCAGTTTCACGAAACGCTTCACGCATTCCTGGGCGTCCACGGCCGCCACGGCAGCTCCAAAGATCGACGCCGCGTCAGCACGCATCCTGGCAACCGTGAACTTCCTCATATCCGTTGCTCCTCGAATCCGCAAGCCGGTCTGTTCCGGGCCGCGGTTAACACACCGGGGCCGGAATCTATTGTCGTATATCGAAACTGATGGCCGCGCGGCCCGTCTGACCGCTGTTTTCGTCCGTGACCAGAATTGTCAACAGTTGCCGTCCCGGTGCAGTCGCTCCCATATCCAGCTCGAGGTATGCCCGTTCGTCCGGGCGGTTTCCGACATGATCGTATTCGATACTGATGACGTTGCCGTCCTCACGTTTCCCGATCAACCGCCCGAGGCCGCCCAATATCCGCGCACCCACGTCCGTTCTGCGCAAGGACCGTATCTGGTACGATATGCGATACCGCGTCGCCCCGAATTCGTCTCGAGCGAGGTTGTAAATCTCGTAATATATGAACACCGGGTCGCCGGGTCGGTACGCCCTGGACGCCATAGGGATCACTTCGATGTCGCCCTTTACGAATCGTCCCCGATCGGCCACGTCGATTCGGGCGCCCATTTCCACGTCGCTCAATGAGAGCGGCGCTGCGGGATATGCTTTTAAAATGCGATCTTCCCTGTATATCTGAGTCCTGCCTGAATTTCGGTCCATCACCTGCACGTCCACACGGTAGGCGCCCGGCGGCAACAGCAGGCGATCTATCTCGGGGACAAATGCCCCGGCAGAGGTGTCTGCCGCGCCAGAAGCCCGCAGGACCATTTCGTCGTCGGATCGATGCACGAGCCTGTTGTCGGCGTCGTAGACCGCGACGCCCCGGACAAGGTTCGCGAGCCGTCCGAGGTGCCCGTCGCGATACGCCAGGTCCCGGATTGGAATCCCGTAATAGACCTCCATCGCCGTCAAGTCATCCTCACCCCGAAACGAGGCCGTATAGAAGTAGAAATCCAGTGGTCCGGTAGCAAACGTGGGCCTATAGGCGGCCGGCTGCCGGGCCACCTGATTGAGCATCACGGTCCTGGGGTTCATTCTCTGCCAGATTCTCGTGATCCGACCGGTGCCCACGGGCATTCTCGCGAACTCGTACGGTCCGGGAAAATTCGGCTGCACGAAGGTCATTTCGATACCCTGCCCGACGTTCACGTAAATCCAGTACTCCCATATTCCACTTACAGGATATACCGGCCTACCCAGAATGGAAGACTGGGCGACCTGCCCCAGCGATCGTACCTCTTCCTTGAGGAGCTTCGCGCCGGCAGCTCCCGCCGACGCCAACAAACGATCCTTGACCGTCAGCACCCTGGGATCCGTCTCGAACCGGACGTCTCCGGAACGGCTGACGTGATCCGGTTCCCCGAAACGCACGTAAACTTCCCCGCGATCGTCCCACGGGAACTTGTGCTCTCCATGATTTTCCCTTGCCACGGCCACGCGGCGATAGTGCTCCACCAACCTCTCATTCGCAGCCGATGCGGGCGCGGGGTCCTGCCAGACCCAGAATTCCTCCGCCGCCAGCTTCAACTCGTCCAGCGTCCGGGCGCCGGAATCGTCCGCAGAATTGGAAACCAGGCTCAAGTCGTAGTAGAGCCGCTTTTCCTCCGGCTCCAGACGGTCGATGTAGGCGTCGAACAACGCCTGCGACCGATCGTAATCCCGTCGCCTCTGGTGGATATCCGCAAGTTCCAGCACCGCACGCCGCTGGTGCCGGTTCGGGTTCTTGACGACCGGTCTCAGTTCGGCTATCGCCTGATCGGTGCGGTCCTGCAGTTTCAGGACAATTCCATACCGTAGTCGGGCCTCGTAGTGGTGTGGATTCACCGCAACCTGACCTATATAGGCCTTTTCGGCCTTCCCGTACTCGCCCTTCGCTTCTTCAATTACGCCGATCTGGAACAGCGCGTCCGGGTGGCCGGACTCCATTTTGACCACCTTGCGGTAAGCTTTGAGCGTTTCGCTGCTGCCGAACCGCCGGTACGTCTCTGCCAGATTGTACTGCGCTTCAACATAGGCTTTATCCGCCCGCAGCGCGTTCCGGAACGCATCGATCGCTTGTCGAAGCGCTTTTGGCCGGCGCCCGTAGACGAGGCCCAGCCCGTTGAAGGCGGGCGCAAACCGTTTTTTCTTGCGAAGCGCCTTCCGGAACATTTCCTCCGCGGCATCCAGGTCGCCCCGTTCGAGATGAATGTGCCCGAGGCCCACGTAGGAAGGCGCGTGTTTGTCATAAGCGTCGATGGCGGACTGAAACAACTCAGCCGCCTGCCCGAGTGCCCCAGCCGCCACCTGCGCAACCGCCTGGTTGTAAAGCGCCTCGGCACCGGCCAGGGCTTCGTTGTCTTTGGCCTGCACCTGCATAGCACCGTCAAGCGCAATCAATGCGCATACCGCAAGCGGCCATCGATGTCGTCTCATTAACCGCCTCGGGAGCGGGATTACACGGGCGCCGGAGTTCTGTTTACATTCCCATCCCGGAAGTTTTGCGATCATAAGCACGGTAACCGAACGCCGGGGTTGCCGGCCGAGAACAGGGATTGTTGCAGGGTTTGTGTGCCGCCCCTTACGGCCGGTGCCACACCATGGCACGGCCGCGGGCTAATGATACAAAAATCCCCCGAAAAACACAAGCTCGGCCGGACAAAAGATCACCTTGGGCCGCCCTGCTCAATGCGTTCGAACGGGGGCCGATAATCCCATATTCAACGCGAAGCGCAGTGGTTCGACCCGTCAATGAACGCGATTCGCAGCCGAAGCGTCAGGCCTCGCGAGACCGCCGGCCGCAGGTTACTCCGATACGTCACGGCCTTCTCCTTCCGGTATGCGGAGCCCGATCGTTTCCAGATGCATTTCCAGGAACCTCAAAAACGCCTCGGCCGCCCGTGAGAGGCGTCCCCCTTCACGACGCACCATTCCCACCTGGCGTGCCGGAAGCCCCGTCACTCGAATCGCCGTCAACCTGCCCGATCTCACCTCGTCCCGAACCGCGACTTCCGGCACCACCGCTATGCCCAGGTCAATTTCAACGAAGCGCTTGATCACTTCAATGCTGCCGAGTTCCATGATGACGTGCGGCTGAAGTCCCGCCTCCGCGAACATCCGGTCCATGAGTCCTCTGCTGGTACTGCCTCTCTCGAGCATCAACATCGCGCTGTCGCTGAGCGAATGCAGATCGACGGCTTTCGCGGATGCCAGGCGGTGCGTCGGGCTGGAAATCGCGACGTCTTCTCTGATGAAAAACGGCCGTGTCCGCACCCTGGGTTCCGTTACCGGAAGCGTGGCCAGTCCGAAATCCACCGCCCCCTCCAGAACCAGTCGCACCACCTCCGGGGACATTCGGTCCGTCAGGCGGATTTCGATTCCGGGGTACGCCTCTCGGAAGGCTTTGACCACAGGAGGAAGGACGTAGGCGCAATTCGTATCGCTGGTTCCGATGCTCAGTCGTCCCGTGCGCAGCTGTCCGAGGGCCGCCATGTCCTGCCGGGTCCGTTCGGCCATCTCCAGAATGGCCTCGGCTCGCGCGAACAGCAGCCGACCTGCCTCGGTCAACAGAATCTGCTTGCCACGCCGCTCGAACAGGTCTTCCCCGAGTTCGTCTTCAAGTGCCTTCACCTGAAGACTCACCGCCGGCTGAGTCAAGAACAGTTTTTCCGCTGCACGCGTAAAGCTCTTCTCGCGCGCGGTTTCGACAAACCCCCTAAGCCGATCCAGATCCATCTGTCAGTACCTCACAGTGCTGCGGAGACTAATCCTAAAGAGCAGGTGGTTTTGCCTTCCCGCGGTGAGACCCTGCAAAATCCCATAAAAATATAATATAATAAAAATAACATTAATAAATTTTTTTTATTTTATGAGATTCGTTATGGTTTACCCGGCCCGCCTTTCCATGCGGAGCGGGTCAATTCAATGATTTCAGGGACCATGCCCGCTATGGAGGTGCAATGTGAGCGCAACCCTCGTTGTAGACGCGTTCTGGGGCGATTCCGGCAAAGGAAAAATCGCCGCCTTTACCGCCCTCAAACAGGAAGCCGCCTTCTGTGTACGCGCCGGGACCGGCACCAACGCCGGCCACAGCATCTACTTCGAAGACGGCTCTGAAATCCGTACGCATCAACTGTGCTGCGGCTGGTTACATCCTCGCACGCAGCTTCGGGTAGGGAGTGGCGTCGCGTTAGATCCTGAAATATTCCTCCATGAAATCCACAGATACAAACTCGCCGACCGTGCCCGCGTGGATCTTCGGTGTCCGGTGATCGCGCCCGAACATCGGGTACGCGAGGCACGGGACACGCATCTTGCCGTCAACGTGGGCAGCGTATGCACCGGCACCGGCGCCGCCAGAGCCGACTTTGTCATTCGCAGGGCCCGGCAGGCCCGAGACATCCCCGAACTGAGGGATTACCTCACCGACGTACCTCGAGAGATCAACTCGGCATGCACGGAGGGCCGCGCTGTTGTCATCGAATCCAGCCAGGGAACCCACCTTTCCCTTTCGCTGACCGCCGACTACCCGTTCTGCACGTCCGGCAATTGCACCGCCGTCGCCGCAGCGGACGATTCAGGCCTTAACTGGCAGCACATAAAGGACGTCATCCTGGTGGTCAAGGCGGTACCCAGTCGCGTAGGGGCGGGTCCGTTGCCGTTTGAGATTTCTGAAGCTGAACAGGACCGGCGCGGTATCGTCGAATACGGCGTCACGACCGGGCGGCGCCGGAGAAAGGCCCGCCGGATATCATGGCGGCACCTTGAAGAGGCGGTAATGCTCAACGGACCCACGCAGATCGCCCTCACGTTCTGCGACCACCTTGACCCGGACGTGCGGGGTGTGCGCACCCGCGGGGCCCTCACGGACCCCGTGCGGAGTCTGATTCAGGACGTTGAATCTCATGCCGGCGTGCCGGTGACGATTGCCGAAACGGGCAAGTATTTCGGTGATATCGTAGACCTGTCCTGATTACGCAACGATTGGACTCAAGACAGGGGGCGGGCCGTGGGTGACGGGCGGGAATCAAACTGCACTGCCACGCGCGCTGCGGATGATTTCCAGCCAGGTCGATTCATAGTCTGCAAGCGCCCCATGCCAGGCGTCTTGATTTCCGGCGCCACGCCGGAAATCCAATGCCAGGCTGTCGACAGTCCGCTCGGCCGCGTCTATGCTGGCCAGTCGCTCCGCATCCAGTGCAGGCGAGGCGAGGCCGTTGATTTCGGTCTGTATGCGTTCCACAACCCGTCGAAAGTCGTCACTCAAGCGCGTGAACGCCGCCCCGCGGGTGAACCCGTCCTTCTGCACAACTCGTCCGGACATATCGAACCTCCTGGTACGGAACCCGGATTTCCATTTCGTTTATACGCCTCAATGTAATCTATGTATACTGAACAAATGTTCAGTTGTCAAGGAAGGACAAAATGCCTTATATTGGTTGTCAGCCGAAAATCACCTTAAGAAGAACATGTGACTGTGGAACTGATATGGGTATCCGCCCGATTATCGGTACGTCTTGCCCCAGTCGCGAGTATTGCCGTCAGGCAGACACCGATACTGAAATCCTTTTTAAGCAACAGAGATGTACTTCGAAAAAGGAGGCGCGTGATGTTCAGCTTGACTCGCAGCTGGTTCATTTTCCCGATCGCGATGGGCGTGGTATGTGGCTGCGGCGGCGAACGCCCGACCACGTCGTCCGATTCACTGCCTGAGGACCATGCGGGGGAGCCACTGGGCAAACCGGCATTCGATAGAAACGTGACATCGGCCGTCGCGGTTGCCCGTCTCCGTCAAGACCTGTCTCCGGCAGCCGGCGCTGAGGTTTCCTTCTCGCGGTCGGTCTCGGGAAAGAGCGCCGACTACAAGTGGGCCGGTACGACTGACGGACGCGGGCAGACACTGGTGGCGCTCGAAGGGATGCAGGCTGGCGGATACTTCCGCGCGCAGGCACACAAGAACGGAGCCCTTATCGGGTCGTGGTCCAGCATCCCCATCAACCCCGGCGTCCAGGTCACCGTTGAACTGACCGTTGGAGAAAAGGCACGCGTCACCGGCTCTATCCGACTGACACCGGGCGGTCTTCCCGCGGAAATCCCGATTGGCGTCGTTGCGCCACTGACGGTCAGTCAGACCCAATACGGTGCGGGCATTGAAAGCGGCCTGGCCCTTGCGCTCGAGGAGATCAACGGCCCATCGACGCTCGGGGGCGCGAGTATCGTTTTCAGGAGAGAGGACTCCCGCGGTATGGCGCAGGGCGCCGTCGACGCGTTCAACAAACTGATTCTTCACGATTACGTCCCCGTCATCCTGGGCCCCGCTCTCTCCACGGAAGCCAAAGAGGCATTTCCGGTCGCACAGCAGAACCATGTTGTCGCCTTCAGCACGACCTCCGCGGCGTCAGGCCTCAGCGCAATTGGTGACTTTATCTTCCGCGCGAGTCTGAGTGTAGACGTGCTCATCCCCGGCGGTGTCTCAATCACTCGCGAGAAGCTGCGATACGGGCGGGTCGCCCTGATGGTCGACTCGACGGACGTCTTTTCCCGAAGCAGCGACGTCGCGCTGCAAAGCGCCCTCGCGGAGGAGGGTGTCGAGATCCTGACGAGAGAGACCTTTGCGACAGACGATACATCCTTTGTCGATCAATTCGCAAGGATACGCGGTCTGAATCCGCACGCGGTTTTCGTTTCCGCTCTGTCGCGGCAACGCGTTCAAACGCTGATCCGGGGCCGACACGAGGGCATTCCTGCCAACATTCCCTTTATCGTACCGGGCTTGACCCAGGACGAAGTCCGGGATGCCGGCGATGCCGGCGAGGGTGCGATCACCATTACCGGCTGGACTGCCACGGCAACCACACCGGGGAATCAACCGTTCGTTGAGAAATACAGGTCGAAATTCGGCGCGGAACCGAATCGGTGGGCTGCGCAGTCGTACGCCGCGCTTTATGTTCTTTCAGAGGCGATTGCAACGGCCGGGTCCACGGATCCCGCGGCCATTCGCGAGGCGATGGCCGGCATCACGGACCTGGACACCATTCTGGGTCAATTCTCGTTCGACCGCAACGGAGACGCGGTCTACGACCCGATCATTCTTATTGCAAGAAACGGTATATTCGAGGTTTACGAGTGACGTAAACCAACCATAGGAGGAGAAAGACGATGAGCAAGATGCCGATCGGCGTCATGATGAGCGCTGGATGGACCCTGGACCAGCTCAGGCATGTGCGGGACCTGGGTTTCAACAACGTACAGATTCACGCCCCGTCCGAGGACGTGCTGGAAGATCCCAACGGAAGTGCCGCGCTGATACGGGACATACAAGCTGTGGGCATTCAGATTACCACTGTTTTCGCAGGGTTCTCAGGAGAAAGTTACGCCGACATTCCCTCGGTCAAAGATACGGTGGGATATCTCAATCCTTCCATGAGGGAAGAACGCATAAGAATAACCGAATGTATCTCAGACTTCGCACGCGCGCTCGGCGTTGACAAGGTGGCCGCACACATCGGATTCGTCCCGGAAGACCCGGATCATCCGGACCACCATGCCATGGTTGAATGTGTCAGAAGATTGGCGGACTATTGCGGCCGGAACGGGCAGGACTTCTGCCTGGAAACAGGCCAGGAGACGGCTTCTGCGCTGCGCCACTTTCTCGAAACGCTGAATCGCAATAACGTAGGCGTCAACTTCGACCCGGCAAATATGATCCTGTACGGAAGCGGAGAACCCATCGAGGCCCTTGGAATCGTTGCCGACTACGTCGTCAGCGTTCATGCGAAAGACGGAAAGTGGCCACCGGGAAAGGGGCAATTGGGTACGGAGTACCCTCTGGGCAGCGGCGACGTGGGCATGGTCCGCTTCATTGCCAAACTCAAGCAGATCGGATACCGCGGCCCGATCACCATGGAACGCGAAATTCCGGATTGGGACCAGAAGGTGAGGGATCTGGTTCAGGGAAAAAATCTCCTGGAGAGCCTGATATAGCCGACGTCCGTCAGGCCGCGAACGAAAAAACGCCCTCTCTCCGTTGAGTAACCTTTTGGCGGGAGGGAAGGTCCAAAAGGACAACGACGGGAGAAAGGGCGTATCTGTTTTGTTATACGTCCGCGCCCGGCCAAAGTTTCATTATGAAGAGAGTCAACCGGGTTGTTTCAATTACCGGATGCATTTACGGGGTGACGACCAGAATGCGATCGTCGTCCGTCCGCGGCTGACCCCGGCCGTCCCTGTTGCTCGTGGCAAGGTATACCTCGCCATCGGGTCCCACGAGTACATCTCGAAGACGTCCGAAACGGCCGTTGAACAGATTCTCGCGGCTCGTCGCTCGAAGACCGTCGGAGGACAGTCCGATACGCCAGAGCGCCTGCCCCTTCAACGTCGTGAACAACAGGTTTCCCTTCCAGGTTGAAATCAGGTCCTTAGTGTATATGTCCGCGCCTGCCGGTGCGATTGTCGGTGTCCATGCCGCCAGCGGTTCCACGACGTTGTTTGCCGTGCAGTACTCGGATTCACCGGTTAGAACATCATTGTCGCAAAACCCGCGCACGCCCGGCCATCCATAGTTTCCGCCCCGCACGATGAGGTTGACTTCGTCGTTGTCAAGGGGTCCATGTTCCGTACTGTAGAGCCTTCCGGTCGAGGGATGGAATACAAGCCCCTGCGGATTCCTGTGTCCGAATGAATACACCGCCGTGCCGAACGGATTGTCCTGAGCCGGCTTTCCTTCCATGTCGAGTCGAAGGACTTTGCCCGCCAGCGAGTTCAAATTCTGGGAGAGAGCGGGAGATTGAGCGTCGCCAGTCGTGACATATAACAGATTTTCAGGACCAACGGCAAGCCTCGATCCGTCATGATTGGGCGCACCGGGAATGGCGTTCAAGAGGAGTTCGGGCGCGCCCAGTGCCGTGCCGTCGTATCGCATCCTTACAAGTCGATTCCGAACACCGCTGCCAGTACTATAGGAATAGACCGCATAGACGTAAGGCAGGCTTTCAAAATCCGGGTGGAACGCGATACCCATCAACCCGCTCTCGCTCAGCTCGAAGGCATCGATTCGGCCCACCTCCGTAACCGCGCCCGTCTCCGTATGTACCCGGGATATCGTGCCCTCACGCTCGCTCACCCAGATGTGGCCGTCCGGCCCCCAGGCCAGATCCCACGGCGTATCCAGGCCGGCAGCCAGCGTCTTAACCGTAAACCCGTCCACCCTGTTGTCGGCAACCTGCCCGCCTCCGTTATCGGCGGCGGGATTCTCCGGCTGGGAATCGTTTGCGCCTTTTCCACATCCCGTAACCAAAGAAAATGCGAGCAATACCGCGGTGATTCGGCGCCCCACCATTTTGCGTCTCTTTTTCGCTTACGCACGACCTTTCCGACCGCAAGGGCCGGCCGCAGCCCGTATGGACTTTTTCAACGGGCTGCTAAAACAATCCGGTGAAGTCAATCGAGAAATACTGCTTGGGATGGACCGTCTCCGCAAAATCGGTTGGCCATGCCAGGTCGTAGCGAAACAGAGCCAGCCCCATATTCACCCGGACACCCAGCCCATAGCCCGCTTTCAAGTCCCTTAGCTCGAACCCGCCATCGCGCGCTTCCCACGGATTGAAGCTGTCGCGATTGAACGCGCTGCCGACGTCCAGGAACAGTTCACCCTGTACGTTCTGGAAAAACAACGGAAGCGGCCAGCCCAACGCCAGCTGTCTGAGGAGTGGAAAGCGAAACGCGACATTGGCCAGCACATACGAGTCGCCTGCCATCTCGAACACGTCGGCGCCGCGCAGGGGCCACACAAAACTGGAGAAGAAGATGCGTTCCCGGTCAACGGAAGCAAACGTGGCGAAATTTGGATTGATTGAGTTGTTTACACCACCCAGGAAGAAGATCTGCCGGTTCCGACCGAAACTGGTTCCGCCTGACATTCGGAAGGCGAGGGTGTACTCGTCCAGCATCGGGACGTATTTGCGGTAATCGCCCTGGACCGTGCCGTACCTCATTCCCGCCCAACTGCCCCGTACGGACAGCCTTGCCCGTCGTCCTTTTGTCGGTCCGTAAAGAGAATATAACGCATTGTCGTCGACGAGTTCCAGGCTGTTGATTACGGCCTTGTTATTGGAAACCGGCGTACCGCTCCCCCGGATGACCCTGCCCGTATAGCCGGCGCGGAAATATTGATTCTGATAGGAGCCCAGGTTTTCACGGGAGATGCTTATCGCCTGCATGCTGGTCTCGAGTCGCGTAAATCGATTGAACGGCCGGTGGAAAACAACGCCCCCTCCGTAGATCCGGTCCGCCACGACCTGACCGTTTGAGATGAAGAAGTTCCGGGTGTGAAGCGCGCTGAGATAGTAGTTGGTCTGGTGTTTGAGGTTCTGGTATCCGAGGAAGAGGTCGCTGTCTTTGAGGGAGAAGCTCAGTCCGGACTGTATGATGAGCCTGTGGTCGCCCATCACGTCGGTCAGGGACAGGTGCAACAGGCTGCTCACGCCGTAGAACGTGTCGAAGCCCGCGTTCGCCCCGAAGAATTCCGGTTTGAGTTTCACGCGGTATTTGTTCACCGTGAACTCCCGGTTCCAGTCGCGCAGCGTCAACTCCCTGTCGCCGTCGGTTTCCAGCGTATCCGTCCCGGCCTCCGCCTCGTCGCCGCCGCTCGCCTCCGCCGCCGCCAGCGCCATCTGGTCCGACATCCACGTCTCCACTTTCCTGTCCGCCGCCGCAACCACCGCCGCCGTGTCTTCCTGTGCTGCCACACCCCCGCTGTCGGCATCCGCCGCCGCGACCGCCTTCTGCTCCTGCTGCCGCTCCCGCTGCAACTCCACGAACGGACGGTCCTCGATGCCCGCCAGACGCTTCGCGTAACGCGTCAGCGGCAGATCCTCCATCCCCCGCTTCTGCTTGCGCGGGTCCTTCA
>JAPPFJ010000009.1 GCA_028877215.1 Gemmatimonadota bacterium | reverse complement strand
TCTGAGGCCAACATTTTGTCGTTTTCTCTTGACTTTTAACATAGTAGACGGAAGAGGGTAGAGATTGCCTGCCTTGTGAGGTCTCCTCTCATGCCGGAGGCAAGAAGGAATAAAACATCGGGCAAGGGCTTCTTCTTCCGTCTACCCTCTACCGTCTACCCGCCTTTAGTCGACCTCTCTCCCCGGCCCTCAAAAGTGGGTAGATGCAAGCCGGTAGAAGGGAGAGATTACCTGCCCTGCGAGGTTTCTTCTCGTGCCGCAGGCAAGGTAGGATAAAATATCGGGCAAGGATTTCTTCTACCGTCTACCCTCTTCCTTCTACCCGTTTTTGAAAGGACTTCACCATGACAGATTTGAAAGCGGCGGTGATCGGCTGCGGAGGCCACGCGCAGTCGCACCTGCAGATGATCGCGGACGAACCGCGACTTCGGCTGGCGGGCATCGCGGAACTCGATGAAGAGCGGTTGCGCAGGAACCGGGCAGAATGGACGCCCGAGCAGGCCTTTGTCGACTATCGACAGATGCTGGACGCGTGCGCGCCGGACCTCGTGTACGTAGTCACGAATCCGGGGCATCTGCTGCCCATCGTGATCGACTGCCTGGAACGCGGGATCCATACCTCGGTGGAGAAATCGCCAGGAATGAACGTGGACGAGACCTCTCAAATGGCGCGCGCCGCCCGGGATAGCGACGGCAAGGGCATCGTGTCCTTCAACCGTCGATACTATCCCCAGGTGCTGGCCGTCCGGCGGCGCATCCAGGCCGGCGGGGGCGCGGTACACGTCGCCGCCACGTACAACAAACCGTTATCCCGGTTTAAAGCCGCAACCCCCGATCCGGTGATCTGCGACGCCATCCACCACGTGGACCTGATCCGCTGGTTGGCCGGTGCCGGCCCGGAGGAAGCGGCGATACCGGTGGAGGTGCGGGGGATGGTGCAGGACGGCGAGCGCCCCGTATGCCATCGCCACAATGCCGTGGTTGGTTTCGACTCGGGCGCCTTCGGCGTCCTGATGTGCCACTACGGCGTGGGCTATCGCATCCAGCGGGCCGAGGTGCACGGGGAGGACCTGTCGGTCTATCTGGATCTGACGCGGGCGCCGCAGGTGGAGGGATATGAGCGGGGTGAGGCGTTTTCGGTGGGGGCCGCCGAATTCGAGGCCGTGGGCGGGGCGGGCTTCAACGAGGTCGTCCACTTCGTCGACTGCATACTGGAAGACCGCACGCCGTGGTCAACCCTGGACGACGCCGTACAGACCATGCGTCTTTGCGAGGCCATCCGCGCCGGGCACCAGGGGACGCTATAGGAGTGCGAATGCAGCACAAGCGGGGCAAGTGCTCAGGGTCCGGCTCTGGGCAGGTACGGGGTCCCCTGACCGCATCAGCCTTCGCGCCGGCCCTTCGACAGGCTCAGGGACCGGCTCGGCTTCTGCCACTCCCCCTCAAGGGGAAGTGAATGGACCGGCAAAAGGGCTCGGGCGATTTACTCATACCTGAGCGCGTCCACGGGATTCGCCAGTGCGGCCTTGACCGACTGGGCACCCACGGTCAGCATTGCGATCCCGAGCGCCAGAACGCCGCATAGAATGAAGATTTCGGGCTCGGGGTCGATCCGGTAGGCGAAATTCTGAAGCCAACCGTTCATCACGTAATAGGCCGCCGGCCAGGCCAGCAAATTGGCGATCAGAACAAGCTTCGCGAATTCACTGGAGAGCAGGAGAGAAAGGTTCGAAACCGACCCCCCCAGGACCTTTCGGATACCCACCTCCCTTGTTCGCCGTGTCACGGAGAGTGACGCCAACCCCAGGAGCCCCAGACAGGAAATCAGGATCGCGAACAGAAACGTATATGCGGTAATTCTGAACCACCGATCTTCGTTCCGGTACTGCCCAGCGAGATTGTCTTCCAGGAAGGAATAGCTAAACGGCTCGTCCGGCGCCACTTTTTCCCACGTCTTCTCAAGAAATGCAATCGTGCCGGCAACGTCCGCGGGTTTGATCCTGATCATCAAAAAGGGTCCGAAGGTTCCCATTCCAGTGTGCAACACCAGCGGTTGGATCTCATCATGCATCGAATCGAAATGGAAATCCCTTACAACGCCGACGACGGTCGGTTCGCGTAGTGCGCGCAGTTTCAGCGTCTTCCCGATGGGATCCTCCCATCCGAGCATTCCGGCCAATTTCTCGTTCACGAGTGCGGATACTCTCTGACCGGACGTGGACGGCGATGATATATCCCGTCCTGCCACAAGCTGGATGTCCATGGTCTTGAGAAAATCGGGATCAATCCGGATAACTCGAACCCCAAGTCGTTCCCCGTCTTTCGTTTCCACGCCTAATGTGGCATCTCCAGTCGTAAACGCGCGGTCGCTGACGGTTGCGCTGATAACTCGATGAGATCTGGAGACCTCTATTTTATACAGGTCACTGTAGTCGTCCGGGACAGGAACAACCACGACCTGCTCTTTACGGTATCCCAAGTCCTTTTCTCTCACGTAGTTGAGTTGATGAAACATCAAAGCTGCGCCGATCATCAGTGCGATCGAAAGGGCATTCTGCACGGCCACCAGCGCCCTCGAACCTGCGTTGCGTCTTCCAATACGGACATGGCCCTTGAGCACGTCTACTGTCTGGAGCCGGGGCAGAACCAGGGCCGGATAACTGCCCGCCGCAAGTCCAGCGATGCACACCATCCCCAGAAGCGCCAGCGGTGTCCCCCAACTGTCCAGGTAGGGCATATCCAGATTCTTGCGCGCCAGATCATTGAATGCGGGCAGAAACATCTCGGCCAGCGCAATTCCCATCGCCGATGCAACAAGGCTCAAGGACAACGCCTCGCCCCAGAACTGCCACATAAGTTGACTACGATGCGCTCCCAACACCCTTCGCAAGCCCACCTCTGACGCACGTCCAACTGACCGACCTGCCGCCAGGGTCACGTAATTGATGCATGCAACCGTGAGCACCAGAATCGCGAGCCCGGAAAGCAGGTACGAATAGACCGTTTTTCCGCTGGCTTCGTAACTGTTCTTGACGCCGTCAGAATCCAGATAGACGTCGCGCAGCGGCTGGAGGCGCAGCAAGAACCCGTCGTCTGTATTCCTTATGCGACCGCGCGATTTGAAACGTCTGATCCTGTCGTTCAGGTGTTTTTCAGCAAAGGGAGGAAACGCCCTCTCCATGGCTTCCACATCCTGTGTTTCCACACGTTCCACGTACACAGCAGTAGTTCCGTCGTTATCGTCATGGGCGCGGACATAATTTTTGTGGTGCTCAATCGGTATCAGGAGACTGAAATTCAGACTGGAGTTCTCGGGGACGTCCCGCATGACTCCCGCGACGGTAAATTCGCGGTCTCCCAGTAAGAGTGGCTTTTCCAAAACTGCTGTATAATCGTCTTCAGGATTCCCGTAGAGCGTACGAGCGACGGTCTCGCTCACCACGACGCCATCCGGCCGCCGCAGAACCTGCTCCGGGTCTCCGGCAAGGAGCGGAAATGAGAACATCTTCAAAAAGTCGGGTTCCACCAGGCCGAAGGATTCTTGAAAGAAGATCTTCTGATACGATACCTGTGTCCGTGAGCGTATGAATCCGCTTGCCCGCACGATCCCCGGGAATTCTTCTTTCAGCGATGCTGCAAGCGTTGTAGGATGAAGGGTCGAATACCCGACGCTGCCGTCAGGCCTGGTTTCCTTCACGATCACGCGAAAGATGCGGTCGGCATTCTCGTGGAAGGCATCGTACTGCCACTCGTGCCTGACGTAGAGAAAGATCAGAATACAGCACGCGAGGCCCACTGCCAGCCCGAACACGTTGATAAACGCGTACAGCTTCTGCCGGAGCAGATGTCGCAGGGCCACGATCAGGTAGTTGCGGAACATCCGAATCTCTCAATGGACTGTTGAAGGGAGAGTGGATCGCTCAACCGATGGCATGGAATCCGACCGCGTTGTGAGTTTCAAGTTCGCGCAGCTTGCACATGGTAAGGCGTAGAAATCCCCCCACCGCATTAGCCTTCGCCAGCCCCGCTCGACATTTCGACACCCTTCGACAGTCCTTCGGCAGGCTCAGGACAGCTGCTCAGGGACCGTAGGTTCAGGGCAAGGCTAAGGGGACCGGCTCGGCTTCTGCGACTCCACCTCAAGGGGGGAGTGATTGGACCGGTAAACGGGCGTGCGTCTTTCTGCGCCTATTTGTCTGCGGCTGAATTGTGTCGATCTGTTTCCGGGACGGTATATGAATCACGGCTAATTCGGCGCTTGTTCCTTGATGTTTTCCGACACCACGTGGCCGTCGAACAGGTGAACGACGCGATGTGCGAATCCGGCATCGTGCGCTTTGTGCGTCACCATGACGATGGTCGTCCCGTTCTTGTTCAGTTCCGTCAACAATCCCATAACTTCATTGCCGTTGGCGGAATCCAGGTTCCCGGTAGGCTCGTCCGCGAGAATGATCTTCGGATTCGAGATCACCGCCCGCGCCACGGCCACGCGCTGCTGCTGGCCGCCTGACAGCTGTTGCGGGAAGTGCTTCTCGCGGTGCTTGATGCCCATATACTCCATGGATTCGTCCACGCGCTTCCTGCGTTCTTTGGACGGCATCTTCAGGTACAGGAGCGGCAGTTCGATATTTTCGGCCACGGTCAGTTCGTCGATCAGATTGAAACTCTGAAACACGAAGCCGATATTCTCTTTCCGGGTATCGGCTCTCTGCCGCTCCGAATGTCCGGAGACCTCCACGTCGTTCAAAAAGTATTCTCCGTCCGTCGGATTGTCCAGCAGCCCCAGGACGTTCAGCAGCGTGGACTTGCCGCAGCCCGATGGCCCCATCACCGCCACGAACTCGCCTTCATTGATCTCCAGGTTGACGTTTCGCAACGCGGTTGTTTCGACTTCTTCTGTCCTGTACACCTTCTGTAAATCCACGGTCTTGATCATTTCGGGACTCCTTATGAAAGGGTAGACGTAAGACGGGAGAGGATATGAGTGCCTGATGAAAGGGGAGACGGGAGACGTAAGAGGGTAGATGGTGTGAGTGCCCGTTCGGTTTGTTAACCGTAGCGACAAACGATAGTGAATCGGCACGGGGTTAAGATGAAACTCCATAAATCGATCCTGACGATCACGCAAACATTGGAGATTTGACGTAATCTTAGATTCTTTCAGTAAGACTTCAACGCAAGATGCGCACATGTTTAACCATGCTGCTTGCACACTGTAAGGCGTTGAATTCCCCCCACCGCATCAGCCGTCGCCGGCCCTTCGACAGGCTCAGGGACCGGCTCGGCTTCTGCGACTCCCCCTCAAGGGGGGAGTGATTGGACTGTTAAACGAACTCTCGCGTTAACTTCCATCTATTTGGTTGCGGCTGCGCATAGCGAAGCCGCGCTGGGTTTCGTATCCATCTCAACAGGTGAATTTCGTGTGATCTCGAAACTTGACATCAAGCTAGTTGGCGAATTACGGTAGAGTTGACAATTACTTCTGAATTGTACTTCCAGAGGCAAATTACGTCCAATCTCTGCGGTGTCTGCGGTTGAATTGCGCCAAGACCTCGTCCGAGACTATGCGCTTTGGCTGAATCTGTCCATAACTACAACCAGGTAATGTGGATCTTACGTGCCGTAATGGTGGCCTTTCCAGTAGAAAATAAGGCATCGTGCATCACCATTTTGCCATCTATACTCCTGGCACCGTCGTCTGCTTTAAGCTTGTAATCGCGGCCTCTGGGCACCAACACATCAATCCTTGATGCGTGGACGCGGCCTAGAATTCCATCTGTCCTGAATTCGCCGGTTCGACCGTCGAACACTATTTCTTTCGCTTTTATCTTATCACCATTGGAGAGGCGCATTACAACATTTCGAAGCGAATAAGTCCTGTCTTTGAGGACTCTTTCAATCCCATCTTGAGTGGCGGTTACGCCGACTATGTATGTCACCTGCCGAGTAGTGGCACAGCTGGACGAGATGATCAAAAGTGCAATTCCCGTTACAATCAACAGCAGTCGCCCATGATTGGAATTGATATTCTTCGACATGTTTGACCCCTCCTTAATAGGTTGATGAGAACACCGCACGAATTCAGTTACACGAATTCTTGTCGAAACAGGGGCGTGACACTTGATAATAGCACGTTGAGTCGTTTATCCCTCCTGATGACTCACTCGTACTGCAACGTGTCAGCCGGATTAGTACTGGCAGCCTTGATCACCTGACGCGCCATCGTAATCATGGTCAGGCCTGCCATGGAGATGCCGCCAATCAGGAACGGAGCCGCGGTAATCTCAATCCGATAAGCAAAGGCTTGCAGCCAATACTCTGCCAGCCAATATGCAATTGGCCATGCCAACACACACGACAGCAACATCAGACCCATCGACTCTTTCAAGAACAGACCCGCTATGTTTCCAACTGAAGCGCCTAATATCTTTCGAATGCCGACTTCCTTTCTGCGTCGCTCAGTCAGATATGAGACTAGCCCCAATAGTCCCAGACACGCCACAAAGATGGCCACCCCGGCAAATAAAGTCATTGATCGACCAAGTCGGCGTTCCTGGCCGTAGCGTTTGGCCAGGTTTTCATCCAAAAAAGTGTAGGAGAATGGACGAATGGGCAGGAAGTGTTGCCATACCTTCTTGATGTGGGCAACCGTTTCCTCAATGTCTTGAGAGCTTACTTTGAGGTAGATGTTTTTCGGAACCGCGTTATAGGCGTACAACACAGTTGGTTCAATGGATTGATGTAAGGTACGCGTGTGATAGTCTTTGATAACTCCAATGACACGACCAGGTCTCCGCCCTTCTGTCCCGAATCGCTTTCCAATCGGGTCTACCCAACCCAGCATTTCTACCGCGGTTTCGTTCAGGATGTACTCTGCCTTGCCTGGCAGCATTGTCTGCCCTCGTTCTTCTTCTTGGACGAATGACTCGGACCCGTAGGTTTTCGCCGCGTTTTTTGAGAAATCTCGTCCTTTTAGGAGGGGAATGTTGAACAGTGAAATGAAGTCCTCATCGACTTCGTTGACGCGCATAAGCAGTTCATCTTTCCCCGCTTCATACGCATTGAATACTGCCTGCGGTGCACCGCGCCCGTGCGGAAAACGTGAAATGGATGCAGCGTGTATGTTCGGATGCTGCAAAAACGCATCCTTGACTACATTGTACCGATCCCACAAGCGTTCTTCACGCAATGAGGACATGCGATGTTCCCACAGGAGTGGGGTTTCCACGATCTGCTCCTTGTCAAAACCGAGATCTTTGTTCAGGATGTACGATGTTTGTTCAGACACGATCAAGACGATCGCTATTAGAGCTACCGATGTAGTAAATTGGAACACGACAAGACTCTTCCGCAGAACACTACTTTGAGCGCCAGTTGACAGTGTACCTTTAAGCACCACGGCAGGGCGGAACCGTGAAAGGAAAAGTGCGGGATACCCTCCCGAAACGACCGCGACAGCAAGCGATAAGCCTAACAGTTGTATCAGCGACTTGCCGGTGAGATCAAAGGTCAAGCTCCGGCCCACAAAGTCACTAAAGTAAGGCAAAAGCACATCAACAGTACCGAGGCCAACGAACAAACTAAGAATTGAAAGCAGGAGCGATTCGCCCAGGAATTGTAATGCCACTTGGACACGATGTGCCCCAGAAACCTTGCGCAAGCCGACCTCCCTGGCCCTGTTGGCCGATCGAGCGGTCGTCAAATTGGTGAAATTGACACAAGCAATTAGCAAGATGAATATCGCAGCGGCCGACGCCGCATAGACATGCGTGATGTCCCCGTAAACAATGGGTCCCTCACTGGCGAAAACCTCGTGTATACCATAGTCGGTTTTGGATCGTAAGAAGATTTCACTTATGGGTTGAAAAAGGTAAGTGTTGTGCGTCGCGATTTCGGACCCCATGTACCGTTCCACCATAGCGGTCATCTTCGATGACAGTTCTTCCTTCGACGTGTGGGACCTTAAACGCGCATAGACCGAAATACCTCGCCAACTGGATCTGGGAAGCCAGGAATCCCAATAGTCCCTAAAATCTGCCAGGATTGAAGCCGAGAGTACATCAAAGCGAATCGTCGACTGTTTGGGCATGTCTTTGAGCACACCCGCGACCACATACTCTCCGCCAACGTACGAACCTTCAACGGTCAATACTCTACCAATGGGGTTTACATCGCCGAAAAAGTCGAGGGCCGCGGACCGCGTAATCAAGACAGCATTGGGCTCCAAGAGTGCAGATCTGTCTCCCGTCACCATTTGAAAATGGAAAACATCGAGGAAGTTAGTATCTGCGAGGCAGAATACGCGACTCAATACTTTCACGTCATGCTGAATCCAGACCGTACGAAGCATCATTCGGACAGTGGCTTCGACTTCCGGATAGTCTTGCTTTAGCGCTGGACCAACTGCACCCGATACGCGCCAATCGTACGTCTTCTTACCGTCATTAGAGCGAAATTCACGAATGACCCTGTACAGCGATTCGGTGTGAGGATGGTGAGTGTCGTACGACAGTTCATTCTCCACAAATAAACCGATCAGAATGACACAGGCGATTCCAATGGCCAAACCGGCAATATTGATCATTGTATAGAGTTTATGCTTCAGAAGATTTCGAATCGCGATCAAGACGTAATTCTTAAACACTGTTTTACCCTGAATGTAGATTCGTCGTTCAATTGTGCTGCTCGCCGTGATCGAGCTACTCCCGCGACGGATTTCGCTTCACTAAATCTATCTTCAGTCCGTGAACCGGTCACAACGCTGATTCTCACTATTCGGAAACAGACCGGGTTGTAGGTTTGCTTCTTTCGGCTCACCTCTTCCCTCTCACCTCTGTAGAACCAGCTTATCAATCTCTTCATAATTCTCATACGACGAGGTCACGACGCGCTCTCCGGGCGAAAGGCCCTCGAGCACTTCGAAATACTCGGGGTTCTGGCGTCCGATACGGACCTTGCGCCGAACGGCCATGTCACCCTCGACCACGAAGACCCAGTTGCCGCCGGTGGTCTGATAGAATCCGCCCCGCGGTAACAGCAGCGCTTCTTCGGGCGCGTCCAGTTCCAGTCGAATCTGCTCCGTCTGTCCGCGGCGGATGCTTCGAGGCGCTTCGCCCACGAAATCCATATCGACCTCGAACTGCCCCTCCTTCACCTCGGGGAAGACCCGGCGGATTCTCAATTCGAAAGTCTCGTCGTCGATTTCAATCGTCCCCCGGAGTCCTGCTGTAATTCTCGTAATGTAGAATTCATCGATGGCCGCGCGCATCTTGTACGCGTCCAGAACGTCGACCTGGCCGATGCTGGTCCCCTTCGCTATCAACTTGCCGATCTCGGCGTTGAGCTGTGACAATTGGCCGGCGATCGGCGCGCGAACGACCAGGTTTCTCAGTGGACGCCGCACGTCATCCAGTTGAAGCTGCAGGCTGCGTGCGCGCTTCTGCAGAGCAGCCAGTTCGTTGACGCGATACATGGAGTCGCGGCGAATGGTCTCCACCATGAACACCTTGAGCTTCTGAGCGTGTTCGTACTTTTCCTTTGCCCCGTTAAACGCGTCTTGCGAGGAGAAATCGTTCTCGAACAGGGCTTTCTCCTTCCGGAAATCGCGTTCCGATTTCTGTAGGTCCAGTTCGATGTCCATCAACGATCGCTTGCGCTGGATATCCTGGATTTCCTGGTTCAGCCGGGTGTTTTCCATCCTGTTGATCTGCTCGAACAGCTGCGCTTCCTGGCTCAACACGGTCTGTTCCAGGGTCGGATTCGACATGCGGAGTATCTGCGTGCCCTGTTCGACCATCGCACCCTCTTCCAGGTAAATCTCCTCGACCTGACCGCCTTCCAGCGCATCCAGGTAGTGCGTCTGAATGGGCATCACCGTGCCGCGCTGGGGGATGAACTCCTGGAAGGGACCGATGGTGACATCGGATATCGTGATTCGCTCGGCCTGCACGTTGAGCCTGGCGCTGTGGTCGCCGAATATGGCCATATATAGCACCAGCCCCACAAAGCCCACGACCGCCACGACGCTGATAATGCGCTTCGGCGTCAACAGCTTCTTCTCGATCTTTCGGTCCATGCCCCCGGTTGGTATTTCGCGCTCAGACGCGGAAATACCCGGATTCACGAAACCGGGGACCGGTTTGTCTCCGCCAACCGAGTCAGCCGGTCCTTGAGACGCCTCACGACCGGAAGCCTGCTGATCGGAGGACGCGTCTGATCGATTCAGCCGCAACACGCGTCCCTTTTCCTTCTTTGGTTTTTTCTCTTCCATCGTCTTGCCTTAACATCCCGTTGAAACGCCGGCTTCAGCTTTTCCAGATTTCAGGCCACTCCTATAAACTCCCTGTTATCCCCAGCCGTTCGACCTCCCGCTTCAACCCGTGGCGCCCCCGGTACAACCAGACTTTCAGCGTTCCCGCCGGTACCTGCAGCTGCTCGACGATTTCATCGTAGGACCGTTCCATGAGATAATGGAGACACACCGCTTCCCGGTGGCGTTCCGGCAGCGCCCGGATGCTCCGCGCCACGATTTCCCTGCGTTCCTTCCGGACCAACGCCGTTTCGGGATCCTGGTCGGGCGCCGGCAGCCAACGCGCCTGGAGCGCGGGCACGGCATCCTCAACTTCGTTCAACCAGATCTTCCGCTTTTTCAATGACCGCAGGTAATTCGTACACTCATTCATAGCGATGCGCGTAAGCCACGTGGTGAATGCGGCCTGTCCGCGAAATCCGGCCAGCCCCAGAAACGCCTTGATGAAGACCATTTGGACCAGGTCCTCGGCCTCATCGGCATTCCTCGCGCATCGGTGCACGAGCGCACGCACACGGTCTCGGTGGCGCCTGAAAAGGACCTGAAAAGCCAAATCGTCACCGGCAATCGCCCGATCGATCACCGCCGTGTCGGATTCAGGCGCGACGTGCAAGGTCTTAAACTCGGCTTTCTTTTTGATCACAAGGGATCTTGCTCCATTTCTTGTCGTACGTATGGATATTGCCGACCTATTGACTGTATGAAGCGACAACCGTGCCAACAATCATTTCTATATAATTATCAACGGTTTATCGTTAGTACTCGCGAAAGAGAGACAAATAAGTGTTCGTTTATGAGACACTGATGTCCGAAAACGGACAGTATTGACGTTGCCAACAGAGCAACATTCACTCCGTACGCAGCGCGTCCACCGGATTCGCCCACGCCGCCCGGATGGCCTGAACACTCACGGTCAGCAGCACGGCCAGCAGCAATAACACCCCGCCCAACACAAAGGATGGAATATCCGGGTCTATACGATACGCGAAATCCTGCAGCCATCGCTCCGTCGCATAGTACGCAGCGGGGAAAGCAATGACACTCGCAATGACCACAAGCTTTACGAAATCCGTGGATAACAGTGCGACAATCCCGGACGCATGGGCGCCCAGGACCTTCCGGATCCCGATCTCTCGGGTACGCCTGGCGACTGCAAGGGCGGTGAGTCCGAACGCGCCGAGGCAGGCGATGAAGATCGCCAGCAGCGTAGCATATCCAAGAATGCGGCTCAACCGCTCCTCCCTCCAGTACTGCCGGTCCAGTTCATCGTCTAGAAAGAAATAGCGAAACTCGCGGCCCGGCGCTACCTTCCGCCACTTGTCCTTGAGGAAGGCCAGTGTACCGGGTACGTTCTCAGGACGGATCCTGACAAGCATCTGATAGGTGTGGCGCGGAAAGAAAGTCAACACCATAGGCCCGATTTTGTGATGCAAAGACCGAAAATGAAAGTCCTGTACCACTCCGATAACAGTAAAGTT
The DNA here is from genome assembly GCA_028877215.1 of Gemmatimonadota bacterium. Classification (GTDB taxonomy): domain Bacteria; phylum Latescibacterota; class UBA2968; order UBA2968; genus JAAXHE01. The sequence continues at coordinate 95,305 of JAPPFJ010000009.1, read as the reverse complement.
TCGGTTGTTTCCCCGCAGCGTCCTGCCTTGGATCGGACCTTCCCATCCCAGACGATGGACCAGGGACTCGTTGATAATAACGAATCTCGATGAACCCGGCTTACGTGGATCGAAATCGGCGCCTTCCAGGAGCGATACGCCCATGGTCTCCAGAAAATCATGGCCGACTTCGATGTGTTCTACATCGATCTCTTTTCCTTCATGTTCGACAATACCATGGAGTCTCGTCCTGTTGCTCAGAGTGTGACTGGTGGCCGTTACGCCCAGAATCATATGGTGTCCTGACAACTCGTTCCGGTAAACCTCGGTCAGTCCCGTACCCGGCTGCAGCGTATCAAATGCATCGATGCGCACAAGATGTTCACTGTCAAACCCCAGGTGTTTCGACCTCAGGAAATCAAACTGCCTGACCATCAGCAGCGCCGTGACTACGAGGGACACGGACAGAACGAATTGCAATACCACGAGCGCACGCCCGAATCGGTTCGACCCACCAAGCCGCATGCGGCCTTTCAATGCCGCAGCAGGCGGGACCCCTGACAGCACGAAGGCAGGGTAGCCGCCCGCGGTCAGTCCGACGATTACGATGACTGCAACCAGAAAGGCCAGACCCGCACCGTCGACTTGATCGCCCAAGGCAAGGTCGGTGACAGCAATGCTATTGAAAGCCGGCAGGAGAAGCTCCGTTAAACCAACGCCGGCAATGAGCGCGAAAAGGCATAGTAGTGTCGATTCTCCAAGAAACTGCATCCTCAACTGGTTCCGGGACGCACCCGCCACCTTCCGCATCGCCACCTCCCGGTCGCGGTAGTAAGATCGGCCCACAGCGAGGGTAATGAAGTTCACACAGGCAATCGTGAGGACGAGGAGAGCGATACCGAGCAGAATATAAGATAACGCCGGGTTTCCTGCTCCATCGGGTCCGCGTTTACCCCGATTGAGATGCATCTCCAGCAGTGGCTGCAAGGTGATTGACTCGTTCCACCGCTCTCCCCGGTTTGCCCTGAGTAACTTTGTAGATCGATCTTCGACATCCGCCGGACGTTTGTTTTCTGAAAGCAATACAAATGTCTGGGTAGAGCTCATTGACCAGCTACGCGTCTTGCCTCTATCCGCCATCGGCGCCAGAAAATCAAACCGAATGCTGGAATTCTTGGGTATGGATTTCGCAATCCCGGTGATAACGAAGTCCCGGACCACTGGCGGTCGCCCCCACATCTCCACAGAAAGGACTTTACCGATCGGGTCTTCGTCGCCGAAGTACTTCCGAGATGCCGCTTCGGTGACAATGAGAGAGTAGGGATCTTCCATTGCCGTTGCCGGGTCTCCACGGAGGAGAGGAAAGGTAAACACATCCAGAATCGCCGGATCGACAAATCTGAATATTCCAATAATGGCCCGGTCCCGGTACTTCACAGAGGAAGCGCCCCAGCCCACCCTCACGGCTCGAACGTCCGGAAACGCCTCTTCCAGCGCCGGCCCAAACGCGTCGGGCGTCGCCCCACTCGCACCCGTACGGTCAACGAGGCAGGCCCTGTAAATCCGGCCTGCATTCTCATGGAATGCATCGTACGTCCATTCGTGGCGGACGTACAGGAACGTCAGAATGCAGAATGCGATCCCGATCGAAAGGCCCGCCACGTTGATCAGGGAGTTGACCTTGTGCCGCAGGAGATTGCGATACGCAACGATCAGGTAGTTTCGGAGCATGGATCCCGTGCCTTCAAAAGGAATGATTAGAAACTTGCAGTCCCAGTTCTACGCAAAATGCGTGCATATTAGGTCGCGCTGCCAGGATACGGTAAGGCGTTGAAATCCCCCCACCGCATCAGCCGTCGCCGGACCCTTCGACAGGCTCAGGGACCACAGGCTCAGGGACCACAGGCTCAGGGCAGGTTATGGGTCTCCTAACAGCGGCTTAATGACGTCCAATGAACCAAATGACGCGTGGTCATTGAGCTTGTCGAAATGCCCGCTATTCAACAGCCCTTCGACAGACTCAGGGACCGGCTCGGCTTCTGCGACTCCCCCTCAAGGGGGGAGTGATTAGCCCACCAGATGGGCGCGCGTTCCCTGCCACCCCGTTGGTTGCAACTGAGCAAAGCGAAGCCGCGTCAGGAAGCCGGTGTGAAGGTGGGGCGGACATTCCTGTCTGCCCATATCGTTGCGCGACCCTGGCCGCCCTCCGATATCGAAACGCTACCGGCCTATCGCTCCTTCAGCCGTATCGATCCGTTCACCGTCTTCAGATGAATCAGTCGTCTGCAAGCGCCCGATCGATCACCGCCGCGTCGGACTCAGGCGCAACGGGCAAGGTTCTGCATTCACATTTCATGTCATCGAAAATTGCATTCACTCCGTCTTGTATCGAACTTACGGATCCTACCAACCTCATATCTAAAATAAGCGACATCCGTGCCAAATTTCATTTCCATATCATTTTCAACTGTTTATCGCCAATCCTCTCGAACGATCGACAAATAAGTGTTCGCTATTGAGACACTGATGTTCGAAAACAAACAGTGTCGACATTACCGACAGAGCAATTCTCACTCCGTACGCAGCGCATCCACGGGATTCGCCCACGCCGCCCGGATGGCCTGAACGCTCACGGTCAGCAGCACGGCCAGCAGCAAGAATGCCCCGCCCAATGCAAAGGTGAAAATATCCGGGTCGATCCGGTACGCGAAATCCTGCAACCATCGCTCCGTCGCATAGTACGCCGCGGGGAACGCAATGAGACTCGCGATGACCACAAGCTTTACGAAATCCCAGGATAAAAGTGCGACAATCCCGGAACCACGAGCGCCCAGGACCTTCCGGATCCCAATCTCCCGGGTCCGGCGCGCAACAGCAAGGGCGGTGAGGCCGAACGCACCGAGGCAGGCGATCAGGACGGCGAACAGGGCTGAATTCCGAAGGACCCGACTCCAGCGTTCTTCTTTCTTGTATTGCCCGTCCACCTCATTGCCTAGGAAAGAATACTGTAGGGGCTGTTCGGGCGCGATTTCCCGCCACTTCGCCTCCAAATATGCCAGCGTACCCGGGACGTTTTCAGAACGCATCCTGATCAGCAACGCCCCTCTTCCTGTCTCATCGAACCTCATTACGGCGGGCGGGATACTGTGGTGGAGAGATCGAACGTGGAAGTCCTGGACAACCCCAATCACCTTAAAATCCCGTTCTTCCATTCGCAGCGTTCTTCCCACGACCGGCGTCTCCCATCCCAGTCGCCGGACAAGGGTCTCATTCAGGATAATGGAGGATGCCGGTTCGGTGTTTTGCGGATTGAAGTCCGATCCTTCCACCAGGGACATTCCCATCGTCTTAAGGAAATCATTTCCGACATCGACCACTTCGACGTTCAACTCTTCCCCCAGATACTCTACGCTGCTACTATACCTCGTCCTGTTGCTTAGTGCTTGCGTCGTGGTCGTTATCCCAATGATCGCATGGTGCCGTATCAACTCGTTCCGATACACGTCGACCAAGCCGGCATCTCTCTTCAGGTTATACCACGCTTGAATGCGCAAGACATGCTCGTTATTGAAGCCCAGCGGCTTTTTCTTCAAATACTCGAGTTGCTTAACCATCGTCAGCGCGCTTGCGACCAGGAACACCGACAGGGTGAATTGCAATACCACCAGAACCCGCCCCAGACGGTTTGACCCTACCAACCTGATACGACCCTTTAGTGCTGCGGCGGGCTGTACGTTTGACAGCACCAAGGCCGGGTAACCGCCCGCGGCCAATCCGACGGCCACAGCCAGTCCGACCAGAAAGGCGATCCCTGCACCGTCCGCCTGATCGCGCAGGGTCAGATCCTTGACCACAACACTTTCGAAAGCCGGCAGGAGGAGTTCCGCAAGGCCCAATCCGGCTAGCAGTGCAACAGCGCACAATACCATCGATTCTCCAAGAAACTGGATCAACAGTTGTATCCGGGAGGCGCCCGTCACCTTTCGCATCGCCACCTCCCGGTCGCGGGAGAATGACCGGCCCACGGCAAACGTAACAAAGTTCACACATGCGATCGTCAGGACGAGAAGAGCGATACCGAGAAGAATATATGAAAATGCCGGATCTCCTCTTCCAGTGGGTCTCCCTTTATCCCGGTTGAGATGCATCTCCAGCAATGGCAGTAAGCCGATCGATCCGTCCCACCGCTCTCCCCTCCATGGCGGGATCAAGTTCCGCACCAGTTCCGAAAACCGTTCGCTGAGTTCCGGATATACTTCATTTTCCGAGAGCAATGCGTACGTTGCTACGTCACTGATATTCCAATTCTTTGGCTCGCCTCTACTTGCAAACGTAGCCAGAAAATCGAACTGAATGCTGGAATTCTTGGGAATGGTCTTCGCGACCCCAGTCACAACGAAATCCCGGACCACAGCCGGCGGCCCCCAAAGATTCAGTGAAAGGACTTTGCCGAGAGGATCTTCGTCACCGAAGTATTTTCGCGCCGCCGCTTCGGTGACGACGAGCGAGGATGGATCCTCCAGTACCGTCGCCGGGTCTCCTTGCAGCAGCGGAAAGGTGAACACATCCAGAATCGCCGGATCGGCGAACCTAATTTTAGCACGGATGGTCCGATCCTGATACTTTGCAGAGCGTGCGCCAAAACCGAACCTGACGGCCTGAACGTCCGGAAACGCCTCTCCCAGCGCCGGCCCCAGCGGGTCCGGCGTCATGCTGCTCGCGCCCGAATGATCATAGAAATAAACCCGGTAGATCCGCTCCGCGTTCTCGTGGAACGTATCGTACGTCCACTCGTTCCGGACGTACAGGAACGTCAGAATGCAGAATGCGATTCCGATCGAGAGGCCTGCCACGTTGATCAGTGAGTACACCTTGTGGCGCATGATATTGCGATACGCAACGATCAGGTAATTTCGGAGCATGGGTCCCGTGCCTTTGAGGGTGTGACTCGTACGTCAAACGGGTTCGCGGATTCACTTTCACGTACTCTGTAGAGACGTTCAAGAAGTGGGTGCGAAGGTGGGGCAGACATTCCTGTCTGCCCATAACGTTGTGCGACTCTGGCCGTTCCCAGGTGCCGGAACGCTCCCGGCCTATCGTTCTTTCAGCCGAATCGATCCGTTCACCGTCTTCAGGTGAATCAGTTCCCCGCCGCCGTTGATGACGCCGTCGACGGACTTGCTGATGAAACCCTTCACGGTAACCGGAAAATCCGTATTGATCCTTCCGTTTACCGTGGATGCTTTCAGGTTTGCTTTCAGACCCTTTGGCAGCGTCACCTCGATGCCTCCGTTTGTCGTTGCCGCGCGGATCTCGTGTTGTTGCTCTCCGCTCCCGCCAACCTCCGCCTTGATGCTGCCGTTCGCTGTTTTCGCGTTGATCGGACCCAGCACCTCCAGGAGCCCGATTTTTCCGTTCGTCGTCTTTGCCTGAATCGATCCAGTGATCCTCTTAAGGTCGATGCGCCCGTTGGTCGTCTTCGCATCGACCGCTCCTGATACATTCTCAATGCCTACGCGTCCATTGACGGTTTTCAATTCCAGATCGATCTCCACGGGTACGGTCACCGTATAGGCGACGCTGACGTTCCGGTTTCTTCCTGGCTTTTTGGGCGCGGCCGTGCGGATATCAATCCCCTGCTCGGTCCGGTCGAACTGCACCGTGGTCTTCTCCAGAAGCAGCCGTGCCTCTTCTACGCTTTCGGCGCGCGCCCGCTTCACGGCCTTCATCTCCACCTCGTGTCGTTCCCAGGAATTGACCGTTATATCCCCGTTCACGTTGACAATCGTCAGTCGTCCCCCCAGCGCAAACTCGACGGAACGCTCGACGACCTCCTCTTCGACACGCTTGCCAGCACCGCAGCCGGCTGGCGCCAGAGAGAAGATGAACATCGCAATCAGAATGGGAACAGGTTTCATGCGGCAGTCACGTCCTGGTTCGGCTATTGAATACAGCTCGTCTTACAGGTCACGAATCATGTCCGAAATGCAGTTTCAACTACCGGGGGTTATATTTCTCGACAAACCTCTCTACAGCTCTCACGAATCGGAAAGCCAGCAGAAGCAGGTAGATAACCACCGCTGCGACCAAACCCATATAGATAACACCCATCATGGGAATCCATTCTGGACTTAACATTGTTCCGTCCTCCATCCGTGATAAGCAGCTTGAGATACATCGAGCGTCCGTGAAGTCTATTCGTAACGCAGTGACTCAACCGGGTTCGCCCTGGCCGCCGTCGTGGTCTGTATGCTCACGGTACCGATTACCACCAGCAGCGTCAGCAACCCGCCCAGCAGGAATACGCCGGCTGTCATTTCGATGCGATACGCGAAATTCTGCAGCCACCTGTCCATCGCCAGGTACGCCAGGGGCCAGGCGCAAAGATTCGCGATCAACACCGGCATCGCAAATTCGCGCGACAACAGCGACACGACATTCAAGACGGAGGCGCCCATCGTCTTTCGAATGCCTATTTCCTTGGTTCGCCTCGCTACGGCCAATGCCGTTAATCCGAATGCACCCAGACACGCGATAAAAACGGCGAAAACCGTCGCATAACCAACAATCCTGCTCCAACTCACGAAGTCCTGGTAATAGTTCTCGATATCGTCATCAAGAAACGTAAAGTAGAACGGCTCACCGGGCGGCGCGATCGACTTCCACTCTGCTTCCAGATATTTCAACGTCTCGTCAACGTCACCTGGTCCGACACGTACAAAGAAGCTCTCTGCTTCAAGGCCGATATATGGATTCAGCAAGAGCATCGAAGGTTGGACGCTCCGTTGAAGCGGCCTTAAATGAAAGTCCTTCACCACGCCGATGACCCGAACAACCCCTTTTGAGCTTCGCATTAAACGCGCTGCGCTGCCTTCTAACGTCAGGGTCTGCCCGATTGGTTCGTCCCACCCCATCTGCTTGACCAGTTCTTCGTTTGCAAGGCCGCTACCCTGCGCCAGGTCATTCGTGCCTGAGTCAAAATCCCGTCCCGACAACACCTTCATCTCGAACGTCCTTACGAAATCGTGATCCACGAAGTAGGGTCTTATCTTCAACGATTGTCCTTGCCCGCCTCTCGCTTCTTCGGTGTCCGCCGGACCTTCCTCCAACAGTGTGTACCTCACCGTCGTGCATCCAATCACCTTGTGATTTTGCAAATAACGATTCTTGAGGATACCTCGCCCCCCGGGCCTCTCGGGAAGGCCGCCTACATTGATTGAGATCACGAATTCCTTGTTGAAGCCGAGGTCTTTTTCCCTTAAAAATCGCAGTTGATAGACCATAATCAAGGTACAGACAGTCAAAACACTCGATACGGCAAACTGTCCCAGAACGAGCGCGCGACCAATCAGATTGCGATGGCTCGGCCGGAACCGCCCACTGAGTATGTGAACCGGATGCGCCCCTGAGAGGACAAGCGCAGGGTAGCTGCAGATAAGGATTCCGATGCCCAAAGTTAGAATGACCAGAAAGACAAATGCGGACCGGCTGAAAACAGGGTCGAAGGAAAGGCTCTGGTGCGTGAATCCATTGAAGAACGGTAGCGCATGCTCGGCAAATACCAGTCCCAGGCCCACGGCCAGTATACTCATCAGGACCGACTCGCATAAGTATTGCCAAAACAGCTGCGAGCGCAAAGCGCCCATCACTTTGCGAACGCCGACTTCCTTTGTTCGGGTGACCATGCGACCGACCGCAAGATTGACATAATTGATCGACGCCATCACCAGAACCAGCACCGAAAGGCAGATCAGTCCATACCCGGTCAACGGATCCCGCGGCGGCTTCACGCCATGATTTCTGATTTCCATCAGATCCATTCGATGGCGCAAATCTGTCAGCGGTTGCAACCGCAAATGCAGGCTGTCCTCAGAAATTTCCGATCGCAGCATGTTGGCTCTTACAATCGAACGCAACGCCAGTTCTATATCTTTGGCTTCAGTATTGTCACTGAGTTGAACGTAGGTGCCGCACCGGGAAATCCGCTTCCAGCCATTGGGCTCCAGGTGTAAAAAGAACCAGAGATGCTGATACGGGAGCAACACCTCAAACTGAATGGATGAATTGTCGGGCACGGGCTCGGCAACGCCGGTTACCGTGAAATCTGCGCTCTCGTGGCTCCAGATGGATCGCAGGCTCAACTGTTTTCCAACCGGATTTTCATCTCCGAAAATCCTCGTTGCCGTTTCCGCGCTCAACACGACAGAGTTCGGATTCTTCAGGGCAACCTCCGGTTCGCCGGCACGAAGCGGAAACGAGAACATGCTCAGAAACGCGGGATCCACGATCAAAAACGGCAACTTAAGGACCTGGTCTCCGTACGTCACCTGAATCTCCCGGTCTTCGCGGTCGCTGCCTCGCGCCGCTGTCAGCCGCGCGGCCATCTCCACGCCAGTAACCGTTCGGAGCAGTTCATCGCGCAATGCAGTCGGAACATTAGGCAGGGAATAGCCCTTCCGGTCCGGTCCGGAGAGTTCAATATTCACGCGATAAATCCGGTCGGCATGTTTGTGAAACGCATCGTAGGTCCACTCGTGATGCACATACAGATACGTCAACACGCAGAACGCAATGCCGATCGCGAGGCCAATAGTGTTGATCGCAGTATAGGCCTTGTGACGCACCAGATTCCGGTATGCTACGATCAGATAATTCCAGAGCATCTCAATGCCCTTGTGGGGTACCTATAAACCCGCGCCGGACCGAACGATGAGGATCGCCGGACTTACACGCGGCTTATTTGCTTGCGATCATCGTGCCATGAATACAACTTATTAAATAACAATTATATATGTGATGCTTGTCCGATGGAACTGCCCGACAAGCGTTCGATAATGATACACAATTGTCCGAAAATGAACACTAGTCACGCATAACGACATCCGCGGATTACGGATGCGCTTTGTCTTGATCGCTTTCACTGGAGGTGAGTCGCCTGCCTGCTGAAGCAGGCGAGGCGGGCAGAAGCCGAGCCGGTCCCCTGAGCTTGTCGAAGGGTCGAAGGGTTACCGAGTGCTATTGCGGTGGGGAGGTCGTGCCATAGCGTTGGCCGGCGTATTGCTTATTGCGAAGCAAGCACCAGAAGAGATCCTCGGCCGCGGTTTGGATCTTTCGGACGGATGGGCAACTTTTGGATCTTAAATCACGATCAAAATGGACGAATTCGAAACGGGGAGTTTCGCTCTCCATCGCTCCTGGACTGCACTGGTGACGACTGCACGTTGCTCGGCACTACATGATCGATTTTCGACTCCTGGCTTGTGGTTCGATCAGCGTCACGATCCCTCCCGTGCCGTCCACCTCAACCTGACAACCATCGACGAACCTCCCCAAATCCGAAGGGCCAATCTTTACTACAGGCACTCGGCACTCCCGTGCAATCTGGCTGATATGGTTCATCCACATCCCCTGGGCGTCCGGAACGATGAGGCCACGCACCCGCAGCAGCATAGAGAACAGGAGCGGCACGTGCCAGTTGGTCGATTGGACCGGCTTGACGAGGACCACCACGTTCCCACTACACGCTACGTCGTCTCCTTCTTCCAGTGTCTCGATTCGGCGCACGATACCCGTGCTGCGGCCCGGACCTGCAGGTGTTGCACTAATGACTTTTCCTTCCGCCTTCCCGGCTACGTTTGTGTCAGCAGCAACACGGGGCTTCGTCGTGGATTCTTCTTCCGGCGCCTTTCCAAGGAAAGCCGGCGCGTCAAGGCGGTTGGCGTGTTCGTATTCACGCCGCCGTTTCAGCAGCAGCCGTCGCCCTGTGGCGATGTCGCCTGTCACGGCGATGACTTTCAAGTCGTCCACCGTGAAATACAAGACGTCGTCAATCTCATCGATCAGCCCGGCAGTCAACAGCACGCCCTGCTTGCTGCGAAAGAGGCGCCTCAGCCTTCTGGTCGGCACGCCCGAACGCAGAACGCGCTGGTTCAAAGCCGGTCCCCAGAACAGAGCCCAGTCGCAAAGTCGTTCAAGACGCCTCAATTCGGCAGTCTGCGAAGCCAATGTCTCCCGAATCTCGGCCAAAGCCGCCTCACGCCGCCAGGTTGTCTCTTCTAAAACCCGGCCCACGGATGGGGCGCCTTTGATTGCATTTCGAATAAGCCTCAGGATTTCACATGTCGGGTCGCGAAGGATCTCACACGGAAACTCAAACTGCCACGGCGGAACCAGGCAGAAGCGACCGCAGAAATCCTCAAGCGCCGCCGCAAACGCTTCTTGCATGTCTTTTTCAAACATGGCTGCGACAAACTCGTTCATACTCAGGCTCTCGAATCGCTTGCGTTCTGGTTCAAGCAATTTTGCCATCTTCTCTGCCTCCCCCATCAATACATGGGGAAAATAGGGGTTCAACGCGGGGTGATGGCCAAGCGTCAGGTCGTTGACATCGACTTTGGGCGTATGTTTGTCAACAAAGTCATTTAGCAAGTTCCTGCAGTGATGCGCCAGAAACTGAGACGGTCCCGAAGTATCACCGAGGAGGCGCCATACTTCCTCCCGCACCCACAGGATTGCGTCAATTGCTCGTTCCAGCGTTCCTTCCTCGTTCTCCAGGCAGATCGCAGTATTTCCTACATCGTGAATTCTCTCGTTCATGTTGCGCAAGAATGTGGACCGCATTTGAGGTTCGTTTTCGATCAGATACTGTTCCAGCTTTTCGGGAGGCATATGGGGCCATACGCCTTTTTCCTGAACCAGATAGCGATGTCCGTGGAAGTCCAACTCGGCAAAGCACTTTCGGAGGTAAGGCGTCTCGACGGGTCCCACCTCGAGCGAGCGGCTATACCTCTCTGTGATCAGCTTATCCCGGTAGAACGGCAGCGTTACCGTCGCATCATCCCTTTTGAATGGAAAATGCCATTTTTTGGGAGTGCGCCACGTCCTATCCGCCAGGTGCGCTGGCAGGTGATGCGGAAAGAAGGCCGGCAGTGCCGTGATCGGCCTCACCTGTACGACGTGGATGCTCTCTTTTACTACGACCCACTCGAGATCAACGCGTGTACCGAAGACCCTGTCGATCTGCAGACCTAACTGCGCGATTCGGCTCGCAATCTGGTCGCTCAGTGACGGTTCGCACTGCTGATCTGGGGAAATGTCAATGTCTTCAATGCCGCTGACACGCGGGACCAGGGCGTTTTTCTTCGTTCTGATTTCACGACTGAGGATATCTCCCGTATTCCAATCAAACGAGAAACGATCAACCGGAATTTCTCCGGCAGACGCCATAAGGTCGCGTGCGAGACCGAATGACGATTCCGAAACGAACCGCCACGGATTTCCCGTCAGTGGGTCTGCGGTGTAGAGTACGCCGGCACTGTCAGCTCGAAGAAGTGGCTGAACGAGGACGGACATAGCATCCGGCTCAGGCTCAATACCCATTTTTCGTGCGTATTCAAGTGCGAGTGGCGCCCAGGCAGCACACCAGCACCTTTGAATTGCCTTCAGAAGTTCATGGAGTGATCGGATACCAAGGAAACTCTCATATACGCCCGCAAAGCTCGCACAGGCCGAGTCCTCGTAAATCGTCGATGAACGGACGGCTAATCCGTAGGGAGCATTTGAAGACAGGCACTCGGCAGACGGTGTAATCGCGTCGATTAAGGGTCGTGGGAATGAAGTTGCCAGTAGTTTTAGACGAAATGCCTGGTAATTTTCAACACGTCCTGAATGTGTCAGGCCCGTGGAACAATGAGTGAGTCTTCGCGCATGATTCAAAAGGTCGGATCGCGTAAGAAACAGGTTGAGTGCGTTCCGGGTTATTACAAATCCAGGAGGTACAGGGAATCCGTGTTCGATGGCCCTGCCGAGATTGGCAGATTTGGCGCCGACTAACGAATAATCGAGCCCGGGTTGAAGTTGGACGACAAGCTCTCCGGATTGAGGATCTCGAGGCATGTTTTCGCACCGTTCCTTTCCGTCGCCCCAACACAAAAAAGGATGCGCACAGGACGACATAATCGTGAGGCAAGTCTATCTCACGCGTTATATCAGCCTGTCCGCACCCTTGAGTTCGTCAAAAGTGCCATGGACGGCGGGATGTTATGGTCGGTCCAATATAGAGAAAACGCCCCGCCAGGGCAAATGTATCACCTGGCGATATTAATGCGAACTTCCACAAATCTGCAGACATTGAGGAATTGGAAATGCAGAAAATCTCTCTGACAGAAGCGGAATCCTGCCGCGCCGGAACTGGTTAAAGAAGCGACAAATGGCGAAGAGATCATCATCACCCAAGCAGACGGCTCCTACCTGACGCTCATTGCGCTGTCGCACGAAGAACCAACACCAAAATACCTGAGCGCGAAGGGTCTCGTCGAGATGTCTGATGATTTCGACAAACACCTCGACAATTTCCAGTAAAGCATCTCCTTACCTCGATAGTCTCGCGTCTCACACCTTGCCTTTTTTCTTCCTTCTTCCTTCCTCCTTTTTCCTTCTCTCGTCTTCCCGCCTTCTGCTGACGGCTGATGCCTGTTTGTTATTTCCTGGAACAAATTTCCACGGAAAACGATCAAATCCATGAAAACAATGATATTCTTACTTCAAAAGGGGGTGGTGACCGTGCCACAGATCAAACGGCGAAGACGCCGCCCGAGGCTCATATTCGTCAAGGGTCAAAGGCGGCCAAAGGGATAAATTAGAGCGAAGAACCGCCGGTCTCGGAAAGAGGCCGGTGGTTTTTTTCAATCAACCCTCCACAAGTGGGTAGACGTAAGACGTTAGAGGGTAGAGATTGCCTGCCCGGTGCGGGTTTCAGCTCACGCCGCAGGCGAATAGGTAAACCTACCGGGCAAGGACCTCATCTCCCGTCTCCCGTCTTACGTCCCCCGCTTTTAGGTATTTTCAATACCAGCAGAACACCGGCGAACATCAAAACCGCGCTGACTTCGAATGCCCGCCGCAGGCCGTAGGCGTCGCCCATCATCCCGAGCAGCAGCATCGCCAGTCCGCGAAGCGCGAAACCCCCGCCCATATAAATCCCGTTGGCGAACGCCCGGTTTTCCGGACAGCTTTCCTGCACCATCGCCATGACGACTGGGCCTGTCGAAAGCGCAACAAATCCCAGTACCACCAGGACCGGAAACAGAACCCAGCCCTGGCTGTCGAGAAAGACAAAGAGCAGGATGGGCGTCAAAATCATCGAAAAACCCAGCACCCGCCCGCGCCCCAGCCTGTCGCTCACCCATCCGCCGATCAGCGCCCCAGCGATGCCCGCGCCTTCCAGGACCGAAAGGGACGCGCCGGCCAGCCACAAACTCGCGCCCTCTTCGCTCAGGAACGTGGGCAGAAATGCGGTGAGCGAGGCCAACGTAAACGCACGGACGAAAACGATGCCGGACAGCGGGACCATAACGGGCGCCATGCGTTTCAGGGCGGAACGCCATGGCAGCGCCTTGTAGAAGGAAAATGCCTGTGCCCCGACGCGCCTCATCCGCAACAACAGGACCACCGACGCAAGAAGGCCGACGGGGATCAGATAGGCCGTTCCCAAGATCCCCCACAGGCCGATGACGCTTACGATCAGAATCGGACCCAGGGTGCGGCCGAGTTCACCGCACAACATCCAGATCCCCATGCCGCGCCCCAGGTTCGGCCCCGACAGCGTTCCGGTCATGGCCGGCCCGACGGCGTGAAAGGCCGCCGAACTGAAGCCGGCGATCAACAGGAGCGCGACCAGCATCGAGTACCCGCCGGCCACGCCAAGTAAACTCATCGCGATGCCCGTGACCGCGGGTCCGAGGATTACCAGAAAGCGCAGATTCGAGCGGTCCGCCCGAAGTCCGATAATCGGCTGAAATACCGACGGCGCCTGCCTCACGACCATCAGCATGCCCGCCTCGGTCTTGGTCAGCGACAGGGTCCGAATGAAGACCGGCAGCAGGGGCGCCAGGAATCCGCTGTACGTATCGTGCACGGCGTGCCCGCCCGAAAGCATGAGCACGTCGGTGGTCTGGAATTGATCCCCCTGTCGTCTCTGCGCCATTGGCTATCCAAAATAAAAAGCGGTCCGAGGGTGGGGCGGACATTCCTGTCTGCCCATGTCCTGGGTTCTGTCGCCATGGATAAAGATTGACGAAGTCACCAAAATGACGAAGCGTCCGCGCACAGGTTCGTCTACAAAGGCCATATGCGACACGTACGAGCGAGAATACGGGAGATTCTTCGACTCCGCTCAGAATGACATGCTGGCCGATAGACAAGCACGATGCTTCGCGCTGTCATCCAGAGGACTTGCCCTGAACCTGCCGAAGGGTGCCCCCAGGCCGACGAAGGATCTACTGCGGCATGGGTTCATCCCAACGCGATTTGCATGTATCAACCTTGATTCAACAAATTTGTGCGACGTTAACCTGGAAATATACACAAGAACACAGGCATTTTGACGTCAAGAACACACGATTCTTCAGCTCACTGGACGGTGTCGGAATTACAGTGTGTTTCAATAGTAGAACTATCTGATTTCACAAGACTTAGCTATGCTCTGGATCGTATATTTTTGAGGAATTAAGGTCAATTTCCGAGAGGCAGCGCGGCCGTTCCCCTCCCCGTGCCGGGGAGGGCCTGGGGGAGGGGTCGCCGATCCCTGCAGACGCATCGATTCAGACGCGCACCCAGTACAGATGGTTGTCGATGGTCTCGCCCTCGTGTGCGTACCGGGATTCGCCCAACGTGTAGATGAATGACGGACGGTCGCCCGGCGGGATCGGGTTCGCGCCGTTTTGGCGTTCCAGGGAAGGCATAACCTGACCTTGTTCAGGGTCGAACGCGAGTACCTCACGCGGCGTGAACGTCTCCCCGTAATCGGACGATTCGAGCCAGACGACGCGTGAGAGTTCCGGATGCTCGCGCAGCCAGAAGGCGGGCAGGCCATAGACGCCCGGGGCCCAGTTCTCGTCCGGGTGCCCCAGTGCAACGAGCTGCGCGAGGACGCAAAGGACGTCATCGGAGGTCATTACCGGCTTGAAGCCGAGTATCCCCCAACCGGGCCAGTGCGACGCCACGGCCTCGCCCAAAGGGAGTCCGCGCCAACTCCCGGCGTCGAATGTCTTCAGGAAGGCGCGACAGGGCGTGGGTGTGTGGCGAACGTAGCCGACGTAGGGTCGGTCCTTTGAGTCGACGGCCATGCCGCAGTGCTCGATGCCGGGCTTCGGGTTGTTGCTTTCACCCTCCTCCAGCAGGTCAAGCGTGTCCGACGTCGCCGGAAGCGAAACCGGCGTCCCGTCGGCCTTCTGCCAGGTGCGTCCGAAGTCGAAGGAGCGCATGTACCCCACGGCCTGGTACAGACCGGCCACGTCACGCGGGTGCTCCCCCGCATTCGCCTTTCGACTCAGGAAAAAGGCCATGCTCATGTGCATTTTCTTCCGGCCCGGGCCCCAGACCATGTCGTTGTTCATGCCCGTGTACCCGGTGAAACGCGGCTGCCGGGTCACGACCAGTCCGCGGCTTTGCCACGGACCGGCAGGCGGTCTCTCCCAGAGCTCCATGCCGTTGTGGCTGCCGTCGCGGGCGGTGAGGTGAAGCGTGTCGTCCGGGCCGCACATCAGCACGGGATAGGTGTTTCGGCCAAAGGCTTGGACGGGGGTCCAGGCCGACGCATCGTGCGGCCGCAGCGATCGCTGGTACTGCAGAGGCGAGTTGTGGCCGCCCATGACCATGTGCAGGTAGCCCCGGCTATCGACCGCAAGGGTGGGACGGGAATGCTCGTCGACGCCCTCGGCCAGGATGGCGCCCGCGGTCCACCTGCCCGTTTCATGATCGAGTGTGCGTACCCGGGCGAAGTACCTCTGATTGTATGAGTCCTGCCAGGCAATGTGGGTCCTGCCGCGGCAGGCAACAATCTTGTTCCCCGGCCCCTGGCTTGCGCGTTCGCCGGCGATCACGGAAAGCAACGCGTCGCCGCGGTTGCGATCGGCAGCGGCGAACGGATCTGCGACATTGCAGTTCTGGATACGTTCGAAAAATTCAGTCTCCAACTGGTCTCCTCCCTCGCTATTTATCAAACGCCGGATGCTAACACCATTGGCGAAATCTGTCGGTCAGGCGTCGGCTCTGCCTGTAATGCTGGCGAAGCCGGCGTGAGGGTGGGGCGGACATTCCTGTCTGCCCACGTCAAGTTTCTTCCGTCGAATTGCGGAATCAAGGAGAAACCGCAAGGCAGTCGAAGCGTCCGCGCACGAGTTTGTCTCCATAGGCCATATGCGACACGTTCAATCGAACAGACGGGAGATTCTTCGCTGCGCTCTGAATGACACGACTTGCAATAACCATTGGCGAAACGTATCTGTCAGATCTTCGCTGCGCTCTGAATGACATGATGGCCGATAGCCGAGCACGATGCTTCCCGCTGTCATCCAGAGGAGGCCGGGGTGCACCATCCAGGAAACACATCCAAGACACGTCAGACCCGATCGTCATGCAGAGGAGTTCCCCAGGCGGACGAAGGATCTACTGCAGCATGGGATCAACCCAGCGCGTGTGTCATTCGTCGAGCCCGACGAGCAGAAGCCTGATTTGAGGGTGGGGCGGACATTCCTGTCTGCCTGCATCGCTGAGGAATCGTCCGCGCAGGGTAGCTTAATGCGGGCATTTCGACAAGCTCAATGACCACGCGTCGGTATGCGACATCGACCAGAACCCGAGAGGCAGCACGTCCGCCTCCTTTCCGTGCCGGGGAGGGGCCGGAGGAGGGGTCGCAGTGCCCGCTCTCACTCATACCGTAACGCGTCCACGGGATTCGCACGGGCTGCCCGGATAGTCTGGATGACTACGGTCAACTGCACTGCAAGCAGCAACGATACACTCCCCACTAAAAAGGTCGGAATGTCCGGTCCAATACGGTACGCGAAATTCTCTAACCATCGTTCCGTCGCGTAATGCGCTGCGGGGAACGCGATGAGGCTCGCAATGACCACAAGCTTTACGAAATCCCTGGATATCAGTACGACGATACCCGATCCACGAGCGCCCAGAACCTTCCGGATCCCGATCTCCTTGGTCCGTCTGGCCATGGCAAGCGACGTGAGCCCGAATGCTCCGAGACAGGCGATTAAAACCGCGATCAACGCGCCATACCCGACAATTCGGTTCCATCGCTCCTCCTTTCTGTACTGCCCGTCCACTTCATCGTCAAGAAACGAATACCGAAACGCACGGCCGGGCGCAACCTCTCGCCACTTCTCCTCCAGGTACGCCAGCGTACGAGGGATATTTTCGCCACGGATCCTGACGAGCAACTGGTAGGACGCGATCGGACTCAGGGACAACACCGCCGGACCGATCGTGTGGTGCAGAGAGCGTACATGGAAATCCCTTACCACTCCGATAACCGCAAAATCCCGCTTGTTCATGTGCAGCATCCTGCCCAGGATTGGCCTGTCCCAGCCCAGATGTCGGACAAGGGCCTCGTTCACGATAATGGACGTATGTGAACCGGGTTTCCGCGAATCGAAATCCGATCCTTCCAGAAGTGAGATGCCCATCGTCTCAAGAAAGTCGTAACCGACGTTTATTTGCTCGACATCTATCCTCTCGCCTTCGTGCTCAATAATCCCCGTGTACCTCGTCCTGCTGCTTAGTGCATGAAGGGTTGTGGTAATCGCCAGTACCATGGGATGTCGCATCAACTCGTTTTTGTACACCTCGTTAAGACGTGAATCTCCGGGAGGCAGATCCGAAGTCGTAATACGCAAGACGTGTTCACTGTCGAAGCCCAGAGGTTTCGTCTTCAGGAAATCAAGTTGCCGAACCATCACCAGCGCGCTGATTACCATAAAGACGGAAAGCGCGAATTGCACGACGACCAGCGCCCACCCAAAACGGTTCGGCCCTCCAAGCCTGATACGGCCTTTCAGAGCCGAAGCCGGCTGTACCCCTGACATCACGAAGGCCGGGTAGCCGCCTGCCGCCAGTCCAACGGCCACAGCCAGTCCAAGCAGAAAAGCCATGCCTGAACCGTCCGCCTGATCGAACAGGGCGATGTCTTTTACCACAACGGCATTGAAAGCCGGCAGGAGGAATTCTGCCAGGCCCACCCCTGCCAACAGTGCCAAAACGCTTAATAGCATCGATTCTCCAAGAAACTGCATCACCAGTTGAATTCGAGACGCACCAGTCACCCTTCGCATCGCCACTTCCCGGTCGCGTGAAAATGACCTGCCCACAGCAAGGGTAATGTAGTTCACACAGGCGATCGTCAGGACGAGAAGGACGATACCGAGAAGAATATAAGAGAGTGCCGGATTTCCTGCGCCCGTCGGACCCCGGCTACCCCGATTGAGATGCATCTCCAGCAGTGGCAGGAGGCCAATCGAGGGGTCCAACTCTTCTCCCATCCACGGCGGAATCGATTTTCGGAACCATTGCGAAAACCGTTCGCTGAGTTCCGATGTGCGTTCGTTTTTCGAGACCATTACGTACGTTTCGACATCGCTAATATTCCAATCCCTCGTGTGGCCTCTACTGGAAAAAGGCGCGAGGAAATCAAACCTGATGCTTGAGTTCTTTGGGACGGACTTTGCGATACCGGTAACAACGAAATCCCGTACGGCCGCCGGCGGTCCCGATAGATTCACCGAAAGGACTTTTCCCAGGGGATCTTCGTCACCAAAATGTCTACGCGCCGTGGACTCGGCGATCACAACGTTGTATGGATCGTCCAGCACCGTAGCCGGGTCGCCTTTCAGCAGGGGAAAAGTGAACACCTCGAGGATCGCCGGATCCGCGAAGTAGAAACTTCCTCTGAGTGACCGGTCCCCATCCTTCACAGTTGAAGCACCCCTGCCAATCCTTACGGACCGAATGTCCGAAAACGCCTCTTCAAGCGCCGGTCCCAACGGGTCGGGAGTGTCACCTTGCGGCCCGAACCGGGATTCGACATAAACCCTGTAAATCCGATCGGCGTTTTCGTGAAACGCATCGTAGGTCCACTCGTGACGCACGTACAGGAACGCCAGCACGCAGAACGCAATCGCAATACCCAGGCCCACTACGTTAATCGCGGCATAAAGCGGGTGCCGCAGCGGGTTGCGATAAGCCACCTTGAGGTAATTCCAAAACATCGATTGACTCCTGTATGGTTACGGCCTACAGAATCCATGGGAGTACGATGCGTCGGACCCCTAAACGAGACCGCTGCACAGAAAACACGGCCGTTGATCCTGTTTCCCGCGGATAGGCCGTACTCTCATCGAGGATTCTACTCGCCGTTTATTGTCCCAATGACAGGACCCGCGCTGCCCTCGCGCCAATCGAAAAGGCAGCTTGACCAGCCCGCTAGAGGAAGAGTGCTGTTAGCTATTCGTATCTCAATGCATCTACTGGATTTGCAGTTGCGGCTTTGAACGCCTGGATAGCATTTGTCAACAACACAACGACTAATGTCAGGACTCCACCTAACACAAATACATGTGGTGCGATATTTATTCGGTATGCGAAATCTTGAAGCCATCGGTTCATTGTATAGTAGGCCACCGGCCAGCCAATTAGATTAGCCAGGATCAGTAATTTCATGAAATCTTTCGAAAACAACAGGATGATGTTAAACACTGTAGCGCCCGATGCCTTGCGAATGCCTACCTCCTTTGTCCGCCTTGCTACGGCAAGGGCTGTCAACCCGAATGCACCCAGGCAAGAGATGAAGATTGCAAAAAGGGAGGAATATCCCACAATTTGCCCCCAGCGTTGGTCCGACCTGTACAGTCTATCTGCGTGGGCATCCAGGAATTCATATTCGAAAGGAAGATTCGAGACGGCCTGATTCCACTTGTCTTTCAGGAATGCAATGGTCGTCGAAATGTCGTCCGTGCGTAACTTGAAAAACATGTAGGACGGAGAGGATGTATGTGAGAACATCACTGGTTCGATCGGATGATGGAGGGATTGATAATGGAAATCCTTCACCACACCGATGATGGGTCGATCTTCGAACACCCCAACCGAATCAACTGTATTCGCCCATGTCTCATTGACCATTACCCCGTTGACACCGAATTCGTCTGAGAAACCCCTCCCTGACACCAATTTGATCCCCATAAAATCGAAGTAATTGTCATCAACTTCATACACACTATAACTTAATTTTTCGTCCTTATAGATCGTCGTATATCTTCTCAGCCCCCAACCAAAGAGATCCGAGGCACCGGCAATGCCCGAAATATCCTTGTGTTGGGCCAACTCATTCATGAAACCTTCTATAGCCCCCTCACCCTCGAGTTTCCACACGGGCACAACCAGGACAGGCTCACTGTGAGATCCTAAGCTTTTCTTCTTCGAGAAATCGACCTGTTTAAACATAAGGATGGCACTGACGATGAAAATGACAGACAAGGCGTATTGAGTAACCAAAAGCATCTGACCAAATACGCCCCGTCCACCGAAACGCAGCGCATTTCTTCGTACGTCTACAGGCTGAAAACGCGATAAGAAAGCAGCGGAATATCCGCCTGCGGCGAAACTCACCAGTAACATAAGTCCTGCCAGAATTCCTTGAGTCCATCCGTCCAAATGGAATTCGATCGGGGGTGTCGTCTGAATCAAATCGTTGAACCTTGGCAGAAACATCTCGGCCATCGCAATCCCAAGCATCAGCGCCACAATATTCAGAATTAAGGACTCAATCCAAAACTGCACCGCGACCTGGTTCCGGTTAGCACCTAATACTTTGCGCACACCCAATTCTTTAGCACGAGCCGCAGACCGGCTCACGGAGAGATTTACAAAATTAAAGCAGGCGATCATCAGGACCGTCAATGCAATCCCACTCAAGACGTACGAATAGACAGGATTCTTCGCCACCTCTGGCCCATAGAGGACATGGTTTGCATGGTGAACTTCGGTCAGTTTCTGAAGATGCAACGACCATCTATCGGAATTCCGCATGTACTTTTTCACTACTGATGGAAATTTCGCATTAACCTCAGAAGGAACGGAATTATCGGCCAGCCGCACATAAACCGTATGATTGCCGATACTCGTGGACCGACTGTGGATGTCTATCTCAAGAATGTCCATCAGTCGTTCGTATGGCAGTAGACAGTCGAATCGAATGCTGGAGTTCGTTGGAATGCGATGGGCCACGCCCGTAACAAGAAAATGGTAAAACCGGTTATCGGAGCCAAGAATCGCAAGCTGTTTACCCATCGCATTCTCATTGCCGAAAAATCTCTTTGCCACATCCTCCGGTAATACGACAGAATTCTTATCCCGAAGAGCCGTACTTTCATCGCCCACCTTGAGCGGAAAGCTGAAAATATCGAAGAGGGACGCATCAGCAAAGAGAAGTTCCTGCTCAAACATCTTCTCCCCTACCCTCATCCATTTCCTGCTTGTCTTCAGCCTGACCGTATGGACTATTTCCGGAATATTCTCCGCCAATACGGGTGCTAAAGGTGGGCTCTGGGTTGCATAGAACCGGCGGTCGCCGTCCGGCTCCTTCCAACCTACGTAAAGTCGGTAAATGGAATCCACGTGCTTGTGGAACGTATCGTAAGACCATTCGTGCCGAACATAGAGGAACGTCAAGGCGCAGAAGGCAAACCCGACCGCCAGGCCAATAATGTTGATCGCGGCATAAAGCGGGTGCCGCAGCAGATTGCGCCAGGACACCTTGAGATAATTCCAGAACATCGACCGAATCCTCGCGGATGGGATCCGTCAAGGACAGCTCTCTGTCTTGCGTCTCCAATCCTACTGGAAACCATCCTTCAGACCAACCTAAAAACAACTGTAGTCAGCCCGACCCGACAGGGAGAACGGCCGCTCCCCTCCCCGTGCCGGGGAGGGGCCGGGGGAGGGGTCGCCGTGCCCGCATTTACTCATACCTCAGCGCGTCCACGGGATTCGCGCGGGCTGCTTTACCGGTCTCATAGCTGACGGTTATCAGCGCAATGCTCAATGACAGCAAGCCACCCAGGACAAACGTCGAGATCGCCGGATCGACGCGGTAGGCGAAATTCTCCAGCCATCTCGACATCGCAAAGTAGGCTATTGGCCAGGCGACGAGATTGGCAGCCCCGACAAGCACCACATATTCCCTGGACAGGAGTAAGACAACGTTGGCAACAGATGCCCCCACTGCCTTCCGGATCCCGATTTCCTTGGTTCTTTGTTGCACACTGATGGACGCCAGGCCGAACAGACCGAGACCCGCCACGACGATCGCCAGCACAGAGAAACCGCCGAATAGCATCCCCAATCGAGCTTCCGCCCGGTATAGCCGGTCAAAGGACGTGTCCAGAAATGAGTATTCAAACGGCGTATTCGGAACGGCCTTACGCCATTGGGTTCTCAGAAAGTCCAGCGTGCCTGGGACATCGTCCGGTCGTATGCGAATGGAAAGAAAGTCTTTCCAGCCCCAGTCTCCCATCATAATCACAAGGGGTTCGATTTCGTGATGCAGGGATTTGTAATGAAAATCCTTAACAACGCCGATGACGTCACCTCTATCTTCCCCGGCCAGTTCATCGCCGCTCGGAACGACCAACTCCAGCTCCTTATCGGCACAGGAGGTCCACCCCAATCTCCGCATCGCCGCCTGATTCAACATGAAGGCGCCCGAGCGGTCGCTTCCGAATTCATCTGAAAAGGCTCTTCCCTCCATGACTTTAATGCCAAATGTCTTAATGAACTCGTGGTCTACGTGGAACACATTCAGCAACAAGGGATCTCCGGCGACTGCCTCTTCCGGCGGGCGGAAAAGGTGGCTGGATATCACCCGGCCGGGCACGGTGGATGAGGCTGACACGTTCACTACGGAACTGTGTGTCGACACTGCGTTTTTGTATCGTCCCATTACATCGCTGCCGCCGTACGGCACGACGAGCACATGGTCTTTACGAAAACCAAGCCGCTTGTTGCGAACATAACGGGCCTGGTCGTAAACCACACCGGTCCCTATTAACAGAATGACAGATATGGCGAATTGGACGACGACAAGCGTCCTTTGCAGACTTGATCTCTTTTTGCCGGCGCCAATCATCCCCTTCAAGGCGGCGACCGGCCGTGTCGCGGAGAGAAAAACGGCGGGATAGCTCCCCGATGTTACGCCCGTAAACAGCAAAATCCCGATCAGCGTCAGCACGACGTCGCGGCTCATCAGGCGATCCAGGACCAGGTCGCGTTCGACAAACGTGCCGAATGACGGCAGCAGGATTTCGACCATTACGACGGCGATTCCCATTGCAATCGAAGCCAGCAACGTCGACTCGCCCAGAAACTGAAAGATCAACTGCCGTCGAACTGCGCCGACCGCTCCACGTAGTCCAACTTCTTTCGACCGGTACACCGACCGGGCAGTCGAAAGGTTCATAAAATTGATGCAGGCGAGCAGCAAGACGAAAAAGGCGATGGCGAGAAGGAGATAGACATAGCGGATGTCCCCGTTGGGACCGATTTCGTGTTCCAGGTGAGAATGGAGATGGATGTCGGTCACAGGCTGCAAAAAGGATTTCAACTCGATTCCTGACTGACTGACTTGCGTTCCCATGTGTCTATTTATAAAATCAGGCAACTGCTGCCTCAGGTCGGCCACAGCCCGTCTGTCCTGCAAAAGCAGATAGGTATACCAATCGAAGTCGAACGTGCTTTTCTTCTTGACGGGAGATGCCAGAAAATCGAACTGCAAATGAGATCTGTAACCGGTGTGCTTCAGAATGCCAGTAACCCTATACGTCTTTCCGCCGACCGTAAGCGTGTGATCCAGCGGTTCCTGATCGCCGAAATACTTCCAAGCCATCGCTTCAGTCAGAACAATGGAATGGGGCTCCTGTAGTGCCTTATCAGGATCTCCCTTGCTCAAAGGAAAGTCGAAAACCTTGAAGACATTAGCGTCCGCGAACAGGACGCCCTTTTCGTAAGACTTCACGCGCTGACTCCCAACCAGCGTTTTTTCATCCGCTCTGTAAAACCGGATGGCATCAACCACGAACGGATAGTCATGGACGAGCGCGGGGCCGGTCGAGTAGGATGTTATCGCCACCCAACGTGTTTTTCCTTCATTACGTACCTCGTGGGCCAGGCGGTAGATTCGATCCGCGTTCTCATGATGCCGGTCATAGCTCAGTTCATCTCGAACGTAGAGGAGAATGAGCATGCAGCAGGCCATGCCGATCGCAAGACCGGAAATATTGATGGCCGAAAACGTCTTGTTCCTCATCAGGTTGCGAACGGCGACTTTCAGGTAGTTCGCGATCACGTCGGGCCCCCTCCCGCGTCTTCCCTGGCGCGGCTTCGTTATGCCCAGTTGCAAACGGAAACTGCAGGACTCCATTTTACGCCGTCGAATCAGCCGCGAAATGCGTCCATTACACGTGCACCTGCACCGTCGCTGAGGAAGCCGGTGTGAAGGTGGGGCAGACATTCCTGTCTGCCCTCGTCAAGTTTCTTCCGTCGAATTGCGGATACAAGGAGAAACCGCACGGCAGTCGAAGCGTCCGCGCACAGGTTCGTCTACAAACGCCATATGCGACACGTTCAATCGAACAGACGGGAGATTCTTCGCTGCGCTCTGAATGACACGATTTGCAATAACCATTGGCAAAATGTATCGGTCAGATCTTCGCTCCGCTCTGAATGACATGATGGCCGATCGTCAAGCACGATGCTTCCCGCTGTCATCCAGAGGAGGCCTGGGTGCAACGTCCAAGAATCACGTTTGTTACATGTGAGACCAGATTGTCATCCAGAGGAGGCCCCAGGGCCGACGAAGGATCTACTGCAGCATCGGGTCATCCCCGCGTGGATTGCACACATCGATACATGAGAGGCAGCACGTCCGCCCTCATTCATACCGCAGCGCGTCCACGGGATTCGCCACTGCTGCTTTACAGGTCTTGTAGCCAACTGTAAGAAGCGCAATGCTCAACGACAACAATCCCCCCAGAACAAACGTGGCGATCGCGGGATCAACCCGGTACGCGAAATTCTCCAGCCACCGGTTCATTGCATAATAGGCAATCGGCCAGGCAGCGAGATTGGCAATCCCCACAAGCACGACGTACTCCCTTGACAAAAGCAAGACAACGTTGGTAACGGATGCCCCTACCGCCTTCCGGATACCAATTTCCTTGGTCCTTTGTTGCACACTGATGGACGCCAGGCCGAACAGACCGAGACCCGCCACGACGATCGCCAGGATGGAGAACACGCCGAGAAGCGTCCCAAGTCGTGCTTCCGTCCGGTATAGCTGGTCAAAAGACGTGTCCAGGAACGAATATTCAAAAGGCGTATCCGGCACGACGTCGCGCCACCGGGTTTTCAGAAAATCCAGCGTACCGGAGACATCATCCGGGCGAATTCGGATCGACAGGTAGTTTACCCATCCCCTGTCCACGAGCATGATTACAAGGGGTTCGATTTCGTGATGCAGCGACCTGTAGTGAAAGTCCTTTACAACGCCCACGACATTTCCCTGGACGTTCACCTCGAATTGACCGCCTTCCGGAAAGACGTGCGCCAGTTTCTTGTCCTTACAGGAAGCCCACCCCAATTTCCGCATCGCCGCCTGATTGAGCATGAATGTCCCGAGTCGGTCGCTACCGAATTCCTTCGAAAAGGCACGCCCCTCCGATACTTCGAATCCAAACGTCGAGATAAACCCGTGACCCGCAAATACCACGTTGAATACTGACGCATCGCTGCTTCCGCCCTCGATGACCGGGCGAAAGAAGTGACTTGGGATCATCCGCCCCGGAACGGTCGACGAAGCGGAGACGTCCAATACCGAACTGTACGCTGACACTGCGTTCTTATATCCCTCCATGGCATCCTTATCACCGTAGGGCATTACGAGCACGTGCTCCTTCTGAAATCCAAGTCGCTTGTTGCGTATGAAACCCGCCTGGTCATAAACCACACCCGTCCCGATCAAAAGTACGATTGAAATGGCAAACTGAAATACGACAAGCGTCCTTTGCAAACTCAGTTTGTTGGAACCGGCACGCGCCAAACCTTTCAGTGCGGCAACCGGCTGAAAGGAGGAGAGAAACAGGGCGGGATAGCTACCGGACAGTACCCCTGTAAACAGTACAATGCCGATGAAGCCCAACACAAGACCGCTGCCTCGCAGATATTCAAGATTCAGGTTGCGTTCAGTAAAGGCACCAAACGTGGGTAGCACAATCTCGACGAAAACGACGGCGACAATTGTGGAAATTGAGGCGATCAGGGTCGAGTCGCCCAGAAACTGAAAAATCATCTGTTGTCGTTTTGCGCCGACTACTTTCCGCAGTCCGACCTCCTTGGACCGGTACGCGCAATTCGCGGTCGAGAGGATCGTATAATTGATGCACGCCAGCAACAACACAAACAGCGCAATTGCAATGAACAGGTAGACATATCTGATGTCCCCGCCGGGACTGGCTTCAGATTCGAGGCTGGAATGCAGATGAATATCGGTCAACGGCTGCAGGAAGGGTTTCATCTGCATCCGCCTGTCTTTGTCTCTTTCGCGAATATGCC
This sequence comes from Gemmatimonadota bacterium, assembly GCA_028877215.1. GTDB lineage: Bacteria > Latescibacterota > UBA2968 > UBA2968 > JAAXHE01. The sequence continues at coordinate 68,872 of JAPPFJ010000009.1, read as the reverse complement.
GCTCGACAAAATCGGGCAATGCCTGCTCCAACTCGGACGCAGCATTTTTGTCCCGCAAGAGCAGATAGGTATAATAGCTGTGAGCGATCCAGCCGTCGTCGTCACTTTCTATGGGTGTCGCCAGAAAATCGAACTTTAAATGGGTGTTGTACGTGGGTTCTTCCAGTATGCCGGTGACCTTGTACAATTTCCGGTCCACCGAGAGGGGCTGGCCCATCGGGTCGTCGTCGCCGAAATATTTCCGAGCCATTGCTGCCGACAGCACAATGGAATAAGGTTCCCGAAGCGCCGTCTGGGGATCTCCGTTGCTCAGTGGAAAGTCAAAGACCCGAAAGATGTTCGAATCCGTGAACATGACGCCCGGCTCGTAGAAATATTCCTCCGTGGTTTCAACCAGCGTTTTTTCGCGGATACCCCTGAAAAACCTCACGGCATCAACAACTGTTGGATAGTCCTGCACGAGAGCCGGACCCATCTGGAAAGGCGTGACCGCAACACGATGCGTCTTCCCACTCACGCGGACCTCATCGGCGAGCCGGAAGATTCGATCCGCGTTTTGATGGTGCCGGTCATAGCTCAGTTCGTCCTGAACGTAGAGAAGAATGAGCATGCAGCAGGCCATGCCGATTGCAAGACCCAGGATGTTGATGGCGGAGAATGTCTTGTTCCTCATCAGGTTGCGAATGGCGACTTTCAGGTAATTCGCGATCACGTTGGGCCACCTCCTGTGTCTTTCCCTGGCGCGGCTTTGCTATGCCCCAGCCGCAACGGAAACTGTAGGACTCCACTTTGTGCCGCCGAGTCATCCGCGAAATGCGTCCATCAAATCTTCTCACAGACAGTCATGCTGAGGAAGCGCCCGCGCAAATGGGCTGATGACGGCTTCCACTCCACGTCCAATCGAACAGACGGGAGATTCTTCGCTCCGCTCTGAATGACATGCATTGCGAAAACCATTGTCGATACGCTTAGCCCACGCCTTCGCCAAAACTGTCATCCAGAGGAGGCCTGGGCGCAACGTCCAGGAATCACATCTGTTTCACATGAGACCAGATTGTCGTGCAAAGTAGCCTCAGGCCGACGAAGGATCTACTGCGGCATCATATCAACCGCAAACGACTTGCACGTGGCGTTACCTGAGAGGCAGCACGGCCGCTCCTCTCTCCGCGCCGGGGAGGGGATGGGGGAGGGGTCGCCCGCCATCACTCATACCGCAGAGCGTCCACGGGATTCGCCCGGGCTGCCCGGGTGACCTGAAGGCTAACCGCCAGGAGCACCACGAGAAGCGTGAGCAGACCTCCCAGCAGAAAGGTCCCGATCCCGGGGTCCACGCGATATGCGAAATTCTGCAACCAGTGCTCTGCCGCGATATATGTCACAGGCGACGCGATTAGAGTGGCGATGCCGACGAGTATTACGTATTCGCGGGTGAGCAACAAGACGATACGGGACGTCGGTGCACCCAGAACTTTGCGGATCCCGATTTCCTTGGTGCGCCTGGCGACAGTGAGCGACGTCAGCCCGAAGGCGCCGAGGCAAGCGATGAATACCGCAATGAACGTCGCGTAAGCCGCGATTTTGAACCAGCGACGTTCCTCCCTGTATTGACGGTCTATATCTTCATCGAGGAAGTGGTAGTTAAACTGTTTGTCAGGCACGATTTCGCCCCATTTCTTTCTCAAGAAACCGAGTGTCTCGGAGACATTTTCAGGGCGAATTCGAATCATGAGCAGGTAACGAACATCCCACCGAGGCCAGACAGACGACGACGTCTGCAATTGCATCACGGCAGGGGCAATGGCGTGGTGAAGGGACCGAAAATGAAAGTCCCGGACGACCCCGATGACGGTGAGCTCTCTCCCGTCAATCCGAATCGTCTCGCCGAGCGGCGCTTCCGATCCCAATTTACTGGCCAGAGATTCGTTGACCATGACCGATGTCTCCGCATCGCTTTCCCTTTCGAAATCCCGACCCTCAATTAACCGTATATCCATGGTGTCGAGGAATCGGAGATCACAGAAAATCCTTTCAATGCCTTCCAGTGTCGTTCCCTCCCAGCTTATCTGAGTACTATTCCGCATCATATTGCTGAATCCGTGGGACGTTCTTGACGTCTTTAAAACGGAATGGTATGGCCGGATTGCCTCCTCGAAGGTTTCGACCAGACCCAGCCTCTCCAGTGTACCGAAGAGGCGCACGACGACAACATGGCTTGCATCGAAACCCAATGATCTTGACTTCATTCTGTACACTTGTACGGCCCCTATAGTCATGCATATCACCAGTGCCGTCGAGATGGCCAGTTGGAACACGACGAGTGCGCGGCCGAAAGTGCGCATTCGATCGACACCAAACCGGCCTTTCATCGTTTCGACCGGGAGGAATCCGGACATTAGGAATGCGGGATAACCGCCGGCCAGAGTCCCCACGCCCAACGCCAGAACAAGCAGAAATACAATCGCAGTGGAATCTGCAACATCGGAGATTGCGAATTGCCCGCGGATCAGACTGTTGAAGCCAGGCATGAACAGTTCAGCCAGCGCCAGCCCAAGCGCTAGCGCTACTAATGTCAGCATGACGGACTCCCCCACGAATTGCCTCGCCAGTTGCAATCGGAGTCCCCCTGCCACCTTTCGCATTCCGACTTCCCTGCCCCGAACGAACGACCAGCCCACGGCAAGGTTGGTATAGTTGACTACGGCCACGACAAGAACAAGTGTCGCAATGCCTGCCAGAACATACGAATAGACAGAATTGCCGGGATGGGCTAGCCCGAGACCGCCGGTATCAAAGTAAATGTCCCCAAGCGGCTGAAGCTTCAAGTTCCCCGCTGCCCGCCCCCGGGACCATGGTATCGGAAGTATCGCAAGCCGGTCCTCGATTTCCGCTTGGGTCACGTTTTCGGGGATCAGGATAAACGTCTCTACAACACTTAAGCCCCAACCCCATTCCTGAGCCGCCGGTTCCAATGCGGATAAGAAGTCAAAACGAATGCTGGAATTCCTGGGAGCGGCCCGGATCACACCGGTAACCGTCAGTTCCCGCATCGGTCCTCTGCCCGAGTATGCGTCCCCCGATCCAAACGAGCGACTGCTCTCCCCGGATGTTCCGCGCACAGTCATCCCCTTGACATCTTGTACGGAAATTGTCTTCCCGATTGGGTCTTCTCCCGGGAAATATTCCTCGGCCATCGCATCGGAAATAACGACGTAGTCCGGAGCGTCCAGTGCGGTGGCAGGGTTTCCTTTGATCAGGGGAAAAGTGAATATTTCCAGAAACGCAGGATCTACACTTAGAAAACTCGCTGGAGTGCTCTCACCGTGATAGTGAATCCGTCGCGCCCGGGAATTCAATCTCACGGGACGAACGCCAGGGAGCGCTTCCGTTAGCGCCGGGGCCAATGCCCTCGGCGTACGGGATAAAGATGGGCTGTCTTCGAATTCCGCGTACACCCTGTAAATCCGATCCGCGTTTTCGTGAAAACCGTCGTAGGTCCATTCGTATCGCACATAGAGGAACGCCAGCACGCAGAACGCTATCGCAATGCCCAGGCCCACCACGTTGATCGCGGCATAGAGCGGGTGCCGCAGCAGATTTCGATACGCAACCTTTAGATAATTCCAGAACATCGACTGGCTCCTCACGGATTGGATCAATCAAAGCGCTTCGTACTGCCGAATCAACCGCCATTCGGTTTCATTACGCGTGCATCATACTGTCGACCTTAGAAAATGTCCGCGCATATAGGTTTACCGGGTGTTGAACTCATGGTCAATCGAGAAGACGGGAGATTCTTCGCTTCGCTCTGAATGACATGCATTGAAGTAACCATTGGCGACATCTGTCGCTCAGGCGTGGGTACAAAATGTCATCAGGACGCCGATATGAGGGTGGGGCGGACATTCCTGTCTGCCTGCATCGCCGAGGAGTCGTCCGCGCAGGGAAGCTTGGTGCGGGCATTTCGACAAGCTCAGCACAGGCAATGACCACGCGTCGTTGTGGGATCTTCGATTTCGCTTAGAATGACATGCCTTGCGATAACCATTGTCGAAACGCTGAGCCCACGCCTTCGCCAAAACTGTCATCCAGAGGAGGCCTGGGCGCAACGTCCAGGAATCACATCTGTTTCACATGAGACCAGATTGTCGTGCAAAGTAGCCTCAGGCCGACGAAGGATCTACTGCGGCATCATATCAACCGCAAACGACTTGCACGTGGCGTTACCTGAGAGGCAGCACGGCCGCTCCTCTCTCCGCGCCGGGGAGGGGATGGGGGAGGGGTCGCCCGCCATCACTCATACCGCAGAGCGTCCACGGGATTCGCCCGGGCTGCCCGGGTGACCTGCAGGCTCACCGCCAGGAGCACCATGAGAAGCATGAGCAGGCCTCCCAGCAGAAACGTACCGAGCCCCGGATCCACGCGATACGCGAAGTCTCGCAACCAGCGCTCCGCCGTAACGTAGGTGGCCGGCCATGCAATCAGGCTGGCGATGCCGACGAGGACCACGTATTCCCTGGCCAGCAGAGAGACGATTCGTGTTGTCGGCGCGCCTACGACTTTCCGGATCCCGATTTCCTTGGTCCGCCTGGCCACGGTGAGCGACGTCAAGCCGAAAGCGCCCATGCAGGCGATGAATACCGCGAAGAAGGTCGCGTAACCCGCAATTTTGAACCACCTCTCTTCCTCCCGGTATTGACGGTCTATTTCCTCATCCAGGAAGTTATGGTCAAACGGAACATCCGGTACGGTTTCATCCCACTTCTCTCTCAGGAAATCAAGCGTGTCGAAGACGTTCTCCGGGCGAATCCGAATCATCAGCAGGACCCGGAAATCCGGCAGAAACCTGGCGGTCGACGAGGTCGCCTGCAAATTCAGCACCGCAGGCCCAATGGCGTGGTGAAGGGACCGGAAATGAAAATCCCTGACGACGCCGATAACCTGCATGTCCTTCCTGCCAAGCCGAATCGACTCGCCCAGAGGCGCGTCCAATCCAAGTGTCCTGGCGAGCGTTTCGTTCACAATGACCGACGTCTCCGCATCGCCTTCCCGTTCGAAATTCCGCCCGTCCAGTAGCCTAATATCCATTGTCTCGAGGAAGCGTGTATCGCAAGATATATTTTCAACACCTTCAAGTGTCGTCCCCTTCCAACTGATGTTGGAACTACTCCGCATTAAACTGCTGAAACCGTGTCCTGTTCTCGTCGTGTTCAAGACGGAGTGGTACGGCCGGACGGCCTCCTCAAAGGCTTTGGCAAGGTTCATTCTATCCAATATCCCAAATAGGCGAACGACGACGACATGGCTGGGCTCGAATCCAAGCGGTTTCGATTTCAGTTTGTCCATTTGTATGGATGCTATGGTCATGCAGGTCACCAGCGCCGTGGAGATGGCCAGCTGGAATACCACGAGCGCCCGGCTGAAGTACCCCATTCGATCCGCCTTGAACCGCCCTTTCAACGCATCGACCGGAAAGAATCCTGACATGAACAATGCCGGGTAACCCCCGGCGAAAACCCCCACGATCAGCGCCATGACGAGTAGATATGCGAGTGAATTGGTATCCGCCAGATCGGAAAGGGAGAATTTCCTGCTGATCAGGCTGTTGAAACCCGGCAGGAACAACTCGGCGAGCGCCAGCCCGAGCGCAAGCGCGATCAGTGTCAGCAAGACCGATTCCGCCAGAAACTGCCTGGCAAGTTGCGTACGCAGACCTCCTGCAACCTTGCGCATTCCAACTTCCCGGGCACGGGAGAACGAACGGCCCACTGAGAGGTTCGTATAATTGACTGCGGCCACAACCAGTACGAGCATCGCAATGCCCGCCAGGATATACGAATGGTCGGGATTTCCTGGACGGCTGATTCTGCTGGTGCTGCCAACTTGGGTATGTATGCCTCCCGAATCAAAGTATATGTCTCGTAGCGCCTGCAACTTCAGCTTTTCCGGCTGCCGGCTCCTCGGCCACGGTATGGAAAGGCCGTCAAGCCGGCGTTCCATCTCCAGGGGACTCAGATATTCGGGCAGCAAGACGAAGGTGTTCACGGTATTCCATTCCCGTTTCTGAGCCGCAGGACTTAAGGCGGAGAGAAAGTCAAAGCGAAGGGTGGAGTTCCTGGGAATGTCCCTGATCACACCGGTTACCGTCAATTCCTGCATTGGACGTTTATCCTGCTCTTCCTGCCTCGTGTCAGGAGATGGTGGACTTATCGAGAAGGATAAAATCCTTGCCCCGGATACTTCGCCGGGATGATCCGTGAGCGCCGGGGCCGGCTGTGCGCCGGCAGGACCTTCTTTTTGACCAGCCCGTTGAGTGTCACCTTTATCTGATCCTCCGCCCCCAAAGTTCAATACAAATGGCTCGACATCCTGAACGGAAATCGACTTTCCGATCGGATCCTGTCCTGGGAAATATGTCGCAGCCATGGTTTCGGTAATGACCACATGGTTCGGAGCCACCAGTGCGTTGGCAGGGTCTCCCTTGATCAGAGGAAAGGAGAAGACGTCCAGAATGGATGGATCTGCCTGAAGGATGTTTACCTTCGTGGTCTGGCCTCGATCGTGAACAATGCGCATCCCGGTATGTATCCTCACGGAACGGACGTCCGGCAGCGTTTCCGACAACGCGGGCCCCAATTCCCGTGGTGTATTGTCTGAAGTTCTGCGGCTCTCAAATTCCGCGTAGATCCGGTAAATCCGATTGGCGTTTTCGTGAAACCCATCGTAGGTCCACTCGTATCGCACAAACAGGAACGCCAGCAGGCAAAACGATATTGCGATGCCCAGACCCACCACGTTGATCGTAGCGTAGAGCGGGTGCCGCAAAAGGTTTCTCCAGGCCACCTTGAGATAATTCCAGAACATCGACAGGCTCCTCTTGGATTGGATTCATTAGATGATGTGTCCGCGCACAAATCCGTCTACATAGGCCATATGCTGCACGTACGAGCGAGAAGACGGGAGATTCTTCGCTACGCTCTGAATGACATGATGGACGATAGGCAGGCCCGTTATTTCCCGCTGTCATCCAGAGGAGGCCGGGGCGCAACGTCCAAGGAACACATCTGTTTCATTCACATGAGACGAGATTGTCGTGCAGAGAAGCCCAGGCCGACGAAGGATCTACTGCGGCATGGGATCAATCCCGCGCCACTCGCACGTGTCAAACCCTGAAAGGCAGCACGTTCAATCTGGTATCTCTTTGCAAACAAACCACCCTGTAAGAACATCAGCAACGGGCGTGCCATGTGGATTTCGCCCGATTTTACAGGCATTTAGCGCTGCGTCGATGGAAACGCCAACCTCTGGGTGTTCGATAATGATACAGCAGTGTGCGAAAATGGACACATGGGCGGCGCCGGTCCTCGAACCGCTTGACAGGCTAAGTCTCTGTGATCATTATGGTTGTGTGTGAATTCGATCCAGGAGGCGTATTGGCACGAAAAATGCGTCTCAAAGGACTGGGCAATTGCCGGCAGGATTGGCCTATCTACCTCTTCGAGCTCCAGCTAGCCGGGTACCTGCGGCCTTTCCATGCCTGAACGACAGAGGCTTCCATGAACACATTTGACAAAATCCTCATTGTCGACGACGACCGCGACGTGCTGCTGGCCGCGCAGCTTTTTCTCAAGCAGCACGCCGGGCGGGTGGATACCGAAGCCGATCCCGAGCGCATTCCCGAACTGATGCAGAACGACGCGTATGACGTGATCCTTCTGGATATGAATTTCGCCCAGGACGCCACCTCGGGCAGGGAAGGATTTCACTGGCTCGGCAGGATCCTGGAGCTGGATCCGTCCGCCGTGGTGGTCCTGATCACGGCGTTCGGCGACGTCAACACGGCCGTGAAGGCCATACGGGAAGGCGCCACGGACTTTGTCCTCAAGCCCTGGCAGAACGAGAAACTGCTGGCCACGCTGTCCTCGGCAGCCAAGCTCCGCCGTTCGCGGCTCGACGTCTTCCGGCTGCGCTCCCGCCAGCGGCAGCTCCACGCCGATCTGGACAGGCAGTTTCCCGGAATCGTGGCGGTCTCTCCTGTAATGCGCAACGTTTTCGAGACCATCCGGAAGGTCGCCGCCACCGACGCCAACGTGCTTGTCCTGGGTGACAACGGGACGGGCAAAGACGCGGTCGCCCGCGCCCTCCACCGCCATTCCGGCCGCACGGATCAGGTCTTCATCCACGTCGACCTCGGCGCCGTACCCGAAACCCTCTTCGAGAGCGAGCTTTTCGGGCACAAAAAAGGCGCCTTTACAGACGCCAGGGAAGACCGCGCGGGGCGGTTTGAAACGGCTTCGGGCGGGACGCTGTTCCTGGATGAGATCGGCAACCTCTCACTGCCGCTTCAGGCAAAGCTGCTCACCGTCCTTGAGAAGCGGACGGTTTTTCGCCTGGGCACCAACAAGCCCGTCCCCATCGATATCCGGCTCGTCTGCGCCACCAATACGCCCATCCACGAACTGGCCGCGCGGAACGAGTTCCGCCAGGACCTGCTCTATCGCGTCAACACGGTTGAAATCAGTCTGCCACCGCTCAGGGAACGCCGCGAAGACATGCCGCTTCTCATCGGCAGCTTCCTGGACAGGTACTGCAGAAAATACAAGAAACCACGCATCGGCCTGCATCCCCGCACGCTGGAAAAACTCAAGGGGTATCCCTGGCCCGGAAACGTCCGCGAACTGCAGCACGCCATCGAACGTGCGGTGATCATGAACGAAAACGGAACGCTGCAGCCGTCGGACTTTCCGCTCAGCACGCCGGAAACCGCCCCGGGCGACCACATTCACTGCGAAGACTTCAACCTCGAACGCATCGAGAAGACCGCGATCCGCAAAGCCATCGAGAAGCACGAGGGCAACATCAGCCACACGGCCCGGGAACTGGGCATCACGCGCAGTGCACTCTACCGCAGGCTGGAAAAATATGGTCTATAGACACTTCCGAACGCTCTGCATCGTGCGGGTGGCCTTTCTGTGCGCCACGATCTGCGCCCTTGTGTACGTCCTCTTCGAGACGAGCTACTATACCACCGTCCTCATCCTGGCCGGCATCACGCTCTACCAGGCCTATGCCCTCATCCACTACGTGGAACGCACCAACCGGGATCTGACGCGGTTCCTTCAGGCCATCCGGTACGAAGACTTCTCCCAGTCTTTCAGCGGCCGCGGACTCGGGTCCGCTTTCGACGACCTGAAAGAGGCGTTCAACGAGGTGCTGAACGCCTTCCGGAGGACGCGCGCGGAAAAAGAGGAGAACTTCCAATACCTGCAGACCGTGGTCCAGCACGTGGGCGTGGGACTGGTGTGTTACGGATCAGACGGACGCATCGAGCTGATGAACACCGCTGCCCAGCGCCTGCTTCGGCGACCCCACATCCACAACGTGCGGGAGCTCGAGCCGGTGAGCGAGACCCTTTCCGAAACGCTTCTCGCGCTGGGACCGGGCGACAGGACCCTGGTCAAGGTCCAGGACGAGGACGAACTCCTTCAGATCATCATCCACGCCACCGAGATTCGCATGCGCGGCGAATCGTTCATCCTGGCGTCGGTACAGGACATCCAGAGCGAGCTGGAAGAGCAGGAAATGGAGGCGTGGCAGAAACTCATTCGGGTGCTCATCCACGAAATCATGAATTCGATCACGCCCATTTCATCTCTGGCCTCGACGGTACGCGGCCACTTTCCCGAATCCGGTCGCCAGTCCCCTCTGGATCAGCAGACCGCGGCAGACGTGAGCGCCGCGCTCAAGACCATACAGTCGCGGAGCGAAGGCCTGCAGCAGTTCGTGGACACCTACCGCCAGCTCACGCGGATACCCCGGCCCGACTTCCAGATCTGTCCCGTCGCCGGACTCTTCGACCGCGTTGCGTCCCTCATGAATCCAGAGTGCGAATCGGCAGGCATCGCCCTGCGCACGGGGGTCGAACCCGAGACTCTGGAAGTCACCGCCGACCCCAACCTCGTGGAGCAGGCGCTCATCAATCTCGTGAGGAACGCGGCGGAAGCCCTGGCCGGGCGAGATCAGCCACGTATCGACCTTAACGCGGCCCTGGACCGAAGGGGGCGCGTTCTCATCCGCGTACAGGATAACGGCCCTGGCATCCTCGACGAGGTGCAGGACCGCATCTTCATCCCCTTCTTCACGACCAGACAGGAGGGATCGGGCATTGGGCTATCGCTTTGCCGGCAGATCATGCGCCAGCATCGCGGCGCCATCAGCGTTCAATCCACGCCCGATGAAGGAACCGTATTCACCCTCCGGTTCTGATCTCCAACATGCCATCTGGTTGACGGATTGGTGAGTACTAAACCTTAATCTCAATTCGAAAAAAAACAACAGTCAAATTGGCCACCAAGAACATGAATGCGGGTAGAGGGTAGACCAAAACCGGGTAGACGGGAGCCGGTCGAGGGTAGAGATTACCTGCCTTGTGAGGCTTCTTTTCGTGCCGGAGGCAAGGAGGGTTAAATTAGCGGGCAAAGATATCTTCTCCCGTCTTACGTCTCCCGTCTACCCGGTTTTCTCCCCCTCTTCCGTCTCCCGTCTACCCGCTTCTGAGGGACCGGGGAGAGAGGTCCCGAAAAACATACGAATCCTGGTTGACTCGCGCGCTATCCCCAATCTTCCAGGATGGCCTTCGCGGCGTTGTGCCCCGGGGCGCCGGTCACCTCGCCGCCCGGATGGGTTCCCGCGCCGCAGAGATACAGATTCCGGACAGGGGTCGTGTAGCGCGACCAACCGCCGAGGGGGCGTTGCGCCAGGAACTGGTCCGGTACGATGTCAAGGTGCCGGATATTGCCGTCGGTGAGGCCCACCCTTTCCTCCAGGTCATAGGGCGTGAACAGCGACCAGTCCACCAGAATGTCCCGGAGGTTCGGCGCATAGGTCGACAGTGAATCGATCATGCGCTCACCCACCTCTTCTCGTCTCTCTGCCCAGGTGCCGTCGCGCGGGCGCACGGGCGCATAGAGCGCCCAGACGGACATGACGTGGTGGCCGGGGGGCGCCATCGAGTCGTCGTAGACAGATGGAATCTGCACTTCCAATACGGGTTCCGTGGCGGGGTCCCCACGCCTGGCCTCGTCCCAGGCGCGGGCGAAATAGTCGATGGACGGACAGATCTTGATTTCAGCCATCCAGCGCGGATCGAATCCGGATTCGCCCCTCGCGAAGTCCGGAAGGCCAGAGAGCGCCGCGTGGAATTTAAGGTAGGCCGTCCTGGTCTTCAGACGATTGGCCTTTGCAAGGAATCGCGCATCCAGCGTCCCGGGCGGCAGCAGCTTCAGAAACGTACGCTTGGGATCGGCGTTGGAAACCACAATCCGGCTGCGGATCTCCGTCCCGTCGGCAAGCGTCACGCCGCAGGCCCGTCCCTCTTCCAGGAGGATCTGCTGAACCTCCGCTCCCGTCTGCAAGACCGCATCTCGAGACCGCGCAGCCCTCGCGAGGGCATTGGCAATTCCGCCCATCCCGCCCTTGACGATACCCACGTTCTCCGGCCGGCCGAACGTACCGCATTTGATGTACGCGTAACACCACGCGCTGCCCGGCGCCGCCGGGTCTCCCGCGTCCTGCGCCTGGATGAATGCGCCCTGGGCCTCGTGGGACTCGAAGAACTCCGTCACGAGGTCGGTCATGCTGGTCGTAAGCATGCGGTCCAGAAACCCCTCGTCGGGCGTGCCCTCGAGCCGAGAGGCGATCGCCCCCAGCGTAGGCGGCGGCGTCAGAAAATACGGATAGATGATGTTTGCTGCCCGTTCCCAGAAAGCGAGCCATTCCGGATAGGCCTCCGCGTCTTTCCGTGAGAATCGGGCAAGCTCCTTCTGGCTGCGTTCCACGTCGTCCCAGAGGCGGAGCGCTGAGCCGTCGGGGAAGGGCTGGAACCGGGAAGGGTCCAGGTGAAAGACGTCGAACCCGTGCTCCCGCAGGGCCAACTCGTCGATCACCTTGTCCTGCAGCAGGTGGCAGATGTAGGAGCAGGACGAAAAACGGTAGCCCGGAAAGAGTTCCTCGGTTGCACAGGCGCCGCCCAGGAGGTCCCTGCGTTCCAGCAACAGCACGTCCATTCCCGCATCCGCCAGGTAGGACGCCGCAACCAGCCCGTTGTGTCCGCCGCCCAGGATCAGCGCGTCGCAATCTACAGTGGACATGGTTAATCCTCCTCTATGTGTATTTCGCTGTTACCAGTCAGTGATCGGCACACTGGTTGGTCATCGAACTCCCCAGCCGTTTTCCACCAGCCAGTCACGGGCCCTTTGCCGGCAATCTCCCTGCAACTCGATCGCCTCCCCCCGAATCGTCCCCCCCGTTCCGCAGGCCGCTCTCAAGGCGCGCGCCAGGTCCTTCATATCCCCCTTCACAAGCACGAGACCTTCTGCCAGCGTTACGACCTTGCCGCGCTTCCGTTTCTCCAGCCGAATCCGGATCTGCTGCTCCTCCGGCGCGCGTGAGACCAGAGGTTCCATGTCAGAGTCAGGCACGTCGTCGGATACAAACGCCCATCCCTCTCCAGAAACTCGCTTAATCACTTAGTATCTCCCGAATTTGCGGCCAAGTAAAACGAACCTGCGCCTCATTCAATCCCTTGCACGTCCCGCCTATCGCGCCTTTCTTCTCAGGACGCTCCGGACCCCTCCCCGAAATCCGGCACTTCCATTTGCGCACCGCCGCTCATCGCGGACTCGTGCGCCACCAGCCCCGGAACCAGGTACCGCGCCGCCTGCCAGACGTTGTTGGGCGGCGTTTCCGCCGTCACACACGCCGTCACGAAATCGTGCACGAGGAACTGGTGCGCACCCTTGTGCCCGTTCCCCAGGCCGATGAACTCCCTCGGCAGCAGATGCACGGGATGCACCGGCGACACCCCCTGGTGCGTGCCGTCGTCCCCCGTAACCGCGCCCATCGGATCGTCGGCCGGAGCGGCCAGGACGCCTTCACATGACAATTCCGCGGTCAGATCCATGCACGTTTTCCGGTCCTTGGTGATCCACACCTGTCCTCGCACCTGCTCCTCGTATCCGGCGTCCGTTCCGTACAGGCTCATACCCACCGTACCCGGATGTCCGATCCTCCTGAATTCGTTGAACCGCGCCATACTCCCATCCGACATCTTGCACAACATGGTCTGGTTGCTGAACGGGTTCTTCCAGACATTGTCTTCGCTCGCATACAGATTGTCCTCGTGGCGGTCCACGAAGCCCATTCCGCTCACGTGCGTGGCGTGCGCCCCGGTGACAGACACGATCATGCTGGTCGAGTGCGTGGGATAATGCAGAGGCGGCGACCCGAAATACCGTTTCCATTCCTCACCGTGACGCCACTGCGAAACCGCATAAAGCCCATGAGAATAATCGTGGTAGTATTCCGCCTCCCCGTACACGATATGTCCGAAGTCTCCCTTCCTGAAGCGGTCCCGACAATAGATGGTGCACGGATAATAGTAGCTCGTCTCCCCGATCATGTAGATCAACCCGGTCTCTTCCACCGCCTTCACAAGCTCGGAGATTTCATCCAGCGTCACGGCTGACGGCACCGCGGAATACACGTGCTTGCCGCTCCGCAACGCCTGGACCGCCTGCGGTCCGTGCAGATGGTGCTGCGTAATGATCGCAATCGCGTCCACGTCGGAAATGCACAGCGCATTTAGCGACGGATACGTGTCCGGCACACCGAACTGCGATGATTTCTCCGCCAGCTTCTCCGCGTCCAGGTCGCACAGCACCAGGTGGTCGACGTCCGGATGCGCCTTGAACAGCGGGATGAACGAGTTCGCAAATGCTCCGGTGCCACAGATTCCGAGGCGAATACCCATTAGCGCTCCAGTCAAAAAACGCCTGACTCACACGAAGCCACAAAGACACAAAGGGGAGACCAATCGAACAGCCAAAACCGGTAAGACGTAAGAGGGGAGACGGGAGAGATTACCTGCCTTATAACGTTCCTTTTCGTGCTGGAGGCAAAAAGGAATGAATCAGCCAGCAAGGATTTCTTCTACCGTCTACCCTCTAACGTCTCCCCACATTTCTTCTACCGTCTACCCGCTTCTTCGTGACAATCGATAAGAAATACACGTGACCGGCGATCCGCAAGCCCTAATGCGGTCGGCGACAAGAAAGGAAGCGGGCTCTCTACGGCATGCGCGATGATTCTTGAACCCCCATTCCCCATTTCGTAAATTGTCTTAGAAGTTGTCTTAAAATTCCCGGCGAGTCCCGAGCGCGCGCGAAAATGTGTCGGTCAAGGCGGGCAAATTCGCCTAAGAGAGGCGAGCAAGCGCAGCCGCGCGAAGACCGCTGGGAGTTTTAAAACAGCTTCTTAATCGAAAGGAGGCGACATGGACCTGACCATGTTCGAAGACGACGTCATTGTCTCAGAATGGACGCTCTCAACCGCCGGGCAGGTTGAACGCGCCGGTCTGCCGATGGATGTCGGCGACTGGGGCCTGGCCAACGAGATCCGCGCCGAAATCTTCCTGCCGGAAGGTGTGGACGACCAGATCCGATGCACGCTCACCTCGGGGCATCGTACCGAAGGTATGAGCCAGGACGACGGCTATTGGTTCAATGCCATCGTCTCCCCTCGCGGCGGCAACATCTGGCGGGGCTGGCGCGAGTTCCGGTTCCCCGCGGAGTGTTTTTATACCGCCGGAATCCCGACGGCGGGGTGGGGCGAAATGTCCTCGGGCGAAATCCACGTTCCGCCCGGAAGCCGCGTCCGGAATATCCGCCTGGTCCAGCGCCGCATCGTCACGGGACCGCGAATGACGGACGACGCCCTCATCGCCGCCATTGATCTGAACCATCCGGGGCTCGAAGCCGCGGCGCGGGCAACCGACACCGAAGCCCGGCTTTCGGCGATCGCGTCGCATTTCCGTTCCAGCACGTACAACAGGCGGCACACGACATCCGATCCGGGGTCCGATGCAAATATCGAAGAGGCGGACCGTATCCTCGCCGGTTACATCATGGACCACCACTGGCCCGACGGCGTGGACTGGGACGCAAATCCTTACGGATATATCGAGTGGTCCATCATCATCCATGCGTTTTACTATTTCAAGGCCCTCGAACGCGCCTGGGCAAAGACCCGGGACCCCAAATACGCGAAAGGCATCGAGTCCATCCTGTGCGACTGGATGCGCAAAACGCCGGTTCCCTTCGGCGTCCGCGCGGGCGGCCTGGCCTGGGGGCATTCGCTGATCGTGAGCATGCGGGCGTTCAACACGCTGGTCGACGCGTTCACCGAACTCTGCGATTGTCCTGAAACCGAAGACAGGACCATCGTGGACCTGCTCAAATCCATCTACGAACATATAGTCTACCTCCTGAGATTCGAGTCCTTCCCGCCCTCCAACAAAACCATATCGGAAGGCAGGTCTCTGCTTGCCACAGCCTGCTCCTTTCCCGAATTCAAGGACTCCGAAGCCTGGTACGAGGCCGCCTGCCAGCGGCTTATCGACGACATGGACATCCAGGTCTTTCAGGATGGCGCCTCATACGAACTCACGCCGGGTTATCAGATCTCGATCGCTTCCTGGTTCCTTGATGCATATAAAGTGGCAGGAAAGTTCGGCCGGTCCCTGGATCCTGAGCTGGAAGCCGGCATCCGGCGCATGTACGACTGGTGCGTCTCCGTCAACCGGCCCGATTTCACCTTTCCCTCCATTTCCGACGCCGGCAGCCTGGACGGAAAATTCGGCGGCGCGCTCGCGGGGCCGGGCGCCATTCTCGACAGCGAATCCGCCACCTGGATCGGCACGGAGGGAGAAGAAGGCAGCCCGCCGGAATATACATCCATCGCCCACCGGGACTCCGGGTACTTCGTGATGCGCAGCGGATGGGACCGAGACGCCCGCTACCTCCTGTTCGAAGGAGGTCCGTACGGCCGATTCCACCAGCACGAAGATATGCTCTCTTTCGACCTCCACGCCCACGGTCTGCCCTTCATCGTGGACCCCGGAATCGCCTCGTATTATCCGAACGCCTGGACCTCGTTCTATAAGACAACCGAAGCGCACAACACGGTCCTGGTGGACGGCTGCGGGCAGAACCGCGGGGCACGCACCGTCGCGGAATGGGTTGAATCCGCCCGCGACAAAACGGTCTGGCGCTCCGACGAGCGCTCCGACGTGGCCATCGCCACGTACGACGCCGGGTATGCCGGGTTGGACGCGTCCGTCTCTCACCGCCGGGTTGTGATGTTCGTCAAGCCGGATTACTTTCTCATCTTCGACGAACTCACGGGCGAAGGCCGCCGCACTTACGAGGCGCTCTTCCACTTCATGCCCTACCGCGTGCTGATCGACCCGGAAAGCCGCGCCGTCCGGACCGGGCGCATGCATCCGCCAAACCTGGAAGTCCTCCCCCTCGTCAGAATGACGCCCCGCATCGTCTGCGGCCGGAACGATCCGGTACAGGGATGGCTTGCCATCAGCGAGCAGGACGTTCCAGCGCCCGTCGTCATCTACAGGAAACGGACGTCGCTGCCCTTCCGTACAGGCTACGCCCTCGTGCCCTTCACGGACGGCGTCAGCGCGGGCGTCACGTCGAGGATCGCCCGCCGCGGCGACGTCTGGAACGTGCGAATTGTCCATCCCGACGGAGAAGTGGATCGGATCAAGATGAACTGGTCCGACAACAACGGCCCGGTGCTGGTGTAGTCGTTCCAACGCGCAACAGCGAAATACCCCCAAAAACGAGGAAACCAATGCTGCCCAACTACAACGTAGACATGCAACTGGACGTGAAGGTCCCGATGCGCGACGGGATCAACCTCTCGGCGGACATCTACCTGCCGCGCGCCCACGGAACATTCCCCACGGTTCTGATGCGCACGCCGTACAGCAATAACGCCGACGGGATGGTCGAAAAGGCCAGGAGGCTGGCCAATAACGGATACGCCTGCGTACTTCAGGACTGCCGCGGACGATGGGACTCCGAGGGCACCTATTACGCGTTTCGTGAGGGTGAAGACGGGTACGATACCCAGGAGTGGATCGGGAACCGGGAGTGGTGCAGCGGCAGGATAGGCATGGCCGGAAGTTCCTACGGCGGCGCTGTTCAGTGGCGCAGCGCGCCGTACGGCAGCCGTTATCTCAAGTGCATGGCGCCGCGGGTCATCTGTGCCGACTACTACACCGGACTCGTCCACCCCGGCGGCGCATTCCAGCTCAACGTCATGCTCACCTGGGGCATGCGCACCAACGCCCGCACCGGCCAGACCATCGAGTTTCACAACTGGACCGAAGCCTTCCGGGCGCTGCCTGTCAACAAAATGGACGAAAACGCTGGCCGCGACGTCGACTTCTGGAAAGACTGGGTCGAACACGACGCCTACGACGATTACTGGGAGGAATTCAACGACGAGACCCGCTGGGCCGATATCATCGCGCCCGCGTTCAACATGGGCGGCTGGTACGACCTCTACGCCGCCCAGACTTTCAGCAACTACAACGGCCTTCGTCACAATGGCGGCTCGGAAGAAGCGAAGAAAAGCAAACTCATCGTGGGTCCGTGGCCGCACGCCCTCAGCGCGTCGCCAAAGACCGGCGACGTGGACTTCGGGGCGCCTTCCATGGTGGACTTCGAGAGCCTGGAACAGCGCTGGTTCGACTACTGGCTCAATGGCATCGACAACGGCATTGCGGACGAACCGCCGCTGAGGCTCTTCATCATGGGGGTCAACCGGTGGCGGGACGAATACGAGTGGCCGCTCGCCCGGACCCGGTGGGAAAAATGGCATCTGCATTCGACCGGCCAGGCCAACACGCTGCTCGGCGACGGCTGCCTCTGCACCGATCCGCCGGGCGAAGAGCACCCCGATCACTACACCTACGATCCGCGCTATCCGGCGCCGACCATGGGCGGAAACAACTGCTGCTCCCCCCATATCGTCCCCTGGGGTCCGCAGGACCAGCGCCCGGTGGAAATGCGGAGCGACGTACTCTGCTATTCCAGCGCCCCGATGGAAACGGACCTGGAAGTCACCGGTCCCGTCAAGGTCGTCCTCTACGCCGCGACAGACTGTACGGACACGGACTGGACCGCCAAGCTGGTGGACGTGTCACCATCGGGGTACGCCATGAACCTTTGCGACGGCATCCTGAGGGCCCGTTTTCGAGAGGGCTTTACCCACTCGTCTTTGCTCGAACCCGGCAACGTGTACGCCTTTGAAATCGACCTGGGTGTCACGGGAAACGTCTTCAGGAAGGGCCACCGTGTCCGCCTCGAAATCTCGTCGTCGAACTTCCCCCGGTTCGACCGTAATCTGAACACGGGCGGCTCCCTGGGTAGCGAGACCGAAATGCGGCAGGCCCATCAGACCGTCCATCACTCGAGACAATATCCATCCCATATCGTCCTGCCCGTTATCCCGGTAACACGATAGCGGAGAACCGACGAAGCGTCTGCAGGGCGACGACGTCCCTACCCGAGAAAAGGACGTTGCGAGATGCCGGACCCCTGTCTCCTCATTTCCATTCCCGACAAGAGCTTCGGCTTCGTTCCCGGACAGACGATCTCCATCGACCTCCACGTGATCGGGATGGACGAACAGACAGTCCAGGCCCGGCTCGCGATCAACGATCCCCTGGGCGCAACGCGGTACTCATCCGGGGAGGTCAACCGGGACCTGGACGACGGGCACACGGTTCTCCGGTTCGACTGCGGCCTTGAAACCGATTATCAACCGGGAACATATCTCATCACGGCGCAGGTCCTTTCCAGGGCGCAGAACTTCAGGGCCATCGCCACCGAATCGTTTGAAGTGGTCGTACCCGGCCGCCGCCTGGCCGACGGCTTTCCGGTTGCGCCCCGCGACCGCATTATCGATGCGAACTACGCCTTCGACGCGACAGACGCCGGAACGCTGGATGCGGCGTTCCAGACGGCGCATGCGGAATGCGAAGCGTGCCGCAACCCGGATGGCGGCTGGGGTACGGTCACGGATGCGGAGAAACCCGCGTACCGCTGTCCCTCGAACGTCATCCTGGGTTATCTGTACGGCTACGAAGCGCTGGGCCACGAGCAGTACCGGAAGCTGGCTGTCGACGGCCTGGACTATCTCCTTGCGGAGCAGGACGAGAACGGCGCCTTCCGCTGGTGGTACACGGGCGTTCCCGGTGGCGTGATGAACCAGCGCGACAACTTCTACGATACGGGCTGGGCGGGCCTGGCCCTTGCGGAGGGCTTTCGGGTTACCGGAAAGGAGGCATACCTCAACGCCGTTCGACGGGCCGCGGACTGGACGACGACCTGTCCCGTTACCGGAAACAACAACTACGATGCATTCGCGCTCTGGTTTCTTTCCCTGCTGTACGCGTTCACCGGAGAAGAAAGTTACCTGGAGACGGCCATCTGGCGAACGCGCGGCGGCGTCTTCTTCGCGCAACTGCCCCGAGGCGGCTGGCCGGGTCACAATTTCCATATCGGCTATCAGTCCATCACCGCCAACGGCCTCGCTTCGCTCTACGACGTCCTCCCCGTCGACCATCCCTTTTCCGATCCACTAAGGGACCGCCTCTGCGCGGCCCTCAATTTCGCCACGTTCCTTCAGACGCGCACTGGAGACTATTGCATGGGCTGGGAATACGACCGGGACTTTCGTATCGACGGCGCAGGCACGCCCACGGGGACCATGATTCCCGCCCGGTCGGAACTCGTTCGCGCCTTCTACAAGACCCACAACCGCATCGAAGTACCCGCGAATGTCTTCAATGGGCTCTGCCGATCCACCACCGGAAGAGTCGAATCCCTCAGGGATCGCCCGGATCGCGACAAATCAGACTCCACGTATCTGATGGACATCGGCACGCTCCTCAAATGGCGCCACAACAAATGAGGCGCGGCTTGCGCCGCGCCTCCAATTCCCGGGGCAGAGCCCCGGGATCCCGTGCCTTGTCAATCCGAATCACTCTTTTCTGCGCACCACTTCAATCTCGAACAGCTTCGGCCATCGTTTTCCTGTCACGAACAGGCGCTTCCCATACCCGTCATACGCAATTCCGTTCAGCGCGGCATCCGCACCGAGTCGTTCCCTTCCGGGCATCAATCCCGCCAAGTCGATCCAGCCCACCACCCTGCCGGACTCCGGGTCGATCCTCGCGATCTGGTCCGATTCCCAGACATTGGCGTAGATTTCACCCTCTACGTATTCCAGTTCATTGAGCCGGGTCACCGGTCCTGTATTGTCCCGGACTTCCACCCGCCCCACCTCCTCGAACGTGTCGGGATCTCTGAAATACAGCGTCGGCGTCCCATCGCTCACGATCAGCCGCCGGCCGTCGTGCGTGATCCCCCACCCCTCGGATGAATAGGTGAACGACCGCAGGCGTTCGAATGTCTCTCTGTTGTAGACAAATCCGGTCCGCGCCACCCACGTCAATTGAATGATGCGATTGCCGAAAATCGTAATCCCTTCGCCGAAATAGCGGGATTCCAGCGGCTGAATCCGCGTGACCTCGCCGGTTTCGAGTACGACCTTGCGCAACGAGGACCGACCGTAGAGCCCGGTTCCCTCGTACAGGAAGCCGTCCTCATAGACGAGCCCCTGGGTAAACGCGCCGTGATCGTGGGGATACGTGTTTATGATGCGGAACGTATACTGTCGAGGCCCCTGCCGGGCAGTCGAGTCCGCCTGTGATGACGCTCGACGATCCGGCGACGCCTGCCGGGCGGCAACCTGATCGATTGCAAGTGGACTCGTCAGAAGTAAGGCGGCGCACAGGGACAGGATGATTCCCGGCAGATGGCGAAGGTATAGGACAGTCTTCAAATCTGTTTCCTGTTATTTACGTCCTTTTTCAAATTCACGTGACTCGGCGGGGGGCCGGTTTTTCCGTGAATCACCTCAGTGGCGCAAATTGGAATTGGGTGGCCTGCAAGCGCGTCAGAAACTTCCGGACTACGGAGATGGACGGAATAACACGGAAAAACCCCCCACCCAGACCGGGCGGCGGGTCAGATAGACCTGAAAGGACCGTCTCGTGGATTTGCGATCTTGCCGCTGACAGCTGACTGTTATCTGTTGACCGCTGTGTTTCCTGCGGCCGACGGATCGCCTTCAATCCATTCTTCGCCGTCCGTCCATACCTCCTTTTTCCAGATAGGCACGGTTTCCTTCAGCCGGTCGATCGCGTAATGGCAGGCCTCCAGGGCCGCCTTGCGGTGCGGCGCGGATATCGCAATCAGCACGCTGGTCTCTCCGATCTCCAATCGCCCCACCCGATGCAGCATGCCCACCCGGTCCACCTCCCACTTTCCCTTCACCTCCCGGCCGATCTCCTCCATTTTCTTTTCCGCCATTTCCCTGTAGGCATCGTACACCAGATAGCTGGTCCGACGCCCCATCGAATGGTCTCGCACCACCCCCGCGAAGGTCGCCACCGCGCCATCCGAATCTCTCAGCACGGCGTCGTGCAGCGCGTCGGCCAAAATGGGTCCTTCCTGAATGCGGTACAGATCACCGGACATGGGTTCTTCCTTCCCCCGACCCGTCTCCTGCGATGCCGTCGGCCGATGCTCCCCCGCTTACCGGCGGGATGAACGCCACCTCGTCCCCGTCACTGAGCCACCGGGTCCGATCCACGTACGCCTGGTTGACCGATACCATCAGACTGCCTTCCATTTCCTGCAACCGGGGATGCTCCTCCGCCAACCGCGCCAGCAGGTCGGCGACGCTGGCCCGCTCGGGCAGCGAAACAGACGCCTCCGGCGTCCCGACCAGATCCCTGCACGACGCGAAAAACAGGACCTTGACCTCCATATTCCTTCTCCACTTCTTACAGAAGCTGTCTTAAAACTGCAAGCGGGCTTCGCGCGCGCGGGACTCACCGGGAATTTTCAAACAGCTTCTCATATCGGAGATACCGGCGGCGGAGGGCGTGTTTCGTCAATGCACGCTTCTGAGCCTGGTATTCTCCGTCAACCCCGGCTTACGCCCCCGCTTCGCCACCGACCGCCTTCCGACGGCCTTGATATCGGACGTAAAATCGATGGGAGAGGCGCCGCTAATTGCGCTGCCTACGCCGAACCCGTCCACCGCGGAACCTTTCGCCACGAACTCCCGGATGCGCTCCGGCGTCATTCCGCCGCTCACGTAGATCTTCACCTCCCGATGCCCCGCGCGATCCAGCCCGCTTCGAACCCGACTCACGAGATCGGGCGTCACGCCGCCCAGCTCAGAGGGTGTGTCAAGGCGCACGCCCAGCAGCCGTCCACCCATCTTCCGCGCCAACCGCACGCTCTCCTCCATCTCGTCCATAAACGTATCCGCCAGCACGATGCGCCGGATCGATTCCGGCATGTGTCGGTCGAAGGCCCTGGCCGCCGTCAGCGTGTCACCCATGATCAACATCAGCGCATGAGGCATGGTGCCCGTCGGCTCGTGGCCTGCCAACCGCGCCCCCGCCGGTGTGGCACAACCGGAACACCCGCCAACCAGTGCGGAATATTCCATCTGATCCGAAATCGCCGGATGGACGTGCCGTGCGCCGAAGCTGATCACCGGAATACCCGCCGCTGCCTCCACGCAGGCCCGCGCCGCCGTCGCCCAGCCGCTCTTCTGGGCAAGCGTACCGAGATAGGCGGTCTCATAGACGCCAAAGCTGCTGTAACGCGCCCTTATACGGAGTACGACTTCCTTTCGGGTCATCGGCTGACCCTCGCCCAGCGCCCAGACGGACGCATCCTCGGGCAAGACCTCAGCCAGATTCTCGAGCACCTCGGCCATGCCGCAAAGCGTACCGTGCCCGTTGGGAAACACCTCCATCGTAACAACCGGATCGATCCCCTCCCGCGACAGCACCTCGCGAGTGTTCAAAAAATAGAGATCGGCCCGGTTTTCGTCAAAAAAAGCCCTGTCCGGCAGCATCGGATTGCACCATCCAGACTCAGTCGTCGTGCTTCCGGCGACGTATGCACCAGGCGAACGCGCGGCCCAGGTCGCCGCAAAGCAAACTCAGTTTCCTCCAGATTTCAAGCGTTCCCTCATCGCTTCCACGTAGGACATCGGCACATCCACGGTTCCGATTATCGGATTCCCCCTGCCGTCGCCATGGCAATCGGAGCCTCCGGTGCACAGGAGGTTGTTCTCCGCTGCAATATTCGAGTATCTGGCGACCTGCGAGGCATTGTGCTTGGTGTGCCGCACCTCGATACCGTCCAGCCCGGCGGATATCATGTCCGGAATCAGGTCGTCCCGCCGATACAACCCGGGGTGGGCAAGGCATGCCAGCCCGCCGGCGGCCCTGATCACCTGGATGGCCCGGGCGGGCGACTGCGAGTATTTGTCGACATAAGCCGGCTTCGAATACCCGAGGTATTTATGGAACGCTTCGTCGACCGAAAAAACCAGGCCTTCTTCCACCATCACATCGGCAATATGCGGTCGTCCTATCGCGCCGGGTCCCGCCCTGGCCAGAACCTGCTCGAGGGGCACGCGCAACCCCATGCGATTCAGCTTCCTCACGATTCGTTCCGCCCGCTGCAGCCTGGCCTGTCGAAAGGTGTCGAGCCACGAGATCAGATCCGGGTGATCCGGATCGATGAAGTACCCCAGAATATGCACGTCGGTACCGTCGTTCCTTGCGCTCAGCTCGGTTCCCGGCACCACTTCGACGCCCAGCCGGGCGCCTTCGTCCTGCGCCTCTGCTACACCCTCGGTCGAGTCGTGATCCGTCAGACTGATCACGCTGAGTCCGGCTTCCGCGGCCCGGCGAACAACCTTCCTCGGCGTGGATGTCCCGTCGGAGCAGGTCGAGTGCAGATGCAGATCAATGCGCTGGTTCACGTGGGGGCTCTCGAACTGTCCGCGGGGACCGGATCCACGTGGATCGGCCCACGCCTCTGGCGGCTGCCTTCGCGTTTCAACGCAACGAGTTGGCTGCGCAGGAGGTTCCGTTTGATTGCGCTGAAGTGATCCGTCACCAGAACGCCGTTCAGGTGGTCGACCTCGTGCTGAACAGCGCGGGCCGAAATATCCGACATCACCGCGCTGAAGGCGTTTCCGTCCCTGTCCAGGGCGTCGACCCGGACCTGCGCCAGGCGTTTGACGTCTCCCACAACGCCCGGCAGGCTCAGGCACCCCTCCTCTCCGACGACCTCGCCCTCACCCTGGCTCAGCTCCGGGTTGATCAAAGCCGTTGCCTCGGCCTCCGGATCGCCGGGGCTGACGTCCAGGACCACCACACACAGACTTACGCCAACCTGGGGCGCCGCCAGCCCTATCCCCTCCGCAGCGTACATTGTCTCGAACATATCGTCCACGAGGGTGCGCACGTCTACCGTAATCGCTTCTACCCGCCGCGCCCTCCTTCTGAGTGTCGGGCAGCCGAATTTCTTTATTTCGAGGAGTGCCACTGTTCAGGTCCCGTATATGCTTCTGGTCCTTTGAAGCTGTTCACCTGGGTTGAATGTTGAGAAACGCTTCGTTCAAACTCCCGCTGCGGTATCCCTGCATATCCAGCGTGACGTATCGATATCCGATTTCCTTCAGGTGCGCCACGACCCGGTCGACGAGTCCGTCCAGGAAAAATCGGCCGATCTCCTCGGGTGAAACTTCAATGCGGGCGATATCGTCATGGTGGCGTACCCGGACCAGGCTGAATCCCAGCGTCTTGAGATATGCCTCGGCCCGGTCAACCATCGACAGCGCTTCCGCGGTCACGGGGGTACCATAGGAAATGCGGGACGACAGGCAGGCCGACGCCGGGCGATCCCAGGTGGGCAATTCCCAGCTTCTGGACAACAGGCGAATATCCACCTTTGTCATGCCCACCTCCACCATCGGAGCCCGCACGCCCCGGTCCCGCGCAGCCGTCATGCCCGGCCTGAAGTCACCCACGTCGTCCGCGATGGCCCCGTAAACCAGAAATCGATACCTTCCCCCATACTTTTCGAGGACTTCATCCAGCTTGTCGGCAAGCGCCGTCTTGCAATGGTAGCATCGGTCGGGCTCGTTCTTTACGTAGTCCGGATTCTCCATCTCCCGGGTGTGCACCACTTCCATTGAAATGCCGATACGGTCCGCGAGCGCACGCGCGTTCTCGAGTTCGCCGGCGGCGTAGCTGGCCGAGACCGCCGTCACCGCAATCGCCTTCGTACCCAGCACCCTGTGCGCCGCCGCCGCCAGAAACGTGCTGTCCACGCCCCCGGAGAACGCCACGACCACACTCCCCATGCGCCCGAGGAGTTCCTCGAGCCGGCGCAGTTTCTCTTCGGCCTGCAAAAGGCCCGACCTGTCGTCTTCACTCATATGTCGTTCCACTGCCGACGTCACTGGCGATCCTCCACCCCTCCCGGCATCACCACCGCATCGACCATCCCGTGCAGTACTTTCTTGTCCGGCGGACAAACCGTGGCCTGCACGCCCGACAGGACAGGCCGGCCCTCGACTACGAAATAATAGGGCTGGATGCGCACCCGCCCCCTGAGGCGCATCATGCGATCCGTATCGAAATCGTAGTACGCCACCGAGAAGCGGGAACCCGTGTGAAACTCCTGCAAAATGTGGGGCGACCCGGGAAAGTCGGCAAGCGCGGACTCGATAGTGGACTGCCAGTCCGACTCCGACATGTCGTGGCCGACGGCTACGCCGCGGCTGCCCCAGGCCTGGTCCGAGAAACCGGACGGCTTGATCACAAAGCGGCGATGTTTCTGTCCCAAGGAGCCGAGTTCCTGCCAGTCTCCGAAACGTCGGCCGTCCACGCTCAACCCGGGAATAACGGCGTGCGGCGGCAGGGGGCACGGGTCCAGAATCCACGTCTTTGGAAAGGTCTGCCTGAGGAACGCCACCCCTTCCTCTCCAAGCTCGCGAAGCCAGAACGAACGCAACAGGGGATGGTGGAACAGGGCCATCAGCATTTTCTCTTCCAGTTGGGCTTTCAACGGTGGCGTTGCTTTAACCGTTCCCTTTCGAATGGCATATAAAATCAAATCCATCTTCGGTATGTTTTTCAGGTCGAACAATTCGAAAAACCGATAGAGCACGTCGATCTGCCGTCTTCCGCCAGTACCGTTCACGAACAGTCCGGCTTCGCTGAAAACAACCTCTTCCGGGCGCACAACATAGGCTTCCAGTCCCGACCGATTCAGGGCTTCCCCCAGCCAGGTCATTTCGGGGCGGTACCCCGAAGATTCCTCTGAAACCACAATGCCCAGCACCGGCTCCCCGATCCCGGCAACCGAACGCACCATCCCCATGAATCCGTTCACCATACCATCGGCGCCACCCACAATATCAAATCCGAACCGGCCGTACCGCTCCGCCAGGCTGGCAGTGAACCCGATCCCCCCCGGCACCGAGTCCAATTCCGAAGCGATCGTCCCTCCTGGCGTTGGAATCAGGTCCGGCCGGATCACCAGCGGCAGATGCTGTTTGAAACGGTTCATCCGGCCGTATCCGATTACGGTTTCCGGCTTCCCCTGGTCCAGATATGCCGACACCCACTCCGGCTGGATCTTGCGGACACTTTGAGAATACAGAAGGTTGCAGGCCTTATAGAAATCGTACAGATGGATGCCCAGGCGTTCCAGATGGTCTATCACCCGAGGCGGCATCCAGAAGGGTTCCGGCGACACCCGCCATGGGCTGTTGGACCTGGGATGCACCGTACGCTGCACATCGGTATACAGGCCGCCACCGGGCGTCATTCTGTCAATACAGAGGCTTCGCTCTTTCGCGTCGGTCACTTGAATCGTTTCTTCCTCTGCACAGATTCCCATATCATTCACCCGACCTGCTGTTGTAATGGACCGGCCCATCTACCTCGGACGCGGACAATCTTCGTGATTCTTCAAGGACAGTAACAGTTGTGCGAATGTTCAGGAAGCCCTGCCCCCGCTCGGGCTCTGCCGCCGTTTCGGCTTCCTGACTCTCTTCCACACCAGGGTGGATCCGCCGATCTGCAGTCGCCGCCAGGGTCCGGGCGTGTCGCCCTCCTCCCCGTTCTGTTGCCGCGTCTCCGACCCGGCCCGCAGGTGATTCCGGTGGCCGCGCGGCGGCGCCGTGGATTCGTCAGTTGAGAGAAGCGCCTGAACGGATGACAGCGATTCCGAAACAGAAATACCCTGGCCGTCCGATTCATCCTGCAGATTCAGGCGAGCGGCAGCGGCTTCGTAGACGGCCTTCGCCGCCTCAACACGCGCTTCGAGCAAGCCTAGCGCGCGTCTCAGTTCCTCGACCTGGGAGGCCGTGGCATCTATTTCGCGACGTGCGTGTTCGAGCACCTGTTCGTAGAGATCGACCCGTTCACCGTTTGCGTCTTCCATGACCTCCGCCCACGTTTCGTGGTTTCGCGTTCAAAGCCCGCCATCGCCGGCAAGCGCCAGCTTCATACTCTCTCTGTACCGTTCCGGATCTCTGAGAATTCGAACGGCCTCGCGAAACTGCTCATCGCCTTTCAGCCGGGCCAGAATGCGCCCCTTCTTTCCCCAGACCCGGTTTCCCAACTCCCTTCCGATCTCCAGCCGGATAAACGGTTCCGCCTTTTCGAACTCCGTTTCCCGCTCCGATTCAACAACGTTCCGCAGGACGTCTAACGCCCGGTCCGCTTCCGCGTCCAGGCCCGCGTCGGCCAGCGCCCGGTTCAGATTCTCCAGTTCGTTTTCAGCCGGCGTGCGGTAACGCCTGAAATTTCCAATTTTCGACGAATCCGCGAGAAATGCCCGGAACGCGGCGATTTCCTTTTCCCCCACGTCATAGCCTTCCGGGTTCCGGGGAAACGCGTTCCGCGCGGCGTATTCTACGGCAAAATCGAAAAACAACCCGGCCCTGTACATTTCGAGTATCAGTCTCGGTCTGCGCTTCGGCTTCACCACCACGTCGGGCGTGATACCACCTCCGCCGTAGACAGTGCGCCCGCCGGCAGTCCTAAAGACCCTGGCCGAGTCCGAGGCTTCGTTGGCGACACGGTCCTCTCTCAACGCCATTCCCACCATCTGCCCCAGTTCCATCTCAAACAGCTGCTCCGCCTGCTTTGTGGATTCCAGATCGAACTGTTCGAAAAGCCGCGTAATCGCGTCCTCCCGGCTCTCTTCCCCCGCAATCGTCGCGAGCGTCTGATACAGAGGCACCTGTGAGTCCCCGACATTCAACGCCAGGTTGCCCAGCCGTCCGAACCGCCTGTTTTTGTGGATACTGCGCCCGCTGGGGGTGTAGTAAAGGGCCGTTGTCCACTTCAGCGCCTTTTCATCGCTGACTTGCTGAAAGGATTGAACGGATCCCTTGCCGAACGTCGGTGTGCCCAGGATCAACCCCCGGTCCGAGTCCTGAATTGCGCCCGCGACAATCTCCGAGGCGCTGGCGCTGTGGGCGTTGACCAGAATCACGAGGGGTATATCCTTAACCGTGGAGGATTTTGAAGTGCGGTACTCCTTATTTTGTGAATCCACGCGGCCCCGCGTCGTCACAACCAGCAGATCAGGGCCCAGAAATACGTCGGCAACAGCGACAGCCTGCGCCAGCAGCCCCCCCGGATTCCCCCGCAAGTCCAGAATAATGCCGCTCGTATTCTTCGATTTCAGCTCATCGACGGCGGCTTTCAGCTCATCGGGCGTGGACTCCGAGAACCGGCTGCCGATCAGACCGGACATCGCAATGTAACCGATGCCGTCTTCGATTCCGTCGATGCTCGCCACGCTCTTCACACGAATACGCGCCCTGACAATCTCCTGGTCGAACGTCTGCGACCGGCCCGGTCTTTCAATCGTAATCACGACCCGATTGCCAGGTTCCCCGCGCAGCACATCCACTACCTCCTCCAGTTTCCGGTTGAGCGTGGGGTCTCCGTCCACCGCGACGATCCGGTCGCCGACCACAAGCCCGGAAGTGTCGGCAGGCGTACCCTCAATAACACTCAGAACGACGGGCACCTCAACGCCATTCCTCTTCATGGTGCTGATCGTGATGCCCAACCCGCCGAATTTGCCCCGGGTATCGATCATAAGGTCATCCAGGCCGCGTCTGTTGAGCATCTGAGTATACGGGTCGAGTTCGTCCAGCATGCCTTCAATGGCTGAAGTCGTGAGCGAGTCGGACGCCAGTGGCTTATAGTAACTCGTGGTCAGCAGTTTCAGGGTTTCGATGTATTCGTCTATACTCTTCTCCACGGTGGCGTACCCGTCTTCACCGTTGACGAGCCGCGAGTCCAGGACCAGACCGGTTCCCAGAAGGCCGATCAGTGCCGCGCCAACCCATATTCGTCTGTGTTTCCGTCCGCTCATTTTCCGCCTCCGCATTGTCTGGTACCGCCGTTCCGCCAATCTCTCACCGTTTCCCAAAGAGGACGTCGCTGGGAGCCGTCCACGCCCCGCAATTCCTTTAAATCAACCGTTGGGCCGGGGCGAAGCTGCCAGTCTTTCGCTTGCCTCGTTGTAGATCCGGCACGCCAGATCCTCGACGGGGAGCCGGCCGTCAACCCGAAGTACACGTTCTGGCTCCGCCTGCCAGATACGTCGGTACCCGTTCCTTACGCGGTTGAAAAACGCGTCGCCGGCGGCTTCGAGCCTGTCGGCATCTTCAGGTATCCATCGATGTTTCACGGTTTCGAGATCCACGTCGATCCAAACGGTCAGGTCCGGTCTCAGACCGCCGGATGCCACCTCCTGAACCGCCTGAATTCGATCCAGGTCCAGCCCGCGCCCGTAGCCCTGGTATACAACGGTGGAATCGAAAAAACGGTCCGAGACCACCACGTTTCCCTGCAAGAGCGCCGGACGGATCACCGTATTGACGTGCTGAGCCCGGTCAGCCGCGAACAACAGCATCTCCGCGGAGGGGTCCACTTCCGTACGACGCTCCAACAGGAGGCCGCGGACCTTCCGTCCCAGTTCGGTCCCACCCGGCTCCAGGGTGAACACCACGGATCGCTCCTCCGCACGGAGCCGTTCGGCCAGCCGTTCGGCCTGCGTGGTTTTACCGCTCCTGTCGATGCCTTCAAAGGTTATGAACAGTCCTGCCACGCCGTTCCATACTCCCGTTGGGTGGCGCTGTTATCCGAGCAACTGCGTCAGGATCGCCTTCTGGACGTGCATCCTGTTTTCAGCCTGGTCCACCGCCACGCATCTCGGGCTCGCCATCACTTCCGCCGTCAACTCGTACCCTTTGTGTGCGGGCAGGCAATGCATGACCAGCGCTTCGGTTTTGTCCAGCAGGTCCATATTTATCTGATACGGCGCAAAGGCCTCGACACGCCGCTTCTTCTCCGCCTCATACGCAGGGTCGTCGAAGAATTCCATGTCGATCCAGGTATCCGTATATAGAAAATCCGCCCCTGCGACCGCCGACTTCAGATCCAGGGTCTCCTGGAACAGACCGGTTTTCCTTGCCCGGTCGGCGAGGTCTTCGTCTTCGGAGGGTTTGTTTACTTCGGGCGTTACCGTCGTGATTCGCACGCCGGCTTTGGTACATCCGGCAATCAATGAATTGCATACGTTGTTTCGAATGCCCACGTAGACCAGGTGCGCGCCCTCCAGCCTTCCCCGGATATCACGTACCGTCATCAGATCGCCAAGGGCCTGGCAGGGATGGTACCGGTTGCAACACCCGTTTATTACGGGAACCTCGGCCCCGGCCGCAAGTTCAAGCAGGTCGCGATGATTCAACATCCGGGCCATAATGACGTCCGAATAACGGGAAAGCACCTGGGCTTCGTCCCTCAGGTCCGCCAGTTGGAAATTGGTGGCGCGCCAATCCAGATTCATGGAGTACCCGCCCAGCTGATTCATTCCCGTCTCGAACGAACATCGGGTCCGCGTCGATGGCTTCTGAAACAGCATCGCCAGCGTTCGGCCCCGCAATGCGCCCGAAAACCGTTTCGGGTCTGCCTTCATCAACAGACCCGCTTCAACCGTTTCCAGGATTTCCCCGGCCGACCACGTCTTGAGCGTTATCAAATCCATGGGCGAACCACGTTCCTCCTCACCCGGGCGGGCATCAGACAGCCGGCCGCGGGTTGTGTCAACGCAATTGGATCGTCCCGCATTATTACAACTGTCTCTCTACTTCGGCCAGCAACAGGCGTTGCGCCTCATCAAGGGACTTTTCGATCCGGCACCCCGAGGCGCGTTTGTGCCCGCCGCCGCCGAACGCGACGGCGATTCGGTTCACGTCCACGGCCCCCCTGGAACGCAGGCTGACACGGAACCGACCCTGCGCCTCTTCCTTAAGAACCATCGCCGCCTGAACCCCGTCTATTGCCATGGCGTGATCCACCACGAGGTCCGGATCGCCGCCCTTTCGGTAAGTCTCGTGGTCCACCACCATGGTATTCACCCGGCCATCGAAATGGAGTACCAGCGTACCCAAAGCGGCCGCCAGCGTCACCATGGTCTCGTGGCTCTCCCGGGCGAAAAGCGCATCCGCGATCGCTTCCGGGTCCGCGCCGAAATCCACCAGTTCGCCGCAGACCTTCAGCCCTCGTTCCGGATGGGAGACCCTGAACAGCTTGGTGTCGAAAGCGATTCCCGCATAAATCTGGGTGGCGGTCGCCGGTTTGATCTTCGTCTGCGCCGCCAGAAGCAGTCGATAAACCAACTCGCTGGCTGAACTGGCCCCGCTGTCGACGATTCGGACGTCGCCCTCCGGTTTTCGCGCCACGTGATGATCGATAATCATCGTGTTGGCGTGCTTTGCGAGCAGGCGACGCACACCCCCCACTCGCTGCTGGTCGAGCGTGGGCGTGTCCACAAATACCGCCCGGCTGAAAGGCCGCGGATCGCCAAGAGCCCCGTACAACTCAATATGCTTAAATCCCGGTAGAAAAGCAAACTTAGGATTCAAAGTCTCGTCGCTGACGACGAGCCGGCAGACCCTTTTTTTCTGAACCAGCAACTCCCTGAGCGCCAGGAGTCCCCCAATCCCGTCACAGTCTGCATTGACGTGGGTTGATAGCAGGTACGGTTCATCCGGCTCGAGAAAGGATATGGCTTCCGTATAATCCATCGTCAGATTCCGCATTTGTCCCGTTGAATCGCAATGTACTGATTATTGGCTCTTTGCAAGCCACAACGCGGGATTTATCGGCTCTTCACCCCGCATGATCTGAAAGTGGAGTTGAGGAACGCCGTCTATTCGACCCGTGCTTCCCACCGTTCCCAGTACGGCCGCCTGAATCACCGGCTGTTTCAGAGTCACGTGCACCTCGGAAAGATGCCCGTAGAGTGTATAAAACCCGCCCGGATGGCGCAACAACACGAACTGGCCGTACCCCGGATACCAGTCCACCAGGGCAACCGAGCCCGGAGCGACCGCCCGAACCTCGACTCCGGCAGGCGCCGCGATATTGATGCCTCGATTGAACGTCCACGTCTTCAGGTCAGGATCCTGGTGTCGACCGAAGCGCACCACCACGCCACCGGGAGCCGGCCGGGGCAGTCTCCCTCGGTGGGATGAAAAGTCGAATGGCGGCAATGCGGTATGCTGGCGCCAGTCTCGTGTCTCCTGAATGATCCGCCCGATCCGCTCACTGGACGCGGCCATGGCCGCCTGCGTCTTTCGAACCGCTTCAGTCCGGGCGTCCGCGTCCCGCCGGAGGCGCTTGAGTTCAGACTCCCGCCGTCTGACGTGAATTGCCAGCCGGTCCTCGTTTCTGCGTTTGACGCTGAGCAGGGTCTTCTGGCGTTCGTGCCGCACTGCCTGCAATCTGAGGACGCCGGAAATCCGCTTTCGATCGTGCTGAATCGCTTCAAAGTCCCTGTGGTCCTGCGCCGCAACCCTGGAAAGATAGCGAAGACGTCTGAACGCTTCGGTAAACGAATTTGCCGAAAAGAGGATCCGGAGCGTACCCCGCCTGCCGAGTTTGTACATCTCCCGCATGCGGCGGGAAATCTCCAACTCACGCGACTTCCTTCGCGCGTCGACACGGACCAGTTCGCGACGGGCTGTGCCGAGTCGTTTCGCCAGTTTTCCCTCCCGACGCGTCAGTCTTCGCAGCTCGCCCCTGATCCGGACGATGTCCCGTTCCTTTCGCTCCAGGTCCCGAGAAACCGCTTTCTGCCGCGACTTCGCCTGTTTCAGTTTCTCGCGGTCGGATTCCAGCCTTACCTTCAGGCTGTCGAGCGCCGCCCGCTCCGCAGCCAGCGCTTCCTGCAGGTCGGTCTGCGCTGCCGCCGGCGACCCCGTCGCCAGGAACATCAGTACCAGAACGACGATCCGCATATGCTTCTCTTCCATCTTCAGATTCTTTCCCACCCTGAGCCGAACGGGCCGGGACACCCTACGCCAGCGCACGCAAGACGCGGTTCAACGATACCCAGCTTCCCAGAACGCCCAACAGAACCCCCAGTCCGATCAATCCGGGATAAACCGGCGCAACCCGTGTCGCACCGGGAATCCAGGCTGCCCACCACTGCGAACTGCTCCACAGCGCCAGCACGGCCAGTACCCCTCCGGCGAATCCCAGAAAAGCGCCGCCCAGCAACACAGTCAGCCGAATGAACCCGCCCGTGGCCCCTACCATGCGCATCACCTCAATCGCATCCCGCTGGGAGAGCACCAACAACTTGGTGGTGTTGCCAATGGCAAATGTGCACGCCAGACAAAGTACCACGCCCAGTGAAATACCGATCCAGGTAACCGCCTCCCGCGCGCGGTCCAGGGAGGTCAGCCAGGCTTCGCCCGCGTCCACGCTTTCGACGCCCATCCTGCTCGCCGCGGCTTCGGCGACCGCACGCGCGTTTTTCACCATACCCTCTCCCGCACGCAACACGACCCGGACAGATGCCGGCAGCGGGTTCCGCGATACGGCGTCCAGAAATCCGTCTCCGAACATGGACCTGAATTCCTCAGCTGCCGCCACTTTGTCTACGTAGCGAACCGAGGCCACGCCCGGCATGGCTTCAAACTCCCGCGCCATTTGAAGCGCCTTCGGTCGACCGACGCCGTCGTCCAGATACACGTCCACCTCTATTCTTTCCTGCAAGGACTCGAAAATCGCAAGCCCGCCCCCGATCAGAAACACAAATATCCCCAGGACCATCAGTGACACCCCTGTGGTCACGCCCGAGACGACTCCAGCCATCCCCGTGCGCCACAACCCCCTCATTGCCTCCCTGAACGCCATCAGAAGCCCCATTTTTCCCCCTGACAGTCCATTAAAAAG
This sequence comes from Gemmatimonadota bacterium, assembly GCA_028877215.1. GTDB lineage: Bacteria > Latescibacterota > UBA2968 > UBA2968 > JAAXHE01. The sequence goes on along the minus strand of JAPPFJ010000009.1, from coordinate 34,782 downwards.
CACATCCGGGCTGCGTCCGGCTCACGCCCGCGCCTGCGATCCTCCCATCCTCCAGCCGAAGCACCCGCTGGCGCCGCCCCGACACCAGGGCTTCGTTATGCGTTGCCACCAGTACCGTGGTTCCTCGCGCCTGGACGTCGGCCAAAATTCGCACGACGAGGTCCGTCGTCTCCGGATCCAGGTTGGCCGTGGGTTCGTCCGCCAGAAGGACAAACGGTTCATTTGCCAGCGCGCGCGCAATCGCCAGTTGCTGCTGTTCGCCCCCGGACAATGCGCCGGGACGGACGGAACGTCTATGCATCAGCTCAACGTCGGCCAGCAATGTGTGGGTGCGCCTCCTGACGGCCGGGCGCGGCGTGCCGGTAACTTCCATGGCAAATGCCACGTTCTCGTAGACTGTGCGATCCTGCAGCAGACGGTGGTTCTGAGAAACCATACTTACGCTTCGCCGCATCGCCGGCATATCACGGTCCCGGATCGACTCCGAGTCGTAATCACCCACAATAACCACACCGGACGTTGGCCGCCGCTCGAACAGAATCAGTTGCAGGATCGTACTCTTGCCGGACCCGGTCGGACCCAACAGGAAGGCGAACTCACCCCGTTCGATTTCGAAATCCACATCCGCCAGGATACGACGCCCCTGCTCTTCCAGGCCAACCTGCCGAAGCGCAATCACAGAACCTCCAGCCAGTCCTGTCCCAAAAATCCCTCACCATTCGACCGCCGATTCATCCCGTCTCGCTACGTTCCCCTCGCTCGCCGACCTTATGCGGGTCGGTGGCGCCTTGCGAGCCGGGCGACTCGGCGGTCGAATTCAGGCAACTTATTTCCGGGACAGAACACTCGGGGGAATTTCCTGGAATAAAGTACAGCGGGCCTCGATGCGTCATGCCGCGGCGACTTTCCGCAGCACGAAATGCACCCGGTCCGAATCTTCGTCCGGCTCGCAAAAACCGAATCCGTCGTAGGTCCCTTCCAGCGAAAACGGTGACGCATCCAGTGTGGTCAATATGTCCGACAGTGCATATATTCGCTGGCGATGTTCCTCTTCCACGGACTCGTTCGTCTGTTTGAACCGAATCTTGAATCGATTGAACTGGATCCCGCTCCTGTAGAAGCTCTCCCGGACGTAAGTGAACCCGTCGCCGCCGTCCTTGTCCGTCAGCCTGCGAAAATATCGGAGCGAGTTCGATTCGGTACAGACGTCGAAGACGAATATGCCGTTCGGAAGCAGAAGCTTGTGGACCTCTTGCAGCGCCATGCCGACGTCCTCGATCGTCATGAGGTAATTCACACTGTCGTACAGGCAAAGCGCCGCTTCGAACCGCGGCAGACCCGACAGGTCCAGCAGGTTCCTGTGGAAGAATTCGACGTTCTGCCCCGTTTTCCGGGTCTTTTCTACAGCCACGTCCAGCATTTCACGGCAACCGTCCGCACCGTAAACGCGGTAGTGCCGCTTTCGCAGTTCCAACGCCATACTGCCCGTGCCGCACGCGAGGTCAAGCACCCGTGTCGGCGACAAGCTATGTCTGGCGAAGACGGCCTCGATGTAGTCCGCCCACTGCACATAGTCCACGTGCCGCATCACATAATCGTAAATCTCTGCAAGCCTGGTGTAGGGTTGCGCCCTGCTTTTTTCTTTTTTTCGTCCGAACATAACTCCAATATAGGAAGCTGTCTTAAAATTCCCAGCGGTCTTCGCGCGGCTGCAAAAGCGTCGGTCGGCGTTGGTCAAACCCGCCCGTATAGACAAATATGGTCGGATTCTCCCGCCTTGACCGCCACTTTTTCGCTTGCGCTCGGGAACTCACCGGTAATTTTAAAACAGCTTCTAAACAGGTCAAAGCGAAAGGGCAAACGACACGCCCTCGCATCCGGGCAGGTGAAAAAAAATGCCCCGCCCCCCAGGGCGGGACTCGACGCTTTGACGTTCAGTCTATGGGTGTGACTAAAAGTCGGTGACCTCGCGTGCTTCGTCGCGAAGCACCTCGTAACAAGCTCTGGCCTCCGTCCTGGATACGTTCCCGGCGGGAAGCTTGAGAATTTCCAGCTCCAGGTATCGATCCAGAAAGGAAATGCTCACCCGTCTGCCCGGACTTACGGCCTGACCCGGCTTCGCCCGCCGCCCGTCCAGCATCACGATCCCGTTCTCGCAGGCGCGTTTTGCCTCGGAACGCCGCCGTGTCAAACAACATCGCTTGAGGTACAAGTCGAGCCGCATATCGAATCAGACGCGCGTCGCCGAATCCTGATTGAGGAGAGCCGCGCTGCCGTACCGGGCGGCAGCACTTCTGAGCCCTGCTTCCGTATCACAAATCGTACGGGCGAACTTCCACGTAGAGACGCGCCCGCGTTTCCGCGAGCACCTCGTCAAAGCGCTCTTGCAGGCGCACCTGTTGTATGATTTCCTTCAAGGCGTCCTGATCGTCATTCACCTTTACGACATGCCATCCGTACTCGGTCTGTATCGGCGCGCTCACTTCACCCATGCGCATGGTTTTCAGGACGTCCGAGAATTCGGTCGGCAGATTATCCTGCGCGAACGGACCGGGAAGCCGCCCGCCCTTCTTCGCGGTCTCCTCGTGCGCGGAATGTTCTCGAGCCATTTCCGCGAAATCCTCTCCCGCCTGGGCCTTTTTCGCCAGACCCAACGCCTTGTCGTAGGCGGTCTTCACGTCCCGCGCCGAGGGCTGCAGCGGAATGAGAATGTGCCGCGCCCTTACCTGGTCCCCTGACACGGATTCCAACTTGATGATGTGGTAACCGAACTTCGTCCTGACCGGCGCGCTGATCTCCCCGGGCTGCAGCGAGAAGGCCGCCTTCTCAAACGCCGGGACCATTCGTCCCCGCGGGAAATAGCCCAGGTCGCCCCCGTCCTCCCGGCTTCCCGCGTCGCTGGAATACTGCTGCGCCATGGTCGCGAAATCTTCGCCCTTATTCAAGCGGTCGATGATCGCGTTCGCCTGCGCCCTAACTTCCTCGGCACGGTCATCGGACGTTTCTATTGCCACCAGGAGATGGCTGATGCTCAACAGCGGCGGTAGCTCATCCATGTAGCGCGTCTTATAATCCTGAACGTCCTTGAAAGAAACTTCGACCTGCTGGCTAAGGCTTGTATACATCCGCTGTCGCAGGAAATCCTTCCGAAACTCCTGCCGGTACTGTTCGCGCAGGTCCCGTTCCGTTACACCGCCTTCTGCAAGCTGGGTTGCAAACGCCTCTTCACCGTGTTCCGTCTTGAGTTCCCGGACGCGTGACCTGACCGCACGCTCGATGACCTCCTGGTCCACCTCGATACTGTCCTGCTCCGCCCTGGCCAGCAGGAGCTTTTCCTGGATCATGTTCCCCAGAATTACCTCAAACAACTCCTTGACCCTGTCCGGCGTGAGGTCCTCCCGGCTCAGCCCCTGCTGCATGGCAACCAGAGCCATGCTCGACATCACGTCTGAACGCAATACAATCTGATCGTCCACCACCGCGACGATCTGGTCGAGCAGCTGCGGTTTTGCCGCTGCGTTCGCCGCGCAGATCAACGCCGCTGCCGCCAGCAAAGCACCCCACGCGCCTTTTGAAAGGCATTTTGTCATACGGTTCCGTCTCCGAATGTGAGATACGTCCCCCACTGCTCTCGCGGGGAGAGTGTGCACCCATCCCGTCGCTATTATCTGACTGCCGGGGCGTCGTCCGGTTCCGAAAGTTCTGTTCCGGATTTCGGCCGGGAATATATCCGTTCAGACGAGGCTCTGCAACACCTTTTTGGCATTTGCAAGGCGTTCCCGGGGGCCGGCGCCCTCCAGATCCGCCTCGATCAGCACCCGCTCACCCAGGGAAAACTGCAGCGGGACGGGCGCAGCCGTAATCCAGGCTTCCACCTGCTTCCGCGTCAGCATTCGATCCCCGGGAAACACGACCGCCAGCATTGAACCCGCACGAACCGTGTCTGCGCGAAGCTGGCGCGCCAGTATCCGGATGGATATTGTATCCAGCAGCGCTGCGGCGGGGTCGGGTAACGGACCGAACCGATCAGCCATTTCCTCTTCCAGCGCCAGGACCTCAACCGTCTGCCGGCAGTCGCCAAGGCGCTGGTAGAACTGCATCTTGAGATCTTCATCCGATATATAGGTTTGCGGAATATAGGCCGATACGGCCACCTGCACCTCCGGCTCTGCCGCGGGCTCGGTCTCGTTGCCGTGGATCTGGGCGATCGCCTCATCCAGCAGCCTGCAATAGAGCTCGAAGCCGACCGCGGTCATGTGACCATGCTGCTGCGCACCCAGCAGATTGCCGGTTCCCCGGATCTCCATGTCCCGCATGGAGATATTGAACCCTGAACCGAGATCCGCAAATTCCTCGATAGCGCGCAGGCGACGCACGGCCGGCTTTTTCAGGGACTTCCACGATGGAATCAGAAGATACGCGAACGCCTGCCGCGCGGAACGGCCCACGCGGCCGCGAAGCTGGTAGAGTTGCGCGAGCCCCATGCGGTCCGCGCGGTTCACAATCAGCGTATTTACACTGGGGATATCCAACCCCGATTCGATAATCATCGTGGAAATCAGGCAGTCGTACCGGGCGTCCAGAAAATCCATCATGACCTTTTCGAGCTGTCGTTCCGGCATCTGACCATGGGCCACGCCGAACCGAACCTGTGGAACAAGCCCCTCAAGGAAATTCACGATGGCCGGCATCGACTGCACCCTGTTGTGTACGAAATACACCTGTCCCCCCCGGTCGACCTCCCGAAGAACCGCCTCCGCGACCCGCTCCTCGTCGAACGGCAGGACTTCGGTCGTGATCGGCAGCCGGTCTTTGGGGGGCGTACGGATGATGGACATATCCCGGGCGCCCATCAGGGACATGTGAAGCGTCCTGGGAATCGGCGTCGCCGTCAGCGTCAGCACGTCCACTTGCCGCCGAATCTGCTTGAGCCGCTCCTTGTGGCGCACGCCGAACCGGTGCTCTTCATCGATCACGAGCAATCCCAGATCCCGAAACCTGACGTCCTGCGAAAGCAAGCGGTGCGTACCGACCGCAACGTCCACCCGTCCGGCGGCGAGGCCGTCCAGCGCCGACTTCAGTTCTCGCGGCGTTCGGAACCGGCTTAAAACGTCGACCGTCACCGGGAGGCCGTCCAACCGCTCCGTGAACGTGCGATAGTGCTGCTGCGCGAGAATGGTGGTGGGCGCCAGAACCGCAACCTGCTTGCCATCGGCCACCGCCTTGAACGCCGCCCGTACCGCCACTTCAGTCTTCCCGTATCCAACGTCGCCGCACACCAGCCGATCCATCGGCGCCGATTGTTCCATGTCTTCTTTTACGTCGCCGATTGTCTGGAGTTGATCCCGCGTCTCCTGGTACGGAAACGACGCTTCCAGGGCTTTCTGGAACGGTGTGTCATCCGAAAACTCGATTCCCGGCGTTGCTTTTCGCTCCGCGTAGAGGGACAGCAACTCGCCTGCCATCTTGAAGACCTCTTTTTTGGTCTTTTCCTTTACGCGTTCCCATGCTGCGGTACCCAACTTGCTCAGCGCCGGAACGATTCCGTCCTGACTCGCGTATTTTTGCACCCGGTCCATCTGGTCCACCGGCACGAATACCCGGTCCCCGCCCCGATAATGCATCGCCAGACAGTCCTGCCGGACGCCGTCGACTTTGAGATGTTCGATTCCTTCGTAGCGCCCGATTCCGTGGTCCACGTGTACCACGAAATCGCCGGCCCGGAGGCTTGAAATGCTGCGAATTGGCGTGGCGTCCTTGAATCGCCTGTAACGGCGGCGGCGGCGGGCGAGGGTATAAATCTCGTGATCGTTCAGCACAGCAACACGCGCCGTGGGGGACGTATACGTAAAGCCGCTGTGCAGGGTGCCCACGTGTATCGTTATCAGGCTCTCCTCTTCTTCTAGCAGTTCTTCAAACCGCGCTTTCTGGCCCTGGCTCTCGCACAACAGCACCACCTCGTAATCTGCCTGCCAGTGTCTCCTCAAGTCCTCCTTCAATGTTTCCAGATGACCCTCGTATCGGCGTCCGCCGATGCCGGAAAAGTGGACGCCGTCCTCAGACGGTCCGCCCAGCGGCCAGTTCAACACCCGGCGCATACCGGCCAGTCGATTCAATATCGCCTCCGGATGACAGGCGACGGAACCCGCCGGAAGCGGCTCCGGCTCTCCGCGTCTCTTCTTCTGGCGCCGTGCCGCCACCTCCACCCGGGCCCAGGCGTCGGCCGCGGCCGTCTCCACGGCGGCCGGGTCGTCCACGACGATATAACCTTCCGAGACGTGGTCCAGCAGGCAGGTGTTGTCCCTGTACAGAACGTCCAGGTAATACTCGAGCCCGTCGAACGCGCCCTGACTCTCCATCAATTCACGGAGTCCGTCGAGGCTCGTCCCAAGCTCCCGTTCCGCTTCGTCCAGATGCTCCTCGAACACGTCCGACAGTGTCTCAGCCAGGATTGCCTCGCGGCACGGCAGCACCCGCACGTCTTCGCGCTTTGCCACCGACCGCTGCGTACCCAGATCGAACGCTCGAATCGACTCCACCACATCGCCGAAGAACTCAATCCGGACCGGATGCGTGCTGCCAAACGAGCAGACGTCCAGGATCCCGCCCCTCACGCTGAACTGACCCACCCCGCCGACCATGGTCACGCGCTCGTAGCCGATATCCACCAGATGTTCCGCCAGTCTACCGGGCGCAATCTCCTCCCCGACCCTTATCTCCTGAACTGCCAGATCATACAGGTCGGGCGGCAGGGTATGGCTCATCAGGGCCTCCACGGGTGTAACCACAACCCCGTCACCCTGCCATCGCAACTGGTCCAGCGACTCCAGTCGAAGCCCCATCACGTCGAGATGAGGCGACCGGTGGTCGTACGGGGACCCACCCCAGGCCGGGAATATACCGACCCGCGCGGCGCCGAGTATGCGTTCCATATCGTCACGCACTTCTTCCGCCCGGTCCTCCGAAGCGCACACCACCAATACCGGACCGGTCGTGGTCTCCTCAATACAGGCAATGCCGAACGCAGTCAGCGAGCCGGGGAGCCCGCGAACGGGAATTTCGGGCGTTCGGGCGGTGACCAGGCCCGCCAATTCCTCAAACGGCCGTGACTTCACCATCGTATCGTATATCTGCCTGATCGACATTCAAGTTCCCCGGGGCCCGTCCGCCGTCACGAATCTGTACGCGGAGACGGCGGCGGTAAAAGACGAAAAAAGTGGCACAGATCCCAAACCTGCGCCAACGCCAAAAGGCCCGACCCTGCGTTGAGTCGGGCATGATCAGCACATACACAAAAAACCACCCTTCCCCGGGAGGGGAAGTGGTGGGAATCCGCAATCCCGCAAAACTTCGGGACGCGGTTGGATACACCTTTAAAGACCGATTAATGGCGGGGTAGACGGGACTCGAACCCGCGACCTCAGGCTTGACAGGCCTGCACTCTCACCAATACTGAGCTACTACCCCGCATCGTTGGAACAAGCGCCCGGATTTCCTGCATTTCGGGCGGGCGTAAAGATAACATGGCCCCCTGATGCTGTCAAGACTTTTCAGGCAAATACCACGCCGGCGCGCGCTTCGTCGGGTGTCCCTCCTTGCCTCCGACTGCCCTTTGTCTTATATTGGTCCGTTGCCTAGCAGTCCGTTGATAAAGTCGCTCTGCAGGCGAGGCCGAGCCATTGTGGCCGAAGACAAGGCGCGCAACCGAGTCCCATCCTGCGATTCGGCGAGGGCGCGCAACGCAGGATTCGACCGCAAGGGCCGGCCGCAGCCCGGATGGTCTTTTTCAACGGGCTGCTAGATTTCGTATCGGTACCGGGCTCGACTCCGCGGCGGAAACGAGCTTCGGGTAAACATTACAATGCATGTTCAAGAGCATGGGTTCAAGCATGTCCAAGCACCGTCCGATCGGTATCGGTCTCATCGGCCTGGGCGTCGTCGGGGCAGGCGTCGTACGCATTCTCAGACAGCGTGCGGATTACTTCAGCTCGATTCGCGGCGTCGCGTTCGACTTGAGGCGGATTGCCGTGAAAGACGCCGCCAAATCGCGCGATTGCGATCTGCCCGTTGACATTCTCACCGACAGCGCCACCGAGGTCGTCGACGATCCTGATATCCAGATCGTAGTGGAAGTGATGGGAGGGCTCGACCCCGCCAGGGACCTCTGCCTTAAAGCGCTCGAGAACGGCAAAGACCTGGCCACGGCCAACAAGGCCCTGCTCGCCGAACACGGCAACGACCTGTTCAGCACCGCCGTGCACAACAGCGCAAACATCGGCTATGAAGCCAGCGTATGCGGCGGCATACCTATCATCCGATCGCTGACGGACGGCCTTGCGGCGAACCGGATTCAGTCCATTTACGGAATTCTCAACGGCACCACTAACTACATCCTTACCAAGATGGCGGATGATGGCGGCGACTTTCAAGCCATGCTCCGCAGGGCCCAGGAAAAGGGGTTTGCCGAAGCGGATCCTACGATGGATATCGACGGCACGGACGTCGCCCAGAAGCTCGCCCTCCTGTGCCGCATCGCCTTCCGCGTCAGTCTGGATCCCTCGCACATCCTCAAAGAGGGCATCTCGCACGTTTCTCCTCTGGATATCGACTTCGCCAGGGAACTCGGATATACCATCAAGCTTCTGGCCATTGCCAAAGCGATGCAAGACCGGATTGAAGCCCGCGTCCACCCCGTACTGGTGCCTTCAGGGGCGCTGCTGGCAAATATCAAGGACGAATTCAACGCCGTGGAAATCGTGGGAAATGCTGCCGGACCTCAGGTACTCTACGGGCGGGGCGCAGGTCAGATGCCCACGGCCAGCGCCGTTGTATCCGATCTGCTGGACCTGGCCGAACGACGGCTGACGGGTCGGTCCGTGGGCCGCCCGGCCCTCGCCGACCTGCCCCGGGCAAACGCCATCCCGCCCGAAGAGGTCGAAACCAGCTTTTACTGCCGGTTCACCGTATACGATCAACCCGGCGTACTCGCCCGGATCGCACGCATCTTTTCCGAGCAGAAAATCAGCATCGCGACCGTAATCCAGCACGGCCGGTCCGAAACCGAGCAGGGAACCGTGCCGCTCATCATGACCACGCACGAGGCTCGCGAAGCCAGCATGCGTACGGCGGTTCAGCAAATCGATCGACTATCGGTAATCACCGAGCCGCCGCAGATCCTTCGCATCGAAGCGCTGTAGCGGCGCCGCCTTCGCTAGCAGAAACGTGGTCATTGAGCTTGTCGAAATGCCCGCGTTTCAATTTCCGTATGGTGCCAATCGACATCCCTTCGCCGACCCTTCGACAAGCTCAGGGAGCGGCTCAGGGCCAATGCGCTGGTTCATGAGCCTGTCGAAGGATGCGAGACGGGTGTTTCGACTACCGAATTCAGGCAACGTGTTTCCGGGACGGAAGACTATTGCACGTCGCCATTCGGGCCGGTCTCCGGCGGAAGCCCTTCCGATCCGTCCCCGTTATTCGGGGAAATCACGCGCGCTACGTCAATCACCCGGTCTTCCTCGTCAAGGTTGATGAGGCGCACGCCCTGCGTATTCCTTCCAATCGAACTGATTTCGTGGATCGGCTGCCGGATCAGGATTCCGTTCAGGGTCACGATCATGAGTTCATCCTCGTCCTCCACGCCCCTCACCGCCACCACCTTGCCGTTTCGATCGGTGGTCCTGATGTTGATCACGCCCTTGCCGCCGCGGCGGGTCAGCCGGTAATCCGATACCCCCGTCCGCTTGCCGTACCCCTTCGCAGAGACCGTAAGCAGCGTGCTGTCGACGTCCTGCACCACCACCATGCACACCACTTCGTCGTTATCCTCCAGGGAAATTCCCCGGACCCCCCGGGTGCCGCGGCCCATATCGCGCACGTCGTGTTCGTGAAACCGGATGGCCTGGCCGTTTCGGGTTGCCAGGACGATTTCCTGTGACCCGTTCGTGACTTCGGCTCCGATCAGCCGGTCGTCCTCGAGGATGTTCATCGCGATGATCCCGGCGCGCCGGGGCCGGCTGTACGCCGGGAGGACCGTCTTTTTGACCAGCCCGTTGCGCGTCACCTTCATCAGATAGCGCCCGTCGTCAAACGCTCTGACCGGCACGATGGCGGCCACCTTGTGACCCTCCCCGATCTCGATCAGGTTGACCACCGGGCGCCCGCGGGAAACACGACCGCCTTCGGGTATCTCGTGTACCTTCAACCAGTGACAGTGACCCCGATCCGTCAGAAACAGAATGTAGCTGTGGGTCGAGGCGATGAAGAGGTGTTCCACGAAATCCTCTTCCTTGGTCCGCATCCCCGTCACACCGCGGCCGCCCCTGCGCTGCTGCCGGTAGGTGTCCACCGGGATTCGTTTGATATATCCCTGGTGGGATATGGTGATGACCATGTCCTCGTCGGCGATCAGGTCTTCGATGTTGAACTCCGATGCGGATGGAACGATATTGGACCTCCGTTCGTCCCCGTACTTCGCCTCAACTTCCGACAGTTCCGACCTTACAAGCTCCATTCGCTCCTGCCTGCTGTCCAGGATCGATTTGAGCCGTGCGATCTCCTCGACCAGCGCCTCGTATTCTTCCTCGATCTTACGGTGTTCGAGTCCCGTCAGCCGCTGTATGGTCATCGTCAATACCGCCTGTGCCTGTCTTTCGGACAGGGACAAACGTTCCATCAGGACCGAACGGGCGGCATCCGGGTCCGCTGCATCCCGGACGATTTGAATGACCTCCTCTATCGCATCCAGCGCGATTCTCAAGCCCTCCAGGATGTGTGCGCGGTCTTCCGCCACCTGGAGCTCGTACGAGGTGCGCCGTACCACCACGTCGTGCCGGTGATCGATATAGTGCTGGAGCAGCTCTTTCAGGTTCAGCTGCCTGGGCTGCCGGTCCACCAGCGCAATCATATTGGCGCCGAACGTGCTTTCCAGCTGGGTATGTTTGTACAGCTGGTTCAGGACCACCTCGCTGTAGGCGTCCTGCTTCAGTTCCACGACAACCCGCATACCCTTCCGGTCGGATTCGTCACGAATATTGGATATCCCTTCGACCCGCTTCTCCCGAACCAGGTCGGCCATCTTTTCCAGCAGCGTGGCCTTGGCTACCATATAAGGGATTTCAGTTATGACGATGTTCTCGCGCCCGTTCTTCAAGGACTCCACGGTGGCGGTCGCCCGCACCCGAATCAACCCGCGGCCGGTACGGTACGCGTCCAGCACCCCGCTCATCCCGTAAATCACACCGCCGGTGGGGAAGTCCGGACCCTTGATGTATTCCATGAGGTCCATGACTTCCAGGTCGGGGTTGTCGATCAACGCCACCAGTCCGGCGACCACTTCGCGGAGGTTGTGGGGCGGAATGGCCGTCGCCATCGTCACGGCGATTCCCACGGCGCCGTTGCAGAGCATATTCGGAAAACGCGATGGCAGGACGGAGGGTTCTTCAAGCCTCTCGTCGTAATTCGGGTTGAAATCCACCGTGTCCTTGTCAAGGTCCTGCAACATCTCGCTGCCCGCGCCGGCCAACCTCGCCTCGGTATACCGCATGGCCGCCGGAGGGTACCCGTCGATCGAGCCGAAATTCCCCTGCCCGTCCACGAGCGGATAACGCAGCTTGAAGTCCTGCGCCAGGTTGACCAGCGTCGGGTAGACGATTTCCTCGCCGTGAGGGTGGTAGTTTCCGGACGTATGCCCGGCGATGTTGGCGCACTTCCTGTGCTGTCGCGTGGGCCCCAGACTCAGGTCGTTCATCGCAATGAGGATGCGCCGCTGCGAGGGTTTCAGTCCGTCACGCACATCCGGCAACGCACGATTCACCAGCGTGCTCATGGAGTAGTCCAGCATCGACTTCTTCAGTTCATCGCCGATGTCCATCGGGACAATTCGCTGCCGAGCGCTCATCATGCTTCGTATCTCCCGTATTCGTCATTTAGGCGCCCGACCCGGCGGTCTGCAGGAACAGGCGCCATACGCGTTTACCCGGGACCGCTCGCATCCACGTCTGCTTCCAGCGCGTGCGTTTCCACGTACTTCCGTCGCGGTCCGACTTCGTCGCCCATCATCATCGTGAACGCCCGCTCGGCCTCCATTGCGTCAATCTGAGTAAGGTTCAGCAGCGTGCGGGTCTCCGGGTTCAGCGTGGTCTCCCAGAGTTGTTCGGGGTTCATCTCACCAAGGCCCTTGTAACGTTGGACCACGACGCCGTTGGCTTCCTCGCCCATGGTCTGGAGGATGGAATCCCGTTCGGCCTCGTCGAAGGCATATTGCTGTTTGCGGCCTTTCTTTATCAGGAACAGCGGGGGCTGGGCGATGTAGACCTTCCCGTCGGTAATCATGGGACGCATGTATCTGAAGAAGAAGGTCAGCAACAAGGAACGGATGTGAGACCCGTCCACGTCCGCGTCGGCCATAATGATCACCTTGCCGTAACGCAGCTTGTCGACGTCGAAGTCGTCGCCGACCCCCGCGCCGAGAGCCAGGATCATGGGCTGGAGTTTCTCGTTGCTCAATACCTTGTCTATCCGGGCTTTTTCCACGTTCAACAGTTTTCCCCAAAGCGGCAGTACCGCCTGAAACGCGCGGTCCCGGCCCTGCGCCGCCGATCCACCCGCGGAATCGCCCTCCACCAGGTAGATTTCCGTCTCGTCCTTGTCGTTGAGCGTGCAATCCAGAAGCTTCCCCGGCAGCCCTCCGCCTTCGAGCACACTCTTTCGGCGCACGAGCTCACGCGCCTTTCGCGCGGCTTCCCTGGCTCTGGAGGCTTCGATGGCTTTCTGCAGGATCTTCTTCGCCACCGAGGGGTTTTCCTCGAAGTATGCCGTGAGTTTCTCGCCGACCAGCGATTCGACAATACCCTTCACCTCGCTATTGCCCAGTTTCGTCTTGGTCTGCCCTTCGAATTGCGGTTCGGGCACCTTGGTGCTGATCACGGCGGTCAACCCCTCGCGCGCGTCCTCTCCGCTCAGGCTGACCTTTTCGTTCTTGAACAGGTTGTTCCTGGTACCGTATGCGTTCAGCGTTCGCGTGAGCGCCGTCCGAAACCCCGTTTCGTGGGTACCGCCTTCCTTAGTGTGGACGTTGTTCGCGAAACTGTAGATGTTTTCCGAATAGGAATCGTTGTATTCAAAGGAGATTTCCACGCCTGTTCCGTCGCGGACGCCCTCGAAGTAAACCGGCGGGTGCAGCGGCGTCCGGCCTTCGTCCAGGTACGCTACGAACGCGTTGATCCCGCCGTCGAAATGGAACGTCTCTTGAAAGCCGACCCTTGAGTCCTTTAACGATATTTTCAGGCCGCTGTTCAGAAACGCCAGTTCGCGCATCCGGTTGATCACGGTTTCCAGGTGAAATTCGATGGATTCGAATACCTCGCTGTCAGGCATGAACGTTGTGGTTGTTCCGGGCTCCTCCCTCCGGCCGACCTCTTCCATCTCGCCCGTGGGAACGCCCCGCTCGTACCTCTGACGATAGACCCGGCCCCGTTTATCGGGCAACGACGAACAGACCTCTACCTCGCACCATGTCGAAAGCGCGTTCATCACCGAAACGCCGACGCCGTGCAGACCGCCCGATACGGCATATGTCTTCTTGTCGAACTTGCCTCCGGCGTGCAGGACGGTCATAACCACCTCAAGGGCGGGGCGGTTTTCCGTGGGGTGGAGGTCCACCGGGATACCCCTGCCGTTATCCGCGACAGAAAGGCTCCCGTCGGCGTTGATGGTTACGTCCATGCGGTCGCAATACCCTTCGAGCGCCTCGTCAATGCTGTTGCTTACCACCTCCCATATAAGATGGTGCAGCCCCTGAGCGCTTGTATCCCCGATGTACATCGCGGGACGTTTCCGAACCGCCTCAAGACCTTTGAGGACCTGAATATTGTCGGCGCCGTATTCCGGCTGCGAAGCAACTTCGGCCATAGCAACTCCTTCTAAAATCTGACGTTCACAATGATGCCGCCCGCATGCCCGTCGTTCACCTGCCGAAACGGATGGACGCAACGACCTCACGTCCCAGCGCCTCGTTCAATCTGGACTGTATACGGTGCCGTTCGATCGACAGCCGGTGACGCACGGCGTCCTGCCTGATCCAGATGACGAGTTCGCCCCGGCGAATCTCGGCCGGTCGGGCCATCGGGTCCGGCACACCGGTTAGTTCGTCTATCAACTCCGGCAATAGCATCAACGCACGCTGCTCCAGCAGTTTCTTCCCCATGCCCAGCGCGCGTACGGCCTCCCCCAGAGCCTCTCTCAGCGTAACGATGCCTGCGCCGGTCCGGTGCGTCCGGCTACCGATTTCTTGAAAGGACCCCATTTGTCGTGTTCCGTCCCGAAAATATCCAGCCAATCGACCGCCGATTCATCCCGTCTCGCCGCGGTGTCCTTGCGCTGGGCGCCCTTGCCCAGGCGACTTGCACCCTATATTGTCACCAGTTGAAATCCACGGTCCTCGAAATTGTCTCCGGGTTCGCGCGCGGCGGTGATGAACACCTGTCCGAATGAAGTGACCAGCTCCATGGCCGCTTCTGAACGGTGTCGGTCCAACTCCGCAAAGACGTCGTCCATCAGCAGAACCGGGAAACGGCCGGTGTGGGACTCCAGGTACGCGGCCTCCGCAAGCTTCCAGGCCAGCAGAATGCTCTTGAGCTGGCCCTTGGATGCGAATTTGTGCGCGCTTCGGCTATCCAGCGTGAAAACCAGGTTGTCCCTGTGCGGGCCGACCAGCGTATAGCCCAGATCTGCTTCGTCTGCCCGCCTTTGCTTCAGTCCGGCCTCCAGAATCTCCTGACCGCGGTCTCGTTCGTCAGCTTTTACGGGACTTCGATAAACGGCCCCGATCTGTTCCTTTCCCTTCGAAATCTGTCGATAATATTCGTCGATTGAGGGCTTCATCGCATCCAGCGCGTCCAGCCTGTCGCGAACGATCCGCGCCCCGAGCGCCGCCAGTTGAACGTCCCAGGGCGCGAGATGGCGGACATCCAGCGCACGCCCCTGACCTTCTTTCAGCAGCCGGTTTCTCTGAGCCAGTACACGGCGGTATTGATCCAGATCGGACAGATAGGAGGTCTTGCACTGAGAGACAAGGATGTCCAGGAGACGGCGGCGCTGGGAGGGATCCCGCAAGACCAGGTCTACATCTTCAGGGAAGAACAGAACGGCGTTAAACGTGCCGACAAGGCTGGAAAGGCGAGGGAGTGGGGCTGTGTCCAGAAGCGCCTTCTTCTTGCCCGCGCGTCGATCAAACGCGATTCGGATCGACCTCGGGCGGTCTTCGTAGGCAACGGACGCCTCGATGCTGAAGTATTCCGCCCCCCACCGAACGACGTCCCTGTCTCTCGAGCCACGACCCGACCTGGCTATGGCAAGGAAATATATGGCTTCCAGAAGATTTGACTTGCCCGCGCCGTTTTCGGCGCAAACCGCGGTCTTCCGGCCCGGAAACTCAAAGTCGACGGCATCGAAATTTCGATAGTTGACAAGCTGGAGCGCCGTAAGGTACAAAACCCTTCGCCCATCAGTCGTTTATCCGAAGCGGCATCAGCAGGCACAGGTAGTCTTCCCCCTCCGGCTGCTCTGCCGGACGAATGATCCCCGCGGCCATTGGCCCGTCCAGTTCGAACAACACCTGTTCGGAGTCGATACGCCTGAGAATATCGAGGAGATAGTTCGAATTGTAGCCGACCACCATTTCATCCCCGCTGTATTCGGCTTCCAGTTCCTCGCGGGCCTCGCCCCCGATCTCCTGGCTTGAGGCCGAGAGTACAACGCGGTCGTTGTTCATTTCCATCCGGACCTGGTGGGTCTGTGCGCTTGAAAGGATCGAGACCCGTCGGACGGCAGGCATGAACTGGCCGTTGGGCACTTTCATTCTGGTGGCATTGTCCTGGGGGATCACCTGCTCGTATTCGACATAGGGCCCTTCGACGAGCCGGGAAAACAGACGTATGGCGCCCCCTGCTCCCGTGTCCGAACCATTGGCCGCCTTCAGCTCGAACACGAGGTGATTCTGACCGAACAGCACCCGGCCCATGCTGCACCCGGCGGAATCCAGCTTCACCAGATGGTTCAGCGCCCGCGTGGGAACGATTGCTTCGGTTGAGACTTCCTCCACTTCGGAACGGGAGAGCGTCCTGGAGTATCTGACCAGCCTTGCGCCGTCCGTGGCGACCATGGTCATCCGGCCGCCGCCCACTTTCCAGAACACGCCGTTCAGGACAGGTCTGGTTTCGTCTCTGGAGACGGCAAACGCCGTTTTTAGAATCATGTCCCGCAACAACGGGCCTTCGTCACCACCCTCGAGCGCCTCTTCTCCGGTATCGAAAGCCATCTCCGGGCCCTCGATATCGGCGGGTAGTTCAGGAAAGTCTTCAGCTGGCGCCGACATGAGTCCATACGATCCTTCCAGCCCAGATTGGCACTGAATCGTCACGCGCCCTGAAGCTTCGGTGAGAACGACGGGACCCTCGGGCAACTCCCGCACGATCTCGGCAAATTTACGCGCCGGGACCGTTGTCGATCCCGGTGTTTCCACGGACGCCTCAAGCATACAGATGATGGAAATATCGAGATCCGTGGCGGTGAGGCACACTTTCCCGCTCTCGCTGGTTCCGACGAGTATATTCGATAGCACCGGGAGGGCTGTTTTCGACGGAACGATATCCAGCACCGAGTTGATGCCCCAGATGAGCATTTCCTGCTCAATAACCAACTTCATTTTATATCTCCCGGGAACAGACGTTGCTCCACCAGAATCCGGTTGAAATTCAGGGATTGAATTCATCAAAAAAAGGCTTGATCGGCTACGCGTTACTATGACGTAATATACTGATTTTTTACGAATTTGTCAATGTTTATTGTCCTTTTCGAGGTCCTTCGGAACGCCTCCCGTCGAACGCCCGTTACGGTGCCGCGAGGATCCTGGTTTCAGTCTCATCAGAGGCCCTGTACAGACCCCCCGGACATCGGCCGCTGTTTCTCCTGCGAACAGGAGGTGACCGTGCGGATTTCCGGGTGGATTCCAAGTGGCTCCGGGGCACCGGCCAGATGTTCCCCCGGGGCGGCCCGGAGCGGTTGTCTTCCGAAAGGCGCGAGATCCCTCATTCGGACGCAGTTGTCCACATTCGGCGTTGTGAACAATACGAGCAGCTTCGGACGGAGTCATGTTTCGAATACCGATCGCAAATAATTGATTTTCCTCTATATATGATTATAATTTACTCCGCAATCAGCGGGATCGGGTTCTGTGGAAAATTATCCGCGCAATTTGTGGATCCGGGACGGCCGGATGAACGCGCACAGCGAACCCGTGAACAACGCACCGGATATTCCCATGTTTTCCAGACCATCCCTACAATCCAGCTATCGGATTTTCCGCTGAAAACCCTGCCTGATTCCACGTTTTCCACTTTCCCCCGATCCATATAGTTGTTATTTCTTTGAAATCATTAAATAAATAATCAAGAGACTATAAGTCCAATACAGATGTTCCTCTGTGGATATGTTCGGGCAATTACATAAAGAAAAGACCGATTCGTATTTTGAATCGGTCCTCCCGCGGTTTGTCGAAGGGTGGTCATTCCGGTGCCAGGCTTGTCAAGACGCCCGAGCTTCGCTGTCCCTGCGGCGAGCCCCGGGCAGGGTCAGGCGGAAGCGAACTGCTGCACCCGGTTCTGGATCCGGCTGACAAGAGCCTGGAAATCGGGATCCGTCGAGAGTTTGGCGGCGATGTTCTTGCACGCGTGAATAACCGTTGTATGATCCCGGTTCCCAAATTCAGTGCCTATTGACTTGAGGGGCGCCTGTGTAAGCCTTCGACAAAGATACATGCAGATATGCCGTGCTGTTGCAATTTCCTGCCTGCGCGTGGCGCCGGTCAACATTTCCACCGGGATGTTGAAGTAGCCGGCGGTACGCTTCTGAATCTCCCGGATGCTGATTGACGGCGAGGTAATGGAATTTACGCGCCCCAGACTCTTTATGGTATCCCTTGCGATCTCGAGGGAGATCGGTGAGCGTTTATATACCGAAAAAGTAATGAGTTGGGTGAGAGCGCCTTCCAGTTCCCGGATATTGGAATCTATCTGATCAGCCATGAAATGGACTACTTCCGCGGGAATGCGGACGCCGTGATCGCCGGCTTTCTGATTGATGATCGCCATTCGCGTCTCCAGATCCGGCGTGTCAATATCCGAAACGAGGCCCCACTGGAATCTTGAAATCAGCCTGTCTTCGAATCCCTTCAGGGTTGACGGCGGACGATCGGAACTCAGGACGATCTGTTTGTTCAATTGATATAATGTGTTGAACGTATGAAGGAGTTCGCGTTGGCACGCTTCGGTCTTTACGTAGAACTGAATATCGTCAATCAGTAGAATGTCCGCGTTTCGGTAAATCTCGACATATGCTGAGGTATCCTGTTTCTGGATGGCTCTCAGATAGTCGGTAAAGAACTTTTCCGCGGAGGTATACACCACGCGTTTGGCTGTGCCGTTTCGCACACAATAGTCGGCAATCGCCTGCAACAGGTGCGTTTTTCCGAGGCCCACACCGCTATAGATGACCAGCGGATTGAAGGATGTCGCGCCGGGCGACTCTGCTACGGCTTTGGCCGCCGTGACTGAGAATTGATTGCTTTCGCCGACAATGAAGTCGTCAAATCGGTATCGAGGGTTCAGGGGGAATACGGGTTCGGAGACAGGTTCTGGAACTGCCCGTTTATTTTGGGGCTCGGGAGCGGATTCCTCTGTCGTCGAAAAATCGAGTGGCGTCCCTGCGGAAGCAGGAGCGTTTTTCTTGACGTCGAACCGGATCTCCGGCGTCCAGGATGTGATCTCTTGTATTGTGGACCGGATCAAATCAAGCCAATGTTCCTCCAGCCAGTCTACGAAAAAGGAGGTTGGTACCTCGATTACGGCGAGTTTGGCGTCAAGCTGCGATGAGGACGTCTGGGCGAACCATGTTCTGTAGGTATCCGCCTCGATTTTCCCCTCGATTTTCCGCAGACACTGGTCCCAGAGGCCGGAATGTTTGTCAACCATGAAGACAAAACCGCCCATACGTTAGCGATGGAACTGAGCCGCCGCTAAGCCCGATTTTTTTATATAAAAGAGAGTTGGCGGGGAAGTGCGCCGAGCCCTGCTAGAAGCCAGAAGATCATCTATGGAGGGAGTATTGCAGAAGATATTCTGGGGGGGTGGAATTCACGGCAGAGGTAGAGGTGAATTCCTCACAAGCGGACAATACAAAGTCCTGCCGGTGGCTGACCGGCCACATCAAAAAATGCGAGATCAAGTATGAATATGGTATACGGGGGAGCCGCCGAAGGATCAGCCTCGGCGATCAGGATGGGGCCAAGCTAAAGAATCGAATTGCAAAAGTCAAGGCCTTTTTGGCAGATTTTTCAGGTAATTTTTTGACCGTCGTTCAAGCGTGTCGGAATACTCTATAATGTGTATATCTCCTAAAAAGTACAATATATAGTAGTAATTTACAGGGAGGTAAGGATGCAGAGGAAATCCCTTGACAAAGATTCCTTCCCCGTCTATATTCATAACTTCCTACAATTCATTTAGATACAACGACGGCCATTCATTGCGCAACGCAGGGACATTTCCTGATGAAGCGGACGTTTCAGCCCAGCAATCGGAAACGTAAGAACAAACACGGTTTTCGCCATCGCATGCGAACCCCTGGCGGGCGGCAGATTTTTTCCAGGCGCCGCCGCAAGGGCCGCGTCCGGGTCTCCCTCTAGCTCGTGTTCTGACCCAGAAACAGGTTGCCTTAATCGGCGGCCGAATGGTTAGAAATTTTTGGACAGGACACGGATATGCCCAGGCCAAACGCCCGTCTGCGCAGGGAGGTCCAGCATCTTCGACGGGCCGGATCGGTATTCAGGGGCCGCTGGTTGCACGTCCGTGTATGTAATTCCGTAGATGATCGCATCTTCATCTCCGTGCGCAAGCGGTTTGGAAAGGCTGTTGCGCGAAATCGTGCACGGCGGCGAATTCGTGCTATCTGCGGGGAAATGGCTCCGCACCGCAGCACGGGTCATATGGTCATGATATCCGTCGGCGATGGGTCGGCCGCTGCAGGGTTCCGGGAACTGCGCAGCGATTTAATTGCTGCGTTCGGAAAACTGGGTCTTCTCCACGGCTCGGCCATCCCGGCGTAGCAGTCCGTCGGTAGTGTCTGGAGGCGAGGCCGAGCAACGCAGTATTTCGACCGCAAGGGCCGGCCGTAGCCCGGATGGACTCTTTCAACGGACTGGTAGGGGTTGCTTCCTCGTTGAATCGCCCTCCGCTCAGTCTTCGGATTTGTATCGCCCCCTCATCACGCCCTCCGCCAGTTTTCCGACCCGGAAACAGACCGCCAAGAATCGACCGATGAGTCCGTCCAGATGGCAAAAGGACGGTAAGCGATGAGGTTCAAATGGGCCCCATTCCTGTCTTCTTACTCCCGCTTCTCGACATTACAGGTCTGACGGATGGATAAGCGTACAATCTTCGCATTTATATTGATCGGTCTGATCATTATTCTCTATCCCCATTATATGGAATGGATAATGGGACCGGAAATTCCAGTCCCGCCGCCGGAACCGATCCCGGCCGAGAGAATGCGGACGCCGCCGCTTCCACCGCCGGATCAGCCCGCCGTCCCTGCCGAAATTGTACCGGAGGCGCCGCGCGTCGCAGCGACGGAGCAGACAGCCAGCCGGTCCGCCCCGGGGGAATTCACTCCCACGGACGTCATTGTCGAAACCGACCTCTTTACCGCCACGTTCAGCACACGCGGGGGGGTATTGACCCAACTGCTGCTGAAGGCCTACGAACATCCCGACGGCGGGCAACTCGATCTGATCGCTCCCGGGAGCAACGCGCTGGGCCTTTCCCTTGCCGGTGAGCCGCTGGATGCACACGAGTTTTCCACTGACACACCCAGACTTACGCTGGTCGGGGCTGAACAGGCCGAACTGATCTTCAGAAGCGACGTGGGAACACGCACGATCGAAAAGCGGATCCGATTCCAGGGCAACCGTTACCGTGCGGACTTGGCGGTGGCTGTTTCCGGATTGCAGCCGCAGGAAAAACTGGGCGTCGGGTGGTCGGGCAGCCTCGCCGATACCGAGAACAACCTGGAAGAGAACGCGCTCTACATGTCGGTCGTCACGCGTGCGGGCGGTGAGGTGGAAACCTGGAACGTTGAGGACCTGGGGCCCGACGGCGACCCCCCGCCCGGCGGCCGGATCTCGTGGGTCGGGATAAGGAACAAATACTTTCTGGTTGCCATGATTCCCCCGGAAGGCAGCTATGGCCTGGATATGGCCGGCGACATGCGCGATATCGCCGAATGGTACGAAGTCGAAATCCTCTCGAAAGTCGTCGATCCGGGACAGCGATACGGCGTCTATTTCGGTCCGATCTCTTACGACCGCCTGAGGCAGCAGAATCAGGACCTGTCCGGCAATTACCGGGAATTGGAGATGGAGGAGTTCATGGAGTATGGTTTTGCCATCTTCCGGCCCATCATCAAGCCCATCACCAATCTGAATCTCAGAGCATTTCTCGCGCTTCATCCGCTGATCCCGAACTATGGTCTGGTCATCATCGTCTTTTCCGTGTTGATCAAAATCGTGGTGTTTCCGTTAACGCACAAGAGCCTGGAGGCCGCCGCGAAGATGCAGCAACTTCAGCCACGGATCGCCGCGATGCGGGAGAAATACCCGGACGACCAGCAGAAGGTCAGCCGGGAAATGATGAAGCTCTACAAAGAGGAAGGCGTCAACCCGCTCGGGGGCTGCCTTCCGATGGTTATCCAGATGCCCATCCTCTTTTCGCTGTTCAACGTGTTCAGGGGCGCGATAGAACTCCGGCAGTCCGAGTTCGTGTTCTGGATTACGGACCTGTCGCAGCCGGACCGGCTGTACATCGGGGGATTTGAAATCCACCTTCTGCCGCTGCTTATGGCCGTTTCTACCTTTGTGCAGTCAAAAATGACCATGAAAGATCCCAAACAGGCGTTCATGGTCTACATCATGCCTGTTTTCATGACCTGGATTTTTTGGAGCATGTCGTCCGGCCTGGTACTCTACTGGACCATGTTCAACGTGCTCACCATTCTGCAGCAGCAAGTCATGGAACGCGTGAAACGCGTGCTCGGCACGCGGTAAGGATCTGTCCGGATGAGACCGTCGGACCGCGATACCATTGTCGCAATCGCCACCGGTCAGGGCGAGGCAGCGATAGGCATCGTTCGGCTCTCGGGTCCGGAGGCGGTAGGAATTGCCTCCGGTTTTTTTTGTGGATCCCACGTCTTGAACCGCGTTGAAGACCGCCGCCTGACTTACGGTAGATTTGTCGTCGGAGACCAGGACCTGGATGAGGTCCTGGTCTCCGTGATGAGGGGATCCCGGTCGTTTACGGGGGAAGACACGGTCGAAGTCAACTGCCACGGAGGTCCTCTCCTTCTGCGGCGCGCAATGGAAGCCCTCGTGGAGGCGGGGGCCCGCCCGGCTGAGCCGGGGGAATTCACCCGGAGAGCGTTTCTGAACGGCAGAATCGACCTCACCCAGGCGGAAGCGATCGCGGACATGATTAGCGCCGGGGCGGACCGGGGTCTTCAGTCCGCGTACTTTCAGCTGCGCGGCGGTTTGAGGACGAGGTTCGAGGATCTGGCGGAAGCGCTGCGGGATTCGCTGACCTTGCTCGAGGCCGGGCTGGACTTTTACGAAGACGCGGAGGTCGAGCAGGACGCCATACGCCCGTCGCTGAAACGGGCGGCGGAAGAGATCAAGGGCCTGATCGCCTCCTACCGGCACGGTAAAACGATACGCGATGGGGCCGTCGTCGCGCTGGCTGGCCCCCCCAACGCGGGCAAGTCGAGCCTGCTCAACAGGCTGCTGGAAGAAGACCGGGCGATCGTATCGCCGGTTTCCGGAACCACGCGGGATACGATAGAAGAATCCATCGCCCTCGACGGCATTCGCGTAACGCTGGTCGACACGGCCGGTATCGCGAAGCCGCGTGACGCCATCGAGCGAGAAGGCGCCCGGCGCTCACGGAAGGCGATAGCCCGCGCCGCGCTCGTGCTGCTGGTCGTCGATGCGTCCGTTCCCGCCGCCGCGGGGCTGGAGGAGATGGTCACCGGTGTTGACCCTGACAACGTGGTACTCGTAAAGAACAAGAACGATTTGGGTCTTCACGCCGATTGGCGGGGCGATCACGCATTTCAGAATCTCGCGGTGTCGGCCCTTACCGGCGAAGGCCTCGACAGCCTCAGGAAACTCGTGCGCGTGCGCGTCATCACGGTATCCGATCCCGACGCCGGCGTGGTCACGCACGCGCGCCACGCGGAGGCGTTGCGGCGGGCGGGGGACGCCCTTGGCCGTGCAACGGGAGCGCTGGATGACGGGCTGCCGCAAGAAGTGGTCGCGGTCGAACTGAGGGAAGCAGCCGACGCTTTGGCCGAGATCGTCGGCGAAATAACGTCGGACGAGATCCTGGACCGAATTTTCAGTACGTTCTGTATAGGCAAATAGCGGAAAGGCAGGGAGACGTAAGCCGGGAGAGGTTAGAGATTTCCTGCCCTGTGAGGCTTCCTCTCGTGCCGAAGGCAATGAGGAATTAAACGACGGGCAAGGATCTCTTCTACCGTCTACCCTCTTCCCTCTCCCCGCCTTTAGGTGTTCCACGTGAAACATCGGTGCGGCGGTTTTTGGGAATGCGCCTGGAGGTGCGGTGAACGATCAGGAATTCCTGGCAGCTGCGGAGGCACTGTCAGTCCCGTTGTCGGACGAGCAGGCCGCGCTTTTTAATCGATATGAGGCGCTGTTGAGGACCTGGTGCGGACGGGTGCGACTGGTTTCCCGGGGGGACAGAGACAGGATCAGAGAGCGCCACTTCATCGACAGTCTGCGGGTAACGCCCTTTCTGCCTCGCGGGAAGATTTCGCTGCTGGACCTGGGATCGGGAGCGGGTTTTCCGGGTGTTCCGGTCAAGATCGCCCGACCGGAGGTGAAGGTTGTGCTGCTGGAGTCGGCGCGCATGAAGGGTCTATTCCTGAACCACCTGGCGGGGGAACTCAGTCTCGACGGGCTGTCCGTTTTGACGGAGCGGGCCGAGGCCGCCTGCGAGCGCGCCGGACATCGCGGGAGGTACGACATTGTAACCGCGCGTGCCGTGGGCTCGCTGCCGGACCTGTGGCGCCTCTCGTCAGGATTCCTTAACAAGGATGGCGAATTGCTTGCGATGAAGGGACCCGGCGCGCTCCGGGAAATGGAGGAATTCGGCCGCGACGGTCCCGACGTTTCCGTAGAATCCATGGCGCCCGGCTCCCGCCACAGGAACACGCTGCTTGTCAGGGTCTCGGCGCGTCGGGAATGATCAATCGGCTTGAACGAGCTCGATCAGGACGCCCGATGCGCTTTTGGGATGGACGAAGGCCACTTTTCTGCCGAGTGCGCCCGTCCGGATTGAGCCGGAGATCGTAAGCCCCTCTTCTTCGCAGGTCGCGACGGCTGCTTTGATATCATTCACCCGGACCGCGACGTGGTGCAGGCCCTCCCCCCGTCCGGAAAGGAATCGCGCAAGGGAACTCCGTTCGTGCAGCGGTTCGAGAAGTTCGAGCCGTGTCAGGCCGGCGCCGCCCAGGAATACGACGCGGACACCTTCTGAATCTACGGTCTCTTCCTCCATTCTTTCGAAACCGAGCATCGAATACACGGCCAGGGCCCGGTCGATCTCATCCACCGCAACGCCTACATGGTCCACGCATCCGTCCACGATTATCCTCCCGGTCTGTAGGATCCGAAAACAGCGCGCAGCCTGTCCGATATCTCGCCCACGGTGGCGCCGGCCGAACAGGCCGCCACGACCGCTTCCGTTATCGAACCCTCGCCCCTCGCCCGCCGCTCGACGACGTCCATTGCGGCGTTCGCGGCATCGGAATTCCGCATGCCTCGTGCCCTCTCCAGCCCGCCTTTCTGTGTGTACTCTGTCTCCCCCGGGGGCTGGAACACCGAAACCGGCGGTTCCGGGGCGTCCTGATACCTGTTCACACCCACCACGACGGTCTCGCCCGATTCGATCTTCTTCTGCGCATCGTACGCGGATTCCGCGATACAGGCCGCAGTGAAGCCGTTTGCGGCAGCCTTCGTCGCCCCACCCTCCCTGTCGACCGACTCGAGAACGGCAATGGCTTCCTCTTCCAGGTTATCGGTCATCTCTTCCACCGCATATGATCCACCCATCGGATCCACGGTGTCGGGGATACCGCTTTCGTTTGCCAGGATCTGCTGGGTGCGCACGGCCAGCTGCGCACCCGTATCCGACGGCAGACCGAGCGCTTCATCGTACGCGTTGACATGCAGCGACTGCGCCCCGCCCAGGACAGCCGCCAGCGCCTGCAGGGTGGTCCGCGCGCAGTTGTTCAACGGCTGTTGGGCCGTGAGCGTCGAGCCTGCGGTCTGGGCGTGAAATCTCAGGCGCCGGCAACGGGTGTCCTCTACGCCCAGGCGTTCCTCGACGAGCCGGCTCCAGAGTCGCCTCGCCGCCCGGAACTTTGCGATTTCCTCCAGAAAATCGTTGTGGACCCCAAAGAAGAAGGAAAATTGCGGCAGAACCCGTTCCATTTCGAGGCCGGCCCCGCGGGCGGCATCGGCGTACGCCAGAGCGTGGGCGAGCGTGAAGCCAAGCTCCTGTCCGGCGGTTGCGCCCGCCTCTCTCATGTGGTACCCGCTTACGCTGATGGGATTCCACTTGGGCGCCGCCCGGAGACAATAGGCCATCAGGTCCACGACGAGGCGCATCGAGTCGCCGATTGGGAAGATATATGTTCCACGTGAAACATATTCCTTGAGAATGTCGTTCTGGACCGTGCCGGCAAGCACCGAAGCCGGCATCCCGCGCCGCTTTCCGAGGGCCGCATAAAGGGCGAACAGGATGCACGCCGTCGCATTGATCGTCATGGAGGTGCTGATACGACCCAGCGGGATCTTGTCGAACAGGTGTTCCAGGTCCCACAGGCCGTCCACCGCCACGCCCACCCTGCCCACTTCACCCTCGGCATTCGGATGGTCCGAGTCGTAACCCATCTGCGTGGGCAGATCGAACGCCACGCTCAGGCCGTTCTGACCCCGGTCGATCAGAGCGCGAAACCGGGCATTGGTCTCCGCGGGGGTGGAAAATCCCGCGTACTGGCGGATGGTCCAGAGGCGGCCGCGATACATGGAGGGATAGACGCCGCGGGTGAAGGGAGGCTCCCCCGCGCGGCCGATCCGGTCCGGGGGACTTTCTTCCTGCCCGGTGCCGGTCGGATGGCGGCCGCCTTTTGAGTCGCCGCCCTGCTCGCGGCCGGCAGGATCTGCAATCGATCCAGCCATGTCGTCGAAAAGGCGCCTGGCCTCTTTCGTATTGGCGCGCTGGCGGTAAGCCTGAATCAATAGGGCCCTCGGGTCCAGGCCAAGGATGGCCGCGAGGTCCATGCACCGTTCTTCCGAGGGAATGCGCTTGCCGCTTTCTATCTGCCCGATATAGGTGCCCCAGACGCCGATTTTTTCACCCAGCGCCTGCTGGCTGAACCGGCCCCTGCGCGCCTTTTCGATCATTTCTCCCAGATTCATCTACGAAGCCTCCGTTTTAAGGCGGGAAGAAGATAGAAGAAATGCGGGTAGACGCAAGACGCGAGACGGGAGAAGAAGCCCCGGCCCGATATTTTACAACACATTGCCGCCGCCACGAAAAGGAACCTTACGTGGCAGGTAGTCTCTCCCCGCTCCCGTCTCACCGCGTTCAAGGAACGCGCCGCAGGCACGATTTTGAACAGAAAAGCAAAAAGGATTTGTCATTTGCAAGCCGGCTCTTCTCTGATAAATCCTATGTTTTCCTTTTTTACGTCATCTGTTCACTTCACGCGATTCGGCAGGGGGCCGGTTTTTCCGTGAATCACTCCGGAGGCGTAAACGAGGATTGGGTGGCCTGTCAACCCTTCAGCTGTGCCCGTGCGAATGCGCTGGACGGATTAACACGGAAAAACCCCCCGTGCCCCCGGTCGCTCGAACGGAAAAATCTGCTATTGCGCGAGACCTGGCCGTGCTCCCTCTCTCCTTCAGGAGAGAGGGCCGGGGAGAGACGGTCGGAAAAAGGCGTTTAGACGGTAGAGGTTAGCCGGGAGAAGATGCCCGTGCCGATATGTTTCTCCGGCTTGCCTGCGGCATGAGAAGAACCCCTTTTCGGCATGCGATCTCTACCCTCTCCCGTCTTACGTCTCACCGATTCTAGCCGACAGCTGATCGCTGCTTTTTCAGAGTGGAGCACACACACCCGTGTGTGTAGATATTGGATGTAAATGACTGTTTATTAAGAATTTTATTAAATACGTTCACGTCTGAAATGCAAAATCGGTGGCGTCCGGGAACAGCGGAAACGACGAGATCGGAGGGGTTTGCGCAACCGTCGGAGACAAGCCGGATTTTCGACGTCCGACCGGTCAGCCGGACACAACCGGATTCTCGAGCCTGCCAATGCCGTCCACTTCACAGACGACGGTGTCGCCCGCCTTGAGCCAGAGCTGCGGATCCCGGGCCATTCCGACTCCCGGCGGCGTTCCCGTGAAGATCAGGTCGCCAGGCTGCAGAGTGATTACCCGGGACAGGTAGGCGATCAGCTGGTCGACCCTGAAAATCAGCTGCGCCGTATTCGAGTCCTGTACGGTCTCGCCGTTCAGGATGCAGCGTATGCCCAGGTTGTGCGGATCGCCGGCCTCGTCGGGCGTGACGACGTCCGGCCCCAGTGGCGCGAATGTCTCAAAGGTCTTGCCCAACAGCCATTGACCGCCGGGTTTCTCGAGCTGGAAGTCGCGCGCGCTCACGTCGTGGCCCACGGTATAGCCCGCAACGTGGTCCATCGCGTCGGATTCCGATATATCCTTCCCCGCGGTTCCGATGACAACCACCAGTTCCACCTCATAGTCGACAGACTGCGTCACCGAAGGCAGCCGGATCGCGTCACCGGGACCGATAATGGTCGAAGAGAACTTGGAAAACACCACCGGCTCCGACGGAATGGGCATATTGCTCTCGGCCGCGTGGTCCGCGTAGTTGAGGCCGATGCAGAGGATCTTCTCCGGCTCCTGGACGGGCGCGACAACACGGACAGCGCCGGCGTCGATGCCTTCGCCCCGCTCCGCCGCCTCTCCCGCCGCGGCCAGGGCATCCGGCCCCGCTTCGAGCAGACTTACGAGATCCGGTGGAAGGTCCGGATCGACGCGGCTCACGTCCACAACCGAATCTCCCGACCGGACGCCGACGCGTTGCGAACCCTGGTGTTCAAAAGTGAGCAGTCGCATGAGTTGGATTACCTTTCTACTATGGGATGACGTAGTCCTGCCGAACAGCGTGCGAAGAATAACATGCCGGCCGCCGCCTGTCAAGGGATAAGGACAACGAAGCCGGCGTCTGCATGCCCCGACGGGAAGCCAGCCGTCCGTGTGGCATTCGCATCCGGAAGATAGGTTGTCCACGTTGTTTAAAGCCTGGACGGCAACCAATGTGGATAACTATTTATTTGTTTTTTATATATTTATCGAATTTAATCCACAAGTATCCACAGTTCTGACGACATCATGTGGAAAGTGTCGGGGAAGTGCCGTCGGGATGGGGCGCGGCTGGCGTCGATTCGCGGAAATCGGTCGATTCGCGGCGCGTCCGGGACGGGAGATTTCCCTTGCTACCCCCCTGCGATTATTCTATATTTCAAAAAATCCGCGATGGGTGTTGTAAATCAGGTGGAAGTGCGAATTCGCGGCCTATGGAGAGTGACCGCTCGTGATCGAAAAGGTTAAAGACGACGTCGCCGAACTGCTCGAACCCTCCACGCAGTATCTCGTCAAGAAGCGGTTCCGGCCGAATGCGCTGACACTGGTCGGGTTCCTCCTGAACCTGGTTGCGGCGGTGCTTTTCGGTTTCGATTACCTGCGTTGGGCCGGTTTAATCGTGCTCCTTGCCGGTGTGTTCGATTTTCTGGATGGACAGGTAGCCCGCGTGGGGCGGAGCGAAACCACGTTTGGCGCGCTTCTGGATTCCACCGTAGACCGGTATTCGGAAATCGTGATCTGGTTTGGCGTGGCGGTCAGCTTCATCCGGTCCGACTCCCTCTGGACCACGTCCGCCGTGTTTTTTGCGCTGGCCGGCTCGTTGATGGTCAGCTATATCCGCGCGCGTGTCGAGGGCCTGGGCGAAGAGTGCAAGGTCGGTTTCATGCAGCGGCCCGAACGGGTCATTGCCATTGGAGTGGGCGCGCTGGTGGGCGAAATCGGTCTTACGATAGCGATCTGGGCCATCGCGTTTCTGTCCAACTATACCGCGCTGCACCGGGTGTTGTATTTCCGCAAACGGTCCCGGGATTGACGGGTAGATTGGCAGGATTCGCCTGAACCGAAGACAGGTCAGGGCCTTAATTGAGAGAGAAGGCGCACGGAAGTGCGCCGTTTTTGTTATACCTGCTTTTTAATGTATCGCCAGCGGCAATCCGGAAGCAAATCGGTTATGTGTTTTCTTCCGGATTTTTTATATTCACGCGGAATTTCCCGGCGCCACATATCCGCGTCACGGGGGAGGGATGAAGAAGGCTTCGTTGTATTCCTGTCGTTTTGCCGATGCTTGAGCAGTGCGGCCGAAAGGTCGACCGCGCGTGGATGGAGGCACGGGTTGGCGCCAGATGAAGAAAGATCGGGCCTTGCGCTGTTTACGGACCTTGACGGCACGCTGCTGCAGAGCGATCGCAAGGCAAGCGTCCGAAGCCTGGAAACGCTGAATAAGCTGGGCGGAAAGAACGTCTGGCGGACGGTGGTCACCGGAAGGTCGCATATGTCGGCTTGTACCGTCCTGAGCGAATCTTTCCCGATCGATTTTCTGATTACTTCGTCCGGGGTCGGAATTTTCGATTTTCGGGATCAGACGCTGGTGGAATCCCATTCCCTTTCCGCCGGAGACGTGCGCCGCGTTACCGGGCATCTTATCGACGGCGGATACGACTTCATGGTCCACGCGCC
The DNA here is from genome assembly GCA_028877215.1 of Gemmatimonadota bacterium. GTDB lineage: Bacteria > Latescibacterota > UBA2968 > UBA2968 > JAAXHE01. The sequence continues at coordinate 4,752 of JAPPFJ010000009.1, read as the reverse complement.
CGTTCCGGAGAACCATACGTTCGAGTACTGGGAGCAGAACGAAAACAATCCCGATTTTGTACGCAGGCGTCAATACAACGCGGAACATTGTCGCCCATTGAATCCCGGTTTCCCGGGAAACGGCCGGGCTTCGCAGTTTGTGGTTGTCTGTCCGACCGAAACGGATCCCTTGCGCACTCACGACGCGCTCTCGAACGCCCTGGAGGACCTGTCGGTGATCCGGACCACGTCGCCTTCGGACCACCAATCCACGTGGTTTGAGATTTTTCCAAAGCACGTTTCCAAGGCCAGGTCCGCTGCCAGGCTGTGCGAACGCCTGGGCGTGGACGCCGGCCGCACCGCTGCCATCGGCAACGACTATAATGACTTGGATATGTTGCAGTGGTGCGGATTTCCATTTGTCGTCCAAAACGCCCCGGAACCCATGCGGGCGCGGTTTCCTGTGGTGTCGGAACACAACGCGGACGGTTTCTCGGAGGCGGTTCAACGCTGGCTCGACCGCGTGGCGTCGGCTTAGAATCCAACGTCATCCTCACACAAAGGCGCAAAGGCACCAAGACACAAAGAAAACCGTTCGACAATCGAATTACGCACGCCAGAGTTCGTCGTAGACCACCACTGAAGAGGACAATGCATGCCAGTAGAGCTCACGGAGGCCGACCTTGAGGGCGCGCTGCCGGATGTGACCTCCACCCTGCGCCTGCCCAGTTTGATCGACGCGGTTACAATCTATCGGGACCGGTGGGGCATTCCGCACATTCGGGCCGGTAACGAACACGACGTATTCTTCGCGCAGGGTTTCGCGACAGCCCAGGACCGGCTCTGGCATATGGACTACGACCGGTTCCGGGCGCTGGGGCGGTGGGCGGAAATCGCCGGCCCGGGCGGCGTGGACCAGGACCGGCTGTTGCGTACGGCCGGAATGGGGCGCACCGCCAGGCATGACTACGACGCGGCGGGCGCGGCCGCGAGAGCGATGGTGGACGCGTACGCCGCGGGTGTGAACGCATTCATCGAAACGACGTCGACGCATCCGGTCGAATACAAACTTCTGGACAGGTCGCCCGAACCGTGGGAGAACTGGCACTGTATTGCCGTCTACAAGATGCGCAATACCCTGTTGGGGACGTTCGAGCCGAAACTTTTCCGTACGCGCCTGGCCCTCCGGATCGGCCCCGGGAAGGCAGCGCGCATCATCAAAGGGTATCCCGGCGGCCATCTGCTCACCGTACCACCCGGGGAGGTGTATCGTGGGCCTGCCGTGGACGGGCTGGAGGAACTCGGCAAGGCGCTGGAGGACGTCAACTGGCTGAAGGAGGCGGACGCCGGTTCCAACGCCTGGTCGATTTCAGGCGAACGTACCCGCTCCGGATTGCCGCTGATGGGCGGAGATTCCCACAGGGCCCTGGATACGCCGAGCGTCTACTATCAGGCCCATCTCTCCTGCCCCGAATTCTCGATCATCGGATCTTCGATACCCGGGATGCCCGGGATCCTGCACTTCTGTCACAACGAGCACGTGGGTTGGGGAATGACCTACGGAAATGCCGACACGCAGGACTTGTTCGTTGAGCGATTCCGGGAGAGGGCCGGCCGGCGGGAGTACGAATTCGAGGACACGTGGAGACAGGCTGAAGTCCTGCGTGAGACGATCGCGGTTCGCAACGCAGAGCCGGTCGAGATCGAAGTGACCGTCACGCACCACGGCCCTGTCATCGCGGGCAATCCAGAGGCGGGATACGGCGTTGCGATCAGCGACCCGGGGCTCATTCGGGGCACGCCGTGGCTGGACGCCGCGAGGGACGCGATGCTCGCAACCACTGTGGAGGAACTGCACGGTGCATTCGGAAACTGGACCGACCGGGTGAACAACTACGCGGTTGTGGACGTCCATGGCGGTTTCGGATATCTGCACGAGGGAAAGATCCCCATTCGTACTGAAGCCAATGGATGGCGGGCGGTACCCGGGTGGACCGGGAAATACGAGTGGAAGGGGTATATACCTCACGACGACCTGCCCCGGGCGATCCGTCCACGGACCGGATACGCTGTGACGTGCAACCAGCGCGTGGCCGGACACGACTATCCGTATTACGTGGGACTGTACTTCAGTCCGGAATACAGGGCGAAGCGCCTTCAGTCGGACATTCTGGACCTGGAGCCGGGCACGGCAACCGTGGAAGATATGGCGTGCATGCACGCGGACCGGACGTCGATTCCGGCGCGGATATTCACACGGGCGCTCCTGAAGGTCAAGGCTCCGGACGCGGAGTCCGGGCAGGCCCTCGCGCTCTTGCGCGAGTGGGACTATCGCATGGACCGGGACCTTCCGCAGCCGACGATCTATTCCCAGGCCCGCCTGTGCGCGACGCGAATCCTGGCGGAGCACCTGCTGGACGACATGGCGGCCCCGGTGCTGGAGGGGGCCTCGGGAGCGGAAGCGCACGTCCGGCTGATCGTTCTGGAGATGATCCTGGGTCTCGAGCGGGGCGACGGATCCATGTTGCCGGACGGACGCAGTTGGGAAGACCTTCTGGCCGAAAGTCTCCAGCAGGCCGTCGGTGACCTCAGGGAACGTCTGGGCGATGAGATGTCCAAATGGCGGTGGGGCCGCGTCCACCATACCCGCCCGATGCATCCGCTGTCGCAGGTTTTTCCGGAATGCGCACGGCTTCTGGATCCGCCCTGTCTGCCCACGCATGGAGACGGGGACGTGCCGCTGGCCGGCGGGTATGACGAAAGCGAGCCCTTTGTTGCGACGGGGATGTCGGTAAACCGGTACATCCACGATCCGTCGGACTGGAGCAATTCGTTGTGGATCGTGCCGCTGGGGGCCTCCGGGCATCCCGGCAGCCCGCACTATTCGGACCAGGCGCAACTCTGGGCAAACGTGGGGTATATCCCTCAACTGTGGGACTGGGAGACCATTTCCTCGGAGGCTGAGACACGGCAGGTGCTGGAGCCGGGCCAGGCTAGAGGTGAGAAAATCGGTTAGAGGCCGGGCGCCCACAAGGGACGCCCCTACAAAACCAAACCTCCACGAAGCGATCTCCCCGTGTTACGCGCCGACGTTGTATTGGTAGGGGCACCCCTTGTGGGTACCCACGTTGCGGCACGGTTCGCGAGCCGCCCCTACAGAAAACATACTTACACGAATCGATCTCCCACGTTTACGCGCCGGCCTTGCATTTGTAGGGGCACCCCTTGTGGGTGCCCAGATAATAAGGAGAATTTCAATGGTACAGATCGTCAAACCGGATCAACGGGACATGAAGCTGTACGACGCGCCTGGCGCAACGGTACAGGTCTCCGACCCGATACTTGGGAAGGACGATTGCCTTGCCGCGGGATTCACGGAATATCTCAAACCCAGCCGGCTGGAATGGACCTTCGACTACAACGAGGTCTTTTTCATGTTGAAAGGGGAACTGGAAGTTCACGCCGCGGACCAGGAGCCCGTGCGTTTCAAAGTCGGCGATCTGGGATATATCGAAGAGGGGACCTCAACCGTGATCACGGTTCCGGAGGGCGCGCTGCTGTTGCATGTCACACAGCCGGCGTGGAGGGGATAGGCAGGGCTCAGGAAGCAGTTCAGCGATGCGTTCAGTTGAACGCGGGCGCGACGTGTTCGGAGAACATCCGGAGGGACTTGCAGACCAGATCGGGATGAAGGTCTCCGATGCGGGTCCAGCCCATGAAGTTCTGCAACCCGGTGTGATTTTGGATCCAGGCGATTTTGTCGGCGACAAAGTCCGGATCGCCCACGATGGCGTGTTCCGCCAGGATCTCGTCGAAGCTGATGTTCGAGAATTTCTCCTTCAGTTCCTGGTAGAATTCCATCTGGCCGGGCGGCGCGATCTCCGGCGGCGGCGCGATCACCTCCGCAAGCAGGGTGCGGAAATACCACATGAGTTGGTCGTGGCATTCCTCGCGGGCTTTCTCCGTGGAATCGGCTACGTAGAGGAACCTCGCCAGAGGGAAGTCCAGCTTTCCCGACAGGCCGCACGCGTCCGCCGTCTTGTGGTACGCTTCGTAGAGCTCGAAAACCTGGTCGTAGGGATGCAGAAACGACGTCAGGACGTTGTACCCGTTCTTGATGACCCACTCGTACGTGGAGGGACTCACCGCCGCGACGTAAACCGGCGGGTGGGGTTGTTGTACCGGTTTCGGGATGACGTTGACTTTCCGCACCTTGTGAAACTTGCCGTCGTACTCCACGGGGCCCGTCCAGGCTTTCAGGATAATCTCCAGTTCTTCCTGAAAGCGTTCCCGGCTTTCCTCCAGGTCGATGCCCCAGTTGTGAAATTCCTCGAGCTGGTAGCCGCGCCCCACGCCGAAGAGGAGCCTCCCTCTGGACATGATATCCACGGTGGCGAAGTCTTCCGCGACGATGACCGGGTTGTGGAACGGCAGTACGATGACCGCCGTACCAATCTTGATGCGTTCCGTAATGGCTGACGCGTACGCGGCCATGGTGTGGATGGACGGAGTAATCGAATAGTAGTTTGCCCCAGGCGCCTTGTGGTCGAAATGGTGTTCGGCCAGCCAGATGGCGTCCCAGCCCAGTTCGTCCATGAGCTTGAACTGTTCGAAGGCTTCGTGGTACACCTCGGTGTGGTCTTTGCCGGGCGGGGTTTCCAGCAGGTAGAATTGGCCGAATTGCATCGAAAATCTCCTTTGAAGCTGTTTTAAAATTTCCAGCGGTCTTCGCGCGGCTGCAAAAGCGCCGGTCGGCGTTGGTCAAACCCGCCC
>JAPPFJ010000037.1 GCA_028877215.1 Gemmatimonadota bacterium | reverse complement strand
TGGATGTACTGCGCCTCCGCCATGGCCGCGATCTTCTTGAACTCCGAGATGCCGCCGCAGTGGACGATGTCCGGATTGAGGTAGCTCACCAGGCGTTTGGCGATGATGTCCTGGAAGCCCCACTTGGTGAAGTTCCGTTCGCCCATGCACAGCGGCACCGTGGTGCGGTTGCTCAGCCACTCGAGGGCGTCATTGGATCCTTCCACCTGAATCGGTTCCTCCACCCAGAAGGGGCGGTAGGGTTCGACGGCCTTGCAGTACTCCAGGGCCATGGTCGGCGTCAGCCGGCCGTGGGCGTCGATGAGGATATCGAAGTCATCGCCCCCTTCGATGCGCATTTCCTCGATCTGCGCAACCGCGCGCTTCAGGTCCCAGGGCATGGGCACAGTGAGCGGATCCCCGACTTTCGTTACGGGCGGACCCGTCTTGACGGCATTGCATCCCATGGCCCGGGCGCGTTGCACGCCCGCTTTCCCACCGCCGCCGGCGTAGATTCGGACCTTTTCCCGCGCGGCGCCTCCAAGTAGCCTGTAGATCGGCAGGCCCGCGATCTTTCCGAGGATATCCCACAGGGCGATATCGATGGCGCTCAGCGCAGTGGTGAAGAGCACGCCCACGTGCCACCGGTTCCACCTGAATAGCCCCTGCCAGAGATGTTCGATATCGGTGGGATTCCGGCCGATGAGGTGGCCTTCGAAGTCCTTGATGCACTGGGCGATGGTGCCCACCTTGTTGTCGCTGATCGAACCCTCGCCGAGTCCGGTGATCCCCTCGTTCGTGCTGATCTTCACGAAACAGCAGTTGCCTTCCACCAGGAAGGTGTCCACGCCGGTGATCCTGATACCGGAGTAGGTCGCGTTGCCTTCGTCGGTCATGGTGAGTATCTCCTGCGAAAGGCCTCTCGAATGCCATCGCATTGGAATCCGGAGGGGAGGCCCTACCCCCCAGGCCCCCTTCAACTGGGGAGACGGAAGAGGGGAGAGGATATGAGTGCCTGGTCGTTCTATTTACCGCAACAAAATGCCGGAAGAATCGGCACGGATTAAATGGAAACGCTGTTGTGTGAACCTCAAGACCATGGCACACGTGTTTCAATATGGCGTTCCGGCACTATCCTTCCTGACCCGACGCCGCACCAGGTTGGGAGGTTTTTACTCTACCGGCTCACTCTTACCGAAGTTAGACGGAAGAGGGGAGAGATTACCTGCCTTGCGAGGTTTCTTCTCGTGCCGGAGGCAAGGAGGAATAAACTACCGGGCAAGGGCTTCATCTCCCGGCTTTCCTCTCCCGTCTCCCCGCTTTTCATCCTTCTTCCTTTTTTTCTACACCGGATAATTGACCTTTAAATCCTTGAAATCATCGTTCAGCTCGTACGCCTTCCCTTCCGCGCGGGCGCGGTCCTTGTCCACGTCGTTGGCGTCCTTGACGAAGGCGTTGCTGACAACGTCCTCCGCCTTGTAGTGATTCTGAATCTGCCCGAGTTTGTGGACGGTGTCGATATAGGCCTGCCAGGATTCCAGGTCGCTGTACCCGTAGCCTTTTCCGATGCGGTCGCCGTCAAAGTAGATGGTCCCCAGTTCGAGCATGGAATCCAGCGCGAGTTGCGGCGCCATCTGTTCGCGAAGGGCCGGAAAACGGCCGTAGGTAATCTGGCCGGCCGCGCGCGGATTGGCCCGCGTGAATTCGTAGGCCAGGCAATTGGCTTTGAAGAAGCGCGTCCAGATGTCCACGCGTTTTTCGTCCTTCAGGTCATCACGGTGGATGGCGTAACCGTTGGACGGATGATTTGAGAACTCCATCCCGACGAGAAACTTGAGCTTCATGCCCAAGGCCTTCCACTGGGCGGCCAGCCCCCGCCAGGCAAGCCCCGCGTCCGCGCGGCCCAGCGCGACCATCTGCCCCCACTGAGGGCCGCCATTCAGGTAGGTGACAGATTTGGGGTCCAGTCCGGCTTCCACGAGGATGGGATCGATGATCACGCGCCATCCTTCCGAGGCGACGGCGATCTTCTTCCCTTCCAGGTCCTGGACTTTGGTGATCGGACTGTCTTCGGGCAGCGCGAAGTCAAAGACCTGTTTCATCACCATCTCCCACACGAGGACCACCGGGATTCCCGCGTCGATGCTGGAAAGCAGGACGCCGGGGGACGGAAAACCCATATCTGCCTGTTTCTGACCGACCAGTTTGGTTACAGCCAGCGCCTCCGTGGGACCGGGTTGCAGCACCACATCCAGGTTCATCTCCTTGAAGTAGCCCATTTCGTGGCCGACCCAGAGGTTGAAGTCGTCCATCACCTCCAGGTTTCCTCGCGGAGAAACCCAGACGACTTTGTCGGCTTCGGCGGCATTGAGCGGGTTGGCGGGGATGCAGAGCATGACGCCCATGGCCGATGAATACCCCAGAAATTCGCGGCGGGTAAGGGTGTCTTTTTTCATTTCATTTCCTCCTGGTTAATTTTTGCCGGTTTGAGAACGCGCCGTGACCTCTGCCCCAACCCCCTCAACCGCGGGAAGACGTAAGCCGGGAGAGGGGAGAGGACCACACCCCGCCCGACCACCTGGTGAGACGTAAGCCGGGAGACGGTAGAGATTTCCTGCCTTGCGAGGTTTCATTTCGTGCCAGAGGCAACGAGGAATAACATACGCGGCAATGATCTCATCTACCGTCTTACCTCTTCCGTCTCCCCGCTTTTTTAATTCTCCCAGTTCGCCCATTTTTTGCCGATCAGGTAAAACGCGACGTACAGACCGATTCCTATCGCCGCAATGAGAATAATCACCGCGAAAAAACTGGACATGCGCGCGAGAGACGAATAGTAGACCAGGCGATTGCCCAGGCCGGCCCCGCCGCCCACCATCTCCGCGCCGATCGCGGTCAGCAGGCCGAAGATGCCGCCGACCATCAGTCCCACGATGATCATCGGCAGCGCGAGTGGAAACCGGACCTTGTAGAAGATCTGAAGCGTCGAGGCGCCGTATGAGCGGGCCAGGGCGATCTTCGCCAGGTCGGTCCTGCGGAAGCCTGTGGCGGCGTTGATCATGACCATCGGACCCACCGCGAGAGCGACCGCGATGACCCTGGGCGTCTGGCCGAAGCCGAATTTGAGGATCAGCAGCGGCACGAGGGCGAGCATGGGCGTGGTGACCAGTATCAGGATATACGGCGTGACGATCTTTTCCGCAAAGGGGAACTGCGTGATCAGGGCGGCCAGGAGAATGCCCGCGAAGGCCCCGATCGCGTATCCCAGACCCAGTTCCTGAAGCGTGACGAGCAGGTGGGGCCAGAGTAACGGGAAGGACCGGTAGAGCGCGGATGCGATCTCGCTTGGCAGCGGGAAGACATAGGACGGGATGTCCCACGCGCGGACCACGAGTTCGGAAGCCCCGACAACCGCCACCGCCACACCTGCGATTACCGCGACCTGTACGCCGGCGAAGCTGACGGACGTCAGCGCTGACCAGTTGATGGGTTGTTTTTCGTTCTTAGAGGACATGGCAAGAGCTATCAGCTTGAATCAAAAACCGATCAGTTGACGTCAACGCCAATGTGTGCGTACCGTTAACGGCGCAGACCTCTCTCCTAAAGGAAAGAGGGAGCACGGCCAGGTTTCGCGCAATAGCAGACTTTTCCGTTCGAGCGTCCGGGGGTATGGGGGGTTTTTCCGTGCTGATCCGTCCAGCGCATTCGCACTGGCACAGCTGAAGGGTTGGCAGGCCACCCCATTCCCATTAATGCCTCCGTAGTGATTCACGGAAAAACCGGCCCCCTGCCGAAGGGCGCGCTTCTTTTTGGTCCTTTTTCTTACGCGGATAAGAAAAAGGACGTAAATAAATGAAAAAAATCATTTATAGGAAAAGAACTGGCATGCGAGGACAGAACCTTCGTTTGCCTTTCCCTTCCAAATCATGCCTGCGACGTGTTCCGGCGTCAATGTTCAACTTGATGCGACATCGTTCTGCACGTCCTGAAAGATGGTCTGTTTGATTTCGGCGACGATTTCGAAAAAATGGGGCTCGGCGGTCACGGACAGCGGACGCGGACGGGGCAGATCGATGTCGTAGATCTTCGAGTTCCTGCCCGGACGGGGCGTCATCACGTAAACCCGGTCGGAGAGATAGACGGCTTCGGGGATCTGGTGGGTGACGAAGACAATGGTCTTGCGGGACTGTTCCCAGATGTTGAGGAGCATCAGGTTCATTTCGTCCCGCGTGAAGGCGTCCAGGGCGCCGAAGGGTTCGTCCATCAGCAGGACCCCAGGATCGTATGCTAGCGCCCGGACGATGGAGGCCCGTTGCTGCATGCCGCCCGAAAGTTCGCCCGGATAGTGACGTTCGAAGCCCTTCAGGGCCGTGATCTCGATCAGGTCGTCGATACGATCCCGGTATTTCCCGGGGTCTTCTTTCATGATTTCAAATGGAAAACGGATATTCTGCAGCAGGTTCCGCCATGGCAGCAGGTTGGAGGTCTGGAAAACCATGCCGATCTCCCGCCGGGGTTCCACGACCCGCTGTCCGTTTACCGTAATTTTCCCCTCGGTGAGCGGCCAGAGCGCCGCCATGGCCCAGAGCAGCGTACTCTTTCCGCAGCCGCTCGGACCGACGATCGACACCAGTTCCCCTTCCGCCACCGAGAGATTGAAGCCGTCCAGCGCCTGGACCTCCCCGCGGTCTCCGGCAAAGGTCTTGCGCGCATTCTCAACGGTGATGATGGGCGGGTTTTGCATCGACCGGAATAAAGAACGCCGCAATAGCGCGTGGAACGAGGGCAATGGATCCGAGCCCAACGGTAAGGGCGCGTTGCGGCTGGTTGGAAACGACAACAGGGCGAACGGGAGTATATTCGATTTCGGGAGATGGGACAAGGGATTTTTGGCGTGAAGGAAGAAGGAAAAAGGAAGAAGGAAGAGGATTAAACCCCACCCACAGCACGTCGACAACGCCTGGCGAATTCAACTCGCGAATGCCCGATTGTGTAGGGGCGACCGGCCGGGCGCCCCTACACATACCGTGCGTCGATCTGCGTTCGGCCCCGTGACATTGGATTCAAACAGCTTCCGTTACCGCCCCGCGCATCGCCAGGATGTACTTCGCCCGATCCAGCGGCGATATCCCCCTGTAGGGCCGCACGACGCCCTCGCCCGGCGGGCACGGCTCATATCCGTCGTACTTAAAGGAGAATTTCGCCGTTCCGCCCGTCAACGAGTTCAGCCGGATGGGATAGTCCATCGAAGTCGCCAGGGGTATTCGTCCCGTAACCGATAACGCACCTCCGTCTGCCTCAACGGGATCGAAGGTGCCGCGCGCGTTTATGATGTCCGACGTGATCCTGCCAACGTAGGTCTCGGCCGCCGAGATTTTGAACGTCAATATTGGTTCGAGCAGAATCGATCCGGACTCGGTCAGCCCTTTCAACACTGCGATATTCGTCGCGAGTTTGAAATTGCCCGCACGGCTGTGCAGAACGTGATCGCTCCCCTCCACCAGGGTAATCTTCAGATCCGTGACTTCCCATCCCTTGATTCCCTGCCTGAGCGCGCCCTCGATCGATCTTTCGATCTCCTTCTGATATCGTGCCTTGATGTCGTTGACGCCGACCTGTGACGAATAAACGACACCGCTTCCCGGCTCGCCCGGTTCGATCCGATACTTCACGATGGCCCAACACGGTTTCGGCATCGTGTAGCGCTCGATGCCAAAGCCGACCGAAGCAGGTGTCTCCTTGTAAATGACCGCTGGGTCACTAAATCGCGCCTTTATGCCAAATCGCGCATCGAGCATCTCGGTCAGAATCTCCGCTTGAACCGGGCCCATGATCTTCAACTGCAGTTCGCGTTCATCCTCGAACCACGTGAAGTTGAGGTGTGGGTCTTCGCTCGACAACTGTTGCAGCGCCCCGGCCAGCAGAGCGTGATCCGCCTCGTGTTCCGGGATTGCCTGTACCGACAGCAGCGGCTCTGCGAGTTCGCAGGACCAGGGGATGGGGCCCGGGTCGCCCAGGACGTCGCCAATCCTCGCCTCCGGCATCCCGCAGAAGAAACCGATATCACCGGCGGAGAGGGCGCCCGTGTCCTCGTATCGATTGAGATAGGATTTCTTGATCTGCGTAATCTTCTCGTCACGATCAGCCGTAACATTCCGGATGATATCTCTGTTTTGGAGTCGTCCTGCAAAGAGACGAACGCCGGCGATGCACCCAAGTTTCGGATCGTGGTCGAGCTTGAACACCACACCGGAGGGTGGACGTGAGTCATCGACATTCGCATCGGGGAACCAGGCCACGATCTTCCGCAGCAGTTCCTCCGTTCCAATCATGTTCTTGGCCACACCGCAGAGTATGGGAAACAGTTCTCTCCTGGCCGTGCAAGCCGCAATCACCTTCTCGATCTCTGCTCTTGAAATTGGCTCCTCGTTCAGAAATCGCTCCAAGAGCGCGTCGTCCTTCGCGGCTACGGTCTCTGCCAGGACGGCTTGACCGTCCGGGTCAAGATCGGTCATACGCGCGTCCGATTCGCCTTCCTTCTCCGGCTGATTGACCAGTATCACGTCGCGCGAAAATCGACGCTTCAGATCATCGACGACCCTCGCCGTATCCGCGCCGATCCGATCCAGTTTGTTCACGAACACGATGACGGGTACGTTCAGCGCTTCCAGCGCGGCCCATATCGACTCGGTCTGGGCCTGGATGCCTTCGACCGCGGAAAGAACGAGAACGGCGCAATCCAGCACCCGAAGAGACCGTTCGACTTCGGCGGAAAAATCGACGTGCCCCGGCGTGTCGATCAGGTTGATCCTCACGCCCTCCCACTCAAATGACATCGCCGATGCCCGGACCGAGATCCCTCGCCGCCTCTCCACGTCGAGCGTATCGGAGAGGCTTGTCCCCGTGTCGACGTTTCCGGCCATGCGGATGGCACCGCTCTGGAACAGCAAATTCTCAGTCACGGTCGTCTTGCCGGCATCGACGTGCGCGAGGATACCAAGATTACGAATTCTTGAGGGATTTTCAGGAGACACAGGATAATCGTTCCAAAGGTGGGTGGCGTGACGCAAACGACGTGCTGGGGTGGTTACACACTTCATGATAAACAATAGTCGTCATGCCTGCGAGAAAGTCCTGCAGCGGGGCAGGCGTAAACGTCGGTTCTGACGACGGCGCCAGACCTCTCCCCCGGCACCCTCTCCTGAAGGAAAGGGGAAGGAAAACCAGGAAAACCGGCCTCACACGGAAACACGAAAGGACACAAAGGGAAAGCCGGATACAGGGACAAGGCGGGCAACCACGAGGGTTGCCGCTACAAATACGAGAATATCGCCGCGCGTACGAAGGGAAGAGGACCACCCCGCGTCCACCGGACATCGATACGGCCTGGCGAATTCAATTCGCGAATGCCTGATTTCGTAGGGGCGACCGGCCGGTCGCCCAATTGCAACCCAAAAATCGGCTCGCGCGAAGACACAGAGGCACAAAGGAAAAGACTGGGATCAGCGGAAGCACCGAGATCCGCTCGCAAATCCTGCCGCGACAGCCTCGGTGCCGTCGCGAGGCCACGATGTATCGAAATGTCTGCGTATGTCTCCCCTGGCGCATCGGTGAATTACACTGATGTGGAATCAATGAGCCAAAATCGGTCAATTAAGTTATTTTTGCCTGTTTTAATTAAATTATTTTTTAGATATTTCTTGATATAGCCTATTTACATATGCAAAATAAACGACTATATTTCTGGTGTCGCGATTGCAAAAAAACCTGCCGCAATAATCTCAAGGAGCTTCGTCATGAAAATTGATGCTAACCGCCTGCGAACGCTGCGCGAAAGGAAACGGCTCTCGCGCCAACAGCTTTCCGAGAGGTCCCGAACTGCCGACCCGCCAGGAATCTCAGCGCGCACGATCCAACGCCTAGAGAACGAACCAGATAAATCCAAATCTACGAGGAAATACACGGTGATGCGTCTCGCCGAAGCGCTCGACGTCGAACCAGATGTACTAACGGGTGAGCTGCCGTTACCGGAACTTGACGAATCGCCCGCTTCCGAGCCCGACCCGGTCCGGATCGGCGCGCAGATCCCGCCCAAGGCCCGACTGGCATACGATCTCATCAAACGCCGGTACGGCGTCAATGCAACCGATGTCATCACCATGGCGCCGCTGTTCTTTGCACTGCTGGCAGAGGGAAGCCTTTCATGGCGACTCAGGAATCTGAAAAAAACCAAAAAAAAGGCCATCAGACGATTATCCGAAATACAAGATAAGGTAGGAAATCGGATGTTCGGCCTCCTATCAGACTACGCGTATGAAGCGTACACGCTGGAAAAGGAGTCCATCGGTAAGGCGGATCTCTTTGGCGACTATCTGCTCGAAGATCATGGCTATACCATTAACAGCCTCTGTGATGTGCCGTTGGATTCCACCAAAGAGAACCCACTCGCCAACTACCTCCGCAAGTTGGCGGCCGACCTCGACGTTCCCTCCGTCGTCGACGTTGACGATGGGGATCTTAGTTTCGGCTCACCGGCGGAGTTCCCGGATTACGACATTTGGAACGACGAAATCGAACGCATTACGAACGGATCTGCCGACGCCAGGAGGGCTCTCGAAACAGGGTTCGCACGGCTGTCCGAGATCCCGGAGCAACTTGTATCAGAGGACAAGAGTGACGAACGCCAGAAGTTACTCGCAGATTCATTGCCCGAGTTTTACAGAGGTGCGAAGCAAGAGGATCCGGCAGGCGAAATTGCACGCATGCAGTCTCTGTCGCCGAAAGGAGACAAGTTTGGAGAAATCGTGAAGAAGCTATCAGGGGAGACAAATGGTCCCGAATCAAACATGGGAGGAGACGACCAATGAACGCTACCACTTACACCCGTCATGCCGAGACGCGCACTCAGCAGCGAGGCACTCGAAAAGGGGACATCCGGCTCATTCAGGAACTCGGGACACCTGTCGACGCGGACACCTGGTTGATGCGAAGCAGAGACGTCGCACGCGAGGTCGCGAGCCGCAAACGGGAAATCCAAATGCTGGAACGGCTCAGGAATCGCAAGGTCGTCATCCGCGACGAACGACTCATCACAGCCTGCCCGTCACGTCCCGCGGATCAGAAACACGCGCTGAGACGGGGAAGAAAGAAGGGATATCTCTAACCTTGTTTCGCCAAAGACACCATTGCGCGGTCAAATCGCCATCGCTCCTCCCGCCTTGTAGGGGCGTCCCTTGTGGGCGCCCTGACTCCGGCGTCGGTGGGGGGCTGCGTTGTATAGTGAACTCAGGGCCTGCGTTCGAACTTGGCAGCGCCGGCATCCTGCCCGCATCGTAGATCGAATGACAGGTGGCTTGGGCGACTGCAAATGCCGTAAAGCCAAGGAATGCGCTCATCCAAGCAGACTTTAGGTGGTCTAAGGAGACCTTTATTATGACGTGTAGACTATGTAAGCAGAACAGACCTCTGATGAGATCCCATATATTCCCCGAATGGCTATACACGCCGCTGTATGACAAGAATCACCGGTTTTTTGTTCTCAGCACGAATGAAAACAAACGGAGGGGCACGCGCCCAAAGGGGATATATGAGAGACTTCTATGTCAAGAATGTGAAGTGCAAATGAGCAAGTGGGAGGGATACGCTCGAGGGGTTTTCTACGGGGATGATCCCGGAATAAAGATCGAATACAACGGTGGTCGGACGGTACTATCAGGTCTGCGATACACCCCATTCAAACTCTTCCAGATGTCCTTGATCTGGAGGGCGTCGATCGCGAACAGGCAGGAGGTCCACAAGATCAATCTGGAGCCACACGCTGAGAGTTTTCGAAAAATGTTGTTCGAAGATTGCCCGGGGAAGAGTCACCAATACCCCGCGATACTAATCTCGCTACCCAGATCGCAGGACCAGATAATGCAGGAATTTATGTATCCCCCACAACCACTCACGGATAAAATCGACGGTCACACAGGATACTTGGCTGCCTTTGGTGGTATTTTCTGGCTGTTCATTGTCTCAAATCATTCGGCTGAACTTAAAGATAATAATCTGTTTCTTTCGAAGGATGGGCGGCTTCCAATTTACAAAGCTGGGAAACCTGCCGTCGAATTCATGCGCAAACTGGCGCTCGATTTTTCAAAAGCAGGCATGTTGAGCCAACCGCCCTGATTCGTGCTGGACGTCAGGCCAGGAATCTGTCCATATTCGAAGAAAGCCGCTGCTCATCCTCACACCCGGCGGCAACGGATTCCTGACGAATCAAGATCCGTTCTGTTCCTGATCCAGCAACTGGACAAACGCCTTGACGCTGGATACCTGGACCGCCGCTCGGTGCAACGCCTTGAGACGTTGCGCGTCGTCAACCGCCGCAATGCGAGCCGTCAGGGGATGCGACGCGGAAAGATCGAATCGAATCTCCAGAACCGCCAGAATGCTCTCCCGAAGTCCCTGCTCGATCCCTTGTTCGATGCCTTTTTCGATACCCTGTTCAATGCCTTGCTCAATGCCCTGTTCGATACCTTGGCGGGTAAGTATTGGGCAAAGGACGATTCTCGTATAAGATCCATAATGCCCTCCTTCGAGATGACGTCAGAGATGGTTTCCGCGCGGGCGACCGGCCGGTCGCCCCTACACATACGAGGATTTCTCCGGACGGGCAATACCTCCCTGCCGTGTGGAACCCGGCGCACGCCGGTTCCTTGATACAACAGTATCTATATTTCAGCCTTTTCGCTTGACAAGATGAACCCATTTGACGTACTTTTTTGCGAACAGATCGGAGGTGCGCCATGAATGGGAAGATCTTCAACGAAGACAATATGCGATTGGTCGTGTTGCTATTGGCCATCTGGGGTCTGATGTGGAACTTTTCCTCCGGAATCAATCAAAGAATAGACAGATTGGAAGACAAAATGGAAACGAAATTCGATACCGTTGACAGGAAACTGGAAAGAATAGATGCACGCCTGGACTCCTTCGGGGAACGCATCGCCGCAAACGAAGCAAAACTGAAAGAGTAAGAATCCATCTCATCCAAAACGTCGTCAACAGCCTGCCAGTAAGACTCACTGGCAGGCTTTGTGTTTCCCCTTCCTCCTTGCCTCCATCCGCGCATTTTCTTAAAATTACAAGCCCGTGCGCTTCGCGCATGATGCAACCCGACGCGGTGTTTTCGAAAGAATTCTGCCTTTTCATGTAACAGGAGAACCAATGCAGACCGATTTCGCGTTTGAGATGGGGACTTCGAATCTGCGGTTCGGACCCGGAGCCACGAGGGAAGTGGGAATGGACCTCTCCGAACTGGGCGCCAGGCGCGTGATGCTGTTAACGGACCCCAATCTCGTGGACCTGCCCCCGGTGCGGACGGCGATGGAATCCCTCAATAGCGAGGGGGTCGATTACGCGCTTTACGACCGCGTCAGGGTCGAACCCACGGACGTCTCGTTTCAGGAGGCGATTGACTTTGCGCTGGATGGAGATTTTGACGCCTTTGTGGCCGTGGGCGGGGGCTCCTCCATCGATACGGCAAAGGCCGCGAATCTCTATTCCACCTTTCCGGATGACTTCTACGCGTACGTGAACGCCCCGATCGGGAGCGGCAAACCGGTTCCCGGCGCGCTCAAGCCGCTGATCGCGATTCCGACGACCGCCGGAACCGGCAGCGAGACCACGGGCGTCACGATATTCGATATCTCCGCAAAACACGTGAAGACCGGCATCGCTCACCGCCGCCTGAAACCGTCACTGGGCATTGTGGACCCCGAGAATACGCGCACCATGCCGCCCGTTGTTGCGGCATCCACGGGCCTGGACGTGCTCTGCCACGCCCTCGAGTCGTATACGGCGATTCCGTACGATCAACGCCCGCTGCCCGAACGCCCGATTCTGCGGCCGGCGTACCAGGGAACCAATCCGATCAGCGACATGTGGGCGCTCAGGGCCATCGAACTGGTCGCGGAAAACATCGTGCGCGCGGTTGCGGACCCGGAAGATGACGAGGCCAGATCGAATATGATCCTGGCGTCGAGCATGGCGGGGATGGGGTTCGGTAACGCGGGCGTTCATCTGCCTCACGGAATGTCCTATCCCGTCTCGGGGATGGTGCGGGATTACCGGCCGGAGGGGATGGTAAGCGACCATCCCATCGTGCCCCATGGGATGTCGGTTTTCCTGAACGCGCCGGCCTCCTTCCGGTTTACGGGGCCGGCCTGCCCGGAACGCCATCTCAAGGCCGCGCAGTTGCTGGGCGCGGACATTTCGGGGGTGAACGACCCTGAGACGGAGGCGGGAGGGATCCTCGCCGACCGCATCGTCGTGCTGATGAAGCGTCTCGAAATGCCCAACGGACTTTCCGCGATCGGGTTTACGGAAGCCGACGTGCCGGGGCTGGTGGAGGGCACGCTGCCCCAGCACCGCGTGACCAGGCTTTCGCCAAAGCCCGCCGGCAGAGAGGACCTGGCAGCGCTGTTCAGGGACGCGCTGACGGCGTGGTAGGGGCTACGTGGCATCAGGAGGACAGGACTCGCATGGCTTCGACAGGATCGCCTGAGACACAGGACAGTTTCACCAGAGAACCGGGCGGGGCCGGCACTGATCATCTGCCCCCGTTCCCCGAAGGATGGTATCTGGTGGAGACCCGGGAGTCCCTTCTGCGGGAGAAACTAATCGAGAAGACCTGGATGGGAGAAGAAATCGTCGCCTGGTGCGACGAGGAGGGCCGTGTTTGCGTGGCCGACTCCATTTGCCCCCACCTGGGCTCATCACTGGGGCCGGACGTTGGCGGGAAGGTTTGCGACGGACGCCTGGTCTGTCCTTTTCACGGATTCGAGTTCGATACAACCGGCCAATGCGTGGCGACACCGAACGCCCCGGCGCCCAGAGCCGCGAAACTCAAGGTCTACGAAACCAGAGAGATCCTCGGCCTCGTCTTCGCGTGGTACGGGAACGGCAACAGGCCGGCGCACTGGGATCTTCCGGGTGAGCCGCCCACCGGCGCCCAGTGGAGTAAACTGGGATTCCGGCGTCTCCGCTTCCGCAGCCATCCCCAGGAAACGGCCGAAAACTCGGTGGACCTGGGACACCTGCGGTATGTACACGGCTATGACAAGGTGAATCCGGTGGGTTCGGTTACCGTGGACGGCGCCTACCTGAAGAGTTGCTTCGACTTCAGGCGCGTCCGCAGATTTCTGGGAATGAAAGACCTCGTGTACGAAGTCTCAGCCATCACCCACATCCATGGACTCGGCTACTCCTACGTCGAGATCCACGAGAAAACCATCAATATGCACGCGAGACTCTGGGTGCTTCCCATACCCGTCGACGGCGCCGTCATCGATCTCGTCCTGGCAGGCCAATTGATGGAAATCCGCAAGCCCGGACGGTTCATCACGGGTCTCGGCTTCTTACCGATGAAGCTGCGCCAACGGCTGATGAATCACATTCTGCTCGGACAGCAGAAACGGGACGTGCTGCAGGACGTGGTGATCTGGGAAAAGAAGCGGCATCGGTCGCCCCCCAGGCTGTGTCGGGCGGACGGCCCCATCGGTACCTACCGCCGCTATTGCCGGCAGTTCTATCCGGAGCCCTCAAAAGGCTGATCGACACCGCGCGCGGGCGATTGCCCGTTCCCAAATATCGTCGGTCGTCTTCAGCTCCTCGCCTTCCTGAACCCCCAACCATACAGGATGCTCCCATAGTAGTTGAACGACCGCCTCGCCTCGGGATCGTCAAAGGGATAGTCCGCTCCGATCTGCGTTGCTGCGGCAAGCCCGCTGACGAAGCACGTCTCCTGGCTGTTGATCAGCGTGTGCGCCCCGCTGTGCCAGGTCCGTTTCCTGCCCTGAATGAAGCGGAACAAGGGAACGAGCAGGGCAACGTGGCGCACGTCGTGTACAATATGCTGGAACCACCACCTTCCGATGATCTTCCGTTCATCGATCCGGCTGATCGGGTTGTAGGTCACCAGACAGGGCCTGTCCGACCGTTTCGCCCACGGCTGCTGGTTGTGCATGATGTACGTAATTTCATAATTGTCCGGTCTTACGCCGTATTGTTCGATGTGATTGCTTCGCGTGGTCAGGGGTTTCACTTCGTTATCCGGAAGGACCGAGGCGTCGGAGTGGACGATCGTATGGTTGTGGAGTTCGCTCTCGTAACGTACGGACGAGAGAATGTATCGTTCCAGCATGGTGGGTTTGTCCAGAATCATCAACGTCTGGTTCGCATTGCACGCGAAGATCACGTCGTCGAACGTCTCCCTTGCTCCGTCCTCGTCCTCGACCACCACATTTTTGGATCGACGGTACACCTTTCGGACAGGTCGGTTGAAGTATATCCTTTCTCTGAAGTCGGCTGACAGGTTCTCATAGATGCGTCGGGTTCCCCGGTCCCACGTCTGCATGGGCGTGGCGGTCTCGATATCGAAAAACTCGAGATACCTCCCGAAGAGCGCCGCGGGCATGTCGAACACGTTGGTCGCCATCAGAAAGTTGACGAACATGGGCTTCAGCACCTTGTACCTGAAGTCCGCGGAAAAACCGCCGAGGTTCAGGACCGTCCGCATGCTGATGTAATTGAACGGATTGAGGGCGTTCAGAAACTTCGATTCGGAACGGGTCAGCCAACCGAACCGATGCAGGCGCTTCAGTACCCGTTGAAACTTTGCAATCTCGAATTGCAGCTGGTCCCGGATATCCGAGTCGAAATCGTGTGCATAGACACGGCCGCGGTACTTCACACTGTAGCTGAATCGGGTATCGATCAGTTCGATGCCGAACGCTTCCATCAACAACATTACGTGCCGATATACCGAGGGTATACAGGCCGTGACGGAAATGTCGAAGGGAATGGAGCTGCCGTCGTCCTGCGGCATATCGGCGGTAACCGCATTCCCGCCAATCCGGTCCTGGGCTTCGAACAGCCGGAAATCGAACCGGTCCGGGTGGTGATGCAGCGCCCAGGCGGCCCCCAGTCCTGAAATACCCCCGCCGATAATGGCGATGCGACGCGGCTTGGTCCTTTTTCCCACAGGTCCCCCTTATCTTGTTACGCTTTCAGCTAAAAGCTGATGGCTGAAAGCCGTTTATCGACCAACACCCCAAAGACGGTGAGACGGGAGCCGGTAGAGGGTAGGGATTACCTGCCTTGTGAGGCTTCTTTTCCTGCCGGAGGCAAGGAGGGATAAATTCGCCGGCAAGGATATCTTCTACCGTCTAACGTCTCCCGTCTACCCGGTTTTCTCCCCGTCTCCCGTCTCACCCGGTAGTCGCGGGGCCGGGTGGCAGTGTGTGCAAATAAAGGGAGCCTGTCAGATGTAATCCGACAGGCTCACGTGCAACGACTCATCTCCCGCGCGGACCCATTGTTCGGAAGATTTTTTCAACCCGCTCAATGCCCAGGATCTGGCTTAGAGCAAGAGACGTACCGGGTACTGCGCGCAGGCGCCTCCGGCGGGCCTAAAGAGGCTTGCGGGCCAGGAAACAGTACAGCGGCGTAAAGATTCCCGCCTTGCCGCCTGCGATATATGCCTCCGCTGTCCGGTCCAGGAGTCGTACGACTTCCGCGGAGCCCTTCGGAAAAAGCCGCAGTACTTCAGCCAGCTTCGATCCTGCGATGACCGCCTTGCGGCCCCACGGAAGCCTGCGCAAGGCGTTCCCCAACGTCCCATGGCGACTCTCCATGGGCTGATACCAGGGCGTGGAGGGTCCCTCCTGGACGTCTCGGTCCATCCCTTCCATGACCTGGAATCCCGCGGCTCCGAGCGCGTGATTCACTTCCCCGAAGGTCGCGATGTCCTTCAGCGCAATACCGCGCATGAGATCCTGCCTGATGGACCGGTGCCGCTCGTCTTTCGGATCGAACTTTTCCGTGAGACACATTTCCTGACCCCAGAACAGGGCACCGGGTTTCAGCACGCGGAAAATCTCCGCGAAGGCGCGCTGCTTGTCCGGCGCATGGCACGTTGACTCTATGGCGTAACCCCGGTCGAAGGTGTCGTCCTCGATGGCGCTCATGTCCATGAAGCTGCACGTCTCCAAATCGACCATGTGATCGAGCCCCGCCTCGGCGTTCAACCGTTTCGCTTCTTCCAACTGAATCTCATTGATGTTGATTCCTACAACCCTGACACCAGCCTCGCGGACGACGCGGCGCATGGGGGCGCCGATTCCACAACCAACGTCGACCACCGTCATACCCTGTTGCAGCTCCAACTTGGAGATCATCGCCCGCTGATGCCGGACCATGGACGCCTCCACACTCTCATAAGGCGTGAGAGGCGCGAAGTGCAGGGACTCGCCCCAGCCCCATACCATGAACCCGCTGCAAAGGTCGTAATAGTCCTTCACTGTTTCAGTGTGATCGTACCCGCCCACGCCACCGGGCTCCGTCTCCACCCGTTCGAGCCAGCCTTCGAAGTGCTGCACTCGACGCGCGACGCCCGATCCCCGGTACGCGTCTCCCAGCTTTCTCGATAGTTCGCCCAGCCGCATTTAGTCGTGTTTCCCCTTGGCTCCAAAAGGAGCCACGTCGTCAGTCAGACAGCTCCCGTCTCTGCTCGGTTATGCGGAACTTCAGCTTCTTGCTGGGTTTCAGCGATGGAAACGGACTGAAACGAAGTTTGTGTTTGTACTTCGCCGGCGACACGTCAATCGTGAAGTAGTGCGCCAGCATCAGCAAGTTGGCCGCCAGGTGCAGCTCCATCCACCGGGTGCCGAGACACTTGTGCGTGCCCAACCCGTACGGGGCGTACCCGGGACTGCGATGCTCATGGCGCGGCGGCAGGTAGCGGTCGATGTCGAAGTCGTAGGGGTTGGGGAAGACCTCGCTCATGTAATGCGTGGCGGTCATGGCGATGTGGACCCGTTCTCCCACGGGCAGCTCGTAGTCCTCGACCACGCACGTATTCATCACGTTCCGAATCGACATGGTGACGATCGGGTACATGCGCATGCACTCCATGAGGAAACGGTGCGTCACGTCGATGTTGGCGGGGCTGAAGTCCTCTCTCTCGGGATCACCCTTGGCGAACAGGGCATCTGCTTCGGCCTGGATTTTGGCATAGAGGTCGGGCTGTGACGCCATGGCGTAGACGACGAGGCTGAATGTATCGCCGAGGTACACGCTGGCAATCAAGGCGGCGGAAAAGGCGAACAGCAGGTTGGATTCCGGGAGAAATTGCGGGTCGCTGGCGTGCAGGCTGAGGTAGTCGTCAACCAGGTCCGGCGGGCAGTCTTCCCGTTGGGCGGGGGTATGGATGCCCTGGACCCGCTGCATCAGTGTGTCCAGGACTTTCGCCCGGCGCCTCATGCCCGGCGTGTTCAGCGTGAATCTGGGAAGGAGCTTGGCGACGTGTACACTGAGGGCGCGTTCTTTGTACGCCATCAGGTCGCCCATGAGGTCCTGGGTATCGACGCCGATGAACAATGGCGAGAGCTGGGCGTTCACCATCTCCCGGCACATGGACGTGGCGCGGTATGAGTCCCCAACCGTCAAGCTCGCCATGTACTTGCGCCCCTGATTGTAGAGCTGGTCCAGCTGCCCTCCCAGCCTCACGGCAGAATAGGCGGGCGACAGGGACCGGCGAAGCCGGAAGTGATCGGCTCCGTCCAGGGCGGGCAGGACGCCGGACGCGCCGTAGACCTTCTCGAAGTCGCTGAAGTAGTCCCTGGCTCTCAGGTACATGCGCCCGCGCTTGTGCACCCAGCGGTTTGTCTCGAGGCCGGCCAGGAAGATCATCGGATCCGAGAAGGGAGGGCGGATCTGGAACACCGGACCGTACTCCTCTGAAAGGTTCCCGAAGAGCGCGTTAAGGTTGCCGTCTCGAATATGCGGGTTCAGCAGCAGCTTAGGCAGTGAAACCGTCGGAATCTTCCTGGTAAGGGCAGGACGTCGAAGCGCTGGGCCGGCAAGGTTCTGAGAGACCGCAATGGCTAGGGAGCGGCCGATCAGGTCCATCTTGCAGAGGAATTCGATGCGCTCCATCGCCTTGTCGTCGAGCTGGAATATGAAACGGAAGACGTCGCACGTATTGACAAGGCAGATAATGATGGCATCTCTCGGATCGGGAATCTCGTCGGTGAAGATGCACCTGCTGATCCGCGTTTTAATGAACTGGTCTGCAGTGCCCTCCTCCGACTTGCCGTACGGTTCCCCATGCCAGACGGTAGGAGCCAGTGTCCAGAATTCGCCATCGTGATATTCCAGGATCTTCATGTCAACCAGGCGATCCAGAACCGAATCAATGATCGACTCCGCTCGGGAAGCGAGCCGTTCGATCCAGTACTGGGCGTTCCGTTGAACAGATTCGGCTGCAATCTCCTTCAGAATGGGGTCCAGGACAGGGCTGCCCGTTTCCGAATCGTCCACAAGGAACAGGGATTCCACGTCCGTGTCGATGCGAGATCTGAGTGAAAGCTCCGCCAACACGGCACCGATGACCGTGCAGTTCAGATGCCAGCCTGGCAACTGGTGAAAGTAGCCGGTCTCCTCGTTGAGGAGCATCAGGATGAGTTCTTGAGTCAAAGTCAGCGGTTGAGTCGTCAGATCCTCGGCAGTATTAGTCATCGGTTTTCGCCTCCCTGCACCATGAAGTGCACTACGCGGTACCGGCGCCGGCACGGCCCCACGAAGCAGTCAGACGCAGATGGATGGTGTAAAGCGCGGGAACGACCATCATGAGTATAGCCGTGGTGAATAGAATGCCGCAACCGAGCGAGGCGGCAAATGGGATCAGGAACTGGGCCTGGATGGCGCGCTCCAGAATGAGGGGCGTGAAGCCGAGGAACGTCGTCACGGAAGTGAGCATGATCGGACGAAAGCGTCCCTTGGCGCCTTCAATGATCGCAGTCCGCGGCCGGGCGCCTTCCCGGAGTTTCTGATCGATGAAATCGATCATCACGAGGGAATCGTTCACGACCACGCCGCTCAGGCCAAAGATACCCAAAAAGGACACGGCGCTCAAGGCTACGCCAAGGACCCAGTGGCCCAGGATCACTCCGATGAAACCGAAGGGGATCACCGCCATGATGATGAACGGCTTGGTATAGGACCGGAGCGGGATGGCGAGCAGTGCGAAAATCATGATCAGTGCGATCGCAAACCCGCGATACAGCGCATCCAGAGAATCGAGCTGCTGTTGTTGTTCACCTCCGAAAGTGTAGGTCAGGTCCGGGTACGCGGCGGTCAATTCGGCAAGGATCGCATCCTCCAGGATGCTGTTGGCCTGGTCGCCGGAGATCACCGCGGCGTCTACGTCCGCGGAGACAGTGACGACGCGCTGGCCGTCCTTCCGACGAATGGCCGGCGGCGAAACGCCCGGGTTCAGCGAGGCCACGCTGACGACCGGGACCTCGGCCCCGCCCGGCGTGCGGACCAGGTACCTTTCGATATCGGTGATAGAACTCCGTTCATCGGCGGGCAGGCGCACGTAGACGCGGACCTCTTCCCGGCCGCGTTGGACCCGGACGGCATCCGCGCCGAAAAACGCCGCGCGCGTCTGTCCGGCCAACGCTTCCAGCGTAAGACCCAGGGTACGCGCTTCCGGCCGTAGTTCAAGCTGCATTTCCGGAATGCCCGGGGTGTGATCCGACCGGATGTCGTGGACGCCTGCCACTTCTCGGAGACCATCGACCACACCGTTCGCGATCCGGGCGAGAAGCTCCGGGTCCGGATGGGACAGTACGGCCTCGACCGGGTTGCCCAGGTCAAAGACCGCGCCGCTGAAGGTGACGCCGCGCACGTAGGGAAGCACCCCCACCTCTTCTCGCCATACCTGCACGACCTCTCCGGATGAGATCTGCCTTTGCTGCGCACTCAGGAGTTTGAACTCGATGGTAGCGACGTTGGCCTGAGGATTGAGGGTGGGGGCCGGATTGAGCCCGCCCTCGAGTCTCGATCCCAAACCGACGGTAACCGTTACGCCGCTCAGCAGCGGCGGCGCATCCTCGGGCCGGCCACGTGATAGCCGTTCCATGACCCGGATACCTGCGGCCTCCAGTTCCCGGGCCACCTCGTAAGTCCTCGGGGCGGTCGTCCCGTCGGGCATCTCCAGAACGACCGTCGCGAAATCCCCCTCGATGTCAGCGGCCAGCGTCGTGGGTACGATTCCCGCCGGCAGCAGGGAGATGCTCAGCACGAGCATTCCAACGGCTCCCGACATCGTCACCCCGGGCTGGTCCGTCGCGAAGCGCAGCGCACGGTACAGCGGACCCTGTACGAAACGGTTCAACAACTCGGTCACACGGCCCTGGATCCGTGCGAAGAACCGGTCGAAAGCACTGGTCGGCACCCATTCCGGACCCTTCAAATGAGAAAGGTGGTTGGGCAGCACCAGCAGCGATTCGACCAGAGAAACCAGCAGCATGGCGATCATGATGATCGGCAGGGCCCGCCACACGTCACCGATGCCCCCGGGGATGAACAGCAGCGGGACGAAGGCGACCACCGACGTCAGAACTGCGAACGTCAACGGCACCTTGATCCGCCTTACGCCGCGGATCGCGGCCGTAACACCGGGCGTTCCCCGACTGCGTTCGTATCGAATGTGCTCGGCTACGACGATGGCGTCGTCGACGACGATCCCTATGGCGAGCACGAAGGAAAACAGGCTGATTTCGTTGATCGCCACGTCGAGCGCATTCATGACGGCCAGCGCGCCTATCCCCGAAACGGCAAGGCCGACGGCGACCCATATTGCAAGCCGGATTTCAAGAAAAAGGCTGAGTGCGATCAACACCAGCAACAGCCCCAGGATGCCGTTCTTGATAAGGAGATCGGCGCGTTCCTCATAGACCTGGGATTCGTCATTCCAAATGGTGACGGCCACGCCGTCCGGCAGCGCCGGGATCACCTCGTTTTCCAGATGTTCCCGGACGTTCGTCGCGACGTCCATCACCTGTTCGCCATCGGCCCGGAACACCTCGACAAATACGGCGGGATGGCTCTGATGCCGGACGATAAGGTCTGTTTCCTGAAAACCGTCGCGGACCGAGGCAATGTCCCCGAGGCGAACGACCGTTCCGTCACGCCTGCTGAGCAGGGCGATTGCTTCGAAATCCTGCTGGTCGTAGTTCTGGCCGAGGGTCCGGATCCGCACCTGGGATTCCCGGGTATCGATACTGCCGGCAGACAGGTTCAACGAACTGCGACGGATCGTATCAGCGACGTCGGTGAGTGTCAGTCCAAGGGCTCTAAGCCGATGAAGCGGTACTTCGATGGAGATTTCGTACTTCCGAACGCCACTGACGTCGACCTGGGACACGGATGGAAGCGCCGTGAGTTTATCCTCGATCTGATACGCCAATTCCTTCAGCGAGCGCTCGGATACGTCGCCGTAGACGATGAGCCGCATCAGGCTCATGCGGTTATCCATCTCCCGGAAACTGGGACGATCTGCACCGGCCGGGAAAGACTGTACGCGATTGACCGCGGACTCGATATCGTTCAGTGCCTGGACCATGTCCGTGCCGGAA
>JAPPFJ010000008.1 GCA_028877215.1 Gemmatimonadota bacterium | reverse complement strand
CTGGCAGGCCCCGCGCCCAGCGGCGACTTTTGGTTCCTTTTGGTCGCTTCAAAAGGAACACGCCGTAGGCAGGGAATTCGGGGAGATTTGGATTTGGTTTTTATAATGTCTATACAATTGCATGAAAAAGCGGGTCAGGATAAAATCCCGACCCGCTTTTGGTTTTCGACTAAATCTCATCGACGCGGCGGCCTGTTGTGACTGCGCTACCCCGCTCTGTCCTCGGGCGGGATGTAGCGGTTTCCCAGTTCCACGTAATCTTCCCGGACGGGGCTGAAGATGTCCAACACAACGGCGGGGCCGTCCACCGCGATCGCGCGATGGGGCACGTTGGGAGGGATGAGATAGGCCGCGTCCTTCTCAACCGTCCGGGTGACATCGCCTATGGTCAGTTCGACCCGGCCCTCGAGCATGATACCGCCCTGCTCGTGCGGATGATGATGCAGCGGCACGACCGCGCCCTCATCCATTTCCAGCAGGGAGATCATGAGATTCTCGCCGTAGGGTGCGCGGATGCGCACGCCGGGCGCCAGTTCGTTGACGGGGACGTCGTTCCAGTCGATATGGGGCATACAGGATTCCGGGTTATAGAACTCAGTTGTTTCTGGCTATCTCGGCCGGGCCGTACGGGAATCGCTACTCCCCCGCCCCCGGCTTCTTGCCGCGGAGATAGTCCCTCAGGATGCCGTGCTTTACGGTTTCACCAGGAGCGGCTTTGGCCTCGGCCTCGATGGCGCCGAAGAGCTGACGCGTCATCATTTTCGAGACGCTCAGGTGCAGCCGCTGGCCCACCGCGGCAACGGGCCCGCCGAGCTGCACGTCGCCGCTGTAGGTGACCTGAGTGCCGTCGCCCTCGGCCGCGAGGTCGATACTGCCCTCTCCCCTGACGAATCCGGTCTTACCCTTCGCGTCGACGATCATGCGATAGCATTCGGGCGGGTTCAGGTCTTCCAGACGGACGGTGCCGCTGTAACTGCCTCTGATGGGTCCCACGCCGGCGTTGATTTCCAGTTCGTACGTGTTCTCGCCCACAAGCGACAGCTTCCGGGCGCCGGGTATGCACCTGGCGAGGGCGTCGGGGTCGGTGAGCATTCCGAAGACACGCTGACGCGGTGCGTTAATGGTGTGCGTACCCTTGATCTTCACAAGCTTCTCCTTAGAAGCTGTCTTAAAATTCTCAGCGGTTTCCGGGGGTGGTACGCGAGGACGTGCGCCCGGCGGCATGAACCGAGCGCACGCGTTTAACGTTCAATTCGATGTGAAACGCTGGTCAGGCTGCCCGTTCGGCGGCCGCCGTGAGCGCCTGCCGCGTGAAGACCCTGGCCAGATGCGCACGGTAGTCGCCCGACGCGTGGTGGTCTTCCTGGAAATCATCCACGCCGTCGGCCGCCTTGTCGGCCGCTGCGGCGATCATCTCCGCGTTCAGCGGGCCTCCCTGCAGCGCGGCTTCAGCGGCCGAAGCCCTGTAGGCCACCGGCGATACGCCCGTGACGCCGATGCCGACAGACGCGCAGTTGCCGTTGTCCAGCGTGACCTGCGCCGCAACGCCGCAGATGGCGAATCCCGAGGCGGACTGGTGCATCTTGACGTACGCGCCGCCCGAGTTGTCCGGCGGCGTGGCGATCCTGATTCGAGTGAGAATCTCGTCCTCGCCGATGGCGACGGTGAGCAGGTCTTCGAAGAAATCGCCGACGGCAACGCTCCGTTCGCCCCCGGGGCCGGAGATATCGAGCTGGGCGTCCAGCGCCAGCATCGTCGCGGGCCAGTCCGCGGCCGGGTCCGCGTGGACCAGGCTGCCGCCCACCGTGCCGCGATTGCGCACCTGGGCGTCTCCGATGGCCGATGCCGTTTCGGGAAGCAGACCGCACCTGGACTTCAGCAGCCGGTGGCTCTCCACCGCGTAGTGGGTCGCCAGAGCTCCGATCGAGATGGTTTCGTTTCCGGCGACGACCTTCCGCAGACCCGAAATGCCGCCCAGGTCGATGAGGGTTGCAGGCGAGGCGAACCGCAGTTTCATCAGCGGGATGAGGCTGTGGCCGCCTGCCAGGATCTTCGCGTCGCCGCCGTGTTCATTAAGCAGGCTGAGCGCCTTTCTCAGGGTCTTCGGCGCATGATAGTCGAATGGGCTGGGAATCATTGTAATCTCTCCACGTATCGAATATTGGAACTTCCGCGCGAGCGCGTTCAACCGTTCGTCATCCGGTCACCGCGCCCCCTGACGGTCCGGGCAGGTAGCCTACCTCTGCATGAGCTTCCAAAGCTTTTCGGGACGCAGCGGCATGTCGACGTGCCTCACGTCGAACGGCTTGAGCGCGTCCACCACCGCGTTGACGATGGACGGCGTGGAGCCGATGGTTCCCGCCTCACCCACGCCCTTGACGCCCATGGGGTTCACCGGTGATGGCGTGACCGTGTTGTCAAGTTCGAAGCGCGGGAAGTTATGCGCCTTGGGCAGGGCATAGTCCATGAACGAGCCGGTGATCATCTGTCCGCTCTCGTCGTAGATGGCTTCTTCGTAAAGCGCCTGGCCAAGACCCTGGGCGATACCCCCGTGGATCTGACCCTCGACGATCATCGGGTTGATGATCTGTCCGCAGTCGTCCACGGCGATATACCGAAGGATTTCCACTTCGCCGGTGTCCGCGTCCACCTCCACGATGGCGATATGCGTGCCGAACGGGTAGGTGAAATTGGAGGGTTCGAAGAAGTGCGTGGCAGCCATGCCCGGCTCGGTATCCGGAGGCAGATTCACGCCCCCGTGTGCGGCCATCGAGATGTCCGCCAGGGTCACGCCCTGGTCGGGCGACCCCTTGACGCCGTATTGGCCGTCTTCGACCACGATGTCCTGGGGATTGCTCTCCAGCAGGTGCGCGGCGATGTTGACGGCTTTCTCCTTGACTTTTTCCATGGCCATCACCATGGCCGTGCCGCCCACCGCGGTCGCGCGGGAGCCGAACGTTCCGATGCCGTACTGCACGGCTTCCGTATCGCCATGGATGATCCGCACGTCGTCGATATCCACTCCAAGGCCGTCAGCGATGAGCTGCGCAAACGTGGTCTCCTGGCCCTGGCCGTGGGGCGAGACGCCGGTTAGAACGGTGACTTTGCCGGTGGGATCCACGCGCACGGTGCCGCTCTCCCAGCCGCCGGCAGGCATGGCGGCCGAGGGCCCCATACCGCAGATCTCCACGTACGTTGAGAAGCCGATGCCGAGATACCGGCCCTGCTCGCGGGCTTCCGCCTGCTCATTGCGGAAGCCTTCGTAGTCGATTTTCCTCAGCGCCTTGTTCAGCGCGATCTCATAGTCGCCGCTGTCGTAGGCAACGGCCGTACCGGTCTCGAAGGGAAACTCGTCCTTGCCGATGAAGTTCCGGCGCCGGACCTCCAGGGGGTCCATATCCAGATCGTAAGCCACGCAGTCCAGCATACGCTCGATGAGGTAGGTGGCCTCGGGCCTTCCCGCGCCCCGGTAGGCATCGGTGGCCATCTTGTTGGTGAAGGCGGCAACGAGCTCCATGGAGACGTTCTGGAATTTGTAACAGCCGCAGAGCATCAGCCCCGTAAGCGTGGGGATGGCCGGGGTGAGCAACTGGTAGTAGGCGCCCACGTCGGCCTCAACGGTATACTTGAGCCCCAGAATGGTCCCATCGTTCTTGACGGGGATCTCCACGTCACCGACCTGGTCGCGCCCATGGATGGTGTGCAGGAAATTCTCACGTCTGCTCTCGATCCACTTGACCGGCCTTTTGAGCTGGATCGCGAGATGCCCGACCAGGGCTTCCTCGGCGTACACGTTCAGCTTGCAGCCGAAACCGCCCCCCACCTCGGGCGCGATGACCTGCACGAGCTGTTCGGGCCGGCTGAGAATAACCGAGAGCTGCGTTTTGAGCAGATGCGGGATCTGGGTGGAGGACCAGACCGTGAGCTTGCCGTCGCCCGGTTGAAACTGCGCGACCACGCCCCGGGTCTCCAGCGGGTTCGGCACCAGGCGCTGGTGGTCGAAGCGCTGTTTGACCACGCGGTCGGCCTGAGCGAAAGCGGCGTCGATGTCCCCGCCGGCAATAGCCCAGGTAAACGCCTGGTTGCTGCCGAATTCCTCGTGCAAGAGCGGTGCGCCGTCACTGAGTGCCGCCTCCGCGGAGTTGACGGCGTCGAGCGGCTCGTAGTCCACCTCGACGAGTTCGGCCGCGTCGCTGGCGGTGTAGGGACTGTCGGCGACGACCGCGACAACGGGCTCCCCGACGAACCGGACCTTTCCGTGAGCCAGGACCGGATGGTCGGGAACCTGGATACCCGGAAAGCCCTCGGGATCGGTGGTGGCGCACGGAATAGTGCCGATATTGCCTTTGAGATCGTCGCCGGTAACCACGGCCGCCACGCCCGGGTGATCTGCCGCGGCCGTGGTGTCGATGCCCCTGATGTGCGCGTGTCCGTACGGGCTTCTGAGGACGGCCACGTGCAGCGTACCGGGCAGTTGGATGTCGTCTACATACTGCGCAAGGCCCTGGATCAGCCGGGGATCTTCCCTGCGCTTGATTCTTGCGCCTACTGATTTACCGACAGGCATGGGAGACCTCCTTTCAGGACCTCATTTTTCTGGCTGCGTACTGGACGGCGTCCACGATGTGCTGGTATCCGGTGCATCGGCAGAGGTTGCCCTCGATGCCGCGCCGGATCTGCGCCTCGCTGGGCCGCGAGTTGCGTTCCAGCAACTGGTGGGCGGCGATGATCATCCCGGGCGTGCAGAATCCGCACTGCAGGCCATGGCACTCCCAGAAGCCCTCCTGTACCGGGTGAAGTTCGCCGTTCTCGGCCAGACCTTCGATGGTGGTGATTTCGGCGCCGTTCGCCTGTACCGCGAGCAGCGTACAGGATTTCACCGCCTGGCCGTCGAGCATGATGGTGCAGGCGCCGCAGAGGCTGGTTTCGCAGCCTACGTGGGTGCCGGTCAGGCCCACGACGTCGCGCAGATAATGCACAAGCAGCAGCCTGGGCTCCACGTCGTGGCTGTGGCGCTCGCCGTTAATGGTGACTTCCACGTTCACGGACCACCTCCTTTTTGTGTGTTTCCCGATATCGCGGTCCCGTTGACAATTTTCCGCACCAGACGGAATTGGCAGAATTAGGGGGGATGAAGGTACGCATAATCAATACGTCTCCGCAAGCGGATTCTACCGGGCCGCGGGAACGGCGAATTGCAGCGGTATTGCACAGGCGTGGACAGGGTCGATATGCTTGCCTTTTTCAACACGCGTCTTTAATTTTGTACCGGTACTCAGGGCGTGGAACCCGGCTTCGGGTTCCAGAACGTCTGAGGTCATGCACGTCGCCTGAACGGCCTGTTTCACTGAAATACCCATCCATAGAGGATACGAAACGTGGATCCGCAACTCTATTACGTGGGC
Source organism: Gemmatimonadota bacterium (assembly GCA_028877215.1). Lineage (GTDB taxonomy): Bacteria > Latescibacterota > UBA2968 > UBA2968 > JAAXHE01. The sequence goes on along the minus strand of JAPPFJ010000008.1, from coordinate 282,696 downwards.
GACCCGATGTGTTCGTGGTGCTGGGGCTTCAGGCCGGTGTTGCGGGAGATCGTCTCGGCGCTTCCGGAGGCCGTCCCGGTGGTGTACGTGATGGGCGGGCTGGCGAAGGACTCGGACGAGCCGATGCCCGAAGCAACGCGCGCGTACGTGCAGCGGAACTGGCGGGACGTCGCGGCGACGACTGGGGCGGAATTCAACTGGGACTTCTGGCGTAAATGCAAACCGCGACGGTCCACGTACCCCGCATGCCGCGCGGTGCTGGCGGCACGGGTTCAACGGGAAGACGCCGTTCCCGAAATGTTCGACGCCATCCAGCGGGCGTATTACCGTGAAGCACGGAATCCCTCGGATATCGAAACGCTGACCGCGGTTGCCGGGTCGCTTTCGCCGCCGCTGGACATGGATCGATTCGAGCGGGATATCACATCGCCGGAGATCGAGGCCGATTTGCAGGCGGGTTTCAACCTGCGCCGCTCCATGGGCGTCCGTGAATTCCCGAGCGTGGTCGTGAAACACGGCGACGCGCAGACCGACGTCGTCCGCGGCTGGGCGAACGCCGAAACCGCGATGGCGAGGCTGGAGAAAGCCATAAAGCGGTAGAGGTAAGACGGGAGACGGGAGATGAGGTCTTCGCCCGATTTGGTCTCTCCACTTGCCTACGGTATAAAAGGAAAACTCACAAGGCAGGAACTCCTCTCCCCTCTTACGTCTTCCGTCTACCCAGATACAGGTTTTAACTTATACAGACCATTGCCACGAAGTGCTTAAGTCAATCATTTCAAGGAGGATATCTTCATGGCCGAAAGTGAGACCATTACTCAGGAACAGATGAACGAATTTCTGTTTACGCAGATCGTACTGATGTTTCAGGGGGCGGCATGGCAGCATCTGGGCAAGGTGATGAACCCCGCGACCAACAAGGTGGAACGGGACCTCGCCCAGGCGAAGAACACGATTGACATCCTGGGCATGCTGCAGGCGAAGACGAAGGGCAATCTCAGCGAAAACGAACAGAAGTTCCTGGAACACGCGCTGTACGAGTTGAGGATGAACTACATCGACGAAGTGAACAAGGAACCGGACGAGGCCGAAGCGGCTTCCGATGAGGCCGAGGCGTCAACGGCCGACGCCGAGGCGCCCGCGGAGGAGAGCGGCGAAGATGCCGCCGGGAGCACGGAAGGTGAGGCTCCGGAGCAGGATGCGTCCGCGGAGCAGAGCGCCGGCGACGCAGCCGAAGTCGCTGAAGCCAAAACGCCGAATGACGAGGCGGCGTCGGAGTCGAAGGAGGAATCGGATTGAAGCGGTTCCTCCTCCCCTGCGCGGCGCTGTTCCTGTTCTGGCTGGGCGGATGCGCGTACTATTCAACGTCAGCCACGGGCGGCTCGGGTTTCCGCTCGGTGGCCATTCCGCTGATGGACAACGAGAGCCTCGAGCCGGAAATCCAGCAGGCGCTCACCGATAGCCTGATCCAGGCGTTTCTCCAGGACGCGGCGCTGCGCGTCACGGACGAAGATCGCGCGGACATCGTGCTGCGCGGCACCATCGTGGAAGTGCGGGACGACCCGTTCACCTACCGCGGGCAGGAGGACCAGTTCCAGATCTCGGTCTTCGTGGACGTCAGTTGCTACGACGTGAAGAACAAGAAGCAGCTGTGGGAAGAGAAGCGCCTGAAGGGATACGGCATCTACAGCGCCGCCGGCCAGCGCGAAGAAGCCCGCCACGCAGGCCTCGGCGCGGCGTTCGAAATCCTGACACGGGATATTGTGGACAGGACTCAGGTTGGCGGGTGGTAGCGAGAGACCATCGAGGATTGATGCAGGGGAACATGGATAAACAGGATAGGCAGGATAAAGGCGGAAAAGCAAAAAGCGGGACAAACAAGAAAATCGGGCAAAGCACGATACGGACCGTTGTGGATGGCGAGCCACGTTCAGGAGTTGGAAGAATCGAAACATGGATGCACAGGATAAGCAGGATAAAGGCGGAAGAGCATAAACGCAGTCGAGGCAAATCCGAAAGGCGGGAGCTTGCAATGACAAGACAGCTGACAGCAATTATAGAACGTGAGGACGACGGCTACGTCGCCCTCTGCCCTGAACTGGACGTCGCCAGCCAGGGAACATCCGTGTCGGAAGCAAGGGATAATCTAAAGGAGGCATTGGAGTTGTTCCTGGAGACGGCCTCGGATACCGAGATCAAGCAGCGCCTGCACGAAGAAGTGTACGTAACCCGGGTAGAGGTTGCCGTTGGTTAGGCTTCGGGTATTGTCGGGACGTGAGACGTGTGCAATACTCGCGGGTCACGGGTTTGCCGAGGTACGGCGTAGAAGCAGCCATGTCGTTATGCAGAAGGTCACGGCTGAGACTACGATCACCGTCCCGGTTCCAGACCACAAGGAACTGCGGAAAGGAACACTCATGGCAATCATCAGACAGTCAGGGCTACCACGTACACTGTTCGAGTAAGACACATACAGGAGCATGTAAGACAGGACAGTGTATCATCCTGTCCATCGAAGTTTACCGGTTTTGGTTTGCCCGATTCTCGTGCTTTTTGTGGTATTCTCTGTTTTCGTAGATTCGTAGTTTCTTCTGGTTTCATCCTGCTCATCCTGTCCATCCATGTTTGATGGTGTTTATCTTGGGTATGGGAAGGGGGTATTACGATGCCATATATTAATGTTATTCCACCAGATAGGGCCACCGGCCTGTTGAAGAAGCTGTATGACGCGGCGCTGAAGCGGGCAGGGCGAATCTGGGGTATCGTTGCCGTCATGAGCCCCAATCCGCCGGCGATGAAGGCTTCGCTGGATTTCTACGGCACGTTGATGCACGGCCCCTCCCCTCTCAGCCGCGCGCGGCGGGAGATGCTCGCCGTGGTGGTCTCAGCCGCGAACCATTGCGTGTACTGAATTCGCTCGCACGCCCACGACCTCCGTGCCGAGGTCGCCGGAGAGTTCGACGTCGAGGACGGCGAGGAAGCCGAACGGCTGGTGCATCAGTTGGCCGCGGACTGGCGCCAGGCCGATCTGCCGGCCGCCGACCGCGCGCTCTGCGCCTTCGCGGAGAAGCTCAGCCTGGATCCGCACGCTTCAACAGCCGCGGACATGGACGGGCTGCGCGAGCACGGCTTCGACGACCGCGCGATCCACGACACGGTTCAGATCATCGGCTTTTTCAACTACATCAACCGCGTGGCCGATGCGCTCGGAGTCGAACCGGAGACGTTTACGAAAGCGTGGGAGAAATCAGGCGAAGATCAGACGGGCGAGGCATGAAACATGGATGAACAGGATAGGCAGGATAAATGCGTTTTTGTGACTTTCGCTGTTTTCGTAGTTTCGTAGTTTCTTCTGGTTTCATCCTGTTTATCCTGTCCATCCATGTAGGCCATTGTTAGTAGCGAAAGACCACCAGGAAGAAATGCACAGGATCGACAGGAGAAAACCGGGAACCCACTGCACGTATAGTCATATATAATACAGGAATCGCTCGAATCGTTGGCAAGCCGGGATGCTTACCCTTCATGCAGTTGAATCCATGTCAATTCATCGAGTCGGGATTGCGTGAGTTGGTGATGAGCAGGCAGTTGACGGCAGTTATCGAGTGCGTGGGTGATGGGTACGTCGCGCTCTGCCCCGAGCTGGACATCGCGAGCCAGGGAAAGACCGTAGCCGAATCCAGGGAAAACCTCAAGAAGGAATTGGCGTTGTTCCTGGACACGGCTTCTGTCGACGAAATCAACATCCGGCTGCGCGAGTAAATGCAGATGACACTGATGCCGGTGGCGGTTGGGTCCGCGCAAAGTTCTGGCTATCGGCCTGTGCAAAGACGTACGAAACATGGATGCACAGGATTGGCAGAACAAAGGCCGAAAACGAAACGCCGCCCGGACTCCAGGTACATCCTGCCCCCTCTATCCCGCCATTGTCCCGATCACAGTAAATCATAGTCAAACAAGGTAAGTATTCTGTAATCTATCCATGTCAGATATTTCGTTGACAGGATGTTTGCATTTGTGTATATTAACTATAGTCATGACTATAGTCAGAAACTTAATTGAGGAGAAACCGTGCAAACCATCTCAAAGAGCAAGTTGAAAGCACAAATGCTCCGTATCTTCCGGGAACTCGAGAGTTCAGGCGAAGAGCTGATTGTCACGGATCGCCGGCGCCCGGTGCTGCGCATTCTGCCTATTGCACGCAAGAAGACCGTGGAAGAGGCTTTCGGCGCCATTCAGGGCGGCGTGATCTATCACGAAGACATCAATCTGCCAACCACCGATGAATGGGCGGACGCATAATGGTGCTGCTGGACACTTCGGCCCTTGTGTTCTGGACGCTGGATCGTGATCGGCTGTCTATGGCAGCAACGCAGGCCATCACTGACGCCGACAGGATTGCCCTGAGCGCAATCTCTATATGGGAAATCGGAATTAAAGTGAAGAAACAACAACTGGTTATTCCGGCACCCATTCGCGAATTCACCAGTAGACTCGAGCAAGTCGACCGCGTCGAAATCCTGCCGGTATGCGTTCGAACATGGATCGGAAACATCGAACTCAACTGGGACCATCGCGATCCTGCCGATCGCACCATCGTCGCAACCGCCGTCCTGAATGCCTGCCCCATTGTCACATCCGACCCCGCCCTCCGCGCGTTCTATCCGCAGACCATCTGGTAATCCGAGATCGACGATACCCCCCTACCGCCCCCACAGGAAAAACTAATCCTACATGGATAAACAGGATAAGGGCACAAGTGCACAGAAGCGGAACTACTGAATATTGTCAGGTTCTTCTCTGATGACTCACATCCCGATCCGGAATTCGGTCGATTTCCCTGTCCCCGCATTTGCCTTAATCCTGCTTAATCGTGTTCCGATCCTGGTATTGTAAAGCCCTTCCACGATGACTCACATCGCGGGCAAAATTTCAGTATGTTTCCCTGTCCATGTATCTGCCTTAATCCTGCTTAATCCTGATCCAATCCTGCTTAATCCTGGTCGTTTTTGACTTTGCTCCCAACCTGACCGCAGAGTATATTGGGAGGGATGACGACCCGGGATTTCACCGCAACCACGTTCGTCGTTCAGGATGGCCGGACGTTGTTGCTCTTTCACAAACGGCTCAGGCTGTGGCTTCCGCCGGGCGGCCATATCGACGAGGACGAACTGCCGTGCGACGCGGCCGTGCGCGAGGTCCGCGAAGAGTGCGGTCTGGAGGTGGCCCTGCTGTCGCCTCGCTACCGCATGGGCACGGTGGACGTATTGAGCCGCCCCGAGTGCATCCTCCTGGAACAGATTTCGGACGATCACCAGCACATCGACCTGATCTATTTCGCGCGGGTGACGGGCGGCAGCCTCAAGGTGGCGGCCTCCGAGGCGGAGGGATACCGGTGGTGCCGACCCGCGGACCTGGAGGACGAGACGATCGCGGAAGACATTCAGCGGCTGGGGAAGATGGCGATCGAGGCCGTCGCAAACCGCGATATCTGCGGAAGAACCAGCGCATAAGCCCCGAGCCGCTCCCTGAGCTTGTCGAAGGGTCGGCGATGGCTGTCAATTGACTGGAACCGAAAGTGAAACGTGAGCATTTCGACAAGCTCAATGACCACGTTTCGGCCTGCGCAGCAAGACGGGATATTTGATCCTGGCGATGTGTGATCGATGGACGTCTGGCTTACAGGACTACCCGAATATGCACGTTAATTTGACTTGGCCGAAGCATTCGAAAGGACCGATATGCCGTTGGCCAACGCGGTGGCGGACGATATCCTGGAATTGATCGGCGACACGCCGATGGTCCGGCTGAACCGGATCGTGGTACCGGGCATGGCGGAGGTCGTCGTTAAAATCGAGGCCTCCAACCCCGTGGCCTCGGTGAAGGATCGTATTGCGTACGCAATGATCGACGCGGCCGAGCGGGACGGCAGCCTGAAACCGGGCATGACGATCGTCGAACCCACCAGCGGAAATACGGGAATCGGCCTGGCGCTCGTGGCCGCGGCAAAGGGTTATCGCCTAGTCCTGACCATGCCGGATTCCATGAGCCGCGAGCGGCGGGACCTTCTGCAGAGCTTCGGGGCCGAAGTGGTGCTGACGCCGGGCGCGGAGGACATGCAGGGCGCCGTGGACGAGGCGATGCGCATCGCGCGGGAAGCCCCCGGCGACACGTTCATGCCGCAGCAGTTCGCCAATCCCGCCAATCCCGATGTACACCGGCGCACAACCGCGCGCGAGATCCTGGATGCGGCGGAGGGGCGGCTGGACGCGTTCGTGGCCGGCGTGGGCACCGGCGGCACCATCACCGGCGTTGGCGAAGTCCTGAAAGCGGAGTTGCCCGGTCTGCTGGTGGTGGCCGTAGAACCGCAGCGCTCCAACGTGCTGTCCGGCGGCGCGCCGGGGCTTCACGACATCCAGGGCATCGGCGCGGGGTTCATTCCCGAGGTGCTGAACCGGGAGATCTACGACCGTGTGATCTGCGCCACGGAGGCCGATGCGTTCGAGACCGCCAGACGCCTTGCGGCCGAGGAGGGCATCCTGAGCGGCATTTCGGCCGGCGCGAACGTCTGGGCCGCGCTCAGGGTGGCGGAGCAGCTGGGCGAGGGCAGGCGCGTGGCCACGGTGATCTGCGATTCGGCGGAACGGTATTTCAGCGTGCCGGGGTTCATGGATCACGAGGAAGGATAGCAGCCCGTTGAGTTCTTTTTGCAAACCATTGTTGACAGACCATCTTGACTTATCGGGGACCGCCGGTCCCCCGGCGAAGGGAGGCCAGATTGCCCAGAGAACCCGAACCCTCATGGCGCGATGGCATGCGCAGCCTGCATCCCGATGAATTCGAGAGCCTCGCCGAACTCGTCCACACCGTGTTCCGGCCCGGACTGGTCCAGGAATACCCGCACTTCTACACCCCGGCCCACGCCGGTGAAATGCGGGTGGTTGTGGAGGACGGCCGGGTTGTGTCCCATATCGGCGCGCTTCGGCGGAACGCGTCCATTTTCGGATGCACCGTGCGCACGTCGTCCCTGGGCGGTGTGGCCACGTACGAAGAGCACCGCGGCAAGGGATACGCAACCGCCCTGTTCGAAGACACGATGCGCGTCTGCCGGGAGGACGGGGTGGATTTCATGCTCGTTTCCGGCTATCGCAAGATGTACCACCGGTTCGGCTGCCGGTACGTGGGCCGGGACTGGGAGTTTTCCGTGTCCGCGGAAAAGGCCGGCGAATTTGACGACGACGGCGTGGAACTGTTGGCCGCCACCCCCGATGACGTGCCCGCGATGGCTTCGCTGTACCGGGAGGAGCACGTGCGGTGGATGCGGCCGCCGTCCGATTACGCCCACGCTTTCGACGGCTTCGTCATGAACCGTCGCACGCTGGTGTTCAAAGTGTGTGAGGCAGGGATGATGCGCGGATACCTGATGGTGCAGCATCCCAGCGCAATGGGAGACAGCATAAGCGTGCAGGAGGCGTCGGGAAACCGGCGGTGCCTGACCGGCGCGCTGGGAAAGATCATCCGGGAGCTGGACCTCCGGTCGCTCAACGCCCACGTCATGGGCTGCGACAGATGGTTCCAGGACTGCCTTCAGTCCAGGGGACTCACCGGCACGCCGGCAAATGCATCAGGGACGGTCACGCTGATCAACTTTGAGCAGTTCATGGAGCGGATGCGTCCCTATTTCGCCGAAGTAATAGGTGAAACGGAGGCGCAAAGCCTGGTCTTCAGGCAGCAGGGCGACGAGATGATCTTCTCCTATGGCGGCGACCAGGTGGTGGCGCCCGACCAGGGGGCGGCGATTCAGCTGATATTCGGCACGCTCGAGGGCGCCGAAGAAGCCCTGCTGAAGGCCGGAGGTCGTGCGGGCGAGGTTCTGGCGGAGGTGTTCCCGATTCCCGCGCTGTGGTACGGCGTGAACTACCTGTAGATTGATCGGCGACAGATTGACTTCGACGCCGACCGTCAGCGATTCGGGCCCCGGTCTGAGAGGACCGGGGCCCTTTGCCTGGCATGCAGCCGGACGTCGAAACATCAACCGGTTGTTCAAGCCCGGTCAGCCGGTCGATACGGTCGGGCGCGCCGGCCGGTAAGGCGGCTCCAGTACGGCGCGCTGCTGCGGCGTGAACTCGTCAAGCACTTCGGCTACGCCTTCAGGAACGTGGACTCTCGAATAGGTCAGCGGCCCCGGCGAGTACTTGTACAGGATGGAACGGCGCTGGTGTTCTGCCGTCCAGGGCATCGTGCCGTGCGTGAGGGCTTCGGTGAAAACGACGGCCGAGCCGGCCTTCGCCTCCACCTGCCGTACCACGCCGATGTCCCGGTCCAGCAGGGCCACGCCCCGAGGCGTGGGATAGTTCGACTTGTGGCTTCCGGGTATGCACGAAAAGCCGCCGTCTCCCGGTCCGCAGTCCGTGAACATCCAGGCGACAACCGTAAGACCGCAGCGCATCCTTCCGTTGTGGAACTGGTAGAAATGGGTCAGGTCGTCCGTGGTGCCGCCGCCGTGCAGCACGTGTCCTTCCGTACCCTTGCGCATGATAATGCCATAGACGTGATCCAGGCGGAAGCCCTCACGCAGCAGTTCGTTGAGGTACGGGACGATATTCCGATGGGTCAGTAAATCCCGGAAGGGCTGGCACCACGGCTTCGGCCAGGTCAGCATGCCGCCCAGATCGCCGCGGCCCTGCTGGCCCTTGAGCGTGCTGGATTTCCCCGACAGGGATTGTTCTTCCGGCCTTTCACGGATGCGGTCGGCGTTGCGGTCTATCGCTTCGTTGCACGCGGCAACTTCCTCGGAGGAGAGGGCGTTCTCTACCACGAGATAGCCGTTCAGGTCGAAGAAATATCTCTCTTCGTCGTCCATTTCAGGCTCCTTTTTCAGGATCGGGGGCAGAAAGTCGGGTAGACGGTAGACGTGAGACGGTAGAAGAAGGCCTTGCCGTGTATGTTATTCCTCCTCGCCTCCGGCACGAAAAGAAACCTCACAGGGCAGGCAATCTCTCCCGTCTACCGGCTTACGTCTTCCCTCCATATAATGAGCGACGCAGGGAGCCATTCATTCTACGCTCGCGTTTCCCTTCACGACGGGACCACACCAAGAATATCGTTCAGTTCTTCTTTCAGTTCCGCAGGCAGGTCCACTTTCTCGCCACCTTCAAACTGTCGTCTCCAGTTCGCCAGGTGCGACTCGCCGATGTGAACGGAAATCGGTTCTCCCCCCGGCCAGCGCGTGAACGGGGGGCGTTTTACCCTTCCCAACTTCAGCGCCCGCCGGATGCAGTTCAGGATGCGCGCGTCGGAGAGGTCGCACTGAAAACCACGGTATGCGACCTGTACGGGTGAGATGTTCATGTTTTCGGTTTCCTGCTGTACACCGGATTTTACAATTGGGAGTCTGTCGAATCTTCGTGTGGCAGAAGATAGCGCCGTGCATTTTCGCAGACAAGGAAATTGTGGGCCGTAACGGGATGGCGCGTACCCCGGAGACGGCGACCGGCCCCACGCCGGCGAAGCCGGTAACGGTTGACAGGCCGGAGTGTGCAGGCGTATACTGAACTGCGATCAAATGGTTGTTTGAATCGCAGAAACAACGCGGATCCTGTGATTACGTCTGGCGGACGCCCGCGGTGCGGTATATCCATTAACCACGGCGAAAGGGTTGCCCTATGGCGCTTCTCGGCAGCGGCGAATACCGGTATGAGGAACGAACCGATTGGGCGCGTCTGCCCGGCGGTTGGCGGTTCAAAGAGGTGGTGGACGTGGCTGTGGGCCCGGACGACCGGGTCTACGTGTTCAACCGGGGTGAACATCCGGTCATCGTATTCGACCGGGACGGACAATTCCTGGAATCCTGGGGAGAGGGCCTGTTCGTGCGCCCCCATGGGTTGACCATGGGGCCCGACGGAATGCTGTATTGCGTGGACGACCAGGGACACTGTGTCCGCAAGTGCACGCTCGGCGGGGAGGTGCTGATGGTCATCGGCGCACCCGGCGAGGGCGCCCCGGCTCAGAGCGGGCGGCCGTTCAACCAGCCCACGAAAGTGGCATTCGATCCGGCGACGGGAGATCTCTTTGTCTCTGACGGTTACGGCAACGCACGGGTACACAGGTTCTCATCGAACGGCGAACACCTTTTCTCCTGGGGAGACTACGGTACGGACCCGGGGCAGTTCAACCTGGTACACAGCGTCTGTACGGACAGCCGTGGCTCGGTCTACATCGCCGACCGGGAGAACCACCGCGTGCAGGTATTCGACCCGGAAGGCAACTATCTCACGCAGTGGAACAATCTCCACCGCCCGTGCGGTCTGCATATCGACGGCGACCTCGTCTACATCGGACAGCTTCCCACGCAACTCGAGGTCAACGAGACCTATCCCAACGTGGGCTCGTGCGTGAGCATTCACGACCTGAATGGCGAACGCCTCGCCCGACTGGGAGACCCCCGGGCCGGCGAGGGCCCGGGCCAGTTTACCGCGCCGCATGGACTGGCGGTGGATTCACGCGGGGACATCTACGTCGGAGAAGTGTCATGGAGCGCGTTCGGCTCGCAGATGGATCCACCCAGAGAAATGCGCAGCTTCCGCAAACTGGTCCGCGTCTGACGCCGGACGTCGACACCGGGAAGAGCTAACAGCCCGTTGAAAAAGCCCATCCGGGCTACGGCCGGCACTTGCGGTCGAAATACTGCGTTGCGCTCCCTCGCCGAATCGATGGATGGGACTCGGTCGCGCGCCTTGTCTTCGCCCACATTGGCTCGGCCTCGCCTGCAGAGCGACTTTATCAACGGACTGCTAACAGCACGCCCATGCCTACCCTGATCAGATCGAAGCTGCTCATCGCCGATCCCTGCGAGCCACCAATTTCCGGCGGGGTCGTCATCATCGATGGCGAGCGGGTGCTGGGGGCGGGCCCGCCGGCGGCCCTGAACGTCGATCAGGCGTGGGAGACGCTGGACTGGTCTTCCTGGACGGTGATGCCCGCCCTGATCGACGGCCACGCCCACATTACGGCCAACAACCGTTTCCGGGTACCGCTCAACGTCCATTTCGAACTGGATACCGCAACCGCGGTCCTTCGGGGGGCGATGAACCTGCGGAGCGATCTCGCAACCGGTGTCACCACAATGCGGACGCTCGGAGACCGCGAGGGCATCGAAAAGCCGTTCCAGGAGGCGATTGATCGAAAGGAGGCGGCGGGTCCCCGCCTCAAGGCGTGTGTTCGGGCGCTGCGCCCAGGTCATGGGACAGCGCCTTTTCTGTCATTTCCGGCCGACGGCGCAGCGGAGCTGGAGGATCGGATACGGGAGAATGTCTCGCACGGCGCGGACTGGACGAAACTGTTCATTACCAACGTGAGAGACGGCAATACCTTCGAGGACTACCTCCGCGGAGATCTGACGGATATTGCGGCCTATTCAAGGGAGGAGATCGAGGCGGCCATCGGCGTCTCGCACAACCTGGGCGTTCCGGTCGCCGCGCACGCGATCGGCGGTCCGGCGATGCGGTGGGCAATGGATGCCGGGATCGACAGCATCGAGCACGCCAATCTGCTCGAGGCGAAAGACGTGGACCTGTTCGTGAAGTCGGGCGCGTACCTGAGCGACCCCAACCTTCAGCTGTTCTTTGACCGGGAGGTTGGATTCGAGTCCTTCGAAACCTGGCACATGGACTGGTGGCGGAGGCGCGTGGAGCGAGCCAGGGAACGCACGGCGCGCCACCTGCCCGAAGCCGTTCGCGCAGGGGTGAAGGTCTGCCTCGGAACGGACAGTACGCACGCGACGCTATGGCGGGAGGCCAGAGCGCTCGCGGACCTGGGCGTCTCAAACGCCGACGCAATCAGGGCGGTGACCACGAATACGGCGGAGATGCTGGATGTGGCGGACCGACTGGGACGCCTCGCGCCGGGCTATCTGGCCGACGTGATCGCCGTGGACGGAAACCCCCTCGAGGACGTGGCCTGCCTGAGGCGGGTTCGCGGTGTCATAAAGGCCGGCGAGTCGGTTGAAAACCTCCTGTCCGGGGCGAGCGAGGTCTTCAGGGATCAGGCGGAAGGGGGCGTTCCGGTCGCCATCGAGGCACCGCGCATCAAGCCGAACCGATTACTCGGATACGCTGGCGATTGACCAGTCAAAAGGAAACAGGATCAACTCGAGAACACTGGCGCGGCGCAGCTTTACTTCGGCCACGAGTCGGTTACCGGGTATAAGAGGGGGCGCCGAATCGATCTTCACAAGGACGCGTACGGAGGGATATCCCTTTCGCTGCACGTAGCGTCGCACCGAATGAACCTGCCCTGAGAATTCAAATGAACTTTCCCACTGCGGCCAGAGATCGACTTCCTGTCCTCGTCTGATCCAGGGAGCGAATTCTGCCGGGACGTGGCACTCGGCCAACAGCGGGTCCTCCGATCCGATCAACATCAGCGTGTCGCCCACGGCGGGAACCGCGCCCGCCTTGCGCAGGACCATCAGGATCCGTCCCGGTCCAGGCGCCCGCAGTGTATAGTGTCTCATTTCCCGGCGAACCATGTTGTATGCGGCTTCAGCTTCGGCAACTTCCGCAACCCTTGCCTTGAACGTAAAAAACGCCTTCTTGCGCAGGGGAGTTATCGGCCCTGACTTCAACAATTCCAACGCTGACAACGATTTCTCGATTTGCATCAAGGCGAGGATCGAATCCGACCTGGCTTTCTCCAGATCGTCAGCGCTGACAAGCCCGCCGTGATCGAACAATCGCTGTGCCATCTTCAACTGCCAGTTCGCCAAACGAGATTTCTCCTTCATTGCTTCCAATTCACTACTAAGCCCTTTCAGTTCCTGTTCGGGAGGCGACGCCTCCAATGCCTGGAGTGCTGCCCTCGCAGCCTCCCGCTCAGCCACGGAACGCTCGTAGGCTCGTCTTGCAACGGTGAGCCGGGATTCGGCAATGTCATTCTTGAACGCAATAAGTGAATCTCCTGCCGCGATCAGTTGACCCTCCTCGACGTAGACCTTTGCGATCTGCGCCTCAACGAGCCCGCTTATCCAGATTTCTTTCTCGGGTACGATTCTTCCTGTGCCTTTTGCCACCTGGTCGATTTCCACAAACCATAGAACTGCGACGACGGCCAGAATGACCGCAAGGAAGCGCAGGACGTATTTGGAAGTACGCAGCATGTTTTCAAAACCCGCAGGAAACTACGATCCGGTACTCTCGTATCTGTTGATGCCGACACACCAGAGTCTGTACGCCAGGAAGAAGCTTACGATTCCGACCAGTGGCGTCCCGTACTGGAATAACGGATCGAACAGAGTGATCCCATGGAATAATGGAGCGTCCGATTTGTTCAAGAAATCCTCCGCAGGGAAATAGGCGACAAAGCCGTAGGGGATGACGAAAGTCAAGAGTACCTGCACCCATTTGTCGTACATGCCGAGGGGATAGTTGACGAACCTCCTCAATCCATAAATCGCCGTATCTACAACCGCCGCCGACCTCACAAACCAGAAGCTCATCGTCCCCGTCAGTACCATGATCGCGGCCTGGATTAACGTAGCGCCGATCAGCACCAGTCCGAACCAGACCACGTTCATCCACGTCCACACAATGCTCAGGTTTTCGAAACAGATATAAAAGAACACGGCGCTTAAGACGACATGGGCCATAAAACCATGACTGAAATCGCGACAGATCAGGTTCGCGAAGGGATTCATCGGATAGATCAAGATACTGTCGAATGAGCCGTCCTGAACCATGTATTCCAGATCGCGCATGGGTCCGCGGAAAAACAGACTGCTTGCGCCGTACGAGAACAGATTGAGATTGTACAGCAGCATGATTTCGTAGAAATTCCATCCGTGTACGATTTTGAATTTATTCAGGACGATCCATACGCCCAGGAAGCTGATCAGATACACGACAATCGTGATGATCTGCGACGTGAAGAAATTAAACCTGTATTCGATCAGGGTTTTCAGGTAGACGACCAGAAATCGACCGTACAATCTGAGATTGTCCATCTCAGCCGCCCTGTATGACCAGTTTTCTGACTGCCCTCATCCACAATATTCTTTCAATTCCCGTCAGAATCCCAATCCAAAGGAATTGCTGCAGGACAAAACCGATCGCGTCCGCCAGAACTGTCTTCTCGAGAAATATCGCAAGCGGCGCGAAATAAATGAGACGAAACGGGAGAAAGGCGGAGAGTTCATACAAGAATTCAGGGAAGAACCAGAGTGGCACCATCTCCCCAGAGAAGACGTTTATCAAAACGTTGAACAGCATGCTCAAGGATCCGACGGCAAGGAACCAGAACCCGATCAGTCCGATCAAATAGCTGATCGAAAAATAAATCATCATGCCGTTGATCGCGGAAATAATAAATAGAAAAAAGTGCGGCTCAGAGGGAAGGCGAATACCGAACATCAGAACGCCCACGATCAGAAAAGGCATCAGCTCGAAAACCATCCGGAAGCCGTTGTTCCCGAGTGCACTAAAAAACAACATGCCTTTCAGACTCACCGGTTTGATGAGGTCCATTGCAATTTCCCCCGACCTGATCTTGTCGCCAACTGCGAACATTGTTCTTGTGCTGATGGCAATGGAGATTCCGGTGCTGACAAGCGTGTACGTGACCATGTCCCGAAAGCTGATGACCCCCATATTCGTTTGTGTCTGTCCGATATCCTGAAACGGCGCGCGCCAGAAGTAGATCTGTACCAGAAGAACGACGATAGAACTGATCAGGCTCAAGAAGACATTCATCTTGTAAGCAAGATTGGACTGGAAGGCGTTCTTCAGGAATTCAATGTAGACTTTCATATCATGGCTGCCTGTGAGCCGGTTCAGCTGGACCTGGCCAGGTACATTCTTCTGATTACTTCGTCAATCTCAGTCTCTCTGACGACAAAGTCCATCACGCGACGTCGTTCCATGACCCAGCCGATTGCGGTCGTGGAGCTGACTGTCGCCCTTTTGTATTTTATGGATAACTTGCTTCCTGTTGAAATTTCCAGACGCCACGTGTTTATGAACCATCCGGGTCGGGAATCGGCAAGTTGCCGAACAGCCGGCCAGAGGGCTCTATCCCCGGGTTATGGTGGCTTCTCCCGTAAGCATTGGTGTATCAGAGCAATGGATGGCGCGTATCGGGACCCTGACAGTGCGGCACGAGTTCTCACATTCCTACCAGGTTGTGGCCTTTTCCCACTCGAAAGGGAACAATAGAAGCTTCAACAATCCACTCCGTCTAAGCGTTATTTCAACTCTGATTTTATCGCCCAGCGTCAGCGGAGGAGGCGAGTCAAAGCTGACGTCAACCAGCACCGAGAGGTGATTTCTCTCGACATGCCGGCGAACCGCACTGACCTGTCCGGATAACTCGTACGACCGTTCCCACACTGGCGAAATCGTCACTCTTTGTCCAACCTCCAACCAGGGTCCGAATTTTGCCGGCACCATACATTTCCCATACTTACGTCCATTCGGCACAAGCAATAGAAGAGAATCACCCACAGCGACCATATCGCCCCACCTGACCAACACCAGATGAACCCGTCCGGAATCTGGAGCAACGAGAGAGTGGTCGGCCAAGTTCCTGCTCTTTTTTGAGATTTCAACCTCGGCTCTACGGACCAGAGCCTGATTGGCTTGCAGGTCGAAACGAGCCTTCCGTATGCGAGCAGCGATCGGTTCCTCTTGTTCGGCAGCTATTGTGGAGGCGATTTTCTGAACCCGAAGGGCTGTTAATTTGGAGTCCAATACTGCGTCGGCCAGCTCCTCCGCGGATGTAAGCCCGCCACGAAGCATCAGTTCGCGTTCTCTGCGAAGTTGCCCCTCGGCGTGATCCAGTTGTTCTCGTGAGGATCGCAACTCAGATTGAAGCATTGCGATGATATTCTTGGAAGGGGGAGTTTCCAGGATCTCAAGCTCGGCGCGACTGACCTCCCGTTCGGCTATAGCCGTTCTGTACAGTTGTTCGGCTTCGTCCAATTGAAGCCTGGCAAATGAACCATCCAGTTTAACCAATGTGTCGCCGAGAGCAACCATTTCGCCTTCTTTGATCAAGACGGACTCCACGCGAGCTTCAACGCGGGAACTCATCCAGGTTTCGCTTTCAGACGCAACGAGCCCCTCGCCGACTGCGACCTGGTCGATCTTCACGAGCCACAGAACGGTAGCCACCAGGAATAATGCCGCTATTGCACGGATTGCAAACCTGAGTATGGAAGGAATTTTCGCCATTTTATGTGTCGACCTGATCGATAGGTTGTTCAAGTACCAGTACTCTGATAGTGGTTGATTCCCCACTTCCAGAACATGTACGCGAGAAAAAACAGGACTGCCCCGACCAACGGCGTTCCGAATTGAAACAGTGGATCGAAAATCAGGATACCATGTAGTACGGAGGTGTTGTTTCGACCGAGAAACGTCTCTGCAGGGTAGAAACTGATAAAAGCGAACGGAAGTATGAAAGTCAAAACGACCTGAACCCACCGTTGATAGATGACAATCGGATAGTCCACAAATTTCGCCGTGTATTGCATTGCCCCGTCTACCGCGGACGTCGACCGAACAAACCAGAAACTTATGGTTCCGGTCGATATCATCGCCGCAGCCTGAATCAACGCGCCGCCTATCAGGACTAAACAAAAAAGCAGAACATCCAGCGGTCCGAGTCTGATGTCCAATTCTTCGAAACACACGACGAAGATTACGATACAGAGGACCGAATGAGCGACATAGCTGTTTGAGAAGTGTTTCAATGCGAGGTGTACCAAAGGATTCAGAGGAAAGATCAACAGGCTGTCGAAGGTTCCTCGTTGGACAAGCCTGTCCATATTGCGCATGGACCCGAACCCGAAGAAGAAACTGCTCATGGAATACGCAAAGAGGTTGAGGCTGAAGAGTAGCAGTACTTCATAGAATGTCCAGCCAGCGATAGTCTGAAATTTCTCAAGGACTATCCAAAGGCCCAGATATGAAATGCAGTAGTACAACATCAAGACGGCATGTTCTACGAAAAACCCGAATCGATATTCCATCTGCGCCTTCATATGGGCGGCAATAAACCCACGATACAATGGAAGGTTGCCCACTTCTAGCCTCCCTGAATGACGAGCTTTCTTATTCCTCTGGACCAAACAGTTCTTTCTATGAAGACAAGAAATCCGATCCACAGAAATTGCTGGAGAATTAAACTTAGCGAACCTATCAAGGTTGTCTTTTCAAGAAATATCGATAGAGGAGCAAAGTAGACCAGCCTGAAGGGGAGGTACGCAGAGGCATCGACAAGATAGTCCGGAAAAAACCAGAGCGGTATCTGTTGCCCGCCCATAATCATGACCAGCATCCCGACAATCATCCTGAACTGCCACACCGAAAGATACCAGAATCCCAGAAGCCCGAGCACGTAATTGAGCATGAAGAGTAAAATGAGGGCGTTGACAAGACAAAACAAGGATAGGAGCTGATATTTCAACGATGGCATGCTTATGTCATAGAGCAGAATTGAAATAATGAGGAGAGGTAACGCTTCTATCGCTGCCTTTACGGAGTTTGTACCGATTGTCGAGCAAAACAGGGATCCCTTGAAGTTGAACGGTCTTATCAGGTCTATACTGACCTGGCCTGACTTGATTTTCTCGTCGACTTCATTGAGGACAGTGGTCGATATCAATATTGTCGCTACAGAACTCATAACATTGTAAGTCATCATATCTTCAAGATTTACGTACCCCATGTCCGTGGAAACCCCACCACCTGCTGCCTTTAGCAATGCGTTCCACATTGCGACTCTCACGACAAGAATGAACAGTTGACTGGCAATCCGAAGAAGAACGCTCATTCTGTATGCCAGTTCGGTCTGTGCTCCATTTTTTATAAACTCGAAGTATACTCGCATTTTGGAATCGATTCTGACGTCGGAACACGTTTAAGTCAATGCGAACCCACCCTTAAGACGGGGCGACCTCCTGTACGCACCCTTATAAAACCTGCAGACTAACCGTGTCTCTGGTCAGCCATACTCAAGTACAGCCGGCGAATCACTTCCTCGATTTCAGCTTGTTGGACGTCAAAATCACGTATTTGACAGTGGTCCAGGGCAAATTGGATCAGAGAAGAAGAATTCACCTTTCGCTTGTCATATCGGAATGTGTACCTGTTACCCTGGCGGCTGACGTCCCGGATGCCTAATCCGGATAGATCTTTATCATCTATCGAACCGCCATCGGTTTCAATCGTCAGCGTCTCTTCGGTCCCGTATTTCTCTTTGAGCTGCTGTAACTGTCCATCGTAGACAATGCTGCCCTTGTCGATCACCATGACTCTCGAGCAGAGCTTTTCAATATCCGACATGTCATGCGTGGTGAGAATGACCGTTGTGCCTCTTTCACGATTCACGCTCTTGATGAACTCCCTGATGCGTTCCTTGGCAACGACGTCCAATCCAATTGTTGGCTCATCCAGATATAAAATGTCGGGATCGTGCAACAATGCCGCACAGATATCCGCTCTCATTCGTTGTCCGAGGCTGAGTTGGCGGACGGGTGTGTTGATAAAATCCCTGAGATCGAGGATTTCTCCGAAAAGAGCGATATTTTCGTTGAAGCGCTTCTCGGGAATCTTGAACATGTGACGCATCAGGTTCAATGACTCGGATACGGGTATATCCCACCACAATTGTGTTCTTTGCCCAAAAACAACCCCCATCTTTTTTGCATTTTCAACTCTGTTTTCATGGGGCACCAGACCGCGCACTGTGACAAGGCCTGATGTCGGCACAAGGATACCAACGAGCATTTTGATCGTCGTAGACTTACCCGCCCCGTTCGCGCCGATATAGCCGACAACCTCGCCCTCTTCAACGTGGAAAGAGACATCATCAACCGCGAGTATTGTCTCATACTCGCGCGAAAACAGGCTTCGGACGGAACCCGCCAGGCCGGCCGTTCGCTTCTGCCTCCGGTATTCTTTTTTCAGTTTTTCAACAACGATGATTGGCATGCGAGTTTTTGTGAACCTCCGTAATTATGGCGGCATGATGCAGCAGCGGATACGTCCAATGGTGACACTTATGCGAAAACTCCAGAATCCGAGTATTGAAATCCCATTCAAATGTCGAATCCAGGTTATTGGCGCATCGTCAATCTCGATGGCATATAGATAACAAAAAACCGCCATCGAATCGGCATCGATGGCGGTCTGAATTTGTGCTGTTGCTCATACTGTTACAAACCGCATCGCGCCTTTCCGGATACGCTATGCCTATCGACCATGGCTGCACGATTATGAACCAGGATTGCTTTGGGCAAATTAAAGGAAATCGAACACATGGGCGAATTCCCTGACAACTTTCGTTTCGAATTCTTAACCGTCTGGCCTCATGCTTGACCGGACTAAAATATCCACTCTGATTGAAATTGTCAAGAAGTATTCGACAGAAGTTAAACATCAAATCCGGCACAGAATGGGGAGTTATATTTAACCTTGATTCATCAATTTTCGGGGACGTCGTTTTGAATATGTGCGGGTTAATAAAGGCGATTAGACTGCGGATTACCAGGATACACCAGGTCACTGGACGTGAACGGAAGAAACGTCCTTCCTGACAGCCATTTCGGCCCGTTTCGGAAGGTTTCGTCGCGGTGCCGCGTTGCGGCCTTTGCGGAATAAGGTTAATGGTTGTGGATGAGTATGGGGGTTCCAATTTACTGAGGGGAATTGACTCGATCATAAAGAAACAAGGGGCGTGTCCATATTGGAGTTACCCCGGTTCAACGGGATGCCTTGAGTTTAGACTCGGTGAAAGGGGGTAGAACTGCGATGCCATTAAACAAGTGCAGCTCAGTAGACCAGTTGTCATTGTGGCTCCTGTCTGACGAGCGGATTTTCAATCTTGTCTCTTCCCGTGTTTGTACCGTACATGTAATCGAGATAGAGTTCCTCCAGGTCTTCGTATTCCAGTTCCTGGCGGGTGCGTTCGCTAATCAAGCGTCCCGATTTCATGATGCCTACCCTGTCCGCAAGTGTGCGAGCCCGAAAAATGTCGTGGGTCGACATGAAGACAGCTCTGCCTTCGCCTCTCAGTTCTTCCAATAAATGCAAGAATTCGGCGCCGGCTTGCGGATCAAGACCAGACGTAGGCTCGTCCATTATGACCGCGCGCGCGTCCCGAATTATGACAATGGCTATCCCTACCTTTTGGCGCATCCCCTTTGAGAATTCTTTAATCCGTTTTTCGAATGCATTTTCCGGCAAACCCACTCTCCGCAGGACCTTATAATAGCCGTCGAGATCAGTCTGTTTTCCGGCTAAGCCGGCGAAGAACTCCAGGTTCTGCCGGGCAGTAAAGTTGCCGTACAGACTCACGTTTTCCGACAGGTAGGCCACGTACTTCTTGGCTTCCAGGGGTTCGCGGGTGACATCGATGTCGTTGATTTTGGCCGTGCCTTCGGTCGGCTCTATAAAGTTCAGCATCAGGTTGATCGCGGTGGATTTGCCTGCGCCGTTGGCGCCAAGCAAGCAGAATATTTCCCCCGGTGCGACCTTTAGGTTTAGGTGGTCCAATGCCAGTATCCCGTCTTCGTACCGCTTCGTCAGATCGATGGCTTCGATCATTGGTACCTCCATTGTATTTCGGACGCGCCCGTCTCTTCCCCCCTAAGCGGGAAAGGTAATAAGACGCGCCAATCAACAGAATTGCCGGCCGTCGTCTGGCAAGGCGGAAGGTTAGTGGGCTAGCGTTAACGTTTCGTGAGTTTCACTGAATACCATATGATGCCGACGAGCACGCCGATTACGCATAAGACGATGAACGCACTCAACCAGAGGTTGGTTGGGGCGTTGACGTGAATGCGCACGGTTTTGTCTTGCGTTTCCACGGGACGGTTGTCTGCCAGCGCCAGCGTCTGGATCTGAATCTCATAGTCGCCGACCTCGACATTTTCGGGCGGCAGGAATTGCAGTTTGACGGTGAATTCTTCGGCCGGTATCAATTCGGAGATGACATCGGGGCGGATATCTGACTGCCACCTGGGCGGCATATTGGTGCGGATGCGAATGTTGTCCAGCCGCCTGCTTCCATCATTGAGAACGGTGACTTCCATGGAGACATCTTCATCCGTTTGGATCTCATGGTACAGATTCAATGCGCGAACTTCGATCCGGCCGACGCCGCGAGGAATGAGTTCCAGTTTTACTTTACCTGCGTCGAGACCATCGACTTCCTTTTCGCTGAAGGTCTTATTGTCCAATGGCTGCACATCTTGCCAGACTTCCTGGGGTAAGACCAACGCATAGAACGTGATGGTTCTGTCGATTCCCACCTGTACGTCTGACCGTTCCGGGAGGTAGGCTGTAAGTGCAAGTTGTTTGCTGGTGACACCCTGGGTGAAGTTGACCTGAGAAAGTCGTTGGATAGGTACGGAGTTGGGGTCGAGGAAGTTGTACGTGATTTGACGGGGCAGGTTGACCACAGCCAGACGGAACACGTCGTTTTCGTTGGAGAACCGCTCCAGTTGCAGCGAGTAGGTGGCGCTTTCGCCCAGATAGGACTCCTGGGAGAAGTTGGGCGAGGAGACAATTACGCGGTTGGCGCTTGTGTCTTTTTGCAGGTAGATATGTTTCTGGTCCGTGGCGCCCGCATACGTCATGCTCACGATCACTTCCTCCACGTCCTTGAGCAAAAGGAAATCGACGCTTGCTGAATCTCCGAACCCCAGGGTTTCAATCTTGTCTTCGTAAGGCTGGCTAATGATTGGGCCGGTGCCGCCTGCTTCCGGGCTCTCGTGCAGAGAAATAAAGACGTTATTAATCTTGTCCGGCTGGAGCGAGGGATCGAACACGCTGTCATCGGTCTGCACCAGCTTTTCATAGTCGGCCACGCCACCCGTGGTGTTTCTGAGGGTGATCCGCACGCGCTTTTTGCCGTCTTCGGCCTGATATTTTACCGCTTTTTCGATGAGGATATGGGGCTGATCGAAGATCACCCGCAGCATCGCCTGCTGGTAGCTGATTTCTTCGTTTATGTAATGTGTCTTGATTCGTTCGAATTCGTTCAGCGCGATCAGGCTTCTTTGTTTAAGTTCCAATGCCGCGGCGTATTCGACCCTTGCTGCGTCGAAACGGGCTTTTTGCTTTCTAAGGGCGAGAATCAGGTAGGTCTCGTCGTTGCGTTCAGTAAAGTACTGACCGTAACCAGGAAGGTTAAAGTACAGTATCGAAAGCATCGAGACGAGCAACGGCACGGCGAACCGACGGTACTCCGCAACCTCCGGTTTTTCCGGATCAGCCCTCGCCGTCCCCGAGGTGCCACAGGGGACTTCCATTATCAGAGATCGCTTTCTGGCATAGTCTACATCATCGGATCTTGACCTCATCAGATCCTCGCCACTCCGCCAAATTCACGACATTGAATGTCGGAGGAGGAGTTGCCTCACTCTACAATGGTATGCAGGGGAACAACTATCGTAGGTTCTGTTCCAACCATTTATCTAACATCGTATTTCATTAATGCCATATACGCGCCCGAAAAACCAACCAGTGCAAGGAGCACCAAGTTCACAAAATGGAATGCATTCCGAGACATGCAATCCCCAAGTGTGTCTGTGTCCCGATAGGTGAATGGGGAAAAGTCTGTCAGGTCACGAATTTCAGAAGGTAGTATCCAATTTTCTTGGATGAATGAATCGAGATAAACCAGGTGCGGGCCCATCACCCCTATGATCCGCGCTTGCTGAATAGGTCCAGTGCGGGCAATGTCCATGGAAGTAAAACTGATCGCGCCTAGTGGAGAGAGAGACGAAAGTACAGAAAGAAGATCCCGCTGCTTTTGCATCTGACGGTGCCTGACCGCTTGCAGGTCCGACATGCTTCGATAGAATTGCAGGTTCCACTTTCTACGTATCGACTTGTACGCTGCACGGTGAACACGCTGAGCCTCTTCCTGCTGCACAGGTGTAATTGAATCCAGGTTTTCGACACGTGTGCGTTCCTGATAGGCCCCTATCTCTTCTACTTTACGTGCCCGCATTTCCCAACGTATAGTGTCAATCCGTTTTTCCATGTCGTAGATGCTTTCGACCGGAGACAGGTAACGGGCAATGCGTACCGCTATATCCGGGACCACAAAGATCCAGATGGTCCATAAACACAGAAGGCTCAAAAAGGCCGTCAATCGACGGTGGGTCGAAGCAGATATCCAAAGCCCGAACGCAATGAATACCATTAAATAGAGAACAAAGACGCCCATCAAGGCGACTATTCTCATCCAATCCTGGACTTGTAGGCTAACTCTTGGAGAAAGGGCTAACACGGCCGAGGCCAGCAAGAAAGCAAATGAAAGGGGAACGACTATCGCCAGAGTTGATCCGGCAAGTTTAGCAACAGCCAGCCGGGACCGAGATACGGAGAATGAGGCATAAAGCCTCAATGTCCCTGCTTCTTTCTCGCCACAGATTGAATCGTAGGTTAGTAACAGAACACACAAGCTAAGGACGATTTTTACAATGAAGTCCAAGTCGAGAACACCAAAGAGGGCATGAACCGGATCGGTCTCAAATGAACTACCTTCAAACTCCACGGGTCTTTGGGCGTGTAGGTTGACTTCCTGGCCTAGTTTTCCTGAGAGGCCATATACCAGCGGGCTGAGCACTTCGGGTCTTCGGTTCCAATTGTAACCAAACCACCATAAATTGGATATGTATCCTTTCTCCAGAGTGGTCCTAAGCCTGTTCTGGTTACTTTGAGAGACTGTCATATACTCCCGGAGTTGCTGACGGTATTTTTCACCACCCACATAGACACTAAGGGCCGATAGCGACGCGCAAAGCACGAATATGGCAACGAAACGGAAATCGTGCATGTAGTGGCGAAGTTCCTTCTGGATAAGGTGGCTGAACATCGGAGACTCCCGAAGACTTAACAGCTATCGGACAGCGCATGGACCTCCTTCGGAAACCCATGCTAGTGCAATATGGAGATTGGGCAGAGCGGCCCAGTTCCCATTTCAGTAACTTACCTCACATCATAACCCTGGATCGTGAAGAAGGCACCGGCGAAGAACATGATACCCCAAAGCGCCAAAATGCCAACATCCACTAAAGCGAACCGCAGGTCTTCACTGTGCGAGCGTTCATGAAAGATAAACCGGGGCATGTCGGAGACATCCCACACATATTCACCGTATTTTGCCGGATGAGCGAGTCTGAGGCGGTCGCGGGTCTTTGTCCGGGCGAACCACGCACGGTATTTCTTCCAAAACCGCTCGCCTGCCACCTTGAACCTGTGCTGGGGCTCCCAACCAACGCCAGCAAGCCGGACTACTGCGTTGTTGAAAGCAAAGGTCGGTGAAAGGCGTGCCAAGTACATGGCCAGGTCCAGCCGAACGTTGTATCGGTTCTGAAAGGCTTCATCCAGACGTTCCCACTGTCTGAAGGTATGTGTACGGGCTTCTCGCCGCGTCTGAGCAAAAAAAAGCTGGTATGCCTCCCGACCCTCTGGAGTTTGATGCCATTCAATTCCGTTGACCCGCTGGTAGTCCTGCTGCCAGTTCCGGTGGCGTTCGTAACGCGCCTCCAGGTCGGCCATAGCAACAACTGCCTTTTCTGTGATGAGATTGTAAAACGAAGGTGCTGGACTGACGCTATCCGCAACGATGAGACTCAAACGAGGTAGCACAATAACGGTGGCCACCCAAAAGCTGAGCAGCACGACAAATGCCGTAGCTGAGCGTCCGGCGAGACAGGAAGCAAAGATTCCGGCACTTGTGAAGACGCAGAGGTAGGTTCCAATAGTCAATAATATGAGCACCAGATGGATAAGTTCCAATTCTGTGAACTTCGCATGGGGGGACATCAGAACAGCTGCCAAGCCAAGCAGTAAGGGTAGAAAAATGGAGGCAAGTGTGGGGATTAAGACCCCCAGGAACTTACCCAAAAGTAGCTTTGCTTTCGAAATTGGTAAGGCGGCGATCAAACGTAGCGTGCCATTTTCTTTTTCTCCACAAACCACATCGAAGGTCAACAGCAGAATAAAAAGGCTCACGACAATCTGGACAATCAGTCCTAAGTCCAGGAGAGGAAACACCCCGAGGGAAGGCTCAACTGACTCGGGGCTACGGGCAGGCAATTGTTTTCCGCCACCGGAAATTAGTACCGTTCGCCCGAGTGCCGGTTCCAATCCACGAACAAAGATGCTCATTGGTGTAGGCGGCTTGTGAATCTTGAATCCCATGGCGTCTAACTCCAGCCAATCATCACAATCCAGCAGTTGTCGGATGCGATTTTCGGTCGCCGTTTCTGCCAAGCGGTAGTTCTCCAGGCTAGATTGATAGTACGTGTAGCCGCTATAGAGACTCAGCAAAACCACAAGCGCCGCGATCACTGAAAGTATAAGGAACCGAAGGCTCAATATGTGGTCGAGAATCTCTTTCCGTATCAGACAACCTAGCATATATCACTCCTATGAGTTGTTATGCGTCTGATAGGGTAGGAACAGGCCTTATGCGTCGTCTCAAGCAGCAATCTGATGGACAGGCTCTTTACTCGGAGATATGGCCTTCCGTATGTTCCAAGCCGTCCGAAGGGCGTATCGTGGAATCGGGTTCGACCTATAAACTGACTCATGTGAAGCTCAATAGAACCGAACGGGATAAGCCTCTTTAGAGAATGGTCATCTTACGTCATATCGCAGAATCGTGACATATGCCCCGGTAAATCCGAGGATCAATAGAAGCCATAGGTTCACTATGTGGAACGTATTCCGGTACAGACATTCCTCTAATCTGTCATCATCCTGATAGGTAAATAAGGAGAAATCCGTCAGGAGCCTCTGGTTCGTTGCTTGAGATTTCTTTTTTTGTATAAACTGAGCCATATATAAAAGATAGGTATTGAGCGCATCCTCAAGTTTTTCCTGTTGGACAAAGCTTGTACGAGCCACATCCATTGATGCAATACTGACAGCACTGAAGGGAGAAATTGCCGAGAGCATTAATGTCAATTGTTGCTGCCTTCTCATTTGATTGTGCCATTCCAATCTTATATTGTTCAATCTTCTGTAAAACAGCATATCCCACTTGGTTTCAATACTTCTGAGAGCGTTTTGAGCTTTTTGCTGTTCTTCCGGCGATAAAGCATCGAGGTTTCTTGTTGGTGCGAGACGCCTGTAGTCATCAACTTCCCGTTGCCTACTCTCTCTGATCTCTTCTCTTAGTGCGCTATATTTTCTATCTAATTCATATACACTTTCGACCGGCATTAGGTGACTCGCGATATCTACTGCTAAATTTGGTATAATAAAGATCCAGACCGTCCACAATCCCAGGAGTCCGAAAAATGAAGTTGTCCGCTTGTGGGTCAGTGCGGATGCCCAAATCCCGAATCCGGCGAAGACAGCCAAATATAGCGAAGACAGCACCGCTATAATCGCTATTCGGATCCAATCTTGTCCTTGTAAATCAAGTCTCGAGGATAAGATTAGAACAAGAGAAGCTAACATAAAAGAAAAGACAAATGGCGTTAGAACAGCAATTGATGAACCGATTAGTTTGGCTAAAGCCAGTTTAGATCGAGACACCGGAAACGAAGCATAAAGCCTGAGAGTACCTGTTTCCTTTTCTCCACAAATCGCATCATAAGTAAAAAGGAGCATGCAAAGACTAAGGACAATTTTGACAATGAATGCCAAATCGAGTATACCCAAAAGCGCATGAATGGGATCGGTCGCTAAGAGGCTAGCTTCAAACTGCAAATGTCTACGATATTGGATGCGTACTTCCTGCCCCAATGTCCCAGACAGACCATAGACAATTGAACTGAGCGATTCGGGTCTCTTATTCCAGCGATATCCTGTCCACTCTAAGTCTTGGAGCCTGTTTTTCTCAAGTGAAATTTGGATGGTGCTTCGGCTTTTTTCGGATACTACATTGTATTGTTGAAGCTGACGAATGTAATTCTGGGTACCGACATAAGCACTCAAGGCAGAAAGTAGAGCACAAAGTGCGAACACTACAATAAACCGGAAGTCGGATAGATAGTGCGATAGTTCCTTTTGGACAAGCCGACCAAACATAAGCTAACCTTCATTAATGCCAGAAGATGTACTCCAGTATGACTTTTCTATTCTTTCAGTTTTCGAGGCCAGATCAGGGTTCACTCACGTTACGGCCTGCATACTCGCCGAGTCACCCTGCGACCGTCTACACCGGAGGCTTCGGAGATGTCGTTGCCTATGTCCCCGCTCCGAATGCTTCCGACTGCAGCAACATTTGTCTGATGGGACTCTCACCCACTGATGATCCGCGCCCTTTCGCGGCGCACTGACGACTCAAGGCTGCCTCTGTTCCTGCGGCTTTCATTTGCCGATTTTCTTTTCACCGGAAAAGCCCACTTCGTAGAAGCAGCGATTTCTCGTCTGGTACTGCTGACTCCAACTTAGTCTTTCCGGTATTTCTGAACATAAAAATCTCAATAAACCCGCTTATTTGGAGCCCGGGGTGTGGGCGTTCATCTTTTATCTAAAGTCATAATGCAACAGCGCTACATAGGCGCCTAGAAAGAATATTAGTCCCCAAAAGATCATGACACCGATGTCAATTAGAGCCGTATGTACATCTTCTTGAGGCCAAGTTTCCTTATAGACAAGCCGCGGAATATCCGAAATATCCCACTTATATTCGCCATATTTTACCGAATTGATACGTCTCAACTGAGCATCGTCAACAGAATCAATAAACCACTGATACCACTGTCGATAGTATCGATGGAATGTCGTCAAGAATTGACGTTGTCGGTTCAAACCGGTCCCCGCCAATCGGACGGTTGCGTTATTGAATGCAAAAGGGAGAGAAAGGCGTGCAATGATAACAGCGAGGTTCAGGCGAGCGTCATAGCGATTGCGAAAACTTTCATCCAGTCGGGCATGCTGCGACAAATTGGGTTCCCACCATACCTCCTGCCGCGTCTTTCTCCAAAAGAGGCGTTGAGCTTCTCTGCCTTCTGGCGTTTTGCTCCACTGTGGATGCTCCTTTATCCACCTGGCTCTGACCTCACGCCATCTTTCTCCATTTGACTTTGATACGGCTTCTTTTTCTGCTTCCAATTCGTAGACTGACGGGGCAGTTCGAAAGCTATCAGCTATTATTAAACTGATACGTGGCATCACTACCACAGTAGTTACCCAGAATCCTAGCAAGAGCACAAAGGATGTTGATGCCTTCTGGGTCAAACAGGAGGATAGAAGACCGACACAAGTGAACACTGACACATAGATCCCACAAGCGATAAAGATGAGGCCAATACGACTCAACTCAAGGTCTGTGAACCGAACATCAGGTATTAGAAGCAAGACAGCAACTCCCAACAGAAGGGGCATTCCAAAAGCTATTAGCAGTGGCAACAATGCGCCGAGGAATTTTGATAGAAATAGGTGATGTCTGGATATCGGAAATGAAGCAACCAGACGTAATGAGCCTGCTTCTTTCTCTCCGCACACAGCATCGTAAGTAAACAATAGAGCGAATAAGCTCAGGATAATTTGTACAATGAGTCCAAGATCCAGAGGCGAGAAAACACCAAACAACGGGGTTATTTCTGCTGGACTTCGATTCAGCCTCCGAATTGTCGTTGCGTTGGTAATGGATCGTCCCAGAAAAGGTTCTAGTCCACGCACAAAGATACTGGTAGGTACAGGTGGTTTGTGTTCCAAGTGGCCAACATACACGAATTCTGACCAATTTTCAGCATCATCGATTTCTTCGATACGGTCCCTGGTCGCTGCTTGAGCCATTCGGTAGTCATCTACCCTTTCTCGATAATGGTTATAACCACTGTAGAGGCTTATCCAAATGGCCAATGCACCCATTGCTGAGAGAACGATGAATCGAAAACTAAGCATCTGTTCCAAGAGTTCTTTACGAATAAGATGAAAAACCATCATTCATCCTCAGAAATCTTGAATCTGCCACACATCGAAAATTGCAAACGAATATAAAACAAGCACATATTCCACCTCCTATACTACTGACCTGATGAATTCTGCAATAGACATCAGTAATGAATTCGTCGGGATTGGGCTGTAAGCCATTCCGCGTCACCAGCAAGTGAACCGCTCAAAACGGTCGCAATCAATCCCATCTAAAGGTGGCACTCACTCAAACAACTTCATCTGATCCAACTTGCGATCGGCCTACTCCTGCGCCTGGATACATGTCCGAAACGATCCTTCATCCTTGCCCAACGTGGACTCATAATTCCCTCTTGCTCAGAAATGCTGCCCTGGCATACTCTTCCTGAGAACCAGATAGTTCCGTGCAATGTAAAACTCCTGGCGCCCTACCTCTCTGATATTGGCACACGGAGAGCTTCCATACCTTCCGAAAGGTATCTTTCCCAGGCATTCCAAGAAAGCGAATACATGCGTAATACAAGTACCGTGCCACAGGAATTGCATCAGAAGCTATGTGCAAACAACTCGTTGATAATAAGGGATTTATCAACATTAAAATTGGGAATCTTGCGCGTTGCCGAGGGGAGAAAACCAAACACAAAGTGGGTTAGTGAGGTAAGAATACTCAGAGGCGGGGACAGGTGCCGCAGTCGTGCCTATTCGAGGCCGTATTGCGCGATCTTTGAAAGGAGAGTCTTGCGGTTTATGCCTAGGCGTTTTGCCGATCGGGTCCGATTGCCATTGTTCGTGGCCAATGCCTGTGCGATGAGTTTGCGTTCTAGCGTTGCCGTGGCGGCGGCCAAGGTGGGTTCATCAACTGAGATCGATGGGTTTAATTCTGAGGCTGTCGGGGCCCCGGCTGAAGCGGCCCGTACTTTGCGCGGCAGGTCACAACAGCGGATTATTTCTCCTTCGGCCATAATGGCGGCACCCTGGACGACGTTGCGAAGTTCCCGGATATTGCCAGGCCAAGCGTAAACTTCCAGAGCCGCCAGCGCATCGTCAGAGAATTCGGAAGGACTCGTTGTCGATTCATCATTGAAATTGCCCAAAAAATGACGGGCTAGCAACGAGATGTCCTCTTTGCGTTCTCGTAGAGGAGGTACGTGGATGACTACGACGGCAAGGCGGTGGTATAGGTCCTGCCGCAGCAGCCCGTCCCTGATAGCATCGTCGACGACTCGATTGGTGGCGGCGATTACACGCGAGTTTATCCGAACCGCCGACCTGGCACCTAAACGGGTGATTTGGCCATCCTCCAGAGCTCGCAGTAGTTTGGCCTGGAGTTGCAACGGCATTTCTGCCACCTCATCAAGGAAGAGAGTACCGTCGTTGGCCTGTTCAAACAACCCGATGTGGGTGTTTTTGGCATCCGTAAAGGCACCTTTTTCGTGACCAAAGAACTGGCTTTCGGCGATGTCCGTGGGAACAGCTGCACAGTTGACGGGTAGAAATGGACCATTACATCGCGAACTCGCATGGTGAATTGCGCGGGCTAACGGCTCTTTCCCGGTACCACTTTCACCTTCAATTAGAACCGAGATTTCGGTTTGAGCCGCTCGTCTGGCCAGGTGTAAAGCAGCGCGCAACGATTCACTCATTCCAAGTATTCGATCAAACGAATGGCGTTCACCGAGAGCTTCGCGAAGGGTCAGCACTTCAAGGGCTAAACGCCGGGCTTCGCAGGCACGCTGGACTCGAAGCAGAAACTCATCGTTATCGAAGGGTTTGGTAAGATAGTCATAAGCACCTCGCCGAATGGCGTTTACTGCCTTTTCAATTTCACCAAACGCCGTGACCATTATGACTTTTACGCCGGGTACAATTTCGATTATCTTCTGCGTGGCGCTCTGGCCGGACATCCCCGGCAGATTCTGGTCCATGACGACGACATCGGGCAAGAATTCTTGAGCGAACTCAAGACCCCTTTCGCCGGAGTCAGCTGCGGCTACTTCGTAACCCCTTTCTGAGAGTATGCGGAATAGAATGCTGCGCATTGTGGCTTCGTCTTCCACGACTAACACTCGTTGCATAATTCGCCTCCGTTTGTACAGTCTTTCTCAATCTTGGCATGCAGAAACACAAAGCGAATTGTAGCGAAAGTTGGCATATCCAATTGGCTCGGTGCCGGCCTTATTGAGTGATCCACACGTTCTCGTGGTTCGCCACGCTCACTTTATATACGCTTCATTCGTTTCGACTAATCTTGGTCTGACGAAATTCGAGAATGTTCGCTGCCATTTGCCCGGAAGTACAACCTCGAGTATATCTCGCAGATCCACGATTCTTGAATTCAGCGGAAGTGAGCGAAGCGTGGAGACTGATCATGTTCTGTGGTTCGACGGTATGCGATTTCTTCCCGGTAACGTGGTGATCTTACCCGACCAACCAGGCAATCCGTTCCTGACGTATCAAGGTTGAGTCTTATGAGAATCGGACTATTACGCGGGTGCCTTTGCCGACCGCGCTTTCGACGTCTATTCTTCCACCGTGGCTACGTATGATTGAATGTGAGATCGAAAGCCCGAGACCAGTTCCTTTCTTTTTGGTGGTGAAAAAGGGGTCGAAAATACTTTCAAGTTGCTCATCGGGAATACCGCTGCCAGTATCGGAGACTTCTACTTGCCACCCATCCATCCCTGCGGAACCCCTTGCAACCACACGGATCGACAGCAAGCCACCATCGGGCATGGCTTGTACAGCGTTTAGAAGGACGTTTAGAAACACCTGGCCCAACTGATTCTTATCCGCCAAAATCTCAGCAGTTTGGTGTGGGAAGTGGGTTTCAATTTTCACCTTGGCCTTGTGGGCCGTTGGTTCGACGAGGCTGACGACCTGTGTCGCGACCTCGGCCAGATTGGTGACTTCCAGCTTGGGTTCCTCCGGTCTGGCGAATGACAACATCCCCTTCACGATGGTTTCAATCCGGTCCGCCTCATTGACCAGCATGCCCATCATATCCGCGGATTCGGAATCACCAGTTAGGCGACTCCTCAAATACTGTATCGTACTACGTATGGAAGCGAGCGGATTGCGAATTTCGTGGGCGGCGCCAGCCGCAAGCTGACCGGTGATCGCGAGGCGTTCAGCTCGGTATAGACTACTCATCCTGATTCGCTGTTGTTCGTAAAGAATAGCATTTGCAATGGCAAGTGCAACTTGAGGGGTGAACCAGCGCACCGTTTCGATCTGATCGGGCGTCAAGGCGTTTTCCTTAGAGATGAAGACGATCCCCACCAGCCGGTTCAAAGTGACCAACGGGAGAATTCCCGTGATGTTTAACCGATTCAGGAGATCACGTTCAGCGGGAAGTAAGTTTGCGACGAGACCACGATTCTCCGAAGGAATCAAATGTGTCTCGTTTGTATGTAGCCACCTCACGAGGTCTCCACGGTGCTGTAGCGTAATGCCATCTACGTCGGTCTTTGTGAATCCGCGGCTCGTCCTGAGTGTATAGTCTTCACCACTTTCACTTGCAACGAGAATGCACAGGCGTTCGGAATCGGTTAGAATCCCGATCTTGCGGATCTGGTTGTCGAGCAAGCCATCGAAATCGGTGATTAAGGAGAGGGAGCGGGTGAATTCTTCCAGTACCGTTCGGTAAGCGTTCGACTCGGACGCCAGTATGTTCTTTACAGGGCGAAGGTTGAATATAAGTACGAATAACCCTGCTGATACGGCGGCCACCCAGACTGAAATAACAACCACGCTGAACCAAAGGTGCTGTGCGATGACATCCAAGAATTGGCCGACAGCCAGAGCACACGTGACAAGAGCAACAAATACAATAACGCACCCTTGAAGAAGGAGAAAGTTAAGGGTGAATTTGAACGGTCGTTTCAGTTTCTGATTTCTCATTGGACGTCCCCGGGTTCGAATTCTGAATAAACCACTGCAAAAAGGCGACGCTATTCAGAGTCTTCAATGATCCCCTTCTTGAATCCGACTTATTTAGAATTCTTCGGATAAAATCCCAATCGGCAACATCAGAATGAAGTCCTGCTATCCTCAATACATCACTCGGGCCTTGCTCTCGATGGCGACTCAGTGGAGTCCCCTATTCTGGATCGGGCCCGCCTCTGGCCCGCTCTTTGTATTTCTTCGCTTCCTTCCTCGCAACCTCAAACGCGTTCTTTCCGCTCTTGTTGAGAACCGTCGGATCGGCGCCGGCGTCGAGCAGGGCTTCGGCAGCGGCGACACGGCCCTCGTACATCGCGCGATGGAGCGGCGTGCGCCCCTTCCGGTCCTGCGTGTTCAGATCGGCCCCGCATTCCGCGAGCAGCCGTATTGTCTCGGCCCTGTCGCCCTCGGCGGCCAATTGAAGCGGGCTGCGTCGCGCCTTGTTCAAGGCATCGACGTGGACGCCGCAGGCCAGCAATATCTCCGTACACGCCTTCGACCCGGCACGCGCGGCCCAATGCAGCGGCGTCATGCCATAGCCATCGGCGGCGTTTGCGACTTCGGCGTCCCGTTCAATGAGTTCATTCAGCCGCGAGTCGTCGTCGAGGGCGCACGCCGAGTACACGTCGTAGTATGCCCCGTCTTCGATGAGGATCCGCGCAACCGCCAGCCCCCGTTCCTGCCACGATCCGTCCTTCCCCCCGGGACTCGACGCGACGGCCTCCTGAAGGGAGGTCGTTCCCCGCTCGCCGTTTCCCTTTATCGGGAGTTCGTGGTGAACGCCGGCGCCGTATTGAACGAAGAGGCGGGCGCAGTCCGGATACCACCCGGAGGCCGCCCAGTACATCAGCGAAAGGTTATCGGGCCACCCAACGTGCGGTTTTTTGATCGATACGCACGTCGCGTCCGCGGCACCCGATTCGAAGACCGCCCTGAGGGTATCGACCATGCCGCCCCACGCCGCCTCGTGCAGGACGTTATAGGACGAACCGTCGATTACCAGCGCCACGCCGCGTTCGAGGAGGAACGTAACGGCAGCCCCGCACCCCCTCATACCGATCAGCACCTGCAACAACCGGGCGCCGATGCGCTCGAGTACCCCTGACTCGACGGAGAGGATTTCAGTCATCCGTTCGATGTCGGGGTCTCCGTCCCAGCGCTTCGGCGCCGGACCCATCGAGGCGGTTATGAATTCGCGTTCCGCAGCCGTGAGATTCAGCTTCTCTTCGTGGCGCAGGAACCAGTTCTTCTCGAACAGGCTCACCGCTTGTCCCGTGTCCATTGGTCTGCTCTCACATTCAGTTGGTTAAAAACCAGCCGTCAGCTTTCCGGGATCGGGCGCTGAACGATCCGGAACACCTTCAATCAGATGAAAAAACCGTCAATGACCCGTGCCAATCGACTTAACGGCTTGAGCGAAAAACAGGGGCTGGGCATATTCGTAGAATACCCGCCAGTTGACAATCTTGAAACCCGCCCCTTCGATTTCTCTCCTCAGAGAGCCGGGTAACCCCCAATACCTTGTCGGACGTCCATCTTCAATCTTGCAACGCGTGACAGAGTCGAACGGATATGCTTCATCCGGTACCCGCGTTACGTCGCCGTTTACCGGCCTTGACGATCAATCGGATTTTGTGGTCACAAACGATGAGCCGGTTGAAATATAACGAAACGGACCGGCGTTTTCAGGATTTGTTGTGCAAGAACCCCATTCCTGCAATAACATTCGATTGGCAGGATCTTTCCTTGCGGCTCGACGGGTTTGAACAAAATGTACGCCCCGTGCCGGAGCATTGGTGCTCAGATATGGCGGGGCGTCCATATTTCCAATGTGCACTGAGGTCCCTTGTCCCGCTGGAACGGCGTTTGCTCTATCCTTTCCGAAAATCGTCCTGATTCGACCAATCACAAGACGAAACCGGATATTGCGGGACGTCTTCCAGCAAGGCGGCGACTCCACGCGGACAGGCGGGCGGTTCACAAGCGGCCCACATCATGGCGCTGATTTCGGCAGTTGACATCACCTGGTCCTTTCGCCGGTTTGCTTTGGCTGAAAGCTGATGGCTGATCGCTGACAGGCTTTCTGTGGATGTCGGGTCACTACAGCAAGGATAGCGACAATATGGAAGTACAGGCACGAGGCCGCGGAATCGACGGCGTCGCGGACGTGGATCTGCCGCGGGAGAAACTGGAACGGCTCGGCGCCGAAGCGCTGAGAAACGAGGAATTGCTGGCGGTGCTGCTGAGGACCGGTTATGAAGGCAAGAATGTGCTGGAGGTCGCCGGGGAGATCCTGAAACAGTATTCGCCGCAGGCGCTCATGGCGATGGGACTGGCGGAACTGACGGCAATCAAAGGCATCGGTCGGGCGAAGGCCGCGGGCCTTGTCTCCGGGTTCGAGCTGTCCAGACGGGCGCTGAACCAGGGCATGGGCATTGAGCCGTCCATAACGAAACCCGCCGACGCGGTCGGGCTGCTGGCGGAATTCAAGGATCGGCGAAGAGAACATTTCGTGGCGGTCTTTCTGAATGCGCGGAATCAGGTCATCTGCAGGGAGGAGGTGTCGGTGGGGTCGCTGAACGCGTCGCTGGTCCATCCTCGAGAGGTATTCTTTCCCGCCGTAGGCACATCCGCGGCCAGCGTCATCCTCGCGCACAATCACCCCTCCGGGGACGTGACACCGAGCCGAGAGGACATTGAACTGACGCGCCGGATGGTGCAGGCCGGCGAAATCATGGGGATCGAAGTACTGGACCACATCATTCTTGGTGCCGAGCGGTTCCTGAGCATGAAGGAAGCGGACCTGTTCTGAGGATAGGGATAGGGAACTGCCAGTCGGGAGCCCGGCGTCATGCCTTGCCCTCACGCACTCTCAAGCCACGCGGGCAGGAGGACATCCGTTCCGTCTCGCGGGACGGGCTTGAATCCTGTTTCACGTGACAGCTGGACATGCGTTATATTGTGGACATCGGTGCTTGGCCTCAATCGGAAAAAGACAACTGTCAATTGGCCACAAAGAGCCTGAATACGGGTAGAGGGAAGACGGCAGAGGGTAGAGATGACCCGCCTTGTGAGGCTTCTTTTCGTGCCGGAGGCAAGGAGGGATAAATTGGCGGGCAAAGATACCTTCTACCGTCTTACGTCTCCCGTCTACCCGGTTTTCTCCCCGTCTAACGTCTCCCCTCTCGCCAGGTGGTGGGCTGGGATGTGGTTCTCTACCTTCTACCGTCTTGCGTCTCACCCGGCGGTCGGGCGGCCGGGGGTGAAGTGTGGAGGTGTGTCTTGGGTGTGATCACGTTGACAACGGATTTCGGGCTTCGCGACGGGTACGTGGCCGCGATGAAGGGCGCGATTCTCGCGATTGCACCCGATGTCTCGCTCGTGGACGTCTCCCATCAGGTCCCGCCGCAGGACGTGGCCTCCGGGGCATATATCCTCTCCCGCGCATACCGCTATTTTCCTGTGGGTACGGTCCATCTCGCGGTCGTGGATCCGGGCGTGGGAAGCGCCCGCCGCGCAATTGAGGTTGAAACGGCGGACCACCGGTTTGTCGGTCCGGACAACGGCCTGTTCAGTGCTGTGTTCCAGCAGGAGTCGACCTGGAACGCCGTTGAAATACGCGATGCGGGGTATTTCAGGTCTGAGGTGAGCCCCACCTTTCACGGCCGGGATGTCTTCGGCCCCGTCGCGGCGCATCTCTGCAACGGCGTCCCGCCGGCCGAACTGGGGCCGCCGGTCGCCGATCCGGTCCGCCTCAACCTCTGGACGGTTCAGGAATGCGATAACACGGTTGTCGGGAGGATCGTACACGTGGATCGTTTCGGGAATGCGATCAGCAATCTCGGAAAACGGCGCCTGGGGTACGAAGATGTCCGCGTACATGCAGGAGAGTTCAAGTTCGACAGGATCTGCCGCACGTACGCCGACGTTCCGGAGGGCAGGGCACTGGCCCTGTACGGAAGCGATAATGCGCTTGAGATTGCAATCAACGGAGGGAATGCCGCGCGGAACCTGGGGTTGAAACGGGGTGACCGGATAACCGTGGATTTCGGACCTGAGTACGCGTAATCGCGCGGGCATCTCAGGGCAGCAGTTCCAGCAGGTCCTTCAGGCGGTTCAGTTCGTGGTCCGGGCGTTCCTCGCGGGTTCGAGGGCGCTGGTTTTTTTGTCTGCCGAAACACAGGCGCGCCGTGCGCATGCCCAGGCGTTTCGACGCGGCGATTTCCGAGTTCAGCTTGTCCCCCACCGACAGGATCCGGCAGGGTGCAAGGTTGAAGCGCAGGGCCGCCCGTTGAAGCGCTTCGTCTTTTTCAGGGAATGCCCGGTCGTCGTGGAAGACAAGCGTGCCCGACGCCTCGCTGAAGTGGCTGCAGAGACCCAGGCGGTCTACCTTCCGTCGCTGCCTCTCCCGGCGACCGGTGGTCACGAGGCAAAGCCCGTATTTCCTGGCCGCAAGCTCGTCCAGCGTAGAAAGCGTGTCCGGAAAGGGCATGATGTCTTCGACATGGTCCCGATTGTAGGCCGTAAGCGCGCTTTCCACGTTATCTGCCGACAATTCGTGACGGCGGGCGATTTCGCGGATGGCGTCAGCGGAACTCAATTGGCCGGCGAGTTTCGCCTGGATGCTGTGCAGGGCCGACGCGTCAGAATCCGGAATGGCCGTGGCGAGCGTTTCAGCCGCCCGGCGGCGCGCAGGCTCGGTCAACTGCCCGGTGCAATCGAACAGGGTATCGTCCAGGTCGAAGATGACGGCCTCAATCCGGCGCCGATCCATTGTGCGGCTCCCCGTAGTCAGGAACTTCCAGACCGCAGTAGATCCGGCAGACAGCGTCGGCCACCCTGTCGGGGTTGTGGCTGATAAAGTCTCCCGCGCTGCGGCTCTTCACCTCCGACGTGTAGTCCTCCAGAAGATCCGTAACCGTACAGGCCACATGAGGGCGGATCGCTTCCGCATCGCACGTCACGGGTTCCTTGCCGTCCCGCAGGTAGGCATTCAGCACCTGCCGCCATTTTCGTCCACCGGGCCTGTGGAACGCTTCCGGATCCTGAACCAGCATGTGATCCAGGAATCCGCAGTCTCTCTCAGGGAAGTGCCGAAGGATGGCGCCCAGGTGACCGGATGCCGGAAACCCGTCTGTCTGCCCCGGCTGGGTCACGATATTGCAGATGTAGAATACCTTGCCGTGGTTGCGGCCTGACAGCGCGCGCCGGACGTCGGGCACGAGCAGATTCGTTATCACGCTCGTGAAGAGGCTGCCCGGACCGAGAACCACAATGTCCGCGTCGGCGATGGCCCGAAGGGCCCCACGCGGTGCGCGGGCTTCGTTCCTGGCCGGGCGAAACTCGCTTCCGGGCATGGCGTGAACCTCGACCTGGCCCGTTCGCGAGTCGTCCTCACGGTACAGCGCACCCTGCGGTTGTTCCAGCTCACGAAGGATGTCGCTGTTGGCGACGAGGTACGCCTGCTTCAAGGGCGACTTGCCGGTCTTGCGCACCATCCACTCGGTATACCGCTGTTCGCCGTTCTCGAGTTCGGCGCAGATGTCCACGTTCTGGTTGGTAGCCGGATAGACCTCTCCGCGTATGCGCAGCATATCACCGGCTGTCTGGATCGCTTTTTGAAAGTCGCCGAGTTGCTGGGTCAGCGCGGCGATCAGGAAGTTGCCGATATTGTCGTTTCGGAAGATACCCGCCTCCTGTTCGCTGTTCGGAAACCGGTGCTGGAATACCCGGATCAGACCGGACGAGACCCGACGTCGATCAGCCAGCGCGGTCAGCGCGTTGCGGATGTCTCCGGGCGGCTGCACGCCCAGATTCCAGCGGATGCGTCCCGAGGAAGCCCCGGTGTCCGTCACCGCCACCACGGCCGTGGGGCTGTCGGTATAGGTCTGAATCCCCCGCAATACGATGGGAAGCCCGGTGCCGCCGCCCAGCGCGGCCACTTTCAGCCGTCGCCGGTCCTTATCCATGCGGGCCAGATGGATCAGGGTCGACAACTGAGGGAGGAGGCGGATCTGATGGGTTGGACGGTCGCCCTCTCCGGGTTCCTCCTCCGCGTATCTCCCGCGGCGCATCCAGACCGTCGTGCATCCGAGGCGGTTGCCCGCCCGAATCTCATCCTGGGCCCGGTCGCCCACACAGACAACCTCCTCCGGAGAGAGTTTGTGGGCCTTGATGAGTTCGGCGAACCAGTAGTCGTGAGAAGGCGGGCCTTCGTTGACAATTGTGTGGAAAAACGGCGCGATATTCAGAAGGTCGATCTTGTTCTTCTGCCGAAGCGTTCTTCCGAATGTCACGAGAAAGAGCAGGCATCCGGCGTCGCAAAGTTCCTGCAGGGTCTGCACCGCGCCTGGAAACAGCCTGACGTCTTCAACGGCCTCGCTGTTGTAGACGTATTCGAGCTCGGCCACAAAGGCTTCGATGGAATCGGCGTCTTCCAGGCTTCGATGATTGGGGCGCTGTCTGTTGATATAGTCGGCGAGTCGGTCGGGCTTGTCGCGCTGGAGGGCCTTCGCGATATCGTAGAAGGCGAAATAGTACGGAGACGAAGAATAATACGGACCGTGCCGAAGTTCCAGGTCGTTGATCCGGCTGAGGGCGTAGGATTCGGAGGCGAAGAATCCATTGACGTACAGATGCCGCGCGACCCGTTTACGGGCGGCCTGAACCAGCGGATCCAGGTCGAACAGCGTACCATCCAGATCGAAAATAATCGCGCGGGTATTTTTCATAGATGACGTTTGGGAACGTGCGTGACCGTGCCGGGGGGCTGATGCAACGCGACCAAAGCCGCCTTCGCAGGTCCTCGCGACCGATCGCGTTGAGTGCGTGAATGTATCGCCATGATGCGGCTTTTGCAAGCCATTTCTCACTATTCCGAAGGAATGGACGTGAAGCGGGACGCTTTCATACGCCTTCTTCAAACCGCGGTAGAATCCGTTCAGGCATTCGTTTATCCTCCGCACTGTCTGCTCTGCCGAACACCGCTGGACGAGACCGACGGGCTTTGCCCCGTGTGCTGGGAGACCCTGGGTGTCATCAAAGAGCCGCGGTGCCGCCGATGCGGCTGTCCGGGGCATTCCAAACCCTGCAGGAATTGCGCGGACAAGGATTTCGTTTTCTCCCGGATGTGTGCGCTCACGCCGTTCAGCCGTTCGGTGCAGCGCATGGTCCACATGTTGAAATACCAGGGTCAGACCGTCGTCGGCCAGACCCTTGGCCGCGCATTGGGTCGAATGTTGGACGGGGAATCGGTGGCGGCAGCCCGGCCGCTTGTGGTGCCGGTGCCCCTTCACGGAAGCAGGTTGCGGGAACGCGGTTACAACCAGAGCGTATTGATTGCACGAGCCCTGGCGCGGGTGCTGGATCTTTCCGTTGAGGACCGGGTGCTGAAGCGTGTGCGCGCCACGGAAACACAGACGAACCTGGACTCGGCTGAACGTGGCGCAAATGTCGAGGGGGCCTTTCTCGGACGCAGAACGGATCTGGTCAGAGGACACCCTGTCCTGCTGGTGGACGACGTGGTTACCACCGGGGCCACGGCCAACGCCTGCGCCGCGGCACTGCTGGACGCAGGGGCGTCCGAAGTCAACGTGGCGGCTGTTGCGTGTCCCTATCTCGACGAGGAAAAACCACATGCCCGGGCGGTCCACACCGGCACCGATCTATTCATCTAACGCATTGATTCCAAACACTTTGACAAAAAATCAACTTGACACCAAGTGAGGCATGCCTTAAATTTACTGGTTCGGAACGGGTATTATTGCGGATAGGATGCCGTGCAAACGGACCCTGTCCGCGCGACAGGTTATGGCGTTCAACCGAACGATGTACGGAGCGCTCCAATGGCGCGAAGGCGTGTCGGGATATTAACCGGCGGCGGCGATTGTCCCGGTCTGAATGCGGTCATCCGTGCGGTCACGCGGAAGGGTACCGACGCTTACGGATATGATATCGTGGGGGTGATGCTGGGCTGGAGGGGCATGCTCGAGTCGGTTTCGATGCCGCTGGACCTGAATGCGGTCTCCGGTATTCTGCCCAGGGGAGGAACGATCCTGGGCACGTCCAGGACCAACCCTTATAACGAGCCTGACGGCGCCGACACCGTAAAACGGAATATGGTCACGATGGAGCTGGATGCGCTGATTGCAGTTGGCGGAGACGACACGGTCGGTGTCGCCAGCAGGCTGTACGAAGACGGCGTGAACGTAATCGGCGTGCCAAAGACCATCGACAACGACCTGGACGGCACGGACCAGACCTTCGGTTTCGATACGGCCATCAATACGGTCACCGACGCCATCGACAGGTTGCACACCACCGCCGAGTCGCACAACCGGGTGATGGTGGTGGAGGTGATGGGGCGTCACGCGGGATGGATCGCCGTGGAGGCGGGCATTGCGGGCGGCGCCGATATGGTTCTGATTCCCGAACAGCCGGTCGACCTGGAAATGGTCTGTTCTTCCATCCAGAAACGCCACGACCGCGGCAAGACCTTCAGCATCGTCGTGGTGGCGGAGGGCGCCCGGCTGTCCGACGAATCTCTGGTGCTTCAGTCAGAGGAACGCGACGCCTTCGGGCACGTCCGTCTTGGGGGGATTGGCATCGTACTTGGGGAAGAAATAGAAAGACGAACGGGTTTCGAAACCCGGGTGACCGTTCTGGGCCACATCCAGCGCGGAGGCAACCCCACAGCGTTCGACCGGGTCCTGGGCACACGCTTCGGCATTGCCGCAATCGACCTCGTCCACACCGGAGATTTCGGCAATATGGTGGCGCTGCGGGGCACCGATATCGTCTCTGTGCCGCTGAAAGACGCGGTATCCAAGCTGCGTACCGTGGATATGAATCTGTACGATATCGCCAGGGTCTTTTTTGGATAACCACGAACTTCCGTGTCGACGGAATTCGATGCCGTTGCCCTGGACTGGTGCGCAAATCAGTAATCTTGCAAGGCGCGCCGATCCGTCAATTGCACGGCGCATAATGGTTTACGCGCGCACAGCCCCGGTGGCAATCGGCCGACCGGTTTTTAATTGCTCTGGAGGTAGACAAGATGGCGATCAAGGTGGCCATTAACGGATTCGGACGAATCGGCAGGCTTGTATTCCGCGCGGCGATGCGCAGACCCAGCATCGATGTCGTGGCGGTAAACGATCTGACCGACGCCGGGACGCTGGGACATCTGCTGAAGTACGACTCGACGCACGGAAGATATCAGGGCAAAGTGGTAATCAGGGAAAAATCTCTGGACGTGGACGGAAACGAGGTCATCGTACTGGCCGAGCGCGATCCGGTCATGTTGCCGTGGCGCACGCTCGGAGTGGACGTGGTGATCGAGTCAACGGGATTCTTCACGGATAAGGACAGCGCCGGCAAGCACCTCGGCGCGGGCGCCGGACGGGTGATCATATCGGCCCCGGCCAGGGGCGACGTGCCGACGG
The DNA here is from genome assembly GCA_028877215.1 of Gemmatimonadota bacterium. Taxonomy (GTDB): domain Bacteria; phylum Latescibacterota; class UBA2968; order UBA2968; genus JAAXHE01. Next base: position 240,425 of record JAPPFJ010000008.1, on the reverse strand, counting down.
TGGTGATGGGCATCAACCATGAGACGCTGACCGAACAGGACAGGGTGATCTCCAATGCATCCTGCACCACGAACTGCCTGGCCCCGATGGTAAGCGTTCTGCAGGAGTCATTCGGCGTCGAGAAGGGACTGATGACGACCATCCACGCCTATACCGGCGACCAGCGCATGATCGATGCGCCGCACTCGGACCTGCGCAGAGCCAGGTCCGCGGCCCTGTCCATGATCCCGACGACAACCGGGGCCGCCAGCGCCGTGGGCAAGGTAATCCCCGAGTTGAACGGCAACCTGGACGGGATGGCTGTGCGGGTCCCCACGCCCGACGGCTCCTATACGGATTTTGTGGCGACACTGCGGAACCCGGCGACCGCGGAGTCCGTCAACGAAGCGTTCAGGACGGCTTCGGATGGCCGACTGAAAGGCATTCTGGAGTACTCGGACGAGCCCCTTGTCTCCGCGGACATCATCGGCAACCCCCATTCCTGTGTGCTCGATTCGGAAATGACAACGGTCATGGGCGGGAATATGGTGAAGGTGTGCGGCTGGTACGATAACGAATGGGGCTATTCCTGCCGGTGCGTGGACCTTGTGGAGTCGCTGGGGACGGCCCGCCGGGCGGACGAATAGGCTCGGAAGCGACCCTGCCGAACGGAGTGCGGTCCGTCGCACCCGGGAGTCGAACAGATACGAATTCAGGAAGACCGCTTTCGGACAACCGTACCGAAAGCGGGCATGCGGGAGCCAGACCACGCGGGATGCCCGCGCGGGACGGCTCCCTCTCTTATAGTCGCCAGGACAGGAAACATGGCGAAACTTTCAATTACGGATCTGGAGCTCGCGGGACGGCGCGTGCTGGTGCGGGTGGATTTCAACGTGCCGCTCCAGAACGGCGAGATTGGCGACGACACGCGGATTCGAGCAGCCGTTCCGACACTCCGGTATATCCTGGAGCGGGGAGGCGTGCCGATCCTGATGTCGCACCTCGGCAGGCCGAAGGGAAGCGTCGTTCCCGATCTGTCGCTGAAGCCCGCTGCGGCACGCCTCGGCGAGCTGATGGGCCGGGAGGTCACAATGGCACCGGATTGCGTGGGCGCTGATACGGAGGCGATTGCAAAACGCGCGGACGGCGTTGTGATGCTGGAAAATTTGAGATTTCACGCGGAGGAAGAGGCAAACGATCCCGAATTCGCCCGCCGGCTCTGTGAACTGGGTTCGGCCTACGTGAACGACGCATTCGGAACGGCTCACCGGGCGCATGCGTCCACGGAAGGTGTCACCCATCACTTCGTGGACTGTGCGGCCGGGTTCCTGATGCAGCGTGAACTGGATTGTCTGGAGAACGCATTATCCCGGCCCGCCCGGCCGTTTGTCGCGGTACTGGGCGGCGCCAAGATTTCGGGCAAGATCGACGTCATCCAGTATCTGCTGACCCTCGTGGATACGCTCCTGATCGGCGGCGGTATGGCGTACACCTTCTACAAGGCGATGGGATTGGAGATCGGGCGGTCCCTGCTCGAGGCAGACCGCGTGGGGATGGCGGAAGTCCTGCTGCAGCGTGCCGCTGACGCAGACGTCCGGTTACTTCTGCCCACCGACTGCGTGGTTGCGTCCGAGTCCCGCGACGAGACGGCGATACAGGTCGTACCCCGTGACAGGATGCCGCCGGAGCTGGAAGGGTTCGATATCGGGCCCGATACGCGGTCCACATTCTCGGACGAAATCCTTGACGCCGGATCCGTGGTGTGGAACGGACCGATGGGGGTGTCGGAGATCCCGGCCTTTTCCGGGGGCACGAAGGCGGTGGCGCACGCGGTGGCAAAGGCTTCGTCGCGGGGCGCGAATACCCTCGCGGGCGGCGGGGAGACGGTCGCGGCGCTGACGGCGTGCGGTCTGGCGGACAGGCTGGGACATGTTTCCACCGGCGGCGGGGCCTTCCTGGAATTCCTCGAAGGCAAACTGCTACCGGGGGTGGCCGCGTTGGCCGATCGCCAGACGTGAACCACACGGTCTGATTCGAATAGAAGTTGTTTTAAAATTACCGGTGAGTTCCCGAGCGCGAGCGAAAAAGCGGCGGTCAAGGCGGGAAAATCCGGCTATGAGAGGCGAGCAAGCGCAGCCTCGATCTCGTAAGACGGGTGGGTTTGACCAACGCCGACCGGCGCTCTTGCAGCCGTGCGAAGACCGCTGGGAATTTTAAGACAGCTTCTTACCTGGTGGAGAGGTGGGAATGCGCGTACCCATTGTGGCAGGAAACTGGAAGATGAACATGGCGTCGGGGGAGGCGGAGCAACTCGCGCGGGGGATTGTGGACTCGTTGGACGGCATGGCAAGGGTTGAGGTTGTGGTGTGCCCCGCTTTCACGGTTCTGGATCGGGTACGTAACATGCTGGGGGACAGCTCAGTAAAGCTAGGCGCGCAGAATCTGCACTGGGCGGATGAAGGGGCGTTTACAGGGGAGGTTTCCGCTGGGATGCTGTTGACATGCGGATGCGAGTACGTTATATTAGGACACTCTGAACGACGCATCTGGTTCGGTGAAACGGATACAACTGTAAATCAGCGGCTTAGGGCTGCATTGAGCGCCGCGCTGAAGCCCATTGTCTGTGTGGGTGAGACTCTTGATGAGCGTCTATCCGGGGCAACCGAACGTGTGGTGCGGCGGCAGGTCACGGCGGGGTTCGCCAATGTGTCGGCGACCGAGGCGGTCGGCTGTGTAGTCGCGTATGAACCCGTGTGGGCCATTGGCACCGGTATGACGGCGACGCCCTCACAGGCCGAATCCGTTCATACGTCCATCCGCCGGGTCTTGCGGGAACTCTACAACGACAACGTCGCGCGGGACGTGCGAATCCAATACGGGGGATCCGTAAAGCCCGAAAACGCCGCCGAACTGTTCAACAGGCCGGATATAGACGGCGGATTGATCGGCGGGGCCTCACTCGAGCCCGATTCATTCGCGGCCATCGTGAAAGCGGCACTTCAGCCTGAAATTTGAGCGGGAATCAACATGACAACCCTTCTTCTGATCGTGCATGTTCTGGTTTGCCTGGTTCTGATCGTAACCATCCTGTTGCAGGCCAGCAAGGGTGGCGGCCTCTCCACCGCCTTTGGCGGCGGCGGCGGTGGCAGTGCGATGTTCGGCGGGGCCGGTGCAGCGACGTTTCTGAGCAAGACGACGACCGTTCTGGCGGTTGTGTTTTTTCTCACCTGCATCAGCCTGTGGTACGCTTCCAGGGACACGGGTACGGCTCCCGAAACCGCGGCGGAACGGGCCCTCCGGGAACAGCCCGTGCCGCTCCAGAGCACGCCGTCCGGCCTGCCCCAGCCGCTGGACCAGGCCGGACAGGGCGCGGCTACCGAACGTACCGCGCCGGCAACGTCGCCGGCCGATACGGTACGGTAACGACTCCTTCCGACACCCGGAACGTCAACGTTCGAACGAGTTCATATCTCGGCCGTTTCGCCCGTGATCGGCGTGGCAGACGGACGGTTCGTTGATGCCGAAGTGGTGGAAATGGTAGACACGCTGTGTTGAGGGCGCAGTGGGCGCATGCCCGTCCGAGTTCGAGTCTCGGCTTCGGCACCAATAAATCAAAGGGTTACGCCTTGTTGGCGTAACCCTTTTTCGTTGACGCCGCATGCTATGCCTACCAATTGGTGAACGATCCGTCTTCCCGGTGCAGGCGCGGGCCGTGCCCCCACTGGAACGGATACTTCGCCGCCGCGGACTCGTCGAATTCAACCCCCAGTCCGGGGCGGTCGGTGGCGATGAGGTAACCCGACTCGTAAGGCGCCTGTACGGGAAACAGGTCCTCCAGGACGGTGCGACCAACCATGCCGCCCTCCTGAACGGCAAAGTTGTCCGTGGCAACGTCAAGGTGGAGGCAGGCGGCGGCCGAAACGGGTCCGAGGGGGTTGTGCGGCACAATCTTGATGTAGTGGGTCTCGGCCCAGTTCGCCACCTTGCGAGCCTCAGTAAGACCGCCGACAATACAGAGGTCGATGCGCGCGTAGTCGGCAAGTTCTTCTTCGATGAGCTGTCTGAATTCCCACTTGGTGGCATAGTGTTCGCCAACCGCCAGCGGACAGTTGACTTGGCTGCGGACCAGCCTGTAGGTCTGCGGGTTTTCACATCTGAGAGGGTCTTCGATAAAGAACGGATCGTACGGTTCCAGTTTGCGGCCCAGCCGGATGGTATCGGGCGGGTCCAGCCGGGTGTGAACGTCGATGCAGATTTCGACTTCCGGGCCGACGGCTTCCCGGGCGGCGGCGAAATGCGCAACGGAGTCCCGAACGGCTGTCGACGGCTCCAGGATGCCGTCCCGGTCGAGAACGGACATGCGGAGATATTTCCACCCTTCAGAGGCACGGTCCTTCGCCGAACGGGCCGTTTCTTCGGGCGTCCCGCCGCCGATGCCGGTATAGCAGACCACCCGGTCCCGCAGCCTGCCGCCCAGCAGCACATAGACCGGCTGGCCCAGGGCCTTGCCCTTGATGTCCCACAGGGCGATATCGATCGCGCTCTGCGCCGCCATGTGAATGCGCCCGCCAGGGAAAAAGTCGCCCCTGAAGAGGACCTGCCAGATGTATTCGGTGTTGAGCGGGTCCTGGCCGACGAGATCTGAGGCCATGTGGCGAATGGCGCCGACCCCGGCCTGCTCCTTCCACGTGATGCCGAATTCACCGACTCCGTAGATGCCCTCGTCGGTTTCTATCTTGACAAAGAGGTAGTTCCGGGAACCGTAGAATATGGGAAACGTCTTGACCTCTGTTATCTTCATATCGCCTCGCTTTCTCGCAAAATCATCAGTCGGGATACAGCCAGGGCACCTGCCTGATAAGGGCGTCGCGCTGCTTCTGCATCACAACCTCAATGACGGTCGGTCCCTCGAGGCCGATGACGTCGGCAAAAACGGCGGGGAAACGGTCCGGGTCGTCCACTCGAACCCCCCGGGCGCCCATGGAGCGCGCGAGGTCGGCGACGCGCGGCGTCTGCATGTCCGTGTCGATCACTCGTCCGTTGAATGCCTTTGCCTGGGCGCCCCGGATCGCGCTCAGGCTGCCGTCGTTGATGACCACGCAGATTATCTCGATCCCGTGTTCGGCGGCGGTTGCCAGTTCGAACGCGGTCATCTGAAACCCGCCGTCGCCGCAGAAGGCGGCCACCTGACGGTGCGGCTGGGCGAGCTTCGCGCCAATTGCAGCCGGCGCGGCGAATCCGAGCGTGACCGAGTGGCAGGGGTACATGAAACTCCGCGGGTGTTCCACGGGGAATTCGTCGAAGGACCGGTAGCCGATGGAAGTCACGTCCACGGATACGACGGCGTCCGGATCGAGGTGCTCTCTCATCGCGGACATAATAGGTAGCGGCCGGCGTGACCGTGCGATTTCCCCCCTGGCTCGATCCAGAGTGTCCCTCCATGCGAAATCCGGTTTTTCCATTTCAACCAGCGCTTCCAGCAGTGCGGGCAGAGACTGCTTCAGATCGCCCGCCGCGCCCTCGTCTATGGTGATTTCGCGCCCGATTTCGGCCGGGTCGGGATCCACCTGTACGCGCAGAGACGGCATCTCCATGGTCCAGCCGGAGGTGTCGATCTGTGTAAATCGGCAACCCACCGCAATGAGCCCGTCCGACTGTCGAAGGACTCTCTTTGCCAGCCGGCCTCGGCAGTGGCCCGCGGAAAGTGGATGGGAGTCGGGAAAGACGCCCTTCCCGAGCCGGCTGAACAGCACGGGCGCGTTCAGCGTTTCCGAGAATGCCGCGAGTTCAGGGGATGCGTTTGCATCCGCGATAATTCCGCCGGCGAGGATGGCCGGCCGCTCCATTCGTGCGATTACTTCGACGACGCGGCGCAGGTCCGAGGAATCAGGCGCCGGGCGGCTCCCCTCCACGTACGCGGGGACGTCGGCATCGCCCTCAGCGGCGGCCACGTCCATGGGCAGTTCGATCACCGCCGGACCGGGTCTGGGCGCGCGCAAGGCGGCGAAGGCGCCCCTGACGGCATCGGGGATATCTTCTATGCGTTCAGGGCGGGCGAAGAACCGTGTGATCGGCGCAAAGAACGCGGCCTGGTCCAGGCCGTGGAAGCACTTGCTCCGGTCTCGCCCGTTATAGGCCACTTCGGTGCCGCCGGTGATCAGCAGCACGGGAACGCAGTCCGTGTGGGCATCGACGATTCCGGTGGACGCGTTCGTCGCCCCGGGTCCGGGGACCGTAAGCGCAACCCCCACTTCGCCCGATGCGCGGGCAAAGCCGTTGGCGATCAGCGTCGCCCCCTGTTCGTTTCGGATGAGGTAATGGTCGATCCCGCCGGTGCGCAACAGGGCGTCATAGATGTCGATGTTCTGATTGCCCGGCATGCCGACGATACAGCGGACGTTCTGTGCCTTGAGGCTCCGGATCAGGATGTCGGCCCCTGTCATGGAATTTCCTTCGATAACATGTTTTGTTGTAAGTCGCCGATACCGTATATTTAGGCGGGGCGAGTCGTTCTGGAGGACAACAACGGGGAAGATATGACAAACTCACGTGAGGGGTTAAGAAAAAAATCGCCAGTGGCTCACTGGTTGCTGGCGGGAATGCTTGCATCCATGGCGGCAGCCTGCGGTTCAGACGATCCGTCCGGGCCCGAAGAGGACGCCATGCCGCAGGCACCGGGTATCTATAACAGAGTCCTGTCCCCCGACCAGCGATACACCCTTCTCATCCCGACGGGATACAACGCCGGACAACCCGCGCCTCTCATTCTGTCGCTGCATTACGGCGGTATCGTCGTGCCCTATTACGGAAGTCGGCTGCTGGAAGTCCTCGTATCGCCCGCGCTGGAGGATCTCGGGGCGATTATCGTGGCGCCCGAAGCGGTGGCGCAGGGTTGGGACAACGCGGAAAGCGAGAAGCAGGTGCTGGATCTGATCCGGGAGATCAAGGCCAATTACGCGATCGACGAATCCAAAACACTTGTGACGGGATTCAGCTTGGGCGGCCGGGGCGCCTGGTATCTTGCGGCGCGGCATCCGGACGTGTTCCGGGCAGCGATTCCCATATCGGCGAGTCCGGAGGAAGATGCAACCGAAGTCAACTGGCAGGTTCCTCTGCTCGTCATCCACAGCGTCGCCGATGAAGTGGTTGCGTTCGAACCCGTGGAAACGACAGTGCGGGCGCTGAAGGAAGTGGACGTACAGATTGAGATGATCGTTGTCCAGGACGTGACCCACTACCAGGTCGAACTGTTTGTCGAGCCCTTGCGCGCGGCCCTGCCGTGGATCCGGAAGGCATGGGGAGAGTAGTCTCACTTCGTGCAGAGATACCCGTGTACCTGCGCGCTCCAATCTCTGCACATTCGCGGAATTTCTCGAAAGCGACATCTCCGAACCGGTCCATCGAGACCGGCCGAAAAAGTCGGAAGAGGCGCCTGAATTGTCCTGGCTGATATTCGCGATTCTGCTCGATTTCGGATTCGTCCAGATCTGCAAATTCTCCCAGCGCCGCGGCTATTACGCTCCCGCCGTCGTATCCACCAATTACCTGGTACTCTCCGCGGTCCTGGCCACCTACCTCCTGGCCACGGACCGGTTTACGTTTTCGGCCGCGGCATTGCAGACCGGCCTGATCACCGGCGCCGTATTCATCGGTTCAATGTCGTTGATGATGCGCGTGCTGGAAATCGCATCCGTAGGGGCCGTGCTGACGGCGTTTCGCATGTCCATTGCGGTGCCCGTCGCCCTTGGAATCTGGCTCTGGCAGGAACCGGTCGTACCCTCACAATTCGGTGGAATCCTGCTCGCGTTCCCCGCGCTGGTGTTGATGACGTCGGGCGCAGGGGCAAACGTTCGCGCGACGGGCCGCCGAGCCTTCGGCCTGTTGATCGCGGTATTCCTCGCCCAGGGAATGAGTCACTCCTGCCTGCGTTCGGTTCACTATGCCGGACTTGACGGGGAATTCGTCCAGATTCTGACGGTGATGGGCGCCACCGCCGGTACAATTGGCTACATCTTCATTGCAGGAAGGTTGCGTCGTCCCGAGCGGTCGGAACTCGTGACGGGGATCGGCCTCGGCGCGTACAATGCCCTGGCCCTGTCCGTCATCATGATTGCCCTCAGTCGAATTCCGGGAACGCTGTTCTTTCCGGCCACAGGCTGCAGCGTCATCCTGCTTGACAACCTGTCTGCCCATTTCCTCTGGAAGGAACGGCTAAGTCGCGCCGCCGCGGCCGGGGTCGTACTGGCCGTTCTGGCGGTTGCGCTTGTGTTATGAACCGGCGTACGGCGAACTGCTGATTTTACCTCGACGGCGGCGTCAGCCTGTCGAAGGGCCGCGCTTCAGCAGCAGCCCTTGACTTCCGTCCCTCCGTCGCGGTGGCACCGGATGAATTCGTAAAAGAGAGCCCCGGCAAGCGCGCCCAGTACAGGTCCGGCGGCATACGCCGAAAAATGGAGCCAGTTGCCGGAGACCAGGGCGGGGCCCAGGCTTCGGGCGGGATTCATGGATGCGCCGCAGATGGGGCCTGCGAACATGGCCTCGAACCCAATCGTGCCCCCAATGGCCAAGCCGGCGGCCTGACCGGTGGCGCGGTAGTCCGTGGCAACCGCCATGATCACGACCATCAGAAGGAACGCAAGCAGGAACTCCCATACGAAGGCCGTGGTCCACGCGCCGTCCAGCGGCTGGGTGACGCCCAGATCCAGCTCCTGACCGGGAAGCCTGGCTTCCAGGACGGGAGACAGGGTGGCGAGGTGGATGCCGCTGGCGAGGACCGCGCCGAGGCATTGGGCAGCAATGTATGGGAGGATTTCCCGCCTGGGAAAGTGACGTGTCAAGGAAAAGGCGATTGTGACTGCGGGATTGAAGTGTGCGCCCGAGATGTGGCCGGTGGCGTAAACCATCGTCATCACGATCAGGCCGAACGAGGTGGCGACGCCCACGTGGGATACGGCGCCGCCGCTGATCTGGTTCGCGGCAACGGCGCCGCACCCCCCCAGCACGATGGCAAAGGCGCCAATGAATTCCGCGCCGCATTTACGCAACAGGTTCATCGTATCAGCCTCCACAGAACGTTAAACATTGAGGCCCAAGATATCGTATTCGCGGCCAGGAATCCAGAAGAAGCTGTTTTAAAATTACCGGTGAGTTCCAGAGCGCGAGCGAAAAAGTGGCGGCCAAGGCGGGCGAAGCCGCCCATATCTAAAGATACGGGTGGCTTTGACCAACGCAGGCCGGCGCTTTTGCAGCCGCGCGAAGACCGCTGGGAATTTTAAGACAGCTTCCATGGAAAGCCCCGGAGGCAATAATGGCCCTCGAGCGACTGCTGGTCTTCCAGCATCTTGACGTTGAACATCCCGGACTCTTCAGAGAGTTCTTCGCCGAGGACGGGATCCGGTGGGACGTCGTTGAGCTGGATGCGGGAGAACCCATCCCTGACCTGGACCCGTATGACGCGCTGTGGGCGATGGGCGGCCCGATGGACGTATGGGAGGAGGACGCGTACCCGTGGCTGGTGGAGGAGAAGGCCGCCATTCGGCACGCGGTCGTTGAGAAAAGGATGCCCTTCGTGGGCATCTGCCTGGGCCATCAGTTGCTTGCCGCGGCACTGGGCGGTGACGTCGGCCCGAACGAGAGTCCGGAGGTGGGGGTGATGGACATCTGCCTGACGCCTCCGGGTATGGCCAGCGGATTCTTCACCGGTTTTCCCGAGACGCTGCCCTGCCTTCAGTGGCACAGTTCGGCGGTGAAGAACGTTCCCCGAAATCTGGAGGTCCTTGCGTCGTCCGAGCTGTGCGCGGTCCAGGCGATGAGCATGGGGAATCACGCGATCACGGCCCAGTTTCACATCGAGATAACCGCGGAGACAATAGCGGAATGGGACGCCGTTCCCACCTATCACGAAGCCCTGCTGGAGACACTGGGAGCGGATGCATTGGACGATTTCGAGCGGGCGGTGACCGAACGTCTGGACGTTTTCAGAGGCTATGCGCGGGCGTTTTACGAGAATTGGAAGAGAGAAGCGTTCTTTCTCGATCCGTAGACACAGTCGGGAGTCCGCGATCGGATCCGGCGTCCAAACGTGCACACCGCCGCTGTCATCTGCGCAGGCGGGCTCCGGTTACGGGATTTCCCAGCTGTAGAGGTGGGAGTCGCTGGTGAAATAGATGCGCCCGTCGAGCCAGTCTCCGCCATTGCTGATGGGCACGGGTGAGGAGACGAAGTTTTCGAGCGCGAACGTGCCGCTCTCGATGCGGGCGATGCCCTTTTCGAACAGGACGTGGACCGCACCGTCGGGAGCCGTCACGAAGACGCGCGGCCCCTGCTGGTGCGCCGTAGGCCCGAAAGTCCGATCCGTTTCTTCCTGGTGAATGACTTCCCGTCTGTGGGGGCAGAAGACGAAAAAACGGGCCCGGTCGACAAAACCGTACGCGAAACCGTCCCGCCCCATGCACAGGTCCGTGTATTCCTGCGCCCCCGGGAAGAGGACCTGGCGCCATTCCAGGTCTCTTGTTTCCATATCCAGAATGTAGAGTTCGGCTTCGGCTGCCTTCTGCTCGCCCCCCGTCCCCGGGCTGGTTGTTGTGCCGCCGAGGAGCTTTCTTCCGGAGAGCGCCGCGAGGCTCGCCGTGGAGTGGTCCGGCAACAGGTCCGTATGTTCGAGCAGGGTCCCGTTTCGCCGCTCGCAGTTCCAGATAAGCAGCCCGCCGCCCGTATAGCCATAGCCGGGGGTCCCCGCCACTACCAGTGTCTTGCCGTCGGGATGAACGAGCAGCTTGTGCGGTCGATGCATCGTGGGCGTACAGGTCCGGTGGAAGAAGGGGTTCGAAGCCGGGTTCTCCTTTTCGGTTGTCACCCACGGTTTGTACGGGTCCCATTCCAGGAGTGAGCCGCTGCCGTAACCCCCAACGAAGAACCGGTCGCCCTGGCGGCCCACGGTGTTCCACTGGCCGAAACTCTCCCGCTCGATCCAGGCGTCGGTCTCGGGACGATAGCTGAACGTGCGTCTCGGGAAGAACGTGCCGCCGCAGATCGTGCCGTCCGGCGCGGCAGCGACGCCCATGATGTGCGCGCCTTCGCTGGTGTAGTCGAACGACACGTCCGGCGATCGATTGCCGTCGGGATCCTGCACGGATAACACGCGGTCGACGAGGCTGCATTCAAGAATTTCGCTCCCGTCCGGAAAATGGGGATGGACGTGTCCGGCATCTCCCGCGATATAGTGCTTTTCGTGCCGCTCCCGCCGGGGTACTGTCTTGCGCGCGCCCCGATAGAGTTCGTACCATGTCTCCGCATCCGGGTTGTCTCCGGGCCACGGGGTTCCGGTTGGCGGCAGGGCATAGACTTTGCCGTTGAGGTCCCTGTAGACGGATGCGCTCCCGCGCGACCGTTCGTCTTCCGCGAGAACCGCTGTTGCCGATTCGGACTTCCGGTCGAACGCGATGACCTGGCACAGGGTCGTGCCAACGCCGAAATAGACCCAGCCGGTGTCGTCGGTGGCAAGTGTGGTGGGATACTGGCGCCAGTTCTGCTTGTATAGGTGCCCATAATCCCTGAATTCACCGTTTTCCGGATCATAGGATGCGAGCCCGCTCTGTGGATAGGTCGATGACCAGATCACGCCCGTGTCGTCTTCGGTCAGTCCCATCGCCATGCGCGGCGCGGTCTGGTGGCAGAACGTATAGTCCATTGCATTAACGTCGAACTCCACGAAATAGCCGTTGAAGTGCGTATAGAAGCAGTGTCGGCTCGACAGGAGCGACGCGTAGGGGCAATCGTCCCCGGGAGGAAAGGGCACGGGGAACTCCCGGCTCTCGCCGGTGGCGGCATCGATGACCAGCAGCGCGTATCCGCCTCGATGGTCGAACAGCCAGACCAGGACCACGTTGCGGCCGTCTCCGGCGGCGGCCGCAACCGTGCCTCTCGGGTGGCTGCTCTGAGTGGCGGGGCCGTGATGGCGGAAATTGTCCGCGAGAATTCGTGTTGATCTCATGCCTCTGCCTCTTGTTCATTATCGGGTTGGTTCCGGGCTCCGGGGAAATGCCGGCCGCGGGCCTGTATCTGCCGGAGGGCGGCAAGCGCTATCATGCGCGCGGCATGAACGAATGTCAATCAAAATGAGGATGTCCGCTGCCCGGAGCAAATGCCCGGACAAACGGACGGTCCAGATCACGTCTGTCGAATGGGAGGTTTTCGGATGGACATGGGTTTGAAAGACAAAGTGGCGATCGTCGGGGGCGCGAGCCGTGGCCTGGGGAAGGGGTGCGCGATGGCGCTTGCCCGGGAGGGCGCGCGCGTTGCCGTGTGCGCGAGGAACGAGCGACGGCTGGAAGCCGCCGCCGCGGACATCAGGGCTGCTACTGGATCGGAGGTGCTAACCGTGGTCGGAGACCTCTCCGTTGAGGAGACGGTCGATCGACTGACCCGGGAAACCGTGGCGGCGTTTGGCGGTATAGATATCCTCGTGAACAATTCCGGAGGTCCGGCCGCGATGCCCTTTGCCGAAGTAACGGAAGCGATGTGGCGGGAGTATACGGACCTGATCCTGAACTACGTGCTCCGGATGTGCAGGCGCGTCGTTCCGCTGATGCAGGCGAGGGGCGGCGGCAGGATCATCAACCTGTGCGCGTTCGCCGTCAAGCAGCCGGCCGGAAATACGGTGTCGAACGTGCTGCGGACGGCGGTTGCGGGCGCGGCCAGGACCCTCGCGAACGAATGCGCGCGCGATCGAATTCTGGTGAACAACGTGTGTACCGGGTTTATCGACACCGAACTGTTGAGGGAGGAGTTCGAGGAAGCCGCCAGAGTGAATGGAACTTCGGTCCAGGACGAGATGCGGCCGCTCGTTGAGGACATTCCGCTGGGCCGGCTGGGGACCGTTCAGGAACTGGCGGATTACGTCGTGTTTCTGGCGTCGGAACGTTCGAGCTACATCACGGGCACGTCGCTGCAGGTGGACGGAGGCTTTGTCAGGTCGCTTCTGTAACCGGGTCCTCGAACAGACAATTCATCGGATTCGCCGTCTCCTAACAGTCCGTTGATAAAGTCGCTCGGCAGGCGAGGCCGAAGACAAGGCGCGCGACCGAGTCCCATCCTGCGATTCGGCGAGGGAGCGCAACGCAGTATTTCGACCGCAAGGGCCGGCCGCAGCCCGGATGGGCTTTTTCAACGGGCTGCTAAGGGAATGCCGTCAGAAACCTTGACGCCGGCAGAACACGGACGCCCGTATGACGATCCTGGTAGTCGTCTCTTTCGGAAAGCGTTACGACATATCTCTGTTTCAAGTTCAGGAGATCGCCAAAACGAACGAGGTGCCCGTGGTTTCGGGATGCGGTCAGCTTACACTCAACCAGGAACCACGGTTTTTCATCCCGCAGAACCACAAAGTCCACTTCACGCTTTTCACGGTCTCGCAATAAACGCAGTTCCGCCTTGATTCCTTCGGCATCCCGAAGGAAATCGCAGAATTTAAGGAGGTGGGAGGCGACGAGATTCTCGAATCGGGCGCCTTCGTCGGCAACCTCGGACCAGTCCCACAGATAGTATTTGGCCGATTTTTTCACGGCCCGTTCGATGCGACGGTGATACGGAGCGACGGGATAGGTGTAATAGTTCCGGCACAACAGGTTCACCCAGGTTCGAACCGTGTGCGGACTGACTTCCAGGTCTTCGGAAATTGCATTTAACGAGAGCGGAGACCCGACGCGTTTCGGCATCATCGCACCCAGAAGTTCGATCTGTGAGAGCGACCTGACGACGGTTGTGTCCCGTATGTCTTCCCTGAAGACCCGTTCGAACCGTTCCTGAAGCCAGCGCCGGTGTGTACGCGAACGTCCGGAGAGGCACGGCTCGGGGAAACCTCCGTATGCCATCAAATGCCGGATGTTGTCCGGACGGCCTTTCGCGAATGTCAATTCATCAGGTTCAGCCGGATCGTTTTCCTTCCGACCGCCTTCAAGTTCGGATGCGGTAAACGGGTGGAGCCGGTACAGGTGGTATCGTCCCAGGAGTGAGTCACCGCCTCGTCGGTACGTGTCCAGCCTCGAACTCCCTGTTACGATGATCCGTTCATCGTTCGCTCTTGTGTCCCAGATGCCCTTGATCAGTCCTTTCCAGCGATCGAATTTGTGAAGTTCGTCGAAGACGAGAATCTGACTTTCCGGGTCCCATTCCTGCCGCAGAATCCGTTCCCGATGGGTTCGATTGTCCCAGTTCAGGTAGACGCTGTTCGAATAGCGCCTCGCCAGCAGCGTAGCGAGCGTTGTCTTTCCCACCTGGCGTGGCCCGGCGACGAAGACCATCCTGTTGTTCAGATCGCTGCCCACAGCGGTCTCGAGGTACCTGGATTGCAGTTCAGCCATATGACAAATTTGCACTAAACTGCAAAAAAGTCAAGACAATTTTGCAATTGACTGCAAAATTGTCGAGGCGCTGAAACGCAAACTGCCAGTTTCCGCAGGCTGTAAATGGCTTGTGTCTGGCGGGTAATCGTACGCCTGTTACGCCGGTGGCCGCGGTACGCCGACCCTGGCACAAACTGGCAGTTTGCGGCGCGGCTTCAATCATCGCCCGTTTCAGGCGCGGCGTCCCGCCGGTCGGCCGGCTGGCGGCGGAACAGCGTGGCGACGGCGTGCCTGATGTCTTCCAGGATGGCGTATGTGACGGGAACGAGGATCAGGATGACGGCGGTGCCGAAGATGACGCCGAACCCCAGAGAGGTCGCCATGGGGATGAGCAGCTGCGCCTGCAGGCTTTTTTCGAACAGCAGCGGAGTGAGGCCCGCAAACGTCGTCAGGGACGTGAGGAGGATGGGCCGGAAACGCGCCATTCCGGACTCCCGGATGGCCTCCTGCAGGCCCTTGCCCTCCTTGCGCCGGCGGTTGATGAAGTCCACCATCACCAGGCTGTCGTTGATCACCACGCCGGACAACGCCACCAGCCCGAAGACCGACAGAATGGTGAGATTGAGGCCCATGATGATGTGCCCCATCACGGCGCCAACGAATCCGAAGGGGATTACGGCCATAATGATGAGCGGCTGAAGATAGGAGCGGAAGGGAATCGCGAGCAGGCCGAAGATCACGAAGAGGGCCATGCCGAAGCTCCTCGAAAGGCCCTCCATGGTCTCCTGCTGCTCTCTCTGTTCGCCCTCGAGGCTGAACCGGACGCGGGGGTGGTCCGAGACGATTGCCGGCAGCACGTTTGCGATGACGTCCGCCAGGACCTCGTTGGCGTTGGCTCTTCCCTCGTCGACGTCCGCGGTAACGGCGACAATGCGCTGACGATCGGTGCGGCGGATGGCGGCGTATCCCCGTCCCAGTTCTGTCCGCGCGGCCACGGAAAAGGGCACTTCAACGCCCTCGGGCGTGCGCAAACGCATGTTCTCCAGGTTGTTCATCGACCGTCGCTCGCTCTCGGGATAGCGGACCATCACCCTGACGTCGTCCCTTCCCCTCTGGATGCGCTGCGCCTCCTCGCCGTAGAATGCCTGCCTGACCTGTCGCGCCAGATCGGACATGGTCAGGCCGAGCAGGTGCGCCTCTTCGGTCAGGGCAAGTTTCACTTCCTTCTTCCCGGGGCGAAACGAGTCGGCGATGTCCAGGACGCCCGGGTACTCGGACAGCTTGCTCTTGAGTTTCTCCGCGGCGGTGCGGAGTTCGGTGTAGTCCGGGCCGGTAAGCTGGATATTGATCGGTTCGCCCACGGAGAAAAGCGAAGAGGCAAACGTCAGTTCCGTGGCATCGGGAATGGGTCCGGCAAGTTCGCGCCAGCGTCTCGCGATTTCAATGCTGCTGATGCTCCGCTCCTCGGCCGGCGTGAGCTCGATGTTGACTTCACCCAGATGCGCGCCCGAGTACGAGGCGTTCCGTCCGCGGTTCTCTCGTTGGGCCGCGCGAAGGGGCTGGTCCCCGACCAGCGCAAGCATATGCGTGAAGACTTTCTCGTCTGTTTCCGATTCCAGTTCCTGCTGCAGCCGTATCGCGGATGACTCCAGCCGGCGCACGACCCTGGCGGTTACCTCGGCGGGCGTGCCCTGAGGCATGGTCAGGATCGCCGCCACGTTGTCGGCCGGGACCTGTGGCAGAAACACGAAGCCGATCCAGCCGCCGAGAATGAGACCGGCCGTAAGGGTCAGTGCTGCCACCCCCACGGACGCGCTCAGGTATCGCCACGCCAGGCATCGATCGAGTAGAGGACGGTAGGCCTGGTGGATGATCCACTCCAGGCGGGATGAGAAACCGTCTCGAAACCGTCTCAACAACCCGCCGATGCGGCTGGTTGTTTTCTTTCTGGCTTTCAGTCTGGCGTGCGCCAGGTGGGCGGGCAGGATGAACAGGGATTCAACCAGCGAAAAGACCAGCGTCAGAATGACGATCTCCGGAATCAGCCTCATGATCTTGCCAGAGGTGCCGGGGACCATCAGCAGGGGCGAAAACGCGGCGATTGACGTGAGTATCGCAAAGGTGACGGGCACGGCCACTTCCTGGGCGCCCGCGATGGCGCCGCGCAGGCCGCGCTCACCCTGCTGGAACCTCCTGTAGATATTTTCACCGACGACAATGGCGTCGTCGACAACGATACCGAGCACCACGATGAACGCAAAAAGCGAGATCAGGTTGATGGAGGCGCCGATGGTCGGCATCATCGCGATCGCGCCGAGAAAGGAGATGGGGATGCCCAGGGCGATCCAGAAGGCCAGGCGGAGCCTGAGGAACAGCGCCAGGATGACCAGGACGAGGATGAAACCCCCGCGTCCGTTCTTCAGCATCAGGTTGAGCCGGCCCTCGAGGATCCTGGAGAAATCCGAGTAGACGGTAAGTGAAATGCCCTCGGGCATGCGGAATTCCGCCGACTCGATGTACTCCTTGACTTTGCGGGAGATATCCAACGCGTCCTGTTCACCCACACGGAAGACCTGCACCAGAACGCCCGGTTCCTGGTCGAACCTGCCCGAAATGTCCGCGTCGGCGAATCCGTCCACAACCGTGGCCACGTCCCCTACGGTGAGTGCGGCGCCGTCGGGCCGGGTTCGCAAGACGATACTCTCGAAGGCCGCGCCCCGGTAGGCCTGCCCTTTTGTACGAAGCAGTATTTCGCCGCCTTCCGTCTTGATGGCGCCGCCGGGCAGATCGAGCGAGGAACGGCGCACCGCCCTCACGACTTCGTCGAAAGTGAGGTTGAAACGACGAAGCGCCGCTTCCGAGACTTCAATGGAGACCTCGTACGGACGCGCGCCGCTCAATTCCGCCTGGGTGATACCCGGGATGGCGGTGATTTCGTCCCGGACCTGTTCACCCAGGTATTTCAGGGTGGTCTCGTCGGCGTCGCCCGATACGGCCACGTTGATCACCTGGCGGCGCAGGACCACTTCCTGGATGACCGGTTGTTCGGTTTCGTCCGGAAACGTGTCAATTGCATCGACGGCTGACTTGACGTCCTCCAGGACTCTGCGCGCATCGGTGCCGGGTATAAGCTCGATATTGACGCTGCCCCGGTTTTCCGATGCCGCCGAGCGGATGCGTTTGATGCCTTCGATGCTCTGAACGGCCTCTTCGATCCGCACGCAAACGCCCTCTTCCACCTCCTCCGGCGCCGCGCCGCGGTAAACGACGGAGACCTGAACGACGTCAGCGGAAAACTCCGGAAAGATCTCGAGTTCGATGCCGCCGATGGTAATCAGCCCGCTGGCCAGGATGACGACCATGAGCAGATTCGCGGCGACGCTGTTTTCGGCGAACCAGGCGATTGCGCGATTCATCCGGCGCCTCCTTCAGACGGGGACGTGGCCGTGTTCTCCGGTGCGAGGATACGCACCTGCATCCCCTCAACAACGGCGTCCAGCGTGGAAATACAGACCCGCTCGCCTCCGTCGAGGCCGGAACGGATGAGGGCGTTCTCCGCTTCGAGCCTCAACAGATCGACGTGACGAAAACGCAGACGGCTGTCTTCGTCGATAACAAGGACCTGGTCGGTGTCCCTGAGGGCCGTTCGAGGTACGACCGCGACGTCCCTGGCGACGCGACCGAGGATTTCAACCTCGACAAACAGCCCCGCGAAAAGCGGCGCACGGCCCGGGTCGTCGTCCTGGTCGTACGGCGCGACGACGCGCGCGACCAGATTGACCATCCGCGTGCGGGCGTCGATTTCCCCTTCAATCCGTACGATTTCTCCCTCCCAGGTCTGCGGCGCTCCCGCGAAGACCGCATGCACCAGGGCTTTCGGCCGGGAAGCGGGCTCGAGTTCGCTTCGAGCGTTGTAGACGAGGTCCAGATAGGCGAGTTGTTCGTGCGGCACGGGCAGGCGGATTTCGGCGTAGTCCACGGCGTAGATGCGGGCGACCGGAGCGCCTGGATTGACGAATTGTCCGAGGTCCACGATCTTGGACAGCACCCGCCCCTCGTACGGCGCGCGGATGCGGGTCCGTTCGAGCGCGAGCCGGGCCTGTTCCTGGGATGCGCGCGCTGCCTGCAGGGCGGCGCGGGCGTCTTCCAGCTGGGGCTTCCGGAGGGCCAGGTCGGTGGCTTCGCCGTTGCCCAGGCGCTGCCATTCCTGCATGGCCAGTTCGGCCTCCTCCTCCTCCCGCGCCAGTCGCACCTCGGCCTGAGCCACCACGGCCCTCGCGCGGTCCACCGCGAGTTCGTAGTCGCGCGGGTCGATTGTGATCAGAACGTCCCCTGCCTTGAAGAAGCCGCCGTTCGCGAAGGCAGGAGAGACCGAGATGATCTGTCCGGCGACCTGTGATACGAGGCTGGTCCTGGTGCGCGGCGCGGCGGTGCCCTGGGCAAGAACCTTGAGTTGTACGTCCTTTATTTCAACCGGCATCGCCCGTACCAGAGGAGGCGGTACTTCGGGTGGGGCCACGACGACTTCGGACCGCGCGCTGATGAGTACGTAGGCGCTCAGCGCTCCAAACGCGACGACCGCAACGGGGAGAATCGCCTTCGCATGCCTTCGGATCCAGCCGGAGAGACGCGGCGTATCCGGGCGTGTGCTCTTCAACGGTCTCATGCTCATGTTCTACAGTCCTTCCGTTTGCGTTGTCGACGTTATCGAAGCCGTTCCGCGGGGACCCGCGAAACCCCCGCCAAGGGCGAGGTGCAGGTTGACCCGGTTCTCGAGGCGCTGCCGGCGTACGGCGATGAGCTGGCTCTCCGACGCGTACGCCCCGCGCTGGGCGTCCAGCATCGTGTTCAGGTCCACCAGGCCTCCCGCGTACCTGTCCTCGGCCAGGCGGCGCGCGGCAAGGGCCTGTTCGGTTGCGGTTTCAAGCGCCGCCTGTCGTTTGGCCAGAAGGCTTTCCGCCGCCAGTGCGGTCTCCACTTCGGCAAAGGCGGACAGGACGCTTTGAACGTACGTGGATACGGCCCCATCGGATTGTGAAGCGGCCAACCGGATGCCGCCGCGAATCCGTCCGCCCTGAAAGAGGGGCTGCAGGACATTTCCCGCCAGGTTCCACACGCTGAAGTCGCCGTCGAGAAGACTCTCCAGGTCCCTGCTGCTGGTGCCCGCGGAACCCGTGAGGCTGATGCGGGGATAGAGCGCCCGCCTGGCCTGTTTGTACCGGGCGTGGGACGCCGCCAGCCTCCGTTCCGCCGCCATCAGGTCCGGCCGGCGGGACACCAGGTCGGCGGGAAGGCCGTCTGGAATGGCTTCAGGAAGTTCCGGCAGGTTCGAGCCGGGGTTGATAGCGGCGGCGGGATACCGGCCCAGAAGGACTTCGAGCTGCCGCCGGGTACCGTCGAGAATAACCCGACGCTGTTGGAGGACGGCCTCGGCGCCCGCCAGGTCCGAAAGCGCGCGCCGCAGGTCCAGTGCGTGTCTCAATCCGCGCCTGTAACGTTCCCGTACGACCTCGCTGGACGTCTCGAGGTTCTCTACCGTGGCTTCCGAAAGATCGACCTGCCTGCGGGCCTCCACGGCCGCGAACCAGAGCTTGGCGGTCTGTCCCGCCAGCGAGAGCCGTGCGCCAGTGTGATCCGCGCGCGCGGCCTGCGCGTCGGCCAGAACGGCGGAGGCGCCGGCTCCCAGCCGGTTCCAGAGATCGAGTTCCCAGGAGACGTCGAGGGACAGTCCAAAGCTGCTTGACGTTGAGGTCAGAACGCCGTTCCCGGAACCGGGGATGGGCAGGCCTATGAAATTCTGTTTGCGGCGGGACCCGCTCACTCGGCCTCCGGCATCGGGATACAGAGGGGCGCCGGCGATTTTCGCCCTTGCCTCGGCCGCGCGTACTCTGGCGGCGGAGGCCTGCAGGTTGTGGTTTCTCGCCAGCGCTTCGGCAACGAGGCCGGTAAGGGTTTCGTCATTGAAGGAACGCCACCAGAGCGTGTCCGCGGGCGTGGCGCCGGCTTTACCTGCCGCCCAGCGTTCCGGAATGGTGACGTCGACGTCCGGTGGGTTCACCTGCGGGGCCGCGGCGCAGGCCGCAAGCAGCAGTGAGAGAATGGAAAGAACCGGTCTCAAGTTGGGTCTCCGTTGGGGGCGGCGGCGCGAAGGCCAGCTGCGAGAAACGCGACGAGGCGCCTGATGTTGTTTTCGATATCGGACGGATCGCACAGGCCGCCGGTCCGTCGCGGGATGATGTGTCTCCCCATCAGCGGCATGCTGATGCAGCCGACCATGAAGAAAAACCGCCAGAGCAGGTCGGTCCGGGACAGATGGGGAAGACTGCGGGCAAGGGCGGACGTAAAGCGCTGAAAGACCTCGGCAAACTGTTCGGTAATTCTGTACCCCAGGTCTCCAGGTTCGGAATAGAGCCTACCGATGAGCAACATGAAATTCTCACCGCCGCCCGCGGGTTCGTACGCCAGCCGCATCGCGGGCGCTACGAAGGCATTTACGATGCCTTCAATGGAGGGCGCGTCACCGGCGGCCGATTCTTCGGCATCGAGCAGGCGGCACCGTTCCCGGTTGAGAGGTTCCAGCCTCCGGGCGAAAACCGCTTCGATAAGCGCTTCTTTGGAGCCGAAGTGGTAGTGGACGGAGGCCAGGTTTGCGGACGCCGCGGAAGTTATGGCGCGCAGGGACGTGGCTGCGATTCCGTGTTCAGAAAACAGATGTTCGGCGGCGTCGAGCAGACGGTCGTGAGTATCGGACTGGTTCATGGAATCACACAACTGATGATCAATTTCAAACAAACGTATGTTTAAAACGAACGTTTTAAATTACCGATCCATGTGACGCATGTCAAGAAGTTTCTTGTTCTCCAATGAACATTGTGTCCCACACCTTTCCAGAATCGTCGTATCTGGGGTATTTCACATCGGAACTGGGATCTTCTACTCTTCCCGGCACGATCCACGAAGATCCGGAGCGAGGGCATCCCTGCCCTCGCTCCCGGGAAAGGCGTCCGTGACGACTTCGAAGTCCTTGCTCTCGGGAACGCCGACTGCGAAGTGACCCTGCCCACGAATGAACCATGCATCGAGAAAATATTAATTTTTTAATTGACAAAATTCGGATCTTCCGTACATTTTAAATTAAGGAATTAATCGCGCGCGCCATTATCACGAAACTTCGCGACTCAAATACAACCCTTTAAGGAGTTCAATGTATGGCAAGGCCGAAGTCGCCCACGCTTACGGAAGCCGAACTCAGGCTGATGGACGTGCTCTGGAAAATGGAGGCAGCCACCGTGCGCGACGTTGTCGCGGCGCTGCCGGGTAACGAACCGCTCGCCTACAGCACGGTGTTGACAACGCTGAGAATTCTTGAGCGGAAGGGCTACGTGTCCCACGTAAAGGAGGGCAGGGCCTACGTCTACCAGCCCGTCGTCGGTCGCGAGGACGCCAGGAGAAGCGTGGTACGGTACATGATGAGCCGGTTTTTCAACGATTCGCCCGAAGCGCTGATGCTGAACATTCTCGAAAACGAAACGGTCGACGGGGACGTTCTCGATCGCCTGAAACGAATGGTGGACGAAAGCAGTTAGGTAACCTCATATGTTCGCGGCCTACGAAATCTTCGACGCTGTTTCCCGGTTGGCGGTGTCCGCCGTGCTCGAAGGACTCTGGCCGGGACTGCTTGTTACGATTGCGCTCGCGTGGCTCCTGAACTTCGCGAAGTGGCTCAACGCGCGGACCCGGTACGTGATCTGGACGGCCGCATTGGCGACGGTGTTCGCACTGTCCTGGTCCGAAGTCCGGAGTCCGCCGGACCATGCGGGCGCCGCGCGAATTTGGTCCCGGTCAGTGGACATAAGCGAGGAGCAGGCCTCCGAAAGCCGGAATCTCAGCCGGGAGAATGGGTACGAATCGACGCCCGACTCCGAAGCGCCGGAGGGCCTGGAGCCGGATATCGTCGCTGAGCTTCGCCGACCGTGGCCGCCGATTGTCTTCGCGGTATGGATGCTGGTCGTACTGGCATTGTCGGCGAAGCTCTTCCTGGGTTTTCGTCACATTCGGCGCCTGAAGCTGAGCGCGAGGCCCCTTCCCGCCCGCTATCAGCACAGGTTGCGTCGCCTCCTTCGGGCTTGCGAGACGCGTCGCTGGGTGCGCCTCTGCAGTTCCACACAGGTGGTCGCTCCCGCGGCGACGGGTCTCCTCAGACCTGTGATTCTGATCCCCGAGTCCATGCTGGAGCGGCTGACGGAGGCGGAATTCGATCAGGTAGTCCTGCACGAACTGGCGCACCTGCACCGGCTGGACGACTGGACCAGGCTCATGCAGGCGATTGTCGGGTGCGTTTTGTTCTTCCATCCGGCCGTTTGGTGGATCGGTCGACAGATGGACCTTGAGCGCGAGGTCGCGTGCGACGATATGGTGGTCGGCATAACCGGAGGAGCCAGAGGTTACGCGGTCTGCCTCACCCGGCTGACCGAGATGTTGGCATCTCCGGTCGGGTTGACGATGGGAATCGGCGCCGCCGGAGACCGGAAGCAGGTCGTTCGGCGGGTCTCACGGCTGTTGAATGCCCCGGGCGGCCGCGATCGGCGGCTGTCAAGGGCCGGCCTCGTACTGGCTTTCGGGCTGGTCCTCGCGGTATTGACACATTGCGGCGGCGGACCGGCGGTTGAGGTACCGGGCAGGTCGGAAGCCTTCGTCAAGCTGGCAGCCATCAAGGACCGGCTGCTGTCATTCCTGCGGCTGGACGGCCTGCCGTCCAGTTCCGGACGCTCGGACCTGGTTACGGTCATTGCGGATTCCCTGGATGCCCGGATGTTGGGTATTCCCATCCGCGGCGTCTTCGAGAGGATTATACGGACACCCGGTAAGGAGCGTCTATACCATGTCTCGTTCGTGCGAGCGGGAGATTTCCGAGCGTTGCGTCGCAGGAATATCGTGATCGCGGCGCCGTTTGACGGAGACCACGAAGCAGCCAGGCTGGTGCGCTCGCTGGTTCCGGACGGAAGGAGAGAAGCCATCCGTAACGGCGCGGCGCCGATTGTCATCCGCCGTGACGTGTGGGCGGATGACCAGGTCGTCGCGCTGGTTACGGGCGAGGACCGCAGTGCGTTGAAAGCCAACTTCCTGACGGAAGCGGACCGGATTTACGGCGCGGTCGACGGGAAGCGGGACGAATGGGTCGCCGACGTACTCTATCGATTCGGCGAAAGAAAGTCGCTCGCTTCGGAGCTGGCGGAACGGTTCGGATGGCGCGTGCGCGTGCCCTTCGGCTTCAATATGATCGACTCACACGCCGATAGCGGGTTCGTGGTGCTGACGCGTACCCACGCAAGGGTGCGCCAGTGGATGTTTGTCTATCGGGAGGACGGTGTGCCGCCGCACCGGTTGACCGAGGCGTGGTGTATCCGGAAGCGGAACGAAATCGCCGCGAGGTTCTTTGAAAACGACATTGTGGACCCAACCGGCCTGACCGTGAGTCAGCGGGAGCTCGGAAGCCGATTGGCAGTTCATCTGGAAGGACTGTGGCAGAACGATCGCTCGTGGAAGGGCGGGCCCTTCAGGAGCTACGTGCTGGTGGACGAGAGGAAGGACCGGCTCTATTTCCTGGACCTTGGAGTTTACGGCCCAAACAGAAGAAAAGAGACCTATCTTCGTCAGCTGGACGTCGTGGCCAGGACGTTTGAAACAGGGCCGTTCCTAAAGGACCGGCTCGCGACGGGCGGCTCCGGCATCGCAGACTGACACACGCACGGGCAGAGGATATTCGTGCGTTTTTTTTGATATGAAATATTAATTCATTAATTCTCTGTCTGTTGCTGCCTGGCGGATGCGTGGGCGGGCAGGCAGACATGCCGTAAAGGAATGCAATGAGACGAGCGAAAGGGTTTCCCCTGAAGCGCATCAATGCCGTTCTCGCGATTCTGGTTCTCGGCCACATGTTTTACATCCATACCGCCTTTCCTTGAAAGATCCCCGTGTCCGTGGGTGCGGACGGAGAGGCGGCTGCCGAACTGAAGAAGAGAGCGCCCGAATTTGTCCTCCGCGATATCGACGGTAATTCCGTACGGCTCAGTGATTATGCGGGCAAGACCGTCCTGATTGACTTCTGGGCGACGTGGTGCGGGCCGTGCGTGGATTCGCTGCCGCACCTGAACAAGGCGCACGTGTCAGAAACAGGTCTCGACCTTGTGGTCCTGGCCGTCAACATCGAATCCCTGGACATTGCTCGCCAATTTGTGAGCGATAGGGAGTACGAATTCATTACCCTGATTGATGAAGCAAACAAGGCCAGGAGGCTGTACGACGTCGATGCCATTCCGACGACGTTTCTTGTGGACCGGTTCGGTGTATTGAGAGATCGGATGGTGGGAGGATCCTCTGTCTCCCTCAAACTTGCGCTTTGGGCCGAGAAAATGAGACGTCTGTTGGATATCAGAAGAGAACCGGGAACCGGAAAGGAGACCGACGATGTTGCGTTATAAGCATCCCGAAGCGGATCTGAAGCTGGCGTACCCGAAGGTGATGGCGCGGAGTGTCGGGATTTCCGTTCTATTACTTCTGATGATCGCGGTGACGTTTCCCACTTTCGAGATGGACGCCTCCGCGCGAAGTCGCCGGACCGAGTTGCTGACGTTCGAGCACATCCCCGAAACCCGGCAGGTGCGCCGCCCGCAGCCTGAAAGGCCTGCCGTGCCAATCGAGTCCGACAGCGACGATATACCCGAAAATCTGACCATCGAGTCTACGGAACTGGACCTGGACCGTGTACCCGTGGAACTACCTCCGCCCGTGCGCCACGAGACCGCGCCCGTCGAGGAGGAAGTCCTCGAATTCTGGCGTGTCGAGCGGCAACCCGTGCTGGCCCGCGGCACGATGCCGGTTTACCCCGAAATGGCGAAGAGAGCCGGGCTGGAGGGGGTGGTGTTCGTTGCATTCACGGTAGGCGCCGACGGCAGTGTCAGAAAAGTCCGCGCCTTGAGAGGGCCGGAGATCTTCAGGAAGGCGGCGATCGAGGCGGTTTTGCAGTTCTTATTCGAACCGGCCGTGCAGAACAACCGGGCGGTTGCGGTGAAGATGTCGATGCCCATCCGGTTTCGGCTGAGCGATTGAGCCATACCGCAGCTCTACAGGTCGCTCGGGTCCACAGTGAGGAGTTCCATGTGCTCCTTGTTGACCGAGTAGGCGACCATTAACCTCTCCTGCTCCACCAGGGAGCAGGGATATTGGTGGCCGTGCGCCTTGAGCGCGCCCGGGAACGCAATCGTGGTGGGTTGGTTTATCAGAAAGTACTGGCGCTCGAATTTCGCGCCGTCGGTAGAAATGGAAATCATCAACGGCACCCGGTTCAACAGGTCGGCAATGGCGTTGTTGATGAGAAAATACCGCCCGTCGGCCAGACGCCCCGCGCTGACGCGGGATTTCGAGTCGGGAATATTCGACAGCATGGGCGGCGTCCAGATTCGGCCGCCGTCCTCGCTGACCGCCACGCGCAACCTCATCTCATCCGTCTCGTTCCGGTGGAACATGAATATCGCGCCCTCGTCCGTTTCATACCACGATGCTTCTCCGTACGGAAACCGTCCCGAATCCATCCCTCGCGAACCGTCGAAGGGGATCTCCACGATCTCAGGACGATCCAGAGGATTCGCTCCAGGCCAGAGAAACACGATCGGGTGTCCCCGCCGTGACCCGGCGCACAGAAGCCTGCCCTCCCTCGTCAACCGCGGCGGCTCGAACCAGTAGCAGTCCCCGGCGACGTCGCGCTCCGTCCAGCTTTCACCGTCGGCAGACACGAAGAGGCCGACACTGCAGGTTATCCTGCTTTCGTCCCTGGCGCTCATCCCGGGCCTGCGGGCCGCCCCGCCCCCGGTCTTCGTCTGCACGAATACGACGAGACGGTCGTCGTAAGCCATAATCCCGCCCGTATTTCGCCACATCCTTCCCTGGACGTCGCCCGGCGCCACGCAACCCGGCCTTGACCATGCCGCCAGATCCTCGCTGTGTGTAATCAGGGTCCGCTGGCCGGGCGCCTCTTCGTCCACGCGTCCGTTGGAGAAGACGTACCAGTATTTGCCACGCCATCTGCAGATGCCGGCCTGATGATTGTAGGTACCGAACGCCCGCGAACCTGTCGCCACGCGAATTCGCCGGACCGGTGCCTGGTCGAACCATGCCGGCCAATCCTTTCCGTCGGGCCGGGTGCATCCCGCCTTCGTGAACTGCGACGTTACAAGGTTGTCCCTCACCCTCTGCCTGAGTTCGGGCGTGAGCATGGAGATACGTGCTTCCGTGTAGATGTCCGGTACGGGCATGACCGGATTCCTCTTGTCTGCTTGTGCCTTCACCCTTGGATGACGGCGGTCAGTCCACGACGTTGACGACGACCTCGACTTCGTCTACCGTAATGCTGCTGGTTTCGGCGCGGTTTTTCTCGACCAGCCTGATGCCCAGGGTATTGTCGCCGTGGATTGCGGGCGGAGACGTCAGACTGACGCGGAATTCAGTGTATGGCGCCAGTGGACGCCCCTCCCACGCCGGTCGGCCTTGCGGATGCCAGATCGACCTGATCGCGCCGGCCGGAATCTCCCGGGCATTGAGCGTGACGGCAATCTCATCCTCGGGTCTCTTTCCGATGGCTCGAAAAATCAGCCATGCGCCCGGAGGTTTGCCGGCACGGTTGAATGTGCCGGCGTATACGCCGCGCTCGTCCAGGGGCAGGTCGGCCGCTTCCGGCAGGTGCTCGCAGACCCGGAATGGGAATTCCGCGCTCGTGCCCGACTCGCTCACGGTGGCGCGGCGATGCGGGATGACGATGTTCCGGTAGCCCTTCGGGTGGAGTTCGTGCGCCCAGAGCGGCAGGAAGAGATAGTGCCTGTCTCCACTGGCAACCGCATCAGGGTCCTTGAGGGTGTTGAAATACTTCAACGCCCCTGGGTACATGTGCGCGGGACCGGGATAGCTCCTGCTGCGTAGCTGTCCCCACATATAGACATCGTAATTGTGGGTTGAAATCCCGTCGGCGCCGGATTCGTAGAAGTTGCGGACGGCGGCGCGGTAGTTGTCCAGCGACATGATTGCGCAGTTTCCAGGTACGTCGGCCTGGACGGCGGGATACAGGTAACAGTTGTCTGTGCCGCGGACAATACGAGCGAATTCATCGACCTTCATGTTGAAATCGGTGTAGTGGTAGTCGGTGGGCGCGACGTAGTCGACCAGCCCTTCCCCGACCCAAGTGGGTACGTCGAACCCGAAATGCCGGCATTCATCCAGAGTCGTGGGCACCCTGACACCCATAAGGAGACGGCGGCCCCTCTTCTCGCCGTTCCTGTCCAGCATCGCCCGCAGGCGCCGCATGAAGTCGGACATCACCGGATGCCGGCTGCGGGCCTCGGACGGCGGAAAACAGTACCCATGACGGACAAAATTAAGTTCGATTCCATCAACGTCGAATCTGCCGGGGACCTCCTCGATGATTGAGAAAACCCAGTCCCGCACGTCGGACATTGAGTAGTCAACGCCGTGGCCGAGATCCTTCAGGATCCACCCGGAATTCGCTTTGAAAAAGGGTTTGTTGACGCCGTGGCGATCGTTCATCCGGAAGCCCGCGAGCAGCTCGATACCCTGGTTGCGAGCCTCGTCGACGAATATTTCCAGGGGCATCACGCCGCCGTCCATCATCGCGTCGAATCGGCCGAACGCCGGCGAACGCCAGTTCGGGCATCTACTGCTTCGGTAGTACGCGATGAGGCCGTCGAAATACACTTCCGGGACATAGGTATCAGCGCCTCCGGCAGCAACGTTCCGTATCCACTCCCGGAGATGGCAGGCTTCGGCCGGATCGCCGAAGAGGAAGGTACCCATTCCGAAATGCGAACCCATGTCACTCGTGTGAATCAGACGCCGGCGGCCCCTGGGAGCGCCCCGACGGATGCCGGAAGCCAACGTCCGGTCGGTCGACGTTACCTGCGCCATGGTGGATCTAACCTCTGTGATCTGGATCGAGAGTTAAGCCGGCCGGCATGGAGTCCCAATTTGACTTTATTCCATAACACGCTTATAGTCAATGTGTTATTAGGATTATTGGATGCCGATATGGTTGGCGGAATGGGCCCCAGACACACTTGCATTATGCCCGGGTCGGTACGCATGGGACGCAATGTTTCTGCATGTTTGAACCAGTTGCAACTGCATTTCCCGGATGGTCGACCGAGGCCCCGGGAACGGAAGGTCCAGGCGCGATGCGAACAGTGCGGTCGCCTGTTTGGCGTCCCGCAGTGGTCTGCGCCAAAGAAAGTGCGGCTGCACTTTTGCGGCAAGGCCTGCCTCGAGGCGTGGGCATCCGTACTTCCGGGCGTCGAGGAACGTCTGGTCTTGACGGGCCGACCGCAATTCAGGGGCGGGAACTGGAAGGTGCAGGCCGCGCTGGCGAGAGAAAGGGACGGCTTCCGATGCCGGAACTGTGGCGTTGCGGAGGAGACGCTGGGACGGCAACTTGACGTCCATCACAAGATACCGGTCCGGTTGTTCGCGTCGGCCGCTGCGGCCAACCGTCCGGACAATCTGATCTCGGTCTGCCGGCCGTGCCACAAGCGCATGGAAGACAGGACGGCGGACGAAATGCCACTCTTCCGCGAGGTGAGACATCCCGGCCAGCGGCGGGATCGCGGATGACGCGCAATGTCGGATAGATGGCGCTAGAGAGCGTTCTTCTCTCCGAAAAGGCGTTCACAGACCTTGCCGGCACGTTCCTGGTAGCCGTCGGGGACAAAGACGTACAGCTTCCAGAGGCGTTCGTACTGGTCCTCGACCGCCTTGACGTCGAACGGCGGACTGTCGAGGGGTTCGTTGAGGCGCCGAACGCCGGTCTTCGTTTTCGTAAAGACCCTCGCCTCCTTGATGGAGGAAATGTCCGGACAGTACAGGATAACCTGATCGGGCTCGACGACGATGGCGTCCGCGATTTCGCGTTCCACCCGCTGTCTGGACTCGACGGACCTGGTGTACGAGGCGATCAGTTCATCCCTGGCGCGCCGACCGATTTCTCCGGTGGACAACACGTATGCCCGCTTCAGAAGATCGCGGTAGACCACGCCGCGGACCAGGCGTTCGATGCGCTCGTCCTTGCGAGCGACGAGAGAACGAAGAAGCGCGCCGTCGGTATGGGTTTGAATGTCCTCTTCCCGAAGGCCAAGTTGCACGGCCAGTTCCACGGCCTTGGCGATCATGGCGCCGGACGCGACTTTCGCATGGTGAAAATAGACACGTTCGGTGAGAAAATAACGAAGGCGGAGAAGGTGCAGCAATTCCGTCCGTGTGCTGAGTTTCTCGAGGTTGATAGCGAGCTTGTTGTCGGCAACGGTGAAGGTACTCAGAATGCGGTCGTCGTAATCGTGCTTCAGGCCCGCGAAATACGCGTCGCGGCGGAGGTAGTCCAGCAGGTCCGCGTCGACTGTGCTGCTAACGATCTGCCTCATCCAGGGCGGATCGAAACCGCGCTCGGTCAGCAGGGCGACCACCTGTTCTCTCTGACCCGACGCGTCGAGTGCACTCGCCAGTTCGTCCTGTGAGAGCGCATTTCGCATCCGTTCCGCCGAATCGTGGCGCGGAAACAGCTTGCGTTCGTCTTCGAAGGTATGGCCGAACGGGAAATGAGACACGTCGTGTACGAGAGCCGCCAGAACAACCGTGGTTTCCTGTTCGGGGCTCACGTCGGTCCCGGATTCCCGGAGGACGCCAGTGATATGCCTCGCCATTGCGGCGGTGCCCAGGGAGTGTTCGAACCGGGTATGCGTACACCCCGGGTAAACGAGATGCGCCGTACCCGTCTGCCGGATGCCCCGCAGCCGCTGAAACTGACGGGTATCCATCAGCCGGCGTTCCACGTCGCCAAACCGGATGTCGCCGTGGATTGGATCTCGAATGATCATGGACCGGAGCCTCGATTTCTCAATAACCAGGTGCCGCCGCCGCCCTGCCCGCCAGCCGTTCAAAGGTAACCAATCGGTAGACACGTGGCAATGCAAACGCATCATGCGAAACGGGCTGCCGGTGAAAGAGCCCGGCAGCCCGTTTGCTTGCATTGACGTTCAATGCCATTGCTTAGAAATAAAACTTGAGTCCCGCGTACAGCCGGTCGATTTCCGTCGTGCTGCCGTCGGAGAAGATGAAGTCCCGCTTGTAGTTCAGGCCCAGGCGAATCCTGTCGTTCAGGATGATGTCGATGCCCGCGCCCGGCGCAAGACCGAAGTTGCTTTCGCCGTCCTCCGGCTTGTAGAGCCCGGCCTGCGTGGAGAAATAATAGACGAACGGATCGGCGTTGTAGTCCAGGCGTGAACCCAGGCTGTAGATGGACAGCCTTCTGTCCGAAAGATACGCATAACCGCCTTCGATCGCCAGCCACCCGTCCCGCTCGTAGCCCAGGTTCAGGCTGTAGAGCAGCCCGGTGCGATTGCCGTCCGCGTTCCCGTCGAATATACCGGAGCCGAACGCGGGGCTGACGTAAAACCGGCCTTCAGGGCCGCCGAACGGATAGCCGCCCCGGCCCAGTTCGCTGCCTTCAGGACCGTCGGTCCGGCCGGACTCCCCGGCGTTCAGCGGCAGGCAGATCAGTGCGCCGCAGATGGTAAAGATCAGGGTGAGGCTTGCGGTTTTCATGGCGAATCTCCTTTTTTATTTGGCGGTGGTACAGAGTCGGCAGACTTTGAATCAGATTCCGATATGCCGTTTCTTGTAAGCCTTCCGGATTTCCTTTTCGTCGGTCCAGGCGATTTCCGACGTAAGCAGATTGGTCAGCTGGAAGGTCGCCTTGTAGTAGACCATCTTGTTCTTGCCGACCTGCTGTACGTTTGCCGTGAGCGTGCCTGTCAGCAGATATTCCGCGCCCGTCTGGCTGCCGGGACCCCTGGCCTGGTCCGGGTCCACGTATCCGGACTGCTGGTACTCGTACTCCTCGGCGATGTCCCGGCGGTTCACCACGTCGGCGAAACGAAACCTGCCGCTCTGGAGGAGTTGTGTGCGGACCTTGTTGGAAAGCATCGTCATGTCGATGTGTTCCGCTGTACGGTTGCGCATTTTTCCGATCATGACAACGGGCGCGCCGTTGCTGCCGGAAACGTCGCTGGCGGCCATGGACTGAATCATCTTCTTAGCGATG
Source organism: Gemmatimonadota bacterium (assembly GCA_028877215.1). Lineage (GTDB taxonomy): Bacteria > Latescibacterota > UBA2968 > UBA2968 > JAAXHE01. The sequence goes on along the minus strand of JAPPFJ010000008.1, from coordinate 208,952 downwards.
AGTTGCATGTCGTTCTCGCTGAACCGGTCATCCAGTAGCGCAATGGTGTTGGGATCTTCGTACGAGCCCTTCGTGAAGGCTCTGGGGCCCGCGCAACTGACCGCGAACGCGAGGACGATGGCGGCGGCGATGCAGTTTCCTGGCTTCATGGCGATTCTCCTCGTGGCAAGATGGTTTGTAAGGCGATGCGGTTGTAAGTGTTTCTCCCGGACAGGTGATGTGTGGTTCAGTTCCATTCGCACTGGAAGTGTGCGCCCGTCATGTGCCATTTGTAGGGTAACAGGACGTCCTCGCGATAGCGCACCTGCAGCCGGCAGTCCTGCAGCGTCGAACTCACCGGATAGTCGAAGGGAAACTCCCGGATGCCGGCGCGGTCCGCTTCTGGAATATCGGATGACTGGAAGATATCCGGTTTGGTGGAAGTGAAGACCCGCATTGTTCGGGCGCCATAAGTCTTCAGCGGCACGCGGTCCGCAAACGTGATGCGCCGGACCCGCCTGGGGAGGAGGGGATCCGTGAGATCCAGACGCTCGTCCCGGCGCCAGTTCCCCGCAAGTACGGCGCCCAGGTCCGCGGTGAAGATGCGTTCGGACGGTCCGTCCGGAATGATGACGTACAGATATCGTCTGCGCGCCTCCCGCGACTGGCCCGAAAATTCGAGTTGAATGGACAGGGTCAGCGCCCGGTTGGGAGGCAGTGCATGCAGTGAAATGGCCTGAATCACCTTCTGCGAAACGCCTGCCTTCTTGAGTTCGATCAGCGCGCCGGCGGAAGCGTCTCCCGCAAACCTTCGTTCCTGCACCATCCGGCGGATCGCCTCGTCGTCAAAGTCATTCCGGCTGAGATTGACGACGTCTTCCAGGGTGAGAGGCAGCTGGTCGGAACGTTCGTAGATGGGCGGAAGGTTCCTGCCGTCCCACGTCACGATGTTGACGACGGCGCCCCGCGTTGGAATGTCCGCCGCCCATACCGTCTGGCTCCATCCCGCGAGAATAAGGGCCAGGCAGATCCGAATCTGTTGCTTCATGGTGTTCCTCCTTTCGGTTGCAGTGGCTATTTGTACGTCCGGTAGTTCACGAAGGTCCGGGTTCCAGGTCGGATGTCTATGTCCGAAATGGTTCCGGTTTCGATGACGCGCCCCCGGTTGTCGAGGGATTCCAGCGTCAGGGTGTGCGTCCCGGCGGGCAGCGCGAGCCTGCCAATCTGCACGTTGTGCGGCAGCGAAACCCAGCTCCGGGTATCGGCCGTTTCGATTGCGGCAGAGAACAGATTGACGATGAATCCAAGGACTTTGCTCTTCTCTTTCGCCTTGACTGAAGCCGAATACTTGACCAGTCCTCGCGCGACCGTACGCGCGAGGATCGTCGGCTGTTTGTCCTGAAACGTCTGCCACGCGATCGACGAGAGATCTTCGGCCAGTGTGGTGGCGGTCTGACGTCCCGCGGCGCTGACCCGTATCGTGCGGGTGCGCGGCACGACGTCCTTGTACGCGGGCAGGGCCACGCGCAACCAGTATTTGACTTTTGATTTACCCGCATAGTGCGGTTTGAAATGCCGGTACGCGATTTTTCGGGAGACAGCTTCAAGACGGTCCTTCTTTCCGCCAAAGTCATCGCCCTCATAGATCGGCAGGCTGATTTCCTCCTCTACCTTGTGCGGCACGAATCCGATTTCCGAGAAGACGATCAGTTCGCCGTCCCCGGCTAAGTTCGAGTCACGGGTGGCGACTGCTTCCCCGGGGTTGTCGACAAAGTCCAGGGCGGCCTCGACGCGCTTCAGGTCTCTCGCGAGGGTCTCCGGCGCTGCAAGGCCAAAGGCTTCGTGATACGTCTCGTATGCGTCCAATGCGTTCCGATAGGACACGTATGCATCGTTGAGTTCGCCGGTTGCTTCGTAAATCAGGCCCGTTATATAATGAATGAAGGCATCGTTCCTGTACGTGGCGTCGTAATCGGCCTGGGCCGCGTAGCGGTCCAGTTTCAGGTTGGCCTTTCGGCACTCCACAAGGGCCTCCTCCGGCTCATTCAGATACCAGTAGTTGAGCGCCCTGTAATAGTTGATGAATGCGAGTTCGAATTCCTCGCCTCGATAGGCGCGTACCTGGTCGTTGGTGATCAGCGAGGCCACCTCACGGGACAACGACCTCGTGAAGAGCCTGTCCGAGAGCCGTTCGGCGGACTCGAAAAATCGGTTCGACGCGTGATATTCGCCTCTATAGTGCGAAATGAGGCCATTCTCCATAAAATAGAGCAGGCGTGCGGGGCCCTTCCGGGCACTACCCAGAGTCTGCAGCGCGGTTTCGTAGTGGCCCCCGGCGAGGCTGCTTCTGAAGGTGACGGCGTTGTGGGTGTACGTGGCGCAACCGGACAAGACGACGCACAGGAGCAGGCTGGATTGCAATTTGAGCACGTTCTTCATGGAAACTCCGCAGACGCCGCAAGTATCGAGGTCCGGCAAATGGAGAGGAGGCAGTTTGCCGTGACGTTCGTTAACGCTACTGAAGGTGTATGCAATCAGCGTGCCAATATGATAAAACTCTTAAAAACAATGGGATATGTATTTACATCGGCCGACGAATCTGTCGTCTTTCGTCCACACTTGTGAACATCAGCGACATCCGGCTGGCCGAAAGAAGCGGTGAGAGGGGAGACGGGAGACGGGAGAAGAAATCCATGCCCGATAGATTCCTCCTCTATTCCTCCGGCATAAATTGAAACCCAACGAGGCGGGTCATCTTTAACCTCTTACGTCTTACGTCTACCGCCTTTAGGGGGTAGGTCAGGCCCGGCATGGAAAAGATGGAGGGAAATGAAGAAGGCGACCCGAATGGGCCGCCTGGTTGGGTTATTGCAGGGGAAATGCGAATCTATCGACGCTGGCGATAGAGAGAGGCATCTACGGAGGCGGCCATGGCCGTTTCATCGAGGCGGTTGTCGAGAAAGGCATTGATTCGGGCGGCCTCCCGGGCGGGGTCCGCCAGAATCTGCCGGTGGTCCGCATAGAGAGTAGGGAAACCGGGTCGTCCGGACAGCCAGGATTCCGTCTGCTGGAGGTGTTTGCGAAAGACCCGGGCGATCTCCGCGTTTTCCGCCTTCCCGCCCGGCTGCACGCCCCGCCGGACCAGCATACGGTCCTGTGAGGCGAGTACTTCCTCCATTGCTCTGCGCATGAAGATAATTCTGTAGGTATGTGTTTCGGGAAGGTATTTCAGCAGTTCGGAGATGATCTTGACGGCCTTGCCCCTGGCTTCGGGCAGCCAGCTCCGGTCCGTGTCGAGCGCCTTGACGGATTCATATTCGAAATAGCCCTTGAGATTGTCTTCATCCGCGGTTCTCAGCCCGTCCGTCAGGATCTCCAAACCGCCGGCTTCAAGCATCTGCATCATCATCGAGGTGCCCGATCGGGGCAGGCCGGAGACGACGACGATCGTATCGGGATCGACCATGGTACCCTTTCGATCGTTCCGCCCCGGACCGGTCACAGGACACGGAATTTAGAGATAGCCGAGAGACTCGAGCCGGTCTTCCATCAGCTTTTTCTCTTCACGGGTATAGACCGGGCCGGATGCCCCGTCCTCTTCCCTTGCGGGTCGGGATTCCGGCAATCCGGATGCCTCGAGGAGGCGGTTGTATTCGTTGATGTCCAGCAGGACGCCAACGCGGTTACCCGCCTGGTCCACCACGAACCGCGGCTCAGCCATCTTTTTCATCCATAGATTGGCGGATTCGGAACGGAATGATCGGGGTTGCCGAATCGACTTCACACAACGAAACAAACACGGGCGGGGTCCTGCCGCTACTGCAATTTACCGCGGCCGAGGATGTCCCATACAGCTTCCACCCGGTCGTTCCGAATGCCGTGGATCTCATTGTGCAGAAAAACCGTCATGTCGCTGTAACCGGAGATGAGCTCGATTTTGTCGCCGATCTTCAACGGGTGATCGGGATTCTTCAGCTCCAGATGACCGTGTTCCGCAGACAGGCCGACAACGTCAATGCCTTCCCTGCCCTTCACCCAGGGCAGACCGAACTGTGACGAAGTGGTTTTTCGGCCGGCGTCGATATACGCCCGGTCGGGAGCGGGGCGGCTGACCACCGTGGCAAGAACGGAGAGGGCGTGTTCCAGCCCCCGTACCCCCATCGACGTGGCGTAGAGGGTGTCCATCATGATCCCGCCGCCGGCCTGAATCTCGGTGAGGCCCGGGCAGTCCGGTGTGAACGCCAGCGTTCCGGTGCCGCCCGCGCTGACGATCGGACACTCGATGCCCGACGCCTGGATGTGCTCCCGCGAGCCCGCGAGAAGGGCGACGGCTTCGGCGCAGACGGCTTCCTTCTCCGGATCGGGCAGGTCCATTGCCTGGCCTTCGTAGCCCATCAGACCCGAGAATGTCACGCCGGGAGCGGCGTCTGCCTGCTGCGCGAGCTCCAGGGCGGGCTTCCCCGCCCCGACGCCGCAGCGTCCCATCCCTATGTCCAGTTCGACCAGGACACGCACGCTCACGCCAATTGCTTGCGCCGCTTCCGAAATCATGTTGACGTGGACGGGGTCGTCGATGGCGACCATAACGTCGGCGTGTCGCTGCACGTGCGTCAGGCGGGCCATCTTTCTTTCGCCCACGACCTGGTTGGCAACCAGGATATCCTTGATGCCCGATGCGGCCATGATTTCCGCTTCGCCGAGTTTCGCGCAGGTGACTCCAATCGCGCCGGCGTCGAGCAGTTTGTGCGCAATGGCCGGGGTCTTGTTCCCCTTGGTATGCGGCCGCCAGTGGACGCCGCAGGCTCTGCAACGGGCGGCAATCCGGGAGATGTTGCTCTCCAGAAGGTCCAGGTCGAGCATCAATGCCGGCGTATCCAGATCCCACTTTTCGAATCCGACGGGAGAGTAGCTCATAATCAGCACCTTTAACCGCGCGGTTATTTTCTTTCTGCGATCCCGGCGAGGGTGTCGCCGGTTATCCTGACGGTGTGGGTATCGACGCGCTCGACGCCGGGGCTGGACGCTTTGGACGCCGCGCTGGATTCGGCCCTGTATTCCGTCTCAAACGTGTAGGGACCCGCAACACGGTAAGGCTCGAATTCCCCGATGCGGCCCATTGCCTTCTTTGCGCCTTCACGGATGAGGTCCCGGGCTTTTGCGGGAGAAAGTGTGAGGGCCGCGGTACGGCTGAGCCCTTCCTTGACGGTAACGCCTTCGATATTTCCCACGTACGCCCGCGCTTCGTCCACGGCCGCCCGGTCGCCGCTGATAAACGCCGTGGGAACGCCCGCCTCCCCGGCGTTTGCGATGTTGAACCCGATTTCGCCGATGAGCTCGCCATTCAGCCAGCAGTTGGAAATAGCGCGAGAACTCCAGCTGTGGCACAGCACGCCCGCCGGCGTGTTCTCCATCGCGTGGTGGCCATACAGGAACATGGCGTCGAAGTCAATGCCGAGATCCCACGCGGAAACCAGCGGACGGCCGAACATGACCCTTGCTTCGTAGTGTATCAGCTCGATGTTGATTCCCCCGCTGCCGTGTCCGTCAAGGACGATGACCTGCTCGGCTCCGCCTTCCAGGGCGCCGTCCACAAGCGCATTGACTTCGAGGGTGGACAGGTTCTTCGCCTGGTCGTTGTATCGCGTCTCGTCATAGGTCTGCGTATGAAAGTCGACAACGCCGGCGGCGCCTTCAAGGTCGCACAGTACGATGATATTCATGAAAATCTCTCTCCGGTGTTAGCCTCATATCGAAAACAGACAACAGTCGATTTGGCCACAAAAAGCCTGAATGAAGGTAGAGGGTAGAGGGTAGAGGGTAGAGGGAAGACGGTAGAAGAAACCCTTGCCCGATCCTTTATTCCTTCTTGCCTCCGGCAGGAGAAGAGACTCCACAAGGCAGGAAATCTCTCCCGTCTACCCGCTTCCGAGGGGATGGGAGGAGAGGTCACGAACACGTCCAGTAACCTGGTGTTTCCTGGAAATCCGCAGTTTAATCGCCTTTATCAACTTGCACACATTCGATTTAGCGCCAACGAAAACTTACGAATCATGGTTAATCTTCGAAAGCCGACGGCGCGTACAGACGGCCCGCGCGGATGGTGGAAACCGCTTCGAGTTTCTGTCCGGCCTGACGGGTGCGGTCGCGGGTATCGGTGAATTCGAAGCTGCCCGCCTTGAGTTCGAGGATGGCCATGTCTGCTTTCGCGCCGGGCCGCAGGGTGCCGATTTCGCCAAGCACACCCATGGCGCGCGCGGGAGCCGCCGTCACCTTCTCGATGGCCTCTTCCAGCGAAAGGCCCAGGAAGAGAAACTTGGAGACGGTGGTGACAAGGTCGTACACAGGCCCATTCAGATTGTAGACGTGGAGGTCGCTGGAGATCGTGTCCGGCGGAAAATCCTGAGACATCGCGGCCTCTGCAACGTCGAAAACGAAGCTGCCCTGCCCATGGCCCACGTCGAACAGAATTCCGTCTTCCACTGCGCTGCGCGCTGCGGGACGGACCGCGCCGGAATCATCCAGAATGCCGGTGTCGCTCTGGTGAAAACAGTGGGTGACGATATCTCCGGGTTGCAGGGCGTCCATCATGTCGTCGAAAGACACCGGGCTCGCGTTGGGATGGACCATCAACGGGAGACCGGTAGCGTCGCGTATCTCGCACGCCCGATTCAGGCATTCTCTGCCGTTCTCACCCACCAGGCCCTTAGACATTCTGATCTTGACGCCGATAATGTCGTCACGGTACGCCTCGCACGTCCGCACGGCGCGGTCCACGTCGGCATAACGAAGATCTGTGAGTTCGCCGACGTCGGCGGTCAACAGGCCCTGGGACGAGACGTGCAGAAAGGCCTTGATCCGGGTGGCGCTGGCGTCGATCACGTACTTCTTGAATCCGGGAAACGTGTCGGCGCCCGAGGAACCGGTGTCGTATACGGTCGTCACGCCCCTCGCCAGGCAGGTGGGGTCCGGTTCCACGCCGAAGTGCGATACTCCCCACCAGACGTGGACGTGCAGATCGATCAGACCGGGCGTTACCAGGTAGCCGGCGGCGTCGATCACGGTCTGCGCCGTCTCTTCGTAGATCTCTCTGTCGAGCGCGGCGATGCGCCCCGCCGCTATGGCCACGTCCCGTACGGCGTGCAGATCCTGCGCCGGGTCGATTACCGTACCGCCCTTGACGAGCATGTCGTATGGTGCGGACAGAGGTTCCTCTACGGTGGAAACAACAAGAGATCCGCGGTCGGCAGGATGCGGCCGGAAAATAACGAAAAAGCCGAAGCGCGGCAAACGAAAAGGGGCAACCCGAGGGGTGCCCCTTCAATGTGCGGTATCGTTAGCGGTGCTATACCAGATTCGGGTTGCTGCTTCCCCATTCGGCCAGCGGCGGCAGGATGCCCTCAGCGATGATTTCGGCCCGCAATCCGACCAGGTGCGCGTAGGAATTCCTCAACGCATGCAGATCTTCCTCCGTTCCCTCAGGCATGCTGCCGGTTACGCCGTCTGCCGAAAGGGTCGCAGGCATGGCCATCATAATGTTGCTGAATTCGCCATTGTTGACGTAAGCGCCGCAGGGCCAGTCGTAGGGTTCGCCGAAGAGCCCCCTCAACATGAAGACGCTCTGCTGTGCGGGTGACTGGAAGGACGAACGTCCCCGCAACTGGATGATCCGGGCGCCGCCGCCGGTCACGTGGGCCTGGATCCCGCTCCACGCTTCCGTTGTCAGGCCGATGCCGTTTACGGATTCACCCGCCAGTATATCCGTGAGTGGTATCCCGTCCACGGCGGTGCCGCCCTTGAACACGGCCATCGACTCGCCGTGACCTCCGTAGGTCTTGCAGCCGGTCACGCGGTCCTGCTGAATCCTGAAATGCTGGGCCAACGCTGTCTGCAGCCGCGTGCTGTCCAGGGCGGCGAGGGTGGACACCCGGCCGGCCGGAAGCCCGGAATGCACCAGCGTGGTGAGCCCTGTAATATCGGCGGGGTTGAAGATGATAATGACGAATTTGCAATCGGGGCAATGCTGTTTGATGTCGAGACCGAGTTGCTTCGCGATCAGTCCGTTATCGCGGGTGAGGTCTTCGCGCGTCATCCCTTCCTTTCTGGGGGCGCCGCCCGAACTGATCACATAGCTGGCGCCGGCAAGGGCTTCGGCGACGTCCGCGGTCCAGGTGACGTTCGCTCCCGGAAATCCGCAGTGCCAGATTTCTTCCGCGGCCCCTTCCAGCCCTGGTTCGAACGGATCGTACATGGATACCCTGCGGGCGGTTCCCGACGCCAGCAGGGTCTGGGCGAGATTTGAGCCGATGGCTCCCGCCGCGCCCAGAACGGCTACTTTTTCCTCCGTCAGATACATCCGCTTTTCTCCCGGGGGTTCGTCTGATTCACTCACCGGCCTGACCTTGCAGGCTCGTACTCATATTATACGCCTCTTCGGCGTTCTTTGCGCTTTCCGAAGCCGCATCGTCCATACCGGCATCAGACTGCTCCTTCGAAAGCAGGGCCCACGACCGGGACAGCGCCTGCCAGCCCTGGACGCTGGTGGGTCTGATGCTTACGACCATCTTCAATGCCTCGATGGAATCCTTGTACTTTTCCTGTTTTTCGTAAATCCGGCCCAGCCGGAACCACGCGTCGGCGTCCTGCGGATTGGCCTGGACGCTCTTGAGGAACAGATTGACGGCCTCGTCGACCCTTCCGAGATTCCTGTAACACTCCGCGAGATTGAACAGGTTATCCACGTCTTCCGGCTTCTGAGCGGCCACGGTCTCCAGAAGTTCGGCAGCCTTTTCGTAGTTGCCGCCCAACAGGTGCATCTGTCCGGCCATCTGCGAAACGTCCACGTTTTCGGGTTCGATGGCCAGGGCCTTCTCCGCGGATTCGAGAGCGGCCGCGGTGTCGCCGTTGAACTGTTGCGCGCGGGCGAGGTCGTTGAGGTAGCCGGCGTTATCGGGAGCCAGTTTATGGGCCCTGGCGAAGCACTGCTTGGCTTCTTCGTAATTCTTGAGATTCATATACGCCCGACCCAGATTGACGAACGAGGATGCTTCCGTGCTGTCGAGCTCGACCGCCTTTTCGTAGGCGTCGATGCCGGCCTGCGCCTGACCCATGTTCAGGTAGGCCACTCCCAGCGCCTGATAGGACATAGGCTTCTCCGGCGCGAGTGCGATTGCTTTCTGAAGTGATTCGATGGCCGCGCCGAAGTCTTCCGCGCCGATCGCCCGTACGGCGTTATTGTAGTTACGGCTCCACCACATGTCCAGGTAGGGCTGGATTTTCTTGGCGTATTTTTTCTTGCCTTTCTTGGTACCCAGGACCCACTCGAATTCCTTCCTCATTTCGTCCTGCATGTTCTTCTCTGAGTAAATCTCGCCCAGCATGAAATGCGCCTGTACGTCATTGGGGTCGCCTTCGATGACGATCAGCAACTGGGCCAGGGCCTTGTCGAACAGGCGCTGGCTGACGTAGAGGTGGGCGGACCGCTTGGCAATCTTGGCGTCTCCCTTCGTGATCTTCTTCTTTTTCGCCAACGCCTCCGGGGGCGCGGTCCCGAGAGAGGCCAACACGAGAAGTGCGAGAAACGGAATGCCCGCCTGGCGAAGGAATCGCATTATAGGGTTCAAAGCCTTCCCCTTTCTTTTTTCGACGTCTCGCGGTTGCCGCCGACAAGAGCAAAAGCCACGGCGCACGGCTCAAGCCAATGCTGGCGCCGATCGGCAATCGTACCGCTTTTAGCGAATCAAACTGCGGATCGGTGCAATATAGGCGGCCCGCATATTCCTGTCAAGATCAAACGCGGGTTAATCGGGCTTCTGGCATACCGGGACCGCAACGCCAAACGTCGCGCCGGCGTGTCCGCGCAATGACGGCGTTTTCGCGGATTATCCGTCCCGGTCTGAAATCAGTACGCCGCCGACGGCCCAGTGGTCGCGTGCCACTTCCTCGATGACGACCATGGTGCCATCCGGTTTTGCTCCGCAGATGTTTTCAAGGGCGTCTGTGATGGCCCTGGCCAGTTCGCGTTTCTGGTCGTTCGTGCGGCCGTCTAGCATTTTGACATTGACGTAGGGCATGCCGGTATCCTTTCTGAAAACGAAGAGCCATGAATTGCAGGGTGGAACCCTGGCGGACGAAACAACTGACAGATACGGGATAGGAAAAAACAGGCTTGAATCGAATCCGCAACGACCGCAGCCCTGACAGCCCGTTGAAAAAGCCCATCCGGGCTGCGTCCGGCACTTGCGGTCGAAATACTGCGTTGCGCGCCCTCGCCGAATCGCTCGATGGGACTCGGTTGCGCGCCTTGTCTTCGGCCTCGCCTGCAGAGCGACTTTATCAACGGACTGCTAATTCGGCGACCTGTTTACGGGACTGAACGCTATGCCTGTGTCTCGTCGATGACGACGAGGGTCTTGATGGATTCCCCGGCATCGGCCACGGTCTGAAAGCCGGCGGCGGTCTCTTCCAGGGAAAAGCGGTGCGTGACGAGTTTTTCCGCGCTCACCACTCCCAGGCCGACGATGTCGAGCGCTTCCAGGGTGTCCGGAGGACCGCACGAATAGCTGGCTGTCAGCGTGACGTCCCTGGAATACAGATCATAGGGATCGACCGTCAGGGTCCGGCCGGGTTCGGCCGGCGTGAACAGAAGTACCGTCCCGCCCACGCCCACAGCCGAGAGCCCCGCCTCCATCGCCGTTATCGTGCCCGGGCCGACCACAACCACGTCGGCCAGTTCACCTCCCGTGGCGGCGGCAACGGAATCGACGAGGGTCTCCCGTGTAACGTCGACGCCCGCGTCGACGCCAAGTTCCCGGGCTTTCGCCAGCCGGTAGGGCACCAGGTCGGCCGCAATCACGGCGGATGCGCCGTAGTGCCTGGCGACCAGGGCAAGAATCTGACCCATAATGCCCATACCAATGATGAGAACGCGGTCTCCCCGCCGCATGCGGGCGCGGCGCTTCAGCGCCTGTACCGCACAGGCCGTTGGTTCCACGAACGCGCCGTCTTCGAGGGAAAGCGAGGCCGGAAGCTTGAGGGTATCCGTTGCGAGGTTGAGGCCCGGAACGCGCACGAATTCGGCGAGTCCGCCGGGGTCCAGCGCGGAGGCCTTCCAGGTGGGGCACATTGAAAAATGCCCCCGGCGGCACAAACGGCAGCGCATGCAGGGGGCATGATGGTGAACAAAAACCCGATCGCCCGGTGAGAAACCGGAGGTCCTGGCGCCGACGTCGACGATCGTCCCGGCCGGTTCGTGCCCGAGAACGATCGGCGCCTTGCGTCGCACGTACCAGGGCAGGGTATCGCTCGTGCAGATACCGCATACCGCCATCTTGACGAGGGCGTCTTCGGGCCCGATTTCGGGGATCGGTTGTTTTTCGATGCGGATGTCGCCGTAGTCGTAAAGACGGGCTACGCGCATCATCCGGCTTTTTCCGGGCTGGGTTCGGAGGGAACGACAGCGAATTTTACGTCGTTGCCCTTCTCAAGAAGAAGCTCGAAGACGTGTTTCAGATCGGACAGTGAATAGGTGCCGGAAATCAGGCCGTTGAGGTGGATCTTTCGGTCGACCAGCATCTGGTAGGCCTTCTTTACGGCGCTGCGGCTGTAATGGAACACGCCCTTGAGCGTAATCTGATCGTAGTGCAAGCGGGCCGTGTCGAAGGTGGCGACTGTGCCCTTTGGGAGGCCGCCGAACAGGACGATCGTTCCCCCCTTCGCAACCAGGTCGGGCGTGCTCTCCCAGACGGCGAGCTGGCCGGTGCATTCGATCACCAGGTCGGCGCCGATGCCGCCTGTAAGCTCCATCACGCGATCGATCGCGTTTTCCTTTTCCACGTCTATAATCTCGTCGGCGCCGAGCGTCGTGGCGAGTCTGAGGCGGTATTCCCGCCGGCCCGCGACAATCACGCGACTGGCGCCGAAGGCGTGTACGACGGCCGTGTGCATCAATCCGATTGCGCCAGCGCCGATGATGAGCACCGTCGCGTCCGGCCCCATCAGTACCTGGTCCATGCCGTAGACCACGCACGAGAGCGGCTCCAGCATGGCCGCTTCCTCGTAGGAAAGATAGGCGGGCTTCTTGAACATATTGTTCTGAACGACGTGGGCCGGTACCCGGACGTACTCCGCGAAGGCGCCGAAAACCATTTCATCGATCGCGTACGGGCAGAGGTTTTCACGCGACTTCCGGCAGTCCACGCAATCGCCGCACGGCGCGGTGGGCGCGGTCATTACCTGGTCGCCCGGCTTGAATCTGGTAACGCCCTCGCCGACCTCGTAGATATCGCCCGAGAACTCATGCCCAAGCGGTGTTGGCGTGGGTATTTTGGGATGGCCGCGGCGGAATGTCTTCAATTCGGTGCCGCACGTCAGCGCGGACCGCACCCTGACGACCACTTCACCGGGACCGGCGCTGGGGATGTCGACGTCCCGCAGTTCCAGACGGCCGGGCTCAAGAAGAAGCGATGAAAGCATTGTCCTCGCTCCTCTGCGATAGGTGACATATCATTTACAAGATCTATCTATATAGAAATCTACGGGAATTCGGGGCGGTTTGCAAGGGCTTTCATCTCCTGAGTCACAGATTGGACACATGGCCAGGATCCCCGTTCCGGTCCGAAGGCGGGCGAAACCCTCGTGCGATACGTCCCGGACAGATCGGCCTCACGCCGGTGGCAATTGGTCTCGCGCCGGCATCCCCGGCCCGTGACAGAGGCGTTCAGAACACGGTAATCTCCGGAAAGTACGCGCGACCCAACGCTGCCTTGCCTCCGTAGACGTTGACGTCCCATGGAGTAAAGAAAGATACAGGAGCGGCACCCAGATTGGCGTCGTTTTCCAGGTCAAGTACAACGAGTTGCCAGACAAAAATCGAAAAATCCAGCGTGGCGACATATGCGGTTCGGCCGTCGCGTATCACTCCGAAGGAAACAGCATCAGATCTCCTGATCGGGATTTCGCTCGTTAATTCAAATGATTTCCTATCTATAGTCAGGAAAAAGCTGTCAACAGCGATCCCAAGTGGCTCGTTCGGCGCGATGAACTCCCGCCGTACCGTTGCGTAGAGCTTCCCCCCGCCCTTTGACGCCTTGAGTTCGTTGACAATTGTCGTCGAATCCGGCGCAATCTCCATCCTCTCGATTACCTCTTTGGTCTCGGGGTCGATCGATACGATCTGGACCGAGGGGTCAGGTGCGCCCAACGTAATGGCGGTATAGATGCTCTCACCCTCGGGAGACACGACCACCCGGCCGTTGGCCCGTCCATCCAACTGAATACTATCCGCGAGCGTACGCCTGGGACCATCGATAACCGAGATCCAGGGGTCATTCGCATGTCCCACATAGATGGTGCTGCCATCTGGTTTAATGGCAATGCCACTAGGCTGTCGCGAAAGCGGGATGAGCGCGGCCGATTCGGCGTTCTTGAGGTGGATGACTTCGACCTGCACGGCAGCATCTTCGGTGAGATACGCCAGCTGTTGGTCCGGCGACAGGACCATCCGGCTTCCGCCTCGGGCCTCCGGATGACCGTCCGATACTTCTGGCATATCCAGTAACGGCAACTGGTAGTCGATTTCGCTGGATTCGGTGAGTGCGTAGAACGAATCCAGGCCAGCAACGTAGAAGCGCCTGTTTAGATATGAATAGGCCACACTGCGAGGTTGCCTGATGGTGACCGATAGGCCGGGATCGAACATATTGGTCTCGGTGTCCACGACAAAGACCCTATCCGCCAGTTGATCCGCTACGTAAATGCGCGGGGGGTCGAACGGCTCCTTAGTGGCGTCTTCCGGCGGCGTTGAGCCGCTGAACTGCCGCGCGAAGAGAAGGAAGTCCTGAAAATCGACCGCGCCGTTGTCGTTCAGGTCCAGCCGGGCGTCGAAGTCCGCGTCCTGGTCCGTCTTGCCGAAACCACGGGCGAAGATGAGGAAATCCGAGAAGTTGACTTCGCCATCTCCGTCGAAGTCGGCAGGCGAGGTCTCCTGCGCCGCGGTGTTGCCGTTCATCGCGAAACAGACACAGAGCAAAATGAGCGCGAGTCTGACCATCAAATTTCCTCCGGGACAGAACACTGGCTAGGAAGGATAGAGTTCAGACCGGTACCGTCTGGTGTAGAACCGGGTGGCCAGCTGGATGTCCAGGTCCGCGATGAGCAGGTCTTCCTTACCGCAGGGAATATGTTCGATGAGATTGCCCTGCGGGTCAATGAGGCTGGTGGCTGAATTCTGACCTTTCATGGCCTGGTTGACGCTGGCGAAGTAGATATTGTTCTCCCCGGCGCGGCACTGCATGGCCTTCTCGTAGAAGGACTCGCCCCACTCCCTGGGCTCCCGCCCCCCATCGTCGCTACCCGTGACCTGGGGCTGGAAGACCACCCGCGCGCCCCGAACGGCCGGCCACCGCACGGTCTCCGGATAGCGCCATCCCTCATGGCAGATCGTAATTCCGAACCTGACGCCCTTTACGGTGAACACCCTTCTCCGGCCGTCCGGCACGTAATTCTCCGACTCTCCTCCCGGGGTGATCTGGTTCTTGGTCTGGTAGCCCAGCACCCGGCCCGCGGGGGAGATGACGAAGGCCCTGTTTTCGAGGCCGAGTTCGGACTGCCACTCCATGCCCGCGATGATGGCGACGCCGGTATCCCGGCAGGCCGCACGAAGGTCCTTCAGGGCCCGTTCCATTGCCGGCTGGTCCGGATCCGGCAGATCGAACGTTGCGCCTCTGAGCCCCGGAAGGTAAGTCTCCGGCGTGCAGACGATATCCACCTTCCTGTCCCTGCATTCGAGGAGAACCGAAATCAGCTTTTCGACGCCTTCGGGAACGGAGGGCCGCTGCTTCAGGGCAGCCAGGCAGACACGAAGCGTTTTCACCATCTGGCGAGTCCTCGTTTTTTGGAATCGATCGGCAAACCGGGGATTCAGGCAAAACCGAAATGTACCGAGCCGTTGCGCCAGAAAGATCCATAGAATGACGGAAAATGTCAACCCTGCAGGCGGGAGTTCAGCAGCCGGATGTCAGGAGAACCGGAGGCGACAGACCTGTCGCGGACCGGATGAGGCGCTCGAGCGAACCATTCTGAACGACGCCGTCGGCGAGGCGGTAGAGACGGAACGGAGCGCCGGGCGAGATCCCGGGAAACGTGAGTCCGTGAAGGTCCGGCAACTCGACGGCGCACGAAGTAATCAGCGCATGAAAGCCGGCCGCGCCGGTGAGGGTCCGGATCTCGGCCCCGCGCAGTTCCAGTTCTCCCGGTTTCGGACGGGAAATCCGCTCGTGAAAGAGTACCGTATTCAGCGTCCGCAACACGTGAAAGGGCGGACGAGGGTTGCTGGACGTGTCCAGGAGACCGTGTGCCACGTCAAGCGTCCGGTCCAGATCGACGAACGGCTCGAAGTAGATTCTGCCGCCGGGTAACAGGACGGCGCCAAACAGGGTTTCCGCGGCGGTATTGGCGTTGTACACGTCGTCGCGAGACGTGAACGTCACCGCAAGGTCCACGGCGCCGACGTGGCTGAGTGTGCCCAGATCCAGGAGTTCTCGAACCGTATTCCAGGGTGGGCTCTGCTCGACACGGCACAGGACCCCGTCGACGGAAACGCCCCGTCCCGCCAGGAAGCGGTTCAGTTCCCGCAATTCCCCGGGGACATATCCGATTCGGGTGCGCGGGTGCTGTTTTCCGGGACGGATTTCTCCAGGCAGGATGGGTGCAAGCGCGAAAGCCGTGGAGGATTCGCTGCCGGTACACGCGAGCGCGCCGATGAGATCCCGTGACGGTAGTTGTGTACCGGGAAACTGGACCTCCCAGATGTCGACGATGTCCGAGTGCCGGCGGACGTACGCCCGAATCTCCGCCGAGGCCGACACCGACGCCATCGCGGTGAGCCTCAAACCGTCGTCGCGAAGGATCCGGAGTCGCTCCCGCTGAAAGGGGTCGTCAAGGTCTTCGACCGGGAATCGGATGGCGGCCGCGCCCAAGTCCACGCAGGCAAGCAGCGGATAGTCGTTTCGCACGCGCTGCCTGACGACACTTGGAAACGCGATCGGAATCTCCGCACGGGTTGCGAGGGGATGCAGCAGGGTCAGCCCCAGAGGAGAAGCTGACAAAGCCGGGGAAGTCCGGGTGAGCAGGCGGATCGGGGCGTCGTCCGCCTCTTCTTCCGGAACAACCGCGCCGCCGGTCCGGATGAAGTGTACGTCGGTCCGGTCTCGAAAGACGCGGAACAGATAGAAGCCGAGTTTGGGCGCGTCGTCCCTGCCCTGCTCCGGCGGAGACGGACCGGTAAACAGGTGGCTGAAGCCGGGGCGCACGAAGGAGGGCGATGGAACGTTGTATATTCGAGTTGACCCGACCCGGTTCAGAAACGCGAAGTGGACGTGCGCGGCGCAGACGACTTCGACCCGGTTTCGGTGGATCAGGTCGAGTATCCAGCGCCTGTCGGGCTGGCCGATATTGTCGTAGTTGCCGAGGTGGGGTTCGTCCGGGTGTTCCAGAAACGGCGGCAGGTGGAGAAAGAGAAAAACGCGATCCTGCCCATGGGTTTTCAGGTCCCCTTCAAGCCAGTCCCGCTGAGACCCGGATTCCGGAAGGTGGGTGTTGAGAATCTGGGAGTTGATCACGATGAAGTGACACCCCCGGCGGTCGAAGCTGTACCAGGACGGCCCGAAACGGGTCTGATACCGCTTCAGGGACTCGGCCGTGACGGGCCGGGTGGGCATTGTGGGATCGGGTTTGTCGCCCACGTCGTGGTTGCCGGCAACGTGGAACACTTCCACGTTCATGCGGTCCAGCTGCGCCCTCGCCTCGTCGATCGCCTCCCGGTGGCGCCGGGACTCGGGGTACTCCTGCACCAGGTCGCCCATGTGCACGACGAAGTCCGGGCTCAGTGAGGCCGCCAGACTGAGGGCCGCGTCCGATCTGGCCGTCTGCTTGCGACGCGACTCGAATTCCACCGCCTGGCCGCCGGGATCGAGCATGTAGTGGGTATCGCCCAGAACCACGAACTCGAATTCCGCGGGCGCCATCAGCGATCTGTCGAAACTCATATCACTTCCCCGCCCTCCGCTACCGTCGTCTCGATCGTTTCCCACGCCGCGATGCGTTCCTCGATCCGGGCCTGAATCCGCCTTCGTTCCTCGGTGACCGACTGCAGGTGCTCCCAATCCGACGCACGGTCGTCCAGCGCAAGTTGCCCGTCCAGCCGCTCGAGTTCCGCCTCCAGGTTCTGGATCTCTTCTTCGATGGCCTCCAGCCGCCGCTGACGCCTGTCCCGGGCCCTGCGGTCGGCGCGGGTCCGTTCGTACTCGGCTTTCCGCGCTGGATTTCTGGGTGAGCGCGCAGCGGGAGTGTCCTCTTGCTGTCCACGCTGGCGCTGCCAGGCGTCGTAGTTGCCCTCCACAAGCTCCCACTCCCCATTCCCGAGAACGAGCAGTCGGTCCACCAGCAGGTTCAGGAAGTAGCGATCGTGAGAGACGGCGATGAGCGTGCCCTCGTACGCTTTCAGGGCATCCTCCAGAACGTCCCGGGAAGGTATGTCCAGGTGATTGGTGGGTTCGTCCAGGACCAGGAGATTGGTTTCGGACCTCATGAGCCTGGCCAGGGCCACCCTGCTCTTTTCTCCTCCGCTGAGGCTGCCGACTTTGCGCTCGACGTCGTCACCCGAAAAGAGAAAGGCGCCCAGAACGTCGCGGATTTCCCCCGCCGGCGCGTCCGGGGTGACCGCCCAGATTTCCTCCTGCAACGTATGACCCGGATCAAGTTCCTCCCTGTGCTGGTCGTAATACCCCACCTGAATGTTCGAACCGGTCCTGATGATCCCGCTATCGGCCGCTATGCGGCCGGCGAGCAGCTTCAGCAGCGTGGATTTGCCCGAACCGTTCGGTCCGATGATGCCCAGACGGTCGCCCCGTCGAACAAGCAGGTCCAGATTCCGAAAGAGGACCGTCTCTCCATAGGCTTTCGATGTCCGTTCGAGCTCCGCAACCCGATTTCCGCCCCTTGCGCCGGCCGCAAATTCCAGCCGGAACTCTTCGTCGCGCATCGGACGGTCGAGTTTTTCGAGTTTCTCGAGGGCTTTTCTCCGGCTCTGGGCCTGTTTGGTCTTCTGGCCTGCAATATTGCGCCTGATAAATTCTTCGGTCCTTCGGATGTGTTCCTGCTGGCGCTCATAGGCCTTGAAACGCCTCACCATGCGTTCCTGCCGTTCGGCGGCATAGAAGCTGTAATTGCCCGCGTACGCGGCAAGGTCTCCGTTCTCGAGTTCGACGATGCGGTCGATGGTGCGGTCCAGAAAATACCGGTCGTGGGAAACGACCACGTACGCGCCGTCGAATGCAGGCAGGAAACCTTCCAGCCATTCGATGGCCTCGAGGTCCAGGTGATTGGTGGGTTCGTCCAGAAGAAGCAGGTGGGGTTCCCGTACCAGCAGGCGCGCGAGCGCGAGGCGGTTCTTCTGGCCGCCGCTGAGCAGCGAAACCGGGGTCTC
Organism: Gemmatimonadota bacterium; assembly: GCA_028877215.1. Taxonomy (GTDB): domain Bacteria; phylum Latescibacterota; class UBA2968; order UBA2968; genus JAAXHE01. Next base: position 190,492 of record JAPPFJ010000008.1, on the reverse strand, counting down.
GAAATCCGTCCGGGCGAAACCCAGCCCGTGGAGGATGGCTTTTGCGCGGGCCTCGACATCGTAGCCGCGGCGGGCTTCGTAGCTGTGCTGAAGGCGACCGTATTCTTCCAGGAGGCCGGGTTGTTCCTGGCCTTCGGCCAGGCGGTCTTCCAACACGCCCATCCGTCGCTGCAGGTCCAGCAGATCGGAAAACGCGTCGAGTACGGTGGCAAGAACAACGGACCCTTCCTCCAATTCGGGATCCTGCGCAAGGTATCCCACGTTCAGATTCCGTCGTTTGTGAATCCGTCCTCGGTCCGGGTGCAGCCGCCCCGTCACGAGGTGGAAGAGCGTCGTCTTTCCGCATCCGTTTCGCCCGACCAGTCCGACGCGGGTGCCCGCTTCGATCTTCCACGTCAGACCGCTCAGCACCGTGTTGGCCCCATAGGCCTTGTGGACGTTTTCGAGTTGAACCAGCGGCATTTCTGTTCTTCCCCGCAGGCTGACGTTTACGGATGGCGTGAAGACACTGCCTCGCCTGGCCCGAGGTACCGAAATCCCGCCGCGAAATCTGCGGACAGGGGCACTGCTGAAGACAGGCTTTGTAGTGGAGACGGCGGAACGAGGCGGGCGGGCGACGGCGCGGATTCGGAACGCGCGTGCGAGGAGTGACGTTCAGGCGACTTCGGACCTCTGTTCGATGATCTCAACCTGGTCTTCCGGACTGTAGAAGTACGCACCCGGGCGCCAGTCTCCGCCCAGGTCCCCCAGCAGACGGCGTTGTCTGGGCGTACATTTCGCCAGAACTTCCCGTGTGTGGCCGTTAAAGTCAAAGGTACGGAAACACTGCTGGCTGTAGCAATAGATGAGGGTCTTCCGGGACCGTCCGGACAGGTTGGGGGAAACGCCGTGCCAGAGTGCATGGGAAAAGACCGCGGCGTCTCCGGCTTCCGCGCAAAGTTGCACCGCACCCGGCGTCTGCGCCGTTATAGACATGTCCCCCTCAGGATAGGGCCGCAGGTGGCTGCCGGGGAAAACGGTGAAATTGCCGCGGTCGGGCTTCCTGACGTCCGTGAGAAAATACTGTATTTTGATCTGAAGCGGCCAACTCGTTTCGGTCACGCGGATGTGCCGCAGGGCCTGGCCGCCGTCCGTATGGATAAAGCCCTTATAACCCGGGTTGGGCGGACGCACAACGGCCTCGGCCATACTCAGCTGGATATACGGTCCCATCAGTTCCAGAATGACGTCAAATGCGGCGGGATGGTCCATCAGATGGATGAAAGCGTCGCCATCCGGAAGGATGTTTCTTCGGTCCAGGCCGGATTTCGGGTCTGCGCCGGCCTTATTGAGGACAAACCTCCTGTGCAGCCGGTCCACCTCGCGCCTGAGATTTCCGGACTCCTCGGCGGAGAGGACGCCCTTGAGCAGAATAAACCCGTCAATCGCCCACTGCTGTTTCTGTTCCTCGGTCAGTTTCAGGGGTTCCATGACGTTGTCTCCTGAAATCGAAGCCGTTTTCGAACTATGGGCTCAACGACGAGGCCCGCTCCCGTTCCAGTTTGGCGCGAAGCGATTCGGCGGCGCACCGCGCGGCCCCGGCGAAGTCCCGCCCCGAAGAGGCGTAGAGTACGCTCCTGGAAACATTGACAAGCAGGCCCCCGCCGTTCCTGTCCGAGCCGCACCTGACCACTTCGCCGGGATCGCCCATCTGGGCGCCGACGCCGGGAACCAGGAAAGGAAGTCCCGGCGCGATTCTCCGTACGGTGGCGAGCTCGCGAGCGTGAGTTGCGCCGACCACGAGGCCGCAGGGACCTGTACGGGACCACTCGAGCGCCTTCCTCGCAACGTGCTGATAGAGTGGACCGTCCTGCGTGGAAAGCCGCTGGAAGTCCGCCGAGCCGGGGTTGGACGTCAGGCAGAGCAGGAATGCGCAGCCGTCCGGGTATTCGAGAAAAGGGGCCACCGAGTCGGAGCCCATGAGCGGGTTCACGGTGACCGCGTCTACGCCCAGCGCTTCATACGCCATCTGCGCGTAACGGCGGGCGCTGTTTCCGATGTCATTGGCTTTGAAGTCGAGCACAACCGGCGTAGAGCCGGGAATGGCGCTGAGGACGTCCTCCAGCCTCCGCCATCCGGCCACACCCATCGCGCCGAAAAATGCAAAGTTGGGTTTGTAGGCGCAGACAAGGTCGCAGGTGGCCGCGACGACCTCCGTGAGAAAGGACGAAACCGGGTCCGCCGTGCCTCTGAGGTGATCGGGAAGGCGCTCAGGGTCGGGATCCAGGCCGACGCAGACCAGGCTCTTCCGGGAGTCTGCGGCGCTGCGATATTTCTCCAGAAAACTCAACCGTCGCTCCTGGACGGGACTGTAGTTCAGGCAAGCGGGCCTGTAAGCCGAGTTCTGTCGTCCGGCGCAATACACGCCGAACGGATGGCCATTTATCTGGGACGCCGGTTGCCCGACGCCTCTGCGCAGCCTACCCGAGCGTAATTGCGAGACGGGCCGCCTCTCCGCTCCTATTTGGCCTTGCTCCGGATGGGGTTTACCGTGCCGCTCCCGTCTCCGGGAGCGCGGTGGGCTCTTACCCCGCCGTTTCACCCTTGCCCGCAACGAAACCGTGGTTTCGCCCGCTGGCGGTCTGTTCTCTGTGGCACTTTCCTTCGGGTTGCCCCGCCTGGGAGTTACCCAGCATCCTGCCCTGTGGAGCTCGGACTTTCCTCGCCCATACCAGCGGACTGGCAGGGGCGCGGCCATCCGGCCCGCTTGCCTGGAATAATCAGCCCGTTGAAAAATTCCATCCGGGCTACGGCCGGCTCTTGCGGCCGAATTACTGCGTTGCACTTCCTCCCCGAATCTCCCGATTCGACTCGGTCGTGCGCCTTGTCTTCGGCCACAATGGCTCGGCCTCGCCTGCAGAGCGACTTTTCCAACGGACTGTTATGGATCCCAAACCGCAGGCGGCTCAGGATTTTCGTTTCAAACCGTCCTTTATGCCCTGATTCGCAAGGCGGTCCGCGTGCTGGTTTTCCGTCCGCGAAACATGCCGAATCCGGAATTCCTCAAACGTACAGGCGAGTTCACGTGCATCGCGATACAACGGAATCAGGTTCTCGTTCTTTACCTTGTATTCGCCGTTCAACTGCCGGACCAGCAATTCGCTGTCCGATATGGCGTTGACGCGTGTTACGCGATACCTCCGGGCAATTTCCAATCCGTAGATGAGCGCCTTGTATTCCGCGACGTTGTTGGTGGCGTTGCCGATGTATTCCGAATGTTCAGACAGAACCACGCCTTCGAGCTCCAACCGCACGCCAATGCCCGCCGGGCCGGGATTGCCCTTCGCAGCGCCGTCGACGTAGACTTCTATTGTCTCGTTGCCGGCCATGTCAGGTTTCTTCCCTCCACACGAGGATCCGGCCGCAGTTCTCGCAGCGGATGATCCGGTCCTGGCGCCGGACTTCCACGCGCAGCTGGGGAGGCAGCTGCCTGAAACATCCGCCGCAGGACCCCTTTCCGATCGGCACCACGGCGACGCCGTCCTTAACGACGCGGCGGATGCGGTCGTAATTGGACAGGACGGGTCTGTCGACCAGTTCTTCGGCGACCGAACGTTCTTCACGCCAGCCGCTGGCCTCGCCGTCAACCAGGTCCAGCCGGTTCTGCAGATCCTGAATCTGACCCCGATAATCGGCTTCCAGCGCCTTGTACGCGCGTTCCTCTTCCTCCAGCATCGTCTTCAGTTCATCGTGTTGCTCAATGCCCTCGAGGATAATGGTCTCGTTCTCGTCGGCCCGGTTCCTAAGGACCTCGATCTCTATCTGCAGCGCGTCGTATTCGCGGTTAGTCTTGACTTCGTAGAGGCGGTCCTGGTGTTTTTTCAGGTCCGCCTGTATGGTCTCCAGCTCACCCTCCAACTGACGACGTGTCTTTTCCAGGTCGGACGCCTGCTCCTTCTTGGCGTCGACTGCCTGTTTCGCGGTTTCAAGCTTACCGCGCAGGTCGGAAATGGCTTCGGGATAATCCGCCTGTACCTGTTTCAGTTTGTCCAGTTCTGTATCGATGCGCTGCAGGTTCAAAAGTTTTAGCAGACTATCCTTCATACACGTTCTCCAAAAAAGAAGGGCGCATCCGTTTAATAGATGCACCCTGACGTTTGCCGGCCGTCCCGGACCACCTGCGGACAGGCCGAGGCCACCTCACGCTTCGGAATATGGTGGGCGATACTGGACTCGAACCAGTGACCTCTGGTATGTGAAACCAGCGCTCTAACCATCTGAGCTAATCGCCCACCTGAAGGTATCGGACGGTTCACGTGACGCGTATTCCCTATCCTCGAATCAGGCGAAATCGTCGTTTCAATACGCGGAATTCAGATGTTTTTCAGGATTTTGAATAAACAAAAATCACCTTTAAATGTCAAGCTTATTCCCGTAAAGAACGCCGCGTTCCGGTCGACTGCTTTCGTGATGATTAGCTTGACAGCGAACAGTGATTTCTATAAATTCCGACCTTCGATTCAGGTGACCCCGTCGTTCAGTGGTTAGGACACCGGGTTTTCAACCCGGCAACGGGGGTTCGACTCCCCTCGGGGTCACCAGTTTTTTCGCATATCTAATTATTTATTAACACTTTGCATCCTGAACCATCCGATCCTTCCTCTCTTCCCGCCTCCACACTCCAATACCGTGAGTCGAAGACTCTAAAAATTCCCCGGGTACGTGTCAATGGGCATCAGGACGTCATCCCGTACCGCCTGCGAACACGTATTGAATTAACGCCTTGGACAAGGAGTTGACCAATGGCGGAGAATAAGCCAGCCATTGCCCCCGACCTCGTCAGGGATTTCGTCGCGTGTTCCCACGGCGACTTCGGCCGCGTGCGAGAACTGCTCGACGAAGAACCGAACCTGGTCAATGCGTGCTGGGACTGGGGCGGCGGCGACTGGGAGACGGGCCTGGGTGCGGCGGCGCACGTGGGACGAAGGGACATCGCAATGTATCTGCTGGACAGGGGCGCACGAATCGACATTTTCGCCGCGGCGATGCTGGGCAAGCTGGACATCGTGCGCGCGGCGATCGCCGACGATCCCGGGGTCGTCAACGTTGAGGGACCCCACGGAATTCCGCTGATCGTCCACGCCAGGAACGGAGGCGCGGAGGCGGCTGAAGTCGTTGAGTTTCTCGAGTCGGTCTGACAGGAGGACGGACTCGAGACGAATCCGGGATTTGTTACGTAATTGCCGTCGTCAATATCCTCATTTCAATTGTGTCTTTGTTGCACTGCCGAAAGGAGCAAACCATAATGAAGAGAGCCACACTCGTTCTGCCCGTCCTGATTGCAATTTTCGCTCTTTCGGCTTTTGCAGGGGAAAACGGGCGTAAACCGAAAGGAAAAGAAGAAAAGCAGGCTGGGCCATGCGTCGGCTCGGCGGAATTCGAGCGGCTGAAAACGCTGGTCGGGCGCTGGGAGTCCGAGATGCCGATGCCCGGGGGCGGGAAGGGCGCGATGACCACGGTTGCAACGGAGTACCGGGTGGCGGCCAACGGCAGCGTCATCGTCGAGCGCAACTTCCCGGACACGCCAAAGGAGATGATCTCCGTTTACCACGACCGGGGCGGCAGGCTGTGGATGACCCACTACTGCGCGAAGGGCAATCAGCCGCAGATGAGCCTGGCGAAATCCACCGATGGGGTGATTGCGCTAGAGCTGGTCGAGGGTTCTCTCGATTCGCCCGACGAGTCGCACATGCACTCTGTCTCGATCGCTTTCAACGGCCCCGATGCAATGTCGCAGACCTGGACGATGTACGAGAACGGCAAGGAGACGATGGCGCACACCATGACCTACCGCCGAGTGCGATAGACGGTCGTCGGCCCGGTACCGTGACCCTCAATCGACGAGGCCGCAGGCTGCCGCCGACAGGATGTCGTAATAGTGCACGTAAGTCAGCCCGTCGATGACGATGCGGTCGTTTGCGGGCAGCTCCTCTTCCCAGGTCATCGCTTCGCCCCAGTTGTGCGGCGGGGCGTCGCTCTTGCCCCAGCGGCTTCCGTTGTATCGCCGGAACAGCACCGTGCGTCCCGCGCGCGTGATATATGCCACGACCAAGCAGTCACGCTCGGTGGCGTTTTTCTCCAGGTCAAATACCCGCAAACAGGTGAACTGACGCCCGCCTACGTGGACGTCGAACACGCCAGCGCCTGTAAATGCGGGGGCATCCGGCCCTCTGACCCAGGAGCCATCGGCCAGTTGGGACAAACATCCGCGGTCTTCGACGATGCGCCGTGAACCCCACCAGTCGTCGTGGAATCCATCGTCCAGAAAGGTCTCCAGTTCTCTCACGCCGTCGGCCTCTTCCCTTTCCACGGCGATCCACTCCACCTCGTCATCAGACAAACATCCCCATACCCGTTTAATGCGGCTCCTTTCCTCAAGAGGCTTCTTCCGGAACCTCATCTTCTCGACCTCCACCTCCTCGACATCCACCTCGACACAGGGTCGTCCGTGGATCACCGCCGGCCGGCCGGCGGTCAGCCATGTCGTTTCGGTCAGACGCCAGGGCGCACAGCCGTCCTTTTCGCCGTCGTAATAACCAAAGCCGACCCGGTCGCCGACTTCCGGCTTTACGAACCACCATGCCATTTCCGTGAAATCGATTCGTAATGATTTCTCCGCGCTGGGGTGAATTCGAATCTCCGGGCGCTGTCGCGGAAAGTCTTGTTGTCTTGGTTTCATGTCGATCTTCCTCTTCGTAGGGGTGATTCCCAATGTCCTCCGGATGTGGTCTCGGCCGTGCGAAAGACGGCGTTTGACCGTGCCGGCGGGACTGCGGTGGCGGGCGGCAATTTCGGCGATGCTCAGACCGTCGAGATAAAACGCCTTCAGGGCGGCGCGTTCGCGTTCGGGCACTTCGTCCATGGCTTCCAGGATTGCCGTAGCGGCTTCCCGCTCCCGTGACTGCGCGAGTCCGCTGCGGTTGACCAGCGGCGTCAGGACTTCGCTCCCCACGTACAGTTCGCGGCGATGGGGCGACCTGAAGTAATCGCGGCAGCGGTTGCGTGCCACCTGCAGCAGCCACGGACGTACGTTGCGAGGCGTATCCCGGCGCAGGCCGCGCCAGGCATGGACCAGGGTTTCCTGCATCACGTCCTGCACCTGTTCTCCGGAACCGATCCGTGAACGGATCAACGCAGCAATCACGCGCTCGTAGCGCCGGATGAGGGTCACGAAAGCCGACTCGCTGCCCTCCCGCACCTGCTTCGCCAATTGTTGGTCGTTTAAATTTGTCATTCGAAAACCACTGTACTTTGTGCTATGCACTTCAAATGCAGTTACTGGCATTCCTCCGGTCGAGCAGGTTTTAGTGCGTATTGCGTGATTGTGTCGTGAGCTCGCCCGCTGCAGTCATGGTGCACATACACCGTGTTGTTGATGACGATTCGGCGATTGTCCGGATACTTGACGATCAGGTCCGTGTCACGGAAAAACCTCCCATCGTACCGTCTAAAAAACACGGTCCGCCCTCCGCGTTCAATGTATACTTCCACAAGCTCGCCGCCATTCGGTGTACAAAGGTCGGGGTCCAAAACACGGAGACAACAGAACGTATTGCCGCCGATCGTGACATCGTAAGTGCCTGCACCTATCCCTTTACCTTTGCCAGTTTTATACGATCCATCGGGTTGACGCCGGTAGCGTCCGTCATCAACAATTCGGCGCCTCATCGTTCCCCCCCAGTTCTCCTCAAACCATTTGTCCCCCACGTTCTCAAAAACGCGTCTTCCATCTCGAGTCTTGACGACGGAAAGCCACCTCGCCTGCTTTTCGTCCAGCAGTGCGTACATGAGACCAGGGTTAAAGCCCATCGGCCAATCGTCCCGAGCCGACCATTCTTTCAGTCGGAGTTCGACGCAGTCGATGTCCCGGATCGTCGCAGGAACTGTGGACACAATCTCGACGACGGCGGTTAACGCCAACGTTCCGGACTCATAGGCTGCCCAACGGCAGTGTTCGCCCAGTTTCGGAATGGCGAACCACCACTGCAGTTCTGGGCAATCGACTTCTTTTATCTTCTCAGAACTTTCGAGTATTGTGACATCCGGCCTTGTCAACGGAAACGTATAATTTGCTATCGTTTCGTTTTCGAGTATCATGGCTTTCTCTCCCGGTAATCCTGGCGGAACTCTAAGTCACTTCACGTGTCGCGTGGATTTTATCTGTGGCCATTCACGTAACGTCCACGAGATCACCATTCCACTACCCTGCAAGGCGTGTCCGGGCGGCCAAAGGTTCACGCATTGCAACGGTTTTCAGGACGATGGAACAACAAAAACGCAACCGTCAGTTGCTGAAGACGTTGATGGAAAGACACGGATTTGTAAACTATGACGATGAATAGTGGCACATTACACTCGAGACTCAACGTGATTTGGACACGTACGCTGACTTTCCGATTGATTGGATGATATCACACCTGTCCAAAATCGTCTTTTTCAACCGCAATCACGACATGATCCACCTGGAACCGGAGCGAGGGCATCCTGCCCTCGCTCCCGGGAACGCCAACCACGCCGGTCTCAAACCGGTTTTTGTCTTGGACAGCCGTAGAATAAAATAGATAACTGATAGAGGGGGAAATCTTCATGGAACCCACCGAAGGAGCCGCCGCTACAGGTCAACCGGAAGCGCCAAACCGCCGATCCTGGGAATACTGGAAGATCCCGGTGTGGTTCGGCCTGGGATTCTGCGTTCTACAGATACTCACCGCCGCAATTCGCTTCGGTACAATGCATCACTCCGACCCGTTCGGACTGCTCTTTGCGCTTCCGAGCATCCTGTCCGGCCTGGTTCTGTTCTTTATCGCCGGCGCGTTGATCGGATTGCTGGCGCAGCGCCTCTTGAGGGGCGTAAGCGGTACCCCCCGGGTCTTGATTCTGGTTGGGCTGGCGATCGCAACGCCGCTTGCGGTCCTGTTCAGTCTTCTCGGCGGCTTGCTCGGACCGCATATGGTGGTCATCTACGCGCTCGTTCCGTTTCTGGTTCTGGTCGGCGTTCCCATGCTGATCCTCGCGATCTGGCGCGGTCTGCGGCGAGCCACAGGTCCTGCGGATCCTCCTGCCGGAGCGGATGAAGATGGCGCTTAGCCGCGGGTATTGAAATACACCATAATGGCTCGCCGGTCGACGCAATTGTCGCCTGTCACACCGGCGCCGCGTACGCGATACGTGCCGATCGTTCTACAAACCCACGATGCCGTAACCCGCGGGCCGGGAATCCCCGGTCCGCTTCTCCATGTACGGCGCGAACATAACGTGAAACGCGCCGCAGACCGGTCTACCCGGCACGGCGCGCGGTGTTCGCCAACTCCCATCGAGCGATTGGCGGATTTCGCCGATCGGACGACGGTCGATCAGCCATCATCTTCTTCGTAGAAGCGTTTGAGGTCCACGTCGTACTCAAGCCGTGCCTTCAGGCTCGCGAAGAAGTGCGTCCAGCCCGAGCACTGATCGAAAGCGCTGTTGATCCCTTCCCGGTCGGGCCGCCATCCGGATTCGCTCACCGAAATCCTCGTGCCGCCGTTCAGCGCTTCGAATTCGAACACGAAGCGCGTCCTGTAGCCCACGTCGTTGCAGGCGGGCCAGGTGCAGACGATACTCCTGTTGCGGACCACCTCCTCCACCGCGACGTCCACCTCGACGTCGCCGAATCGCCATATTACCGTTCGCCCGGCTTCCAGTCCGGCGCTGGCGACATCCGTGAAGTAGGTGCTGATCGCCGTCCTGCCCGTGACGGCATCGAAGACCTCGGCCACGGGTCTGTCGATGACGCAGCGAAATGAAAACGACAGTTCTTCGATTTGATCCATCGGTCTGCTCCGTCCGGAGTGCGGCGACTAACCTTGATTCGTAAGTCTTTGGGGACGTTAATTCGAATATGTGCTTGTAAATAAAGGCGATTAGACGGCGGATTACCAGGATACACCAGGTCACTGGACGTGAAGGGAAAAAACGTCATTCTATACGTCGATATTGCCCCGTTTCGGAGGGTTTTATCGCGTCGCCGCGTTGCAGTTTCTTTCGGATTGAGGCTAATGGTCCTCTCTTGGCTTCTCGGCCATCAGCGCCATCAGATTCATCTCGGAGTCTCTGAAGAACGCCATCCACAGTTCATGGTCGGGCATATCGGCAATCTTGTGAGGCTCACTGTCGAAGGCGACGTCGCGCGAACGCAGTTCCTCACACGTGCCTTCGAGGTCGTCGACCTTGTAATAGATCACTGAAGCATGCACGTCCGCCGATTCATCCTCCGAAAGGCCGAGCAGGAGCCGGACGCCAGAGCAATTGAAAAAGGCCATCCCCGGAACACGGAACAGGAACTGCATGCCAAGTTTATCGCGGTAAAATGCGACCGCCCGGTCGAGGTCCTGAACGGTTACCGAAATCTGCCCGATCACGGACAGGCCGAGGCTGGTGTTCTGCGGCATGGCGAATCCTCCTTTTTGTCCTCTCTCCTACATTACATTTGAAACTTACATGGTTGAACAGGATGGGCAGTATGAAAAACCAAGATCCGGAAAACGCTCTCTGATGCCCGGGCAACCACAAGGGTTGCCCCTACACACCCTGGAGATGGCGCGCCGACCTCTCCCCCCTGCCCCCTCTCCTAAAGGAAAGGGGGAGTATAGTCGGGCGTTGCCTTACCGGTGAATTTTCTCTAGATCTGATTCGTGGGAGAGGTGAAAGGACCGAATCCCATACCTTCACCTTCATCCTCCACGGGATTTCCTCGCTTTCATTTCCCGGATGAATTCCAGCGAGGACGGGTTCGTTCTCTCGGCCTTTTCGGATTCCAGTTTCGCCCAGGCCTCATCATCTTCCAGGAATGCCCTGAACCGGTCGCTGGCGTCGTGCAGAATGGGCGATCCATGTCCGAAGACCATTCTCTCGAATGGATGACCGGCCAGCTTGCGCAGCGAATCTCGCGCGCTTGACATTTCGGCGACGATGTATTCGGGGGCGTTGATCCAGATTTCACCGTCCGGTATGCCTCGATCCCTCCTGCCTCCGCAGACCGCGTCTCCCACGATCATCGTATTCCCGTCTCCGTGCACCAGAAACGCGACCTCATCGGTATGGTAGGCATCCGGAATATGGATCACTTCGATCCGGTCCCACAGCAGGTCTCCGTCCAGTAACGTCTCGTCAATCATCACTTTGGTATAGTCCGATCCGTCCGCATGAATGCGTATGTCGCAACCCCAGCGATCCCTGAAGGCTTCCGATTCGCGCAGGTGGTACTCGCAGGTCAGAAGAATATGCGCAGGTTTACCCAGGACTTCGATCTCCCTCGCATCTTCAGCCGGGAGCGGAAGCGGATCGACAAGGACGAGGCCGTCCCCGTGATTGGTCCGGATCACAAAGCTGTTCCACGGATAGGGCTCATTCCTGGCTGCACCGTGAATCTCGGACCAGCTGTATACGGAAGAAGAGACTTGCGTCAGCATGATATTCGACTCCATGAACTGTCCAACAAACGCATCGACGGCGCCGTGACCTCTGCCCTGGCCCCTCAAGCAGAGCTATCAGCCGTCAGCCGTCAGCCGTCAGCCGTCAGCAAGAAACGAAAGGCAAGATCAAAAGCAACCCCTACTCCCACCGCCGCAGACCGCTCCCCCCGGCCCCCTCTCCTGTCAGGAGAGGGGGAGCAGAAACATCCGTCTTTATTTGGCGCTGGCAATGCGACTCACACGAAGGCCGCAAAGGGAAAGTTGGTGAGAAGTGAGAGGGTAGACGAAAGAAGACCACGCCGCGTCCATCGTTCAGCGATACGGACCAGCGGTGTCAACCTGCAATAGCTAAGGCGAAATAAAGGCAACCGCAAGGCTTGCCGCCGCGAATCCACCGGCGGCGCAGCCGCATTTAATCAAGTCCGTCAATAACCTCGCGAGGCCAGTCTTTACTCAACTCACTCTCTTGTCCGTCATGCCACTGGATGACGCCCGATTCCGGCTTGACGTAGGTAAACTCCCCTGCCCTTCGCCAGACTGGTGCCACCGCACCTGTTCGGTTATTTTGGGGAGTGTATATCTCCTTCATCTCTCCCGTCGCGAGCGTCAGCAGATACACGTCACCGTCAAATGTGCCAAAGAGCACCTGGCGTTCGTCGGGGCTGACCTCATAAAACCAAAGTGTCTGTCGCAGCTTCGCCTCCGCCTCGCGGGTCATTATCCGGATCAGTGTAGGCTGCCGCGCGGTCTCGATAGCGAAGAGCTGAACGGGTAGAACTTCATCGTCAACCGGTGCAAATGGAAAGTTCAACTCGGCGGTATTGAAAAGCACTCGCCCATCTCTGAGACAACGAACCTGAGCAAAGCTGAAGAAAACGACTTCCGCGAGATGAACGAGATCCTCGGCGAGTTCGACCTTACCATGCTCGTTGACTACACCTCGCCGCACGAGCTTTCCAAGACTCGGCTCGTCGCGTCGGTTGCTCGTCCCCTCAAAGTATACGAGGGAACGACCATCGGGGCTCCAATCCGGCGAAACCGCCGCGTGACGGGAGACGACCGTCGGCGGGGCGGAACCGTTGCAAGGCGCAACGAAGAGCGATACACCCCTGGAATCATCAACGCTCCCCACAGTGAACGCGAGATGAGCGTCGCCTGGCGCAATTCGTATATCGATGACTTCAGATGAATCGGACCACAGTGTTGGACCCAGCATCAGATGCTCGTCCTCTACGCGCGCGACCGAAAGGCCACCGTTCGGTTTGTCCCAGGTAGCGACGGCCAGACGCTGAGAGTCGCCGAACCACGCCACAGTACTGGCTTTTGGCAGCAATTTCCGTGACAATCGGCCTTCGGAATCTGAAAAGTACAGGCCCTGAATATGGTCATCCGCCTCGAACAGGTTCTTGCTCAAGATGATGGCAGCCCGTTGGCCGTCCGGCGCCCAATGTATACGTTTTTCGTAACAACTGCAGGCCACCAACGTGGTCAGACCGATCACAGCTACCCGCCGAACTCTATACAGGATATTATCGGATTGAAGTTCCATAGGACTCTCCCCCTTTCTGGATTCTCAAAGGCGACCCCCACAGGAGTCTATGGCGCATGGGACGATGTTTCCGCGCTGAGGGCCTCGAATAAATCTCTTTCAGGCGATTTACCGACCAGAATTTGGACGGCTGCGAGGCAACGGCGGGCGCTGGCGCCTTCTCTGGCTGCGCTGTGAACAGACCCCACGCCGCGGTTACTCCAATGATCAGGCAAGCGGCCAGTCGGAGCAACTCACCACGACGGATTCTCCAATTCCAGGTGTTGCTCCCGCGGGGCTTAAGTTTCGGGAGCGGCTGAAGCCGACCTTCGACGTCAAATGCCGTCGCGCGCACGGCACCGCGCCAGGTCTCGGTCCAGGCCGCAGCCTGTTCGGCGGCTGCTGGGTTCGCCTGCAAATACGCGTCCAGAAGTTCCGTCACTTCCGGGCTGAGTTCCCCCAGGGCCCGGTCGATCAGCAAACCCTCAAGAGATTCCGGTTTCATAGTCATCTGGCCTCGTTGTTTCCGGGTTTCGGTGGATTCAAGACTCGTCTGAGTCTGGCGACCGCGTAATGCATCCGCGATCGAACGGTCCCGATCGGGATCTGAAGCACCGCCGCGGTTTCCTCGTAAGAGAGTTCGTACCGCAGCTTGAGCAGCAGCGTTTCACGGTGTGGCTCCTGTAACTGTTGAATGGCCTCGCGCAAGTCGTGTAGCCGTGGATCCTCGGTCTCCACAGTTTGATGGCTTTCCAGCAGCAGAATCTCGTCCGGCGCGGGACGTTCGCGCATTGCGCCAAGTCGAACGTGACGGGCAATGCCGAAAATATATGCCCGAGGCGATGCCGCGCTTAAGACCCGGTCTTTGTAGCTGAGGGCGCGTAAAAACGTCTCCTGTAGCAAGTCCTCTGCATTGGGCCTCGTGGAGCGGTGCTGGCGAAAGTACGCCAGAATTGCCGGTCCGGTTTCTCGGTAGAGTTCCGCTATGTCCATTTGACCTTTACCCATCCTGCCGGAGGTCCGCCGTCAACCGTTCAGGTTTTCTAAACATAAAGTGGGGTTTTTCTCATCGAAAGTTCACGTGTGCAGGAAAAAACGCAATTATGCCGGCACACGCACGACGTGCAACCTTGCACGCGAGCGCTTTTCAGAGGTCTAGCGATCTATTGGAGGGTCGAAACAACCGAAAAAGGCGGGTCCGATTCGACGGATACAGCGAGAGTGGATTTCGGCGGAATGCGCACGGCGCCGGTTTGATCAATTGGTTTGCACGGCCTGGCTTCCTCGCAACTGCGATATAATCGAAGGCGGATGACCTTCAGCATCCGGCTGGCGGGAGCATTCCGATGGGTTGGATTCGAGCGGCGGGTTGGTTTGATCAACTGGGACTATCGGGGCTTGCCTGCAAGCGGAACGCTGTGTATTCACTTGATGTCTTCGAAACAAAACAGTCGGGATTCGCGTCGTACCATGTGCCTGGCGACGATTCTGCGTCGGGAATGAACCCGAATCAGTCCAATTACTATCTTCCAGGAGGTCTCCCGTGACGGAAGAAAGAATCGCCCCACAATCCAGCGGATGGTTGATGCTGTTCCTCGCGCTTCTGCTTCTGGCATTGACCGTGGTCCTGTTCATCTACGGTGTAACTGGCGGCGGGGCCGTTCCCATCATCTCGTCGATCGTTCTTCTCGTGATCGTGATCGTCCTGTTAACGGGCCTGTTCGCTGTGGAACCGAATCAGTGCGTCGTTATGCTGCTGTTCGGCGACTATAAGGGTACGGAAACAACCCAGGGGTTTCGATGGACCAACCCGTTCAAGAGCCGGAAAAAGGTGTCGCTGCGCGTCAGGAACTTCGACAGCGAACGGCTGAAGGTGAACGACAGCAGGGGCAATCCCATCGAGATTTCCGCCGTTATCGTCTGGAAAGTGGAGGTTGCCGCGCAGGCCCTGTTCGACGTGGACGACTACGAACATTACGTAAGGGTCCAATCCGAATCGGCAATCAGGCACCTCGCGACCAGCTACCCCTATGATCAGTCTGAAGGCGAAGAAATCAGCCTGCGATCCTCGATCACGGAGGTGTCCGAATCCCTCGGCGAGGAGATCCAGCAGCGCGTTCGGGACGCGGGCGTCCGCGTCGAGGAAGCCCGGATCAACCACCTCGCCTACGCGCCGGAAATCGCCAACGCCATGCTGCAGCGCCAGCAGGCGGAGGCGGTGATTTCCGCGAGGGCGAAGATTGTCGACGGCGCCGTCGGTATGGTGGAGATGGCTCTGAAGCGACTGATGGACGACGACGTGATCAAACTGAACGAGGTACAGAGGGCGAATATGGTCAGCAACCTGCTGGTCGTACTCTGCTCGCACGAGTCGACGCAACCCGTCGTAAGTGCCGGACAGCAGTGAGGAGTATAAGATGACCCGGTGTACAATCGTGGTATTCTGCTTGGCCACGCTATGGTTGGCTGGCTGTGGACAAGTGCGGCATTTCGGAACTCGATGTCCGGGTTTCACCGAAAACCGGGTCATACGCCTGTCACATATCCCGGGGACGCCTATCAGCATCAAGACCTATAACGGTCGCGTTTACGTCGAGGCGACAGATCGAAGCGATGTTGAGATTAATGCTTTGATATGCGCCCGATCTGAAGAGCGCCTGGATTCGACTCCCATCCTGACCCAACGTGACGAAGGAGGAACTTTACGAATAGAGGTCAAGTGGCCAGCAGGAGGCAGGAAAAACGGCGAATCTGCCAGTTTCGAGATCTACGTACCGGAGGTTGACGGGATCTTCGCATCGACTTCCAATGCACCCGTCCGCATCAAGGGCTTATCGGGAACCGCTGAGTTGATAACGAACAATGACCGGATCGAGGCGACAAATCACCATGGCATTCTCAGAGCAACAACCAGCAATGATGCCATCGTTATCGTACGTAACCAGGGATCAATCACGGCGAGATCTTCAAATGACGACATCAGAATCAATGGCGTCACTGGGCCTGTCGATGCCCGTACTTCCAATGGGACGATCGAAGTCAATTCAGCAGAGAGCTCCGTTTTCGCTCGCACTTCCAACGACCAAATCTCGATTTCACTCACCGACAGTGCCATCGGTCCGATAGATGTCGAAACGTCGAATGATCCGATTTTATTGGTTCTCGGTGAAAACTTCGCAGGCGACGTGGATCTGATAACAAACGAAAGATGCATTGTCGATGAAAGCCTGAGGAGACATGCATTTCGTGACGGCGACAAATATGTACGATTGAGCATTGGCAAGGGTGAGAAATCAAGACTTGCGACGAGGAATGCACCGATTTACGTTATGGCGCGTGACACGGCTCAATGACGGGTGTTGGGGGCGCTGAGGGTGCATGCTCTGGGACCGTAGCGTCCGGGACAATATCGGCATCCGATAGTAATCTTGATTCAAGATTGGTTTTTCCTATTTTTATTGGAATACGAAGCCAATCGACTGACGGAATCTTGAAACTCGCTGATCCACGGGGACGTAAAGTATGCATGTGACCGATTTGACGGTCGAGCTTCCACTCGGACTATCCCGGGAAGAAGCAAAAGTGCTCCTTGCCATTAAGCTCTACGAAACCGGTAGAGTCTCCCTTGGACAGGCAGCCAGGACGGCTGGACGCACCAAACGTGGCTTTATGGAGATTCTTGGAAAACATCAGGTGCCTATCTTCGACTATCCTCCTGGTGAGTTGCAGATGGAGATCGGTGAGTGAACCTGACGAATCCAAGCTCACCTGCTTGATTGAGCTTGAACGGATCGCAATAGTCGATGTCTTTTCGGCGCTATCTCGAAAGTTGAAACGTTGCGCTTCGCGGATCTGTCACACCCCGTACGCTCGTTTCAGGAATCCCCCGCCGGCACAAACGCCAACAGGATCGTGTCGGCGAACAGACGCCAGACGACGGCGACTTCCTTGTACCCCGCCCCCGTCATCGCGCTGATGAGGTCTTCCGCGTGGTGCTCGTACTCAACGTCCTTCCCCGCCGCCTTCATCATTCGTTTATACTCCCGTCTGGCATCGATTTCCTCCCGGGTCACCCTCCCCGAATCGACCGCCCGCTGAACGTGACGCTCGCGGAACCGCGAAGCCTGCCGCCGGACCTCGTCCGACCAGCCGGGCCCGACCGACATCGTATCATACAGAATGAAACAGCCGCCGGGCCGCAGCGCGGCCGCGATCCGCGCAATGAGCGACGGCAAACGATCGGGATGCACGTGGTGAAAGGTCTTAGCCGAGAAAACCAGGTCGCAGGACGGAATTGCGCAATCGGTGAGGTCTCCTTCTCTTACCTCGATTCTTCCTGGATAAGGCGTCAGTTTTCGTTTCGCGATCCCGAGCATCTCCGGTTCACTGTCAATGCACACGGCCGTGGACCGGCCAAAGCGTTCCAACACACGCGCCGTGGGCTCCGCCGTGCCACAGCCCAGATCCACGAAGTGGAACGGTTCGTCCGGATCGAACGGGACCAGTTCGACGATCGTCTCCAGCCCTCTCTCATAGGGAGGGCTCAGGACCGATTGGACCCGATCGTACGATGCCGCAATTTCCGCGAAATAGCTGAAACCTTCGTTCGCACCATTGCCCATATACTATCCTCGGCCTGACATTTCCCTGGCAATCGTCGTACTCCGAAAATCCGTTTTCCAATTAACACCGCTCATCCGCAAAACGACCCGGACGACGGTCGACCTAGGCGGCCGGGCTCGCTATACGCCCTCAATCGACACCCCGTTCGCCTCGGCAAAGGGCGTGAGTTTCGAGACCATTTCGTCTCTGATCAACCTGCTCGCGCCAGAGCTTATTTCCCGGAAATTTACCGTAGCGGCCTTGCCTCGGGTGACCTGAATGTCCATCCGGGACGACTCGAAGCGGATTTCCGATATCGATGACCAGAGGATTCTGCGCCGGCGAAAAAGGCCTCGGACGATTTGGATATGTCCGTCATCAATGGCGATGGTGTGCCTGTTGATTCGTTCGTAAAACAGACCCCACGATAGCCATGAGGGACCTAAGACCAGATTCAGGACTCCGAAAAAGCCGTTCCCTGCGCTCAGGAAAAGTGCGCCCCCAAGCACATGGACAACGCCAAGGGTGACCAGAAGGACTCTGAACTGAGGGGGAATCGAGACCGTAAGATCGATTGTCCTGTCGTTCATGGCTATTGACGTCCTATCGCGTATCGAACCGGATTGTCACTCCCAGCCAAAGCTGTCGTAGAACCTGCCGTTCAGATAGTTTTCCAGCGCCCGCCTGACGTACGGCACCATATTGGACGGGAGATCGCGGACAGAATGCCACGACAGGTCGTCGCACCGGTGCGGCTCGGCGTTGACGACGTCGCCATGCCACCTGGTCGCCGCCAGAAAAAACCCAACCCGTTCGTCCTCGCTCTTCCGGTGCATCACGCCCACGACCTCGATGTCCGCTGGCCTGATTTCGATTCCGGCCTCCTCACGCGCCTCCCTGATCGCCGCAGCCCTGACCTCTTCGTTTCCGTCGATATGCCCGGCGATCACGCTGTACTTCCCGTCTTCAAATCCCGTATTGAAACGCCGCAGCAGCAACACTTCGTCGCTGCCATTCATCAGGAAGACGTGGGCTTCGGGAATCAGTTTGAATTTCTCAGCCATTGGTCACCCCAAGTAACCTCTCCGCCCGGTCCCATACACCGAGCCTTCAGCTATCAGTCATCGACTGTCAGCCAAAAACGAAAACCAGGATCGAAATCCACCTCTACCCTCCGCCCGGACCTCTCTCCCGCGGGAGAGAGGGAGGAAAGACAGTCTCGCGTGCTGTTTAGCTAAGGAAGACGGGAGCGGGGAGATGACCACACCACATCCCACCACCTGGTGAGACGCAAGACGTGAGTCACGGGAGAGATTTCCAGCCTTGCAAGGATTCTTTTCGTGCCAAAGGCAAGGAGGGAAAACATACCGGGCAAGGGTTTCTTCTACCGTCTACCCTCTTACCTCTACCCGCCTTTTTTCTACCGGCTCACCTCTACCGTCTTCCCGCTTTTGGGCGACCGGCCGGCCAGCCCTACCTAACATACCGCAGGTGTGTCCCTCAAGCAAGTTTCATCGTGGCGTCAACCCGGGTAATGGTTCTTCCGTACAATGTTTCTAGGCATTAGAATACCATTGACTTATATGTATAAATTATACATATTATAGCACATGAGAACGACGCTGAATATAGACGATGCCCTGTTGAAGCGGGCATCCACGTTAACCGGTATCAAACAGAAAACCGCCCTTGTCAGGCTCGGTCTGGAAACCCTGATCGCCCGCGAGAGCAGCAGGCGGCTGGCGGAGCTCGAAGGCACGGAAACAAACTTGCTGCCGGTCCCGCGCCGATGTCCGGACAACCCGTAGCCATGGTCCTAGTCGATACGTCAATCTGGGTCTCTTTCCTTCGTACAGGAAATGGACGACTGAAGGCGCTCCTGCAAGAAGGGAGGGTCGCGTGCCATCCTCTGATCGTCGGGGAACTTGCGTGCGGCAGGTTGGACAACAGGACCGAGTTTCTGACGTTGCTTCAGACGCTTCCCCAGGCATCCGCGGCCAGCGAGCGGGAAGTCCTGCATTTCATCGAACACCACCGGCTCTCCGCCGCGGGGGTCGGCCTGATCGACGCGCATCTGATGGCATCCGCCCGGCTGTCCGACTTGCTGTTGTGGACATCAGAGGGAAACCTGCGGGCTGCGGCCGGCCGCCTGGGAATCGCGTTTCAACATTGAGGGCGGTGTCCCGGGCGACACGTGTCTAAATCAAAAGGAGAACACAATTATGATCAGATACCTCGCCCCGGCGGTGACCGTGTTCTGCCTGCTGGGTGCGGCCACCGCCGAGACGCACGCCCAGATCGCCTTACGCGCCGGGGGCGGACTCTACGTCGAAGACAAGGAACCCGGCTGGCATGCCTCCATCATCCTACCGTTCGGCAGCAAACCCGCGGGGGTAATGCTGGCAGGCGAATATTACGTGAAAGACGGCGCGATTACCGTGCCGGTTTCCATCCGCGGACTCTACAAAGTCGGCCTGGGGGATAACCTCCGGCTTTACGGCGGGGCCGGAAGCGGGCTCATATACACGAAAGA
The DNA here is from genome assembly GCA_028877215.1 of Gemmatimonadota bacterium. Lineage (GTDB taxonomy): Bacteria > Latescibacterota > UBA2968 > UBA2968 > JAAXHE01. The sequence goes on along the minus strand of JAPPFJ010000008.1, from coordinate 170,340 downwards.
AGAATCGGATACCGAACTCATCGACGGATCCGCCAGCAAGGTGCTTCTAACCGCCGTGGCTGGGATGAATCTGAAGATGCTCGGACCGATTCGGTTCTTCGCGGAAGCAACCCTGGACCGGGGCGTGGCCGAAGGCACGGAGAACAAATACGGCGCCAAGGCCGGCATCTCGCTGACATTCAAGGACTGAGAAACGCGATCCGGCCCGTTGCAACACCCTCAATACAGGAAACCAGACGCGATGGGTCCCATCAGGAGAGATATCCCGGTCAAAAGCCTGTCAGTTGGACATGCAACCCGACACCAACGGCGTCGAATCGCCCAATAGTTCGCTTGTTTTGAAAAAACAAGTAATTAAATACTTGAAATAACTAATATTTTATTTATTATAACATCCATATTAATCTTAATGGGCAGACCCTTCGCGAGATGAATCGTCTCGCACTGACTCCAATACGGTCGATAGGATGCTTAGATTCCAACTCCATATCGTCATGGCCGAAAAGGGCCCCGACCGGCCGTACAGGATATCGGAAATCGCCAGGCTGACCGGGCTTCAGGCCAATACGGTCTCGGCCATTTACAACAACCGGGCAAAGCGGATAGACCTGGCCACCATCGAATCTCTCTGCCAGGCGCTCGAATGCACGCCCGGCGACCTCTTTAAATACAATCCCGAGTCAGATCCCAAGCCCGAATCACCGTAAAAAGGAGAGTTGTCATCATGAAAATCACCTCGGTAAAGACCTTCCTCGTGACCTACAGCAACCGCCCGAGGGCGCTCGTCAAAGTCGAGACCGACGAGGGACTGTACGGATGGGGCGAAGCCTATTCCATCGGGCCGGATCTCTCTATCGAGCCCATCGTCGACTACGTGGCCACGTGGCTTGTAGGCGAAGATCCCCGCCGCATCGAATACCTGATGATGAAGATTCATCAGCAGTTTCGCTTCCCCGCGGGCGGCACCGGACTGGCAGCCATTTCCGGTATCGAACACGCGCTTTGGGATATCAGCGGCAAAGCCGCAAACGTACCCGTCTATATGCTTCTGGGCGGCAATCTGCGAGACCGGGTAAGAGTCTACCAGAGCTGCGGCGGCCCGACCGGAGAGGTCGCGGCGGAAGGTGCGCACCGTCTGAATGAGCAATGGGGGTTCACCGCGTTCAAGACCAGCCCCTTCCTGCTGAATCCCGATGCGAATCGTTGGGGCCGGGTCTGCGCGGCCGCCGCCGAGTATTTCGAGAGCCTCCGGAAGCATACCCCCGACGACTGGGAATTCGCGTTCGATCCGCACGCCAAGATCTTCGAACCGGTCAGAGCCCTGCAACTTGCCAACGCGCTTGCGCCGTACGACCCCCTGTTTTACGAAGAGCCCCTCAGACCGGAACACATCCCCGCGTGGCAGCAGCTGCGCAGCCAGATGCAGGTGCCGCTGGCAACCGGGGAATGTCTCTACGCGCGATTCGAGTTTCTGAATCTCATCGCCGCCAGGGCCGCTGACATCATACAGCCCGACGTCTGCGTCTGCGGGGGCCTTCTGGAAATGCGAAAGATCGCTGCGATCGCCGAGGCCCACTACGTCACCATCGCGCCGCACAATCCGATGGGACCCATCGCCACGGCGGTGAACGTGCACTTTGCCGCGGCCACGCACAATTTCAAGATCCTCGAATACGTCATCCCCGCAAGCTCCAGATGGATGGACTACGTGCCGGATCCGTACCTACCTGTGGACGGATACCTCGAACTAAGAGACCGCCCTGGATTGGGCATCGAGGTGAACGAAGACGCGCTTGCGGATTCAGAACCACCTCACTGGCAGCGCACGGCGCCCGTCCGGCCGGATGGCTCGACGGGATACATATAAAACCAGCCATCAGCTATCAGTCGTCAGCTGTCAGCCCAAAGCAATAGTCAAGGTCAAAGGCCACCTCTCCCGCCGCCCAGACCTCTCTCCCCGGCCCTCTCTCCTAAAGGAAAGAGGGTGAAAAGCCGGATGTCGCCTCGACGGTCTTCTATAGACACCATCGATTGACAGGAAATCGCCATCCCGGCACGGTTGCAAACTCCGTACATCTGACCGACACGGTTCCCCCTTCCTGCAGGAAGGGGGTGGGGGTAGGTCCGTCGCCGAGCCCTTGACGACTCCCCGAAACTCCTTGCAATCGCCGCAATCCGTTGGTACCATCAACCCATCCGGGACCGACAGCAGATTGCGCCGGTGCAGGCATAGCGAATTGCCTGTCCCGGTACATACCACCTGCAGCTGGAGACATCGGATTGTCCAAACTTCACACAACCCTCTGGACCTACCCCTGGGACCTGGCTGACGGCGACCCCCGGGCGATCGCGAAACGGCTCCGGAATGACATCGGCCTCGATGGCATCAGCCTGGCCTCGGCGTACCATACCTTCGAGATGCTGCGTCCCCATTCGCCGAAGCGGGTGCTGCTCCAGATCCCGCAGGCCGCCGTCTATTTCCAGCCCGACGCGGGCCTGTATGCCCACACGCCGATACAACCGCACGTCAGCCCCCTGATGGGCGGAGACAACTGGTACGCTGACGCCGCCGATGCCGCGGCCGGCGCCGGAATTGAACTCATCGCCTGGACGGTATTCCTCCACAATTCCTTCCAGGCCGGCCGCCATCCGGAATGCGCTGAAGTCACCTGTACCGGAGACGTCAGCACGTCCTGGCTCTGCCCGGCCAACCCGGGTGTGCGCGCCTTCGCCGCGGCGCTGGCCAGAGACCTTGCGCAAAACTACGGAATCGCCCTCCTCGAATGCGAATCCCTCTCCTATGGCGGGTTCGGACACACCCACTATCACGTCAAGCACGGCGTAGATCTTGGGCCGGGAGGCCGAATGCTGCTCGCCCTCTGCTTCTGCGACGCCTGCCGGTCCAGGGCGCAAGAGCGAGGGCTGGATCCCGACGCCCTTTCACGGGCCGTCGAGTCCAGGCTGCGCCTGACCCTGGCATCCGGCATCCCGCCTTCCGAGTCACCTGTGGAACTCATCGCCACCGTGCCGCAACTCGAGCCGTTTGTACGGATGCGCGAGGAGGTGGTCGCGAGCCTGCTGGAAGAGGTCAGGTCGGCCGCCGGGGTCCCCGTCTCATCCATATTTATGGGCGACCGGTTCAACGCGGCCATCAACCGCTCCCGACTTGCGGAAATCGCGGACTACGCCGAAACACTCGCCTATACGCCGGACGCCGACCGGATCCAGGCGACCATCAAAGAGATTGTGCCCGACCTGAAGAATCCACGGCAACTCGTGGTGGGCCTCCAGGCTTATCCGCCCGCGTCTCCGGACGCCGCGACACTCGGTGCGGGCGTCGAACGCGCGCTGGACCTGGGTATCCGCCGTTTTTCATTCTACAATTACGGTATTATGCCGCCGGCCAATCTGGCCTGGATCAGGCAGTGCATCGGCGATGCCCGTCGCATCTGCGACACGTGACGGCCCCGATGGAAACACTGGCATTCGCCGCATCTCTCCTCTGCCTGCTCTACGTCGTCGTCGCGGGGGCCATCCATCGAGGCCTGAGTCGCTCAACGGCGGGCCGAAACGCGGCGCTACCCGACGTCACAGTGGTCATTCCCGCCCGCAACGAAGCCCACGGCATCGAAAGGTGCCTCGCGGCCCTCGCCGAACAGACCTATCCTCCCCAATGCACCGAAGTCATCGTCGTCGACGACCGTTCAACGGATGATACCGCCCGCCGGGCGCTCACCTGGACGGATCGGATTCCCGGTCTCAAGGTCGTGCGGATTTCCGAAAGTTCGCTCGCCTGCCCGAAGAAGAATGCCCTGGACGCGGGCATCCGCGCCGGCGCCGGGAGGATCATCCTCACCACCGACGCCGACTGCATCCCGTCCTCCGACTGGATCGCCTCCACGGTTCGCGCCTTCGACCCCGAGGTCGGCATGGTCGCGGGATACGCGCCCCTCTTGCCTGGAAGAGGGCTGCTATCCAGACTGCTTGCCCTGCAGAGCCTCGTGGTATCCACACTCGCGGCGGGCAGCATGGGCCTGGGCATTCCGCTGACCTGTTCCGGGCGGAATCTGGCATACCGCAGAGCAGCCTTCAAGGACGCCGGCGGCTTCGGGCCCATCGGCCATATACGCGGCGGGGACGACGTCCTGCTGATGCGGCGCATCGCCACCCGGACGGGCTGGCGTATCCGGTTCAATCCGGAAGCCAAGGTGGACTCGCACCCCCATGCCGACGGTCTTTTTCTCCGCCAGGTGCGCTATCAGTCAAAAGCGGTACACTACGGATTTTCAGTCTTGCTTGTCGCGGTGTGTATCTATATATTCCACGTGGCTCTCGCCGCGGCGCCTTTCCTCGCGTGGCACCACCCGGCGTTCCGCGTCCCCTTCGGACTGATGGTTGCGGCGAAATGTCTCGCCGACTGGCTGCTACTGTCGAGAGCCGCCCGCCGTTACCACGCGCGGAAGATCCTCCGGCTGTTTCCGCTCCTTGAACTGATTTCCGTACCGTATGTCGTCGTCATCTGCGCCGCAGGCGTACTGGCGCCCTCCCGCTGGAAGTAGACATGCTCTCACTCAGACTGTTGCCCAGGACCGTTGCGCGCTACCATCGGACGCTGACGGCCCGGCGGGCCTGGAATGCCGCCAGGGTGGTTTTCTCCTACGGCCTGTCGCGACTGGCCGGACGGGATATCCGCATGGGCCGCCCCTTCGTCCTGATGCTGGAGCCGACAAACCTCTGCAATCTCAAATGCCCCCTCTGCCCATCCGGCAACGGCGGACTGACGCGGCCCAGGGGCACGATGGAATACGAAGCCTTCAAGCGGATTTTCGAGGAACAGGCGAAGGACCTCCTGCTGCTGATGCTCTGGAACCAGGGCGAACCCTTCATCAACAAGCGTCTGACCGACATGGTCCGTCTGGCGAAGGCGCACAACGTACCCACCATCACCAGCACCAACGTCCACTACATCCGAAGCCGAGGCGACGCCGAGGATATCGTCACCTCCGGCCTCGATGAAATCGTGGTCTCCCTTGACGGCGTGACACAGGAATCCTATGTCAAATATCGCGTCGGAGGCAACTTCGACCGGGTTCTGGACGGAATTCGCTTTCTGAGTGCGGCCAAGAAGGCACTGAATGCGGATAATCCCGTCATCCACCTGCAGTTCATCATCTTCAAGCACAACGAGTCCGAAATCGAAGCCGCCAGGAACCTCGCGCGCGAACTGGGCGTGGACCGGCTTTCTCTGAAGACGGCCCAGGTGTATACCGATACCGAAGCGGAAGAGTACCTTCCCGAAGACGAATCCTACAGCCGCTACCGCTACGACGCGGACCATCTTACGATGAACGGCAGGATCACCAATGCCTGCAGGCATCTCTGGTTCAGCACTGTGGTGAACTGGGACGGGGCCGTTTCACCGTGTTGCTTCGATAAAGACGTGCACTATGGTCTGGGCAACGCGCTTGATGACCCGGACTTCGACAGCGTCTGGTCCGGTGAGGCATATACCAACTTCAGAAATGCCATCCTCAAGGACCGGTCCGCTGTACCCATCTGCAATAACTGTTCCGAGGGCATCAAGGGCATGTTCTACGATATCGAAGAGGTGAAACAATAGCCTCTTCGGTTGTATCGAATCCTGCGTCCCGAATCCAACTCCAATAGACACCTGGCACCTGTGTCAACCACCCTGATCAATACCCTCCTTCCGATTTCGGCTGCTGTCTACATCGCCGCCGCGCTCATCTTTCTGATCGGACTGCGGCGAAGGAAACGGCGCGCCGATGCCCACGCCTTTCCGTTCGTATCGGTCGTCATCGCGGCCAGAAACGAAGCCGGGTACATCGGCGATTGCCTCGAGGGCCTGGCCGGCCAGTGCTATCCCGCCGACCGGTACGAAGTCCTGGTTGTCGACGACGGTTCGACGGACGAGACGGCGCAAATCGTGGCGCGTTATGCCGTCGAATATCCACACATCCGAAGCATTCAAGTCACCGACGCCTTTCAGCACATGGCCGCAAAGAAACGGCCCCTTTCCGAAGGCATCCGGGCCGCGCGCGGGCCCATCATTCTGACTACGGACGCGGATTGCTCCGTCCCGGCCACATGGGTATCGGGAATGGTATCCCAACTCGAAGCCGGCGCGGACGTCGTCATCGGATTCTCGCAGGTAAAAACCGCCGGAGACCAGCTCACGCCCGCGGAACGCATCCAGGCCTTCGACTTTCTCGCGCTCATGTGCGCTTCGGCCGGCGCGGCCAACCTCGGGATACCGCTGGCCGCATCCGGGCAGAATCTCGCCTATCGGAAGGCGCTCTTCGAGAGGGTCGGCGGCTTCGAAAGGATCGCCCATTGCCCTTCAGGCGACGACGTTCTCCTGCTTCAGCTGTTCCGACGGGCCGGCGCGAAGATCGCATTTGCAGACCATCCCCGCACCTATGTCAGCACCCGGCGGGCGGAGTCCATGGCCGGTTTCTGGACCCAGCGGCGCCGATGGGCGTCGAACGCCCGAAACATGGCGGCGCTCAACCCTCTTTTCTTCCTCTATCTGGCGAACGTATTTCTGCTCAACCTCCTCATTCCGGCTGGAATTATCCTGGGAATCGGTAAAAACGCCTTCGGCCTGCCCCTGTCGTGCCTGGCAGGCAAAGCGCTGGCGGATCTGGCGGTGGTCTGGACGGGCGCCCGACTGTTCGGCCGGACCGACCTGCTCCCGGTGCTGCCGGTGTGGGAACTCCTGCAGGTGCCTTATACGACTCTGGTGGGGCTGTTCGGATCGTTCGGAAGTTTCGTCTGGAAGGGCAGAACCCACAGGGCGCGTCAGGCGGGTTCTTTGAAAGAGGGGATCTTTTCGAGATGTGGACTTCGCTTGAGGTAGGAGGCGAAACGTCACCCGGCTCGATCCGCATGTGAGGGAAAACGCGGGCCGGGCTCTCCGTGCGTTTGAGACATCCTGACGCTTCAGTGAATCCCGCCTGCCGACAGCAGGAATCCTGTTTTACGCGTTATGAATACTCGTCCGAAAATCCGCCGATGGGCAATATCGCTTCTCAGTCTCGCGCTCTGCGCGGGTACCGCCTGCGCCCAACGCCCCCGCGCACGGGATCTCGGCATCCGTATCGGCACGCTCGCGCCCGGCCCTCGAAACGCCATCACCGACGTCTCCGGCGTGGGGGTGGGGCACGTCACCCTGATCAGCGGCGAGGGGGAACTGGTTGTCGGAAAGGGTCCCGTGCGCACCGGTGTCACCGCGGTGGTGCCCCGCCCCGACGACGTCTATCTGAACCAGGTCTTCGCGGCGGCGGAAGCGCTCAACGGCAACGGCGAAATGACCGGAATGGAGTGGATCAACGAGCGGGGTCTGCTCGAGGTGCCCGTGATCATCACGAACACCCTGAGCGTCGGCGAAGGGTACAGCGGGGTCGTTGCCTATATGCTTCAGCAGAACCCGGGGCGCGTGCCCCTTCCCGTAGTGGCCGAATGTTACGACGGCGGTCTGAACGACATCGCGGGCCGCCACGTAAAAGAGGCACATGTCATACAGTCAATTGAATCTGCGGCTGCCGGTCGGGTTGCCGAAGGCTCGGTGGGCGCCGGTACCGGCATGCGAGCCTACGGCTTCAAGGCGGGCATCGGAACCGCATCGCGAGAACTCAACAAAGCCCAGGGCGGCTATACCCTGGGCGTGCTCGTCGTGGCAAACTGCGGCCGCCGTCCGAATCTGGTCATCGACGGCGTTCCTGTCGGGCGACACCTGCCGACGAAAGCGAGTCCCCCGGCCCGCGACGGCTCGATCGTGATCATCATCGCCACCGATGCGCCGCTGATCCCCATCCAGCTTCGGCGGCTCTGTAAACGGTCCGCCCTGGGCGTGGGCCGCACCGGCACCTTCTCGAGAACCAGCAGCGGCGACCTGGCCCTCGCATTCTCCACCGCCCGCCGCATCCCGCGGGATGCGGCGACTGTGGATACGGTTCACACCCTGCGCGACCACCGCCTCAACCCGCTCCTGCAGGCCACGGTCGAGGCGACGGAAGAAGCCATCGTCAACGCGCTTTGCGCCGCGGACACCATGACCGGGCGGGACGGCAGGAAGATGCCCGGCCTCCCGCTGGATCGACTCGTCGATATTATGAAACAGCACAACCGAATCGAATAAACCGGGATCCTCACCGGATCCATTAAGCAGACTACTGAAACCGGATTCCGCTTTTCGCCATGCCCAACCTTCCAATCAATCTCGGTCTTTCGGTCTACATCCTGATAACCCTGGGGATCGGGCTGTACGCCGGGCGCCGGATAAAAGGCTCCGCTGACTTCATCGTCGCAGGAAGGAGGCTGGGCGTCTTGCTGGCCACCGGGACCCTGGCGGCCACGTGGTTCGGGGGCGGGATCGTCATCGGCGCTGCAAGCGAGGCCTACAAAAAGGGTTTCCTGGGCGTTATCGCCGATCCGTTTGGCGCGGCCCTCTGTCTCTTCCTCGCGGGTCTTTTCTACGTGAGAGTCATGCGGCGGATGGGCCTGACGACCATCGCTGGCTTTTTCGAAAGCCGCTTCGGGCCCTCAGCGGGCGCGGTAGCGGCGCTGTGTACCATCCCGGCGTACCTGGGATGGGTGGCGTCCCTCATGGTCGCTTTCGGGCGGGTCATCCAATCGCTCACCGGACTCGACCCGACCCTGGGTATCTGTATCGGCGCCGCGATCGTCCTCGTTTACACGACCGCGGGAGGCATGTGGGCCGTCACGCTGACGGACTTCATCCAGGTTGCCGTATTGACGGTGGGGCTCCTGGTAATCACGCCGCTGCTACTGAACGATATGGGAGGATGGTCGGCCATCAGCGCGCGCATCCCGGAAGACCGGTTTTACCTCTATCCCCGGGACGCCGGCGCGCCCGGCTGGTTCGCCTACGCCAGGGACTGGCTGGTCATCGGACTCGGAAATCTCGCGGGGCAGGATCTCATTCAGCGCAGCCTTTCAAGCAGAAACGAGACCGTTGCACAGAACAGCGCCTACCTTGCCGGGGCGCTCTATCTCACGGTGGGGCTGCTGCCGGTCTTTCTCGGCATCGCCGGGACCCTCATCTTTCCCGACCTCGCCGATCCGGATATGATCATGATGCGGCTGGGCATGAAATACCTCTCCCCCCTGGCGATGGCGGTATTCCTGGGCGCGCTCGTATCCGCCCTGATGAGCAGTGCGGACAGCGCGCTGCTCGCCCCGGCCAGCGTCATCGGCTGGGATCTGGCCCGCTACGTCCAACCGGACGCCGACGAACGCGCCATTCTCAGGATCTGCCGTATCAGCGTCCCGATTCTCGGGCTGATTGCCCTCTACCTCGCCCTGGCGCACAATACCGTCTATACGCTGATGGTGAATTCGTGGTCGATCCTCCTGGCCACCCTCTTCGTGCCGCTCACCGCCGGAATCTGGTGGCCCCGGGCCAATCTCCCCGGCGCGCTCGCGGCCATGGTTTCGGGATTCGTCGCCTGGATCTGCTTCATCTATCTGACGCCGGACCTGCCGGCAGACCTGATGGCCGTACCGGTTGCGCTGGTCTGCCTGGCGGTTGTCAGCCTGAAAACGAAGGGCTCCGTTCCGGCGCGCCCGCTTGCGGATACCACGGGACGCCCCGTTTCCCTCGAGAACCGACTCGGGCTGGGACGCGGGTAGCGGCTACGATCCTTCCCCTGCGCGGTCCTGCGCGCGCGTGACGAGACCCGCGAAAAAACCCGCGCCGAATCCGTTGTCGATATTCACCACCGCCACCCCGGGCGCACAGGAATTCAACGTACCGAGCAGCGCGGCCAGACCGCCGAAGCTGGCGCCATAGCCCACGCTTGTCGGCACCGCAATCACGGGTACTTCCACCAGTCCCCCCACGACCGACGGCAGGGCGCCTTCCATGCCCGCCACCACCACGATCGCCGCCGCCCGGTCGATCTGTTCCCTGTACGCGAACAACCGGTGAATCCCCGCAACGCCCACGTCGAACAGCTTCCTCACGCGGCTGCCCATCGCATCGGCCGTCACAACCGCCTCTTCCGCAACCGGCAAATCGGACGTTCCCGCGGAAATGACGAGGACCTCGCCCGCCGTCGCGACCTTGCCCGGATCGTCGCCGCGCAACAGCATTGTCCGCGCTACCGGGTTGTAGTCAATAGCCGGCAGCGCGGAGGCAACGGCGTCCGCGTGAGCGCGGTCGGCCCGGGTCGCCAGCAGCGTGGATCCCGAATCCGAAATCCGGCGTGCGATTTCCGCCACCTGTTCGGCGGTCTTGCCCTGACAGAAAATCACCTCGGGGAACCCCTGCCGCATCGCCCGGTGATGGTCCACGTGCGCGAATCCCAGATCTTCAAACGGGAGCTTCTTTAGCTGATCCATTGCGCTGTCGACGTCCAGTTCGTTCTCGCGGACGGCCTCCAGCACGTTCCGGATCTGTTCAGGCGTCACCGGATACCTCCTCCGCATTCCTGCGTACCGCGTTCAGGATGCCTTCAACCGCATCCGGGTCGTCCTGTGTCATCAGCGCGCGCCGATACGCCGCCGCGCCCGCGATGCCCTTGATGTATGCGGCAAAGTGCCGTCTCATTTCACGGACCCCGGCGGGCAGCCCCTTGTTCTGCACCGACAGCCGCAGGTGCCGGACGGCCATCCTCACCCGTTCTCCGGCCGTTGGCGCATCCAGCAGCGTGCCGGTGGCCAGAAAATGCTCGATCCGACCGAACAACCACGGGTCGCCGATCGCCCACCGGCCCACCATCACGAGGTCACATCCTGTCTGCTCCATCATATCCTTCGCGGCCAGCGGATCCCTGACGTCGCCGTTGCCGATGACGGGAATCGAAACGGCTTCGGACACTTCCCGGATCACGTCCCAGTCCGCCCTGCCCGTGAATCCGGCCTGTCGGGTCCGGCCGTGCACGGCGATCGCGGCGGCGCCCATCTCTTCCGCCATGCGCGCGACGTCGGATGCGTTGTCCGCATCGTCCCATCCGCTGCGGATCTTCAACGTGACCGGGATGGACACCGCCCGCGCCATCGCCGATACGATCCGGCCCAACCGGGACGGATCCTTCAAAAGGGCCGCGCCCGCGCGCCTGTTCACGATCTTCTTGACGGGACACCCGCAGTTGATATCGAGCAGGTCCGGATTGCGTTCGGCGGCCACGCGCGCGCCTTCGGCCATTTCACCGGGTTCGGACCCGAAAATCTGCACGGAAATCGGATGCTCGTCCGCCTGGAAGTCCAGGTTTCGGCTCGAACGCTCGCTGCCGTCCGCCAGGCCTTTGGCGCTCACCATCTCCGTCACGGCCAGACCCGCGCCCTGCTCACGGCACAGGAGCCGGAAGGACCGGTCCGTCACGCCGGCCAGCGGCGCGAGCACGGTCGATCCGGGGATCGCGGTCTTGCCAACGTAAACCATGTCGGGGCTCCGCGCATTCATTCTACCGACTCGATCAGACGTCTCACCTTCTCCGCCCCCACCCGGGCGACTTCACCCGGGTCCTGACGCCAGAGATCTTCATTGAACAATTCGAGAGATACCGGGCCGGAGAATCCCTGCGAGGCCAACATCTCCAACATCTTCGGCAGGTTCAGAATCCCGTCGCCCGGATACACGCGGTCTCCGTCCGCGAGCGTCTCCCTCGGGCGATCCGATCGCGGCGCATCGTCGATATGGAAAATCGACACCTGCTCTCCCGGTACCTTCAGGATGTCCTCGTCCCGCCCACCGCCGCGATAGATGTGGAACGCGTCCATCACGACCGTGGTATCCGGATGGCCCGCGAGCGTAACGATCTCCATCAACACGTCCACGTTATTCACGTGGTCCACGAATCCCAGGAACTCGAGGGCGGGCAGGCATCCCACCTCCCGACCCAGTTCGATCAGCCGGCAATAGCGGTCCGCCGCCCGGTTCACGTCCACCCGACCGCGCGCGGGTCCGGCGATGATCCGGGGCGCGCCCACGGCCACGCCCTGTTCCATCAGCCGCCGGGCTTTATCGAGCAACTCGGTTTCGAAGTCCGGCTCGGCCGCGTCCATCCACCCGGAAAGGTGGACAACGTCCGGCACAGCGAAATTGTGGTCATCGAGCATCCGTTTGAGTTCGGACAACTTCCCGCCCCCGCGTTCCCAGTCCGTCAGGTCGTCGTTCCAGAGCTCGATAGACTCATACCCCGCGGCGCCCGCGATGCGGATCTTCTCGTCGACGGGTGTGGGCTGTATCGTGCTCGTATTGAAACACAATTCAAACCGGGTCATCCTGTCCTCCTGTCTCGCATACCGTGTTCAGCACGCACGCTCCGCACCTTGGCGCGGGCAGGCAGACGCGCTTGCCCAGCGCTACGATCAAGGCGTGATACTCGTTATAGACCGCCGCGTTCGCCGGCAGCGCGGCCTGAAACCTGCGCTGCATGTCGTGATAATCGAGTCTCGCGTCCAGCAGTCCCAGACGCCCGAAGACCCGCCGCGTATATGCATCCACCACGAAACTCGGCCTTTCGAGCGCATACAGCAGGATGCAGTCCGCGGTTTCGGGTCCGATTCCGTTTACCGACAGCAGTTCCTTGCGCAGACGCCCGGTCGGGACATCCCTCATCCGTGAAACGTCCGCATCGTACCTGACAACGTAGTACGCCAGGAATGCCTTCAGCCGCCTGGCCTTTACGCGGAAGGTGCCCGCGGAACGGATGAGGGTTTCCAATTCGGCGTCGGGCATTTCCAGCATCGTACGGGCTTCAAGGGCCCCCGCGGCTGTCAGCGCTCCCATCGCCCGTTCCACGTTCGTCCAGGCCGTATTCTGTGTCAATATGGCCCCAACCATCGTTTCGAACGGAGTTTCAGCCGGCCACCATCCCTGGGGTCCGAAAGCATCCATCAACCGGTCGAAGACCGCGCGAATCCTGTTCTGTCCGGAGGGCATATCGGGCGGAAATCTAACGAATCGACGGATGTCGATCAAGACCTAACCTTGATTCGTAAGTCTTCGGGGACGTTAATTCGAATATGTGATTGTTAAAATAGGCGATTAAAAGGCGGATTACCAGGATAAACCAAGTCACCGGACGTGAAGGGAAAAAACGTCCTTCTTTACGTCGATAGCGCCCCGATTCGGAGGGTTTTATCGCGTCGCCGCATTGCTGTTTTTTTCGCATTGAGGCTAATCATTACCATGGGATGTGCCCGTGTTGGGACCTGGCGTCTTTCGGAAGTCCCTCAGAGATTGTTCCGGACAACAGAAAGGCGCCCGGACCGTCCCCGCCCGAGCGCCTCTTAAGCAGCCAGTCAGCACGCGTCAATTCGGGTGGATGTAGAGCTTCTTCCACAACTGAATGACCCTCAACTGATGTCGTACCCAGGTGTACCGCTTCAGGATTTCGATAACTTTAAGGCGCAACGCGAATTCCCGCAAATCGGTGTTCATTCCAACCTCCTCCCCGTTGCTGATCTTATATCACATATATACGGATGCGGCATTCGAATGTCAAGCGGTCCGGCGCCGGGGCTTTCCGCTTTACACGTTTTCGGCCACGGCATATATTGAACGATTAAACCGCTCCATAGATCCGACCCCTGTCGTGGAGATTCACCATGTCTGAAACCAGCCTGAAAACCAAACTGAAGGCCGGTGAGGTCGTCCTGGGTCCGTTCGTCAATCTCGCGTCCGGCGCGCTCATCGAGATCGCCGCGTACGCGGGGTTTGACTTCGTTGTCCTGGATACCGAACACGGTCCGCTGGATATCGAGACCACCGAGAACCTCTGCCGCGTGGCAAAGGGCGCGGGTATTTCCCCGATTGTGCGCGTCAGGGAAAACGACCCGCCCCAGGTGCTCCGGGCGCTGGACATCGGCCCGGAGGGCGTCCAGGTACCGCAGATACGCACACGCTCCGACGCCGAGACCCTCGTCGAGGCGGCAAAGTACGCGCCGCTGGGGATGCGGGGTGTCTCGCCCTACACCCGCGCGGCCCGGTACTTCGCGGAAGGCGGGCAGATCTTCGAGCGGCTCAACCGGGAATCCATGGTCCTCATCCACGTGGAAGGGGTGGAGGGCCTGGAAAACCTGGATGCCATCATCGCCGTGCCCGGCCTGGACGTCGTCTTCCTGGGTCCGTACGACCTATCCCAGTCCCTCGGCATCCCGGGCCAGGTGAGCGATCCCAGGGTGGTGGACCGGATGCGTGAGGCCACCGTTGAGATCAATAAGGCCGGCCTCACCGTGGGCACCTTTGCGGACAGCCCCGAAGCAGCCAATCGCTGGATCGACGCCGGCGTGCGTTACATCGCCCTGTCGGTTGATACGGGCATCTACCTGCACGGCTGCCGCAGCATGGTCGACGCAGTGAGGGGTTGAATGCCACGGCTTGCGGGATGCTCCGGGCGCAGGCGTGGAGCATCCCGGTTTATCGGAAAATAGGAAAGGCGACTCCCTCAGGAGTCGCCTTTCCTGCTCCCAACTCGCTCCGCGTCAGGAATCCTCGTCGCCGCTCATGGGCAGGTCTTCCGCCGAGATCACGCGCCGCCTCGGGCGGTCGACAATCTGAGGATTCCGTTCCCGTTCCTGCTGCACCTGCATGGTATACCGCGCAGTGGGAATGGCTTCCAGACGCATCTCGCCAATCAGTTCCCCGGACACCTCGCAGATACCGTACGTGCCGCTTTCGATCTTGCCGAGCGCGTGGTCGATCTCCCCGAGTTCCCGCCTCTCGTTATTGCCCAGCGTCGCCATCAACTCAAGAGACGTGGCGTTGCCGGCCATATCGAAAGGATCCGCCGAGCGGTCTCTTCTCAGCTCGTTGATATCGGCATCTTCAAGGCTGGTCTGCTTCAGCAGATCTCTCTTTCGATCCACCAGGAGCTGCCTGTAAAACGCCAGCTTTTCAGGAGTCAGTTTTTCTGCCATATCGCCTTCCATCTCCCCGGCGCCATACCCGATTTCCGGAATCTACATCCAATACCGACACGAGTTAACGATGTCTGTATCTTTCTCCCGAAAATGCCCGCAAAACCACACGACGTCTCTCAATTGGACCGGACCGGATCCCGGATTCAAACCGTTCCAGGTCGAATTTTTCGGACGAAAATTTATCCTTACACGTACTGAAAGTCAAGCCCCAAATTTCAGAAATTTTTCAGTAAAACGCGACCCGCGAAAATGTCGACAGGGCGATCCCGAGCGGTCGAAGCGTGATGCGCGAACCCGTGATCTCAAATGGTGAAATTTATCATGCGCGTCCGTGCGACGGGCACAACGCGCCCACGCCGCACGCATCGCAGTCAGGCGCCCTGGCGCTGCATATCGCGCGCCCATGATGGATGAACAGATGCGGCAGGTCCACCCAATCCCTTTTCGGCACGAGACCGATCAGGTCCTGTTCGATTTTGACCGGGTCCTGCCTACGGGTCAGGCCCAGGCGATTGGAAATCCGGCGAACATGCGTATCCACCACAACGCCTTCGGCAATCCCGAACGCATTGCCCAGAACGACGTTGGCGGTCTTTCTTCCAACGCCGTCCAGCGCCACCAGTTCATCCATGGATCGCGGCACCTCTCCGCCGTGGTTGTCCACAAGCGCCTGGCAGCAGCCCTGGATGTTGCGTGCCTTGTTGCGAAAGAACCCCGTCGAACGGATCAGGCCCTCCAGTTCATCCAACGGAGCGTCGGCATAGTCCACGGCCGTGGGATAGCGCTCGAAGAGAACCGGCGTCACCATATTGACCCGTTCGTCCGTACATTGCGCTGAGAGCATCGTCGCAATCAGGAGTTGGAGCGGGTTTTCGTACGTAAGCGAACACTCGGCGTCGGGATAGTCACGCTTCAGCTTCTTTATGATCGTGCGGGTCCGCGACCGCCGCGCGTCCTGATTTTCGTCAGGCCCCATCATCCCCGGATTCCTCGTTTGGCCTGCGCTCACCACGGACGCACCGCCGGAACAGGCTGCTCGAGTCCGTCTGCGCGGATGTTTTCGCCGTTCACCCAGCGGGACCGGTCCGAAGCCAGAAACACGACGACGTCCGCAACGTCTTCGGGCGTACCCAGGCCCCCCATCGGGAAACCGTTCTGCTCGTATGCGGCAAATACCTCCGGCTTTTCATCACGAAGCCCGGCCCAACCGCCGCCCTCGAAAATAATCGATCCCGGCGATACCACGTTCACCCGGATGCGGTCGTGCACCAGCTCAAGCGCCATCGGTTCGGCCATGAAGATCTGGGCGGCCTTTGACGCGCCGTACTGCACCGCGCCGCTCAATTGCGGAATCCATCCGGAGATGGAGGAAATAAACACGATGGCCCCCCCGCCGCGGGCCCGCATATGCGGGACCACCAGCCGGGTCAACCGAACGCCGTGGAACACATTCTTGTCGAAGGTCTCCACCCAATCCTCGTCCGTCGAATCCATCAACCTGTCGCCGGATCGGCCGCCCACGTTATTGATGAGAATATCGATCCCGCCAAGGCGTGCGGCGGATTCCGCCACAAACCGGACCGCGTCATCCGGATTCTGCACATCCGCCTGTATGGCGGCGACACGGACGCCGAGCGCTTCGATCTCTCCAGCCGCCTGCGCAAGCGTCTCCTCCCGCCGGGCGCAGATCGCAACGTCACACCCCTCCTTCGCCAGGCCCTTCGCCGTTGCGAGACCGATCCCGCGATTCCCGCCCGTCACAAGCGCGATTTTACCCTTCAGATTCATATCCATGGATGACCTCCGTTGACCCTGTTTTTGCGAATTCGATTTGTCGACCTGAAAGCCTGTCACTCTATCCGGCCATGCCTGCAGAGCGACTCAATTATTGGACCTTTTTCCGTCCACAATGCGCCGGCGACCTCTCTACAACAGCGACCGGCACAATGCCGGATGCGGCTCCATATAGGGCCCGCCGCTGCTGACGTCAGCGATCTCGTCGCCCCGCCAGCGAAAGGCCACTACCGTGTCTTCTTCGGCAGACGCGTCCCGCGACAGTTCGTCCTCCTCGTACTCGGGAAGGGCGAAGCGCAGCTCGCTGGTCGACGCCCCCTCACCCTGCGCCACCACCACGAACCCGTTCTGCACCGTTGCCTCGACAGGCCGCCCGTCGACGGTCACCGAGCACGTCCCCTCGTCCGCCCACCCCGGATAACGCAGGCGAAGCTCCTTTCCGGTTCGGTTGACCACGGTGACCCGGGCCCCGTTTTCGCCGCGCTCCGCCCTCACGCTCAGCTCCGGCAGGTCGTAGTCGAAGTGGAAGTTGACGCGGACGACCTCTCCCTCGACGTCGACGGTCCGGGTCCAGAGCTCAATAAGGCTGTGCAGGGCAGAGGCGGTGAAATCGGTGACGCAGGTCTGGCCGCTGACGTGGCCTACCGAACCGCCGATGGCGCCCACGAAACGGATGGGGAGGTCGCGGTAGCAGTCGCGGGCGCCGGCTACTTCGGCAGGCCGGATCGGAACCGGTTCCCGCACCTGCGCCGGGAACAGCCGGGCCCGCGCGATGCGCTCGGCATCGTCGAGCAGTCCGGGGTCGGCGAACAGGTCCCACAGCAACAGGGCGATGTGGGCGATATCCCCGGCCGACGCGATGTCGCCGCCGTAGTGGTCGCCGATGTCGTGGGTGACGAACCCCGAGCGGGTGATCATCCCGGAAACGGCCTCACGGTAGGTCTTGTAGATCAGCTCCTGGCGTTCGCGCGATCCCTGGAGCACGGCCAGCTTCAGCAGGCCGCGGAGGGTGTTGAGATATGAGTGGGTGTGATGGCCGCAGCCCCCGGCGAGGCTGCCGTCCTGGTTCAGCAGGAATCGGAAGTGGAAATCGGCCAGGCGCTCCGCTTCCTTGAAAGCGGCGGGCTCGCCCGTGGCCGCGTGAAAACAGAGCAGGCCCTCGATGGCGCGGCCGTGGGTGTAGGCCGGGGCGGCGCTGTTTCCGTGCTTTGACCGCACAGGTCCGCCGTCGAACGAGAACTTCCACTCCATCAGGTCCCGGCTGGCGCGGCTCATACCCTCGATCGCCCGGCGGCCCCACGCGGCGGCGCGGTTGCTGCCCCGGCATTCGACAAGCAGTCCGAAGGACAGCATGGTCTCGCGGTAGGAGTGGATGTACCAGGTCGCGGGGTCGCAGGGATCGACGTCCTCGAGGAAGATGCCGCTGGCGTTGTCGGACAGGCGCCGGCTGTTTTCCAGCATCGCCGCTTCGATCTCCACGGGGATCTCGAAGCCGGCGGCGCGCTCGAGCCGCAGCATTGCGTTCCACCAGCGTCCCACGTTGTGGCCGGTGCAGTACGGCCGGAACTGGTACATGGCGCGCAGATCGCCGTCGACGGCCATGTGCCAGTACGGCAGGTAGCCGTC
Source organism: Gemmatimonadota bacterium (assembly GCA_028877215.1). GTDB lineage: Bacteria > Latescibacterota > UBA2968 > UBA2968 > JAAXHE01. The sequence goes on along the minus strand of JAPPFJ010000008.1, from coordinate 152,007 downwards.
GTCACGCGACAGACTGCCGAGGAGGTTGCGGCCAGACAGGAGCAGACGGTCCTTGACGTTCATGGGGTCAGGTAATATTACAGGTGTGAGTTTGTGATAGCTGTACATTCGGCGAAACTGGCTCGCTGTTCAGGTTCGGACGTCGCTCAGCCGTCGATTATGCGCCGGCGGCCGCCCTCCAACCGATCCAGTTCCTCCATACACCGGGGCCTGCGCCTGTTCTGTTGTCTCAACGAGGCCAGGTACTCTTGCCACTCCCCCTCGCGACCTGACCTGATGAGTACATCTCTGACTTTGCGCAGAAACGGAACCGCATCCTGGTACGCCCTCGGCTTTACCAGGGCGATCTCGTTTTCCGCCAATTCCTTCCAGATCGACACCGCCCGGTCGGGATGCGTGGACGCGATGGCGTCGGCCACGTCGTCGTCGAGGGAGGCGTCGCGCTGCCAGTGCTCAGCTTTGGTCCGCCTGTCGTGGTCGTACCACTTTACAACCTCGTTCGGCTTCTTCTCGGCAATGGCCAATCGCATCAACACGTCGACCATCGGCGCCTCGTTTTCCCCGCGGGCCGCAGGCATTTCGACTTCCGGGGCCGGCAGGGGCCAGCCGATCTCCGGATCGCTCTTGCGCCTCCTGCCGCTGCGAGGTCGCCGGCCGGTTTGCAGATAATGCCGCACCCACGCCTCGACGCCCTCGCCAGCGCCCTGTTCGCGGGCGGCATTGCACAGTGCTTGGAAACTCTTCGAGCTGGGTCTGTCGAAAAACTCTTCCGCCTGTATGGCCAGCCCGGCGAGTGGATTGCCCGTGCGCCGATTGATTGTCTGCAGTTGCTCTCGAAGAGCGGCGTGAAGGTCTGCAAACCCGTCGGGAATCGCCTCGATCCCCTGTCTGCACCAGTGCCGCGCTTCTTCCCACGCCCGCTCGGCCATCAGACGGTCCACCAGGCGATTGTAACTGGAGGTGATGGGGGCTTCGCGCTTGCACAGTGGGACGATCTCTTTCCGCCTGTCGGCCTTTTCCAGGGCAAGAATGAGCCAGTCGGCGATCAGGTCCCGTCCGTAGTCACGTGAAAGCTCATCATCTGGGGGAGGTTGTTCACGCCCGTCGAGACGCTGCGTCAATCGGTCGCACACCTCAGACCAATCGCTCTTCACATAGTCTTTATTCCAGAGGTTTTCGAATCCATCGCTGCAAAGCTCGTACTCGTCCGCCAGGGCCATGTCCAGGACCCATTCGATCCGGTCCGCCGGCGACATGGACGTTCTATCCAGGGCCTGAAAAAGAACGTCGAGGCAGGCGCCGATCGCTTCGCTTGACTCTGCCTCGTGCTCGTACTCCAGCGCCTGTGTGCCCGCGGCCAGAAGTTCCGGTCCCAGTCGCACGGCTGCGTCAGACTCTCCGGACGCCACCAGCGCCTGAAGCATCGCCTTGAGACTATCCGTATTGCGCACCTCGTACCCGTAATGACGGCTCTCCCATGCGGGTTCTTCCAGGGTTGCGATCTCGGAGCGGATGCTCTTCAGAACTCTACGGGTCTCACCAGAGGTCAGACTGCGGCGGTTTTCGAGCGATTGGCGCACTTCGTCGTGGGTTTCGGCGAGTTCCAGCAGCAGCTCTACAAGCTCGGACGTGCTATGCTCTTGCAGGTATGCGCGCAAGGAAGAATCCCGGGATTTCCCGCTCCCGACGCTTTCGGAAAGTGGCTCGACGGGCTCGTCTTCCAAATCCTCCTCTTCCACGTCGAATTCCAGTGGCTCCTCTTCCAAGTCCTCCTCAACGTTGAATTCCAGCGGTTCGTCGTCGTCTTCCGTGATTGCGTCCAACTCCTCAAGGCGCGGATCGTCCGCCTCAACCCGGCCGACGGCGGTCCCCTTTTTTGTCATCTCGAGATATTCCACGACCACGGCCACCGCGTGTTTGCACGTCGTCCAGTAGGGGCAGGTACATTCGCATATCAGGTCCTTGCCTCCCTCGATGCTCACCCTTGCGGCGTACAGACGACTGCCCGCAACCCAGGCGACCAACGCGCCGTCATCGCCACGCTGTAGATCCCGAACGGCCCCTCTTCTCTGATAGGACCGGCCCCGCGCGACGATGCGACTGCCGGCCCATTCCTCCAGATCGTCCCACGTCAGTTCCGAAAAGGGATCAGTCGGTTCTTCGGGTTCGGTCTTTTTCGTTTGCGGAGGCATCTCGTTGAGTAATTCCTGTCAAAGGGTAACCCATATAATTAACTACACAGATACTGAAATCACAAAAGAAACGCCCGGGGAGTCCCCGGGCGTTTCTCATTTCTTCTCTCGACACGTGGGTTCGATCTGGGGCTTTGGAGTTTCCTCTTGTTTTTCGCTTTCTGCGATTGCTTGCGCTTCTCCAAGGCGGATCTGGCCGATGCTCTTGCCAGTTCTTCCGGAGTAGCTCATTCAAAATGAGAATCGGATAGTCTTGGCATGAGGTCACCTGCTGGCGACTCAGGGCGGCGTGAGGGCAGGCCTTTTTCCTCTGGAAGGTTTTCGTCTCCCAGTCCTCTTACTCTTCCTTTTGCTCACCCACGTCTCTCCCGGCGCCGGCGGGCGCTGTTGGGAAAGTACCTCGCCATCTCAGAATCCGACATAACGTCACCACGACCAGCCCTCTCGTCAGCGTTGGCTATATCACAGAGGGCCATGTCGACATCGTCAATTGGATGATCCGTCACTGCCTCGTCGACGACGTCCTTTGCAGGCTTACCAGGCGTAACCATATCAATCAGTCTGTGGGCTGTTGTTACGACTGTTGATACAAAGCCCATAAGACCCTCCTGTGCGAGAAAATGGACAACTGGCTACGCCAAACCACCCTCGCGTGTATCGTTTTTTAATGTTTATATGACACTTAGAAACTCGTCCCGATCAATGCCCGCCTGTTTGAGAATTCCGCTAATGGTGCCGCGCGCCAGACGTTTGTGCGCAGGAACAACCGCCACTCTGTTTTTAATCGGATCGAGTCGCCTTAGGACAACATGGCTTCCACTTTGCCTCACAAAACTGAATCCCAGTCTTTCCAATGCCGCTATTACGTCGTTGCCGGATTTGTCCGATGGCAATTTAGGCAATCTTAAACTCCGTCACCGTAGCACCGGTTTCTTCTAGGTAGAGTGTTGTGGCCTCCTTGAGGTTCTCCAACGCTTCTTTCGGGGATGCGCCCTGGCTTACCGTACCCAATGCCGGACAATCGGCAACATACAAATCATCCTCTTTTGTAATCACCGCGGTTAAATTTCTCGCAGCCATTGGTTCCTCCTGGAGAGTCATCCGTCGTACCGAAATCTACGATATTCAAGAAGCGGCGCGGGCGCTACTGACTGTATCCCGGTCTGATAGCGAATATATCAAACCTGATAATACTGTGCAATTGCTTTTCTACAAATCGCACAAATACAGGGGATCACCGTTGTCCAAGAACCGTGGGATTTCTGGAGATGAGGTTCGAAAAATGGATTCGATTGGCGATTGTGCACGGGTTTGATCCGGATAACGAAATCCAGGATGCCCTGGGTTCACGTTAGTTGCAATACATGTCATTCTAAAGCAGGGTCGAAGCCTCTTTCGCCGCTTCCGTCCCGCGCTGGAGGCGAGTGTGCTGCCTCTCAGGTGTCGAAACGTGCAAATCGAACCGGGACGATCCTATGCTGCAGTAGATCCTTCGTCGGCCTGCGCTACATGCCAGTCTGCTCTTACGTGTAACGGACATGTATCGCCGACGTCGTACGCAGGCCTCCTCTGGATGACAGTTTAGGCGAAGGTATGGACATAGCGTTTCGCCAATGGCTGCGGACGATTTTTCCTTCCGTGCATTTTGCGCACTTTCGCGACTTTCCGAGTGAATCAAACCCGTTTTTGGACAGGTGTGACAGGGGGTGAATTCAAGCGGCAGCGCCTGACCTGACCGGCGAGGCGCCGTGTGATCTTCCTATGTCTCTCGTCTACCCCCCGACCCATCTTCAGGCATCCGACGCTGAGCAACTGTCGCGAAATGCTACAGTGGCAGAATTTTCGGTTTTCCCTTTGTGTCTTTGTGTCTTCGTGCGAGAAATGCCATGGGGTACGGCAAGTGGGTGGGGTCACTATCGTGGATCGGCTTCCGTGTCTGCCGCCTTGCGTTTCTCGAAAAATGCCCGGACATCCACGAGTTGCTTCGCGAAGAACGCGGCGTCTTCGCCTTCGCGGGATTTCAGCTCGGCGACCGATTCGTCGAATTCCGATTCCCCTGTTTCGACGTCGCCCGACAGGATCCTCGTCAGCCCGATGTATCCTTCGATCATGGTCTGGTAGTCCGGATTGTCGCCGGCCGATTCGTTGTAATCCTTCGTCTTAATAAATACCGCCAGCCCCTCCGCGTAGGACCCCTCCGCGATGAGATGAGCGCCGAGATACCAGTACGTAAAGGCGAGTTGCGCGTCCGTCGGGTCCAGTTTATGGAGTTGCCGGACGCTGTACCGGGCGAAGGCGAGCCCCTGGCGCATCTGGTCTGCCGAGATCGCCACTCTGGGTTCCTCCCAGCCGATCCACGTGAAGGACGCCGCGTTGGTGGCCAACCTCTTGGCGGCGAACCGAAGCTCCCTCGCGGAATCGTCGTCTTCATCGCGTTCGCACGCCTGAGCGAGACAATAGTGGATGCCCGCGTTGGCAAAGTGGATCACCTGCGCCACCGACTTCGCCTTCCAATAACAGTCGAGCATGAGGTCTTCAAAAACCTTCGCCACTTCGGTCTCTTCCCAGAGTCCGAGCACAAACTCGCTGGCGGCGTAGAGGTCCTTGTCTACGGCTAACGATTGGACGGCATCGTAGATCTCTTCGCGAGTCACGCGACCTCCATGTCAGTTACAGTTGATTACTTTCGCCGAATGGCTGCGAACAACAGCAAAACATGGATATACAGGATAGGCGGGATTAAAAACGAAATGCGGAAAAACGGTTGATTAACACCAGAAGCGGAAAATAGTTGACGGTTTTCTGCCTCTGCTGACGATCTGGATGAAAATGTCCGGTGTTTTCCGAACCTGTTGTCAGTTGCCCCGCCCTGCTGAGCCGCTCCCTGAGCCTGTCGAAGGGTCGGCGCAGGGCAGTTTGGGGGACCTACCGGATGTCGATACACGGGCGCTTCGACAAGCTTACTTCGACACGCTCAGCACAGGCAGTGACCACGCATCGAAAAGCTTCTTCCACAGCCTCACCACAGTGAGTGCACCGAACCGGAAGATTTGTAACGGAGCAGTTGTGCCAATCGGCGTTCCCGGGAGCGAGGCAATCCTGCCCTCGCTCCGGATATTGGTGGATCATTTCGTGAAAGAGGGCAGATTTCCTTAGGTCGCAAGACGCTCGTGTCCGGTGTGTCGACTACAGGGTTTTTCCAGGCCCTGTTCCTGGCCTTTTTGCTGCATTCGGTTTTGATCTTGCTCTTTGTTTCTAATCCTGCTTAATCCTGCCTCTGGTTTTTAATCCTGTTAATCCTGGTCGGTTTTGATCCTGATTATCCTGTCCATCCATGTTTGCCGTTTATTTAGTTTCCGCGCACCAGGCCTGAAAGTCATCCAGGGTCATCGCGTTCAGAACGTCCGCGGCGGTCAGTCCGCCTTTCCGACCGACCCCGAGTCCGTACTCCATCTGCTCCAGTCCCTCTATGCTGTGGGCATCGGTATTAATGGAAATCTTCACCCCTCTTTCCCGCGCATATCCGATATGCCGCCAGTCCATGTCCAGCCGCCGAGGATTGGCATTCAGCTCGATCGCCGTATTCGCCTCGTCCGCCGCGTCGATAACGGCGCGGTGATCCAGCGGATACCCCTCCCGTGAAAGCAGCAATCGCCCCGTGGGATGTCCCAGAATGTGTACGTTCGGGTTCCGGACCGCACGCACGATCCGATCCGTCGCCTCGGATTCGGTCATGCCGAACCTGGAATGCACCGACGCCACGACGACTTCGAACTCCGAGAGGAATTCGTCCTCGAAATCCAGCCGTCCGTCGCCGAGAATATCCACCTCGATGCCCTTCAACACCCGGATATCTTCGAGTTCAGCGTTCACGCTGTCGATTTCCTCCCACTGGGCGCGGACCCTGTCCTCGGTCAGACCGTTTGCATAGGCCGCGGCCTTGCTGTGGTCGCATATCCCGATATACTCGTAACCCAGATCTGCCGCCGCCTTCGCCATCTCCATGACGTCCGCCCGGCCGTCGCTGTGCCGGGTATGCACGTGCAGCGTCCCCCGGAGGTCGGCGCGTGACACAAGAGCAGGCAGTTCCCCGGCGCCTGCCAGCCGGACCTCGTCTCCACCCTCGCGCAGTTCCGGCGGGATTTCGGACAGCCCCAGCGATTCGAACAACGCGGCCTCGTCTCCGCAGGGGATTCGACGCTCGCCGTCGAACAATCCGTACTCGTTCAACCGCAGTCCCATTTCGGACGCGCTGTCCCGCATCTGCGCAACATGCGCCTCGTTTCCCGTCACGTGATGAAGCGCAGCCGGGAACGCCTCCTCCTCCACCAGCCACAGGTTTGCGCGCATGCCCGACTTCAATGTGACGCTCACCCGCGTTTCCCCGGCTTCGACAACCTCGTCCACTTCTCCATGACCAATAATTGCCCCGGCCAGCCCGTCGGGATCCCTTGTGCACGTGACGAGATCCAGGGCGCTGTGCGTTTCACTGCGGCGCCGTATCGATCCGGCCGTGGCCACACGATCGACGTTTGCCTGGTCCTCGAGAAATACACGAATCCCTGCCGCGTCGCGGCCTGCACTATTGCACAGAAACTGCCCCCGGTGCTTCTGCATGTATTGAATGCCGTGTGCGATCCGTTCGGCCGTCTTCCGGCCGAATCCGCTCATCGCCTCGAGATCGCCCGAGTCGCAGGCTCTGGAGAGCGCATCGATGTCCACGATGCCCAACTCTTCGTAGATCGCGCGAATTCGTTTGGCCCCAAGTCCCGGTATTTCAGTCATTTCCATCAATCCTTCCGGGATGGACGCCTTCAACTCATCCAGACCGGGCAGATGGCCCGTTTCCACGAGTTCGCTGATCCTGCCCGCGAGACCCTTTCCGATTCCCCTGACCGAATCCAGTTTTCCCTCTGCTGCCAGCGCCGCAACCGGATCCCCGAGGGAATCGATTGCCCGGGCGGCATTGACGTACGCGCGTATCCGAAAACCGCCCTCGCCGTTCAGTTCCATCAATGTGGCCATCTCTTCCAGGATTTCCGCGACCTCCCGGTTATCCATATCTCCTCCGTGTTCCGCCTGCTGGCGGCGATACCCGCTCCGATGTAACAGTCTACTCCTGCGCCGCGGCCCGGGTACTTCCCACGTCGTCCAGCAGCCGGTTGTTCTTCCGGATATAGAAAGGGGTGAGGGCGAATGCGATCATATTCACCAGAAGACTCAGGATCGCCAAGACCTCGTGCAGGATCTGATAAAACGTGCGGCCCCCTTCGCCGCCGCTCCACAACAGGTCGGCGTGCGCGCCGCCGCCGATCATCGCCGCGGCCATAATCAGCAGAATACCGAGCGTCAGAAGGTAGAAGAAACTGCCCTTGAACGCGCGGGCGCGGGCAAGAAACTCCGGATTCAGACCTCGCTCCCGGACCTCGGACTTGATGGCGGAGCCCGTTCCCATAAAGTAAAACATCGTTGTCGTCTGCGTCAGCACCGTCAGAAACGCGGCAAGAAGCCCCACCTTCAGGTGGGCGCTTACGGATACGGACATCCAGTCGAACCGCGACGCGTAACCCATCCCGAAGCTGACCAGCAGCAACGGAACATTCACTACGAGCATGCCCAGAATGGCCGCCTGCATCGTCGTCGACCTGACCCCCTCGGAAGCATCCGGACGTTCTGACCCGTTTCCCACCGCGATCCTCCCGCTTAACAATTTGGACCTTACATTGAGGCTTCAACGCGAATTGCCTGGATGTACACTCATGCTGCTTGTATACAGCAGGATGTTGGAATCCCCCCACCGCATCAGCCGTCGCCGGCCCCTTTGACAGGCTCAGGGCAGCTCCTTCGACTCTTCGACAAGCTCAGGACAAGGCTCAGGGACCGCGTGCTCAGGGGACGGCTTGGCTTCTGCGACTCCCCCTCAAGGGGGGAGTGATCGGTACATCAAGCCCGCGAGCGTGTTCCCTGCCATCTATTTTGTTGCGGCAAGCGAAGCTGCGTGACAAAAAGCCCACGCGGTTTCGGCGCCCGAACCAGCGAAAACCACTCATGATTTCTGTGGACATTTGGGTCGCAGGATTTATCTTCTACGCCGTTCGAAGGAATATAGACAGAGAAGGCGGAACCGTCAACTTTTCAGGATGCGCCGATGTCGAAAAAGCTGGATGTAGCGATCGCGGGTCTGGGCCGGGCGGGATGGTCCATACACTTCAATAAACTCAAGGACGCACCGGATTTCCGGCTCGCCGCCGTTATCGACCCCCTCGCCGAGCGTCTCGAGGAGGCGGCTGCTCTGTCCGGCTGCCGGACGTACAGGACTCCCGGAGCGTTCTGGAAGAATGAGCTCCCCGACATACTGGTCGTCGCCACGCCAACGAGACTTCACGAACGTCACGCCCGGAGAGCGCTGCGCGAAGGTTGTCACGTCATCCTCGAAAAGCCGATGACGACCACCCTCAGATCGGCCGACCGCATCATTGAAGAGGCGGAGCGGCACGGACGGCGCGTACTCGTCTATCAGCCGCATCGCCTTGCCGCTGAAACTCAGACGCTCAAAAGTATCCTCGACAGTGGAACCCTTGGCCCGGTCTACCTGATCCGCCGCCTGCTGACGCGTTACGTGCGCCGAAACGACTGGCAGAGTCTGCGCAAACACGGCGGCGGAATGCTCAACAACTACGGCGCCCACTATATCGACCAGTTGCTGTATCTCTCCGACGGCACGCCCATTGTCGATACACAATGCAATCTCTGGTCCGTCGCGACACGCGGCGACGCGGACGACGTGGTGAAAGTCTGGCTCAGGACCCGGCGCAGTCAGCTCCTCGATCTGGAAGTCAATCAGGCGGCCGCCCTGCCCCTTCCGCCCTGGCACGTGTGCGGTCGATATGGAACCCTCGTCCAGTCGGAAAATGCCTTTCGAATCCGGTATTACGATCCCGATCAGGCGCCGGAACTGAGGGTTCTCGAGGGTGCGGCGCCGGGGCGCAGCTATGACAACAAGGACCGGCTCCCCTGGCGGGAAGAGACCGTGCCGATTCGTTCCGAAGCCCAACTCGATTTTTACGCGAACGTCCATGAAACGTTGACGAGAAACGCAGAGCCCCATATCAAGACCCATGAGTCCCGCGAATTGATTCGCGTTATCGAACAATGCCGAAAACGCTCTGCTTTCTGAAAGGAGACCGATGCGCAAATCTTCCCGTGCCTTTCTCGAATCCATGCTCAACGCGCCCGGACCATCCGGGTACGAAGGTCCCGTCCGCGACGTCTGGATGGCGCAAACGAAGAAATACGCGGATGAGGTCACCGTCGACGCACACGGCAATGCGATTGCCGTCCACAATGCCAAAGGAAGCCCTCGAATCATGCTGGCCGGGCACATGGATGAACTGGGATTCCAGGTCAACCACATCGATGACAACGGATTCATCTACGTGAATGCGATCGGCGGCTTCGACACCAACATCATCCCGGGAAGGAAAGTCCGCATACACACGTCATCCGGCGCCATTCCCGGCGTATTCGGCAAGAAACCCATCCATTTGATGACGGGCGAAGACCGCAAGAAAACGCCACGTATCCACGATCTCTGGATTGACATTGGTGCGGCGGACAACAAGGAGGCCGGAAAAGTCGTCGACATTGGCGACCCGGTTACCTACGATCCCAATTTCGAGGTCATCCGCGGAGACCTGGCCGCCTCCCGCGCTTTCGACAACAAGATGGGCGCCTACGTCGCCGCGGAGACCATGCGCTGCGTTGCCCGGTCCGGAAAGACGTCCGGCGCCGCCTTGTTCGCCGTCGCCACCGTCCAGGAGGAGATCGGGCTGCGCGGCGCCAAAACCAGCGCTTACGGAATCAACCCGCACCTCGGTATCGGCCTGGACGTCGCCTGCGCCACCGATCATCCGGACGTGGACAAACGAAGGGACGGCGACCTGAAGGTGGGGGCCGGCCCCGTCATCGCCCGTGGAGCCAACATCAATCCGGTTGTCTTCAAGCGCCTCGTGGCTGCGGCGCGTAAGGCCGATGTTCCGTATCAGATCGAAGCCGCGGCGGGCGGAACCGGAACGGACGCGAACGCCATTCAGCTAACCCGCGCCGGCGTGGCTACCGGCCTCGTGAGCGTAGCGCTGCGTTATATGCACACGCCGGTGGAAATTCTCTCGTTGAAGGACCTGGATCGAACCGTAGCCCTGCTCACGGAGTTCATTCTGGCAATCACGCCGAATACGCGATTCATACCGTAATAGTCCGCGAAGCTGGAGGCCCTATGAAACTCTCCTGTACGTCCGTAATGCTACCCCGCTGGGACCTGGATCTCACGTTCGACAAGCTGGCCGAACACGGGTACGACGGCGTCGAGCTGCGTTGTCGTTACAACCCCGATGACGATTCCGAGGAACCCTCTTTCTGGGGCCGTCACCTGTCCGACGTCAGCCCCGACAATATCATTCATAAGACCGAAGCGATCCGCGCGGCCCAGAGGCGAACCGGCGTACAGGTGATCGCGCTGGCCCCGAACGTGACGCTGGAAGAGTCCGAGGTCGTGGAGAAACTGTTTCGGGGCGCCGCCACGCTGAATCCGGACAACCCGCCTATGATCCGCATCGGCGCGCCAAGGCACGACAGGACGAAGCCCTACTGGCCCCAGTTCCTCGATGCACGCGCAGGTTTCGCGAACCTCGTTGAAACTGCACGACAATTCAACGTCAAAATCCTCTACGAAATCCACGTGGGCACCGTCGCCGTCACCTGTTCGCGCGCTATCGAGCTGCTGCGAGACCTGGATCCGGACCGAATCGGCGCCATCTACGACATTCCGAACATGCTGCGCGTGGGTCTGGAAGATACCAGGATGGGCATGGAATTGCTGGGTCCCTATCTCGCCCATTGCCACATCGGCAACGGCAAGCCCGTCGTCACCGGACGCGACGATACCGGCGCACAAGTCTGGGAGTGGGACTTCGCCGACATGCGGGAAGGTATTGCCGACATCGCCCGGATCGTCAGTGATTTCAAAGACGTCGGCTATTCGGGGTACCTTTCGCTGGAAGACTTCGGGCCCGGCGAAGACGATGCCAAGGTCGGCGAACAGGGCGCGTATCTTCGACGGCTGCTCGAAGCCTGATCGCCCTGAGCGACTTCAGTCGCGTTCGATTTGCGATTAATGCCCACAGTCCAGGGCGTGAGGATCCCCAGTCATGACACAGCATCAGACCGATAAGCGGCCCATCAGGGTCGGCATCATCGGCGTGGGCCGGGGACAGAGCTTCGCCCGGGGCGCGACCGACACGGTGGGCATGAAACTCGTGGCGCTCTGCGATATCTGGAAGGAGAAGCTCGAACAGGTCGGCCGGGAGTACGGAGTGGCCACTTACACGGATTACGACCGTTTCCTCGAACATGAAATGGATGCGGTCATCCTGGCGAACTACAGCCACGAGCACGCGCCCTTCGCCATCAAGGCGCTTCAGGCGGAAAAGCACGTGATGAGCGAGACTGCCGCGTGCAAGACGCTCGCCGAAGGCGTTGCCCTCTGCCGCGCGGTGGAAGCCAGCGGCCGGATCTATATGTTCGCTGAAAACTACCCTTTTTCCTCGGCCAACCAGGAGTTGCGCCGCCTGTACCGCAGCGGAGAGATCGGAAACGTCACGTACGCCGAAGGGGAATACAACCACGCAGCCGAGGAAGACTGGCGCCTGGGCATCTCCACCGGCCTGAATCACTGGCGCAACTGGATCCCGCCCACCTATTACTGCAGCCACGCGCTCGCGCCGCTGATGTCCATCACCGGGACCATGCCCGTTTCCGTCAATGCGCTGTCGATCGTCGAAGAACCCACCCAGTCTCCCCACCGCGTGCGCGTGGGAGATCAGGGCGGTCTGATTCTCGTGCGAATGGATAACGGCGCCGTCTTTCGGATTCTGGGCCTGCAGCTCAGTTCCGTACACCGGGTGCGCTACGAAATCCACGGGGAACGGGGCCTCATCGCCACCGCCGAACCCAACCACTGGAGCTGCGTCCGCATTCATCACGAAGATTGGCTGCGCGACGAGGGTCAGCCGCTGGACCGGACGTACACCGCCGACTGGCCGGATCACGGCGATCTTGCCCGGAAGGCCGGACACGGAGGCGGAGACTTCTGGACCAATTTCCACTTCGCACGCGCCATCCGGTCGGGCCGCCAGCCCTACCTGAACGTGTACCGGGGCGTCGCCATGGCCGCCGTCGGCGTGCAGGCATGGCGGTCATGCCTCGAAAACGGCGCTCCATATCCCATTCCCGATTTTCGACTGAAGACCGCAAGCAGGCCCTACGCGGCGGACCACTGGTCGCCCTACCCGGAAGACGCCGGTCCCGGGCAGCCCCCTCCCAGCACGCGTGGTTTTGTGAAACCCGGCGCGGAGGCCATCCGATACGCCCGCGAGCGCTGGCGCAAACTCGGGTACGACAGTTGAGGGGGGCGGCAGATCCCGCCGGGCGACCCGTCCACCCGGACCGCTCCGGCTCACCGGAATGGGCTTGACTCGCCTGGAATACGAACATAGGTTAACCTTGATTCGTAAGTCTTCGAGGACGTTAATTCGAATTTGTGCTTGTAAATGAAGGCGATTAGAAGGCGGATTACCAGGATACACCAGATCACTGGCCGTGAAGGGAAAAAACGTCCTTCTATACGTCGATAACGACCCGTTTCGGAGGGTTTCATCGCGTCGCCGCGTTGCTGTTATTTTTGATTGAGGTTTTTGTCCCGATCGGTCGCGACCCACGGCCCGACCCTTCTCTCTATCACGTTGCCATATCCAATATGTCCGGACGCAAATCAGACGTTGTCATCACGGATTTCATTTCAAATCCCGATCTCGAGAGGGAAGTCCTTCGCGACGTTGCCAACGTCCGGGTTCTGAATGCGACGCGGGAAGACGAACTCGCGGGCAGGATCGAAGACGCCGACGCCATTATTCCCTATCACTATATCGTTATCTCCGCGCTGACCCTGAACCGTCTCCGGAATTGCAGAGTCATTGCGCGCGGCGGCGTCGGATTCGACAATGTAGACGTGGGGCGCGCCCGTGAACTGGGCATACCGGTTTGCAACGTGCCGGACTACGGGACCGAAGACGTGGCCGATTCAGCCGTGGGCATGGCGGTCTCCATGATCCGGGGCGCCGCATTTCTCAACTCCCGCCTGCGCGCGTCACACGGACCCTGGTCGCCCACCCAGGCGGCACCCCTGCAACGCATCCGCGGCAGCGTATTCGCCATCGTCGGCCTCGGCCGTATCGGCACGGCGGCCGCGCTGCGCGCGAAGGCGCTGGGTATGGACGTGTGTTTTTACGATCCATACAAGCCGGACGGATACGCCAAGGCCCTTGGAATACGACGCGTGGAGTCCCTCGAAGAAACCCTCGGTCAGGCCTTCACGCTCAGCATCCACTGCCCGCTAACTGACGAAACCCGCCACCTGATCGATGCCGAAGCCCTCGCGCTCATGCCCGAAGGCTCGTACCTGGTTAACACCGCCCGCGGCGCGATCCTCGACACGTCGGCGATTCCGGACGCGGTCGCATCCGGACGTCTGGCCGGGGCGGGTATCGACGTCTTCGAGTGGGAACAGCTCAATGAAGACGACCCGCTCGTCGTCGCCTGGCGCAATCCCGGCCATCCCGCCCACCATCGCGTGCTGCTGACGCCGCATTCCGCCTTCTACTCGGAGCAGAGCCTTGTGGACCTGCGCACCGGTACCGCCGAAGCCTGCAGAAGAGCCCTGCTCGGCCAGCCGCTCAGAAATATCGTCAACCCTCCGGCAATCACCGGATCGTAGCCGCTCGATCTTCCCGGTTTCACGCATCGCCCGCACCTGAAAGCGCCATGCAACCCGATCAGAACATCCTCCTGCTCTCGGACGGTCCCGGCGGAACCATAGGGGCCGATCTCGACGTCCTTTACCCGGGCAAGGTAAGACGCCTGGACATTACATGCGAATCTTACGACGCAGATTTTCTCGGCCGTTACGACTTCGTGATCACCGTCGTGAATGACGGTGACAATCTTGATGAACTGGACTACGGCGCCGTCACCGAGTTCGCGGAATGCGGGGGACAGGTCATCTCATGTCTCTTCGAGTACGCGCGCAATCGTGGCATGCAATTCAGCAAAACCCACGTGCAGGACCGAATTCGACCCGAGATGCGAATCGAGGTTGAGAACGACGTGACCCGGGGCTTTGCCGTCGGCGACACCTTGTGGTGGTACGGGACCGTAACGAGCGCCCCGGACCAGAGCTATGCCAACCAGATGTTCCAGCGTCAGGTCCTGGGTCTGGAATACTTTGATAATGTCGCCGCTCTCGGCATATCCAATCTGAACAGCGGCGGCGTGATGCTGGAAGAAAGCGTCGGAGACGGTCGGATCGTGGCTATGGACCTCGCGTCGCCTGTGCGTCCCTGGTACAATTCCTGGGGAAGCACGAACAAATATCTGTTTCTCGGCAACATCGTCAACAACGCCGTTCGATACGGCAGACACTATCCGGAACGACTCTCCTACGATGGATTCGTCGACCTGATGTTCGACGCGGTGGAGCGGTATCCGGACCTTTATCTGGAGGACGAAGGACGCTCCAGCGACGGCAGGCCGATGTATTCCCTGAACGTGGGCGATGAATCCAGGCCCACGATGTACTTCGGCGCCGCCATTCACGGCTGGGAATGGGAAAACGCGTACGGTCTGCTTCGCCTTGCGGAAGTCCTGTGCGAGAATCCGAACGTGGAGGGGTTGAATACCCGCGATCTGCATATCAAGATACTGCCGGTGCAGAACCCTGGCGGATTCGACCGGTTCACCCGCCAGAACTCCCGGGGCGTTGATCTGAACCGCAACTTCGACTGCAGCTGGGACGGTTTCCAATTCACGCAGGACGTGCGGATGCCCTGGGACTACAATTACAAGGGCACGAAAGCCGCATCCGAGCGGGAGACGCGGGTCATCCAGCGCATTATCGACAGGTACCGGCCGCTGTGCGTTATCGACTTCCATACGGCCGACTACATTATGATGCTGCCGCACAAGGGAGACGGGGAACTGCTCGCCGCCATCCACGCGGACATCAGGGACCGCCTGAAAAACCGTTACCTGACTCAAAAACCGTACGGGGGAGCGTACCAGCAGGTGAACATGGACCGCATCACCGAATTCGGTCCTCCCGAGCCCTATTGCATCTCATACGCTGCCGAACGTGGCACGCAGGCCGCCTTCCTCATAGAAATGTCCGGCAATCGCGACGACGTGCACGCGCTTGTCATGAACACGGACACGGTCGTCGAAATCTGCCTTGCAGCCGTCAAACAGTGCCTGCTCAAAGGAGGCCCGAAGTGAGAATCACGGAAATCGACCTTTTCGAAGTGGAGGTCCCGCCCATACCGGTTATTGCCAGATACCATCCCAAAGTCTATTCGATCACGCTGTGCCGCATCCGTACCGACGGCGGACTCGAGGGAATCGGCGAGTGCCAGGGCGAACCCGACCAATTCACCGAACGAGCCGCCGCACTGACCGGAGAGGATCCGCTTAACGTGGATCCTTTCGCCCAGCCCGATCCCTTCACCTGCGCGCTTCTGGACATCGCCGGACAGGCCTACGGCATCCCCCTGTGGCGTTTTTTCGGAGAGAAAGTGCGGGACCGAATACCCGTCTCCTACTGGTCGTGCGCCATGCAGCCCGAGGAAACCGCGGCCGAAGCCGAAATCGGCGCCGGAATGGGATTCACCAACCACAAACTCAAGGCCCGACCCTGGAACATCGTTGAAACCATCCAGCTCTTGAAGGAGGCCACGGGTCCCGAATACACGGTGGGCGTGGACCCCAACACGGCATTTCGGCACCCGACCGTCGCCGCCCGCCTGGCAGGAGAACTGGAACCCTTCGGGACGATCGCCAACTTCGAAGATCCCATGCTCAAGAACAATCTGGATTGGTACCGCCTCCTGCGCGAGAAAACCCACATCCCCATCGCGTTGCACCTGGGCCCGCCTGGGGGTGTACTCAGCGCGCTGAAGGCCGAATGCATCGACTACGTGAATCTGGGAGGACCGGCACAGCAGGTGAAGAAGGCCGCCGCCATCGCGGAGGCCGACGACGTCCCCTGCTGGGTGCAGATGGGCGGCCTGTGCCTGGGCGTCCTCGCCGCGTATTCCGTGCACGTCCAGGCAACCATTCCAAATGCGACCCTGCCCTGCGACGAACTGCCGTTCACCCGCGTGGCGGACGTCGTAAACGGCGCCCTCGTCGTCAAGGACGGGCACTTCGTTCTGCCCGAAGGCGCGGGGCTGGGCGTGAAGCTGGATATGGCCACCGTGGAGAAATACCGCACGGGTTAACCGATATACGTAACCGGAGGTAAACCATGCTCCAACTCGCACAAACCGTCCTCGCGCTCTACGGTCTCCTGCTGATCGCGGGCGGCCTGGTGGGCAAGCTTAAATCCGACAGCTCGGTTTCGCTCGCCGCGGGCGGCATCAGCGGTCTGGTTGCGTTGTACGCCTGGTGGACCGGACGTACGGATCCGGCGACGGGGCTGCTCATCGGCCTGATGCTCGCACTGCTGCTTACAGGAATCTCCCTGAGTCGATTCATCAGGACCCGGAAGCTGATGCCGGCGGGCGTTTTGCTCATAGCAAGCATTGTCACGGCCGGTCTGATGTCGTATACGCGAAATCTGCTCGGTATAACCGGTTCGGGCTGAACCGGAAGGACCGCATCGATGAGAATCACGGACATCCAGGTGAGGGAAGTCTCGGTTCCGCGCATTTACACCACCTATGCCGCGGACCCGCAGAACCTGCAGCCCGGTGAAGACCTCAGCCGGTCCAGATATCAGATCCTCGAGTTCTTCACGGATACCCACCATGTGGGGCTTGGCGAAGTCCCGGACATCGCCGACAGGATGAATCCGCTCCCGGCCGGCGGCCTGCGAGATCTCCTGCTTCGAGTGTTGAAGGAAGGTGACGTCGCCGATCGAAACGTCCTGATCGCACGGATCGCCGATGAACTCCCCGCCGGCATCCACCCGGAACTCCGGGGCCTCACCCTGTTCGGCGTGGAGATCGCCCTGCTCGACCTTGCCGGAAAAACCTACGGCGCCCCCCTTTACGAACTCCTGGGCGGGCGCCGTCACGAACGCGTGGACGTCTGCTGGGTCGCCTATATGCGGCGGGGCGTCTCGCTGCTGGAGGAACTCGACGCGCTCGAGGATGAAATCCGTACGATGGTCTCCCGGGGACTCCGGGCTTTCAAGCTCAAAGTCGGCGAGAATCATCCACGCGATCTGGACCGCATCGCGCGATTTCGCCAGGTGGCGGGTCCCGACGTCTACCTCAAAGCCGACGCCAGCGGCGCGTGGGAGGAGGACGAGGCCATTGAAAAAATCCGGGACATGGCCGCCGCCGGCATCGACGCCTGCGAGACGCCCGTGGTCGCGGTGAACCGCGCCGTCGCCAATGACAATCCCGAGCGGATCAATGAAAACGCCGATGAGGCGGCCTGCTCCCTGGCTCGCGTCCGGCAACAGACCCCCGTTCAGATCATCGAACACGTCGCGGACCTGAACGACGGATTCTCAACGGCTCTCATCCGCCACCGGGCCGTGGACGTCTTCAACGTCATCCCCTCACAGGCAGGCGGCATTCTGCGCAGTCAACGTCTGATTCACATCGCGCAGGCGGCCGGCGTCCCCGTGCTGCTGGGCAGTACCGTCGAGATGGGTCCCGGCACCGCCGCGTTCATCCACCTGGCGGTCGCTTCCCAAAACGTAACGGTACCGTCGGACCTGGTCGGACCCGCGCTCCTGGTGGACGACGTCTGCAATACGCCGTTCAGGTACCGCGACGGCTCGCTCGCACCCTTCGAAAAGCCCGGACTGGGCGTTGAACTGGACGAAGAGAAGATGAGAAAATGGGCGGTATGATGCCGGTATTCTATGATATCCCGTAGGCCGTCAGGTCAATGCCCACATAACGAGCCTCTACAGCTGCAATGGTCTCCGGAGTCCAATAGGGATCTCCAACTCCGGGAAAGCCGACGAGCTCCCTCTGTCGAGGACTCGCCTGAACGACGAAGTCAACCATATCCAAATCCTCGCCCAATCCTGGCCAGGATTGGAATCCTTCCCAGGGGTTCGCACCGCCATAGGCAAAACCCATAGTAAGACGGATACCTGCTTTGGCTGTCATTGCGGACCCGCGATGAAGGGTATCGGAATGGTAAACCAGAAGTGATCCCGCGGGCCCTGCGGCTGGAACTTCGACTTCGTACAACTCGGGTGCGTTTGCATAGTCTTTGCGAGAGTGCGTAGCGTCCGGGTCACGAAGGAAGTGCGTGACGGACGGATTTACTGGCGGGGCTTTCGATTTTGGTACGAAGTACGTCGGCCCGAGATCTGAGGTCACATCCGAAAGGTAGAGAAAGAGGGAAATACCGCCAGGGTCCCTGCCTCGATCCGGGACGACGAGCGTATGGTTGGGATAGTCGTAGTGCAGGGGCTGCTCGTAATCGGCGGCACCCGCGAACTTGGCCTGGAGGCCGGCTCTGAACAGCCGGATTTCTCTCGTGCCCAGGCATTGTTCAGCGAGCGAAACAACTTTGGGATGTGTCGGGAGATTGTTGAGACTTATACTTGAAAACGGAAACTGAACGAGCCCCCCGAACGGGTCATTACTGATCCAGGAATACTGATCGGGATCTGAATAGTATTCCTCTTCGGATGGATAGTTCCCTGACGCTGCCGCTATAACTTGAGCCAGTTCTGCATCATCGAAGAAATCCTCCAGGAGAATCCAACCCTCGGTGTTGAGCGTGTCGAGGATTTCGCTATCGAGAATCAAATCCATTGTCTGTGGTTTCCGTACTTGCCCACGAATGTTGTTTACCTTCCAGTAACAGCCCCTCATCCTGACAGTACTTCCGCAGTTTTCGCATCGCGCCGCCCACCTGCCGTCCCCCTCGCGTAATGCCGAACAAGTGCTGGCTGACCACGCGGCGGGAGATTCCCATGATCTCCGCGATCTCCCGCTGGGTCTTCCCATGGCGGAAATACAACAGGGCCGCCTCCCGCTGTCTGTCCGTAAGGCAATGCGGAAACGCTTCGATAATCTGGACTGCCACTGCGGCAACCCGGTCTTCCCGCAAATATCGCAGTTGCCGGTCTTCACGCGACTCGAACCAGATTCCATTCTCGTTGGGGATCTTCTCAAGGTCCCGCTGATTCAGCCGGACTTCCCAGAAATCAGAATTGTACATAAAAACGATCGTCACCTCCGAATAACGACAACCCGCACATGCGGGCACAAAAATACCGCGGGGCAATTCCCTACCCGCGGCTCCGGAGGGGCGATCGAGTTACAACAAATACGACTGCGAATCCGTCAGAAACCCTCTGGAGGCGGATAGGTTGCGTGGAACATTCCGGTCAGCCTCATGTTTCGCCTCCCTTCCCAATGTTTTTCAGGCCAGTTGCTCGATGTGTGTAGATTCCGCGCACATTCGACCAAAGCCGATCTGCGCACAACAGTCCTCTACAATATACACAACAGCGGATGCACTTTTCAACGTCAAATTTCTTCAGCTGCGCTTTTCGTCCGTGACTTTTGCCGCCTCAACGCTTCCCACCAGTCCATCAACTCCCGGATCCGCTGCTCGTAACCCCGATCGGAGGGACAATAGTAGGCCCGTCCCTCCAGATTCTCCGGCAAATGGCTCTGCGCCACGACCCCGTCGGGATCGTCGTGTGCGTATTGATAGCCCCGCCCGTATCCCAGTTCCTGCATCAGGCCCGTCGGCGCATTTCTGAGGTGCAACGGTACCGGCAGATTCGGCTGTTCCCTGACGTCCTTTTGCGCATTACCGTATGCCGCATAGACCGAATTGCTCTTGGGTGCAGTGGCCAGGTACGCGGCGGCGTGCGCAATGGCCAGGTCGCCCTCGGGACTGCCCAGAAAATCGTACGCCTCCCTTGCGGCCAGTGAAATCGAAAGCGCCCTTGGGTCCGCGTTCCCGATGTCTTCAGACGCAAACCGGACCATGCGCCGGAGGATATAGTGCGGGTGTTCGCCCGATTCCAACATCCGCGCCAGCCAATACAGCGAAGCATGCGGATCGCTGTCCCTCAGGCTCTTGTGAAGCGCCGAAATAAGGTTGTAATGTTCTTCCCCGCTCTTGTCGTAGAGCAACGCTTTGCCGCCCATCGCCGCCCTGACGGACTCAGCAGTCACACTCGCGCCGATCTCCAACGACGCCGCGACCGTTTCCAGCACATTGAGCGCGCGTCGGGCGTCGCCTTCGGACGCCGCCGCAATCGCCTCCACAGCGTCGGCGTCGGCGCCGAGATCCGGCAGTCCGCGCCCGTCCGCTGAAAGCGCGGCGTTCAGAATTTCACATATCGCCGGGACGTCCAGCAGATTCAACACGAACACCTGGGTACGTGACAGCAGCGCCGGGTTCACCTCGAATGAGGGATTCTCCGTCGTGGCCCCGATAAGGCTGATGGTACCGTCTTCCACGTGCGGCAGAAACGCATCCTGTTGTGCCCGATTGAACCGGTGGATCTCGTCTACGAAGAGGGTCGTCCGCCGCCCGCTTTGCCGTTCCCCTCTTGCGCGCGCTACGATTTCCCTCACCTCCTTGACGCCTGAGGTGACCGCGCTGAATGCCACGAACCGGCTCTTCGTGGACTCGGCTACGAGACGCGCCAGCGTGGTCTTGCCCGAGCCCGGCGGTCCCCAGAAGATCATCGACGGCGCACGGTCGCTTTCGATCAACTTGCGAAACGGCGCATCCGGCGCGGTAAGATGATCCTGCCCCCGCACTTCATCCAGACTGCGCGGTCTCATCCGGTCCGCAAGCGGCGCCTCCGGTTCCAGGGCGGCGAACAGGTCATCCCCACCCATACTTTCTCCTTGACGTGTTCGACAGCGATTTCAACTTTCGCACCAGAGCGGTCTCGTTTACGCGGTATGTGAAGACTTCCTCGCCGTTTACGTGGACAACCGGGACCCGGTCGTTGTATCGCGCAACCAGTTCAGGATCACTGTCGATGTCGACGATTTCAAGCCGGAACGGGACCCGCCTTCCGGCCGACCGGATGCGTCCTTTTGCGACATCACACAGATGGCAGTCGTTCCTGGAATAAAGCGTGATTACGGGAAGGGTTGCGGACATCGGATCCGACCGGGAGTATGCGGGGCTGAAAACAGGCGGAGGGAATGGAATATTGAACGACGCGATCCGCCGCAAAGTTAACCCGAAAACCACCATACGTCAAGCGGAACGGGCGCGTGAATCCCTGCCCTGATTTCGCTTGTCCCACATCGCATAAGCCATATCTTAATTTGCCCGATGTCCTTACGCGCCGCCGGGAAATGCATCGCGGAAACACATTTCCCCACACTCGCGGCCGTTCGGCGAACGGACCTTAACGGTCCGACGAAGAAACGCGTCCGGGCTACGGCCGGCCATTGTAAGAAGCTGTCTTAAAATTACCGGTGAGTTCCCGAGCGCGAGCGAAAAAGTGGCGGTCAAGGCGGGAAAATCCGCCCATATCTAATGTATCGTGGCTGCGCGCCCCTCGCCACTCTTGGGTGGATTTGACCAACGCCGGCCGGCGCTTTTGCAGCCGCGCGAAGACCGCTGGGAATTTTGAGACAGCTTCTAAGCCGCATCCGAGTGAGAAATCGAAATGGGCGACGCGAAAATTCGCGAACGTTACGGGTGGGCGGAAATAGACCCCGCGGGACCGGTCACGGCCGGGGCCACCGGCACCTGGCGCATCATCTATCACGCCGGCAGATACGGCGTGGATGACGGCGGCGTCATAAAGATCGCATGGCGCGACGTAAGCGATTGGCAGGCGCCGCAGTTCGCCGAACCCGACGCGCCGGGATACGCTTCCGTATACACCACGGGAGCCGCTTCGCTTCGACCCGCTTTTGAAAGACAGCGCTACGTGCGACCGTGGCGCCTGTGTGTCACCATCGACGTCTACGACGACTCTCTTTCCGAAGGCGACACGGTCACCCTCACACTGGGAGACACCTCCGGCGGCTCTCCCGGGATCCGCGCGCAGACCTTCTGCAAGGACCGGTTCGAGTTCCGCGTGGCGGTCGACTGGTGCGGAACCTGGGTCTACGAGGAGGTCCCGTCGCCCTCGGTGCCCATCGTGAGCGGCGACCCCCACAAGCTTGTCGCGGTCTGCGCTTCCGAATCTGCGCCGGGCGAATCCGCCTGGGCGGGGATCAAGGCCGAGGACCTGTGGGGAAACCCCTGCCGTGACTACACTGGCGAAGTCACGGTGGATGCCGGCGGGCTCACGGGGCTCCCCGAGACATTCCGTTTTCGCCCGGAGGACCGCGGAGCGCGCCGGTTTGACGACGTCGTCGCGCCTGCACGCGGTGTTTTTCGCATCGGAACCGAGGACCGGTCTCTGGGCCTGAAAGCGAAAAGCAACCCGCTGCGGTGCGTCGAATCCGGGACAGGAAACCGTCCGTACTGGGGCGACCTGCACGGACAGAGCGAAGAAACCGTGGGAACAAACCCGGTGTCCTCGTACTTTTGCTTCGCCCGGGAATCCGCCTTTGTCGATTTCGCTGGACATCAGGGTAATGATTTTCAGATTACCGAATCCGTCTGGGAAGAAATCAAACACCAGGCGAACGTGCAGAACGACCCCGGCAGGTTCGTCGCCTTCGTCGGTTACGAATGGTCCGGAAATACCCCTGTCGGCGGCGATCACAACGTCTACTATCCAGGAGACAACGGCCCCCTGCACCGCTCCAGCCACGTGCTGATTCCGGACAAATCCGACGACCGCGCGGATTGCCTGCACGTAACCGATCTTTACAGGGCGATGAAGGGAAGAGACGTCCTGCTGGTGCCGCACGTTGGCGGCCGCTACGCGAATCTGGACTGGCACGATCCCGACTTCGAACGCCTGGTGGAAGTCTACTCCGAGTGGGGCGAATTCGAATGGTTCCTCAGGTGGGCCCTCGAAAACGGCTATCGGGTGGGCTTCATCGCCGGAAGCGACGACCACAAGGGCAGGCCGGGCGCCGCGTACCCCGGCAGCGGCTCCTTCGGGGTGTACGGAGGGCTTACATGCGTCTTTGCTCCCGAACTCAGCCGGCGCGGGCTTTGGGAAGCGCTGAAAAACCGTCGCTGCTATGGCACCACGGGCCAGCGAATCCTCGTGAACGTCGCCGCCGACGGACACCCGATGGGCTCGGACCTGACGGCACTGCATCCGCCCGAAATTGCCGTTGACGTGATCGGAACCGCACCCATCGAACGCATTGACGTATTCAGAGGTCTGAAGCTCGTACACAGTTTTCCCGCGACCATACCCCGCGCTGACGACAAAATACGAATTGCCTGGTCGGGCCAGAGAATTCGCGCGCGCAACCGCCTGGTTCGCTGGGACGGCGGCCTCACCCTCGAGCAGGGCCGCATACGCCGCGCCGAAGGATATGCGTTCGATTCGGCTGCGGAGGGTATACAGTCCGTTACAGACCATTCCGTGACCTGGAAATCCGTAACCACCGGAGACGCCGACGGCGTCATACTCACCGTCGACGCTACGCCTCGGGCGACCATCGACTTTAGAACGGACGTCGTCTCTCACGCCGTTACACTCGGAGAAATTGCGAAAGGGCCTGTACGGATTCCCGCGGGCGGAATTGACATTGCAGTCGTCTTCGAGCAGGCGCCCGACGGCGTCGGCTACGAAGCCGGCTTCACCTTCCGGGAGTCCGGACTGCAGGACGGCTGCCATCCCTACTGGGTGCGGGTGACCCAGACCGACGGCGCCAAGGCCTGGACCAGCCCCATATACGTCACCACGGGAAACGGTTCCCGGTGATGCCGTCGCCTGCAAACGCGGCCTCTTCCGGCCCGTTCAACTACGGCGTAACGGGTTCCGACGGACGAAATAAGCCAAATGCTAAAAAAACCCTTGACCTGCGCGGGGCGCGCTTATATTATCGAACCTGCATATGCGTGAATTTCGTGTGACTGAAGGAGGGTCTTCTTAAGTGTCAGCCAAGTTCGAGGAGGCCGCGGTCGTCGGCCAGCCGGAAGCCGACGCCGCAGCCGTCAACGTATTGAAAAAAGGCGGCAATGCCGTCGATGCAGCCGTCACGGCCGCCCTGCTCTCCTGCGTGGTCACGCCGCACCACACGGGAATCGGCGGCTACGGCGGCGCCCTGATGGTTTATATGAACGGAGAAATCGGTTGCATCGACTTCAACACCGTCGCCCCGGGGGCCGCCACGAGCAGAATGTTCCAGGTGGTCCGCTCAGACGGACGCTTCGGGTCGCTGGTCAGCAGCAGGGCCAATGAGATCGGCTGCCTCGCGGTCTCCGTTCCCGGCGTACTCGCCGGCCTCGCCGCGGCGCTCGAGAAATACGGAAAAATTCCGCTGGATCAGGCGCTTGTTCCTGCCATTCGCGCCTGCAAGAACGGCTTTCGGGTGTCACCCGAGTACGCCGACGCCGTGGGGGAGCACGAAAAACGGATCCGTACGTTCCGGGACACCGAACGTCTGCTGCTGGTCGACGGCGCGCCGCCCACAACCAGAGACAGGGCGTCCAATCCGAGTCTGGGCCGGATCCTCGAACAGGTTGCAAAAAATGGCGTCGATGAGTTCTACCGGGGAAGAATCGGCGGGAGAATCGTGAAATACATCCGGGAAAACGGCGGGATACTCACGGAAGAAGACTTCGCGGACTATCATCCCAGCCACGTCGAACCCCTCCACGCCTCCTGTCTGGGCTACGACCTGTACACCCCACCCCTGTGTTCCAGCGGCCTCTCCGTACTTCAAATGTGTCGCGTCGCCGAAGTAGCGGAACTGGACCTCTGGGCGCGCGACGCCGCGCGTCTCGCCCACGGGCTGACCGAAACCATACGTGCCGCCTGGCTGGACCGGTACAGGCATTACGGCGATCCCCGTTTCGTCAAGGTGCCGCTCGAGACCCTGACTTCGGACGTCCAGATCGGAGCGACAGGCCGCGAAATCGCCGATCATGTGTCGGAGGGTACGCGTGGGCAGGCGCTGTTGCGTCCGCTTTCGTACGGCGGAACGACCCACGTCTCGGTTGTAGACCGCGACCGCAATATGGCTTCCCTCACCCTGACCCACGGGCCCGGCTTCGGCTCATTCGTCACCGTTCCCAGGATGGGACTCATCATGAACGCCGGCATGTCCCGGTTCGATCCCGGTTCCGGACTGCCCAACTCGGTGGACGCGGGCAAATCGCCCGTCAACAACATGTGCCCCATGCTCATCATGAGCGACGGCGAGCCCCTGATGACCCTCGGCGCATCGGGTGGAACCCGCATCCCGTCCTCCCTGTTTCAGGTGCTCACGAGGCGACTGGTGCTCGAAGAGGACCTGGACTGGGCGGTCGGCGCGCCCAGAGTGCACTCCGAAGGCAACGAATGGGTCACGGTCGAAGAAGGATTTGGAGAAATCGCGCCCCAATACCTGAAGTCGGAAGTCAGATACACACTCGGCAAGGGGAGTGCGGCGGCCAATGTCCGGGCAATTGAAATCACGGAAGACGACGAGCTTCTCGCCACGCTCGACCCCAGAATCCGGGGCAAGGAAAGAGGGATTTGAAGCGCTGCCGATTGCGTACGAACCAAATGCGGATGCCGACCGCGGCAGGTCGCCGGCGCGACCTGAACATCCCGTTCCGGCTGACCGATCGATAAGGATGTGACTACGGAGTGAAGACATTTCCCTTTGGCAGCGGCCGCCCCGACCCGGCCTCCTTCCCCAATCGAGGTCTGGCCGAAGCCGCAATGCGCATTCTGCCTGAGCTGGGCGATGAACTGGCGTGTTATCCCGGTTCGTTGGGGTACGAACCGCTCCGGAAGCTCATGTCCCGGAGATTCGCCCACCGTGAGGGCGTCGCGCTGCCGGTCGACCAGATTGTGCTTACCACGGGCTCAATGCAGGCGGTTACGCTGATGGCCCAGGTATTCGTCGAGTCGCCCGGCGACGTGATTGTGCTCGAGGAATACTCCTATTCGGGCACCCTGAGCGCATACCGCAAGGAAAAGGCCGAACTCGTGGGCATCCCGCTGGACGACCATGGCATGCGGATGGACGCCCTGGAAGGAACGCTGGACCGGCTTGTATCAAGGAACAAAAAGCCGAAATTCATCTACACCCTGGTAACCTATCAGAACCCCACGGGTTCAATCATGCCGCTCGGCCGGCGCCGTGAACTGCTGGACATCGCAGGCCGTTACGCGATACCTGTGGTTGAAGACCACTGCTACGCCGACACCGTCTACGAAGACCATCACGAACCCGCCCTCTGGACACTCGAGCACGACACGCCGGTGATTCACATAGAATCTTTGTCCAAAATCCTAGGCCCGGGGATCCGTCTGGGCTATCTGGCGGCGCCTCGAGATCTCCTCGACCCCATTCTTCAGTATCGGCGCGACGGAGGCACAAGCGCGCTCAGCGCGGCCATCGCCTACGAGTATTTCAGAGAGGAACTCCGGTCGCACGTGGATAGAATCAACGCGATCGTCAGGAAGAAACGCGATCTGATGTTTGAAATGCTGTCGCGCTTCCCGGACGCATTCGAGTGGTACAGCCGGCCCAGGGGCGGTCTCTTTATCTGGGTCAAGTTGCCCGACGTCACCGACACCGTTGCGTGTGAGCAGCTTGCGGAGTCAGTGGGTGTTGACTATGCGCCCGGCAAAGCCTTCCACGTATCGAACGTCGATGTGCCGTATATAAGGCTCGCGTTCGGATTCGCAACACACGACGAAATTCGTACGGGTATACCCATTCTGGCCGATTGCATTCGTAAAAGTCAAAGACAGCCCGATTGAATACCGCACTCGCCGCCCGTTCTGAGGAATCCCTGTCTTGAACAGGCCCGCAAACGTCCCCCAGCCCGCGCCCATACCTGGCGTCAGGCGTCTGATCGCCGTTGCCAGCGGCAAGGGCGGCGTGGGGAAGTCCACCACGGCCGCCAATCTTTGTGTGGCGCTGGCCGCGCAGGGCGCCGCAGTGGGTCTGATGGACGCGGACATCTACGGTCCGAACGTTCCAATTATGATGGGCGTGAACGAAACACCGGGCATGGACGCGAACGGCGGGATTCTTCCCCTCGAACGTCACAATGTAAAGATGATCTCCCTCGGTCTCATCACCGAAGCGGGCGCGCCGGTGATCTGGCGAGGTCCCATGCTCGCCAAGATGGTGATGCAATTCCTCCGGGACGTTTCCTGGGCGCCCCTGGACTTTCTCGTTATCGATCTGCCGCCCGGAACGGGCGATGTACAGCTGACCCTGATTCAGTCCGCGCGCCTCGACGGCGCCGTGATTGTGACAACACCCCAATCCGTGGCGCTGGAGGACGTGCGACGCGGCATCCAGATGTTCAACACCGTCGACGTACCCGTTATCGGTATCGTTGAAAACATGAGCACGTATATATGCGGCAACTGCAATGCCCGTACCGATATCTTCGGGCAGGGCGGCGGCAGAAAAATGGCTGCTGAATACAGTGTGCCGCTTCTGGGTGAAATCCCTCTGGACACGCGGATACGCAGAGGTGGAGATACCGGCGCCCCGATCACGGCCGCCGACCCAAATTCCCCGATCTCTAGAAGTTACAACGAAGTTGCATCCAGCGTCAGAGCGGCCGTGGAAGGTTGATTCAACCCAAGCGCCGGAATGCCGCACGTCTGGGCCGTCGCATAAATGGCGGCCCAGCGGCTTTTTTGCGAAACATCCGGGCAGACTGGGGAGTCAAAGATTGTGGGAAATCTCACCCCCGGGACGACGTCGCCCGCACGTTCGGCGCAACAGGCGTGGATCCCGCCGAACAATGGTCCCTATTCCAGATATTTTCGGTTTGTCCACCTATCGCCCGGTAAGGATGTGCGGATGACGGCAATGCGCATTAAGAGGTGTCTGGCGGTACTGGCGTTGGTTTCTGCAGTTTGGGCACTCGCGGGGTGCGGTGGCGGTAAATCCGGCGAACAGGACAAATCCGAAGCCGCGGCCGATTCAACGAAAGTCGACTCGACGGCGGTCGACACGACGGCGGCCGCGAAGAAAAAGGAGAAGAAGACTCCGGAGGGCGTACCGGTAAAGGTCCACCGCGTTCGGCAGGGTTCGATTTCCTCATACGTGGTATACAATGGCAAGATAGAGGCCGAAGAGACGGTGGACGTTTACGCCCACGGATCCGGGCTCGTGAAGCGCGTGCTGGCCGAAGAAGGCGATCGGATCAAAGTGGATCAGGTCCTTGTTCACCTGGTCGACCACCAGCTCAAGCTCGCCGAGGCGGAAGCCAAAATCGCTTACCTCAAGCTGGAGAGCAACTTCAAGCGCCAGGAGGAGATTTTTTCGAGAAAACTGCTCTCCAAGGAAGACTACGAACGTGACAAATTCGACCTGGAACAGGCCAGGGTTCGGTGGCAGCGTGCTCAGCTGGATCTGGACCATGCATCGGTCCGATCTCCGATATCCGGGGTCGTGGCCGAACGGATGGTCAAGCTTGGCGACAGGATCGGACCGGCAACCAAGCTCTATGTTCTGGTCAACATGAACAGTCTGATATCCAGAGCGCATATATCCGGTACAGAACTGCCCAATATCTCTGTCGGCCAGCCGGCGCGCATCACAACGAATCTTCTTCCCGATCTCGATTTCCCGGGCCGCATCATTCGCATCAGTCCGGTTGTCGATCCCAACAGCGGCACCTTCAGGGTCACGCTGGCCATCGACGATGCGGAGAGAAAGTTGCGTCCCGGTTTGTTCGTCACGACGAATATCGTCACCGCCACGCACGATCAGGCCATGCTGGTCCCCAAACGCGCCGTTGTCTACGATGACGGCTATCCACACGTATTCGTCGTCCAGGACAGCACCGCACGGAAGATTCAACTCGACCTGGGTTTTGAAGACACACAAAACTGGGAAGTCCTCAGCGGCGTATCGCCGGGCGACAGCATCGTGGTCGTGGGCCAGAACGGCCTCAAGGACCAGGCCAGGGTGCGGGTGATCGAAGGCAAGGGCCTGCGCATTCCTGCCAAACCGGATACCACAAAGCAGGAACCGCAGGAATCCCCGGGCTAGTGTTCTGTCCCGGAAATAAGTTGCCTAAATTCGACCGCCGAGTCGCCGGGCTCGCAAGGCGCCCGAGCGCAGGCGACCTGCGTATGGTCGGCGAGCGAGGGGAACGCAGCGAGACAGGATGAATCGTCGGTCGAATGGTGAGGAATTTCTGGGACAGGACACTAGGCCCCGGAACGATTACAACGCGCCGACCGCTTGTCGATGCGGCTGATTCAGGACCAGGGAAAAATGGACGACGATACCACTTCACGAAATCCCCTCTCCAGCACCCGTGAGCAGATCTCCCGCACGTTCGAAATAACCACCCGCAGGCCGGTGGCCATTTTTATGGTCGTCCTCGCTGTCGCGGTCTTCGGTTACATCTCGTACCAGCAGCTGCCGCTCACCCTGATGCCGGACATCTCCTATCCCACCCTCACGATCCGCACGGATTATCCCGATACCGCACCCGAGGAAGTCGAAAACCTCATTTCGCGGCAGATAGAACAACGGCTGGGGGTTGTCAACAATCTGGCCAGCATCGTTTCAATCTCCCGGGCCGGGATGTCGGACGTCATCCTTGAATTCGGCTGGGACACGGACATGAACGACGCGGTTCAGACGGTGCGGGAGAACCTGGATCGTCTGAACATGCCCCGGGGCGTCAACAAACCGCTGATTCTGCGATACGATCCCACGCAGGATCCCATCATGCGCATCGGTCTCTACGGCGATGCCGATCTGTATGCGCTGAGGCTCATCGCCGAGGAAGAAATCAAGCAGGCGCTGGAAGCGATGAAAGGGGTGGCCGCAGCCAGGGTGCACGGGGGCCTGGAAGAGGAAATCCGCGTGGAAATCAACGAACGGCAACTCGCCCTGATGGGGCTAAGCATCGGCGACATCAACCGGCGTCTTCGCGAAGAAAACGTCAACCTCGCCGGCGGCAGCCTGTTGGACGGCCAGACCCAGTACATGGTGCGCACCCTGAACGAGTTCCGGACGGTAGACGAAATTCGCGACCTCGTCATCGGACAGAAAAACGAAGCCGACATCCGGCTGAAAGACGTCAGCGACGTTGTCCGCGGCCACAAGGATCGAGAGATCATCACCCGTGTCAACGGCGTGGAGAGTGTGGAGATCGACATCTTCAAAGAAGCCGACGCCAACATCGTCGCCACGTCGCAACGGGTGCGGGACCGCCTTTTCGGTACTCCGGAACAGCTGGCCTACGTGAAGCGACTCGAAGCCGGAAAAATCAAACAGGCCGAGGCCACAGACCGGGCCGCGCAGGTACGACAGTTCGTCAAACTAAAAGAAATGACCAGTTTCATCTCCTATTCGCTGCCGACTGGAATGCAGGTGGAAGTACTGTCGGACCAGTCGCAGTTTATCAAACGATCTGTCGATGAAGTGAAACAGACGGCCGTTGTCGGTGGCATCCTCGCGATCCTGGTTCTATATGTCTTTCTGCGAAATCCCTCGCATACCGGCATCGTGAGTCTGGCAATCCCCATTTCCATCGTCGCGACGTTCGCTCCCATGAAGATATTCGGCGTCTCCCTGAACATTATGTCACTGGGAGGTATGGCGCTGGGTATCGGAATGCTCGTAGACAACTCGATCGTCGTCCTGGAGAGTATCTTTCGATGCCGCGAAGAGGGCGACGACGTCGTTACGGCAGCGGTCCGGGGCACCGGCGAAGTCGGGGGCGCGGTGTTTGCATCCACGCTTACCACGGTCGCCGTCTTCTTTCCGATTGTCTTCGTCGAAGGCGTGGCCGGCCAGGTCTTCGGCGATATGTCCCTTACCGTGGTCTTTTCGCTCGTGGCGTCACTTGCCGTCGCACTCTTCTTCATTCCGATGCTGGCTTCCCGTCAGCTACGGATCGCCGGCCCCGGGAGCGGTGACAGGGGCTCGACCGTCGGCGAAATGTTCAACTCGGAACTGCTGCAGTTCAGGTCGCTCGCCAGGCTTAAGGAACTTGCCGGAGATCGATCTCCGAAACGCGTCACCGTCCTGGCGCTCAAGTCCGTAGTCTATGTGCCCTGGCTGCTTTTCGAATTCATCTGGCGAACGCTCTGGGTTGTGCTCGCTTTTCTCATCGTCGCTCTGAAGGCCGCGCTTGTAATCCTGTCCCCAATCCTGTATTTCCCTGCCGCAGCCCTCGTGCTGAAGATCCTGAAGCGACCCGCCCATGCCTGGCGGGATCTTTGTGCGTGGTGCGAGAACCCGGCCCCGTTCGGGTCCCGAATCGTCCATGCCATCTGGCACGATCTGCTGGTTTTCAATGCGCCGGTCGCGCTCGGCGAAGGACTCGCCGGCAGCGTTCGATGGACGCTCAACGCTGCCAGGTGCACGTGCCGTTGGCCGTTGCGCGGCAGGGGTCTCGCCATTATCCCGCGGGTTCCCGCAGCCGTCGCGGGCGTTCTTTTCATATGCTCGCTCTTCGTGCTGGGGCCGGTCTACGTCGTCCTCCGATTCATCATCTTCCAGTCGATTACCCTGTTGGGCAAACTGCTGATCCTGCTTCTGATGATCACCTTTCCGGCGGGGTTGACGGTTGTGGCTCTGGTGGCAGCCATCGCCTTCCCGCTGCTTACGCCCGTCATTCGAGCCTTTGAAGGCGGCTTCGGCGCCATCAGCCGGCTCTATCCTGCCACGATCCGGTGGGCGTTGCGGAACCGTCTTGCCGTCGTTGTAATGGCCATCCTGCCGTTCGTTCTCTGCTGGTACGTCCTGGTGCCCAATATCGGCCGTGAACTCATTCCCGCCGTTCACCACGGAGAATTCGATCTCGAACTCTCCATGCCGGTCGGCACACCCCTGGAGCGCACCCAGGAGACCGTTTCCGACGTGGAGTCGAAGGTGCTGAACGAACCTGGCGTTGCACGCATTGCCACCGTCGTAGGCGTGGACAAAACCTCCATCTCCACCTCGGACCAGGGAGAACATACCTCCAGAGTCACGATTGTCGTATCCGACGAAGCCACAAACGGCGCCGGCGATCCGGGGAGATTCTGGCTGGACTTACCGGGGAGAGTGTGGGCGGGCATTTCCGGAGACACCTTTCTGGCGAAACGCGAGGCAGATCTCATGTCCCGGTTACGGGACAGTCTGGTCGACCTCCCGCAGGTCGCCGTCGATTTTTCGCGTCCTGCGTTGTTTACATTCAAAACGCCGGTGGAGCTGGAGATTCGAGGCTACAATCTGGACAACCTCGCGAGGCTGGGACGGAACGTGGAACGCGGCCTTTCCGGAATTCCCGGGTTGTACGATGTCAAATCCAGCCTTCAGCGCGGGAGTCCGGAAGTACAGATCGTCTACCGGCGGGACCTGCTGGCGTCCTATGGCCTCAATCTGCGGAGCGTTGCCACACTGGTCAGGGAAAAAGTGCAGGGTGACGTGGTCACCCGGTTCAGGGAGGCCGACCGCCGCATCGATGTACTGGTTCGAGTGGACGAAGCCGATCGGTCCGGCGTGTCGGACTTGAAACGCCTCGTTGTCAACCCCGAGGGCGAAGCCCCGATCTACCTCTCCGCTGTTGCCGACATACAGGTACGGGAGGGCCCCAGCGAGATCCGGCGCATCGACCAGCAACGCGCCGTGCTTATATCCGCAAACGTCGCCGGTATCGATCTTGGGACCGCCACGGGGCTGATCCAGAAGGCCCTGGAGGAAATCGACATCCCGGCGGACGTGTCCTTTGTCATCGGCGGCCAGAACCGCGAGATGGAGACATCGCTGCAGAGCCTGATCTTCGCTCTCTGTCTGGCGGTCTTTCTGGTCTACATCGTGATGGCCTCCCAGTTTGAATCCTTCGTCCATCCGTTCGTCATCATCTTTACGATTCCGCTGGCCCTGATCGGCGTTCTGTTCACGCTCTACGTAACCGGCATTTCGTTCAGCGTCGTGGTTTTCCTCGGTCTGATCATGCTGGCCGGAATCGTCGTGAACAACGCCATCGTCTTTGTCGATTACATCAACCATCTGCGCGCCAACGGCCAATCCAAGGCCGACGCGATCGTACAGGCAGGCTCGGTACGGCTGCGCCCGATTCTGATGACCACCGCGACCACCGTTCTGGGGCTCCTGCCCATGGCGCTGGGGCTGGGCGAGGGATCTGAAATCCGCACGCCCATGGCCATTACCGTTGTTGCCGGCCTGATCAGTTCCACCGCGCTCACGCTCATCGTCATCCCAACCGTCTATTCACTCCTGGATCGCGGGGAATGACGCCTGAAACAGGGAACCGGCGCACACCCTGCCCGGCCGTTGCCCGACAACCGGGACCCTTTGGGGATCCTCGTTCACGGAAGTTTTCACTTTCCTTTTACCCCGGATTCTGTTTTCTTTGTAACCTGCCGGCCACTGCGCGCGACCATTCCCGGTAACTTTTTTGTCTTTGCGTTGTCTAAATGATTAAACGGCATCCCGCCGGGCCGATCTATCGGCCTGAATTGAAAAATCGGCGACCGGGATTCCAGATTGTACACGTTTTTCCACGAAATCGAACGACCCGGCAAGAGTTGAGATGAATATAGGAGCGCCCGGTATGTCACACGTGCTGAAAACAGCGCTGCTTTTCGCTATTGCCGCAGTCCTTTCCGCGCCGGTCGCGGCGGAGGAACCCGCAGCCAGAGACATGCACCTCAGCCTCTCCGACTGCATTGATATCGCTCTGGGAAACAATACGGCAATTACGCAATCCCGCTTCTCGCGGGAGATCGCTGTCGCCCAGATCGATGGGCGCCGCAACGCCTTCCTGCCCTCGCTGAGCAGTAACTACCGCATCTCCAGAAGCGTCACCGGCCCAAGGGAAGGCGCCATCTTCGATCAGACCACCCAGACAATCGTCACCACCCTGGGCGAAGACCGCGTGGGCGGGTCTCAATCCGTGGGATCGAGTCTGAATATTACCATTTTCAATGCCGCCCAACTTGCGAATCTCGCGGCCAGCAAGAAGTCCGCGCGGGCAGCCGAGATGGATTTCAAGGAAAGCCGACAGCAGACGGTTTTTCTCGTGAAACAGCGATATTTCACCCTATTGCAGAGAATGGAGCAACTGGACCTGGCGAAAGAGCAGATTTCCGTTTCGGAAGAAAGCCTGCGCCGAGAAAAAACGATGTATGAAATCGGTTCCACCACCATTGCCGAAGTCCTGAGCGCCGAGTCTCAACTGGCAAGCAATCGCGTGGCGCTTATCGCCAGGGAAAACGACGTTGCCATCGCCCGTTCTCAGCTCGCATTTTCCCTTGGGCTCAGTCCCGACGTCAGCATTGTGCCGACTGAGAAGACATTTCCGGTTGCGCCACCGCCCATCACGTACAGGGAGTCGCTGGAACGGGCGATGGAGGGGCATCCCGAGATTCTGGCGCAAAGACACCGAATGCTTGCAAGCAAGGATCAGTTAAGGGCCACAAAGTACAGCGTACGCTTTCCAAGTATAGCGGGTAGCGCAGGGTACGGCTGGCAGTTGAACCGGGGCGAAGGTTTCACGGGCGTGGAAGACCTCTTCGTCAAGAACTACTCTTACAATGCGGGCATCAGCATCAGTATGCCGATTTTCAACGGGCTGACCGCGGAAAACAACATCAAAGTCCAGAAGCTGGAGTACCTCAGAAGCCGGGAGCAGTTGGACCAGGCCAAACGTCAGCAGGCTATGGATATCAGGCTGTCGTTTCTGAACCTCGAACGGCTGCGGCGAAGCATAGCCGCCAATGAAGCTGCGGTCAAGGCCGCCGAAGAGAACTTCAGGCTTCAGGACCAGCGGTACAACCTTGGCGGCGGCACCTTTCTGGAACGTCAGCAGGCCCAACTCCAGCTCTTTGAGGCCCGCAACCAGCTGGTGCAGGACAGATTCCAGTATCAGATCGAATTGGCTCAACTGGAGCAGCACGTAGGGGGGACGCTTGTTCAAACCGACGAATAGAAAGTAAAGCGCCATTCGATTTCCGGAGGATTCATGGACAGCCGAAAACGCACCCTCGCGCTCGCCGTTGCCGTCGTCACGCTTCTTGTCTCAGCGGTTCCCACGCAGGCGCAGAAGAAAACCAAGGACTTCCTCTACTCCAAGAAACTCTACGGTGCGCTTTCGCTGGGGGCAAGCCTCTGGTTCTTCACAGAGGCGCACGCGTCCAGGAAGGACGCGAACGAAGCGTACGAACAGTACAGAACGGCAACCTCCTCCCAGAACGCTGGAGACCTTTACAACCAGAGCAAGTCCAACGACACGAGGGCCGCGATCATGCTCTGTCTCGGCCTCGGAACCCTGGCGTACTCGGTCCATCTCTTCCTTTCCGATGGAGATGAGGAACTTCCGCCTCCTGAAAAAAAGGACAACCTGGTCGAAATGAAGGGCATCGGCCTGACGGTCAATGGCGACCTGAAGGCAAGAGGCGTTCGCCTGAACCTCAAAAAGGCGTTTTAGGGTCCCCGTTTGTGCGCATACAAATAACCCCGCGCAGACGGGAACGGGGTTGCCGGCCGGCAAGACTGCCGATGGCGAACCACGCAGCCGAAAGCCGATATCTCAGGATGTCGGCTTTCGCATTTGCCGTATCCGGATAATCACGTCGATCTGGTGTCCCGTCCCCAAAAACACCTCGCCGTTCGCCAATCTGGTACCAGGGCAGAATACCATCTGCCGCCGGATTTTCCCAGGGTGCCGACCCGGACTATTGACTTTAAGTCGTGGAATTCTCGATGTTTCGAACGTAATCGGAAGGCTTCCACCGTATCAACTCCGCAAAACGCGGACGTAACGGGAGGAGGCGGGGACGGGGTGTCCAATGCGCATGCTTGCTCGCACCCTTCAACTTGCCGGTTTGATATATATGGGGTACGGTCTCTTCGTCGGCCTGTACGAAGAAGACATTGGCCGGGAGCTGCGCCTGGCCATCATCGGCGGTCTGATTTTTCTGGCCGGCTGGTTGCTGCAGAAACGCGCATGAACGCGAGTCTGCGGTCCGGGCGTCGGTCCCGGTCCTTAATCTGGAATCCCACTGTCGGGCGGCGCCCGCGTCTTAAAACTCTTGACAAAGACTGATCCGGAACCTAATCTCAATGGTGCGCCGCCAGGGTGTCGGGACCGGGTAAAGCGCGGAGACGCGACTCTTCGTCATCGCCCGAACTGTAACGTGGTTGCGAGACCCCACGATACCGGACGGTGGCACCGTCGGACTCATGATCATCCGAAAGGGAGACATATCGCGTGGCCAGGCAACGACGCAGAGAGATGTCGGTCCTTTTTGTCCCCTATGACGGCTCGCGTACTGTCGTCCTGAAGTTCGGCTATTGGCCGTTGAGGATGGTGGCCGGCGCGTTGATCCTGCTCCTTGTCATACTGGTCCTGGAATTCGCCTTCATCTGGAAGATTCAGGAATGGAGACAGACGGCGCAAACGCTCAAGGAAGAAAACACTAGGCTGAATGCGGAAGTCGCCCGTGTAGAAGAACTGGCGTTAACCCTGAAGCGAATCCAGGGAACCGATCAGAAACTGCGTCAGATGCTGTTGCCCGATTCCGAATTGGCGCCGGCCGCACGCGCGAATCCCGGGTCATCCGGGCGCTCGACCGGGAACGGAAAGGAAGGCGCGCCTGTCCCCGGCGCAATTGAGCGCTCGTCAGGATCAACGCGCGATTCCATAGATTCAAGATAAATTCGGAATCCTGGTTTGCGATACGCCGGGCCCTTCAGTAGCATCGTTCGCCACCTGTCAGCATGAAGATTCCGATTTTTACCGGAATGTCGGTCAGATAACCAACCTGCCGGAACGAGGAAATACACGGAAGCGGATATTGTCATGTTAGGGTTTAAACAGAAACTGGAACAGGAAGCCATCAAGACGGTGATCGGCAAAGACACGGTAATGGAAGGATTTGTAAAAACGGAAGAAAGCATCCGTTTGGACGGGACGCTCAAGGGCGAGTTGCATGCTTCCGGCACCCTCGTCATCGGGCCTTCCGGAAGAGTGGAAGCCGAAATCGTCCGGGTAAGGGACGCTGTGATAGGCGGGGAAGTATCAGGCAATCTCGAAGCCGAAGGCAGCGTCAAGCTGGAAGCCAGCGCCGTTTTCAACGGTGACGTCGCCGCACGTTCGATTGTCGTCGAAGAAGGCGCCATCATAAGGGGCAAGTGTACCGCAGGGGACGAAGTCGAGCCGCCACCGGTTGCCGAGTCGGAGGAAGTCGGATCTGCCGATACAGAAGAGGCGTCGGCCTGAATATTTCGCGCGTACCTAAAAAACTGGCGTTTGCGGTTCCTTCCCGCAAACGCCTTTGTCATTTTCCCGCGATTCGAGTTGCCATGCCGCAATCCGGCGGTCGAACCGGAATATCTCCTTACGTCTCGATCTTTAGCTAAGCAGCCCGTTGAAAAAGCCCATCCGGGCTACGGCCGGCCCTTGCGGTCGAAATACTGCGTTGCGCTCACGCGCCGAATCGCAGGATGGGACCCGGTTGCGCGCCTTGTCTTCGGCCTCGCCTGCAGAGCGACTTTATCAACGGACTGTTACCGTTTGATCCGGAACCTTCCATCAGGCAGGAGCCGCCTGGCATTCTGGTGGCTCAGTTTAATCTCCAGCAACACATCGTTTCGTTCATATGCCGTATTCAGGATTTCGCCCACCCGATGCAGTTCCGAAAGGAGCTTGCCTTCAGCCTGTGGAATGCAAAGATGCATCACCGAGCGCTGGCCCTCAAGTCGGTCGTAAATCGCCAATCGCAGTTCGTCCAGGCCCAGGGCTTCCTTTGCGGAGACCCAGACGCCATCCGGAAACCGGGCCTGCAGACGTCGCTGAATTACCGGGTCGTCAAACCGGTCGATCTTGTTGAACGCCATCAATGTGGGGTACTCCGCGATGCCCAGACCCTGAAGCGTTTCATACACTGCCGCAATCTGGTCCTCGCACCTGCGATGACCGACGTCGACAACGTGCAGTAACATGTCCGCGTCCACCGCCTCTTCGAGGGTGCTTCTGAACGATGCGACAAGGTGATGAGGGAGCTTTCGAATGAAGCCGACCGTATCGGTAAGCAAGACCTCACGATTATACCCCAGATATACCCGGCGGGTCGTGGAGTCCAGCGTTGCGAACAAGCGGTCTTCCACCAGAACGTCGGCGCCTGAAAGTGCGCGCATCAATGTAGACTTGCCTGCATTCGTATAACCCACCAGGGAGATACGAAACGTATCGGTACGCTGTTTACGCCCGAGTACGCGCCTCCGGGAAATCCGGTTCAGCGCTCTGGTCAGTACCCCGATCCGGCTCCGCAGCGCCCGGCGGTCGACCTCCAGCTGAGTCTCCCCCGGCCCCCGTGTTCCGATCCCGCCCGTTGTTCCGCCGTGGCCGGCCTGGCGCGACAGATGCGTCCATCGACGCGTCAGTCGCGGCAACAGATAGTTGAGCTGCGCCAACTCCACCTGTGTCTGTGATTCACGCGTTTTTGCCCTGCCGGCGAATATATCCAGAATCAGCCGGCTCCTGTCGATTACATTGACTCCCGCGAGTTCTTCGAGATTCTTGAACTGGGCGGGTGACAGGTCATCGTCAAAAATCACCAGTTGCGCATTGAGTTGTTTTACGCGGAGCGCAAGTTCCTCAGCCTTGCCCCGACCGATAAAAAAAGCCGGATCGATGCTATCTCGCTCCTGCACCATCCGGTCCACGACCTGCGCACCCGCCGTATCCGCGAGCAACGCAAGTTCATTCAACGTGTCGTTCGCATCCCAGGAGACATCGCCCGAAAGCGCCATTCCCACCAGAATCGCGCGTTCCGGCTCCTCCCTGGTGATTACTTCATGCACCGCCAATAGATGCATCTCCTCCCTGACGTTCAAATGCGCGCAGGTCGCCTGACTTATTTGCGGGATCGCGCCTGTCGTTCTGCCACGGGGGCAAGCGCCTGAAGCTGATCGCGAAGCTGGGCGGCGCGTTCGAAATCTTCAATGGCAACAGCCTCGCTGAGTTGTTCCTTAAGGTCTTGAAAAAGGGGCCTTGGCCGATCCTTTCGGATCTCTTCCGCCCACTCCTTCAAGAAGACGACCTCTTCGCTGTCTTCCACCAGGTCGGGTCGATCGTACTCTTTGAAAAAGCCCTGGATCTCCTCAATGCCGTTGTTGATTTCCAGAAGCGCTCTATCGAATTCTTCAGCCTCCAATTCCTGAAGAACCACCGCACGTACACGGTGCCCGATTACGAATGGTCTGTACTGCTCAAGAACCATGCTGTCTTCTTCTTCACGCGCGAATTCCTTGACGAAGTCGAACATGTCGAGGTTTCGCTGAGCATCCGCCTGGGCAAGACGATACTCGCCGAGTTCCAGAAAGCTGATCCGCCGGTGGTAGTACTGGAGCCCTTCAACCTGGAGCGTAAGACAGACATCGGGGTCCAGATTGAATGACTTCGAGTCCCGCAACGCCACCCCCGCTTTCTCCTTGTAATAGTGGAGCAGAGACTCATGACCGTGAGGGCGCTGCCCGTCCGGGCGACCGGCGACTTCCATCTGCAGGATTCCCATTTCCACCCGGAGTTGGATCTTCTCCTTGCCGTCCGTCCCCGTGATTCTCCTCACACAGAGTTTGTCGGGCTCGTACGGCCAACTGTCCAGAAGTGGCTGAATGT
Source organism: Gemmatimonadota bacterium (assembly GCA_028877215.1). GTDB lineage: Bacteria > Latescibacterota > UBA2968 > UBA2968 > JAAXHE01. The sequence goes on along the minus strand of JAPPFJ010000008.1, from coordinate 112,048 downwards.
CGTCCATCCCCATATACGTTATCCTCCGGATTCCCGTCTGAACGTGGAATAACACGGGTATCCCGCACCCTTTGTGATTTTACCATAACGCCCATCCATTGTCAAGGCTTTTGACCGTGCAGAAGAGGCAGACAGAACACTACAGGTCCGCGACGACCGAGCGGACCGCCACACGCACCAGATTCAGTTCCTCCTCGCCATGGGTCAGGCCCACGTACCAGCGGCCATCGGGCAACAACTGAATGCCCTCGTCCAGCATGCCGGCCCGGAACCGCGTGTAAAGCGCCATGTCCGAAGCCTTCAGTTCCCGATAATGCACTGGCGGTGTATGAACGCCAAAGTGAACGTTGAAGACGGTACCTGCTCCCGATATGCACAGCGGTATTCCCCGGGCAGCCGCAGCTGCTTCGATCGTCTGCCGAATCGCGTACCCATGCTCATGCATCTGTTGGAAGGCACGGGGATCAGCGCTCAGGATCTTTACCGTCGCAAGCCCGGCGGCAAGATTGACCGTGCTCCCGTTATACGTCCCGGCGTGGATCGTCGCGCCGTCCCGGAGCACGTCGAACATCCTCCGCGACCCCGCCACGGCGGAAAGCGTGAATCCGCCGGCCAGGGCCTTGGCGTAGACCGACAGATCGGGGATGACGTCGAAGTATTCCCTCGCGCCGCCAAGGGCAAGACGGAACCCTGTAATAACCTCGTCGAATATCGAAACCGCGCCGTTGTTCCGGCACAGTTCGACCATCCCATGCAGGAATCCCTCCGCGGGCATAATGGATCCGGAGTTGGCCAGCACCGGCTCGGATATCACCGCTGCGATTTCCGCGCCACGTCTTGCGAACAGGTCTTCCAGCAGGTCCAGGCGGTTCCACGGAAGCGTTATGGTCTCCGAGAACTCCGCCTCCGGCTGGCCGCCGCACGCGGCCACGACCCGGGGAGCCTCCGGGGCGCCAAGCGCTTCGTCGGATTCGTGGTAGCTCACCAGGATATTGTTCAACCAGCCGTGGTAGTGCCCCTCGAATTTGACGAATCTGGTCCGTCCGGTCGCCGCGCGGGCGAGCCGAAGCGCCACCTGTACGGCCTCGGAACCCGTATTGGAAAAAACCACCTGATCCACGCCCGGAAGTGTTTCCACGAGCAGTTTCGCGAACGCAACCTCACCCGGATGCTGGGCGCCCAGTGTGTATGAATTCCGGATTGCCGCTGTCACGGCCGCGTTCAGCGCCGGGTGGTTCGACCCCAGGATCAACGGCCCCCATGCCAGTGTGTAGTCCAGCAATCGGTTCCCGTCCACGTCGTAGTAATAGGGCCCCTCCGCCCGCTCGAAGAATAGCGGCGGCGAGGTCACGGCGCGCCTCATGCCGGAAGAAACGCCCATTGCGAGGTAGCGGGAACTCGCATCGAAAAGCGCTCTGGATCGCGTAGTATTCATCGCGGACAACTCTCTCCCGGTGCCGGAGTGCACTTCTATCGCGCCACGATTGCGGGCTTGATTTCGCACGTCGGACAGACGCGCCTGAGATGATCCCGGCGCGCCTTCCAGACCTCCAATGCCGGTACGAAGATCGAGTCCGCCTTACCCACCTTTCCGCGGCGTTGGCTGCCCCTGCGATCCAGCGCCCTGTTCAGTTTGCCCGGCGGCACCGGGCATAGCGCGGACCTGAACGCCAGCCCCCTGACCCGGCGCGCGTTGCCGTCGGCTGACACCACACGATAGGTATTGCCGAACGGATCGATACAGCCGCAGGGCACCGATAATTCCGCCACGTGGTAGGCTGTCGTGGCGTTGTGGTCGACACCGAGCAGCACGATGTGCCCGTTTCCGTGCACGAATTGGCCGATCGGACTGTCCGGAGTCCAGAGCCCCTTTTTGCTATGGTCCCTGCAGAAGGCCTCCGCCCGTGGTCCCACGGCTGCCACGGCGTGCGTGGGATGATCGCTTCTGACCGCGTCCGGGCGCCGCCATAACGCATCCGGGATCGCGCCGTTGGTCGTCGGCGTCGTCATTGGATTGTACACCTTTGCGGCCCGGTGATTAAACGACGGCATCATCAGCGTGCCGCGCTTTCCGATCACCGCGAGCAGCGCCTCGATCACGGCATCCGCGCCGCCGACCACGTGGCCGATCGATGACAGGGAACTATGCACCATAACGTCCATGCCCCGGGCCAGGCCAAGCGCGTTGAGGTCCTTCACCAAGCCCTCGCGCGTCACCCGCTCCGATTCCTCGATAAGTTCCACGTATCCCAGTTCGGCGTGGGCTTCGAAATATGCGACGACGCCCTCCATCCTGACCGAGTTCCCGGTCTCGCACGCCACGGCCTGCGAAATCTCGTGGAGGGTCCGGTGGCCGTCCGCCCAGAACAGCGCCCAGGGTGAAAGGCCCGTCCCGCTGATCCGGCTGCCGATCTCCGGAGGCGTATTCTCACCGATGGGCGACAACACACGGGTGCGTCTCGGTATCCGGCCCCCTCCTTCAACGCGTCTGAGACGCTTTCTTCTTTTGCCTTTAGACGCGGCCCGGGCGGCTTCCCGTACTTCCCTCTCGTGGTCGGCGAACCGTTCCAGGACGTCCGGCCGCAAACCGCCCCACATCCAGCGTTCAAGTTTCTCCAGGATGACCCTGTGCTGCTCGCGTTCGTATTCGACCTGTGCGACCGAGGGGCTCCCCCTTCTCAGCCGCCTGATCGTGCGCGTGGTTTCCGCGGCGGCGACGTCGAGAATTTCTCCGGTACCCGCGTCTGCCAGCCAGTACAGATAACCCGCCATGGCCGTCGCGCAGGCAGCCAGCCCCCTCGTGCTCAGCAGACCCGGTGTGTCCGCGGATGAATGATAGGCGTCGAATCCCCGCCCGCGCTTGTGGTGATGCGTCGTGAGCCAGGGGCACGGAAACCCATACTTCGGATCGCCGATGAGCGTATCCGACGTGGGTTGAAATGGCTCCATAAACAGACGGTATCCGGGATTTCGAAGGCGGAGCGTTTCCTTCAGAATCGTCTCGCCCAACCGGTCCACGAAACCGGCAGACATGGGAATCGTGGCATGCCACTCGATCCGGCCGCCGCAAACCGAGGGCTTGCTTCCCACAGAATCGATTACGACGCCCGCGAGAGGGGTCTGCAGACGCTGCGTGTCCTCCAGGTACTTGAAGAACCCGTGACACTCGTAGGCATTCAACAGCCGGATCGTGCGCCGCGGCCGTGCCAGCGTACCGGCTGCGATAAGCTCCTCGAGCACGCGGGCGATCTCCAGGCACAGCGCAACGCCGGAAGCGTTGTCGATCGCACCCGGCTCGGCACTGTGCGCAAGCGCCCACACTTCATCCTGAGGGTCTGCCGTTCCCGGCACAATGCCGCTCACCTGATCGTGAGTACCGGCATAATGCCGAATATCCACGTCGGTCCGGACTGTCAGTGTGCCGTGCTTGCGAAGCATCTGGCGCAGCCGCTTGCCCTGGTTTTCCGACAACACCAGGCCTACCATCTGAACCGCGGCGTCCTGAATCGGCACGCCTCCCCACCCGAATTTCGTCCATGCGGTCGCGTTGGGCAGGTTCGGGACCGGATGATCCGTAACCACCCCCGCGGCGCCGGCTTCCGCGAAAGACCGCAACATTCCGCGCGGGTCCATTCGCGTGAGAACCACCTTTCCGCCCAGCCCGCCGCGGGGAACTCGGTTCAGGGCTTCCCTGGAATCCACGACTGCCAACTCGTTCTCCATTCCACCCGGTGGTGTGGCGTCGCTCCATTGAATGACGTGCCAGGGATTCTCCCTGTAGTCCAGAATACGCTTCTTTACCGGACGAATCACGTCCATCGTCGCCGAGCGCACGTCTGCGGCTTTATGGATAATCCATCGCCCCGATCCTATGGATCCTCCAGTGCGCATGGTATGCACTTCCGCCTTCGCGCCCGAGTTCTCGTAACCGCTCACCAGGTATTCGGTGGTTTCTTTAAAGCGGTCGAACGAATTCCATCTGTCCGTTTTCACGACGGCGCGCACGTCATCCAGAACCCGTTTGCCGTCCGTCTTTGCGTGCAGGAGCGGCAACACCTTTTTGCAGAAGTTGACGACCGAATCTGGCCGCACTGGCATATGAAATCTCCACTGTGAATTTTACGCCACGGTTCCGGTCTCCGACACCGCCACACCCAGTTCTTCGGCCACGGAACGGATCTCCGACCACGTCGCCTCCTCCAAACGAACACCCTCCGACACCCGCTTCTTCCGGGTCTCCGTCTCGATCTCTCCCGGTACGTAGATCCGTTCCACTCCCGGCATCGTCGGCGACGTTTTCACCCAGTCGATCAGTTTCCGCACTTCTGACTTGAAGTCGTCCACGTCGGCGAAACTCTCGATCTTTATGGCCAATGCCAGGAATCCGCTCCCTCCCCGCGTGGGCGCCTCCGCGCTGCATCCCGCCCATGAAAGCCCGCCCGCGATGGCGTCGATCATCATCGCCAAGCCGTATCCCTTGTGGCCGTAGGCTCCTCCGAGAGGCAACATGGCCGCGTTTCCGGCGTATAACTCCTCGGGATCGGTTACGGCGTTTCCGTCCCGGTCCACCATCCAGTCTTCGGGCATCGGCTGCCCCCGTATACGGCAGATGTCGACCTTGCCGCCCGCCACGATGCACGTGGTAATATCAAGTGTCATCGGCGGCCCGTCTCCCGTGGGGACGCCGATTGCGATCGGATTGGGAGGCAACCGCTGACCCGTGCCGCCGAACGGCGCCGCGAACCGCCCGCCTCCGTTCAACATCAGTATCCCGATACAATCCCGCGCCGCCGCAACGGACGGGAAGTCGCCGAGCCGGCCGATATGACCCGACCGATGAACAGCGACCGCCCCGAGTGTGTGTTGGAGTGCCCGGTCCACCGCCATGCGCATGGCCAGATTGGCCACCACGATGCCGATTCCTCCGCCCGCGTCGATGGTCAGGGAAGCCGGCGTTTCCCGAACCACCTTGTGGTTGCCGGCGGGCTTGATTCCGCCGTCTCTTACGCCGCGCGCGTAGCCAGGCATCCGGTGGATTCCGTGGGAGTCGTGCCCCACGAGGTTCGCGTCCACCAGGTGGTCCGTTACGATACGCGCCTGGTCTTCCGGCAGCCCGGCGGCCTCGAATATCGCATATCCGCACTTTCTCAGGATTACATGTGACAAAATCGGCATCCGCGTTCCCCGAAAGAGGATGTTTGCATCCCGTTAGTTGAGGTACCGCTCGCGCAGGAACCTTGCGATCTCGCGAACGGTTGACTCCGTGCCTCGAATCGCGTCGTGGACCCGATTGTGCCACGGCTCGGGCCCCAGCGTCTCCCGCCAGTGCCGGATCGCGGCGACGTTCGACGCGCCGGCCGTTTCGAGCGACTCAAGCGCCGCCTGAAGCTCCATCTGAACGTCCGGGTCGGCCAGGTCGCGCGTCGCCACCTTCTCCGCAACGCGATAGACGCCCCGGGCAAGCTCCACGTAGGTCATGACGACGCGAGTCTCGTTAACGCAATCCGGGCTCTCGAATCCTGAAGCGATCTGAATCGCCCGGCGGCACGCGTCGACCTTTTCGTCAAAGGCGTGCTCGTTCTCATAATAACGGAACATGCCCTCGCCGAGATACGGTCGCCGCTTACTCCGTACCATCTCGACCGCCTTTCCCCAGGAATAACAGACCGGAAAGTCGGAATCGTAGACATCGAACGCCACGGGCCCCAGTCGTTCCGACCAGTCCGCGAACGCCTCGACGTCGACGTAGCCTTCCCGGGTTGCCCACGCGACGGCGAACTCCCGTTCACTTCGTCCTTTCAGGTTCCAGGAATACTCTGCGAGGGCCGCGACGTTGTACCCGCACGTCTCCCTGCCCTTGGTTACCCACGCCATCATTCCGAATGCGCCGCTGTATTGCCGCCGGATCAGATGGCCAACGTAGTCCCGGATCCGGTGCGGCGAGGACTGCGGCACCTTGAATTCGGGGGTTTCCACCCGCCCGTTGGCATTGACCGGCACGTCGTAGCTCGCGATCCACCGACCCTGCGACGCGTGGTAATCCAGGAGAGGATTGGCCGTCAGATCTCTGGGCAGATGCAGCACGCGTTCCATTTCGGCGGCGCAGGCGCGCCCGACCCTTACCTCCGGCGGCAGCTCCGCAAGAACGCGGTAGTCCCGCTGCGACGTCGTGGTGGACAGAAAAATGCGAAGATCGAATTCGGGAAACCGCGGGCGAATCCGCTTCCAGGCGTTGACAAACGCGCGCGCTTCGAGGACAAACTGCCCAAGCGCCGTGCAGTCGTCACACTCGCACTGGGCGGGGCGTTCGGTCAGCCAGCAGCCCACCTCGGATGCGCCCTGCGAGGCGATATCCGCCATCCACTCTTCGAGAATGTCCACCAGCAGGGGGTTTGAGGCGCACGGCGCCCGATGCTGATTGCCCTCCTTGTGGGCGAAGTACCTCCCGGCCAGCGCGCCGTCGCCCTTTCCCGCCAGCTCGGGATAAGCGCGGAACAGGCCACGGTCATGCAGAAAGTTCAAATGGGTGATGAGCGGCACATAGTTGAACCCGAGCAGACGCGCCTCTTCCATTAGCGCACGATCGATTCGGGCGCTGTTGGGTTTCCCGCGCACCACCGTCGACAGTTCCGTGGAGTCCATCTTGCCGTAGTTCAATTTCATCGACGCCATCCAGGGTATCCACTCCTCCGGCGTCGGAAAGTTCCACATGCCCCGCTCGTCCAGGTCCGGCCAATCGGTCACCGAAACGAGCGGAATACGGATGCTGTCGGGCGACAGATTCGGTTCAAGGAGTTGGCGAAGGGTCCGGGCCCCATACGTTATCCCGCGTTCAGATAAAGCCGCCAGTACCAGACGCCGTCCATCGGGACGGATCGTGTATGCCTGCCGGCAATTCGGCAATCCCTTCAGCCGTTCCGCGTCCGGCCCGCTTTCAATCAGCCCGATCGAGATACTGAAAGCGCCGCCGACGGGTTTGGCGCCTTCCTCGCCGGGAAACAGCGCTTCCAGCATCGCTGCCGCATTTTTCTCCAACGCACCCGCTCCCGGCCTTAACGCTACCGAAACCGATTCCGGGCGGCATTCAACGTCACCCTCGAACGTGATCTCATGCGGAAGCGGCAGCAGATATCGCTTCCATTGCTCGAAGCGATCTTCCATCTCTCATCCACCCTTCGGAACGTGATTCGGCCTCGCCGGCACTGCGATTTGCACGCGAACGCGTTGCCGTCTGCAGGCTTCGGTACGCGTTGAATTAACGCTGTATATGATGACAACGAGGCACTGGAAAGTCAAGCTATAACGGCAGTACGTATCGACGGATTTCCGCGTCAAACCCAGGAAAACTGTTGACAGCAATCGAGCCGATGGTTAATATGGTCTCATCGACAAACCGGCCCCGAAAGGAAGCCAGACGCTGGGCGAGCATGTAAAGAAAATTCAGATCAGCAGAGTGGACCCGTCGCTCCCTCTGCCGCGCCATCAGACACCCGGCTCGGTCGGATTCGATCTGCTCTGCAGGAAGGACGTCGTTGTCCCACCGGGTGAAATCCGTTTGGTCCCGGTCAATCTCATCGTTGCCGTTCCGCCGGGGTACATGCTCCTGCTTGCGGCCCGAAGCAGCCTGCCGCACAGAAAGGGCCTGATGGTACCGAATGGCGTCGGCATTGTCGATCAGGACTACCGCGGACCGAATGACGAGATCCACGTACAGGTCTATAACTTCACAGACAGTCCGGTAAACGTCCGGCGCCGTGAACGGCTCGCGCAGGGGATATTCGTTCGCGTCGTCCAGGCCGACTGGGATGAAACCGAACACCTCGGGGCAGCCGACCGGGGCGGGTTCGGCAGCACCGGACAAGAGTGAGAAACGAAAGCAACAGCCGTAACGTCCCCGGGCGCGGGGATGCGACGACACGTCACAAACTATGGCACGCAAATTCGACATACCCGATTTCTACAAGAGTCCCGTCATTGCGCGCGTGAAGGCGTACAGACAGATGCAGGACATGCGCAAACGGGATCTGTCGCCCTCAGTACTCGACTTCGGCCCGGTCCGGTTTCTGCTGGCCCGTCACTTCGGGTTCTGCTTCGGCGTGGAAAACGCGATCGAAATCGCTTACAAGACGCTCGATGACCACCCGGACCGGCGCATCTATTTCCTTAACGAAATGATTCACAATCCCAACGTCAACAACGACCTGAAAGACAGGGGCGTGGAGTTCATATTCGATCCGTACGGAATGCAGCTCATCCCGTGGAATTACCTTGCACCGGAAGACATCGTCGTGGTGCCCGCGTTCGGCACCACCGTTGAAATCCAGGATGCCCTTGCGTCCCGCGGCATTGACGCCTACACCTACAACACGACCTGCCCCTTTGTGGAGCGGGTCTGGAACCGGAGCGCCAAACTGGGTGAGTCCGGATTTTCCGTGGTCGTACACGGCAACGATGCCCACCAGGAGACACGCGCTACCTTCTCTCACAGTGTACGAAACGCGGCGACGGTCGTGGTACTGGACCTCCAGGAGTCACACGTTCTTGCCGACGTCATCCGGGGGGCGGAGGGCCGCGGTGTTTTCTTCGAGCACTTCGGCCACAAATGCTCGGACGGCTTCGACCCGGACCGAGACCTCCAGCGCATCGGAATCGTCAATCAGACGACCATGCTGGCCACCGAAACGCGGCGAATCGCGAAGATTCTGCGCGGCGCCCTTGCGGACCGTTACGGAGAAGAAAACATCCAGAAGCACTACGCCGACACTTCGGATACGCTGTGCTATGCAACCAACGAAAACCAGAACGCGACGTACGTCCTCGTCGAGCAGGAGGCGGACCTGGCGCTGGTCGTCGGCGGATACAACTCCTCAAACACGTCGCACATCGTGGAACTCTGCCTCGAACGGATGCCCACCTATTTCATCAAAGACGCGGATGAAATCCGTTCGGGATCCCTTATCCGCCACTACAACCTGGAGACAAAAAAAGCCGCCCTTACGACGGACTGGCTTCCTGACAATCGCCCCCTTAGCGTAGCGCTGACGTCCGGCGCTTCGTGCCCCGACGCCATTGTCGATGCCGTACTCCTGCGCGTTCTCTCCTTCTTCGAACCCACCCGTTCCCTCGACGACGTCCTCGCAAGCTACGCGTGAACGGCCGGACCCGAATCACGAATCCGGCGCCCCGGAAGCCGATCTCGTCGTTGAAGCCGACGTAACCCCCGGGGGCATCTTCTGTCCCGCCACCGTCCCGGACAGGCGTCGCCCAACCGGGACCTCGCCCGTCAGATTGACGTCAACGGACCGAGCGCCACCACCGCCGGCTCGCACTGGAGAGGGAAACGTTCCAGGTATTCGGCGATCCGTTTCGGTGTAACCGCGTCGATCTCGGCCAACTCCTCTTCAAGCGTCTTCAATGGCGTATCCGTACTCAGGTTTCCAACGATCTGTGAGAAACGCCGGAGCCCGTGTTCGCCGCCAACCACCAGCGCTGTCGCCTGCTTGGTCCTGGACCTGGCGAGGGCATCTCCGTCCACACCCGCCTTCAGCCCTTCGATTTCTCTCCGCACAATCTCGAGGACCCGCGGGACGTTTTCCGGGTCGACGGAAATATAAACGTAGAACAGACCGGTATCGCTGAAACCGTAGAAGTCCGCCGAGGCCTCGTCAGCCAGCCCCTTCTGGACAACCGACCAGAACAGACGGCTGTTGCTGGTCGCGCCGAGATAGTGGGCGAGCAGATCCGCGGTCGTCGCCCATTCATCCGAGTCGCAGGGTGCGGGAAACGCCATGGCGATATGCTCGCGGATCACGTTCGGGCGCTCCACGACGCGTGTGGTCGGGTGGAATACAGGCTCCACCTGCTGCCGTATCGCCTTTCGCGGTTCCCATCCGCCGCAATGGGTTTCAGCCGCGCGAATCATTGAATCCCGATCGAATCTGCCGGTAACGACGAGCGTCATATTGTCCGGCGCATATCGCCTGTCGAAATAATCCGCCATCTGCTCCCGGGAGATTGATCCTATCGAGTCCTCGGTTCCCAGTACGCTCTGTCCGAGCGGGTGCCCCGCGAAAACCTCCTGAATCAGTTCGTCGATAATCAGCGCGTCCGGCCGGTCACGATACATCGCGATCTCTTCCAGGATGACTTTCTTCTCCATGTCGAACTGGTCTTCCGGGATCGTAGACCGCATCATGTCTGCAAGGATTTCGGCTGAGCTCTCGGCACGCTCGCTCTGCACCCAGTGAAAATATGCGGTACCCTCCCACCAGGTATAAGCGTTCCACATGGCACCAAGGTCGTCGACGTCCAGACTCAGCTGGCGCCAGTCACGTTTTTTCGTGCCCTTGAAACACATGTGCTCAAGGAAGTGCGACACGCCTGCAAGTTCCGGCGGTTCGTCGCGCGAGCCGGCGTGTACATAGAATCCGAGCGCCGCCGAGTTGATCCTTGGAATCGACTCGAACACCAGTTGAAGTCCGTTATCGAGCGTATGGGTGGAAAACGGTGACTGCATTCAAATCTCCTGTGAATCTTCGCCGGACCTGCTATGACTTCAATGCCCTGGGCCCAAGGGTCACGATCGTGGAAGGAGACGGCGGGAAAGCCTCCAGGGAGGCTGGGATCCGGTCCAATGTCACGCCGTCTATTCCCTCCGCAATCTGCTGTATGGAACGCGGTCGCCCATCGATGAACAGGCCGTCCATCATACTGCCCACGCGACCTTCAGGCAAATCGCCTGACGTGAACAACTGACCCTTCAGGACGGTCTTCGCCCGGTCGAGTTCGGCCTGTGTCACATCCTCCGCGACTCGCCCCAACTCTCTCCGGCATACGGCAAGGGTCTCGTCGGCGCGGTCAGCCGTGGTGCCGGCGTAAAGCGCAATCATGCCGCCGCCGCGACGGGCGCGATAAGAGGCCGATACGCTGTACGCCAGCCCCCGCTTCTCCCTTACCTCCGTGAACAGCCTGCTGGATCCGCTGCCGGAAAGTACGGTAACCGCGAGCTGGGTCGGGTAGAAGAGCGCGTGACCCCGTGGCGCGGACTTGAAGAGCAGACAAATGTGCGCCTGTTCGGACTGTTTGGTATGGTGTACCTCCCGGTCGGCCACGGAGATCGGCTGTGGAACCGGCGGCGGGGGCCCGGACCTCGTCCAGCCGCCGAACGCCTCGTCAGCCGCCCGGAACATCGCGTCCGTCTCGAGGCCGCCGGCCACGGAGATCAGAAGTCTCTGCGGGCTGCAGTACCGCCGCCAGAACTCGCGCACGTGTTCCGGGGCGATCGCTGCTATTTTCGGGGCTTCTCCCAGAGGATTGCGCCCCATCGGATCCCCCAATCCCGCCAGGTAGGTCATATACAGAACCTGGTGGGTCGGGTTGTCTTCCAGGCGTTTGAGTTCTTCCAGTGCCAGCGTTTTCGCCACTTCAACCTGCTCGTCCGGAAAGGATGCGTTGCGAAATACCTCGGCGTAGAGTCTCATGCCCGCCGGGAAATGCCTGGGCAGGAGCTGGGCCTGGAACTCGGTGAATTCGACGGCCGTCGCCGAGCCGCGGCGCGCGCCCAGGGAATCGAAAGCGTCGTAGATCGAGCGCGCGTCGCGATACGGCGTTCCTTTGAGAAGCGTTTCTTCCGCAACCCAGGCCAACCCGAGCCGATCGGCGGGATCGTCCCGCGCTCCAAAGCCGAATCGGAAGGCAACAACAACGGATTGGGCGCCGGGCATGGACTCGGCAACGACTTCAATCCCGTTCTTCAAGGTGTGCCGCTGCGGTTCAACGGAATGCATAGTCAACCTTCCATGAAGATACCGTGTGGGAAGCCCGTTTCCACCTGGAGGCGTGCTAATAACCACGGACGACGGAATATAGGATACGGAACGTATATACAAAAGTAAAACATGGCGACAAATCGACGTTCCCGAACCTGGCCAACTCCAGGACCCGCGCGCGCCCCCGATATATAGCCCCGCAATCCATCTTTCCACTTGACACAGACCCACCCATTGTCTAATTTGTTTCTTTCCGAAAGGCAAGGGTAGAGGCGCAGGTTTTCAAGAGTACCCGGTGAATGCGAGGCGAAACCAGCGCACCGGTGAAAGGGTAAACCTGCCGAAGCCCCGATTCTGTTCCGCCACAGAAAGGGGCTGGTCCAATCGGATAAGATCCGCTGGACTGTCACGGAATGCTCCGTGGAGTGCTCTCTTGCGCCATCCATGCTGGAACTTGCACGGCCGGCCTTGCCTCCATCCCCATCGGGAACCGGCTGTTTTTTTTGGTATACCCTGATGGGTATTCCGGTTTCCACTATTTCAATACTGGAGGTGACCCCATGTTATTCAGCGGATGTTACACGGCCCTCATCACACCCCTGGACGCCGACAAGGGCGTGGATGAACCAGGGCTGGAAAAACTCGTCCAATTTCAGATTTCACAGGGTGTAAGCGGAGTCCTCGCAGTGGGCACCACCGGCGAGAGTCCAACCCTCAACAGTGGAGAGCACAACAGCGTCACGGAACGGGTCTGCGCGCTGGCCAGCGGGGAATGCCGGGCTATCGCCGGCACCGGTGGAAACTCCACCGAGGAGACTCTTCGCGCAACGGATCACGCCGCACACGCCGGCGCAGATACGGCGCTGCTGGTCGATCCGTATTACAACGGCCCCAGTTCGCTCGAAATCCGCCGTGAATACGTCGCGCCCGTCGCCGAAGCATTCCCGGAGATTCAGATGGTTTCCTATGTCATTCCGGGCCGCTCGGGAACGAAACTGCTCCCCGAAGACCTGGCCATCCTGCACAGCGACTTCGGAAACGTCAACACCGTGAAAGAAGCAACGGGCGACCTGGAGAATATGGCCCGGACGCGTGAAGTCTGCGGAGACAGCTTCTACATTCTCTCCGGTGACGACGACATAACCTACGCCATGATGACCGACGCCCGCATCGGCGCATCCGGCGTCATCTCCGTCATGTCCAACGTGGTTCCCGGTCCCATTCAGCGTTTCACGCAGGCGATTCTCAGGAGAGACATGACTGAAGCGGATCGGCTGGCGGATGCGCTCAAGCCCCTTTTCGGAATGGTCACGGTCCTGTCGGATGAAGAAACGCCCTTCGGGACGACACAGGTCAAAGCCCGTAACCCGGTGCCCATAAAGACCCTGATGAACATACTTGGCATGCCGGCCGGTCCGTGCCGGCGGCCGCTGGGCAGAATGAACCAGGACGGTCTGAAACAGGTGCTTGAAATCGCGCGAACCGTTCAGCACAACAACCCTGAACTGTTCGCACCCATCGAACAATTTTTCAACGTGGACATAACAAGCCGTGTCGCGGACGCCTCGGTTCTCCAGGATCTGGCGTACGCAGACTGACAGCCACAAGAATCGGCCGCAGCCCGGATGCCCTCTTTCAACCGGCTGTTAACCAGCGAATTCTGGAAGGAGTCGAATGAGAAACGCAAGTACCACAAACCACAAGCTGCTGACATGGGTCGATGAAGCAGCAAAACTCTGCCAACCGAAAGACATCTACTGGTGCAACGGTTCAAGTGAAGAGTACGATCGGCTTGCCGACCTGCTGTGCAGCGCAGGGACGTTCACCCGCCTGAATCCGGACCTTCGCCCCAACAGCTTTCTCGCCCGCTCGGATGCGGGGGACGTCGCCCGCGTGGAAGACCGCACCTACATCTGCACACCTGACGAAGAGGACGTGGGCCCCACCAACAACTGGCGGGAGCCGGTCGAGATGAAACGCACGTTGAAGGGTCTGTTTGCCGGATCCATGCGCGGACGGACCATGTACGTCATCCCGTTTTCCATGGGCCCCGTCGGTTCGCCGACGTCCAAGATCGGCGTGGAGATCTCGGACTCGCCATATGTCGTGTGCAGCATGCATATTATGACCCGAACGGGCGACGCCGTGCTGAACGCCTTGGGCGACGGCGAATTCCTTCCCTGCCTGCATTCGGTGGGCGCACCGCTCCAGCCGGGAGAGAAAGACGTCTCATGGCCCTGTGATGCAGATCAGAAATACATCGTTCACTTTCCCGACGAGCCTTCCATCTGGTCCTACGGCTCGGGCTACGGCGGCAATGCGCTGCTCGGTAAAAAGTGTTTCGCGCTTCGCATTGCCTCGACAATGGCGCGCGACGAAGGATGGATGGCCGAACATATGCTCATCCTGGGTCTCACGTCGCCCGAGAACCGAAAACATTACATCGGCGCCGCCTTTCCCTCCGCGTGCGGCAAAACGAACCTGGCCATGCTGCAACCCACGGTCCCGGGCTGGAAAGCCAATTGCGTCGGCGACGATATCGCATGGATGCGCCAGGGTCCCGATGGCTCACTCCGCGCGATCAACCCGGAGGCTGGATTCTTCGGCGTCGCTCCCGGCACCAGCCTTAAGTCCAACGGTCACGCCATGGCCGCCCTTGAAGAGAACTCCCTGTTCACGAACACCGCGCTGACCCCGGAAGGCGACGTGTGGTGGGAAGAGATGACGGACGACCCGCCGGCCCGGCTGGAAGACTGGCTCGGGCGAACGTGGACACCCGCGTCGGATGACAACGCCTCAAATCCCAACGCGAGGTACACCGCACCCGCCGCACAGTGCCCCGTCATCGATCCTGAATGGGAAAACCCGGACGGGGTGCCCATGTCCGCGTTCATTTTCGGCGGTCGCCGCTCCACGGTCGTACCTCTGGTATTCGAAGCATTGAACTGGACGCACGGCGTCTTCCTGGGCTCCATCATGGCGTCCGAAACCACGGCCGCCGCCGCGGGCGCCGTAGGCAAGCTGCGGAGAGATCCCTTTGCGATGCTTCCCTTCTGCGGCTATAATATGGGCGACTATTTCAAACACTGGTTCAAGATCGGCGCCATGCTTGACGGCAACGCGCCTAGAATCTTCTACGTGAACTGGTTCCGTAAAGACGCCGAAGGGAACTGGCTCTGGCCGGGATTCGGCGAGAACAGCCGCGTGCTCAAGTGGATCTGCGAGCGGATAGACGGCACCGCCGACGCGATTGAAACGCCGATCGGCTATGTGCCCACGCCCGAAGCCCTTGATCTCGACGGACTGGACATCCCGGATGCCGACGTTGAAGCGCTGCTTTCCGTGGACCCGGACGCCTGGCGCGCCGAACTGCCCGATATCCGCGACTTCTACGCGGGATTTGGAAATCGACTGCCGGCGGAACTGCTGACCGAACTCAACGCCCTCGAGGAGCGGCTGGACGCGTAGGAACCTGACGAAACACCGGCGGAGAATCCACATGACAAACCTGGTTATCTGCGGCATCGCGGGCCGCATATGCGGACGAATCGCCCACCTGAGCATGGAAACCGGAGAACTGAGCATCGCCGGTGGCGTGGAAGCGCCGGGCAACCCGGCCATAGGGCGGGACATCGGCGAGGTCCTGGGCACCGGGGCCACCGGTCACCATGTTGTCGACAGCCTGGAATCCGTCATCGAAAACGCGGACGTGGTCGTCGCCTTCACTGCGCCCCCCGACGGGACGCTGGACGCCGCGCGGATCGCAGGGAACGCGGGCAAGCCCATGGTGGTGGGAACCACAGGGATGTCGACGCAGCAGCTTGCCGAATTCGAATCCGCCCTTGAGGACGTCGCCTGCGTCTTTGCCCCCAGCTTCAGCATCGGCGTGACGGTTCTGACCAGACTGGTCGAAGACGCCGCACGCATGATGGGCAGCGGGTACGACGTGGAGATCGTCGAGGCCCATCACCACTTCAAGACCGACGCCCCCAGCGGCACCGCCCTCGCGCTGGCGAACGCCGCGGCAACGGGTCTGGGCCGCAACCTTGACGACGTGGCACTTTACGGGCGCCACGGAGAAGTCGGCGCGCGGACGGGGGATGAAATCGGCATCCATGCAATACGCGCCGGAGACCTGGCCGGGGAGCATACCGTCATCTTTGGCGGCACCGGCGAAGTCTTCCAGCTTGTGCACCGTGCGCAGAGCCGGGATTCCTACGCCGTGGGCGTTATTCAGGCGATCCGCTACGTCGTGAACTCGCCCCCGGGGATGTTTAGCATGAGAGACGTACTGGGCATCGAATGACTCTTACCTGGAGAACCGCGGAACAGAGTTCGCCGGTGCGTCTGCCGGCGGGCGGTGGACAGCGGCGAATTAAGTCCGATACGATGTGAAGGGAGGTCCCAGAATGGCAATCGACAACTCCGCTGTCGTGGAAGCGATCCAGAGCGGACAGACGCTCGCCGCGGCGGACCAGGTACTCATAGATCCGCAACCCGGCGCGCTCGCCGCCCGTGTGGAAGAACTCCTTTCGGCTGTGCAGAACGACGATTGCCCTGCCGCCGAGGTGTGCCGAACTCTGATACGGCTCGGCATGAACTTCGTCGGTCGAGACGCCGAAATCGTGGGATACGGCACCGACGAATCCGACCGTGCGCTCGAACAGGTCCTGGCCGCCATCGATGACCTTGAAGGCGCCGTTATGGCGGACGTGGTGGCCGAATTTCTGGATGACATGAAGTCAGTCAATCTGAATGACAGTCTCTCGGGCCTTCTGGCGGAACGCATCGAAGCGGACCTGAATAACGCAAGCCCGGGCCGTTCGTTTCTGACGCTGCTCAAAAGCCGGATGCGCGGCGGTGTCTACTGGAGGATGATTGGCGAGGACTACTGCAAATTCGGCAACGACTTTGCACGCGGCCTGGAATACCTGCGCCACTACGGATTCTGCCAGGTGTCCACCAACCCCGTCCTGGCGGCCAAGGCCTTCGACGAAGACGGTTCACTCGCCGAACAACTCAAGGTTGAAATCGACAGGCACGACGAATGGAAGCTGGACCCCGATGCGCACGCCGATGAAATCGCCATGGCCGCCACCCTCATCGCACTCTGGCCCAATCTGTCCATCTTCCGGCCGCTTGCGGTGCATACGGAGCTCAGGGACTATATGGTCAGCTTCCAACTCAATCCCAACATCGCGGACCAGGCCGATGAGAGCATCGAGGATGCGCGAAATGCCTACGGGCTGGCCTCCGACTTTCTTGAACGATACGACCGCCTGCTGGGTCTGGGGGACCGTTCCGGCCGTATCAACCCGAACATTGTCTTCAAAGTCGCCGCAAGCCACGAGGCCGCGCGTAAAATCACGACGACGCTCAACAGCAATGCGATCGGCTCCAATAACACCGTGGTCTATACCGTGGCCCAGGAAGTCCAACTGATACTTGACGCGTTCGAGGGGAAAGCCCGTGCCGCCGCCGCGGGCGAACAGGTCGTGCGTACCTACGAAACCAATATGGGCGGCCGGTTCGTGAGTCACCTGCGGGAAGTCGAAGCCGAGAAGATCTTCCTCGCCGCTGCGGCACGGACCGGCGAAGGCAAGGCGAGCGAACTCATTGGCGCCCTGGCCGCCGACCTGGGTGCTGAAGATTCGGCCGGTGGATCTCTGGCCGACAGGGCCCGGGAAGTCTGCGCGTACGCGCACCTTAAAACCCTCGACCACCCCATCGTCCTGGAGGCTGCCGAAGCCGCGGGCCAGTCCGCTGACGCCATCCGGCTTCTGGAAGACGACCTGAAAAAAGCGGGCACGCTGGTTGCCCGCCGCGTTTACCGGGTCTTCTTCAGTCCGGAAAACCGGCCGAAATGGGTCGAGCATCTGCAAAGGACGTACGGCGTTACGGACGATCAGGCGCGGTGGATCGTGGATTCCATGGACGTACTTCCGGCCTCCAAGCGCATTCCCGACGACTCGTTCCACACGCTGGGCGCGTCCAACATGTGCAACACCGAGTTTCCGAACCACGCGAGAGCGGTTCAGGTCGCTTCCGAAGCAGAGGGGTTCAATCTCGAAGACTTCAGGGACGCGGTGCTGGACACCTACGAACCCGGCGTGGACCAGCGACTGCGCGAACTGCCGGATTTCTGTCGCGGCTACGACCTGACGCCCTCTCTCAAAGACTTTCTCCACAACGTGGTGGGCATCGACGTCGCCGGCTGGCAGACCCGTGGCCTGGAACCCGGCGACTGGCCTGATTTCGGCTCCGTGCAGAAAACCAGCGCCGAGTTTCGCGCGGCCTACGACACGTTTGCAGCACAATGCATCGCCATCGCCAAAGAAGTCGCGGGTTGATGTTCCGTAGTTAGAGTCGCCCTGCAGGCGAGGCCGAGGCATCGTGCCTGAAGTCAAGGCGCGCGAACGGATCACCGTCCCAGGTACCCAGGTCGCACTGGTTCAATCCGTGGCCCGCGCGCAATTCCCAGACGAGCAATTCATGTATGACCGATAAAGATCAATGGCCCCGGCAGCTCGACCGGACGGTCGATGCGGTTCAGGACCGGATGGTGAAGACCAGGCGGCATCTCCATACCCATCCCGAGGTAAGCGGCGAGGAAACGGAGACCACACGGTACCTGGAAGGACAGTTGCTGTCCGACGGCTTCCGTGTCCGCACGGGTCCCTCCGGCCTGGGGGTGATCGCCGAATCCGCCGGAAACGGGTCCGGTCCCAAAATCGCCCTGAGGGCCGACCTCGACGCGCTGCCCATCCAGGACGCAAAGGCCGTAGACTACCGCAGCACTGTACAAGGCGTGATGCACGCCTGCGGCCACGATGCACACGCGGCAGCGGTGCTCGGCGCCGCACTCGCGCTCGACGCCGCCGACAAATCCGGTATATTGCCCTGGCCCGTATCCTGGCGGGCCATTTTTCAGCCCGCGGAAGAGACCAACCAGGGCGCGCTGGAAATGATCGAGGCCGGCGCGCTTGATGGCGTGGGCGCAATGCTGGCGTTGCATGTGGATCCCTCGAGGCCGGCAGGAACCATCGGGCATAGATCGGGCGTTCTCACGGCGCATTGTGACGAGATGCGCGTGCTGATCAGAGGCAGCGGCGGTCATGCGGCCCGACCCTATGAGTCCAGGGATCCCATCGCCGCGGCGGCCCAGTTGATCAACGCGTTTTACGTGGCGGTACCGAGGTCGCTCGATCCGCGGCATACCGTGGTCCTTACGGTCGGCTCAATTGCGGCCGGAAAACGGTACAATGCGATTCCCGATCGCGCGTTGCTGAAGGGCACCGTACGCAGCCTCGACGAAGACGCGCGCGGCCGGGCAATGGAACGTGTGCGGGAGGTCGCGGAAGGCGTGGCCCGGGTTTCCGGAACGGAAATCGAAATTACATTCAGATCAGGACCGCCTTCGGTCCTGAACGATCCGGGCCTGACCGATCTGATCCGTCAGTGCGCGGTCGATCTTCTGGGGGCCGACAGGGTCCACCATATTGGTCATCCCAGCATGGGGGGCGATGATTTCGCCCATTATCTCAACCGCGTTCCGGGCAGTCTGTTTCGTCTCGGATGCTCGGGTCCCGGGACAACGACGACGGGCCTGCATACACCCGATTTCGACGTCGACGAACGCGCGCTGGGCGTTGGCGCGAAGATTCTGGCGCGCGCGGTCGTACGCTGGTCGGAACCGAAAACTCACGAAAAAGAGGCCACTCGATGAGCCGGATGGAATTCAACCCCAGCCGTGAACCCACGGTCGGCGTGGAAATCGAATTAGCGCTGGTGGACAGTCGGACAATGGCGCTGTGCAGCGGCAGCCAGAGACTTCTGGACCACGTTCCGCCGGAACTGGAGGGGACGATCAAGCCGGAGCTGATGCAGTGTTACGTGGAGATCAACTCAGATGTCTGCATAACGCTTCAGGAGGTCGAGGCGGACCTCAGGAAGAAGCTCTGCGCGCTGGAGGCCATCGCCGACCGGGAAGGCGTGCGACTCTACTGGTCGGCAACCCATCCGTTTTCCACCTGGCAGGAACAGGAAATCACGCCCAACAAACGCTACGCGGGCCTGGTGGACCTGCTGCAGGACACGGCCCGTCAACTGGTCACGTTCGGTCTGCACGTGCACGTGGGCGTGGACAGCGGCGACAAGGCAGTGATGATCTGCGAGTTCATTCTGCGATACATGCCGCTCCTGCTGGCGCTGAGCTGCAACAGCCCGTTCTGGGAAGGACGCGACACGGGTGTCTGCTCGTGGCGGTCCAAGATCATGGACGGCCTGCCCACGGCCGGCCTGCCCCCGCTGATGCGAAACTGGAGTGAATACGTCTGGCTGGTGAATCACCTCGTGGAAACGGGCTACATCGAGACGATAAGGGAAATCTGGTGGGACGTTCGCCCCCACAACAGATTCGGTACGGTCGAGATCCGCATCTGCGATATTCCCGGTAACTTTCACGACACCCTGGGCCTCGTGGCCATGATGCAGTCGCTCATCAAATACCTTTCCGACCACATCGACCACGGCGCGTACCAGCACGACTGCCACCCCATGCTCATTCGCCAGAACAAATGGCGCGCGGCCCGGTACGGGCTCGACGCTCAGCTTGTCGACTCCGACACCTACCGGCCCCAGCCGGCGCGCGAACTCGTCAAGCGCCTCGTCGATCAACTCAAACCCACCGCCCGGGAGCTGGACTGCGTTCCCTACCTCGAGCGGACTCTGGATCTGGCGTCCGGGCCGACGTGGGCCCAGCGGCAGGTGGATATCCTGAAAAAGGCGGGCGATGCCCGCTCCGTCGTACGGGAATTGACCGACGCCTCCCGCCTGACGTCCCCGGCCTGACACGAATCCTCGATCCGTTCCAATGACAAAAGGCGCATACCTCACGGCATGCGCCTTGAATGCTGAGCCCCCAGACACCCTTGCTATCCCGCCGCGAGGGCCTGCTTGTAGGCTTCCAGCCTTGCCTTGACGTCCGGATCGGTCTGCGCGACGATCTGCGCGGCCAGCACGGCGGCATTTCGCGCGTTGTCGATTCCCACGCAGCCCACGGGCACTCCGGGCGGCATTTGTACAATCGCATAGAGCGAATCGATACCGTTCAGCGCACCGGAGGCAATCGGTACACCGATAACCGGCAGCGTCGTGTGCGCCGCCATCACGCCCGGCAGCGCGGCCGCCAGTCCCGCCCCCGCAATAATCACTTTCAGCCCGCGCGCCTCGGCGGTGCGCCCGTATTCGCCCGTCCGATCGGGATTCCGATGCGCGGACGATACGGTCATCTCGTATGCGATCCCCAGCTCTTCCAGAACGGGGACCGCTTTCTGCATGATCGGTTCATCGGACTTGCTGCCCATAATTATGCCAACCACGACCCTCTTCCTCCTTTGTTATGATTGATCGGCTCGTTGTTGAGCCCGCGGTCTCGCCGTGACGCAGACACCTCAGCCAACCCCTGTCATTCGCTGGAAGGGCTTGCCGAGCAACCGCTCGATGCTGGGAGAGACGTCCCAGAACGTCTTGAGCTTCCGATACGAATCCACAGCCTCCGCGTCGTCGCCGGGAGGCGCGGTCTTCACTGCACGGATCATCAGGTTCTTTGCCGTACGCTCGGGGTCCACGAATTCCACCACGTCGGTTCGGTATCCCATAATCCGCAACGCCTGGGCGCGAAACGCATCCGTCAGAATATCTGCGGTGCGCTGCTTCAGGACGCCGTGGCGTAGCACCGGACCGAAAACGTCTGCATCCAGCTGAGAGCGGAGTTCGTGCTGGCAGCACGGCGCCGCAAGGATAATTCTGCTTCCCCGTCGCACTCCCAGGGCGATCGCCTCGTCGGTGGCCGTATCGCAGGCGTGCAGGCTCAAGACGATATCCGGTCCGGTTTCCGGAACGTACTCCGCGATTTCGCAGATGCGAAAATCCACGCCGCTCAATTGCAGATCGTCCCTGATCGCGCGGCATGTCTCCACGATTTCCGGATCGTGATCGATCCCCGTCAGATGCGTGGGTATGCCCTTCTTCCGGGACAGATAGTCGTGCGCGGCAAAAGTCAGGTAAGCGCGGCCGCAACCGCAATCCACCATTTGTATCCGTCGCATCGACGGCTTCGCCGAAAGGATCATCTGCCCGAGATGCCTGAGAAACTCGTTGACCTGCCGGAACTTGCCCTGCATTGCCTCGCCGCGTTTGCCCGCAATCCCTATCGCCCGCAGCAATTCCCCGGCCCCTTCTCCTTCGAGGAGGCGCCGCTTTTTACGATTGTGGTCGAAAACGGGCGCTTCGTCCGGACGGGACGGTCTGCCGTGCCTCATCAGCACGCGATTCTTCTTCGTCCTGCGGACGTGCAGGTCCCTTGAAGTGCATTGTACATGGATCTGGCCGAAGGGTAGCCCCAACAGCGACTCCAGAGCGGGGCCGACCTCCTCGCCTACGAAGTTTTTCTGTATGTTCTTCCTGTCGCTGAAATACGAGACCTGAATCCCTCGCTTCCGCCTGGCCGCCACCGGCCGCGCGACGACCTTCACCCAGGGCGTCTGCTGACCGCGAACTTTCCCGCTCATCGTGAGCCGGAGGAACGTGTCCGCATCCAGAACGGCCTCCCTCACGGCTGCCCGATAACCCCGGTCCCGATCATCAGTGTCCGTATCCATCGCCCGTCACCCGTGGAAACGAGGGTCTGCACATCTCACGTCTCCTGACGATTCAATGCTTGGTGTCCGATGTCCTTCCGGAAATATGCATTTTCGAACTGAATCTTTCCGATCGCCTCGTACGCAAGATTGACGGAAGCCTCAATATCCTCACCAACGGCCGTTACCCCCAGTACCCGGCCGCCGTCGGTAACCGTTGAACCACCACGCCGCGCCGTGCCCGCGTGAAACACCAGCACGTCGTCCCCGGTTTCCGCCTCGTCCAGCCCGGAAATCGCAAATCCGGTTTGGTACGCGCCCGGATACCCTCCGGAAGCCAGAACCACGCAGGTTGCGGCCCGATCGTCCAGCTCGATTTCCAGGTCTTTGAGGGTGCCTTCGGACACGGCTTCCATAATGTCCACAAGATCGGTCTTCAGCAACGGCAGCACCACCTGCGCCTCCGGGTCGCCCAGTCGGCAGTTGAATTCGATAACGCGGGGCCCGCTTTCGGTCATGATCAGGCCACCATAGAGGATCCCCTTATAGGGCCGCCCTTCCGCCGCGAGCGCATGAACCGTGGGCAGCATCACGCGTTCCAGTATGACCCTCTGCATCTGCGGCGTCACCACGGGGGCCGGTGCGTAGGCGCCCATGCCCCCGGTATTGGGGCCGGTATCGCCCTCGCCGATGGTTTTGTGGTCCTGGGACGGGACGACGCACACCACGTGTTTCCCGTCGGTAAACCCCGTAATCGACGCTTCCTCTCCCTCCAGATACTCCATCAGCACCAGCTTCTCACCGGCGTCGCCGAACTCCCGGTCGACGAGCACCCGGTCCACGGCACGCAACGCCTCATCCACCGTATGGCACACCAACGCACCCTTTCCGGCGGCCAGACCCGAGGCTTTCAGTACTACCGGCGCTCCCCAGTCCCGCACGAACCCCCGCGCTTCGTCCGGGTCCGTAAACGTACGAAACTCGCCCGTGGGAATACCATGTTTGTGCATCAGACGGAGCGCGAAGTCCTTGTCGGCCTCGATCTGTGCCGCTTCTTGCGAGGGGCCAAACACCCGAAGCCCCAACGCCTCGAACCGGTCCGCAAGCCCGTTTGCAAGCGGGTCTTCGGGGCCGACCACGGTCAGGTCGATGCGTTCCCCCTGCGCGAACGCCACGAGTCCGTCCAGGTCGTCGACGTCGATGTCCACGCAAGTGGCATGTCCGGCCATTCCCGGATTTCCGGGAGCGGCATAGATGCGGCTCACCCTCGGACTCCGGGAGATCTTCCACGCGAACGTGTGCTCGCGCCCCCCCTTACCCACAATCAACACTTTCATCTGAACGGAACCCCCGCGTTGGCGTCTTTGTGCGCTCTACTTATTCCAACTCGTCACCGGCTCCATGCGCGATCACCGTGCCCAGGTCCTCGCCCTCGAGAATCCGCCGCATGGTCCCGCGGGTGTCGAAATCGAATACATGGATGGGAAGCCGGTTGTCCCTGGCCAGAATCACCGCGGACTGGTCCAGCGCGCCCAGGTTTTCCCGCACCACGGTATCGTAGCCGACGCTGCGGTACAGTCGCGCATCGGGTCTCCTGTTCGGGTCGTCGGTATATACGCCGGCTGTTTTGTGTTTCGCGAAGAGAATGGCATCCGCCCGGATCTCAAGGGCCCTTTGGACACCGGGATAGTCCGTTGTGACGTAGGGATTGCCGATACCGCCGGCGAAGATGACGATATAGCCCTTTTCGATATGGTGGATGGCGCGCAGCCGGATAAACGGTTCGGCGACCGCGTTGATCGGAATTGCCGTCATCACGCGCACTTCGGCGTCGCTCCGGGCGGTCATCACGCCGCGCAACATCAGGCTGTTGACGATCGTCCCGAGCATACCGATGTTGTGGGCTTCGGACTCTTCGATGCCCCACTGCGCGCCGAGCATCCCTCTGAAGATGTTCCCGCCACCGATTACCACGCCGACGCCAACACCCAGCCTGTGAACAGCCAGGATTTCATCGGCGATGTACTCCAGCGCAATCGGGTCAAAACCGAATTCCCGGTCACCCGCGACGGCCGCGCCGCTCAACTTAAGCACAATTCGCCTGTATCTCATTATTCTGGTATACTCCGGGGTACGGATGCAAAGATAAGTATGGGGTGAAAACCGGGGGAGGAAGGAACTCGGATTGCGGGCCGACGGTGAATCCCGGAGTCGCCGCGGGCGTTTCATAGCACCAGACGGGAATATCTGAACCGAAACGCTACGGGAAGGCGCCTCCTGCAAGCCGTACCGGTTTAATATAGACGCGTCGCGCCGTGTGTCAACGAAATTAAACCCCTCCCTCACCGCTACGGCCCGCGGGCTGTCATTACGTACTCCACGCCGTGTCGAAAGGCCGGTTTCTGCAGACGAGTGAAAGCCGAAGACCATTGGAATTCAGCTGATTCCACCGGCCCGGCGGATGAGGCGAGCAGTCGCGTTTTCTCTTTTCTAAATCACGCGGTTGCGTTAACTTGATTCGCCATTCGCCGCGGAACCGCGGGGACGACCGGAAGCGTCACGCTTTCTCGAATGATCTGAACAAGTGGTTATTACATATTGCTTTATTGAGTGTCTTCTGATATTCGATCCGTCCATGCCTAATCGCGAATACATCCCTCCATGGAGGTGACATGCCCCCCCGAAAAGTTCTGGTCACCGGCGTATACGGGCTGATCCCCGGCGCCATTTACGAGCATCTGGTTCAGTCGCCCGACGTATACGACACGTACGCGCTCGCGCGCAGGCGCTTTCCATCGGACCGGGCGCCCGGCGGTCGCATGCTCAACATCCCGGACGACAAATTTCACCTCGCGGATCTCTCCGACATGGACGCCGTGCGGAACGCCGTCGACGGCATGGACACCGTCGTTCAGATGGCCGCAGATCCTCGGCCCGAAGCCGGCTGGGACGACATCTTGAACAGCAACGTAATCGGCGCCTATAACGTCTTCGAAGCCTGCCGCCTCGCGGGCGTCAGGCGGATCATCTACGCCAGTTCCATCATGACAAACTGGGGATATCAGACCGAAGAACCCTACAAGGCCATCCAGGAATGCCGGTACGACGATATTCCCGACCCCATCCCCATCGTCACGCACAAACACCCGACCTGGCCCACGGAACCCTATTCCGCCAGCAAGGTCTGGGGTGAAGCCCTATGCCGATTCTACTCAGACGCACACGGGCTCTCGTGCATCTCTCTGCGGATCGGGGCGGTAAACGCCGAAGACCGACCGGCCAGCCCCGAACTCTCCGCGGTGTGGTGCAGCCAGCGCGACGTCGTGAAGATCACCGAAGACTGTATCATCGCGCCTGACGATCTCCGTTTCGATATCTTCTACAGCATCTCCAACAACAAGTATTGCTGGGTGGACATGAACCACGCCAGGGAGGTCCTCGGTTTTGTCCCTCGGGACCGCGCGGAGGACTATATCTAATGGAGGAATTCATTCCATGTCCACGCTGCGTCTGGCCGTAGCCGGTGTCGGCGTCGATGCCGGCTCCCGCGCCAGAGGCTACCTGGCTACGATCAAAAGGCTTGCGCATCTATACGACCTCTGCGCCATCTGCGACGCCGGCCGGGGGGCCCTGCACGCGGCGGGCGAGCAGTTCGACGTTCCGGCGCGCTATACGTGCATCGAATCACTGCTGAAGGAACAAAAGCCGGATGTCTTCTTCGTCCTGCTCCCCACCGACGGCCAGACGGTGGCCGCGCTTGCCGGCATTGAACACGGTTGTCACATTATCACCGAAATACCCTACGCGCTCACGCTGGACATGGGTGACGCGATCGCCCGTGCGGCAAGCGAAAAGGGACTGAAGTGGGAAGTCGCTGAAAACGTCTGGCTCTGGCCCAACGAGCAGCTCAAACAGAAAATCGCGCGTACGGGCGTCCTGGGAAGGCTCACACACGCCCGTCTCCGGTATCCCGCGGGCAGTTACCACGGCCTCAACGCCGTACGTACGATTCTGGACAGCAAACCGCGGCGCGCAATGGGTTACGCCCAGGCCGTCGAGGTTCCGCCCTACAGGAACTACGGCGGGGGAAGCGAAACCACCCGCTGGTGGGAAAGCGGCGTGATCGAATTTGAGAACGACGTGGCCTGCATCTACGAAATGCCCACCACACCGGGCGCGGCATCCGGCATGAATTGGGATATAGAAGCCGTAAACGGGTACCTCTCCGGCGGCGAACTGACACTCTACGACTCCGGCGAGCGCAAGACCTGGCCCATCCGTGAAATCCACGAGGAAGTCGACGGCGAACGGGTCCTCGCCAGGGTGCAGGTGGACACCGACCCTCCGATCACCTGGGAGAATCCGTACAGGCAGTACAGGATTTCCAGCCAGGACGACGTGGCCAAAGCCGCCATTCTGGAAAGCCTTCACACGGCCGTCACGCAGAATACCAGCCCCCGATACGGCGCGGAGGGCGGACGGCTGGACTATGAAATGTGGGTGGCGCTGCGCGAGAGCGCTGAATCCGGAGGCGATTGGGTTGATATTCCGCTAGACGCAACCACCAGCCTGGAAGCGCGCATACGTGACGAGTTCAATCGATACTACGGCGGCGACCCCGTATCTGACGCCACTGCGCTGCTCAATGCCTCCTTCGGCCGCCTCAGCGCCATGTGGACCGTTGCGGGATGGCTGTAAGAAGCTACGAAAAACGCGAGACTACGAGACTACGAAAAATCCGTGGCTGAGATCAATTGCCACAAAAGGCATAGAAGGTATGGGCGTCAAGCGGCGGCGAATATTCCATTGAACGTCCCCTAAGAGATGACGCATCAAGGTCAATCCATGGACAGATCCGGCACGCTGGCTTTCGTGACGGGGGCCGGAAGCGGCATCGGCAAAGCCATTGCCAAACGGTTTTCCGCCGAGGGCCATCGGGTCATCGCCCTGGATCGTTCCAAACACGCGCTGAAGCAGCTGGCCGGATGTGTTTCCAACACCATCACGTGCGTCTTCGACCTGAACGACCTTGAGGCCATCCCCGGCATGGTGGCGAAGCTTGTGAAGGAGAACGGCGCCATCGACGTGCTCGTCAACAATGCCGGAGCCTGGTGCTACGAGCCCCTGGTCGACATCGCCCTGGACCGATGGGAAGAAATCTATCGGATCAATACCACGGCCCCGTTCATTCTTACCCGGGAGATCGCACCCGGGATGCTCGAACGCGGCGACGGCGTCATTGTCAACATTGCATCCCGCAACGCGATGGTATCCAGTAAGGGTTCCGCCGCCTACGATTCATCCAAAGCCGCGCTCGTTGCCTTCACCCGAACCGCCGCGGGAGAATTCGCACCGCACAACGTACGCGTGAACGCCATCTGTCCGGGCGTCATCAACACGTCTGCGAACGACGATCTGCTGGACGACAGGGAAACCCTGGACAACTACCTGAAGCTGATACCGCAGGGACGCTACGGCGAACCCGAGGAAATCGCGGGCATCGTACACTTTCTCACCACCGCTGACGCCCGGTTCATAACCGGACAGACCCTCGTTGCCGACGGCGGACAGATGGCCTTCTCGGACTGGAAGAAGCTGTTTGACAAGCACTGAGACGATCGCTCCCACGGCACAACAGCGGAGACGGAACGTCTTGCGAAGCGGAGAGAGGACCGATATGAACCACCGGCAGTTCACCGGCAAAGTCGCAATCGTTACCGGCGCCAGCAGCGGAATCGGCAGGGTCGTCGCACTCGCGCTTGCAGACGAAGGCGCATCTGTCGTCGCCACCTACAACAGCAACAGGGCCGGCGCGGACGAACTCAAGGAGGAGGCCGCGTCGCTGAAGGGCCGCGTGGAAACCCTGCGGACGGACGTCTGCAGTGCGACGGACGTGCAGCGAATGGTGGACCATACCCTGGAAATCTTCGGCGGTCGGCTGGATGTGCTAATAAACAATGCCGGACAGTGGATGGACAAGGCGCGCATTGCCGAGTGCCCAGAGGAACTCTGGGACCACATGATCAACGTCAACCTGAAGAGCGTGTTCCTCTGCTGCCGCGCGGCCATTCCCGCCATGCAGGAAAACCGTACCGGCGCCATCGTGAATATCTCCTCCGTCGCGGGCCATACGGGCGGAGGCGGCGGCACCCTTCCCTACGGCACCGCAAAGGGCGGGGTCAACACGTTCACAAGGGGACTCGCCAAGGAGCTTGCGCCGTACGGCATCCGGGTGAATGCCCTGGCGCCGGGCGTGATCGACACGCCGATGCAGCACCGGCATTCCACACCGGAGCAACTTGAATCCTTCGGAGAAGCCACACCGCTGAAACGGGTCGGGCTGGCCGAGGAAATGGTCGGCGCCGTAATGCTCCTGGCGTCCGACCAGGGAAGCTTCATAACGGGCGAAATCATCGACGCCAACGGCGGGATCTACATTCGTTGAGCGGGGCATCGTTCGACAGTGTGCCATGAAAGCAGTGTTGATGGCTTCGAGACGATTCCCGTTACTGATACGACGCGGGCGACGGAGAAATCACCTCATCAGACAGGAGAGTTCCATGAGAAGAGGATGTATATTGCTTGTATCGCTGCTTCTTTTCGCCTGCGAGGCGGAAAAGAAAGAACTGGCAACGGAAGACGAGAGAACCAGCTACAGCCTCGGATACACTATTGGCGAGGAAGTCACAAAGGGATTGGAAAAAACGCAGATAGCACTCGATGCCGACGCATACGGAAAGGGCGTCAGAGAAGCGGCGGCGGGCGGGGGGACCCTCTACACCCGCGACGAAATCGAGCAGGCCCTGCTGGCCTTTCGCCAGGAGAAAGACGTTCAGGACCGGCAGAAGCTCAACTATTCTCTCGGTTACGCCGTAGGCCGGGACATCGTAAACGGCCTGCGGCAGAATTCCGGAATTGAAGTTGATCCCGATGCGTTCTCGCTCGGTGTAAAGGACCGCGTTACAAAGACAGGCGGCCGGATGAACGAAGAGGAGATCGAGGCGGCCATGACGTCATTGAAACAAAAGATCGTCGACCGACAACAGGAACAGATGAAGGCGCGTCGCACGAGGCCCAACATTGGAGAACTGGCAATGAAAAACAAAGAGGAGGGAAGGCAGTTTCTGGCGGAAAACAGGACAAAGACCGGCGTCGTGGAACTCCCCAGCGGCCTTCAGTACAAGATAACCCGGGAGGGATCCGGTAAATCGCCCTCGGCCACGGATGAAGTAACGGTCCACTACCGCGGCACCCTCCTCGACGGCAAGGAATTCGACAGCTCATTCAAACGCGGAAAACCTGCCACGTTCCCGCTCAACCGCGTCATCAGGGGATGGACGGAAGGCTTGCAGCTGATGAAGGAAGGGGCCAAATACACCTTCTATATTCCTTCCGACCTCGCCTACGGCGACCGTGGGAATCCGGCCATCCCGCCCGGTTCGACGCTCATCTTCGAGGTTGAGTTACTGAAGGTCAATTAAGTTCAATTGGAAAAAGACGGCCGTTGAATTGGCCACAAAGAGCCTGAATGCGGGTAGAGGTGAGAAAATCGGGTAGACGCAAGACGTAAGACGGTAGAAGAAGCCCTTGCCAATGTGTCCCTCCGACTCGCCTGCGGCACGAGAAGAAACCTTACACGGCATGCGATCTCTACCCTCTCACGGCTTACGTCTCACCAGGTGGTGGGGTGGGGTCCTCTGCCCTCTTACGTCTCACGTCTCCCTGCTCTTCGGGGGCCGGGGGAGAGTTCCCGATCACGTCCATTGACCTTAATCACCCTGAACCTCCGACTTTGCGGATTTCAATAAATCTGTTGTGTAGAGTCGTGGTTTCTGTTACATTGTCTTGCTTCGATATCTGACCTCATCTGAAATGTCCGCTCCCGCATGCTGGAGTTCGAAGGAGGTATGTGTTGCCCACGCTCAAATCATCCCACAAGAGGCTCCGGCAGAACCGGAGAGCCCGTTTGCGCAACCGAAGCGCACGTTCCGAACTGAGAACCGTCCTTAAAAAGGCTGCAACGACCAGCGACAGAGGCGAAATGGATGCGTTGATGCCGCAGGCGGTATCGGTCATCGACAAGAGTGTCAAAAAAGGCGTCCTGCATCGAAACACCGCTGCCCGTTACAAATCGGACCTCGCCCGACGGGCGAATTCCCTGTAGAAAACCTCGCAATAAAAAACGCGCCCGGTGTCAAGTGAGACATCGGGCGCGTTTTTCTTTAAGTGATCCGTTTACGCAAAGAGATACGCGTCCAGGTAACGTTCGCCCGTATCCGGCAGGATCACGACCACGCGTTCGTCCGGGGACATGGCTGCGGCGATCGCTGTGGCCGCATGGGCCGCCGCTCCCGAGGAAATGCCGGCCAGGATGCCGTCTTCCCTTGCCAGCCGGCGTGACATCCGGCGGGCCTGCGTATTGGTGACCGGAACGACGCGGTCCAGGATATCTACGTTGAGCACGTCGGGGATCATTCCGGCGCCCAGCCCGTCGATCTCCGTGGGTCCGGGTTGTCCGCCGGACAACACCGCGGAGTCCTCGGGTTCAACGCCGACAACGCAGGTTTCCGGATACTCGGCCTTCAGGACCTCCCCCACGCCTGTGACCGTACCTCCTGTCCCAACGCCCGCGACGAACACGTCGGGCGCTCCATCCATCTGCGTAAGGATCTCGCGCGCGGTGGTACGGCGGTGAACTTCCGGATTGGCCGGGTTTTCGAATTGCTGCGGTATAAAACACCCGGTCCCGTCCTCGATCAGTTCCAGCGCCTTCTGTATCGTGCCCTGCATCCCGTCGTAAGCCGATGTCAACACGACCTCGGCGCCCAGCGCCCTGAGCAGCTTCTGGCGTTCGTCGCTGACGCCCTCCGGCATGGTGATCGTCAGCCGGTACCCCTTTACGGCGGCCACCATCGCCAGTCCGATGCCGGTATTCCCGCTGGTGGGCTCTACAATCCTCATTCCGGGCTTCAGGTCCCCGCACGCTTCCGCCGCTTCGATCATGGCCAGCGCCGTCCGGTCTTTCACGCTGCCCGCGGGGTTGAACGCCTCCAGCTTCGCCCAGACGACGGCTCCCTCCGGATCGACCACCCGGTTCAGCCGGACCATCGGCGTCGCGCCGATGAGGTCCAAAATGCTGTCGCCCTTCCTGAGGGAGTCCATGCGATGGTCCGTGGGGTAGGGTTGGATCGACAGATCGTCTATATCCGAAAGACGATACGCCCGCTCTGGGATCGATACTTCGCGCAGAGGTCGCCGAACGTGACCGAGGCCAGGACTTCCCCCACAGCCGCCTCCAACCGCTCATAGACCTCCCGCAAGACGTCCGTTGCCGCGTGCTCCCCGTCCGGCGTTTCTCCGGCAAGCTGAATTGGACCCTCGAGGACCTCCAGGACCGCTCCCACAGTAATGTCCTCGGGTCGCCGGATCAGTTCGTGGCCGCCCCTGGGTCCCCTGACGCTCCTCACCATCCCGGCATTGCGCAGCAGATTCAGCAACTGCGCAAGATAGGACTCCGGGATATCCTGCCGGGAGGCGATATCCGCGCTCTGCACGACCCCCTCGCCGTAATGCAGCGCCAGATCAAGTACGGCCCGCAATCCGTAATTGCCCTTCGAGGAGATTTGCATAAGCGGCCTCCGAACATCCGGATGGGACGTGCTTCACCGGTACCGTGACAGGCGACTCAACATCGCCCTCCGGCGATGGCGGGAACTATCGTCACGCTGTCGCCGTCTCTGAGCGGCGTTTCCGTTCCGTCCAGAAAACGAACGTCCTCGTCGTTTACGTAGACGTTTACGAATCGGCGCAGCCCGCCGGTGCCGGCGTCGACCAGATTCTCCTTGATGCCGGGATGTTTCGATTCCAGATCGTCGAGCAATTCGCCCAGTGTTGCCCCGCTTGCTTCAACGTCCGCGCGGTCGCCCGTGAATTTCCGCAACGGTGTCGGAATCCGTACGGTCAATCCCATCGTATAGGCCTCCTGATAGTGGTTGAACCTGGTGTCCCGTCCCAGAAACATGTTACCATTCGGCAATCTATCTCCGGGACAGAACACGCGTTGCCGCATTATCAGATCGAATGCAAGGGTTCTGTCACTTTTCCAACCTGTGTGGCGCCCATAGCCGTTCGCAGGAACGAACCGGCCTCTATCTTATCGCCGGATCGTAGCCCTCCAGCGCCGTCGTCGCAAATGTCTCCGTCCCTTCGTCCCACGCGAACCCTGCCGCGTCCCGGACAGCGCCACCGACAACGGAGACGACCAGGTATACCACGTCCGGAAAGGCCGGCTGCTCCATAAACATCGCGGCCTGGCGATCTTCCTCGGAGAAATACGCGCCGCAGTCGACGTGGGAGTGATAAAACGCCACCACGCGCCCGCCAGCGCCTTCCGTCTCCGAAAATATCCGGTGGACCTCCAGATCGTCCATCCGGTAGGCGTTTTTCGAGGTGCGCGGATGCTCCTTCGGATTTCGCGCATGCAGCCGGTCCTGTATATTCTCGCACGGATGCACGCGACAGGTGCCATCAGTCCCTTCCGCCACGATCCCGCAGCATTCTGCCGGATAGTCCCTTCGCGCGTGTTCATGGATCTGTTTCCAGACTGCCCGATCCAATTTCGCCCCTCCTTTAACCAGGCTCGTCCAGTCGCCACAGCGGCGTGCTCATGTATTTCTCGCCGCTGTCCGGGAAGAGCGTTACCACAACCCCTTCTCCGGTCTCCTCCGCCACGCGCAACGCACCCGCGAAGGCCGCGCCGCACGACTGCCCCGCGGGAACGCCGAGTTCGCGCGTCAACCGCCTTGCGGCCTCATAGGCGTCTTCGGTCTCCACGCGGATCTTCTCGTCCCAGACCGAAGGGTCGTAGATGCCCGGCACAATGGACACGTCCATATTCTTCAGTCCTTCGATTCCGTGAAACTCGGGCGGCTCTATGGCAACGATTTGAATATCGGGGTTGAATTCCTTCAACCTCCGGCCGGTACCGATCAACGTGCCGCTGGTGCCGAGCGTCGCCACGAAATGGGTCACGCGGCCCTGCGTCTGCCGCCAGATTTCCGGCGCGGTCTGCAGATAGTGGGCCCTGGGATTCGAAGGGTTGTTGTACTGGTCCGGCTTGTAATACCGCTCCGGATCGGCCGCCAGAATCTCCCTGCACTTCAGGATGGCGCCGTCGGAGCCCTCCAACGGATCGCTCAGAACAAGGCTGGCGCCATAGGCCTGGATCACGTGACGGCGTTCCACGCTCACGCTGCCCGGCATGACCAGTTCCACCCGGTACCCCAGCGCCGCGCCGATCATCGCGTATGCGATTCCTGTATTGCCGGACGTGGAATCGATAATCACCCTGTCGGGCGTCAACTCTCCGGATGCAATGGCATCCCGGATCATCTGCAGCGCCGGCCGGTCCTTGACCGAGCCGCCCGGGTTGAACATCTCCATTTTCGCGTAGATCTCAACGCCGTCCAGGTGGTCTGCAAACTTCCGGATGCGCAACAGCGGCGTCTTTCCGATGTGTTCGACAACCGTCGGCTGAATTCCGGAACCGACGTCCGTACTCGCAACCTGATGTCCCACAGGCAACCTCTTCGGGATCGTGGGGGAGCGTAGAGCCAACGCCCCGATCACGTACAAAAATGGCCCCGTGTTGCCCGGGACCAAGCAGCAGGAAACAATATATGCTGACGACCGGCTTTGTCAAGCGCAAACGGGGGAAGGCGGGCACCCACAAGGGGTGCCCCTACAAAATCACGTGTGGCGCGGAATGGCCCGCCGTTCCGCGAGATTTCCGTACAAAAGACATCGGCGGAAACCGATAAGGCTTCCGCCGATGACAATTCGTTCCGATCCGGACCGCTGCCCCTTCAGCCCCGTTTACCCGGCCGCCAGTTGCCCCTCCGCTTGAGGTATCTCGACGTCCATCAACGGGACGTGCATGCCGCACTCCGATTTGCAGGTGCCGGCCCAGCGGCCCGCGCGTTCCTCCGCGCCCGGCGCCGCGGGCTGCGTGCAGGGCCAGCAGCCGATGCTGGAATAACCCTGGTCCATGAGCGAATTGTACGGCAGGTCATTGTCCACGATGTAGTCCCACACCTGCTTCCGCGTCCAGGCGGCGAGCGGATTGACCTTGGCGATGGTCCTGCCGCCGCTGACCCGGTATCCTTCCACGACGCGTACACCCGCCCGCGCGTCAGACTGATCTCTCCGAAGGCCGGCGACCCAGCCATCCAGACCCGCCAGCTTCCTCTGCAGCGGTTCCACCTTTCGCATCGCACAGCACCGATCGGGATCCCTGTTGTACAGGTCCGGGCCGCATGCGCGATCCTGCTCGGGCACGCTCAGGCGGGGGTGCAGGGACTCGATCTGAAAATCGTAACGCGCCTCGATCCGTTTCTTCAGCGCCAGTGTTTCAGGAAACAGATATCCGGTGTCGATTGTAAAGACCGGCAGTTGCGGGACGACCCTCTGCGCCATATCCACGAGGACCAGGCCGCTGGGCCCGAATGCCGTGCTCATTGCCACCGAGGGGCCCAGGTCCCGCCATGCCCACTCGAGGACCTCCTCGGGCCGGGCTCCCGCCAGGGTATCGTCAATTGCGCCGAAGTCTCTCTGGTCGATTTCCATGCACATCCTCTACCGGCTTAATTTACTATATTGTTGATCGAATTAGTCAAGAATAATGAAATGAATCGGCCTTGTCAAGCACTTTCTAGATATTTAGGATTCTTTCGGTAAGGCTTCTACGCAAGATGTGTACATGTTTAAGCACGCTGCTTGAATTCGTCAAGGCGTTGAAATCCTCCCACCGCATCACCCATCGCCTGGCCCTTCGACAGGCTCAGGGCAGCGCCTTCGACCCTTCGACAATCCTTCGACAGGCTCAGGACAACGGCTCAGGGACCGCATGCTCAGGGCAGGTTGTGGGTCTCCTGACAACGGCTTCATGACGTCCAATGAACCAAAAAACGCGTGGTCATTGAGCCTGCCGAAATGCCCGCTATTCAACAGCCCTTCGACAAGCCAACGGACCGGCTCGGCTTCTGCGACTCCCCCTCAAGGGGAGAGTGATTGGACCGTTAAACAGGCTCGAGCGTTGACCTCCATCTATCTGGGTTGCGACTGAGCATAACGAAGCCGCGTCAGGCACTCGTGAGAGCAGGTTCACCTCCAAGACGGGGGTCAGTGCCGGCCGTATCTCAGCCCGAAATCGCCTTGACTTTTGGCAGGTGATATGATAAGTTAGAAGACTGCAAAATGGTTGGTGTTTCGCAGGATCGCGAGACCTTCCGATGCCTGAAACAAAAAAGCCCGATCGGTTTCGATCCGGGCCGTTTTATAATACAAGTTATTTATTTTTAGAAAGTTAAATGAGCCCGGAAGGATTTGAACCTTCGACCAACGGCTTAAAAGGCCGCTGCTCTACCCCTGAGCTACGGGCCCATTCGGTTCCCGAATCAAACTGTGAAGACCAGTACGCGATCGGGCAAAGTGATGAATATAGACAAGCCATTCTCCCCTGTCAAGGAAAAGGGTTTCCGTAATGATGCGCAGGCGACGCAGGCACCGCGTGTTGAAGTGGATGCTGTGGATCGGGGGTGTGCTGGCGGCTGTTATTCTTACGCTGTCGCTTATTGAAATAGACGACGTCGTCATGGCTCAGGGCATCGTCGAGCCCGGGACGAAGATTTATATCGATTCGCCTTTGAAGCGGGTCATCGAAGCCATCCATTGCGAGCCCGGACAGGCCGTGAAGGCCGGACAGCCGGTGGTCCAGCTCTACAACGGCGACCTTCTTTCCGCGGTCGAGGCGGCCGGAAAGGAGGTCCAGCGCGGTGAAGCCAATCGGGAACACGCCCAGGCCAATCTGGCGCTGTTGAAAGAAAAACCCACGGCCGAAGCGTTGAAAATCGCGGAATCCAGGGTCGAACAGGCTCGGATTGCGCTGAAGGCCCGCAAGCAGGAACTGCAGCGGGCCGAACACCTCTACCTGGGGGAGCGGCTCTGGAGCGTTGAGGAACTCGAACGCGCAAAGACCAACCATCAACTCGCGGAAACCAACCTGAAGGTCGCAACGGAGGTTCTCAACCTCACCCGGCGCGGTGCGTCGCCGGCGGAGCTCAGACAGGCGGCGGCCGAGGTCCGACGGGCCGCGGCCGCGCTGGACAAAGCGCGAAACGGATTGAAGGCCGCCCGGGAAAGCCTGGAACTGACCACCCTTCGATCGCCCGTGAACGGTACCGTGGCCAGGCGGGACCTCCATCCCGGCATGCTGGCCGAACAGGGCCAGATCGTACTCATCATTGCCGGCGAAGGCGGGGACGATACAATCGACGCGTGGGTTCCTGAAACCAACGCCTGGAAGATCCGCCTGGGACACCCCGTCGAAATCCTCAGCAATCTCTTCACCGACCGCGAGGAATTCGTCGGCGCCGGCGAAATCTCCAGGTTCTACGGATATGCGGTACACGGCGGCGGCGTCCGCACGTTCGAATTGGAAATTCGCATTCTGGAGACCCCGTTGCCGCTCAAATACGGCTCCACCGCGGACCTGCGCATTATCGTGGGCAGGCGAAGCATCCTGAAAACCCTGTTGAATATCGAAGACCGTGACGTGGTCCAGGCCAGCCGCGCGGAACTCAGTGATCCCACCGGAAATGACGGTGCACAACCTATCCGGCCCCTTCGAACGGCGTCGGACTCGCTTTTCACGACGTCATCCGGGGGCGCCAGTTCGGCCGATTCGGGCCGCGGAACCGCATTGGAGCGGAAACCCTGACAAATAACAAGAGGAACAACATGTCGGAGCAGCTTTCGAAAACTGAGAAATGCGTCTATTTCTTCGGCGACGGCAAGGCCGACGGCGACGGCCAACAGCGCAACCTGCTGGGCGGGAAGGGCGCAAACCTTGCTGAAATGTCTCTCATTGGAATCCCCGTCCCAGCCGGTTTCACTATCACCACGGACGTGTGCACCTATTATTACAACCACGAAAAGAACCACCCTGAAACGCTCGAGAGCCAGG
The DNA here is from genome assembly GCA_028877215.1 of Gemmatimonadota bacterium. GTDB lineage: Bacteria > Latescibacterota > UBA2968 > UBA2968 > JAAXHE01. Next base: position 74,618 of record JAPPFJ010000008.1, on the reverse strand, counting down.
TTGTATCCAATCTGAGAAAAGTCGAGGAAGCGATGGGCGGGCGGTTCGGCGATCCGGGCAATCCCCTGCTCGTCTCTGTGCGGTCGGGGGCTCGCGTCTCCATGCCGGGGATGATGGAGACCGTGCTGAACCTCGGCCTGAACGACCGGATTTCCGAGGGGCTGATCGCGAAATCAGGCAATGAACGCTTCGTCTGGGACGTCTACCGCCGTTTCATTCAGACCTACGGTGACGTTGTGATGGGTATACAGCCCGAAGATCGTGAACATGATCCCTTCGAAGCAGCGATCGACAGCGTAAAGGCCAGGAGAGGCATCACGCTGGATACCGACCTCACCTCCAACGACCTTCGCGAACTCGTCGACGTCTTCAAGGACATTGTCAGAGACCGCACTGGCCGTTCCTTTCCTGAGAGCCCCATGGAGCAGCTGTGGGGAAGCGTAAACGCCGTATTCGACTCATGGAACGGCCACCGCGCAATCGTCTACCGAAACATAAACGATATCCCCCATAACTGGGGAACCGCCGTCAACGTGCAATCCATGGTCTACGGCAATATGGGCGACGACTGTGCTACGGGGGTGGCATTTACACGCGACCCCTCCACGGGCGCGAAGAAGTTCTACGGCGAATACCTGGTCAACGCCCAGGGCGAAGACGTCGTGGCTGGAGTCCGGACGCCTGAGCCGGTGGCGAAGATGAGACGACAGTTGCCACATGCCTACAGGACCCTCGAACAGATCTACAAAAAACTGGAACTGCACTATCGCGATATGCAGGACATCGAGTTTACCGTCCAGGAAGGTGAACTCTGGATGTTGCAGACCCGAACGGGAAAGCGCACCGCGGCGTCTGCGCTGAAAATAGCGGTCGACATGGTCAAAGAGGGGCTAGTTACCAGAGAAGAAGCGATCGCCCGAATCGATCCTGCCCAACTCGACCACCTCCTGCATCCCACTTTCGACCCCGACGCTCCGCGCGAAGTCCTGGCGACCGGGCTTCCCGCTTCGCCCGGCGCGGCCTCCGGCAGGGCGGTTTTTACGGCCGACGATGCCGAGACGATGGCCGAAGACGGCGAAGCGGTCATCCTCGTCCGCCTGGAGACGTCTCCCGAAGACATCGGCGGTATGAACGCCGCCAGGGGCATCCTTACCGCCCGAGGCGGCCAGACCAGTCACGCCGCCGTGGTGGCGCGCGGGATGGGCAAGTGCTGCGTGGCGGGATGCGGAGCGCTCACAATCGACTACAACAGCGACCTGTTTGCGGTCAATGGAACAACTGTCAAGGCAGGCGACTGGATTTCTCTCGACGGCTCCACGGGCGAAGTCATGCTTGGCCGCGTGCCCACCCTGAATCCGAAGTTATCGGGAAACTTCAGTACCGTCATGAAGTGGGCGGAAGAGATCAAGCAGCTGGATGTCCGCACGAACGCGGATACGCCGCAGGATTCGGAGATTGCCCGGAAATTCGGCGCGGAGGGAATCGGCCTGTGCCGCACCGAGCACATGTTCTTTGAAGGAGACCGCATCCTGGCCGTGCGGGAGATGATTCTTGCAGCCGACGAATCCGGACGGCGGAGAGCGCTTGAAAAGCTCCTGCCGATTCAGCGCGGTGACTTTGAAGGCATCTTCAGGGCCATGAGAGGGTACCCGGTTACAATTCGTCTGCTCGATCCGCCGCTGCATGAGTTTCTTCCGCACGAGCCCGAACAGCAGCACGAAATGGCGCGCCAGATGGGCGTTCCGCTTGGAACCATACGGAAGAAGGTCCAGAGCCTGCATGAATTCAACCCCATGCTGGGGCATCGGGGCTGCCGGCTTGGCGTCACCTATCCCGAGATCTACGAAATGCAGGCGCGGGCAATCTTCGAAGCGGCTGTCAACGTGCGAAAGAAAAGAATCAGGACCTTGCCCGAGATCATGATCCCGCTGGTTGGCACCGTAAAAGAGTTCACCGAACTTCGTGAGATGGTGGACCGTGTCGCCGACGAGGTCCTGGGTGGGGGCAGGATCAAGATCGACTATCTGGTCGGCACCATGGTCGAGATCCCCCGCGCGGCGCTCGTGGCCGACGCCATAGCGAAGTCCGCTGACTTTTTCAGCTTCGGCACGAATGACCTCACGCAGATGACTTTCGGTTTTTCGCGCGACGACGCCGGCAAATTCCTGCCCGCCTACATCGAACAGGGCATCCTCGAACAGGACCCGTTCCTGACCATGGACCAGGAGGGCGTGGGACAACTGGTGATCATCGGAACGGAACGCGGGCGGTCGGCGCGCGACTCACTCAAGGTGGGCATCTGCGGGGAACACGGCGGCGATCCTGACTCCGTGAAGTTCTGCCACCGGGTCGGCCTCGACTACGTCTCCTGCTCGCCATACCGGGTGCCTATCGCCCGTCTGGCCGCCGCCCAGGCGGCCATTGAATAGCCCAGTTCGAATAAACAGCAGCGCGGCGCCGAACAGGGTCTTCCATATATGCCAAGAGTCATCGCCATTGCCAACCAGAAAGGCGGCGTTGGAAAGACCACCACAGCGGTCAACCTCTCCGCCTGCCTGGCGGCCGCGGAAAAGAAGACCCTTCTCGTAGACCTCGACCCGCAGTCGAACGCGACCAGCAGTTTCGGTGTATCGGTGACTCGAGAGGACGCCTGCATCTACGAGGTACTCCTCCAGGAGCACCCGCTTTCCGACATCACCCGGGAAACCGAGATTCCCTTTCTGGACGTGGCCCCCTCGCACGTGCGCCTCACCGGGGCCGAAGTCGAGATGGTGAACCTTGGAGCCCGTGAACACCGGCTCCGGGTTGCGCTGGAGAGCGCCGGCGAAAACTACGAATTCCTGCTGATCGATTGCCCGCCATCCCTGGGGCTGCTGACCCTCAATGCGCTCACTGCCGCCGGCTCCGTCCTCATTCCGATACAGTGCGAGTATTATGCCCTGGAGGGTGTGGGAAAGTTGCTGAATACGCTGCAGCTGGTCCAGCGCCATCTGAATCCCACGCTCAGAATCGAAGGCGTACTGCTCACAATGTTCGACACCCGACTCAATCTCTCCAGGCAGGTCGTGGACGAAGCCCGACACCACTTCGGAGAACGCGTTTACAACACCATCATCGGTCGAAACGTCAAACTCGGCGAAGCGCCGAGTTTTGGCAAGCCCATCATCTCCTACGACATCATGTCGCCAGGCGCCAGGAATTACATGAGCCTTGCTGGGGAGGTAATCAACCATGGCCAAGCGTAACGCCCTCGGCAGAGGCCTCGGCGCCCTGATTCCCGGCGCTGACGAATCAGCGCTGGAACAGACCGCGGGTTCAACGGCGACGGGCGACAGCCGGCCGGCGGGGCGCATACTCGACATTGCGGTGGGAGACCTCCAGCCAAACACGCACCAGCCCCGGGAGGAGTTCGACCCGGAAACCGTCCGGGAATTGGCGGATTCAATCAGGGAAAAAGGGGTCATCCAGCCCGTCGTTGTTCGCCGCCGCGGGGCCGGGTATCAGCTCATCGCGGGCGAGCGCCGCCTCCGCGCCGCGAGAGAGGCGGGACTGGAGACCTTGCCCGCCATAATGCTTGACGTGGGATCAGATCAGGAGATGATGGAGATCTCCCTGATCGAAAACGTGCAGCGGGAAGACCTGAATCCGATTGAAGAAGCCAGGGCCTACAGGTCTCTGATGGAAACCTGTTTCCTGACTCAGGAAGAGGTGGCGCAGAAGGTCGGCAAGAACAGGTCCACCGTTACCAACACGCTGCGCCTGCTGCACCTGGCGGAGGAAGTCAGAAACGCCCTGCAGAACCAACAGATCTCCATGGGCCACGCCCGTGCTTTGCTGGGTCTGGCAGACGACCGGCTGCAGACGACTCTCTGCAGGAGAATCGTCTCGGACGGCCTCTCGGTCAGGCAGGTTGAAAACCTTGTCAAGGCGGACAGGGAGGGAAGGCGCGAGCCCTCCCGACCTCTGCCCCGGAGCAAAGACCCTCAGATCCTGTCCCTTGAAGAGGACCTGCAACGCCGGTTCGGCACAGGTGTGAATATCAACCGCCGCGGGAAAAAGGGAAAAATCGAAATCGAGTTCTATACAGACGACGACCTGGAGCGCATTCTGGACCTCCTCCGGGAATCGTCTTAGTGAGAAGTCGTGTTAAAATTACCGGTGAGTTCCCGAGCACGAGCGAAAAAGTGTCGGTCAAGGCGGGAAAACCCGCCCATATACTAATGTATCGTGGCTGCGCGCCCCTCGCCACTCTTGGGTGGGTTTGACCAACGCCGACCGGCGCTTTTGCAGCCGTGCGAAGACCGCTGGGAATTTTAAGACGGCTTCTTAAGGCAGACCACCACCGTAGCAGTGAATTCGCTCTGGGGCACGGCGCGCCGTGCCCTTTCTGATTGTGTCCGTTCGCGGGTCGAACCCGAGCGCCGCACGAGGAGCCGCCGACAGCATGCCTGGAAGTTTTCTGGAAAGATTCAAACAGGGTCTCTCAAAAACCAGGGAGGGGCTGTCCGGAAAAATCCGCGAAGTTCTGCGGCGCAACCCTGGATTGGATGAGGATGCCCTCGAGGAGATCGAGGAAGTCCTGATCCGGGCCGACGTGGGCGTCAATGCGACACTGCGGATCATCGACCGTCTTCGTGAGCGCCTGCGGGAGAAGCCGGCGCCCGATCAGACGGAAGACTGGGTGCGCGCGCGGCTGGAAGACGAACTGCTGGAGATTCTCCGCGCCGTCCAGCCCCCGGACTCCGAGCCTTCCCGGACCAGACCTCACGTCATCCTGGTCGCCGGCGTCAACGGATCGGGCAAGACGACCACAATCGGCAAGCTGGCCTGCCGGTACGACGCGCAGGGCAAGCGGGTGCTCCTGGCCGCCTGCGATACCTTCAGGGCCGCCGCGATCGACCAGCTTTCCATCTGGTCCGAACGTTCGGGCGCCGACATCGTTCGGCACCGGCCGGGCGCGGACGCCGCTTCGGTGGCCTTTGACGCCGTTGCCGCCGCCCGGTCCCGCAATATGGACGTCGTCATCATAGACACCGCAGGGCGCCTGCACACGAGTATCAACCTGATGGAGGAACTCAAGAAGATCCGTCGCGTCCTGGGCAAATGCCTGCCGGACGCGCCTCACGAATCATTGCTGGTCCTGGACGCGACCACGGGACAGAACGCCGTCGCGCAGGCCCGGCAGTTTCACGCGGACATCGGAATTACCGGCCTTGTTCTGGCCAAACTGGATGGCACTGCCAGAGGTGGGGTGGTTATCGCCATAGCCGACGAACTCGGCCTCCCCGTCAGCATGGTCGGCATGGGCGAAGGCCAGGACGATCTGAGTGACTTCGACCCGGAAGCCTTCGTGACAGCGCTTTTTGAAGGGGATTGAATTCAAAAAACCGGTGAGACGGGAAAGGGAAAAGGGTAGAGAACCACACCACACCGCACCACCGGGTGAGAGGGGAGACGGTAGACGGGAGAGATTACCTGCCTTGTGAGGATTCTTATCGTGCCAAAGGCAAGGAGGAACATCTCATCTGGCAAGGATTTCATCTACCGTCTTACGTCTTGCGTCTACCCGATTTCCTCACCTCTTCCGTCTCCCCGACTTTTGATATGACTCATATCTATCTCGACAATCAGGCCACAACGCCGGTCGATCCAAGGGTGCTGGATGCCATGCTCCCCTTTTTCAAGGAGGATTTCGGCAATGCCGCCAGCCGTACCCACAGCTTCGGGTGGGCCGCCGAAGCCGCGGTGGACCGGGCCCGCGAGCAGATCGCGGAACTGATCCATGCGGACGCGAGGGAAATCATCTTTACCAGCGGCGCGACGGAGTCGGACAACCTGGCCATCAAGGGCGTGGCCGCCCTGTGTCGGGATCGAGGCGGACACCTCATCACCCAGGCCACGGAGCACCATGCCGTCCTCGATTCGTGCAGAGCGCTCGAACGGCGTGGATTCGACGTGACTGTCCTTCCCGTAGACCGCTACGGGCACGTCGAACCGGAATCCGTTTCGGCCGCGATCCGTGAAGAAACCCTGCTCGTTTCCATTATGGCGGCCAACAACGAAATCGGTACAATACAGCCGCTGGAGAAAATCGGCGCCATCTGCAGGGCGCGTAACGTCCTCTTCCACTGCGACGCCGCCCAGGCTGTGGGCAAGCTGCCCATCGACGTGGAGAACCACGGTATCGACATGCTCTCGATCTCCGCCCACAAACTGTACGGACCCAAAGGCGTCGGCGCGCTATACGTTCGCAGCCGGCCGCGTGTGCGCCTCGTGGCGGAAATCGACGGAGGCGGTCACGAACGCGGCATGCGCTCGGGCACGCTCAACGTGCCAGGCATCGTGGGTCTCGGAAAGGCGTGCGAACTTGCGCGCGCGGAAATGGCCGCTGAAGGCGCCCGGCTTCATAGATTGCGCGAGCGTCTGAAAACCCGTCTTTTCGACGAAGTGGACGATATCTTCCTCAACGGACACCCGGAGAAGCGGCTGGATGGAAACCTGAACGTCAGCTTTGAAGGCGTGGACGGCGAGAGCCTGATGGTGGGCCTGGGGGAAATCGCGCTCTCGTCCGGATCAGCCTGCACCTCGGCCTCGCTGGAACCTTCTTACGTACTGCGTGCCCTGGGCGTGCCGAACCGTCTTGCCGAAAGCAGTATCCGATTCGGCATTGGAAGGTTCAACACCGAAGCCGAGGTCGACCGCGCGGCCGGTCGCGTCATCGAGGAAGTCGGACGCCTGCGTGACATTTCACCCTATTCCGGCGCGAAGAGTCGGCGCAGGTAGATTTCTCCGTCAGACAAATCCCGCTGAATCCACAACCTTCAAGGAATGAACCCATGCAAATGCCACCCGGCATGCCAAAACCGCGCTCCATCCCCGACGTCAAGCATATCGTGGCCGTTTCCAGCGGCAAGGGAGGCGTGGGAAAAACCACCGTCAGCGTGAACCTCTCAGTCGCGCTGGCCCGCCAGGGGCAGGGCGTGGGGCTTCTCGACGCCGACATCTACGGACCGAACGTCCCGATGATGCTGGGCGCCGCGGAGCAACCCCGGGCAGTTGGCGGCAAGATCATCCCGCTGGAAAACCACGGCGTGAAACTGATGTCTCTCGGACTCATCGCGGGAGAGGACACACCTGTGATCTGGCGCGGACCTATCGTTGGAAAGATGATCCAGCAGTTTATGTCGGACGTGGCATGGGGTGCGCTGGATTTCCTCGTTGTCGACCTTCCGCCCGGAACCGGAGACGCGCAACTCACTCTCGCCCAGACCGTCCCGCTCAGCGGTGCGGTGATCGTCACCACGCCGCAGGACGTTGCCCTGGAAGACGTCACGCGAAGCGTCGAGATGTTCCGCAAGGTCGACGTCCCCATCCTGGGCGCCGTGGAAAACATGAGCGCCTTCACCTGTCCCTGCTGCGGCGAATCCGCGGCGATCTTCGGGGCTGGCGGCGGCGACCGAATCGCCCAGGCCTTCAACGTCCCGATGCTTGGCCAGCTGCCCATTCTGCCGGCCATACGTATGGGCGGCGACGCCGGCGATCCGATTGCGGCAGGGGAATCCGGCGAGGCCCGGACGTTCCTCGAAATCGCAGAGAAGATCATGGATCAGATCGACGCACACGAGCAACCTGGGCCAAAGATTACGATATCGTGAAAAACCGGGAAGACGTGAGAGGTGAGCCGGTAGAGGACCACACCACACCCCACCACCTGGCGAGACGTAAGCCGGGAGAGGGGGAGAAAACCGGGTAGACGGGAGACGTAAGCCGGTAGAAGATGTCCTCGCCGGCTAATTTATCCCTCCTTGCCTCCGGCACGAAAAGTAGCCTCACAAGGCAGGATATCTCTACCCTCTACCGGCTACCGTCTCACCGATTTTGGTCTACCGTCTACCCTCTACCGTCTCCCCGCTCTTGATCCTTCTTACTGCCGTTACATGCCGCATTTAATTTTGCGTTCCGACCCTGAATTGGATACATTATCAGAACATGATTGAAGCCAAATTGCACCGGGGGGAATATTATGGGCACTGCATTTGAAACCCTGATGGTTAGCGTCAGAAGCGAGGTCCGGGGCATTTCGCCGGAAGAAGCGCGGGAGCGGCTGGACAGCGTGCTGCTGCTCGACGTCCGTGAACGGGAGGACTACGCCGAGGGTTATATCGAGGGCGCGCAAAACCTCTCCCGGGGATTCCTCGAACTGCGCATCGAGACCGTCGCGAATGACCGATCAACCGCCATCATCGTGTACGGCGACGAAAATCAGGGCGCGCTGGCGGCGAGAGATCTGCAGAATATGGGATATGAAAACGTCGACTGCATCGAGGGCGGTTACGACGCCTGGGTGGAAGCGGGTTACCCGGTTCAACGGGACAGGGCGCTCAGCAAAGCTGAAGTCCAGCGGTACTCCAGGCATCTACTGGTCCCCGAAGTGGGCGAAAAAGGCCAGGGAAAACTGCTCGACGCAAGGGTCCTGATGGTCGGCGCGGGCGGACTCGGATGTCCCGCGGCCTACTATCTCGCCGCGGCGGGTATCGGCACCCTGGGCATCGTGGACGCGGACGTCGTGGACGTCACCAACCTCCAGCGCCAGATCCTGCACGGCACATCCGACCTGGGCAGGCCGAAGGCCATCTCAGCCAGGGAAACCCTGCAGGACCTGAATCCGGGATGCAAGGTGGTCCCGTACGTCGAGTACCTGAATTCCGATAACGTGATGGACATTATCGCGGACTATGACATCGTGGTGAACGGATGCGACAACTTTCCCACGCGCTATATGGTAAACGACGCCTGCGTCTTCGCGCGCAAGCCCATCGTAGACGGAAGCATCTTCCGTTTCGAGGGGCAGGTAACCGTCTATCCCTGCGACCTGGAAGGGCCGTGCTACCGCTGTCTCTATCCCGAGCCCCCGCCCGCGGAACTGGCACCGTCCTGCGCCGACGCGGGAGTCCTGGGTGTGCTTCCGGGAACCGTTGGTTTGATCCAGGCAACCGAAGTGGTCAAGCTGGTTCTCGGCCAGGGTGAACCACTTATCGGCAGGCTGCTCATGTACGATGCGCTGGCTATGAGTTTTCGCACGTTTAAAATCCGTCGAGACCCGGGCTGCCCGGTCTGTGGCGACAACCCCGAAATCACCGAACTCATCGACTACGTCGCCTTCTGCAGCGGCGTGGCGCAACACGAAGCCGCGGACGATTAACCTGGCCGATATCTAAAAAAGAAACGCGCCTTTGAAAAAAGGCGCGTTTCTTTTGTTTTCCGGCCTCCGTTGCAGAAAGCGGAGGCATTGCTTTTCTAGTACATGCCGCCGCCCGGAGGCGCTGGCGGAGGCTTTTCTTCTTCCGGAATGTCCGCCACAACGGCTTCGGTGGTCAGGAGCAACCCGGCAATACTCGCCGCGTTCTCCAGAGCCGTGCGCGCCACCTTCGTGGGATCCAGCAATCCGGCAGCGTTCATATCTTCGTATTTCTCCGTATCGGCGTTAAAGCCATAACCACCCTCGCCGGCGTTGACATTCTGTACAACAATGGCGCCCTCGACACCTGCGTTGTCGGCAATCTGACGAAGCGGCTCTTCCAGCGCCCTTCGCACGATTTCCACGCCGATTTTCTCGTCGCCGCGCGCATCTTTCCTGGTCCGTTCCAGGGACTCGATCGCGCGGACAAAGGCCACGCCGCCGCCCGGGACGATGCCCTCTTCCACGGCCGCCCGCGTCGCGTGCAGCGCGTCTTCCACGCGCGCCTTCTTCTCCTTCATTTCCGTCTCCGTTGCCGCGCCCACGTTTACAACGGCAACGCCGCCCGCCAGCTTGGCCAGACGCTCCTGCAGCTTCTCCCGGTCGTAGTCGGAAGTCGTCTCGTCGATCTGTCGACGGATCTGTCCGACACGCCCGCGAATGTCGCCGGACTCGCCGCCGCCTTCGACGATGGTCGTGTTGTCCTTGTCGATCGTGACTCGCTTGGCCTGGCCCAGATCCGCGGTTGTGGCGTTCTCGAGTTTGAACCCGGCGTCCTCGGACAGCACGCGGCCGCCGGTCAGGATGGCGATATCTTCCAGCATCGCCGTGCGGCGGTCGCCGAAACCCGGCGCCTTGACGCCGGCAACCTTCAGCGTGCCCCGGATTTTATTGACAACCAGCGTGGCCAGGGCTTCGCCTTCGATATCTTCGGCGATAATCAGGAGCGGCTTGCCCGTCTGAGCCGTTTTTTCAAGGACCGGCAGCAGATCGCGCATTGCCGAGATCTTCTTGTCGTGAATCAGCAGGTAGGCCTCTTCCAGCGTCGCCTCCATGTTGTCCGGATCCGTCACGAAATGGGGCGACAGGTACCCGCGGTCGAACTGCATGCCTTCGACGACTTCCAGGCCGGTTTCGATGGATTTCGCCTCTTCGACGGTAATGACGCCGTCCTTGCCGACCTTTTCCATGGCTTCGGCGATCAGGTCTCCGATTGCCGTGTCGCTGTTGGCGGAAACCGTCGCGACCTGTGCGATTTCGGTGTGCCCGGCGACCGGCTTGCTGATATCCTGGATTGCCTTAACCACCGTGGAAACCGCCTTGTCGATGCCTCGCTTCAGATCCATGGGGTTGGCGCCGGCGGTTACGTTCTTCAGCCCTTCGCTGTAGATTGACTGGGCCAGTACGGTTGCCGTCGTGGTACCGTCGCCGGCGACGTCGGACGTCTTGGAGGCGACTTCCTTCACCATCTGAGCACCCATATTTTCATAGGGATCCTCCAGTTCCACCTCTTTAGCCACCGTGACGCCGTCCTTGGTGACCGTGGGCGACCCGAATTTCTTGTCCAGTACGACGTTCCGGCCCTTCGGGCCCAGTGTTACCTTGACCGCCTCGGCCAGCTGGTCCACGCCGCGCTTCAGCGCATCCCTGGCCGCAACATCGAATTCAAGCTGCTTCGGCATATCGTCCTCCTTGACGTATCTTTAGTTGAATCGTCTCAGTCTTCAATAATCGCCAGGATATCGCTCTCTGACATAATGAGATGATCCTCGTCGTCCAGCCTTACCTCGGTGCCGGAATATTTGCCGTAGAGTACCACGTCGCCGGATGACACGGACGGTGCAATCCTGTTGCCGGAATCGTCCAGTTTGCCATCTCCGACGGCCACGATTTCACCGCGTTGAGGCTTTTCTTTCGCCGTGTCAGGAATAATGATGCCACCCTTCACCTGTTCCTCTTCTTCCTGGGGCCTGACCAGCACACGATCTCCCAGCGGCTTCACCTTGACTGCCATGTCTCTTACCTCCTTGATAAATTGAGACGGAATTGGCGTTAAATTTATCGAATTTAAGCGCTTATTGTAACTGTTAGCGCTCTATTCTGTCGAGTGCTAACACGGCCGACAAATATATCAAACCGTTGTATACTTGGCAAGGAAAATCTGGCTGGTACACGAAAAAAACACCGGGCATTCCGTGGAAGGCCCGGTGTGATTTTTTCTGCGGAATCGGGACAAAACATGTCCGTAGTACTTCAATTTTTCATATATAGCGCCTCGAACGACCGTAACAGTTCTCGCGACTTCTTCACATGGGCCGTGTCGGTTGTCTGCTTGCACTTCATCGCAGAGACGATCATCTGATGAAGCAGCGCCAGCTTCTCGGTATACGCCTTGCGGGCGGCCGGATCTCCGTTCGCCGGCGCCTTGATACGCTGTGCAAGGAAATATTGCGCGACGATCTCACGAATCTGATCCGCGTGCGATTCCTTGTTATTCACCCACCGTACGAGCTGGTTCATGTTCTTGCCCGCATCGGCCGAAAGCAGGACAATCTGATTCATGGACTTCTCTATGGTCTTAAGGTTCTCCGCTATGGCCGAGAACCGGGCTTCGTCACCATAGATCCCGCAGGGGATTTCACAGTGCGCGGACGCGGACCTGTGCAGTGCCAGGAGAATCAGCGGAAGAAGGACGAACGGAACCAAACGTCTCATAACGAAGCTCCTTAGGTGATATATTTCTGGTACAGGGCACGAAACACCATGAATACGGTCGATCTGCTCCAGAACCTCCTTCGCTCAAGATGAAAATCTCCGTTTTTTGCCTATTTAATTTTGATTTTCTCTTTGCCAACTTATATATTTAACGCGAACTCGGACGGTCGCCGAATAATAAGAAATTCGCCCCCCTGCATCAAGAATATAGCGGTAGCGCCGACGTCTGGTGATCTGCCGAGAACGGGATGGATTGAAGCCATGTCCATAACCCGCGCACGGGTTCTGGATTTCATTCGAAATGAATCGGGGCGCCCGCTCAAACCTCGCGAACTGAGCCGGGCATTGAGGGTCCCCGAAAACGACTACCGGCGATTTCGACGGCTGCTCGTTCAGCTCGAACGGGAAGGCGCCATCGCCAAGCTGCGCAACAACCGTTTTGGCCCCACGGCCAAGTTCAATCTCGCCACGGGTCTACTCAGCGTCAACCCCGACGGTTTCGGATTCGTTTGTCGCGATGGTGAAAGCCCGGACGTCTTTGTCGGTCCCGGGCGCTTGCGAGGCGCGTTGCACGGCGACCGTGTCGTTGTCCGGATATCCCGGAGGCGCGGCGGCAATGAGATCAGCCGTGTACTCGAACGCGGCGCCAGATCCATTATAGGGATCTATCGCGCGGGAACGCGCTTCGGCTTTGTGGAACCGGACGATCCCCGATTACCGCGGGATGTCTATATCTCTCCCGAAGATGCCGGAGGCGCCACGGACGGCCAACTGGTCGTCGTCCGCCTCCGACCCTGGCTCCCCGGGAATGCCAATCCCGAAGGCGAGGTCGTCGACGTTCTGGGCCAACCCGGCGACCCGGGCATCGACACCCTTTCCATCGTGAAAGAGTACGACCTGCCCATTGAGTTTCCCCCGCATGTAATTGCAGCCGCAGAGGCATTTCCAAACCGGATTCCCGAGTCCGAAACCCTTAACCGGCTGGACCTTCGCCATCTCTTTTGCGTTACGATCGATCCGGAAGACGCCAGAGACCACGACGACGCTGTCTCTCTGGAAGACAGGCCTGGAGGCGGATATCGGCTGGGCGTACACATTGCCGACGTGGGCTACTACGTCGCAGAGGGCGACCCGCTGGACCACGAAGCCCTGACGCGAGGAACAAGCATCTACCTCGCGGATCGGGCGATACCCATGCTGCCTGAACGCCTCTCGGGAAACCTGTGTTCCCTGCTGCCCGATGAGGACCGGCTTGCCGTCAGCGTACTGATCGACCTGGATGGGAACGGCCGTCCGCTGAAATCTCAGATCGCCCCGTCCACGGTCCGAAGCAGGGCGAGGCTGTCGTACCGTCAGGCACAGGAATTTCTCAATGGAAGCGGGTCGGCCGAACCTTCGCCGCAGCGCGCGCTCTTGCGGGAAATGGACCATCTGCGAAGGCGCATAACCTACCGGCGAATGAAGCGCGGTGCGATTGACTTCAACCTGACCGAACCGCGGATCGTCGTGGATGGCGAGGGCAACGTCACCGAAATACGGAAGAGCGAACGCCTCGACAGCCACCGGATCATCGAGGAGTTCATGCTGCTGGCCAACGAAACCGTGGCGCGCCATCTCCGAGACCGGAGTCTGCCGGGGCTGTACCGCATTCACGAAAAACCGGACGCGCAGAAACTCTCGGAATTCGCAGACACGGCCGCCGCCTTCGGGTTCGGCTTTCCGCGGAGGGACAGGATCACGTCCGCCGACATTCAGAAATTCCTGGCCGCAGTCGAAGGGAAGCGTTCCGGGCAGGTGCTGAACGCCAGGCTGTTGCAGTCCATGAAGAAAGCCGTCTATTCGCCTGAAAACATCGGGCACTTCGGTCTCGCCTGTGACACGTATACCCACTTCACCTCCCCCATTCGACGGTACCCGGACCTGATGATCCATCGGCTCCTGAAAGAAGCCGGCGGTCTGACCGAAGAACGAAAGAACGGGCTCCGGGAACGACTTCCGGCGCTAGGCGACGTCGTTACCGGCCGGGAAGCCGTGGCTCAGGAGGCGGAGCGGGCGTCGGTCAAGGTCAAACAGATCCGCTTTCTGGAGGATCGCGTCGGTGACGCCTTCAACGCGGTTATCGTTGGCGTCAGGGCCATGGGATTCTTCGCGGAACTCAACGACTATCTGATTGACGGTCTGGTCAGGGTCAGTACGATTGGAGACGACTACTACGTGTATCGCGAAAACGAAGGCGCTCTCATCGGACAACGCACCGGAAGACGGTTCCGGCTGGGCGACCCGGTGGTGGTCCAGCTTGTCCGGGCGGACAGAAGATTCCGCCGGCTGGATTTCCATTTGAAGGAAGGCGGTTCAAAACCCGAACGAGGCCGCAACCACAGAAGTAGAGCCGGCAGACGCAGACGACGCAGGCACTGACGATTACGAACACTGGAAAACACGCCTTCCCCTGGCCGATTGACGGTCTTTTCCAGCACGATCAATCCGTACACCGCCGACAGGAGGGTCGATGGATCACAGCGTTAAACACTTTTGCGGCATCTTCGGCATCTATGGGGACAACGATGCGGCGAAACTCACCACGCTGGGCCTGCACGCCCTGCAGCACCGCGGCGAGGAGAGCAGCGGCATCGTTTCAGGTAACGGTGAGTATCTGTTTCGCCATACCGAAATGGGTCAGGTTGCCGACGTGTTCGCTGACGGAGACGTGTTGGATCGGCTTCCGGGCCACCTGGCCATCGGGCATAATCGGTATTCCACGACCGGATCCGACACCCTGACCAACGCGCAGCCCTTTCTGGCGGAGTGCCGGGACGCGTTTTTCGCCGTCGCGCACAACGGAAACCTCACCAATACAGCCGAACTCCGCAACCGGATGCAGGACGATGGCGCCATCTTCCAGACGACAACCGACAGCGAACTGATCCTGCATCTCGTCGCCAGATCCAGAGAAGAGAAGATGGCCGATCGAATTATAGACGCCTTAGGACAGATCGAAGGCGCGTATTCGCTCGTCCTGGCCACCGAAAACCAGTTGTTCGCGGCGCGCGATCCCTACGGATTCCGTCCGTTGTGCCTCGGCCAGCTGGGCGATGCCTGGATCGTCGCGTCTGAATCATGCGCGCTCGACATCATCTCGGCACGTTATATTCGCGACATCGAGCCCGGCGAACTCATCATGATAGATTCGCACGGTCTCCGCGCCTTTACAACCGAGGAAGCCGATCGCCACGCATTCTGCATCTTCGAATACATCTATTTCTCACGGCCCGACAGCATCATCTTCGGTGACAACGTGGACAAGACCCGTCGGCGGCTGGGCAGACAGCTCGCCATTGAACAACCTGCCGCCGCAGACATCGTGATTTCCGTGCCGGACTCCAGCAATACCGCGGCGCTGGGTTACGCCAATCAGTCCGGCATCAAGCACGAAATCGGACTTATACGGAACCACTACGTCGGACGGACTTTCATTACTCCCGGACAGGACAGTCGATCGTCCAAGGTCCGCCTCAAATTCAACCCGGTGAGGGGCGTTCTGAACGGTAAGCGGGTGGTTGTCGTGGAAGATTCGATCGTCCGGGGCACAACCCTCAAACACCTGGTACGAATGTTGCGGGAAGCGGGCGCCCGACAGGTTCACGTGCGTGTCAGCTGTCCGCCTATCGTGGGTCCGTGCTTCTACGGAATCGACTTTCAGACCGAAAAGGAACTGATCGCCAGCGCCAAAACCGTGGAGCAGATCCGCGAACACCTCGGCGTGGACAGCCTGGGATATCTCTCGCTCGACGGCATGCTCGGCGTGGCCCCAAACTCCTCGCTCCAGTATTGCACGGCCTGCTTTACGCAGGACTATCCGATCCGCATCGAAAACGAGGCCGGAAAGCTGCTCCTCGAAAAACGAGCGGGCAACCTTTTCTGATCCGGATCGTGAAAGGATCTGAATCCCCTTCCGGGCGGCCGCGCTTCCTGTCTGACACCCTTGCTTCCGGAATCAACGCGCAGAATATGAAGACACGCACAATCCTCATCCTCCTCGGTCTCGCGGGTATTGCGGGCTGCGCCGCGCCCCGAAAGGCAGTCATACCCCCTCAGCCCGAACCCCGCGGCACGGATTCCCGGGCGCTGGGCCATTTCATCGACGCCAAAAGGTTCAAGCTTGCTGGGCAGATTGAAGAAGCCGTTGAGTCGCTCAGGGCTGCCATTGCCATCGATTCCACCTCAGCCACGCTGTACAATTCACTTGCCCGCAATTTGATCTCATTGAACCGGATAGCCGAAGCGGACGAAGCGGCACGACGAGCCGTGCGGCTGAAACCCCAGGTCCCGGCGCATCGATGGCTGCTGTACGACACCCTCGTCAAAGGACAACGGGATACCCTGCTGGCAACGGCGCAACTCGAGGCCATCACGCGCCTGAATCCCTCGGACTTCAGAGCATATGCCCGCCTGCTCCAGGTCTACACGACCAGACGGCAGCGCCAGGACGTTCTGCGTATACTGGATCGGGCCGCGTCCGTGCCAACGCCGAACATTCGGTTCAATCTGTTGATCGCCGACGGGTATCATCGGCTGAATCTGCCCCTCAGGGCGGCCGCCATCTACCGCCGTATCCTGCATCGCGATCCGGAACAGGTGCAGATCTGGAATCGCCTTGGCGACCTTTCGCTTGCCGGCGGCGACACGCTGGGGGCCGCATCCATTTATCGTGCCGGTCTGGCGCATTTTGAACACCGCCTGAATAAAACCACGCTAACGCTCTGGAAGAAGCTGATTGCAATTTACGATCGTGGCGACCATCTGGAAGCCCTGATCTCGGAAACGCCGTTGGATACGCTCTTTATTGACCGGTTTTCCGTCCACCTCCCTCGCAGCATTCCTGAACCGGGCGAAGGGACCGACCTTGACACACTTCGCTTTCGACACACGGAAGCCCTTCTGAACCGTCTTATAAGGGAACTGCCGGAGAGACACGACCTGCTTGGGCGGAAGGCGTCGCTGCTTCTGGACATGGACCGCCCCGAGGAGGCACGGCGATCCTTCCTTCTGGCGACATCTCTCGACGCCGACCCGAGGTACCGTCTGGGCGTTGCCCATACCTACCTGAACCAACGGGACTGGGACCCCGCCATCGGGATTCTCAATGAACTCTTTGGCGAGACGCCTGCCGACTCCAGACTCTATTCCCGGATCGTGTTCGATCTGGGGCGGGCGTACGTCGTGAGCAATCGTATTGCACAGGCGCGACAGGTATACAGGCAAGCCGTTAACGCCCGGCCTGAAGAGCTTCGCTTTCGTCTGTCGGTTGGCCGTACCTATCTGGCGGAGAAAGACTGGGAAGCAGCGATTCCCGAACTCGAAAGCGTTCTTAGTCGCCTCGAAGACGACGCGAAACTTCTGGAGGACGTGCTGTACGACCTGGGTCACGGGTACGAGCGCGCAGGGCGGTTCGATAGCGCCGTTGCCGTATTCCAGCGTCTTCTTGCCAGGGCGCCCGACAATCACCAGGCATTGAACTATCTGGGTTACATGTTCGCGGAGAAAGGCGTTCGCCTGGGCGAAGCGGAGAATTTCATCGAAAGGGCATTGAAGGGCGACCCGCAAAACGGCGCGTACCTGGACAGCATGGGATGGGTCTATTTCCAGCAACAGCGATACGGCGAGGCGATGCGATTTCTCAAGCTTGCATTGAAAGCCGAAGAAAGCAGGCTGAACAAGATCGAAATGGAGTTCCGGACTGCCGGCCAGTTCGAGAATCTGTCAATCATACTGGACCACGTCGGGGATGCCGCCCGGGCCCTGGGCAACATTGACGAAGCATTCGAGCACTGGAGGCGCGCGGCCGATCTGGATCCCGACAACGATTCCATCCGGCGCAAACTGCAGTCCTTCCGCCCCAACAACGCGAGCGGACCCTGAAATGGCGCGGCATCAGCGGTCCGGTACGCGATCCATCACGCCGAAACCTGCCCTCTGTCTTCTTCTCCTCGTGCTTGCCGGCTGCGCCGCATCCCTCTCCCGCCTCCCGGAAGTCGCACCCGTTTCGACCCCCGCCGAACTGCTGCACATCCTCTCGTCGCGGTCCGACAGCCTTCACGACCTTGAGGTCCGCGCCGGTATCAATATGCGTGTAGACGGCGTCAAGCAGAACGGCGTTGTCGTCCTTTTCTTCCGGTCGCCGGACGCCCTGAAGATTGAGATGAAGGTGCTATTCAGCAGCGTCCTCTCGGCCCTTGCCCGCAGCGACTCTCTCGCGTTATACCTGGCCAGAACCAACCACTACATGGAGGGACCTTCGGAGGACGTTCTGCGCACCGTCACCGGAATGGACCTCACGCCTTACGGCTCGCGTGAGGCGATATTGGGCCTCGTCAATCTCTCTCCACTGATCATTCCGCGAATCGGCGGGTTTGAGGCCCACCGCGACAGTCTTGTCGTGGAGATTATCGAACCGCTGTGGACGCGCCGCCTTCGTTTTGACCCGCGCACCGCCGTGCTGCTCGAAGAACGGGTCTATTCGCCCCAGGGGACGTTGATTTCCCGCCGTACCCTCTCCGAATACCAGCTTCAGAACGGCATCGCGCTTCCACGCCGGATGGAGATTGTCCAGGGCAGCGACCGGATCCGGATTCACGTCATCAGCCGGAAAGTCAATTCCGGCGTTCCAGACGGCCGGTTTCAACTGAAGGTGCCCGGCGACGTCATCCGCCTCGAATGACGCGGGGCTCGGGGTGGACCTCTTAACTCTACCGTCTCACGTCTTACCATTTTCACTCTATCACCCGGAACAACACGCGTCTCCCGTCCCCCTGCCCCGCACTGTTCAGATCCTTCAGTTCTACCGATAGCCTGTGGACCCCCACGGGTACGCTATCCAGGGCGATCTGAAGGTAGGTGAAATCATCCGCCCGGTCTCCTTCATAACGAACGGTGACCGTGGTCTCTCCGGTCTCACTCTCGAACTTTCGAAACATCCTCGAAACCCTGTCTCGTTCGGCAGGAATGTATCTCACCTGATATTCGACGGGCCCTCCCTCCCGTAGCGCTCCAATCCGCAAACGCACATTACCGGGCGGTTCCGCCAGCGCCACCGCCTCGAATCTCCCGGGAACCACCTCGGTCTCCTCCTGCTGTCCGATCCGATAGGTAATCTCGTATTTCGTCCGACCGAAATCATCCCGCGTCAGATTGTAGACCTCGAAATAGACGTACACCGATTCCGAGCGATAGAACGTGAGGAGCGGATTCAGCGCCAGCCTCAAATCCTCCCGCCGTTCGGGAAACGGATCGTCCATCCGGATGTCGGTTGCCACAAGCAGATCGCTCATCGCGGGCAGAGAACCACCCATCGGGAATTCGTATGTCTCCCTGAACGTCCCGATGGACCTTGTCCCGCGGTCCTGCACCTCGGCAATGAGATGATAGTCCCCCGGATCTACGACCAGCGTCGATTGTGAAAGCAGGTACCGCCCCCTGACGCTGTCGGTTCCCACGTCCGCAAGCCGCCGGGTCGCATAAACCGCCCGTGAGACCTCTTTCCAGTCGCCGTCAAACAGGAAAAGTCCGTCCTGCAGGTCGACCCCGCCCGTGTGAGAAATCCTCAATCGCTCCTTCGCAATCGCATAAGCCACCTCGAGGCGTATCTTGCCGGCATCTCGAAACGCGGCCGCCTGGTACGGCATGCTGTATTTCAGACCGCGAAAGGGATCCACGTATCGCTGCGGCGTGCGCTTGAGGACCCATTCTCCGTAAGGGAAAACGGGAGAGCTGACGTCAAAGTGCCAGCCGTCCAAACCGTTCCAGTTCCTGAATCGAAAGGAAAAGCCTTCATAAGCCCACAGCTCCATATGCGCCTGAACGGTTCGTCCCCGCGGGTCCACCTCGGGACGCGTCACCGTCCGTCCAGGCGGGTCACCGTACTTGATGTAGACCCTCCCCATCGGAGTGCGCCAGCCCGCGATTCCTTGCCTGGGCTTGCCGAACCGCAAATTGGCATAGGACACCCGGCGGTAGTGCTCCATTCTCCGTTCGTTCGATTCCGTCAGCAGCAACGGGTCCTGCTTGAGCCAGTACCGTTCCCTCTCAACACTCTCAACCCATTCTCCTCTAGATTCTTGCGCCTGCGTGTCTGCTTTCGCGATACGCGTCCGCTCTTTTTCGTCGGCCACGACGTCCACGGATTCGATGATCGAACGTTCCTCCGCGCCCATCATGTCGAGCGCCCGGACGTAGAAATCCCATGCCCTTTCCGGAAATCCGCCGGTGTGGTAGCCCAACCCGACAAAGAGCAATGCGTCCTTGTCCCCGGGATACGCCTTCAGCAGTGAGTTCGCGACACTTACGAGCGCCGTTCCCGCGGCCACGGGAGCGGATCTCATATCCTCCATATAGACCAGGCCCAACTGGTAATAGGCGTCCTTGAATCCCGGATCGTACTGGATGCTCTGCCCGAGATACCGGATCGCCAGCTCACGGTATTCCCGGGCGAAATGCCGCCACTCAAGCACCACGCTATGGCTGATTCCCTCCGTGTCGATCATGTTCCAGTACTT
Source organism: Gemmatimonadota bacterium (assembly GCA_028877215.1). Classification (GTDB taxonomy): domain Bacteria; phylum Latescibacterota; class UBA2968; order UBA2968; genus JAAXHE01. The sequence goes on along the minus strand of JAPPFJ010000008.1, from coordinate 54,113 downwards.
CATAAAGTCTTTTACGTAGTAAACTCCGAGCCCGAAAGCCGCTTGCGCATTCTCCGGATCCCGCGCCAGGACTTCCTCATATTGTCGTCTTGCGTTCGACAGGAACCCCTGCGCCCACAGGAGATCGCCCAGCAGCACCCGGTGTTCCCCATTTTCCGGGTCCAGGCGGATTGCGCGCCGCAGGAATTTCTCAGCGCTGCTCCTGGCAAGAGGCGTATTCGTCGACATATGCAGCCTGGCGATTTCCACGTGCGCCAGGACATGATTCTCATCCAGCGCCAGCACGTCATTCAATGCACGGAGACTCTCCTCGGTCGAGACCCGCCCCAGACGCTCAACCGCAATCCGGAACCGATCTTCGGCCGTCTTCAGGTCGTTTTCAGACGCGAAAGCTCCGCTGCACCAGAAGAACCCGACGAAGACTATGGATATTGTCCCAGGTCTGATTCTCACGTCCAATCCTCGAGTATCCTGGTAATCCGCAGTTTAATCGGCTTTTTCAACTTGCATACATTCGAATTAACGTCCACAAATACATACGAATCCTGGTCAATGGCTTCGCTTGAAGATTTCGACCACCCACACCTGGCCCCGCTCGCGCGTCACGGCGATGCCAAGATGCGTCAGTCGCGGGTCGAGGACATTCCGCCTGTGCCCGGCGCTCAACATCAGGTGCCAATGCGCTTCCTCCAGCGAGGGCGCCGTCGCCAGGTTTTCCAGCGCGACCTCAAATGCAATGTCAAGCCGTTCCAGGCGGCTCGTCAGGTTTCCGTACATGGGCGACCTGTGCGAGACGGAGCCGTACGCCAGCATGTCCTTCAGATGCGACGCCGCCGCGTAAGCCAGGTCGTCGTCCCACTTCAATCTCATGCGGCCCTTCCTGCCGCGCACCTGATTCACCAGGTCCATCAGCCGCCGGCCCGCGGCCGCGTCGCCCGGATACAGCTCGATTTGGATTGCGGGCTTCAGCAGAGGCTTCGGATTGCCGACCCTCAACATGCGGTCTTCCAGCATGACAGCATCGCCGCTTTCCAGTTTTCCCTGGATCTGGAGTCGATAGTGTCCCCGTTCGCGAATCAGCAATGAACCGGAAAACGTCCCCGCCTGGCGCTTCATCGACATATCCAGGACGTCGCCATCCGGCAGCGAAAAAGCCGCCATTGACAGCGATTTCACGACGTCTCCCACCGTTCCCCGGATGGATGCTTCCATGCCGGGAGTGATTCGTTCCGGTACGCGCTCCAGGCCGATCAGGTCGCGCCGGATCGAACCGCGGTACCTATAGGGTTCCACGAATTGCTTTGTGGCGGTGCTGTCGGGGCCAACCTCGACGCGGTTGCCCTCCCGGTCCGTAATTGTATATCGATCCGGAGTCAGAAATTCGATCCGCACGCCCGACGTATCGGTCTGGACAATCCTGCCGTCCGGGAATTCCTCGATTAACGTCCCGTCCTCAAGCCGTGCGACGCGTACGCCGTCGGGACGTCGAACCGTTTCGGAGCCGTCGGAATACACGGTGCGGCGCGACCGGTCCGCGAACACCTCCAGCGTCTCGCCCGATGGATGTTTCTGTATCCTTCGTCCGTCCGGAAACTCGTCAATCGTTGTACCGTCGTTCATCCGCGTAAACTGACGGCCGTCCGCAAAGATCCTGATGCGGTGTCCTTCGGGCGTTTTTGCCAGGACACTTCCGTCCGGAAAACGTGTCTCTCGCAACCCGCCGGGCGCCTCGATCTCCACTTTTCCGCCGGGGTATCGCACGTGCAGGGTCCCGTCGGAGAAAACCGTCCGCTCGACGCCGTCGGGATTTACCGTGCGCACGGTTCCGCTTGAAAACCGGTGTACCCGCCGGCCATCCGGATATATCGTCACCCTGTTCCCGGACGCATGCCGCCATTCCTGACGCCCGTCTTCATACACCCGGTGCCGGTTGCCGCCGGCGTCTTCGAACACGGTCCGCCCATCCCGATACGTCGTCCGCACGCCACCCAGCGCGTCTTCCATTCGGACCGAACCATCCTGAAACCGCGTTTCCTGCGACTTATCGGGAAACTGCATCACAATTCGCCCGTCGGCATACCGCCATCGCTGCCTTCCGTCCGGAAACGTCGTCCAAATCCGGCCGTCACCGAAATGCCGTTTCCGAACGCCACTACCGGGATACGTCGCATTCTTCGGCGTGAGCCAGACGCCGGCCTGCACCCGGAAGTGACCGTCGGGCGGCAGGTGCGTACGCTCTCCCGCCCTGAACGTGGACGTCCGGGACATATAACGGTGCAGCGCCGCCGCGTCTTCGAGCGACTCGCGGTCGGAGACTGGAAGTGCGGTCGCTGGCAGAAGCCCGCCGTACCGATTGGGATGCATTGTCACATAAAGGTAATGAAACGGACCTGCCGTGTTCCCTGAAGCCTGCCGGATTACCTCCCCGTTCCCGAATAACACCGCCGCCACCACCCCCCGCGGCGTCGTCCCGAGCGCAGCTCTGCCATGCGCCATAAGGTAGACATGATCTCTCCATTCCAGCCGCAGGTCCCCGACCGCCATCACCGTATCGAACCGGACCCGATACGACTTCAGCGGAACGGTTATCAGGTCGCCCGGCAACGGGACCGGGGCGTCTTCGACTGCCCATTTCAGGACGTTGCCATGCGCTCCGGCAACCACGCTGTCCCCCGCATCGCGGACCAGCACGGCCCGTCCCGTATCCGCTTCGGCAAGGAATCCCCCCACCGCGGCCACGTAATTCTCCAGTTTCCAATCCGTACGGTAGCCGACGTCTCCCGGCCGGTTTACCGCGCCTGACACGGTCACGGTTTCCCGTGGCGCGCAGGCGGCGAGAATCAGCAGAAGCAGGATGACAATGGAATTCTGGATTTCGGATCTCACAAAAAACCCCAGTGGTTATGAAAATACCCGTCAGCGTTCAGGGGAGCGCGGCCAGGTTAGGGCGAAAATCAACTCACACGAAGACACAAAGGCACAAAGAAAGGCAACCAGCCAGGAACGAAACCTCTCCCCACGGCCCCCAGACCTCTCTCCCCGGCCCTCTCACCTAAAGGAAAGAGGGAGGAAGGCGGGTTTCGCTCTATCAATGCATTTCACAACCGGCGCCCGGGCGACCACAAGGGTCGCCCCTACAAATCCGACAACGGATGGGCCAATGATTTCTCGAAAGAGGTTGCTAATTCACGCGAACGGGCTTAATTGTGGGGAATGGGATCGACCGGGAACCGGCACGTTCGTTAATTTTCCACAACTGATACTAATTCGAACTTCCCCTCATCCTGACTCCAGGTGATATCCTTGTCCGATAATCAGAAACGCGCCCACACCCCTTTTTACTTCGGCTTTGTGCTGGCGTCGCTGTCTGTCGCGTTGACGGTCGGATTCGGCTACGCGGCCGTCCTGGCCGTGCTGATCGGCTTTCAGCTGCCTATGGGAAGCTGGTGGGTCGCCATGCTCCAGGCGCATGGCCACGCCCAACTCCTGGGCTGGATCGGCCTCTTCATCATCGGCGTGAGCCTCTACTTCCTGCCCCGTCTGGCGGGTGCGCCCCTGCGCCATCCCCGGCTTTCCGCCTGGATTCTCCCTCTTCTTGCAAGCGGCATTTTCCTTCGCGCGCTCTCGCAGCCGCTGCTTGCCGCGGGACTTGAAGACCCGGTCCATACGGGCCTGCGATGGACGCTCGGTTTCTCCGCGCTGTTGGAAACGGCGGGCGTCTTTATTTATCTCCATCTCCTGGTCACGACCTTACGCGGCGCACCTGCGGACCGCCCGGCCCTGAAGACGGTGCGCATCTTCCTGGCTATCGCCGTTGCGGGGTGGGGACTGTATTCACTGCTCGCGGCCGGACTCGCATTTCACGCGAGCCTTGGCGACAACCCCCTGCTCGACATCGCGTGGAACCGATTCGGTATTGAGTTGTTCACCGGATTCGTCGTCCTTCCCACGGCGATGGCGTTTTCCGTCCGTACGCTTCCGCTCTACCTGCGCCTGCCCGCCGTCCGCTGGCCCGTCGCACGTTACGGACAGGTTTATCTCATGGCGCTCATCCTGATCCACGTGCCTGTTTTCGCACAACTCACGGAGATTTCCTTCGCATCGTCTCTTGCGCATCTTTCGCCCATCGGAAAAGTTCTCAGAGGCGCAATCCTCCTTCTTTTCATCTGGAAACTGGACATTCTCTTCCGGTGGTATCCTCCATGGACCGTACACCGCATCGGCGAACCCGGGCCAGACAGGCGCCCCACGCGCCCGGGCCTGCCGGACTATGGCGAGTTCGGCCGATTCGAACTGCTGCTCTATGCCGCGTACGCCTTCCTGGCACTCGCCGCTATGGTTGAATTGCTGGATGGCGCTCTTGTGCTCCTTCGCATCGCATCTCCGTTCGATCCCGATGCATTGCGCCACACACATCTTGCGGGCTTTATCACCCTCCTTCTGCTGGGCATGGCGCCTCGAATGGTGCCCGGCTTCCTTCACAAACGCAAAGTCGCCTTACCGGGTCTGGTGGCTGCCACCTTTTACGTCGCGACCGCCGCCGCGCTTTGTCGCATCGCGCCACTGCTCCTGGTAGGGATTCTGGACCGGGTTCCCGGTGGTTTGGCGGTCTCGATGACCGCATTCGGGCTCTCCGGCGTGCTCGGGTGGCTGGCGGCGGCGGTGCTGGCATGCAACCTCCTGCGGACCTGGCGCAGCCCCGCCTTCGACATCCGCGATTCCTGACAAACAGTAAAAACGCTCCCCGCGGCAGCTGCCAGGGGAGCGTTTCGTTGGATTGCCGTCGCTCAATTCCGCGCTGCTGCGGGAATCCGCGGCCTGCGCTGTCGTTCCTTGACCCTCTTGAGCTGCCGGACCATTTTGTCGATCGCGCCCCCAAGCGCGGGATGGACGGCATCCTGTTCGTCAGTGGCTTTAAGGATATGGTTATGAACGTGTACCACAATCTCGACCCTGTACATCCGGTTCTCCCGCTCCAGCGTAATCCGGGTGTCCAGAATCGGTTCATAGAACTGTTTCAGTTTTTGTGTTTCTTTTTCGATGTACTCCCTCAACCGGACGGACACCTCGAAGTGTTTCCCCCTGATTTCAGTCTTCATCGCCACCTCCTTGCAAATGGTTGCACCGTCAACCACCGACTTCACTTCGGGCCCCAATTTCCCCAGACATGCCACGCTTCTCCAACCATATCTCCGTTGCCACCGCGCAGGGTCCAACGAGAAACAACGCATAGAACGGGGCATAGACCTGCTCGTACAGACGCAGTCCGGCTTCAACCGCAGCCACGGTAAACGCAACCCAGCACTGGCCACGCACTGTGTTCACCGTTGTCTTTGGATCCGTAATCATGAAGAAAATAAACAGCTGGTACATCGGACCGGTAATGGGCGCCACGCCGGCCAGATACGCCTGCCCCGTGACAAGACTTCGTACAAACCCGAACACCAGGAAACTCACCACGTACGTCAGGCAGATGTGCAGCCGCTTTACCCGCCAGACCGCCATCCAGCCAAATACCCAGATCACCAGCATGACCCAGACGGCGTTACCCCACTGAATACTCAGCCCCGCCGCCATTTCCGGCGCAAGGAAGAACATCGCGCTAACGCCGAGATTGGACGGGTTCCAGAGATGCCTTCCGCGCCATCGGATCACGTACTTGGACAGAATCGAGACCGCGCTGCAAAGCGCATAGGGCCACAACCATAGCGAGCGGATCAGAATCCCTACGCTGATTCCGGTGATGTATCCGCTCACGAAATTCGGTTTGCGGCTCCCGTGCAGTCTGCCCAGCAGACCCTCCACGCCGACTGCGACCGCGATGGCCAATGCCGTTTTCGACAGACCCTCAAGAACTCCATATGTAATCTGGCTGCCAATCAATATGCAGGTGATGAGCGCCGGCGGCAGGAACCGGTGACCGTCGGCAGACCACCACGAACGTATTGAAGTCCTGTGTGCAGTCAGGTCCGTGTCCGTCGTCAACGCAACACCTCCGTTCGACGCGCCACGTGCTAAGAAGCTGTCTTAAAATTCCCACCGGTCTTCGCGCGGCTGCAAAAGCACCGGTCGGCGTTGGTCAAACCCACCCGTCTTACGAGATCGAGGCTGCGCTTGCTCGCCTCTCATAGGCGGGTTTTCCCGTCGGCGCTACGCGCCCCTCGCGCCTCATAACCGCCACTTTTTCGCTCGCGTTCGGGAACTCACCGGGAATTTTAAAACAACTTCTAAGGCCCACGATTCCAAGTAAGTACAAAAACCCGTCGCGGGCAACCCAAAAAGCGGGGCGAGCGAACCGGGCCGCTTTCGCCTTTCGGACGAACATCGATTCATCTATCTTTCGGTCGTCGTAGGGAACCGAAGGGTCTGGTGCCGCAGACGGAATCGAAGAGAATCGCTCTTAGTATTATACACGCCCGACAGCGGCATCCGGTTGCCTCCTACACCTCCCGACGGCCCCGCAGACCTCTCTCCCCGGCCCTCTCTCCTAAAGGAAAGAGGGAGAAAGGCCGGACGTCGGTTCGCCGGTTTTCTACAGGGACTCTAATTGAATGGAAATCGCCATCCCGGAACGTTTACAAGCCCGGTACATCCACCTGTTACCGTTCCCCCTTCCTTTAGGAAGGGGGCCAGGGGGTAGGTCCGAAACACGGTGAATGAACACCGCAATCGTTCGCAATTCCTGACCTGAAAGGAACTGAAGATGCCGAAAATCCTCCTGCTGGGCGGATTCCTGCCCGGGCAATCCCTCTGGAGCATTCAGCACGGGTTCAAGAGCATCGGTTACGATGTCCTCTATCAGCCCACGCGCGGGTGTATCGAGGCGAATCTCGAAGCGGACGTCGCACTGGCAAAGGAGGAGGCCGACGTCATCCCTCCTCACGAAACGTGGGACCTGAAATACAGGGACGTCGGCGCGTTCCAGGAGGGTCTGTTCAGAACCATCATCGAGCACGAACCGGAACTGCTCGTCTGGTGGTTCAGCAAGGACGACCGGCCGCCCGGGCTCATCGGGGAGCTGCGAGAGCGATTTCCCTGGTGCAAAACCGTAACACACACCCAGGACGATCCGTGGGACCTGCTCCGAAGCCCGCATTTCACCCGCGAATTCGAATATGCCGCGACGTGTTGCAGGGAAAGTGTTGATGTCTATGCAAAACGAGGAATTAAGGCTATCGTGCTCTATCCGCCGCCGGCAATGGAGCTGCATCGTTTCGCCAGACCGGCGCGACACGAGGAATGTGACTTCTCCGTCACCATCATGTCGCTATACACAAAGGAAGGCGGCAGCCCGGACGAGTACCTGGTATCCGAAGACCTGGTCAAACGGATCACCCACACCATCCCCTTTCCGGCCCAGCGCGCGCTGAGACAGGAAGTGGTTGCCGCACTCAGAGACCTGGGAAGGGTCCATGTATACGGGGGACTGGGTTTCGGCACGTTTCAGGACCTGCCCAGATATTCCTACCGCGGATTTCGGAGTTACATGGAGCTTCCGGGCGTGTACAGGGCCTCCGGGGTCAATATTAACCAGCACAATTCGCCCGATTCCCACGGCTATCTGAATCAGCGAGACACCGCAATCACCGGCAGCGGCGGGTTCATGCTGACCGATTACGTGGCGGGCATCGAGGAAATCTTCGACGTCGGCGCGGAGATTGACACGTGGGCCGACCTGGATGAGCTCCAGCAAAAAGCGCGATGGTGGCTGGAACACGAAACCCAGCGGAAAAATGCCGCGGCGCGCGCGCAGGACCGGATCCTCAGGGAGTATGGCAACGTGGCGTATGCCCGGAAACTCTCAGAATTCGTCAAATCATAAGGATCGCGGTCTCCCGGCGCGCCACGGGCTGCCGGTCTAAACCGGAACGGACTCGCCCAGAATACGCAACGCGTTCAGATAGGTAATCTTGTCGTACGCGTCACCGGGCAACGACAGTCCCTGGAAGAAATCCATCAGCGCCGTGTCGAAATAGTCGCGCCCCCACAGCAATTTATCCTGAAACTCGATGAGGAATTTCGTTCCGGTCCCCGGGTCCCGCTTGAGCGCGTTCAGCGCCGAGCCCGCGGAGAGGTCTGCCCACAGATTGTCGTACTGGCGCATCAAATCCCACAGTTTTCCCCCCGGAAGCACCGGCGCATTCGGATACGACTGTTTGTCGTAGAGATCGTCTCCCGAGATATGTGCCCAGAACCCTGGCGCGTGACCGATGAAGGTCGTTTCCGGACAGGCCGCGATCGCCCGCTCGAACGCCTCGATACTCCCGCCGTACCAGTAGTTCGGTCTGGGATAGTTCCCCCGGCCGTGGTTGATGGGATAGTCGAGATGGATCGTTATGGGCAGTTTCATTTCAGCGCACGCGTTATATAGGTGAATCGCATCCGGGTCGTCGAACAGGACGCGCACCTTCATCTCACTGGCAACCTGGACGCCGTGTATTTCGTGCGCCGCACGAAGGCGATCGGCCGCATCGGGCCTCTTGGGGTGCGGAAAATAGCCCAGCACGAAGCGGTCGCGCGCCTCCCTTCCCACCTGCAGCACGTCTTCGAGCGGAATGCCTGTCCCGCCGGGAGGCAGGGCCTTGTGATAGGACGGATCGTATTCGTCTTCCGGCACCTCCCAGGTAAACAGCCACATCCTGTCAATGCCCTGCTCATCCATGTTGTTCAGAATTCGCTTCGCATCGTAGCCGTGCCAGTTGGGATGGTTATGTGCGTCAATCAACATTTCGAGTCACCTCCTGAGAAGAATCTCACGCAAAGACGCTAAGAAAAACAGAAGACACGTTGGCAGGCCGATGATGTACTGAACGCCAATTCCGGGCCACCGCTATGGCAGGGCGCCCACAAGGGACGCCCCTACACGGTAAGGGGCACACAATTCGCTATGCGGTCGGATGTACGATTGAAATTGTAGGGGCGTCCCTTGTGGGCGCCCGGTTTTTCGCCTTTGCCGTTTCTGATCCGGGCCACCGACCACTGCCTTTCTCTGCTCTTGACTCTTGCGGTGCAAACAATCGACTTGACAATTCACCCGGACCGGGTAATATGGAACCCGCAGACAGAAAACCGGGCCGTAAACTCGCGAGGCCTCGACAACGGATCGCGGATATGACTGAAAGGATCGGCATGGCCAGACACTCGGGCGGCAAGACGGTAAACCTCGCCATCGTTGGCTGCGGCGGTATCGCAGGCGCGCATCTCAGGGGTTACGCCGAACTCATGGAAAGAAACGAAACGCGTTTCCGCATCGTCGCCGCCGTGGACGACGTTCCGGAACGTGCAACCGCCATGGCGGAACGGATTGAAGGCCACACCGGCGAGTCTGTAAACGCCTACCGGACCGTAGAGGAATTGCTCAACGGCGAGAAGCATCTGGACGGCGCCGATATCTGCGGGCCACACGGGCTGCACCACGTACTGGCGTGCGAGCTGCTTTCCGGCGGCGTGAACATCATCTGCGAAAAACCCATTGGTATCACCGTGAAGGCCACGAAAAAGATAATCGCCGCCGCGAAGAAACACAAACGCATTGCCGCAACGGCCGAACAGTGCCGCCGCAGCGTCGGGCAGCGCGCGATCCACTGGGCGTTCAACGCGGGGGGTCTGATGGGAAAACCGCGTTTCTGGCTGGCCGCAAGCGCGTCGTGGCAGGACCCGAAGCACATCCAGGACTGGCACTGGCGAGTCGACCGCCGGCTGGGCGGCTGCGGCATGGTGATGGACAGCGGCGCCCACTGGGTGGATACGATGCGCTACTGGTTCGGTGAAGTGGACAGCGTATACGCGCGCGTGGAGCAAATTGAGAAACGCCCGCACCGGAAGGGGAAAAGGATCATCAACGACACGCGAGAAGACTTCTGGACCAGCATTTTCAATTTCAGGAGCGGGGTTATCGGAACCTGGTCGTGGACCAACAGCGCGCCCGGCAAGGGCTTTCTGCAACTCAGCCTGACGGGCAGCAAGGGCACCATCGTTGAATACGATATCTTCCATCCGGCGGCAGGCGCGCTCCGCGGCGAGTGCCAACTCCTGGACGGCGTTACCTACAGCATGGAACGGGTTGTGGATATGTTCAGGAAGAGCCTGAGCGAAGAAGAGAACGAACGCCTGTTTCCCTACGGCATCACCGGCGGAATGCCTCTGGAACTCTGGGACTTTATAGACGCCATCAGCACCGGACGCAACGTGGAGATTGACGCGGAGGAAGGCCTGCGCAGCAAGGCGGTGAGCGAAGCGCTGTACGAATCAGGCAAATCCGGTGAGATCGTCAAGGTCAGCGATGTAATCGGTGGAAAAGTGAACGCCTACCAGCGCGACATCGACGATTACTGGAAACTGTAAGAGGCCGTCGATAAAGTCGCTCTGCAGGCGAGGCGGCAGGAGGGGATGAATCGGCGGTCGGATTTAGGCAACTTATTTCCGGGACAGGACACTAGGACCTCTGCAGTGCCGCCCGTTCGGACGAAAACGTCCTCAGCAAGTGATCGGTATCCTGTTGAAAACGCTCCAGCGGCTCCCGGATCTGGTGTTGGAACTCCTCGCACGTTGCCTGGTAGTATTCCTGGGCGGCGCCCCGAAGCACCTTGGCGTGATGCTGCATGGTCCTGTGGTCGTCCTGAAAATGCTCGAAGCGGTGGTGGACGGCCCTCATGAGTCGCCCGGCGTACGTGTCCGTGTTTTTTCGGTAGGCCGCGCGATAGCCATTTTTGAAATGTTCCAGATGCTCCAGCGCCTCATCGAGGAACGTCTTCACCTCGTCAACCTGCAATGCGCGCTGCGTGGTGAGGATCAGGTGATGGCCCTGCACGGCCAGCCGCACCGCGTCTGCCAGGCTGGCGGGATGCTTGAGGAGCACCTGCAGCATGAACTTCCAGTATTGCCAGCGGTAGTTCCTGTTCCGGATGCCCTGCCGCCAGATCGAACGGAATACCGCCTTGATTTCGACCATTCGTATGGGTGAATTTGCAATCGGATGACGCCCGCGGTGATTGAAAAACGTAAGGCATCGCTCGAAGAAGATCTCAGGGCTGTTCAGCGTTTCCACCGTCCAGCGGTGCCGTTCCAGCAAGGTATCCGGATCGATTAGAGGCACGTAACTCAACTCGCGGCTGAATACCCCCGAATCGCCCGTGTATTTCGCGCCTTCCACCAGGCGCCCCTGCCGGCTGAACCGTTTGTAATCGGGCGTATCCCGCAGCACCCCCAGGATGCCGACCATCGCCACGGGAATGCCCGCCTCCCGGATGAACGCGATGGTCCGCTCGGCAATGTCGTCCGGGTCGGTATCCAGGCCGATAATGAATCCGGCCTGGACTTCGAACCCGGTTTCCTGGAGAATCTTGACTTTGTCCATCAGGGGCGTCTTGCCCTGAAGGTTCTTCTGAGCGCCCATGAACTTCAGGCTTTCCTCAACGGGAGACTCGATTCCTGCGAACACCTTGTCGAACCCGGCCTGGTACATGGCCTCCAGCAACTGCGGATCGTCGCTTACCCGGATGCTGGCCTGGGTGTGGAACTGAAACGGATAGCCGCGTTCCTGCTGCCACGGGACGACTTCGTCCTCAAGCGCATGCCTTATGTCCTCCCGGTTACCCACGAAGTTGTCGTCCACAGCCATCACCGCGCCCCGCCAGCCGGAATCGTATAGTGCGTCCAGCTCCTGTATCATTCTGCTCTTGCTCTTAAGCCGTGTAATCTTCCCGTACAGCGAAGGAATATTACAGAACGTACAGCTCTCGGGGCACCCGCGCGTGACCTGGATCACCATGTTGCTATAGTCGTCGAAATCGATCAGCGACCAGCGGGGCAGCGGCGTTACGGCCAGATCCTGAAATTTGCCGCGTCGGTCCACGTATTCCCGTTCGACGGTTGCTGAACCCGAGGTGAGACGATCCACGATGTCCATAAACCCGTTTTCCGCTTCGCCCAGGTAAAAGACGGCGTCGCCCTCGATCTCTTCGTAGTATTGGGTGGGAAGCGGTCCACCGTTCAGAACCGGAACGCCAATCCGGTTGCAGCGCGCAATTACGTCTTCCAGCGAGTGCCAGTGAATGATCATTGACGACGTTATGACAATATCTGCCCACTCGAGCTCCTCGTCGATCAGCGGATGCGCATTCATGTCTACCATTCGCACGTCGTATGAATCTGACATCATGCCGGCAATGGTCAACAGCCCCAGGGGCGGAAACGCGACCTTTTTGTCGATTACTTTCAGCGCTTCGTCGAAGCTCCAGAACGTAACCGGATTCATGGGACTGACCAGCAGCGCATTCGGCATGTAGCAACCCCTTCTTGATCTAAGTAAAAAGACCGCCCCTTCGGGAACGGCCGCCCGACCCTCGCAGATCGTCTGCCCACCCTGACAGGCTGAAACGTCGAGACGCCCGACGGGTGTGGGCATCGAACGTATGTCATCCTAAATATAATGTTTTTTCGATTTCACGCCACAGTAAAAACAATCTGCATCGGATCCCGTCAGAGTGTTCTCCGTGTATACCGGTTCTCGCCCACGCGCTCCTTCATCCTCCGTCCGGACGGCCAGAATACCCTTGACAAGGCGTCCGGAACCGCTTTAACATATCCACGGATCCGTGGCGCGATTTACAAATGACGGGGGAATGCCTTGTCCCTGAGCGAAGAGGATCTCTGGTATTTCAACCACACCGGCGTCTACCGTGTCCCCGAACTGTTGCCGGCCGACCTGGTCGGACGGCTGAATGCCGTCACCGACCGGCAGATCAGCGGGATGATCGAGCCAGTCGTGTGGGAAAAGACCGGCTCTCGTGAGCCGGATGACGTGCGGAGGCTCTCGAAAATCCTCTCTCGTGACCGCACGTACCTCGAGGCCGCCTCACATCCCGTAATCCTGGGCCCGTTGAAATCCATGCTCGGACCCAATATCGAACTGCTCACGAACAAACACAATCACATCATGGTAAGGCCCCCCGGATCAGAGCACGTCTACTGGCACAGCGGCGAAGAGCCTTACCATCCCACACTGGTCACAGCCCTCATCTATCTCGAAGAATCCACCCTGGAGAACGGCTGCATCCGCATCGTACCCGGCAGTCACCTGCGACCCTTCCGGCGCCAGCGGCGTCCCGGAGGCGCATTCGAAGGGAGCGATCTCTTCCATAAATCCCTGCCGGTACCGATGCCCGAAGGAGGCGTGCTGCTCTTCAACGATTGCTGTTTCCACGGCGCGGGCGTCAACGGCGCCGACACGTCACGCAGAAGCATGACGCTGGCCTACCAGGCGCACGACCCGCACGACGTCATGAAGGACGACCCGGAGAAGATCCTCGCCGCCGGGGAACGCATCTACATCGGCCACCCCCACCCCTTCCCTCAACCCACTTAACGAAGTTATCGACCATGTCCCTCACGCCGGAACAGGTACACCTGTTTCGCCACAACGGCTTCCTGAAACTGCCGGATCGTCTTCCCGAAGAAACCGTCGATAGACTCCGGCAGGCCGTGCTCGCAGACATCCGGGCGGAGGTCGAACCCGTGGTGAGGAACAGAGACGGGCAGGTGGTCAGAATATCGAGCCTGGTTGACCGGGATCCGATTTTCCTCGAGACGGCATCCTGTTCCGTCGTGCTGGACCCCTTGGAGTCCCTGATGGGGCCCAATATCGAATTGGTCACGAACCGGCACAATCATGCAACGCTGAACACGTCGGTGGAGACCGGTCCTGATGGATTCCACCGTGACGTCAGACAATGGTCCCGGACGATCTTTACGGTCATCTTCTACCTGCAGGAAACGACGGTGGAAAACGGTGCTACGCTTCTCGTCCCGGGCTCTCACCATTTTCCCGGCGTCGAAGGGCGCCTTTACGGGCACGACTGGATTCGATCTCTTCTGGATCAGGCGCTGGTTGCGCCTATGCCGGCGGGTGGAATGCTGGTGCTCGACAGCCTGCTCATGCACGGTATCGGCGAGAACCGCACGAACAGCACGCGTATGAGCATGACCATCGGATACCACAGCGTGGACGAACTCTCCGACGTACCGAACCCCAAGAGGATTCTGGTTCGCGGCACGCCGGTATACGAAGGAAACGACAACCGACGCCACTGATCATGATGCTGTCTTAAATCTGCTTATGGTCTTCGTGCGGATGCAAGAGCGTCGATGCGCGGGACGAGGGAGTCACATATGGACGGCATCCACGATATGGGCGGGATGCACGGATTCGGCCCGATAATTCGCGAAGAAAACGAACCGCTTTTTCACCATGAGTGGGAAAAACGCGTGCTGGCCATGGGTGTCGCCATTCCTGTGCCGATCCCGGGAGGTTCGCGAAACAACATTGAGAACATGGATCCTGCGCATTACCTGTCATCCACCTACTACGAAAAGTGGTTGCACGCCAGGATCAAGGGCCTGATCGATACCGGAACGCTGACGGCGGAGGAGTTGGAAACGAGAATGGCGCTGTTCCGGGACAGGTCGGACGCCGAGACGCCGGTCCACCCCGACCCGGACCGCGTCCGGGCGGAACTCGCGGGCAAACGAACCGTTTCGACCACACCGTCGCACGTGGGAGTCCGGCCGCGATTTCGCAGTGGCGACCCGGTACGGGCGAGAAACATCCACCCCGCGGGACACACCAGGCTTCCGCGGTACGTCCGGGGAAAAGCAGGTACGATCACGCGCTTTTATGGAATCCACAATCTCCAGGACGCCGAGTTGCCTCTTGGTTGCGTGCGTCGCGAGCAGCCGCTGTATGCCGTACGTTTCGAATCGCGGGAATTGTGGGGGGAGTCGGCCGAAGCGCAGGACGCAGTCTATCTGGACATGTGGGAAGGCTATCTCACGCCCGCGCAGTCAAGAGAGGATCCGCTGTCATGAACAGACAAGGAAATTTCGTCCGGAGCGAATCCGATGCGGCGTTGCGGACGCGGGCGTTGGAATCGCTGCTGGTTGAAAAAGGGTTGCTGACGACCGACACGGTTGACAAAGTCGTGGAAAAGTACGAGAAGGACGTGGGACCGCTCAACGGCGCCAGGGTGGTTGCCCGCGCCTGGACGGACAACGGCTACAGGCGAAGGCTGCTGGAGAACGGCACGGCCGCGATCGCCGAACTGGGCTTCGCCGGCAGGGAAGGCGCGGAGATCGTCGTCCTTGAAAACACGTCGACGGTCCACAACGTCGTCGTCTGCACCCTTTGTTCCTGCTATCCATGGCCGGTGCTCGGTCTGCCTCCCGGCTGGTACAAATCCTTCGCCTACCGGTCGCGACTCGTCCGGGAACCACGGGCCGTACTCAGGGAATTCGACCTGCATCTGCCGGAATCCGTCGAAGTCCGCGTCTGGGACAGCAATTCGGATCTCCGGTATATGGTCCTGCCGGAACAACCCGAAGGCACGGAAGACTTCACTGAAGAAGCGCTTGTCCCGCTGGTCACGCGAGACGCGATGATCGGCGTGGCCAGGATCGATTCCCCATCGAACTGAGCCGGATATGAAGGGTCAAATCGACAGGAAGATCGCGGACGCGGAAACGACGGTCGCGCTTCCCCGCCAGAACGGCGAACTCGTATTCGAGGCCCCGTGGGAAGCCCGCGCCTTCGGCCTCGCCGTGGCGCTCTGCGAGAAGGGCGTCTACGAATGGCGCGAATTCAGCGCGGCGCTGGCTTCCCGGATTGCCGCCGCAGAAAAAGAAAACGACCCATCGGATTACTACGCACGATGGGTGGCTTCACTTGAAGAGCTGGCAATCGAAAAGGGCCTCGTCGCCCGAGGACAACTGACGGCGAGGACCGCGCGATTCGCCTCGGATCGTCACGAGGACCACGACCACGGCCAGGTGTAAGCCAGCGGGCGCCCACGTGCGTTGCCCGGGCCGCCTTTTCGCCGCGGACCCCGGTGGAAACGACCGTGCAAGCCGCCAATCATGCAACGACGTCTATGGGCCGGCCCTTCCGCGCGGACGTGTAGATGGACTCCAGTAACGCAACAGTTCGCCGGCCTTCCCGCCCATCCACCCGCAACGCCGTTTTTCTCTCCACCGCGCTGACCACGTCCTGGATGATATTCTTGATCGGGTTCTCCACCGCCGTCAGCCGCTCCTCCAGACCCTCCCCGAATACCTGCATATCGCCGCTGAGCACGTCGAGGATCAGCACGCCGCCGTGCGTTCCGTGGACTTCGGCGCTGAAGTACGCACTTGCCGGAAACGTCGTCGTCCCGACAACCGTGCCCTTCGCGCCGCTCTCGAAATTCACGATTGCCAACCCGATATCCTCAGTTTCGATCTCGTGGTTCATGATTGCCATTTCGCCATAAACGGACGCCGCGTCTCCCATAAACCAGCACAGCACGTCCAGCAGGTGCGCGCCCTGGTTGGCCAGGGACCCGCCGCCGTCCATCTTCCACGTCCCGCGCCAACCGCCGCTCGCTTCGAAGTAGGACTGGGCTCTGAACCACTTGAATCTGACTTCGCCAAGGATGGGTTTTCCGAGCCAGCCCTGTCGAAGCGCCTCGGCCACGCGCCAGTTGTTGTCGACGTACCGGCTCTGATAATCCACGCCGCAAAGCACTCCCGCCTCGTCGCACGCGGCAATCAACCGGTCGCACGCTTCGGTAGACACGTCCATGGGCTTTGTGGTAATCACGTGTTTGCCCGCGCGCGCTGCCCGGATGCCCAGATCGGCGTGGGTCCCGCTGGGTGTCATCACCATCACCGCGTCCACGTCCTCCCGATCCAGTGCCGCGTCCAGGTCCGTGGTGCCCTCCACACCGAATTCAGAACCTGCCTGCCCGAGCCGGGTCTCGTCCAGGTCCACGACAATTTTCAACTCCGCCCCTTCGGTGTCCCATATTGTCCGGCACCTGTTTCGCCCCATGCCCAGGCCGACCACCGCAAACCCGACCATTCAAATATCCTCCATCCCGTCATTTCCTTGAAGATGCTTTACACGTGCGCTGTACAGACTCGACATTCGCGACCCGCGAACAGGGTGCGGGATCGATTTCCGTACCCGGTTTTTCGTCGACCGCTTGCATTCAGCCGAACAATTCCCGGATCCGGTCGAGCGACTCGCGGGAAAGCGTCTTTCCAGCCGACTTGACGATACCCTCGAGTTGCGCGGGCGTCTTCGCCCCCGGAATGACCGTGGAAACCGCGGGATTCGAAAGCACGAACCGCAGCGCCGCGTCGACCATGGAATCGGCCTCCTCCAGCAGAAAATCCAGCTTTCCGACCTGCGCCGCCGTCTCTCTCACCCTGTCCGGCGTGTATCTGAGACTTCGCAGGTCGTCTTCGGGGAACGCGGTATTCTCGTTGTACTTTCCCGTCAGCCAGCCCGAAGCCAGCGGCACCCGAGCGATTATCCCCACCCCCTTTTCCATGGCCGCCGGGAAAAGGGCGCCGCCCTCCTTCTGCTGAAGCATGTTGTACACAAGTTGAATCGCCTCGGCGCCGCCTTCCATGGCGCGCAGCCCTTCTTCCACGACCACGTCGGAGGTTTCGACCGGACTGATTGACACGCCCCACGCGCGAATCTTCCCCGTATTCTTCAAGCTCTTCATCAGCCTGAACAGCGCGTCCGTCATCCCTTCCAGGGGAGGACCGTGCAGCAGGTAAAGATCAACGTAATCGCGCTCCAGACGCGTAAGGCTTGCGTCCAGCGCACCGAGGATATAGGGTTCGGAAAAGTCCTGGCCCGGCGCCGCGAGACTCATCCCGACTTTGGTGCAAATCACGGCATCGTCCTTGTTTTCGTACAACCCCAGTCCCACCAGGACCTCGCTCTTCCCCCGACCGTACGCGTCCGCTGTATCGTAGAATGTCACATTCTGCGACCAGCATGTACGGACGGTTTCGATCGACGCCTTCACGTCCACTCCGGACCAGCCCGTCGGACTGCCGCCCCTGAATGAAGCCCCGCCGATAGGCCAGCAACCCAACCCCACCTCGGAGACCTGAATCCCCGTTTTTCCGAGTTCCCGAAATCTCATCCTGTCCTCCATATACCGATCAAGAGTCGTTTCCCTCGCGGCCGCGCAACGGCCTGCACGTCAATCGGCCAATGCGACCGCTTCGCGCTCACGGCGCAGCATCCCCTCGGGATCCACCCACTGGGTCACAAACAGGGAGATCAGAGCCAGAACCGCACCGCTGAAGAAGATCACCTGGTAGCCGAAGTGATGCCAGACCAGCCCGCCGATCAACGGCGCCGCCACCGCGGCGAAATGGTTCATCGTGACGCCCATGGACAACGTGGGTTTCAGGTCCTCCGGTGGCGCAATCTTGTGGAGGTACGTGGTCAACGCGATACCCCCGAAGAAAATAAGGTTGTCCACGCAATAAAGCACGTACAGCGTCGGACGGTGCTGAATCGCGCCGTACCCAAAAAAGACGAAGGCCAGTCCGATGTAACTCCAGCTGAGCACAGCCCGTTCGCCATGCCTGTCTACCAGCCGGCCCATCAGCGGGGCCGTCAACGTAATCAGCGTTTGATTGATCAGTACGAGTACCATCGTCGTTTCCACCGGCATCCCGTGGACCTTCACCAGCGCGAAGATGGCAAACGTGATGAACATCTGCTTGCGGCAGCCCTGCAGGAAATTCAGCGCATAATACAGACCGTAGCGGCGGTGGAAAACGAAACTCTTCTCCCGCACGTCGGGGCGTTTCCGGCTGGCAAAGAAGATGGTCAGTCCGCCCACCGCGGTGATCGCTCCGGCGGCCGCGAACAGCCAATCGTAGCGGGCCAGATGGAAGACCAGATTGCAGACCCCGATGGTCAACAGCCACGCGAAGGCGTGTACGCTCCGCAACTGGCCCAGCCACTTCCCCTTCCTGCCCTCGGGAGAGAACCGCAGCGCCATGGATTGCTCCATAGGGATCCAGCAGTGGAACCCGATGCCCCAAAGCGCGGAATACACGGCGAGGGAAAAAACGGTATGTACGTCCGCGTACGCGGCAAGCCCGCCTCCCATCACCACCAAAGACGCGCCGGCGACGACCGGTGGTGCCAGCCGCATCATCAGCGCGATGAAAAACGCGTTCAGGAATCCCGACATTTCCCGCAGGGCTTCCACGTACCCGAGTTCGTGCGGCTCGATGCCCAGGCGCTCCACCGCGAAGTTGTTGTACAGCGTCAGTTGGACGCCGAAAAACACGCCTACGGAAAACGCCGCCGCGCCCAGGAGTCGGAAGTCCCGGTTCCATTCGGAAAATGGATTGCTGATCTTGATCAATCTTGTATCCGTAGCGATGAATGCCGAGGCGATGAAGAGCGGGAGAGGCCCCGGGCGCGTGGAAGGGAGGGGGTGGAAATCTAGTCCATCTGCACGATGACGCGGCGGCCGGCAACCTGTACGGGATAGACCCGCACCCGGAATCGCTCCGGCTCGATCAGAGCGCGGCCGGTTGCCAGGTCGAATTGCCATCCGTGCCAGGGGCATGTCAGGATTTCGCCCAGACGACCGTAGGAGATCTCCTCCCCGGGACGACATGGAAGGGCCGTTCCGTCCACCTTTCCGGCAGACAACGGCGCGCCCTGGTGAGGACAGACATCGCGCAATGCAAAAAAGCGTCCGCCCCGCCGCACCACCATCAGCGCACGTCCTCCAGCGTCAACCCGTCGCGGCCGGCCAGGCTGGAAGTCGTCAACCGATCCGATGTCAACTGTCTTCGAGACCATAGAATGCCATCGCGTTATCGACGAGAATACGCTGCCTGAGGGCGCCGTTGATGACCCGGGGCAGAGCACGGTCGGGTGCGTCGAAGTCCCAGTGCGGGTAGTCGGTGGCGAACATGAGAAAGTCTTCGCGTCCGATCATATCCAGAATGGCGAGCAGGTGCCGCGGATTGGACGGCTCCTCCATGGGCTGTGTCGTCGCACGGAAGTGGTCAAGGATGTATTCGCTGGGCAGCTTCCTGAGCCAGGGCACTTCGCCGCGCAGACCGCGGAAATTCTTGTCAAGCCGCCACATGAGTGCGGGCAACCATGCGAATCCCCCCTCAATAAGGGCTACCCTGGCCGAAGGCAGTTCCTCGAAGACGCCTTCGCACACCAGGCTGACAACCTGGGCCTCGAAGGCCTGTGACATTCCCGTGTGGTCCTCGATGTAATAGGATGGCCAACCGCTTGCCGTAATGGGATTGCCGCCGCCGCCAAAGTGAATGCCTACGGGCAGGTCGGCCGCGGCTGCGGCGCGAAAGATGGGCCGGAATTCGCGCCGTCCGTAGGGTGCGTAGGAACGCACGAGCAGCAACACCTGCACGAAGCGGCGGTCGGCGGCTACGCGCTCGATCTCGGCGGCGGCCGCGTCCGCATCCTGGACGTTGACGACGATTGAGCCGCGCCACCGGCTGTCGGCGTCCAGCCACGCCTCCCGGGTCCATTCGTTGACGGCCCGCTGCAGCGCGTTTGCAAGATCGATATTGCGCACGGCCGACACCGCGACGAGCGGGTTGAGGACCGCAAAGTCGATGTCCCATCTGTCGAGTAACTGTTCCCGGGCAAACCCGGCGTCCGCTCCGGGCTTCCTGCCATTCGGCGGCCAGGCGTCGCGCCGGGCGGCCTGCGCATAGAGCTTGGGATAGATCGAGACCGACGGTATCGTGAACCCCGACTGCCCGACGTACGCCTGCCACCGCCTCGACAGATAGGGCAGGAGTTCGTCGATGGAGTCGGGATAATTGTGGACGTCCGCATCTATAAGCGTAAAATCGGATTTCCGGCCGTTTGTCGCCGGCGCCTCTGATTCGGCCGTCGCTTCGACCATGGAACGCTCCTCTCAGCTAATGCACTGTCCCAAAAGTACCTGACTGTCCTGCCGCCGATTCATCCCGTCTCTCTCCGGAGGCGGGCGCCCACAAGGGACGCCCCTACAAGACCAAACATCCACGAATTGAACTCTCAGGGGTCCGCGCCGACGTTGCATTCGTAGCGGCAACCCGTGTGGTTGTCCGGATTCAGTTTCCCAAGGGCTCCCACACGGCGCCGAAGACATCTCTCAATCGTGCCATATCGTCGTCAGGAAGCGGCGGACCGAGAATGGCCTTCACGTTCGCCTCCAGGTGATCGATGTTCGCCGTACCCGTCAGGACCGTGCCCATCGCCGGATGTGACGCCACGTACTTGTAGGCGGCCGCCGGCAGCGAAGTCACATGGCCCTTCACGAGCCAGCCCAGCGGATCTTCGTCCGGCACCGAGTCCCGTTCAATCAGGCCCGTTTTCTTTGCATAGGCGATGCGCTCAGCCAGCACTTCCGGCCTGCTCAGCGCCCGGCGTACCGCCACCATACAGATTACACCCACGTTTCTCTCAAGGCACATCGGAAGGATGCGATGCTCCGCCGTCGGGCTGATCATGTTGTACCCGACCATTGCGGTGTCAAAATGGTCGTCGGCAAGCGCCATGGGAAACATCTCGTGTCGGAAATCCTGTGAATAGGTCTCCGATACGCCGAGGAAGCGGAATTTACCCTGTTCCTGAAGCCGAACCATTACAGGCAGAAATATCTCGATCGTGCGTGCATAGTCTTCCGGTTTCACGCCGTGAAACTGCATAATGTCAATAACGTCTACCCGCAGCCGTTCAAGGCTCAGTTCCACGGTGGCGACCACGTCTTCGGGCGTGGCCGTCCATTCGTCGCGCGCCACCTGCACCTTTGTGGCCAGCACGTACTCGTCCCGCGGCACGCCGGTCAATGCCCTGCCTAGAATGACTTCGCTTTCCCCGTAGCCCGCGGCGGTGTCGAAAAAATTGACGCCCAGCGCCAGCGCCCTGCGCACCATCCGGCTGACGTCGGACTCGGGCACGCCTGAATTCTGTCCGAACTGGCTCGGACCGCCCGTACCGATGCCAAGGACGGAAACACGAAGGCCGGTTCGCCCGAGCGTGCGGTATTCCATACGGGTTTCTCCTGAAATCTTCACCTTATGTGGCTATTGTCGGGCTCTGCCGGGTTGACTTCGAAAAGGCATTGGCCACAAAAGGCACAAAAACACAAAAGGTCGCACCCGTCCAATTTCGTCTTCTCCGAATTGTCCTGGACCGCAGTGACTATTTATCAAATCCGGCGCCAACCGTCAAGCGCTTCGGCAAGCGCCGACTAACCTTGATTCGTCATTTTTCGGGGACGTTAATTCGATTATGTGCGAGTTAATAAAGGCGGTTAAACTGCTGATTACCAGGATACGCCAGGACACTGTACGTGAACGGAAAAAATGTCCTTCATGACGACCATTTCGGCCCGTTTCAAAAGGTTTCGTCGCGGTGCCGCGTTGCGGCTCTTGCGGAATTGAGGCTAACCGGCTCCAGCCCGATCACCTCGTTCCGAAGCGCCCCGGCCATGCCGTCCCGGCGGTCTAAAATGCGCTTGCGAATTCACCTCGCTTTTGAAATACTGTTGGGCCGGAAACAGACGCCACATCGATTCCCGCGGATGCGCAGACGCTCGCTCCATTGAGCGCTACGCAGCGTCCTCAACGGGAATCACTACCATAAGGAGTCCAGGTGAATCTCTACACACCGGAACAGATTCAACTTGCCCGGCAACGCGCGGCGGATGAACCTGACGCGAAAGAAGTCGCCGGGCGTATCGTTGAAGACGCAGATCCGTGGCTGGAGCGGGACCAGGATCTCATCCACAGCCTGATGCCCGGTCCCGAAGTACCGCGCAGCTGGACCATCAACTTCGTGAGCGGTTGTCCGGTCCACGGCAGCGGTCCCAACGGGTACGGCGGGTATGCGCAGGGCGGATGGATACACGATCCCTTCAAGGACCAGTGGCGCGTCACCTGCGCCATAGGCGGGGAATCCTATCCCAGCAATGACTTTGGGGCGTTCTACCGGAGCGGCATGGAAGACCGCAGCCTGCTGACCGGCCCGTACGCTGACGATGGTTGGGGTTGGCAGGGCGACGACACACCGTTTCGCCACTGGTTCATCGCCTATTGTTGTTGCAGTACATGGAATACGGTTGTTGCTGGCCTTACCTCCCTCTCTCAGGCCTATCTCCTCAGCGGGGACGGCAGATATGCGCACAAGGCGCTCGTCATTCTGGACCGCCTGGCCGAAGTCTATCCGCACATGGACTACAGCAGGCAATCCATGTACGCCCTGGAGTTCTCACCCGGCTATACCGGAAAAATGAACGATCTCATTTCCGAATCCGGGACCGTACGGCGGCTTTGCCAGGCGTTGGACGCCGTTCGCGACGCCATCCCCGGCGACCCCATCTTCGGTTCGGATGCGGACGGAATCAGGAAGAAAATGGAGGATGGCATCATCGGAGCGAGCCTCGACGGAATCTACCGCGGCCATGTCCGGAGCAACTACGGCGGGCACCAGGAAGCCCTGCTGATCGCAGCGCTCGCCTCCGGAGACCGGAACGAGATCGACAAAGCAGTAGAATGGACGTTGAATAACACGGGGGAGGCCACGGAACTCAAGGAGATGCTCACCCACTTCGACGGATACATTTTCCGGGACAAGGCCGCCCATGCGGAAGGGATCAACTTTGCCCTGGACAACCTGATCTTCCGGGAAGGCATGGGGTGGGAGAGTTCCCCCAGCTACAACAGCAGTTGGGTCACGCACCTCACGGTCATCGCCCGCCTGCTGGAAGAACAGGGCATACGGATCTGGGACAGGCCGAAGTTCCGTCGCATGTACCGCTGGGCCGAGGAGATGACGTGCCTGGACGAATTCACCCCCTGCATTGGCGACGCCGGGACCACAACCGGGGGCCACGTATCCCTTGACAGCGCCACCTTGCGGACGGCGTACAGGGCCACCGGAGATGCCTTCGTCGGCGAACTGCTGCGCGGTCGAGAGACCGGCTTCGACAGCTTCGAGTCGCTCCTGGAGGAACCGGTGGAACCGCCGCCGCATGCGGACGGCGCCGCCGAACTGAAGGAGATGGCCGCGGAAAGCAGGCTGATGGGCGGCTTCGGCCTGGCCCTGCTTCGGTCCGGGAGACGCCGCGAGCGTGCGGCCGTAGCGCTATATTACGGGCGGGCGGCCACCGAGCACGCGCACTTCGACCGTCTCAACGTCGAACTCTTCGCGTACGGTCGAAAACTCATCCCCGACCTCGGTTACGGCGAACACGCCGCAGAGGGAGACCGTCCCGCAGTGTGGACGAAGAACACCCTGGCGCACGCCACGGTCGTCGTGGACGGCCGGCGGCAGGATTCACAGGGGCCTGGCAGACTCGAGCATTTCGTGAGGGCGCGAGACCTGACCTGGATGCAGGTCGACGCCCCTGAAACCTATCACCATACGTCCGAATACCGGCGGACGCTCGCGC
The DNA here is from genome assembly GCA_028877215.1 of Gemmatimonadota bacterium. Taxonomy (GTDB): domain Bacteria; phylum Latescibacterota; class UBA2968; order UBA2968; genus JAAXHE01. Next base: position 29,826 of record JAPPFJ010000008.1, on the reverse strand, counting down.
TCGTCGAAATCGCAAAGGATGCCCGCTACCTCCTCGACTGCTTCCGCGTGGAGGGCGGAAGCCAGCACGACTACAGCCTGCACGGATTCGAAGGTGAGTTTTCCGTGGACGATATTACGCTTACGCCTCCGCAGAAGCAGGGTACCCTTGCCGGTAGTGACGTGCCCTTCGGCGCCATCTACGACGATGCCGGTCTCACCGACCCGTTGAGGAAGGGCCGGTCGTATTACACGTACCGTGGGGGCGGCTACTCCTATCTGTACGACACGCGGCGCGGCAATCCCACAGCGAGCTGGTCGTCGAACTGGCGCGACGTGAAAACCGGCATCGGCCTGAGTTCCACCTTCCTGCCCTCGGACGAGGCCATCGTCGCTCACGGAGATCCCCCCAGGAAACCGGGCAACCCGAAGCAACTGACGTACGTGCTTCTCCGAAACGCGGGTGACGTCGCGGCCAGCCGGTTTGTGGCCGTTCATGAACCCTTTAAGGGTACGAAGAGAGTCCACGGCGTTGAGCAACTGGATGCCGGCGGTGAGACCCTCGCGCTGCGGGTCAGCCATCGATACGGCGAAGATACGATCCGCCACGCCATCGGGCCATCCGGCGGCAGTTTCGGCATGGCGCGACACGATGACGAGGGGAAGCTGGTCTCCCTGCACCAGTCGGGCGAGGGAAGCATCAGCGCCGACGGGCATACCCTCTCGATACCCGGACCGCTTCGCGGGCGTATCGTGGAAATCGATCCGGGGTCTTCCACCATTACCGTTGAACGCGATCGGGACAGCCAGGCCTTTCGCACGGCGGCCCTCAAGGGTGACGTCGCCCGCATCGGAAACGCCCGACGTGGCGCGGCATACAACATCACGGCCGTGGAGGGCAGGGGCAGGCGCTATCGCATCGGGTTCGGCGATGACAGTTTCCGGGTCGGCCGTTTCGTCATTACAGGTCGGAACCCGGACGGAACCGGCCTCTCGACGAAAACCAACCTTTACATGGCGGCGCAGGGGTACTACCGGGGCGCGTGGCTAACGGACAGGGACCATGCGCACTGGCTTCCCGTTGACGACGTCGAACTGGCGCCTCACGCGCCAGGCGTACGCCGGGATGCGGGCATCCGGCTGGTTGGCGGGCACGACCTCTCCGCCGGGTTCGGCGTTGGCGACATCGCCTATCTCTACGACGTCGGACCGGGAGACACGATCGAGATCACGCCCACAGCCACGGCTGTCCGGCAAAGGGACGGGCGGTTCCTGATCCGCGCGAATTGCAGGGCGATTCTGGACTGAATACCCGATCACGTAAAACAACGAAAGGGCGACCCGGTTCCGGGCCGCCCTTTTCTGTCTGTCGGTGGTGTCGCGGTTATCCTGCATTCCGCAACGCGGTGAAAAACCGCACGTCCGATCTGGCCAGATCGATGACCGTATCCACGGGTTCCCCGCTGTACTCGCTGTGGAAGCTCAGGGGTCCGTCGAAATTGACCGCATTGAACGCTCGCAAGAGCGCCGGCCAGTCTCCGTATCCCTCGCCAAGCCGCACCACCCGTGTGCGCCAGGTTGTCCCGCCCTTCTGTCCAAGCGGCTGGCGGATCAGGTCCTTCAGCGCCACGACCGAAAGGTGCGACCGGACGATATTCAGCGCCAGTTCGATCGGCTCCCCGCAGATGGAGAGATGCCCCGGATCGGCGAATACGCCGATGTGTCGCGGATCAAAGCCCTTGACCACATTCATGGCCGCGCAGGAGTTGAGACCCATCGAGAGCCCGGAGTGGTTATGCACCACGGTCTGGACCCCGTGTTTCTCTGAAAGGCGCTGGAAGCCTTCGAGGTGCCCGCGTACCGCGTCCAGTTCCTCCCAGTAGTCCATCCCCGCCGACCAGTGCCAGTACCCCAGTTTGATATGCCTCACGCCGGCTTCGCCGCAGGCCGCGTACAGACGTTCCGCGTATTCCACCTCCGGTTCGATGAAGTCACCCGGTGTGGTTACCAGGGGGATGGATAACCCCTCATCGGCGAACAGCCTGGCGGCGTCCGGCAACGCCGATTCGACGTTCTCCGGATGTACCGGATAGCCCGGGCGCACGCACAGGTCGGCGCCTTCCACGCCGACGGATTTCAACGCGGCGATAATGCCGGGCACATCCAGGCCTTCCAGATGTTTCGTGAACATGATGTATTTCATCTCAATCCTCTCCATTCGTAAAGGCGTCCTGTCCGGTTCCGGAAACAGGCTGTCTGAATCAGAAAAAGCAACTGTCAGCTATCGGCCGTCAGCCAAAAGCGGTAAGAGGGGAGACGTTAGAGGAGAGACGGTAGAAAAAAGGCGGGTAGAGGTAAGAGGGTAGACGGTAGATGATATCCTTGCCCGGTGTGTTTTTCCTTTCTGCCTCCGGCACGAGAAGAATCCTTACAAGGCTGGAAATCTCTCCCGTCTCACGTCTTGCGTCTCACCAGGTAGTGGGATGTGGTGTGGTCCCCTAACCTCTCCCGGCTTACGTCTCACCAGGTGGTGGGGCGAGGTGTGGTTCTCTCCCGTCTTCCGGCTTACGTCTACCGCCTTTAAGCGATCCCTTACCCCGGTCCCCTCTTCTAAAAGACTATATCTGCGACTGGTAAATCAGATCCACCAGCTCCATCGTCTTCACCGCATCCTCAAAACACGTCTCCGGTTGTTTCCCGCCCCTGATACAGTCCATAAAGTGCCGGTTGGTATCGTACGCGCCGTAGGCGCGCCATGTGTCGTCACCGCCGCCGAGGCGGAAAGGATCCAGCATTTCCACGGGTTCGTCCTTGTTGTCGGCGAATACCCGCCCGCCTTCTTCCGGGTCCCCGAATACAGAAATGCCGGGAGAATGGATTTCAACCGAGAAGATGCGTCGCCCCGTCATCCAGTTCGTGAGCAGCACGCCGGTCGCCCCGGAATTGAACTTCACCAGCGCGAGGTAGATGTTGGTATGTGTGACGCCCTCCCTCCGGACGTCGCCGGCCACGGACTCCACCTCGCCGCCGCACAGATAACGCAGCGTGTCCACGGCGTGAATGGCGTCGGACGTGAGAATATCGATCGCTCCCCTGTAATAGGGCGCGCCGCCCACGGCATTCTTGTAAAACGTGGCCACGGCGCTGTGAACGGCCCCGCGTTTCTCGCAGAGTTCCTTCCCGTACCGGATGACGGGTGCGAACCGCCTCTGGAAGGTCACGCCGGTAAGCACCTTTTGCTTCTGCGCAATCAGCGCCATCTGCCGGGTCTGTTCGGTTGTCATTGCGGGGGGTTTCTCGACGAAGAGATGGCAACCCATCTCCATCACCGTTGCCGCGATATCGTACAGATGATGCGGCGGCATGATGGCGTAGACGGCATCCGGCATTTCCTTCTCGATCATCTGCCGGTAATCCGAATACTGCGCCTGAATGCCAAACCGTTCCGCCGCATCGGCCATCCTCTGTTCGCTCAGTTCCGATACGGCAACCATCTCGACGCCCTTCAGGGCCTTGAGCGAGGGGTAGTGCGCACTGGTTGCGCGACCTCCCGCGCCGATCATCGCCACGCGAACGGTTTTCTCGTTTACGGTCTCTTCAATCTCTGCTATTTTTCCGCGCTGCGCCATACTCGCCTCCAGTGTCCGGGGATCCCGGAGACCGACAGATTAACGATATACCGCCTGGATCAGTGCACGCATATACCCCACCGCAAACGCGCGTCCCGCCCAGAACGTGGAATCCGTATTCGGGAAACCGGGCGTATGGTCCATCATGAACGGTCCCTCGAAACCCACTTCCTTATAGGTCTGCATTGCCTCGTACATATCCTGGTCTCCCTCGTCCACGAAGACCTCCTGAAACTTCCGGGGACCGCCCCGGATATTCCGGAAGTGCACGTAGACGATCTTTTCGCGGCCTCCGATATCCCGGATGGCGTCGCACACGTTTTCGCCCATCTCCGCGACGCACCCCTGGCAGAACAGCATGGCGTTGCTGCTGCTGGGTACCATGTCGAAGATGTGATGATATTGTTCGAGGGTGGACACGATCCTGGCGGCGCCGGCCAGGGGTTCCGGAATGGGGGGATCGTCGGGATGCAACGCCATCCGTACGCCGTTCTCTTCGGCCACGGGGATGACACGTTCCAGGAAGTATCGGATATTCTCCAGGATCTTCTCCTCGGAGATGGCCTTGTCGGGATAGTACGGCGGGTCCTCCATCATCTTCTCGTAATCGAACGTACTGTATCTGGCGCCCCCTCTGCCTGGCGGTACGGACTCGGTACGGAAATTCCCCGCCGGCTTGAAATTGTATCCCAACGTGGGAACGCCGACCTCGCCCATACTCCGCAGCAGCTGGCACCAGGCCTCGATCTTCTCGTCGCAGTCGTCCAGCGCGAGCGATATTTCGTCCCAGCCTGTCGCCGCCAGGTTCGTCAACTTCAACCCATGGGATTCGGCCAATTTCTTCACGTCCCGCCAGAGTTCCGTGCGGTCCGTGCCCTCACGTACGTCGTGAGGTATGGCGTTCACCGTCAGATAGTCCACGCCGATCGCCTTGAAGAAACTCAGCGTATCGTCGTTGATCTGGTCCCACGGAAGCTGTTCCTGTATGTACATGTAATTATCCTCCCGCTTAAGTTGTCGAGAAACCCCACCACCTCCAAACGTCCCCCGTCTCATTGCCGATTCTCGTGAAGCCGGAAGAGGTAAGAGGGGAGACGGTAGAAGAAGCCATTGCCAATATGATCCTCCGACTTGCCTGCGGCTTGAAAAAAAGCCTTAAACGGCATGCGATCTCTACCCTCTCCCGGCTCCCCTCTCACCAGGTGGCGTGGCGGGGTGTGGTCCTCTCCCGTCTGCCGTCTAACGTCTCCCCGGTGATTGGGCGCCCACAAGTGACGCCCCTACAAAACCAGACATACGCGAATTGATACCGCCTTGCCCATCTACCCATAGACCGCCTGTATCAACGCGCGGATATACCCCACGGCATACGCGTGGCCGGCCCTGGATTTCTCGTCGCCGGGGATACCCGGCGTATGATCCATCATGAAAGGGCCGTTGAACCCGACCTCCCTGTAGACCTCCATAGCCCGGCGCATATTCACGTCGCCTTCATCCAGAAACACCTCCTGGAAGCTCGGCAGGGCGCCGCGCACGTTTCTGAAATGCACGAATACGATCTTATTGCGAAGTCCCATTTCGCGGATGGTCTCGTGGACGTCGACGCCCATTTCGGTCACGCAGCCCTGGCAGAACAGCATCCCGTTGCCGTCTCCCGGCGCGGCGGCGAAGATTCGCCGGTACTGTTCCAGCGTGGACACGATCTGCGCGACGCCGCCAAGCGGCTCCGGGATGGGCGGATCGTCAGGATGCAGCGCCATCCTCACGCCCGCCTCCTCTGCAGCCGGTACCGCAACTTCCAGGAAGTGCTTCATATTCGCCCAGATCTCCGCCTCGCCTACTGGAGGATCGTGCGGATCGGGCCGGTCACGCGAAAACGCATCGTAATCGAACGTGCTGTACGTGGACCCGCCCCGGCCCGGCGGCGTGGAGGCCGTGCGGAAGTTACCCATCGGTTTGAAGTTGTAGCCCAGCGCGGGTATGCCCGCCTCGCCCAGACAGCGCAACATGCGGCACCACGCCTCGAGCTTTTCGTCGCGATCGGGAAGGCCGAAAGCCAGTTCGTCCCATCCTGCCATAAAGACGCTGAACAACGTCAGTCCATGGGCTTCCACCTTCTCCCTGGCGGCTTCGAAGAACGGGCGGCTGTCCCGGCCGTCGCGCAAATCCAACGAGGGATCCAGCCGGTGCATCGCGCGAATGTCCAGGCAGATCATATCCGCGCCGATCGCCCGTGAAAACCGGAGCGTGTCGTCGTTGAAATCCGCCCACGATACGTGGTCCTGGATCGTCACGTCCGTGATCCTCCGGCCAGCAGCGGCGCGATGCCGAACATCCCGGGATCCGCCGCTTCGGTTTCGCCCATACACATTTTCGCCACGATCTCTCCGATCGCGGACGAAAATTTAAACCCGTGCCCCGAGCAGGGCGATGCGATAATCACCTGCTCATGTCCGGGGTGGTAATCCACAATCCACCTGGTGTCCGGAAGATTGGTATACATGCACACGTGGCTCTCGACGACGGGCCCCGCCGCATCGGGAATGAACCGCTCCACGAGCGGACGAATCCGGGCCTCGTCGTCCGGTGACGTATTCCGCTCCAGGGTGTCCGGGTTGACCCCGGCGCGCCCGCAATGCAACGCCGCCTTGAAACCCCGCCCGAAGTCCGGCTGGCAGTAGAACGAAACCCCGTCCTCGTTCACCCAGGTATTGTTCGGACAGCGGCCGGACGTGAACATTCCCGGGTTCCGCAGCGGCCGGAAGAAAAACAGCGTCATCCGCTCGATTTCCACCGGAAGCGCCAGGTCCGCCGCCAGCCGGGAGACCCAGGCGCCCGCGCAAACGACGAGCGTGCCCGCCAATATTTCGCCCGATTGCGCCTTCACCCACACCGCGCTTCCATCCGCGGTCCAGTCCAGAACCGGACAGTCGAAGTTCAGCTTTGCCCCGGCGGATTGTGCCAGCCTCAGGTGCGCATCGATGCACGCCTCGGGAAACACGGCGCCCGCCCGCGGCTCGAAGATTCCCTCCCAGCCGTCATCGACCCGAAACATGGGATAACGCCGCCGCACGTCTTCCGCCGAGACCCGCTCGACGGGGATATCGAACGCACGCGCGCTTTCGAGAACGCCGAGGCGCTCGGCCCCGCCTGGCGGACGCATGGAGAGGTGGCCGTACGTCCGGAACAGTTCCTCGTCGCTTTCATCTTCCAGGGCTTCCCACAGCGCGTATGCGCGTCGGATCAAGTCCACGTATGCGGGCCCGGCGGCGTAGGCCTCGCGGATCACCCGCGCGTGTCCGTGTGAGGATCCGCGGGCGTGCGGCGGGTGGAACCGGTCAAAGCCTGCGACCCGCATGCCACTTTTCGCCAGATGGTATACCGCCGCACTGCCCATCGCGCCAAGGCCCGCCACAACAACGTCGAACGTCGCCCCGCCCTTTTTCATATGACGGATCATATAGCCCGGCTCTGACAATGTCAAGCCATGAATGCCACGATCCCGCACGATAACCCGGCTTGCCGTGGGGCGCTGTGTGGAATCCTACCGAGGCGCCAGTCCGAATGCGTGGGACTGACGATTTGGATGATTTGTCGAGAGAATCGATGAGCCGTGGATCGAGCGTCATGGGAGGTGCCTCGGCGTCCTGAACACACGGAGAATCTCAATAACAGAAGAATAACTTATATTCCATTCATAGCGTCGGATTCACTCGATTCTATATCGGATACAGGCCGAACATCCGGATAATGCCCCCGTTTCGAGAGATGCAAGAGACTGTCGCACAATGCGTCACATTACAACTTATGCTGAATCAGATCAAACGAAAAGTGTACATTTGCGGCGCATATGACAAATACAGGGAATCTTTTTGAATTGCGCGTAAAGATTATTCGATATTATAATGTTCGCTAATTGATCGGCAGTCAGGGATCGTGGATGGATATAGAGCGAATAATGGAATTTGATGTCAATTATGGATCACCAGGTGTCCTGAAACAACCGCGCAATCGTCGGCAATTACCCGAGGAATCGCCCTGGAAGTCACGTTTCGATTGCGTCTTGTCAATGATCGGTGCAGTGGCGCCATGACGCCGATCTTCACGTGGCGCCATTATGGCGATCCTCAAATGGCTCCATATACCCGATTACTGACATGAGATATACGTCGTTCCATAAGCCTTTAGGACGAGCCGCGCGTTCAACTGGAATCACGTGATCCGCCGCGCGGTTCATCACGATTTCACGACATTTCGGTTCGTGTTGAATTAAATCAATCGAAAAGTGCAAATTCGCGGAACAAATAACAAGTATAAGGATTCTTTTTGAATTGCGTGGGCAGATTATTCGATAATATTATGATCATAATCTGAATAGCAGCCATAAGGGGTGGAGTCTACACGTGATTATTTCTCCATATCGGATATCGATTATGGATCACCGGGTCTCCTGAAAAATCCGCGCAATCGTCGCCATGTACGGGAGGAATCGTCCTGGAAGTCACGTTTTGATTGCGCCTGATGTAGTACCGCAGAAGGTCCTCATTCTGGAGGGCGACCCTGCAGTCAAATCGAGGCTTGAGGAACTCCTGGGTGAAGGTCCGTTTGAGATTTTCTACGCGAAAACTACATTAAATGGGCTCCGGAATTCAAAGAACCGAAACCTTGACATTGCAACTGCCGACGTGCAGTTACAGATCGTGCATGGTAAAACACGACCTGGGACATTGAGTAAGGAGAGAATCGAGGCCAGGCTGTTCGTCGTCACTTCAGCCTCGCCCCTCGATCTGACAGAAGAGCCGCTCGAACTTGACCTTTTGGGAAAATTGGACCGTGCCAGGCAGAAAGAGGAACACCCGGAGACACCAGACGATTCCGGGAACTCACGGAATTTCCGGAAGAAGTGGATGGAGTCGTTTCTGAAGACGAATTACAGCAATCCGGACCTCTGTTTCGATGACGTCAGGCGTGAATTCCGGTTCACGCCGTCATACGGTTGCAGGCTGTTCAGAGAATATTTCGGAATGACATTTCGGGAAAAACTGAGAGAGATCAGGATCGCTCGGGCAGAACGGTTAATTGCCGAAACAACAATGTACATGAAGGAAATCGCCGCCGAATGTGGGTTCCGTTCGTCCAAACGCCTTTGCGAAGCGTTTGTCCGGATTCATGGCATTTCACCGGTGGAATATCGCAAGCGATATTTCAGAAAGGACTTGCCTGATGCCCCAAAGGAGTAATTGTCGGACGGGTACAGTGGCCCTCAATCGGAGCGTGTCAAAGTCAACTGAATGCTCACGCATCAGATTCAAGTGCTCCATTCTCCATAGGCACCGTATAACAAAAATTGCCACACAAAGGGGGTTGAGATGAAGTGGTTCGTGGCTGTACTTCTGTTAGTCTGCGTCCCAGATTTCTCCTGGGCTGACTCACCAGGGGATTTTAACCAGGACGGCAAGGTAGATTTCACTGACTTCATTCTGTTCGCCGGTAGGTTTGGTTCTGTGCAGGGAGACGCGTCATTTGATAAGCGATATGACCTAAATGGAAACGGCAAGGTTGAAATCGGCGACTACATATTATTTGTAGAAGCCTTCGGACCGACCTCAGCTGACAAAAAAGCATTAACGGCAGATGAATTGGAGAAAGAGGCAATATCCTATCAGATTAAAGGAAATGATCAAAAGGCCATCGAGAAATATGATGAGACATTAAAGGTCTCACAGGACACATTACAGATGGCCCGTGTGTTAAAGCAACTGGGCGAACTGTATGTCGAAACCGATGATGTAGCCAAAGCAGTTGAACAATTTACAAGGGGATTCAAGGAATTCGGAGACGTCGAAGACTTGCGAGTTCGCGCCCAGGTGATGTGGTGCGCCTGGGAAATTGGAAAAATCCATCACGACAAGGGCGATTTAAAGAAAGCCACGTTGTATTTTGCATTCTCAAAGAAATTCCTTCCAACCCCACCGTAAGGAGAATAAGGCTATGCGTTGGTCGATTCTTATTTTGCTTTTGCTCATCACTCCGGTCTGGGCCGCCACGGAACATTACTATGTAAATGAGGAAGAAGAAGCACATCCGTTCAGGGACGGGACCGGCACCTATGGCAATCCAGTCGAGTTGGACGAAATCTTAGTTGAGGATGTCGAAATTCCTGTGGACGATGACAATGAGCCACGCATTCCGGCCCACGTGTATAAATTCGGTTCAACGATTGTCTGGAATGACGGGAAAAGCTGGTTAATCATACGCGAGAATAGCTGGGCCTCCCTACCTGACCCGGAGCTTACGCTAACGCTCCCCAGTGAATTACTTACGGGAGACTTTATTTCTAAAGATACGAACCACCGCGCCAGTGTCACGGGTGGATTATTTGAAGTTGAATGGTCTTCCGAGGCATTAACTAGCCACAGCGGATTACTCAACTTTGTGGGTAATGGTACCATTCGTACGATCCATTTTCATCCCGACGTTGTTCCATCAACCAGAGGCGTCCCATTAAGCTATAAGATCATCGTCAAAGCAGACCCGGAATTAGAACAAACTCAAACAATCACCCAAGACGTAATTTCCAGAACAAGGCAAGAATACCACGACATGGGTACCAGAATCCCAACCCGCGGAGGTCGGTATCTTAGAGGTTCAGAAGTTGCAATTCAAACCGACTTCTTAACTAATTTTAATGAACTTCAACGGATATATTCAAACTGGGTGACCTCTGCAAATAAGAATAAATCATCCTTACGCATTCACAGCTCGACTCGGAAACCCGGCCACAATCACAGGGTAGGTGGGAAGTGGAACTCACTCCACCAGTATGGCTGTGCTTATGACTTAGGTCCCATTAAGGATCTCGGTGGGGCAACGGGTATCTTGAACGACCAAAAGCAACTTCAGAAAATTTGGCGAGACAGCTTAAACCTTGGGATACCAAATGGATACACGTATATTAAAGGTAATACGGTTCACGTTCAAATCTACAGATATACATCATTACCCGCCGATTGAACTCATTTAGGAAGGAGCTGTCCATGCGATTTCTCATGCCTTTCCTAACCTGGTGTTTATTTATAACTGTGGCAGAAGCCCAGGTGCGGAATTTCTCTTCACCGGAACTCAAGGGTGTCCGAAGAGCATTCTTGGAAACTAAAGAAGATGGCACAGAACAACTGATCGGTTTTTGGGACTATCAGTTTAACCGTAGAATCACCGGCGGTATTATCGTATTAAGGATCATCAACAACCAACTCTTAAAGGTCTGGGAAAACAACGATACCTTTTCCTATATAGAAGATTACGATGCAAAGGATATAAATAAAGACGGTTTCCTTGATTTTGTTGCGGCAGGCTCTGGTGGTGTAGAAAATCAAGGATTTCAATTCTTCATTGCATTGTTCTTAAGTAACGGGAAAAGTGAGTACCAGAAACACATCTTTGTAAGACCAACCTCACTGTATAATTCTGCATTTGGCGATATTAATGGGGATGGTCAACTTGAAATTGTATTCATCGAGCAAATTGAAATTCCTGGCGAGGGGTGTTTGCATCAAAAAGAAATAAAAATCGGGCATCTGCAAGGAGAGGCTCTACTTGTAGAAGATACCGGGATCTTTATGAGTAGAGACTATTCGGCCGAAGGCGGAAAACGCCATCAAGGTTACTGGGAAGCATTTACTGTTGGTGATGTAGACGACGACGGTAAAGATGAAGCAATTATCGACAACTGGGCTGACTTTGCCGGTGGTCGATTTATTTCCGTCTTTAACCTCGAAGGTAACGAAAAATATCCCACGGTAAACTTCCCCAGGGGTTACGACAAACCCTATCTCGAAGATTTATGGGTTAACAAGGTCGGGCACATAATCGAACTCCAGAAAGAAAATCCCAAGCCACGTGTGACAAGTCTAAACGGGACACTATCTAAAATCGCGGCAATAGAGCTTCCCGAAGTCGATCTCACCGTGTGGAAACCTGTGCAGATTACCATGCCCGTAGTGCTGAGCGAACTGAGGAACGGCGACAAAACTGCACGACAGGTCACGATTTATGGGCCGAACTAGAGCAGGGCTTATCCAGTTTATTTTTAAGGCGACCACTTTTGGGAGAAGGTGGTCGCTTTACTTAAATGTCACGGATCGCCCTAATCAGGCCACCCATGATCGGAATAATGGAGCCACCTGGAAGTGTCTATTTGGGGGTTTCTGACGGCGCATGTAGTCAGTGTTTTTGCAGCATCCTCTCCAAGATATTTTTCTTGTGATTGTGGTGGGGGTTTTGGGCAGCGATACCTATCGATGTCGAGGATGATGCGGTAGGCAGCGTGTCGCAGTCGGTCGAGAGTTGCGGCGCCCATGAGTCGATTGGGGAAGGCTGTCGCCCATTCGGAAAAGTCGAGGTTTGGGAGACGATGGTTGCGGCGCGTTCATAGCGTTCAGAAATGAGGTCGTGGAAGTCCTCATCTTATGGTGGCGTCATGGGTTAGAGGCCGAAGTCATCGATGATGAGCCGCAGGCAGGTAAGTGTGGATCACCCAATCTTCGTGCCCTGATGCTCGGACCTGATGGTACGCCCTGCGTCAACGGCATCTCGCTCGTGGTTGGATTTCCTGTGTGCAAATGCCGCGAAAACGTGAACGTCAGGGAGGTATCGTTTTGGTTGACAAATGGCGAGTTTTGTTTCTCTATTTTGGAGGCAGGTTATGCAATACAAAGTCGCACTCGAAATGATCCAGGAAGTCGTGCAACGTAAGGACGACGACGAACAGACGACTGTGGATAGCGACAAAGAGAAGGAGGCGGTCGTCAAGAAACGCGATGCACAATTTTCCGTAGACGACTTTCTGAGGGATGGAAAAAGAAGAGACCAGGGCGCCTAAACAAATCGGCGGCCAACTATGGGTATGGAACCCCATATACTGCGGAACACGTGGCGGATTGGCGTTATCATTTATAACGAGATTTACAATGAAGTTGCTTTATATCGCGCTCTTATTAAGTTTCACTTCTCCCGGTTGGGCTGAAGAGGAAGTTAATATGCGGGCCTGGCGTAATCCGGACCGTTTGGAACGTTGGCAGAGAATAAGCCAGAATATGTCTCTACACAACATGTATGTGCTGGTGCTAGAGATGTATCGTTTAGAGAGAAAGCCCTGGCCGGAGCCGTATAAACAAATCTTGTTAAAAATGGCCCACAGGTACGACAAGAAGATAAAAGCAGTGCAAGCTGGCGAACCTGTCATCATTCCTGAAATTGCTGAGGGTGATTGCGGGGAAATTAACGCCCAATTGTACGAGTTGATTTCCTGGCAAAACGACCCGCGATTTATTCCATTTCAAATCGATTATTTCGGAGGGATCGCTACACGGGGATTAGCGAATATTGGAGAGCCAGCGTTTGAGCCGGTCATTGAAGCATTAAAGAATGATAAGAGTTACGCTATTGTGACTCTCCGATACATGATGGAAGACGAGAATGGGTTTCTTAGAAATGATCCAGCAAAGCAAGCGCAAGTGCGAAAGCTGTTGATGAGCGCCACTAGGGGCAAACGGTACAAGAACCACGCTATGCGGGCATTACGTTATTTTCCACACCCTGAAACGACCGCTTTTCTGGAAGGCGTGATTAACATGGGTCGCCCAATGGCGCGTGGCTTCGACGCACACAGTGTACAGTTGGCGCGAGAATCTTTAAATCACTTATTGACCAACTGATCTGTGGGCCGTTGGAATTACTGCTCCAATAACGCCCAGGACGCAAACGAGTCCTGGGCTTGATGTTATGTCAATGATCGGTGCAATGGCGCCACCCATGATCGGCACAGTGGAGCCACTCTGAACGGGCGACTTTTAGGTTTCGGTCGGGGTATGCAGCTAGTGTTTTTCTACCTCCTTTCCAAGGTGTTTTTCTGGCGCCTGTCGTAAGGGTTTTGGGCAGCGATAGCTATTGCCGTCAAGGATGATGCGATAGGCGCCGTGCCTAAGGCGGTCGAGGGTGGCGGCCCAGGAGTTGATCGGGATAGGCCTCGCCCATCTCGGAGAAGTCGAGGTTTGAGGTGGCGATGGTGGCGGCGCGTTCGTAGCGTTCAGAGATGAAGTCGTGGAAGTACCCGTCGTGTGGTGGCGACATGGGCTTCAGGCCGAAGACATCGATGATGAGCAACTGAGTTCTGACACAACGACACGGCCAGTGAAGTAAGGACGGATGTGCAGCCGACAGGAAAGCGTGGCGTACCCAAACTTCGTACTCTGATGCTCGGGCTTGATGGCAGGACCGTCGGCAGAGACATTTCGCTTCTGGCCGAAATCCTCTTCCTCTATCGCCGCAAAAACGAGAACGATCAGAAGACATAATTATAGTTGACAATAGACGAGTTTCATTTCTTCTTTGTGGAGGCAGGTTATGCAATACAAAGTCGCACTCGAAATGATCCAGGAAGTCGTGCAACCCGAGGAGGACGACGAAGAGCCGATTTTGGACGGCGACAAAGAGAAAGAGGAGGTCGTCGAAAAACGCGACGCACAACTGTCCGCAGACGACTTCCAGACGGATAGAAAAAGAAGAGACCAGGGCGACCAGACAAAGAGTAACTCGCCCAAACGGGGACGCTGAGCATGCTCGCATTGTCTGTGCTCAGGGAGCGGCTCAGGGTGCCCGGTCAATCAAAAAAAGCCGGACTTTCGGGTGCTCCACGTAGTCTATAGCGGGAAACGGTTGTGGTGAGGACGAATGTGGAGGGAGATCCGGGATAGTCATTGACAACCTTTATCAACTGACTTAATGTACTGGACAAACCAAAGGAGGTATCAGATGAACACTCTATTCAAGTGGTGGTGCTGTCGATATTTGCTTCGGGTCATCTGTATTGATTGCAGTTACGACGATAAGGACGCGTGTGTGTTCCACAGGTGTCGAGATGGAACTTACAAGCCGGGCCGAACCGGTCAGCTCTGCGAGAAGGAAGAATGTATGAATCCTCGCAGGGAACACGGGTTACCGAAGACAGTTCACAGGCATTATTCCTAACAACCAGTCCCTTAGCAAACAGAGTTCCTTAGTCTACCCCGCCTTGCCGATCTCATTTATCCCCCCAGACGGTCCATGACGTTGCGGGTGATTTGCGCCACCGGGCCGTCATTCCTGTACAGTCCGTGCGACCATTCCATGGTTGCCGCGGTAAAGACCGTCCCCTTGAACTCCGTCTCGTTCACGGCAATGGTAGCGTAGAACCGGTCGTAGTGTATGCCTAGGTCCGCGTTGAATCCGTGGTCTTCGGCGTCCCCGATCGCGATGATCCGGTAGTGCGTGCTGATCCCGTCGCTGCCCGTGAAATACGGCTTGCCGTCTCTGAATGCGACGTCGCCGCCGTCGCATTCCACGCCCACGATCGAGTCCTCGCGCCCGAACTCGTCCCCTTCCTCCAACCCGGTTCCCTCGAACGCCCAGTGATCCGGCCGGCTCACGCGGAAGAACCCGTATTCTTCGGTTGTAGGCGCAATGAACACGCCGGGCGTTCTGGTCTTCGCGTGGACGGCGGCCGTATATGAAACCCCTATGGTACGCTGGCGAAGGTTGTCGATACCGCGCAGCAGGGAGGTGTGCGGGTCCTCCGGGGTGCCCAGCGGATGCTTCTTGTACCGGGTCTTGGCGCAATAGAGCTGGCGTCCGTTGTCCCGTGTCTCCACGAGGTGCGAGAAGGAGTTTCCCGCCAGTACGATCAGGTTCCCGCCGCGGGCCACGAAGCGCTGAAGCTGTTCGCACTCTGCGCGGCTGGTATACTCTCCATGGCCGATCCTCAGATGCGCGGCGTAGCTGTCGAGAAGCTCCGGTTCCCGGTCGTGGTCCGTGTTGACACAGTAGTCCACCGGATAGCCCTCCGCGTCCAGCCACGAGGTGATGAACTGGTCCCAGGCGTAGAATCCGCCCATAATGTCCGGCTGCAACGGCCGCTCGAACGTCACCAGGTCGCTGTGGGTCCGATCGGTCGACAGGTAGTGAAAAAGGCTCTTTCCGCCCACGGGGTTGTACGCGGCATAGGTATTGGTCTCTATCGTGAGAAGGACCGGCGCGGCGGGAACCCGCGGACGAACAACGAACAGGATCTCCCGGACGCCCTGGGCGGTGGGAAAACTGGCGATATAGACACCGCTCTTCCAGTCGGCAGGCACCCGGAATCCCACCGTCGCGGGCCAGTCGAATCCGTCGCGGTATCCGAACTCGGGAATCGGCGGAAGCGCGCCTCGCAGGTTGGTGATCTCCTTGACGAGACGCCGTCCGGCGCCTTCGTGGTACACGAACACGTCATAGTAGGATCTGGAATTCGAGATGTGAAATGTGATCTCGTCACCCTGGAACACGCTCATCGGACTGGCGTACCCGCCCTCCCTCAGCTTCCAGTACCGCGTCGCGTCCTGTTCGTAGTGGGCGAAAATATGCTCGCGTTTCATTTCGTCTCTCTCTTCCGTCGAGTTTCATGAGCGGCGGCACGGTTGCTGAAACAACCTCTTGGGAAAGATGATCGGCCTTCGTATAATATTCGGAACACACCCGCTGCACTTCAGTGGTCTGCGGGTCTATAGCAACTAACCTCCAAACAGGAGATTGTCGATGAAACGTATCGGAATTCGTTCGCTTATCCTTGCTCTGGCCGGATTTGCAACAACCGGGCTCAGTCATGCAGGCACGCTTGACGACGTACGGGCACGAGGACACCTACAATGCGGCATCAATACAGGGTTGGCGGGCTTTGCCTTTACCGACGATCAGGGTAACTGGAGAGGATTTGACGTCGCACTATGTGAAGGTGTTGCAGCAGCGGTGTTTGGCGACGCATCAAAAGTCAAATACACGACCTTGACCGGAAAGACCCGCTTTGAGGCGCTCAAGGCCGGTGAAATCGACATACTTTCCAGAAACACGACGTGGACGTACAGTCGGGACGTTGATCTGAAGCTGACTTTTCTGGGCGTGAGCTTCTACGACGGACAGGGGTTTATGGTTCCCGCGTCGTTGGGCGTGTCCAGCGCAACCGAACTCGACGGCGCTTCCGTGTGTATTCAGACCGGTACGACGACGGAACTGAATCTTGCCGACTATTTCCGCCGAAACGAGATGAAATACGAGCCTGTTCCAATTGAATCGAATGAAGAAGCCCGTCAGAATTACCTGGGTGGACGTTGCGACGTCTATACGACGGACCGTTCGGGGCTTGCCGCAACTCGCGCAGCACTGGACAATCCGGATGACCACGTCGTTCTCCCGGAAATCATCTCCAAAGAACCCCTCGGGCCACTCGTTCGACATGGCGACGATGAATGGGGCGACGTGGTTCGCTGGGTACTGAACGTTCTGATCATCGCCGAAGAAAAGGGGATCACCTCAGACAATGTCGCAGAAATGGCCGGTCAGGTGAGCAAAGACGCTGAAATCAGCAGAATGCTCGGCTCTGAAGGCGAGTACGGGGCAATGCTCGGGTTGAGTGCGGACTGGGTTGTCAACGTCATTTCTTCGGTTGGCAACTACGGCCAGGTATTCGAACGATACCTCGGCGTGAACACCGACATCGGACTTGAGAGAGGCGTCAATGCGCTGTGGACCGATGGCGGCCTGTTATACGCTCCTCCATACCGATAAATTAACTAATGGAGATGGCGCGCGCAATCTGCACGCGCCATCACAGTTCGCGCTCTACGCAGAAACAACCCATCGACAGCATTTCAGTGTGAGCTATGCTGGGAAACCTCTGGCGCGAAAAGAAGTCCCGGCAACTGATCATTCAGATCGTTGCGATCATCGTCGTACTGTCGCTGCTCGGCTTTTTCGTTCGCAATGCGCTCAACAATCTGGAACGGATTGGCAGAGACGTCGATTACACATTTCTTTTCACGCCATCCAACTACGACATCAATCAACATCTGATCGAATACGATTCGCGCAGCACGCATCTTCGAGCGACCATTGTCGGCGTGATCAATACGGCTCTGGTCGCGTTTTTTGGAATCATACTCGCGACCACGATTGGATTTGCCGCGGGTGTCGCACGCCTGTCCTCAAACTTCCTGGTCAACAGGATTTCTTATGTATTCGTTGAATTCAGCCGCAATGTTCCCGTTCTGCTGTGGATATTGTTGTGTCATGGGGTGGTTGTTCACAACCTGCCTCACCCCAGGCAGGCCTTGTCGGCTGTCGACGTGTTCTTTCTGACCAATCGCGGTGTCTATTCGCCGAAACCAATATTCGAACCTGCATTCTGGGGTGTCATCGCGGCGATGATTGTTGCGATTGGCGGCGCCTGTTACTTTTACCGGTTCGCGAAACGCAAACAGGAACTGACCGGACAACAGTATCCGGTGTACTGGACGAACGTCACGATGATCATTGCGCTTCCGCTGCTGGCGTTCTGGCTTCTCGGGTTCCCGGTTGAATTCGAACTTCCCGCGTTTAAAAAGTTCAACTTTCAAGGCGGGTTGGTCCTGAGTCCGGAGTTTCTCGCATTGACACTTGCGCTCGGGGTTTATACGGGGGCTTTCATCGCTGAAATTGTCAGAGCGGGCATTCTGGCCGTCAGTCACGGCCAGACCGAAGCCGCTTACGCATTGGGCATTAAACCGAATTTCACCATGCGGCTGATCATATTGCCGCAAGCGCTTCGGATCATCGTCCCACCCCTGATCAGCCAGTATCTCAATTTAACGAAGAATTCATCTCTTGCCATCGCCGTGGGGTATATGGATATCGTGGCAACGATTGGGGGCATTTCGCTCAACCAGACCGGCCGCGCATTGGAATGCATGTCCATTGTTCTGGCCATCTATCTTTCCATCTCACTGTCGATATCCGCGCTTATGAACTGGTACAACAAGAGAATCTCACTGGTGGAGCGATGAACTGATGGCCACGAGTTCAACTGAGCAGGATGTGCATCGAGAACTGCCGCCACCGAGGTCCCAGGTTGGTGTCGTGGGTTGGATTCGCGGGAATCTGTTTTCGAGCCCGACCGATACCGTACTGACCGTGTTGTCGGTCTACCTGCTGTACCAAATCATCCCGCCCGTTGCCAACTGGATGTTCTTCGACGCGGTATTTGCAGAAGTCGGACACCGAAGAGAATGCCGGGAAATCGCAGGGGGCGCCTGTTGGTCGGTCGTGCGGATACGATTCGATCAGTTCATGTACGGTTTCTATCCGGCACATTTGCGCTGGCGGGTCAATCTGACGTTTGTGTTGCTCTTCGTCGCCCTGATTCCACTGTTGTATGACCGCGTCAAAGGGCGGAAATATTGGCTCCGGTTTACATTGATCTATCCGGTCTTCGCGTTCTGTATGCTGTGGGGCGGGTGGTTTGGACTGGAACACGTCGAGTCATCCAAATTCGGCGGTTTCCTTCTGACGGTACTGATCGGGGTGACCGGAATTGCCGTTTCGCTGCCACTTGGAATTGCCCTGGCGCTGGGACGTTATTCGTCAATGCCGGTTGTCAGGACGCTCAGCATCTGGTACATCGAATTTATACGTGGCGTACCGCTGATCACGTTGCTGTTCGTCGCCTCAACGCTTTTGAACTATTTCATGCCGCCAGGTACGTACTTTGATCTGTTACTTCGCGTCATCATTATCGTGATCATGTTTTCGGCTGCATATCTCGCCGAAGTCGTTCGAGGCGGTCTGGCAGCGATTCCGCAGGGACAGTTCGAGGCAGCGGATGCACTGGGTCTGAACTACGCCAGGAGCATTCGGTTGATCATTCTGCCGCAGGCGCTGAAAATTTCCATACCTGGTATCGTGAATACCTTTATTGGATTGTATAAAGATACAACCCTGGTCATCGTCGTGGGGCTTCTGGATCCTCTCGGAATCGGCCGCGCAGCGCTTGCCGACTCAAAATGGCAGGGATTATCGACCGAACTGTACATATTCGTTGCGATGGGTTTCTTCATCTCATGTTTTGCCATGTCGCGATACTCGCTCTACCTTGAACGAAAGCTGGATACCGGCCACAAGGACGATTAGCCTCAATTCGAAAAACACACCAGGCAAATTGGCCACAATGAGCCTGAATGCGGGTAGAGGGTAGAGGGAAGACGGTAGATGAAACCCTTGCCCGATACTTTATTCCTTACTTGCCTCCGGCAGGAGAAGAGACTCCACAAGGCAGGATATCTCTCCCGTCTACCGTCTCCCGTCTACCTGCTTCCGAGGGGATGAGAGGAGAGGTCACAAACACGTCCAGTCACTTGGTGTATCCTGGTAATCTGCCTTCTAATCGCCTTTATTAACTAGCACATATTCGAATTTACGTCCACGAGAACTTACGAATCAAGGTTAGAGGCTTCTCAAATGACTGATGACGCAACAGACACGGCTGCCGGCGAACGCAATGACCGGATTGCGATCGAGATTACGGACATGCACAAGTGGTTTGGCAAGTTTCACGTCCTGAAAGACATCAATCTCACCGTCCGGCGCGGAGAAAGAATCGTAATCTGCGGTCCCTCAGGTTCCGGCAAATCAACGCTGATCCGCTGTATCAACCATCTCGAGGAACATCAACGCGGGCACATCACGGTTGATGGCATATCGCTGACCGACAATTTGAAGAACATCGCGGACATACGCCGGGAAGTTGGCATGGTGTTTCAGCAGTTTAACCTGTTTCCTCATCTCACGGTCCTGGAAAACTGCACATTGGCGCCAATCTGGGCGAGGAAGCTGCCTAAGCGGGAAGCTGAAGAAACCGCGATGAGGTATTTGAAGCGGGTACGAATTCCGGAGCAGGCGTCGAAATACCCCGGTCAGCTTTCGGGCGGTCAACAGCAGCGCGTTGCAATCGCTCGAAGTTTGTGCATGAATCCGAAGATCATGCTGTTTGACGAACCGACTTCAGCACTGGACCCGGAGATGATCAAGGAAGTGCTTGACGTGATGATCGAGCTCGCACAAAGCGGAATGACGATGCTGGTGGTCACGCACGAAATGGGATTTGCGAAAACTGTCGCCAACCGCGTTATCTTCATGGACGAAGGTCGAATTGTCGAAGAGAACGACCCTGACGGGTTTTTCGAGAATCCTCAAAATGACCGGACCAGGCTGTTCCTCAGTCAGATTCTGTCACAATAAACAGAACCGGCGGCCCCTATCAGCCCGTTGAAAAGCCCATCCGGGCTGATAGGAGCCGCCGGTTCACAATCTGGAATGGTACTTCGCCCCGGTTTTCTCAGGTCGCGCCGTCCGCCGGGACAAGCGCGGCCATCATCTCCGCTTCCGCGACGAGGTTGTCGCCCACGAATGCCCTGCCTGCAACGCGGCAAATATTACGCCGTCTCCTCAACACCTCCACCTCGAGTCGCAACTGATCGCCCGGCGTTACGGGAGACCTGAACCGGGCCTTATCGATGCCCATGAACATCGGTATCAGGCCGGACGCTTCTCCCATCAGGATACCCGCGGTCTGCGCGAGCGCTTCCACGATCAATACACCCGGCATCACGGGCCGCCCCGGGAAGTGGCCGGTGAAGAAGGGCTCGTTGACAGAGACGTTCTTGAGCCCGACCACCCTGCGTTCCGGTTCCAGCTCCACGATCCGGTCCACCAGAAGGAACGGATAACGATGCGGCAGAATCTTTTGAATGGCTTCGACGTCCAGCACAGCCGACTCTCCTCCCGTCACCGAACCGCTAGCGTATCGGGCCCTGGCGGACCCTCTGTTGGTCTCCGACCTCAAGGTCTTTGTTCAATTCCTCCAACACCTTCTCCGTCAGGTTGTATTCTTCGTTGAAATACACCACGGAAGCCGCATTGAGCACAAAGTCGTAACCCTCGTCCTTGGCCACCCGCGTGATCACCTCGTTGACGCGTTTCAGCAGCGGCGTAAGCAATTCCTGCTGTTTGAGTGCAAGTTTACCCCGCTCGGGATCGGTAATCTGGGCAAGAAATCGCTGTAATTCCTCCTCCTGCCGCTTCAACGCCTGCTCCTCTTCCCGCCTCCGATTCTCCATGTACATCACCTTCTGCCGCTCGAAGGTGGTCTGCTTCTTTCTCAATTCGCTCTCAAGTTTCTTAAGTTCTTTCTGCAGTTCCCCTTCGTACTGGTTGTATTCTCTTTCGGCCTCCTGGAATGGCTTGTACTTCGTACGAATCTCGTTCGGATCAAAAAAAGCGACTTTCGCCTGTGCCCGCGCCGTGGACGCCACGACCAGACAAGCCATCAGGCCGCATACGGAAATCAGCAAGCGATGTCTCAAGTCCATTTTGAATCCCCCTCCAACGTTTAACTATGATTCGTGAATTTTCGTGGACGTTAATTCGAATAAGTGCTAGTTAATAAAGGCGATTAGAAGGCTGATTACCAGGATAAACCAAGTCACTGGACGTGAACGGGACCTCTCCCCCCGGCCGCCCCACCACCGGGTGAGACGCGAGACGGGAGACGGGGAGAAAACCGGGTAGACGGGAGACGGTAGAAGAAAGGCGGGTAGGGGTGAGAGGGTAGACGGTAGATGATATCCTCGCCCGATATTTAATTCCTCGCTGCCTTCGGCACGAAAAGAATCCTCACGAGGCAGGACATCTCTAACCTCTCCCGGCTTACGTCTCACCAGGTGGTGGGCTGGGGCGTGATTCTCTACCCCTCTACCGGCTACCGTCTCCCCGCCTTTTTTTTCCCGCATTCAGGCTTTTTATGGCCAATTTGACTGTAGTCTTTTTGAATTGGGGTTAAAAGAACTGCGGACCGAACTGAAAATGGGTTACCATCTGCGGCTTCTGGCCGTCGACGCGCCGCCTGTCGAAGCCCCAGGCGAAGTCAAAGCCCATAATGCCGACAACCGGAGCTATCATGCGGAATCCGATGCCAACCGACCGCCTCAAATCGAAAAGACTCGCTTCAGAAACACTGTCCCAGGCGTTGCCGGCGTCCGCAAAGGCAAGCGCGTAAAACTGCTGCTTCACGATAGGTAGCGTGAATTCCAGGTTGAAGAGCAGTTGCGAATTCCCTCCGTCCGGAACGCCGTTTATTCGCGGACCCAGCGATTGCTCGGGGTAGCCGCGCACCATCGTTCCCTCGAATATGTTCACGCCACCGGGAACGTACCGCTCGTTAAACGGTACCTGGGAATTGTTGTACGGCTTTACGAGGCCGAGGGTCGTCTTCAGATTCAGCGCAACGCGCCACGCAACGGGAAAATAGAAACTGGTTATGATATCGTGTTTGAGGAAATCCGTATTGCCGCCCAGGGGCCCGCCGGCAATTGTCGGCGAGTAGGAAAACACGGAGCCGCTGGTCGGAAAGATCGGCAGATCCCGGCTGTTCCGCGTGAAATTCAGATTAATGCTGCTGGTCACGTTGTCGCGAAAGGAAGTTTCCGCCGCCTCGTCGAAATCCTCAGCGAAGTTCCGGAATTCAACCTGCTCGATCCGGTACCCGATTGAGGCCCTGGAGAAATCGGGCCAGACCAGACGGCGCCCCACGCTGGCCAGGGCGCCCTGCCTTCGTTCGTCGAAGCCACTGTAATACCGCCGGGTGGTTCTGAAGATCAGACCCTGCAGGCTTGTCGGCGTGTTCAAGAACCAGGGCTCCGTAAATCCGGCCCTGAAGGATTGGCGCCTGTCTCCAAACTCCAACTGAAACTCCAGTTGCTGTCCGTTGCCCATAAAGTTCGGGACCTGCAGCGCGATGGTCCCAAGCAGACCGTCGTACTGGCTGTAGCCCGCGCCCACGGACGCCGTGCCGGTGGATTTCTCCTCAACCGCAAAGATGACGTCGAGTTCGGACGACTCCTCCACGGGTTTCATTTCGGGCACCACGTTGCTGAAATAGTTCAACTGTTGAATATTCCTCATGCTGCGTTCGATGCCGGACCTTCGAAAGGTCTGACCCGGACGTATCCAGAGCTCCCTTCGGATCACCCTATCCTTCGTCTTGGTATTGCCCGAAATGGTAATCTGCCGAATCTTCCACGGCTTGTTCTCCACGATGTCGAAGTGGACGTTGATCGTGTGCGGTGACTCGGCCAACCTCTCCTGGACCGCGACCGAAGCCGTAATATAGCCGATATCGCTGTAAAGATTCTGGATTTCCTCCTGGGACTTGTTCTTGAGCTCGGCGCTGTACACCTCTCCCGCCTTGGCGACGATCATCCTGTCGATCCCCGCGTCCCTGACACGCTCGTTTCCCTCCCAGGTAATCTTGCCGAACTTGTACAGGGGCCCTTCATCCAGGTACAGATCGATAAACAGATTCGCTTTTGCATCATCGTAATACAGGCTGTCGCGCAGTATCTCCGCATTACGATATCCATTCGCCTGATAAAACGCCAGCAGCGCCTGCTTGTCTTCCTGATAGGTATCTTCGGCGAACTGATTGCGGCGCAGTATTCCCCCGACCTGCTTGGTCTGCTTCATCGCCTTTCGCAGCTTCTTGGCTTCGAACGACTGATTGCCGAAAAACTGAATCCGGCGGAGTTTCACCTTCCGCCCCTCGTTCACTTTGAACGTGAGCAGGACCTGACCTTCTTCATTCGGGTCCCCCTGCGTCCCTTCCACGCCGGCAAGGAGGTATCCCTCTTCCTTGTACAACTCCACGATCTTGTTTTCCGCACGCCTGATTTCGTGCGGCGACAGCCACTGTTTCTCGATGAAAGCCAGTGTCTTCTTCAGTTTTTTTGACTTGATACCCTTGTTGCCCTCAAAAAGAACGTCGTCCAGCTTGGGATGCTCTTTCACGACAATCAAAACGGCCACGCCTTCGTCCACGTCGGGGTCGACGAAGACCTGGATATCCGAGAAGATGTTCAGCCGATGGAGATTGCGGATCACGCGCGGCGGATCGTCCGGCAGGATGAGGCGTTGTCCTTCCGCCAGTCCCGAGGAGAACCTGATCAGCGACGCTTCGGTAATCCGGTTTCCCGAGACTCTGATCTCGGCAATGACCGGCCCCTCCTGCGCCTCCGCCGTCCGGGGACACGTGAAGTCAAGCAGCACCAGAAGACATCCGATGAGAATGCGCAACAAAGCCCTTCGCCTCCGCAACACCAGTTTGAAAAGCGAGACTACGAGAATACGAGAAGACAAAACCACGAGAATACGAGACTACGAAAAAACGAGAATACGAAAGGCGAAACTGCGAATGACGCGAATAAACGAAACGGTGAGAATACGAGAATACGTAGGGCTACGAGAAAAACGAAAAATCCATGGCTGAATTCAATTGCCACAATCGAACAAACGCTCCGTCACAACAAAAGTTCCTGTTAGTGTCCCGTCGCGGACCAATGGCGGCGTTTTCCACGGGCAGAACACCGCCTTCCAGGCCTGTACTGCAAAATTGGGCCCGGCAGTACGTCCGGACCCAATTGATTATGATGGCAGTAAAACCAGCCGTCTCTACTCCTCCGAAACACGGTCCACCACTTCCTTTTCGGCGGCGGTAACCGCGTTGGCATCCACAAACTGGAGTCCTTCGCCCTTCTTGCTGACGCGCACTTCACTCCCGGCGGTGTATCTGCCCTGAAGTATCTCTTCCGCCATTGGATCTTCCACCAGCTTCTGTATGGTACGCTTCAGCTGACGTGCGCCGTAGGTGGGGTCGTACCCCTTTTCCGCCAGAAGCGCCTTTGCGCCCGGCGTGAGACTGATTCCGATATCCCGCTCCTTGAGGCGATCGAATATCTCGGCGATTTCGAGATCCACGATCTGGATAATCTCTTTCCGTTCGAGGGGATTGAAGACCACCGTTTCGTCGAGCCTGTTCAAAAACTCCGGATTGAACGTCTTCTTCAGTTCCTCCTCGACCCGCTCCACCATTTTTTCGCGAATGCTCTTTTTGTCGGACCGCTTGAAGCCGAGCCCTCCGGCCTTGGCCAGGTCACGCGTGCCCAGATTCGACGTCATGATCAATATGGTATTCCTGAAATTGACCTTCCGGCCGAAGCTGTCGGTCAGACGCCCCTCATCCAGAACCTGCAGAAGCAGGTTGAACACGTCTGGATGGGCTTTCTCAATCTCGTCGAGCAGAACCACCGAGTAGGGCTTTCTACGCACCTTCTCGGTCAGCTGGCCGCCCTCGTCGTAGCCCACGTATCCGGGCGGCGCGCCGATAAGCCGGGAAACCGCGAACTTCTCCATGTACTCGGACATATCCACCGTGATGAGCGCATCCTCGTCATCGAACAGGTACCTGGCCAGCGCCTGCGCCAGATAGGTCTTACCCACACCGGTAGGTCCCAGAAACAGAAACGTGCCGATGGGACGATTCGGGTCTTTCAATCCCGCCCGCGTTCGGCGAATGGAGCGGCAGACGATATCAACCGCCTCATCCTGACCGACCACGCGGCTCTTCACCTTCTCGCCCATGCGAAGCAGTTTCTCTGATTCCTCCTGCGCCAGCCGGAACGCGGGAATACCCGTCATACTGGAAATCACTTCCGCGATATCCTGCTCGGTCACCTCCACCACCTCGTCACGGACCTTCTGCTCCCACTCCTGGCGCATTTCGTCAACCTGTTCCTTGAGCTTCCGCTCCTGGTCTCTGAGTTTTGCCGCCTCTTCGAACTGCTGGCTGTTTGCGGCCGCATTCTTCTGCCGCGTTATGTCCTCAATTTCGAGTTCGAGCGTCTTGATTTCCTCAGGCGGATTCAACCGGCCCAGGCGAACGCGGGAACCCGTTTCGTCGATCACGTCTATTGCCTTGTCCGGGAGGTGACGATCACTGATATACCGGTCGGCCATGCGGACGGCGCTCACAACGGCGTCCTCCGTATAGGTGACCAGATGGTGGGCTTCGAATTTCTCCTTCAACCCCTTCAGGATATCGATTGCGTCATCGACCGACGGCGAATCGACCAGTATGGTCTGAAAACGCCGTTCCAGCGCGCCGTCCTTTTCGATGTATTTGCGGTATTCGTCGAGGGTCGTCGCACCGATGCACTGAAGTTCGCCTCTCGAAAAAGCGGGTTTGAACATATTGGAGGCGTCAAGCGTTCCCTCGGCGCTTCCGGCGCCTACGATCGTGTGCAGCTCGTCGATGAAGATGATGACGTCCTGGCTTTGCTGGAGTTCGTTCATGACCGCCTTGATGCGCTCCTCGAACTGTCCGCGGTATTTCGTACCAGCTACCATGCCGCCCATGTCCAGCGTGACCATGCGCTTGTCCGCCAGCAACTGCGGCACCCGCCGCTCCACGATGCGCTGGGCAAGTCCTTCGACGATCGCCGTTTTCCCCACCCCGGGTTCGCCGATCAGTACCGGGTTGTTCTTCTTCCGCCGGCTGAGCACCTGGGACACACGTTCGATCTCCCGCTCTCGTCCAATGACCGGATCCAGCTTGCCCTCGCGCGCCAGTTCGGTCAGGTCGCGTCCGAAGTGATCCAGATAGGGCGTCTTGCTCTTCTTCTTTTCCTTTTTACCCGTCGGTTTCCCTTGCAAAACAGCAATCACCTCCTCCTTCACGGTCTTGTAGTCGACGCCAAACCCCACGAGAATCTGCGCGGCAATTGTCTCCTTGTCCTTCACCAGCGCCACAAGCAGATGACAGGTCCGGACCGATTGGCTCTTCATCTCTTTGGCTTCGGCGGCCGCTATTTCGAGAATCTGTTTTGCTCGCGGCGTGAAGGGCACGTCCCCCATCGTCATTGACCCGCCCGAATACGCGACGTAGTCATCGATCGACTGCTTGATCTTGTCCAGGTTCAATCCCAGATTCAACATCACGTTTACGGCCGAACCCTTTCCCTCCCGGATAATGCCGAGCAAGAGGTGCTCGCTGCTGATGTGGTTGTTACCCAGCCGGGCCGCCTCTTCGCGGACGAGCCGCATCACCCGCTTCACCCGATCCGAAAACCTGCTATTCATGGGATTCGTCTCCTCTGGACCCTCATGCCTGGCCCGTAGGCCACCTCTCAACTGCCCGCGAGGCCGGGCATCAGTCGTCGCGAACGATTCTTCCGTCTTCCATCCTGATAATCCGATCCGCTCTTGCGGCCAGCGTCTGGTCGTGCGTGGCAATGACAAAGGTCTGTTTCAGACTGCCCGCAAGCCTCCAGATCAGATCGTGCAATTCCCTGCTGTGTTCCGCGTCCAGGTTGCCGGAAGGCTCGTCAGCCAGAACCAGCTTCGGCCGCCCCACGAGCGCCCGGGCCACGGCCACGCGCTGGGATTCTCCGCCTGACAGTTCCGAAGGCAGATGAGCGCGGCGCCCGGATAGCCCAACGGCATCCAACAGTTCCACGGCCGCCGCCTGCGCTTCGGTGACCGGGCGCCCCTGAATCATCAGGGGCAGCATCACGTTTTCTTCCGCGGTAAAGTCGTTCAACAAATGGTGAAACTGAAAGACAAAACCCACAGATTCGTTTCGGAACCGCGCCCGCTCCGTATCCGAAAGCGCGAAGACATCGTTGCCGTCGACGCGAACCGTTCCGCGGGTTGGGCGATCCAGCCCGCCCAATATGTGCAACAAGGTACTCTTCCCGACACCGGAAGGGCCGACAACCGCGACCACCTCGCCATGTGCAACGGAAAGGGCGACGCCCTTGAGTACCTGTATTTCGGAACGGCCGACGCGGTACTGCTTGACCAGATCCGCAGCCTCCAGCAGGCTACGCATCGCCTGGCGTCTCCGGACGGCCCTCCTCGGGCCGCATATGCGGAAAGAGAATAACGTCCCGGATCGAACGTGCGTCGGTCAAGAGCATCACAAGCCTGTCCACGCCGAAACCCATCCCGCCCGTAGGCGGCATGCCATATTCCAATGCCCGCAGGAAATCCGCGTCGAGGACCTGCGCTTCTTCATCCCCGCTCTCCCTCAGGGAGGCCTGGTGTTCGAAGCGTTTCCGCTGGTCTATCGGATCGTTGAGTTCGGAAAATGCGTTGGCCGCTTCCCATCCGCAGATGAACGGCTCGAACCGTTCCGTGAGTTCCGGGTTTTCCCTGTGCCGCTTGGCCAGCGGCGACATCTCCACCGGATAGTCCGTTATGAACGTGGGTTGTATCAAGTTGGGCTGAACGACCGCCTCGAATATCTCATCCATCAGATGCCCGCGCCCCGCACCGTTATCCACCTCGAGATCCAGTTCCCCGCAGATTTCTTTCAATTCCTCCACGGAAGCGCCGGCGACGTCGAAGCCGCCGTACGCCCTGATGGCGTCCAGGAGGGTCATCCGCCGCCATGGCGGGCCAAGATCAATCTCCGTCCCTTGATAGACAACCGTGCTGGCCCCCGTAACCGCTTCGGCGACCGAAGCGAACAGCGACTCGGTCAGCTCCATCATGTCGGTATAGTCGGCGTATGCCTGATAGGCCTCCAGCATGGTGAATTCGGGATTGTGCGTGCGGTCGATTCCTTCGTTTCGAAAATCCCGGCTGAATTCGTAAACCCTTTCGAAACCGCCCACAATAAGCCGCTTCAAATAAAGCTCATTCGAGATCCGCAGATAGAGCTTCATATCGAGCGCGTTGTGATGAGTCATAAAGGGACGGGCGGAGGCGCCGCCATAGAGCGGCTGCAACACCGGCGTGTCGGCCTCCAGGAACCCGCGAGCGTCAAAAAAATCGCGAATGGCGGTAAAGGTCGCCGTCCGCTTGCGAAATACGTCCTTAATTTCGGGATTCAGCGTCAGGTCAAGGTATCGGCGCCGGTATCGCAGTTCGGGGTCGGCAAAGGCATCGTGAACAACCCGCTGTCCGTCTTTAACCTCTTCCTTGGGTACCGGCAGCGGCCGGACGGCCTTGGAAAGCATTTCCAGGGCGTTCGCCTTCACCGTCATCTCGCCCGTACGGGTCCGGAATACCTGGCCGCCGATCCCGACGAAATCTCCAATGTCCAGCAATTTCCAAAGATCGAATGCCTTTTCACCCACCGCATCCCGTCTGACGTAGATCTGAATCCGGCCCGTTTCGTCCAGAAGGTCTGCAAAGGCGGACTTGCCGTGGTCCCTTCTGGCCATGAGTCGCCCTGCCACTGACACTTCCCGCCCTTCTGCCTCGAGCGTCTGAAACGTCTCCCTGATTTCCCCGGAACGATGGGTCACTTCGTACCGATAGGGAAACGGCTCCACGCCCATCTCCCGAATCGAGTCCAGCTTCTGAAGTCGCTGGGCAACCAGTTGCGATTCCGGGGCGGAAGACGCCCCTTCCTGTGCCAAACGGATTCCTCCCGACATAAGAAAGCTGCCTTAAAATTCCCAGCGGTCTTCGCGCGGCTGCAAAAGCGCCGGTCGGCGTTGGTC